>NZ_JANUEL010000003.1:0-581758 GCF_024809895.1 Pseudomonas sp. BIGb0278
TCAGTATCCTGCCCGGCGATCATCTGGCAGTTGTTGACGTTGATGGTAATGGTCGTGGTGCTCTGATCGCCGTCAGCATCGCGGATGGTGTAGACAAACACATCGGTAGCACCAGCCGGTGCATTGCTGTTCGGGTAGGCGTGATAAACGCCGTTACCTTCGGCATCCAGCGTGATGTAGCCATAGGTGCCCTGGACATTGACGCCCAACTGTCCAGAGGCCGGCGTGGAGGTATCGGAGCCGGCACGCACGCCAACTACATAGCGGCCATCGGCCAAGTCATCGGCGCCAATCACATCATTGGCCAGCACGTTGCCGCTGACCTGACCGCCTGCCTCGACTCTGGCGAAGTCGCAGTGAGCCTGCGGCACATCATCGACGATGGTTACATCGAGGCTGCCAGTGGCGGTACTGCCGTCGGTGTCCTTGGCAACGACCGTGAAGCTTTCCTGCAACCCATTGGTGCCGTTGCCATCCGGATGGGTTTCGTTGTCGAGCAAGGTATAGGTGTAGCTGACCACCCCTGTCGTAGGGTTGTAGCCGGTGATGGTGAGGGTGTTGCCCAGCGCGGTAGTGATCGTCTGCGGGAAGCCTGCGGCTACGCCGCCACTGATTACGTTGATGCCGCCGACGCTCAAAGATTGCAGGCCATCCGCCGCAATCACCGTGAAGGTGCCGCCTTGTTGCAGAGCCGGGCCGTCAACTGCGCTGCCATCGATCAGGTTTTTCTCGTAAACGGTAACCTCGCCTCCGCTCACGTCGAGGCCGCCAAGTGTTACCGGGTCATTGAGGTTGCTGATGTTCAGGGTCAGGGTCGCACTGCTGGTGTCACCGTCAGCGTCTTTGATGGTGTAGGTGAAGGTCTCGATACCATTGCCACCGCCGGTAAGGCCTTTGAAGTCGGCATCGTCAACGTTGAGGGTGTAGGTGTAGGTGCCATCCGCAGCCAGCACCAGCGTGCCGTAGGTACCAGTGAAGGTGCCGGCAACCACCGGGCCACCCACGACCCGGTCAGCGCCTTGTACGTCATTGCTGAGGACATTGCCGCTGAGTTCCACCTGCTGTTCTGTGGCCGTTACCGCGTTGGTGTCATCCACCGCCTTGGGCACATCGTCGACAATGCTCACGTCAAGGTTGGCCGAGGCAGTGCTGCCATCGCTGTCCTGGGCTGTCACGACAAATGTTTCGCCCAGGCTGTTGTTGCCGTTGCCGGTGGCGTGGGCTTCATTGTCGAGCAGCGTGTAGCTGTAGCTCACCACGCCTGTGGCCGGGTTGTAGCCGGTGATGGTCAGTGTGTTGCCCAGCGCGGTCGTGATCGACTGTGGAAAACCGCCTGCTGCGCCGCCGCTGACTACCGTGATGCCGCCCACGCTCAGGCTCTGCAAGCCATCTGGCGCGGCAACGGTAAAGCTCCCGTTCTGCGTCAGCGCAGCGCCGTCTGGCGCGCTGCCATTGACCAGATTCTTTTCATAGACAATCAGCTCACCACCGGCGACATCCAGCCCGCCGATCGTCACTGGGTCGTTGAGATTGCTGATGTTCAGCGTCAGGGTCGCGCTGCTGGTATCGCCGTCGGCGTCTCTGATGGTGTAGGTAAAGCTCTCGGTGCCACTGCCGCCACCTTTGAGCCCTTTGAAATCAGGGTCATCGGCGTTGAGGGTATAGGTGTAGGTACCGTCCGCAGCCAGCACCAATGTGCCGTAGGTGCCGCTGAAGGTACCGGCAATCACCGGCCCGCCGACGACCCGGTCGGCGCCCTGCACATCGTTGTTGAGTACGTTGCCGGTCAACTCAAGCTGCTGCTCGGTCGCTGTCACTGCGTTGCTGTCATTCACCGCTTTGGGCACATCGTCACGAACGATCACGTCGAGGCTGCCGCTGGCTACATCGCCATCGCTGTCGCTGACCTGCACCGGGAACTGCTCGCCGATCACGTTGCTGCCGCCACCGTTGGCGTGCTGCTCAGTGCCGTTAAGGGTGTAGCTGTAATTGACTACGCCGGTCGCCGGGTTGTAGCCAGTGATGGTCAGGGTGTTGCCAAGGGCGGTGGTGATGGATTGACCAATACCGGTAACCACCCCGCCGGTGACTACGTTGATGCCACCTACGCTGAGATTGAACACACCGTCGGCGGCGATAACGGTGAACGAGCCTTGCTGGGTCAGCGCCGCCGGGTTGCTGTCGGAGCCGTCGGGCAGGTTGGCCTCGTCGAGGATCAGTTCGCCGGGGCTGACATCAAGGCCTTGCAGGGTGACCGGGTTGTCTGGCGGATTCACCGGAGGTGGGGACGCGGGCGGCAGCACATCGTCGGAACTGGTCGGATCGAGGTCACCAATGTAGCCATTGACCAACAGCGGTACACCGTTGAAGCCCGCAGTCGGGAAGCCAACCGTAGGGTCTACGCGATCGGCAACTTCAGTCAGCATGACAAAGCTGTGGCCGCCGCCCAAAGCGCCTGGGGCACCTCCATTGGGCCCAGCCGCGGTAGCCTCGGCCTCTTCACTAGGGTCGGCACCCGCAGCGATGGCTTGTTGCAAGCGCTCGACATCGGTCAGCTGCGCCTGGCTGGGGGCGACGTCGTCGGTCTGCACATGGGCGGCCTGATTAGCCAGCAGCTCTGGCGACATCTGCAGGCTGCTGTCGCGGCCCAGGGTCAGCTCTGCGCCGTTGTCCAGGCGCACCGCAATGGCTCCGGCGTTACCGGTTTCGAGCTGTTCGCCAGCATAGAGTCGGTCGCCTTCGACCAACAGGCGGCGGCTGCCGTCGCTGTCGACCGCGAAAACCTGGCCGACCACCTTGCTGACCACTCCGATAAATTTAGCCATGCCCTACGTCTCCCCTGCCGAACGGATCCTGCAGCTTGAATGCAGCAAAAACACAGTGGCGCCAGGCCGAATAAAGGCGTCAATCAAACGCCAAAAGTCAGCAAACAGCTCTACACTGCGCAGGCCAAGCCGATAGAGATGATGGAATTTTGCTACTACAGAGTGACAATTAATTGTCGCCAAATTCCGACACGGCCCGTTTTCACTGAGTTCTTAGCTGCAAAAGTTCTGGAACTTGTTGCAATGACCTAAAACCGCTGACTACAGCTTGATTTATAGGCCCGTTGAGTAGAACAATGTCGCGGATTCTTTAGACCGCATAAGTTTTTTTTCGCATAGACCTTATGAACAAATCTTCTTAGCTCGCGCG
The DNA here is from genome assembly GCF_024809895.1 of Pseudomonas sp. BIGb0278. Classification (NCBI taxonomy): domain Bacteria; kingdom Pseudomonadati; phylum Pseudomonadota; class Gammaproteobacteria; order Pseudomonadales; family Pseudomonadaceae; genus Pseudomonas; species Pseudomonas sp. BIGb0278. The sequence goes on from NZ_JANUEL010000003.1 coordinate 3,196, forward strand.
TTAAATGTTCTTAGCTCTGTTGTTACAAACTTGAAACGGTCTACCTCATAATAATCGTCATTTTTTTGGCGAATGCTGGACACTTTTAGAGACAATGGAGATGTACCCCATGCGCGTTCTTACCCCCATCACCAGTGCAATCCTGTTGGCCATGGCGAGTGCCAACATTCAGGCGATGTCGATCACCGAAGCCGTTCAGAACGCCGTGGATCATCACCCGCAAATCAGTTCCTATCGCAACAGCCGGTTGTCTGCCGACGAAGATGTGAAATTCGCCCGTGGCGGGTTCTACCCAAGCGTCGATCTGGTTGCAGGTTACGGTCGCCAGCGCTCCGACAACCTCAACACCCGTGGTCTGAACGCTGACGGCACGCGCAACCACAACAAAGAAACCATGAACTACACCCAGTCCGAGCTGCGTCTGCGCCAGATGCTGTTCGACGGTTTCAACACTTCCAACGAAGTCGGCCGTACCGAAGCGGTTTCCAACTCGCGTGCCTACTACACTCAGGCAATCGCCCAGGACGTCGCCCTGCGTACCATCGAGGTCTACCTCGAAGTGCTCAAGCGTCGCGAACTGGTGACCCTGGCCAAGAACAACATGCAAGCGCACCTGCGCGTCAACGACCAGATCGGCCTGCGCACCGAGCGCGGTGTCGGCAGCAGTGCTGACCTCGATCAGTCGCGCGCACGTCGTGCCCTGGCTGAAAACAACCTGGACACCGCCGAAGTCGATCTGGCTGACGCCGAAGCCAACTTCTACAGCGTGGTCGGGCTGATGCCGGACGAGCTGGAAACCCCTTCGACCATCAAGGTGGAAATGCCGAGCACGCTGGAAGACGCACGCCGCGGCATGCAGGAAAACAACCCGTACCTGCGTTCGGCTCAGGCCGATGTGAATGCCGCCGAGAAGCAGTACGAAGTCGCCAAGTCGACCTTCTACCCGCGTCTGGACGCCATCTTGGCCACCGGCGCCAACAACAACCTGGGTGGCGAGCGCGGCCACAGCAACAACGATTGGCAGGCAGGCGTCGAGCTGAACTACAACCTGTTCCGCGGCGGCAGCGACAAGGCTCGCCTGCAGTCGGACTCGCACAAGATCAACCAGGCGCTGGACATCCGCAACAACGCCCTGCGCGAACTCAACGAGAACCTGAGCCTGTCGTGGAACGCCATGAACAACGCGCGCAAGCAGACGCCGACCGCGCGCGAATACGCTGAAACCACCCAGCGCGTGCGTGCCGCCTATCAGGATCAGTTCGGTCTTGGTCAGCGCACCCTGCTCGACGTACTCGACAGTGAGAACGAGCTGTACAACGCCAACCGCCGTTACACCGAAGTGCGTTACACCGAGGAATACTCGATGTACCGCGTACTTTCGACCATGGGTGAATTGCTCAGCAAACAGCGTATTGCGCTGCCGGCAGAGGCCATCGCCAAGACTGAAGTACGCAGCGAAGCGAAGTTGCCCGAAATGCGTTGACCGTTATCGAGCAACGTTTCGGATGTAGCCGTACACCCTCCATTGCGGCAGGAGTAGGCCATCGTGACCAGTATGCAAAATGCCCAGCCCCGGCTGGACGTTGACGATCCGTTGCTCGATGGCCTGTTGATTCTGTGCAAACTGCACGGCTGCCCCGCCAGCCGTGCCAGCTTATGCAGCGGCCTACCGTTGGCCAGCCAGCGGCTGGGGCCCGAGTTATTGCCCAGAGCCGCAGCCCGCGCAGGCCTGCAAGCGCGGATTCTCAAGCGTGAGCTGGGCGCAATTTCCACACTCAACCTTCCTGTATTGCTGCTGCTCAAAGACGGCCGCTGTGCTGTTCTACAGCGCTTTGGCGAAGACGGCCGCGCGTTGATCCTGCCGTCCGAGGCCGAAGGTGGCGAGCAATGGGTCGAGCGCGAGGCGCTGGAACAGGCCTACGCCGGCCATGCCCTGTTTGCCCGCCCGCGGCACACTCTGGAAAACCTGCGCACCCCGCTGATGCCCAGGGTCGATGCCTGGTTTCGCGACACCTTGCGCCATTCCCGCTGGCTGTACAGCGATGCCTTGCTGGCCAGCCTGCTGATCAACCTGCTGGGCCTGATGGTGCCGCTGTTCGTCATGCAGACCTACGACCGGGTGGTGCCCAACCAGGCAGTCTCGACTTTGTGGGTGCTGGTGGCAGGGTTGTTCATCGGCACCGCCTTTGAAATGGTTCTGCGCATGGTCCGCGCGCACCTGCTGGACCAGGCCGGCAAGAAGACCGACCTGATCCTTTCGGCAACCCTGTTCGAACGCATTACCGGCATGTCGATGAAGGCGCGCCCGGCCACCATCGGCGGCTTCGCCCAGAGCATTCACGACTTCCAGGGGCTGCGCGAGTTTCTCACGGCGGTGACCTTGACCAGCATCATCGACCTGCCATTCGTGGCGTTGATGCTGGTGGTGGTTGGCCTGCTGGGCGGCTGGCTGGTGGTGATCCCGCTGATTGCCTTCCCGCTGGCAGTTGGTTTTGCCTTGATCATCCAGATCCGCCTGCGCGACACCGTGGAAAAAAGCCTGAGCCTGGGAGCAGTGCGCCAGGCCCTGTTGATCGAAACTCTGGGTGGGCTGGAAACGCTCAAGGCCAACGGCGCTGAAAGTGAGCGCCAGTACCATTGGGAGCAGACCAACGGCGCGATTGCCCGGCTCGATGCGCACGCACGCAACCTGTCTTCGCTGGCCAGCAACGGTACGCTGTTCATCCAACAGTTCTGCGGCATGGCAACGATCGTTGCCGGGGTCTACAGCATCATCGCCGGCAACCTCAGTGTCGGCGCACTGGTGGCTACCTACATGCTCGGCAGCCGGGTCCTGGCACCACTGGGCCAGATAGCGGGGCTGATCACCCGCTATCAGCAAGCGCAGCTGACCATGCGCAGCACCGATGCGCTGATGGCCTTGCCGCAAGAGCGCCAGGCCGAGCAACAGGCGCTGGAGCACACCAGCCTCAAGGGCGGCGTGGCCGTCAGCCATGTCAGCTTCCGCTACCCTGGCCAGACGGCTGCGGCGCTGAATGATGTCAACCTGACCCTGCAGCCCGGCGAGCGCATCGGTATCGTCGGCCGCAGCGGTTCGGGCAAAAGCACCTTGGGTCGGTTGCTGATGGGCTTCTATCATCCTGATGAAGGCCAGGTGTTGCTGGACAACCTCGACCTGCGCCAGCTGGACATCGCCGACCTGCGCAGCCAGATCGGCTACGTCGCCCACGACCTGCCGCTGCTGGCTGGCAGCCTGCGCGACAACCTCACCCTGGGGGCCCGCCACGTCAGCGACGCACGCATGCTCGAGGTGGCCGAACTGACCGGCGTGACCGAACTGGCGCGCCAGCATCCGCAGGGTTTCGACCGCCCGGTGGGTGAACGCGGCCAGCTGCTCTCGGGCGGCCAGCGCCAGGCCGTGCTGCTGGCCAGGGCGCTGCTGCTGGAGCCGCCGATCCTGATCCTCGACGAGCCCACCAGCCACATGGACAACAGCAGCGAAGAGCAACTGCGCCAGCGCCTGCTCGACTGGGTGCCGGGCAAGACCGTACTGCTGGTCACGCATCGGACCTCGATGCTGAGCCTGGTCGACCGCCTGCTGGTGCTGGACAACGGCAAGATCGTTGCCGACGGGCCGAAGGATGCAGTCATCGATGCGCTGCGCAAAGGGCGCATTGGCGCCGCGCTGTAGACGCTTTTGAGGAGTAGTCCGATGGCCTTCTTGCGCAGTTATTTCCAAGGTGCCGGCAACACTGCCGAGCGCGACTACATGCCTGAACTGGCCGGCGCCACGCTGCAGGACTCGCCGCGCCTGTCGCGCCTGACGGTATGGCTGGCGGCGGCGCTGCTGCTGGTTGCGCTGGCCTGGGCGAGCCTGGCGGTGCTCGATGAGGTGACTGTCGGTGAGGGCAAGGCGATCCCCTCGGGCAAGGTCCAGGTGGTACAGAACCTTGAGGGCGGCATCGTCACCGAGATTTTCGTGCGTGAAGGCCAGATGGTCGCCAAGGGGGCAACCCTGCTGCGCCTTGACGACACCCGCTTTCTGTCCAACAAGGGCGAAAGCGAGGTCGACCGCTACGCACTGACGGCGCAGGTCGAACGGCTCTCGGCGGAGGCTGAAGGGCGTCCGTTCACCGTACCGGAAGAGATTCGCAGCAAGGCGCCACAGGTGGCCGAGGACGAGCTGGCGCTGTATCAGTCACGGCAACGCCGGCTGACCAGCGAGAAGCAGACGCTCAATGAACAACTGCGGCAGAAGACCCAGGAACTGGCCGAGTTCCGCTCCAAGGTCGATCAGTACCGTTCGGCGTTGGGCTTGCTCCAGCAAGAACTGAACATGTCTTCGCCATTGGTAGGCACCGGAGCGATTTCGCCGGTGGAAATTTTGCGTTTGAAGCAGCGCACGGTCGAAGCCCGCGGTCAGCTCAACGCCACCAGCCTGGCCATTCCGCGGGCAGATGCGGCAGTGGCAGAAATCAAGAGCAAGATCCAGGAAGCCGATGCCACCTTCCGCTCGGAGGCGGCCAAGGAACTCAACGACAAGCGCACTGATCTGTCCAAGATCAGCGCTACCAGCATCGCCATCGACGACCGGGTCAAGCGCACCACGGTGGTGTCACCGGTGCGTGGCATCATCAAGCAGCTCAAGGTCAACACCATCGGCGGCGTGGTCCAGCCGGGCAGCGACCTGGTCGAGATCGTGCCAATCGAGGACAACCTGCTGATCGAAGCCAAGGTGCGCCCGCAGGACGTCGCCTTCCTGCACCCGGGGCAGACCGCGATGGTCAAGTTCAGCGCCTATGACTACACCATCTATGGTGGGCTGAAGGCCAAGCTGGAGCTGATTGGCGCCGATACCGTGACCGATGACAAGGGCAACGCGTTCTACCTGATCCAGGTGCGCACCGACAAGAATCACCTGGGCGGCGACAACAAGCCATTGCTGATCATTCCAGGGATGGTCGCCACGGTGGATATCATCACCGGGCAGAAAAGCGTGCTCGACTACTTGCTCAAACCGGTGCTCAAGGCCCGCACCGAGGCCATGCGCGAACGTTGATTCAGCAACCGTGGTTGCGCTCGAAGGTGTCGCGACCCATGGCGCGGATCTGGCCTTCGATCAAAGCGTCGAACGGGCGCAGTAGCTCGTCGTAACACCGCGGCTGCTCCAGCGCGTTGAGCGCCTGCACCACGGCTTCGATGGTGGCCAGGGCGCCCTCCTCCGGCGCCTTGCGCAGGCGATAGCGCGAGGCTGTCACCTGCGCCAGGGTCACCCGTGGCAGCGCTGCCAGCAGCGGATTCAGGTACAACAGCTTGCGCGCCTTGCGCCAGGTGCCATCCGGCACGATCAATAGCAACGGCTGCTCATCAGGTGACGCATACGCGGTCAGTGCCTGCGCCTCGTCACCGGGAAACAACAGCACCGGCCGATACCCCGGCGTTGCCAGCAACTCCGGCAGCTGGGCAAACACTTCCCCCACCCACAGCTGTGCATTGACCAGGCCGAGCGCGGCCAGGCGAGCAGTATTCAGCGCATGCGCGGTTTCACTGGGGTGCTGCAACAGGACGACCCGGGTACGGCTGTCGAGGCGGGGGATCAGCGGGCATAAGCAATGGTCTTGCGCGCGCTTGCAGCGTTCGCAGCGGGGTCTGGACATCGGGTTCTCCTGGAGGGCGACAGTGTGCCATAGCCACTCGAGAAGAACATACAGCGCCCACGTCCATGTGGGTTCGGGAGGTGGTCAGCGGTTGAAACGCTCGGCCAGGCTGTGCAGGTACTCGGCCATCTGCTCCAGGTCCTGGCTGATCTCGGCGCCCTGCCTGGCCTGTCCGGCACTCTCGTCGCACAGGTGGGATATGCGCGTGATCTGCTGGTTGATATCTTCGGCGACGTGGCTTTGCTGTTCCGAAGCAGTCGCCATCTGCTGGCTCATGCCGGTAATGCGACTGACCGCCTGGGCAATGCCGCTCAGCGCCTCACGCACCGCTTCGACACTGTGCACGCTGTCGCGGGAGATCTGTTCACCACGGCTAGCCGACGACACCGCACGCTCGGCGCCCGCACGCAGGCTGCTGATGATCTGGTGAATCTCGTCGGTCGAGGTGCGCGTGCGCTGGGCCAGTGAGCGCACCTCGTCGGCGACCACGGCAAAGCCACGGCCCTGCTCGCCCGCGCGGGCAGCTTCGATAGCCGCGTTAAGCGCCAGCAGGTTGGTCTGTTCGGCAATCGACGTGATCACATCGACCACGCTGCCAATCGACTGCGTCTGCTGAGCCAAGGCGTGCACGGCCTGGCCGATGTCATTGACCGCCTCGCTCATGCTGCCCATCGCCTGCAGGCTTTGCTGAGCCAGCTGGCTGCCGTGCTGGGCCAGTTGGTCAGCGTCACCGGCAGCATGGGCAGTGCTCTGCACGTTTTGCGAAACCTCCTGGATAGTCGCAGCCATCTGCGCAATGGCGGTGGCCGATTGCTCGGTTTCGCTGCGCTGGCGGTCAAGCATCTGCGCCTGGGCATCGGACAATCCAGCAGACTGAGCTGCGCGTGCCTTGACCCCGACACCTGCATCGACCAGGCGGGTCAGCGCCGTCTGCAAGCGCGCCTCTTCGCTGATGATGGCCAGGTCCAGCTGGCCATGCAGGCCGCGGTTATTGCTGTAGGTCAGGGCCACCAACGGGTCGGTGAAGGCTTTCGGGTGTTCGTCCAGGGTGCGCTGCAGAGCGCGAGCGTGCAGGCGGTTCAGCGCATAGCCGGCACCCAGCAGGCTGGCCAGCAGCACGCCGATCGCAGCCTGCGGCGCGAGCCAGAGATAGCCGGCAGTAGACAGCGCAGCAGCGGCCAGTATTGGCCAGCTCTGGCCAACCCCGTGCAGCACGCGCGTCGACCACGACACTGCGCGCTGGCCACTGCGCAGGCGGGCGTATAGCAGTTCCGCACGGCTGATCTGTTCACGGCTGGGGACCGAGCGGACCGACTCATAACCACTGATGCGGCCGTTTTCGTACACCGCCGTGACATACGCGCTGACCCAATAGAAGTCACCGTTCTTGGCGCGGTTCTTGACCACGCCCATCCACGGTTTGCCCTGTTTGATGGTGTCCCACATCAGCGCAAATACCGGCGCCGGCATATCTGGATGGCGCACCAGGTTGTGGGTTTGTCCGACCAGTTCATCGTAGGTAAAACCGCTGATGGCCACGAATGCGTCGTTGCAATAGGTAATGCGGCTATTGAGGTCGGTAGTGGAAATAAGCCGCTGTTCGTTGGGGAAGGTTCTTTCATGCTCGGTAACGGGCAAGTTCAGGCGCATCAAGGCAATCCTTGCGTGTGCAAACGATGGAAATTCATCAGGGGCCAATCAATATTTAGCAGAGCGAAAGCCTGTCAGCAGGCACTTTTGTAGGAAATTTACCGTTCCTGACGGAGTGCATTCATCCAAGCGTTTATCAGCTGACGTTCAGCTGACTTTTGAGCAAATCACGGAAGGTCTGAATCAATGGTTCGCGGCTACGGCCGCGACGGATGATCAGGGAGAACGGGGCTTGGTAACCAAATGTGGCGGGCGATAATACGCGCAAATCGCCCTTGTCGACCCACGCCTGTGCATAGTGCTCAGGCAAATAACCGATATAGGCGCCGGACAGGATCAGGATCAGCTGCGCCTCCATGCTTTCCACCGTTGCCGCGCTATGCTTGAAGCCGTGCCGGGCCAGCTCGGCCTGGCTCCAGTAGCCTCGCCCAACCATGCGCTGCTGGGTAATGACAGGCTCCGGAATCCGCCTTTCAGCGAACAACGAATGGCGGTTGCTGCAGTAGAGCCAATGCTGCTCGCGATACAGCGGTTGATAGACCAGACCGCTCATGCGCGAAGAAAACGCACCGATGGCCAGGTCCAGGCGGTTGTCCTGCACCCCCAGCTGCAGCTCGTATGGACTGGACACCGACAAGTGCAGGTGCACGGCCGGATGCTCCTGGCTGTAGGCGCCAATCGCCTCTGCCAGCGGCAAGGCGCGATCGCCTACGGTCGAGTCGAGCACGCCAAGGTTGAGCGTGCCACGTAATTCACCTTTGAGCGCCGCGGCGTACTGTTCAAAACCATCCAGCTCGGCCAGCAGGCGCAGCGTCTCCTGGTGGAACAGCTCGCCCTTGCTGGTCAGGCTGAAGCCACCGCGGCCACGGTGGCAGAGCACGATGCCTAACCCCGCCTCCAGCTGGCTCATGTAGGTGCTGATGGCCGACGTCGACAGGTTCAGCTCACGTTGGGCATTTGCAAAGCCCTGGTGGCGTACCACGCTGACAAAGATCCGCAGCAGTTTCGGGTCGGGCAGTGACGAGGCCATGGTGGTGATCGGTCCGCAGTGGCAATGGGCAAGTGGCAATGGGCGGAGTCTACCTTGGCGGCGGCCTTTAGTTCAGAGATTCCTGAACTAAGTATTTGTCGGTAGCGATTCTTCTCGGCCACCAGCTTGCGCAGACTGCCCGCAATGACCCTGCTCGCCGCCCGCTGCGCTCAGTTGCAGCATGTTGGCCCAGGTTCGAACAACCATAACAATCGACCGACTGATGAGGCCCACTGTGGACAAGACTCTGCACCAACCACTGGGCGGCAACGAAATGCCGCGTTTCGGCGGCATCGCCACCATGCTCCGCTTGCCCCACCTGCAAAGCCCTGAAGGCCTGGACGCCGCGTTTGTCGGCGTCCCGCTGGACATCGGCACCTCGCTGCGCTCCGGCACCCGCTTCGGCCCGCGCCAGATCCGCGCCGAATCAGTCATGATCCGCCCCTACAACATGGCCACCGGCGCCGCGCCCTTCGACTCGCTGTCGGTTGCCGATATCGGCGATGTGGCGATCAACACCTTCAATCTGCTGGATGCCGTGCGCATCATCGAAGAAGCCTACGACACCATCGTCGAACACAACGTGATCCCGCTGACCTTGGGTGGTGACCACACCATCACCCTGCCGATTCTGCGCGCGCTGCACAAAAAACACGGCAAGATCGGCCTGGTGCACATCGATGCCCACGCCGACGTCAACGACCACATGTTCGGCGAGAAGATCGCCCACGGCACCACCTTCCGCCGCGCCGTCGAAGAAGGCCTGCTCGATTGCGACCGGGTCGTGCAGATTGGCCTGCGCGCCCAAGGCTACACGGCCGATGACTTCAACTGGAGCCGCCGCCAGGGCTTTCGCGTAGTGCAGGCCGAAGAGTGCTGGCACAAGTCGCTGGAGCCGTTGATGGCTGAAGTGCGTGAGAAGGTCGCGGGTGGCCCGGTATATCTGTCCTTCGACATCGATGGCATCGACCCGGCCTGGGCGCCCGGCACCGGCACCCCGGAAATTGGCGGCCTGACCACCATTCAGGCCATCGAAATCATCCGCGGCTGTCAGGGCCTGGACCTGATCGGCTGTGACCTGGTCGAGGTCTCCCCACCTTACGACACCACCGGCAACACCTCGCTGCTGGGCGCCAACCTGCTGTTTGAAATGCTTTGCGTACTGCCAGGTGTAGCGCGCCGCTAAGGATGTCGACAGCGCGCTCGATTGCAGTCCCGCTGCTTGCATGGGCCAGTGACAGGCCCACCCGTACTTGCTGATACCGCCGGGCACCGTGAGGCTGCCCGGGCACTTGATCTCGCCATAATAATGATAATCGGGAGACCCCCAATGGCCTTGGACATCATCGTTGTATTGATCTATGCCGCCGGCATGCTCGCTCTGGGCTGGTACGGCATGCGCCGCGCGAAAACCCATGAAGACTACCTAGTGGCCGGGCGCAACCTCGGCCCGACCTTGTACATGGGCACCATGGCCACCACCGTCCTCGGCGGCGCATCGACCGTCGGTACCGTCCGCCTGGGCTATGTACACGGCATCTCCGGCTTCTGGCTCTGCGCCGCACTGGGTCTGGGCATCATTGCGCTGAACCTGTTCCTGGCCAAACCGCTGCTGCGCCTGCGCATCTTCACCGTGACCCAGGTGCTGGAGCGGCGTTACAACCCGATGGCGCGCCAGGCCAGCGCGCTGATCATGCTGGCCTATGCCTTGATGATCGGAGTGACCTCAACCCTGGCCATGGGCACCGTGCTGCAAGTGCTGCTCGACCTGCCGTTCTGGCTGTCGGTGCTGCTCGGCGGTGGCGTGGTGGTGATCTACTCGACCATTGGCGGCATGTGGTCGCTGACCCTGACCGACATCGTTCAGTTCGTGATCAAGACCGTCGGCCTGATGTTCATCCTGCTGCCGGTGTGCCTGTACAAGGTCGGCGGTTGGGATCAACTGGTGGCGCAACTGCCGGCGTCCAGCTTCAACTGGACCACCATCGGCTGGGACACCATCCTCACCTACTTCCTGATTTACTTCTTCGGCATCCTCATAGGCCAGGATATCTGGCAGCGGGTGTTCACCGCGCGGGATGAAAAAGTCTGCCAGCGCGCCGGTACCACTGCGGGTATCTACTGCGTGTTGTACGGCCTGGCCTGCGCACTGATCGGCATGGCGGCACATGTGCTGCTGCCGGACCTGGCCAACCCCAACAACGCCTTCGCCGCCATGATCAAGACCACCCTGCCTGACGGCATTCGCGGCCTGCTGATGGCTGCCGCGTTGGCGGCGATGATGTCGACCGCGAGTGCCGGCCTGCTGGCGGCCTCGACCACGGTCACCGAAGACCTGCTGCCCAAGCTGCGCGGTGGCAAGCAATCGAGCCTGGCCACCAGCCGCCTGTTCACCCTACTCACCGGCCTGGTGGTGTTGGCCATCGCCCTGGCAGTGAATGATGTAATCAGCGCTCTGACCCTGGCCTACAACCTGTTGGTGGGCGGCATGCTGATCCCGCTGATGGGCGCAATTTTCTGGAAACGCGCAACTACCGCAGGAGCCATCGCCAGCATGTCGCTGGGCTTTGCCACCGCGCTGTTGTTCATGGTCAAGGATGGCCTGGATGCCAATACGCCGATCTACTACAGCCTGGCGGTTGGCCTGGTGAGCTTTGTGCTGGTCAGCCTGCTGTCGCGGCGGCCGGTGGCTAGCGCAAATCTGGCCTGATTTGACTGCACTGCGCTGAAAAGACAAAGGCCGCTGCATAGTCAAATGCGGCGGCCTTTTCGTTTCAACGGCGACGAGGCTGGCGTTTGCGCTGCTCTTCGTCGGTGGGGATCGGCACCGGTTGCAGCGGTGGCGGTATCAGACCCAAGGCGACAGCCAGGTCATGGAGCCAGTTGAACAGTGGTGTTTTCATAGTGCCCCCTTCACGGGTCAGCCTCACGGCAAATCGATCATTCGATGTTTCATACAGATCATAGTCCTATGTCCTGCATTACGCATGCGTCTAATCCTATACATAAGGCCGATTTTGACAGGGATCAAGCAGCGGCGGGCTGTTCCGACCGCCGGTCAACTGTTTCTCCCTGTTGCAAGCGGCGTTTGGAGGGGGTTACTGCGCCATTAACCGCCTCAACCAACCACCTTGCGCAACTGCCGACGCACCCAGGGCTCAGCGCTGACCAGCACTACTCCGGCCAAAACCATCAACGCACCAAGCACAAAATTCACGCTCAACGGCTCACCCAGCAATAGCACGCCAAAGGTCACGCCAAACAGCGGAGTAATGAAAGAGAACACCGCCAGGTTCGAAGCCAGGTACTTACGCAACAACCAGAACCAGGTCAGGTAACTGACAAACGACACTACCACGCCCTGGAAAAGCACACTGCCCATCGCCAGCGGTGTAAGCGTGACCATGCCGATCTGCCCAGTGAGCAGAGCCATCATCAGCAATCCGACAAAACCCACCATCAACTGATAGAACAAGGTCAGGGTCGCCGGCGCTTCAGACAACCGCGAGCCGCGCACGACCACAGTAGTAGCTCCCCAGGCCAAGCCAGCCAGCACACCGAAGGCATCACCCAGCAGCGTTCGCCCATCAATCTGATCCAGCTGCACGCCTCCCGCAAACGCTAACGCGATACCCGCGAACGACAGCAGGATGCCCAGCCACTGCAGCAACCTGAGGCGCTCGCTGGGCAGCATGAAGTGCAAACCCAAGGCGGTAAAAATCGGCGCGGTATAGAGGAACACCGACATATGCGCCGCCGAGGTCAGCTTGAGCCCCTCGGCAATGAACATGAATTCCAGGCCAAACAAAGCGCCCGCCAGCAACCCCGCGCGCCAAGTGCTACCCACCTGCCCCCAGCCGCCCCTCCAGCAGATCAGCAGGCCGACCAGCAGCGCAGCGATGCCAGAGCGAAACGCCGCCTGCATCACTGGCGCGATATCCGCAGCGGCCCATTTGATCATGACCTGCTGACTGCCCCAGATCAGACACAAGCCGAGCATCAATTGCAGGGCAAAGGCATCAGGGTTCTTGCGGGCCGCGCTCATAGGCGGGCCTCGGTGTGATTCGCAGGCATGGGCAAGGCTCGGCAGATAAGTGGATCAGACTGCGATTATCGGACGCCGAAGCCCGGCCCGGCCAGCCTAAATTGCACCGCCAGCGATTTGCGCCTTCGACGACACGTGATCGAAGGTCGCCTGATCCAGCGCATCGGCTTGCTCATCCAACACCTGACGCGGATGCTCGAAGCCGGGGATGCTGCTGTCGATCATGCTGAGCAGGCGCGAACCACGCTCGGTGAGCACGAAATTTTCACCGTTACCGCCCTCTTCTTCCGGGCGGCTGGCAATGTAGCCGCGATCAAGCAGCAGCTTCTCGTATTCGCAGGCGCGGGTTTTCAGCTGGTCCAAGTCACCTACCGGTTGGCCTTTGGCGGCCAGCGCGGCGGCGTGCTGTTCGGCGTAAGGGCGAGGCGTGAAGCTTTGTTCAGCGCCGTTTTGCACTTCGTGCAACAGGCGTTCGATCAAATCCCAATCGTAGTGGCTCATGGCGATGGCTCCCTGTTGTAGACGGAAAGAGGTACACAGGGTGGGACATGCGGGTGTTGGCAAGCGTTCAGAAGGCCTGACCACATGAACTTTCCAGCCGCTGGCCCCTCAACCGGATAACGCCAACAAGGAGGTCAACCCGTGAAAATCCTAAGCAGCTGTGCCATTGCCGTCGGTCTGTGCATCGCCCTGCCAAGCTGGGCCTGCACGCCGGAAGAAGCCACCGCCAAACGCGAAGAGCTGGCCAAGGTGGTCAGCCAACTGACTGAGCAAAACCCGCAAAAGGCTAAGGAAATCAACGACGAGTTGCAGGGCATGGACCTGGCGACTGAAAGCAAGGATGTGCCGGACAAGTGCCAGCTGATCGAGCATCGTCTGCAGGAGCTGAAAACTGCGGAGAAGAAAGCGGAGTGATCAGTCGCAACGCCTGCGGCTAGATCAACTGCAGCCCGCCGCTGAAGGGCGGGCGCAGATCAGGGGCCGCGAACGCGACCCCGGAGGGACTTACTCTGGCTTGGGCGCGCGTTTTTTCAGCGGAGCCATGCCATCGACACTGGCCAATGGCGCGTTAGGGCGCGGCTTGGCAGTTGGCTTGCGCTTGGCAGCAGCCTTCTTCTCGCCGGTCTTCTTGTCGACTTTTTTCTTCTTGACGCCGACGGCCTTGCCGGACGCCTTGACCTTCTTCGGCCCGTTGTAAGTGCCTTTGACTTCCTTGATCAGGCGGCGCTGGAACTGCTGCTTGAGGTAGCGCTCGATGCTCGACATCAAGTTCCAGTCGTTGTGGGTGATCAGCGAGATCGCCAGACCTTCCCCACCGGCACGGCCGGTACGGCCGATACGGTGTACGTACTCGTCACCGCTGCGCGGCATGTCGAAGTTGATCACCAGGTCGAGGCCGTCGATGTCCAGGCCACGGGCCGCTACGTCGGTTGCTACCAGCACCTTGGAGCCGCCTTGCTTGAAGCGCTCGATGGCCAGTTTGCGGTCTTTCTGGTCCTTGTCACCGTGCAACACGAACGCCTTGATGTCCTTGGCCACCAGGTGACCATAGACACGGTCGGCAGCTACGCGGGTGTTGGTGAAGATGATCGCCTTCTGGAAGGTTTCGTTGTCCAGCAGCCAGTGGATGATCTTCTCTTTGTGCTGGTCATGGTCAGCCATGATGATCTGCTGACGGGTGCCTTCAGCCAGCTGAGAGACGCTGTTGAGCATCAGGTGCTCTGGATCCTTGAGGATCTTGCCGATGATATCGCGCAGCGCGGCGCCGCCGGTGGTGGCGGAGAACAGCAGGGTCTGCTCGCGGTTCTCGCACTCTTTGCACAGACGCTCCATGTCTTCGGCAAAACCCATGTCGAGCATGCGGTCGGCTTCGTCCAGTACCAGTACCTGCACATGCGACAGGTCGAGGTTGCCGGCGTTGAGCTGCTCGAGCAGGCGCCCTGGGGTGCCGATCAGCACGTCCGGCACCTTGCGCAGCATGGCCGCTTGTTCCTTGAAGTCTTCACCGCCGGTGACCAACCCCGACTTGATGTAGGTGAACTGAGAGAACAGCTCGACCTGCTTGAGGGTCTGCTGAGCCAGCTCACGGGTCGGCAGCAGGATCAGCGCACGGATCTCGACGCGCGGGCCGCCCAGGTCAGCCAAGCGGTTGAGCATCGGCAGGACGAACGCAGCGGTCTTGCCGCTGCCGGTTTGTGCCGTTACCCGCAGGTCTCGCCCTTGCAACGCCAAGGGGATGGCCGCAGCCTGTACCGGAGTCGGCTCGACAAATTTCAGCTCGGCCACGGCTTTAAGGATGCGTTCATGCAGGGCGAATTGGGAAAACACGGGGGTAACCTCGGGCAAGTGCGTAAATTCAAGTTGCATAGGGTACCGTTTTCCGCCGCCAGAACCGAATTTCTTTTGGCAACTTTGCCCCGATCCGCGCTCTAATTGACCCTCGTTCCGCAATACAGACCGCTTTTTTAGCCTATGGACATTCAACGACTCTGGTTCAACGCCCTTGATCTCTGGGGCACTCTCGACCAACACCCGACCCTGCACGCCGCCATTGGCCTGGGTGTGCTGCTGCTGGTATCGCTGATTCTCGGCCGCCTGGCGCGGTTTCTGGTGCTGCATGCCAGCCGCCTGCTGGCCCGCCAACAAGCCCTCAGGTGGTTCGACGACCTGCGCCACAACAAGGTATTTCATCGCCTCGCGCAAACCACCCCGTCGCTGATCATTCAGTTCGGCCTGAAGCTGGTGCCGGAGCTCGGCGCCACCGCCCAGCACTTCCTGGGCAACGTCGCGCTGGCCTTCACCCTGCTGTTCATGACCTTGGCGCTGGCATGCCTGCTCGATGCCCTGCTCGACATCTATGCGCGCACCGAACACGCCCGCACCCGCTCGATCAAAGGCTACGTGCAACTGGCCAAGATGGTGCTGTGGGTATTCAGCATCATCGTCATCATTGCCACCCTGATCGACCGCTCGCCGTTATTGCTGCTATCGGGCCTGGGCGCCATGTCGGCGGTGCTGCTGTTGGTTTATAAGGACACCCTGCTGTCGTTCGTCGCCAGCGTGCAGCTGACCAGCAACGACATGCTGCATGTCGGCGACTGGATCGAAATGCCCCAGGTCGGCGCCGACGGCGACGTGGTCGACATCACCCTGCACACGGTCAAGGTGCAGAACTTCGACAAGACCATCGTCTCCATCCCCACCTGGCGCCTGATGAGCGAGTCGTTCCGCAACTACCGTGGCATGCAGCAATCCGGCGGCCGCCGGATCAAACGCAGCGTGTTCATCGACGCCGCCGGCGTACGCTTCCTCACCCTCGAAGAAGAGCAGCGCCTGGCCGGCGTACGCCTGCTGGGCGACTACCTGGCAAGCAAGCGCAAAGAGCTGCAGGACTGGAACGAAGCCCAAGGCCTGGTCGCCGACCTCTCGGCCAACCGGCGCAAGCTGACCAACATCGGCACCTTCCGCGCGTTTGCCCTGGCCTACCTGAAAGCCCACCCCGACGTGCACCCGAACATGACCTGCATGGTCCGCCAGATGCAGCCCACCGCCGAAGGCGTGCCGCTGGAAATCTACTGTTTTACCCGCACGACCGCGTGGGCCGAGTACGAGCGGATTCAGGGCGATGTGTTCGACTATCTGCTGGCGGTGCTGCCGGAGTTCGGCCTGAGTGTTTATCAGCAACCGAGTGGCAATGACATGCGGATTGGTCTGGCCGGGCGTGTGGCGCCTGAGCCGGCACCGCGGCGGTTGGAAGAGATGAGTGAGGCGTGAAATTTGCGCCAAATCGCAGGTCTGACGGTCCGTTGACCTGCCTTTCACTTAGTTTTCACGAACGACTTGGCAATCTATAGCCATCCCTACGTGATAGACCTTGGCCCGCCTAGCAGCGGGCTTTCTTTTGCCTGCGATTCTTGGTCAGGGCGTTCAATACAAGCCGCATTGACCCCGTCCTAATCTGGCGCAGGACGGCGCTGGTGGAAGACATTGATTCCGCATTTGGAGCAGAAGTAATTGCAGCCTTACACGACTGGCTGTGAAGGGTCTAAACCAGAGGGTCGAGGATGACCGCTTTCGACCCATAGCTGCCCTTCAAGGAGGGCAGAAATCGGCCAAAAGCGGACAGTCCCACTGGGACTGGGCTGGTATCCCTGAGGCTCGAAGGCATCTATGAAACTCGGGGCGATTCATTTTTAACATCCTCGTCTGCCCCCCAAAACGGGGCCGAATGGCAGCAATTGGCCGAAAGTAACCAGTCTTGAGCGTCCGCCTCTGGTCGGTAACTGTCTTCCGCGAATGGCCGCTATGGGTAGATTGCGGACATTGGATTTAATGCCGAAGCGGTCAGATTCAGTGTGTTTCGATCTCGAGACCTTCTCCTTCGCTGGACGACTGAAAGTAGTAGTTGATCAGCTCAAACTCGGCGTCGGTTGCCGCGAGTCATGCTCCCCTCTGGCTTTCGCTGACACCAGCAGAAGATCTCGAAACACTAGATGTCGCGTCTATCCAGATGCCGACTGGCGACGCTGCGGTTCGGCGCCATGAATGAACATGGTGTAGGTATCAGCCGGACGTTTGCCTCCGACCAGATCAAGCGCATGGCCAATCGCGCCCCGGTGATAGGTGCCGTGGTTGATGAGGTGGAAGAGGATTTCCTGGCGCGTCAACGCCCCATGCTGCCCATCCGAAAACACAAAACTTACAGTGCTGCAAAGCTCCTTCGGGGTAATGCGCGCCAGGTAATCGGTGGCCCACGCATCGCATGCGGTCAGGCGCTGTGTGAGGGCGTGCAGATCAGGAATGACCGCGGTATTAGTTGCAGGATGCGGCGCTTGCTCGCCCAGCAGGCGAGCTTTGAACAATTCCTCGACTATGACCATATGGTTGAGCTGTTGGCGCATGAATTCGAACGCTGGCGTGGCCTGGCCCTTTCCTTCAAAGTCTGCCAAAGCGGCCAAGGTGCGCTCATCGGCCCACACTTTATAGCGGTAGGCATCCTTCAACATTTTCCCTCCTTACGCGTCGATCCAAATTCAGCGAAAGGGTAGCAGTGGTGTGTAGGTGGCAGCTATTAACCCTTAGCCGGCCTGGGCGAACAGCCGCTTGGGGTCGAAAGCTGTCGGGCCCGACCGACCCTTTTTGGCCAGTAGTTGCCTGTTATAGGGAATCAGGCGCCAGCCACGCCGAAGCGAGGATAACGGCCGCTTTGGTCATCGTGGCTGGCGATTGCTGGCCCTGCATGCGCGATGTCACAATGCCGACCCATGCCCTGCAACGCCTTGCACGCTCAACCACGAGCGCGATTAACGGACCTTCACGATGCCCAGCCTCCGTTGCTGTTCTAACGCGCTCGACCGGCCGGAGAGAGTTCTGCTGGTTCGGCTGCGTCGACTGCTGTGTTTTGTGCTGCTCTCGGCTCAGGCTGCGTGGGCGAGCCCTGTCACTCTAGAGAATAGTGCTGCGCAAGTGATTGATGTACAACTACGTTGGAAACATCAGTTCCAGTTCGCGGGCTACTACGCCGCCATAGCACAGGGCTATTACCGCGAAGAAGGGCTGGACGTGCACTTGCACGAAGGTGGCCCCAATGTCACACCGGTCGAAGAAGTGCTCTCTGGGCGTGCCCAGTACGGCGAAGCCAATAGTGAATTGCTCTACGCACGCCTGCATGGAAAGCCCTTGGTAGCTCTGGCGGTGATTTTTCAGCACTCACCTTCTGTGCTCGTGGCTCGTACAGATCAAGGTGTTCGCACTGTGCACGACCTGATCGGCAAGCCGTTGATGCTGATGAATGCGCAGACAGATGCCGATTTTCTGGCGATGTTCCGTAGCGAAGGTATAGCCCTCGAAAAACTACATCTGATACCCAGCAGTTTTCAAATTGGGGATCTGGCCAGCGGTAAAGTGACGGCGTTCAACTCATACCTGACCAACGAGCCCTTCTACCTGCAAGAACGGGGCGTGGCATACAACATCATCTCGCCCGTTACTTACGGGATCGACTTCTACAGCGACATCCTGTTCACCAGCCAGGCCGAGATTGACGAGCATCCACAGCGCGTCGAGGCCTTCCGCCGCGCCACGCTGCGCGGCTGGCGCTACGCGATGGATAACCCAGAGCAAATCATAGACCTGCTGCTCAATCAGTATTCGGTGGAGAAAAGTCGCGCGCACTTGCAATTCGAAGCTGAGGCCATGCGTCCGCTAGTGGTATCTGACCTGATCGAGATCGGTCATATGAACCCAGGGCGCTGGCAACGTATGGCTGAGACTTTCCTCGAACTGGGCATGGTCGACAGTATTGCCGGATTGGAAAACTTCATCTACGACCCCAACCCGCCGCAACTCGTCGAGCGACTGCGCAAGACCATTGTTCTGGTCAGCATCGGCTCTGCGCTTGTCCTGATGTTCGCTCTGATTCTGTTGAATGCCCAGCGCCATCTACGCAACGAGATAAAGTTGCGCAAACTCGCCCAAGAGGAAGTACACAAGCTGGCTTTCTATGACAGCCTGACTGGCTTACCAAATCGAAATAGTTTTATTCCCTTCGCTAGTCAGAGGCTGCTCGACGCAAAGAAGCGTGGAGAGCATCTGGCCTTGTGCTATATCGACTTGAATCACTTCAAGCAGATCAATGATCGTTATGGCCACCAGGCGGGCGATGCCATGCTGATCCACGCAGCCTCGGCAATCAAATCCAATATTTGCGAGTTTGAAATAGCGGCGCGCATGGGCGGTGATGAATTTGTCGTGCTGCTCGACGGCGCGCATCACCGAAACGATATCCAGCGCGTCACCGGGGAAATCTGCGAAGCCGTCGCCTTGCCCATTCCATGGGGAAACAGCCAAATCAAGGTTAGCGCCAGCCTAGGGGTGGCGTGGTATCCGGAAGATGGTGAAGACCTCGACGATTTGATTTTCAAGGCTGACACCGCCATGTTCCAAAGCAAAGCCAGTATCGCTGCGCAGGCTTGAAGCTGCTGCAGACGCAGCCCGAGCAGGGCAGCGCGCTGTCCACGCTGATAGCATCGATCAACCGGCAGTTTCGGAAGCCGAGTAGACAAGCTGGATAATCACTCAGGATTGCTCTCGTAGCGCAGCCAGCCTGCCACTCGCGAGCCCCCATCTAAGCGGTCTTTAGGGTGAGTGCGGCCATCACTGACAGTCACCTCAGGGAAATCAAACGGGCTCATGCCTTCAATACAGGCCACATTGACCCCGTACTGATCAGGCGCAGAACGGCGCTGATGGAAGGTGTAGATGCCACACTTGGAGCAGAAGTAGTGCTTGGCTTCACGCGTGTGGAACTGATAAAGCGTGAGCGCCTCTTGCCCTTGGGTGACAGTGATATCGTCCAGGTTGGCTGATACCGCAACGGCACCGCGCATACGGCAGAGCGAGCAGTTGCACCGGCGCTCAGTACGCACACCATCGGTCAAGCGCACTGAAAACTGCACAGTCCCGCAATGGCAGGCGGCCTGGTACACGGGACGATCATCGTTGCTTGCATCAGCCATGGCGATTCTCCAGAGGCATCCGAGGCAAAAGTGGCACAGGTCTGACACTCCATTGACCTGCCTTTCACTTAGTTTTCACGAGCGACTTGGCAGTCTATACCCATCCCTACGTGATAGACCTTAGCCCGCCTAGCAGCGGGCTTTCTTTTGCCTGCAATTTTTCGTCAAACCAAGCGTCTCCAGCATACCCACCTCAGTTCTCAGGGTGCCGCTGGCATAAGTGTGCTGCGCCAGACACTTACACTGATTTGACAGCCACGAGAAAAACTCACCTTGGTGAGCCAGTGGCTATTGGCTTTGCTCGCCCAGAGTAGGGCTTCCAGGAAGACGCATCGGGCTGATGCCTGGCAGCTGAGCCGCCAGGCGTCATCACAACCCGATCAAACCGCCGCGTGTGGCTGAGCGGTCTTGACCCGGCGGTACAACACCAGCGTGGCACACAACGCGCAGCCAGCAGCGAAGGTTACCCAGTACGCCGGCGCAGCCTTGTCACCGGTGAGGTGGATCAGCCAGGTCGACATGGCTGGGGTGAAGCCGCCAAACAACGCCGTGGCCAGGCTGTAAGCCAGCGAGAACCCGGCCACTTTCACCTCGACCGGCATGATCTCGGTCAGCGCCGGGATCATTGCGCCGTTGTAGAGCGCATAAAGGAACGAGAACCACAGCAGCACTTCAAGCATGTGCGAGAAGCTCGCTGCCTGAGCCAGGTACGACAGCGCCGGGTAAGCGGTGAACAGCGTCAGCACGGTCATCGCTATCATCATCGGCTTGCGCCCGAAGCGGTCGCTGAGCATGCCGCCGATGGGCAACCAGAAGAAGTTCGATATGCCGACCAGCAGCGTCACCAGCAAGGCGTCGGTGGTGGTCAGGTTGAGTACGGTCTTGCCGAAGGTCGGTGCATACACGGTGATCAGGTAGAAGGCGCTGGTGGTCATTGCCACCATCAACATGCCGCCGATGACAACACCCCAGTTGCTGGCCAGTGTTGCCACCACCTGCTTCATGGTCGGACGATGGGTGCGATTGGCGAACTCTTCGGTTTCCTGCAGGCTGCGCCGCAGCAGGAAGATGAACGGGATGATCATGCAACCCACGGCAAACGGTACGCGCCAGCCCCATTCGCTGATCTGCTCAGGCGCCAACCACTGGTTCAAGCCGTAGCCCAGTGCTGCGGCAACGATGATCGCCACTTGCTGGCTGCCGGACTGCCAGCTGGTGTAGAAGCCCTTGCGCCCAGGCGTGGCCATTTCCGACAGGTAGACCGACACCCCGCCCAATTCGGCGCCAGCCGAGAAGCCCTGCAGCAGCCGTCCGAGCAAGACCAGGGCCGGTGCCCACAGGCCAATGCTGGCGTATCCGGGCACCAGCACGATCAACAGCGTACCGCTGGCCATGATCGACAGGGTCACGATCAAACCTTTGCGCCGGCCCACGTCATCGATGTAGGCACCGAGCACAATGGCGCCCAGCGGGCGCATGAGGAAGCCTGCGCCGAACACCGCAAAGGTCATCATCAGGGAAGCGAATTCACTCGCCGCAGGAAAGAATGCGGTCGCAATCTGAGTGGCGTAGAAGCCGAACAGAAAGAAGTCGAACTGCTCGAGAAAATTACCCGAGGTGACGCGGAACACGGCTGCGGCGCGGGAACGGGCAGTGCCCGCAGCGGGGGATGAAGCATGCATGACGGATCTCCAGCGATATTCTTAAAATGCTTGTTACGCTCTAAACTAGAGTATGCGGGACACATTTTGAAACAGTTAGTGTTTAATTTTCATGGATTGATGCGTCTTTGTTATCAATCGCTATATCCAGACCCTACTTCAGAGGCTGAATCTGCAGCCATTTGAACGCTACAGCTGGCATCGGACTGGTGTGTGAAATCTGACGGCGTGTTGACTTCACTTTCACTTAATTTTCACGGCAAGGGGCGCAATCTCTAGCTATCCCTACGTGTGATTGAACTTGCCCGCCTAGCAGCGGGCTTTCTTTTGCCCGCGATTTATCACCTCGCAAGCCAGTGCCCGATGCCACAGCGTCTGCCCTGCTGTACCGACATAGGCAATAGTCGTTCACGCTGCTTGCTCAGAACATGAAACATCCTTCACGGCCCGTTAACTGAACCGGGGGCTGCGCCTCAGTAATCTGGATTCTTTTGTTCCGGAGAACACTCCCATGCTTCGAACGATGTCCTGCGCGGCACTGTTGCTGGCCACCTTCACGTGCTCGGCAGCTGAAGCCGTACCTGGCGACGCGAACACCCTGACCGTACTCAGCTCCGGCGGCATCATGGGCGCCATCCGCGAAGTAGCGCCCGCTTACCAGAAAAAATTCGGGGTCAAACTGAATGTTCTGGCGGCGCCGTCGATGGGCGACACCCCGCAAGCGATCCCCAACAGGCTGGCCAAGGGTGAGGATGCTGACGTGGTCCTGATGGTCGGCTCGGCGCTGGACACGCTGGTCGCTCACGGCCAGGCAGACAAGGCCAGCCGCGTCGACCTGGGCAAATCGTTCATCGCCATGGCCGTGCGTCAAGGAGAGCCGAAGCCGAACATCAGCACGATGCAGAACCTGCGCAAGGTGCTGGTGGAGAGCAAATCGGTCGCCTATTCGGACAGCGCCAGCGGTGTTTATCTGTCCAGGACGTTGTTCCCACGTATGCAGCTGGGGTCGGAGTTCAATGCCAAAGCCCACATGATCCCGGCCGAACCGGTCGGTGCGGTGGTCGCTCGCGGGCAGGCGCAGATCGGCTTTCAGCAGCTCAGCGAACTCAAGCCGGTACCGGGCATCGACATCGTTGGCTTGATCCCGGCCGAGGCACAGAAGATGACCATGTATTCCGGCGCGATGGTCAGCAAAAGCCAGCATCAGGCAGCGGCCAAGGCACTGCTTGAATACCTCGCTTCGCCTCAGGCAGATGCGGCGATCAAGAGCAGTGGCTTGTCACCGCTGCCGCACCACGCCAGCTGATCACCGAGAAAATGACCACAAGGTTTGCGCAGCCGCGCAAGCCTTGCTCAGTCGGCAGCCAGCGCATCCAGCAGCTCCGCCCGGCACGCTTGCAGTATTTCATCTGCCAGCGCTGAGTCATCCGGGCACGCACGCGACAACATGACGGCACCCACGGCATGAGTAAACAGGCTCACGACTTTGGCGCGCGCCTGCTCGGGCGTCGCCCCTGTCCCCGCCCGGTACTTCTCTTCAAAGGCTGCCAGGGTCTTTTCGATGCCGCTGGCAAAGGTCGCCTTGACCTCATCGGACTGGCGAGCAGCATCGCCCCCCAAGGCTGCAACGGTGCAGCCGGTGTCTCTGCCATCCCGGTGGGCACGGGAGACGTAGCGATTGACGAACTCCTCCAGGCCAATAGTGCACGCACCGGCGGCAGACCTCTCCAGGCTGAGCGCTGCCGCTTCGGCCATCAGGTCGGCCTTTGAGCCAAAGTGCTTGTAGAACCCCCCTTGCGTGAACCCGGCAGTGGCCATCAGCTCGGCCACACCCACACCGTCGTAGCCGCGTTCACGAAACAGCTGCGAAGCCGTCTCGACGATATGCGCGCGATTAGCGAGTGATTGCGTCTTGGTGATCTTCATGGGGCGCCTCGGGGACTTCGTAACGATGGCCCAGCATACTCTGATGTCGACCATAATCAAAACCGTTGACAGTTTTGATTATGATCGACATCATAAAACCGCTTCCCCATCTGACTGTTCCAACTGCCACTCACCTTGAGTACTCGTCCATGAACAATGCTGAAACCGTACTGATCACCGGCGCTTCTTCTGGCATCGGCGCAACCTACGCCGAGCGCTTCGCCCAGCGCGGCCATGATCTGGTGTTGGTAGCCCGTGACAAGACCCGCCTGGATACCCTCGCCGCAACGCTGAGCCAGCAATATGCCGTGGCCATCGATGTGATTCAGGCTGACTTGACGCAAAGCAGCGACCTGGCGACCGTCGAAGCCCGCTTGCGCGATGACAGCAGCATCACCCTGCTCGTCAACAACGCCGGCGCCGCGCAATCCGGCAGCTTTATCGAGCAATCAACGGACAGCGTGGCCAACCTGGTCGCGTTGAACACCACCGCCCTGGTTCGACTGGCCAGCGCCATCGCGCCACGGCTGGCGCAGACCGGCAGCGGCGCGATCATCAATATCGGTTCTGTGGTGGGCTTGGCGCCGGAATTCGGCATGAGCGTGTACGGCGCGACCAAGGCGTTCGTGTTGTTCCTGTCACAGGGGCTGAGCCTTGAACTGGCGCCCAAGGGCGTCTATATCCAGGCGGTTCTGCCTGCAGCGACACGCACGGAAATCTGGGATCGTGCCGGTATCGACATCAATACCCTGACTGAGGTGATGGCCGTGGGCGACCTGGTCGACGCTGCGCTGGTCGGCTTCGACCGCCGCGAGCCGGTGACCATCCCGCCCCTGCAGGACGCTGCACGCTGGGATGCGCTGCAGCTTGCCCGGCAAGGCTTGCTGGCAGAGATTCGCCAGTCCGTCGTCGCCGAGCGCTATCAAGGTCAGGCTATCGCCTGACCCCGCCAACGGCTGGCGCAGCGTGATTGCTGCCCAGCCGGCTGAGCCAGACCGAGGCCAGAATGATCAAGCCACCAATCAGCAAGCGCCCAAGCGGCTCGTGCTGGTTCCAGATCAGCAGGTTGAGCAGCAAGCCCACCGGCACATGCAGGTTGTTCATCACCGCAAGCGTTGCGCCAGAAACCAGGCAGGCGCCCTTGTTCCACCAGTACAGCCCCAGCGCCGTCGGCACCACCCCCAGGAACAACAGCACCAGCCACTGCACATCGGTGCTCGGCAGGCGCTGGGCATTGCCGAACAGCAGAAACGCCGGCAGCACCACCAGCAGCGCGCCGAGGTAGAAGTAGCCGAAGCGTCTGTAGTGAGGTAAGTCGCTAGGGTTGCGGGCGATCAGGTGGCGATACAGCACCTGACCTGCGGCATAGGTGAAGTTGGCCAGTTGCAGCAGCAGGAAGCCGATGAAGAATTCGCCACTGATGCTGTCCATGCGGATCACCGCCGCACCTGCCACTGCCACCAGTGCAGCCACCAGCGCCCAAGGGTTGAAACGTCGGTTCAGGGCGTCTTCGATCAAGGTCACGTGCAACGGCGTGAGGATGGTGAACAGCAACACCTCGGGCACAGTCAGCACGCGGAAGCTCAGGTACAGGCAGACGTAGGTGACGCCGTATTGCAGGGCACCGATCAGCAGCATCGAGCGCAAAAAGCGCGGTTCGACCTGGCGCCAGCGGGTCAGCGGCAGAAACACCAGCCCGGCCAACAGCACCCGCGCCAGTACGGCGAAGTAGCTGTCGACGTTGCCGGCCAGATACTCGCCGATCAGGCTGAAGGAAAACGCCTGGATCAGCGCGACGATAATCAGGTAGCCCATGGTGCTCTCTCGCAAATCAAGGCGGCGACCTTAGCCGGTTGCGCCACCCTGGGCAACAGATCTGCAGCGGCAACATCAAGCCTCAGTGGCTCACGCCAGCGCGGCCAGCCTGGCCTTGGCCTGGTTGACGCCCTTCTCGTGAAAATCACCACTCATGTTCAGCCCTTCAGCGTGGATGAACTCCACGTCGTGAATGCCAATGAAGGCCATGGCCTGACGCAGGTACGGTTCCTGATGATCGCTGCCGGCACCGGCATGAATGCCGCCACGGGCAGTCAGAACGATGGCGCGCTTGCCTTGCAGCAAGCCCTGCGGTCCGGTCGGGGTGTACTTGAAAGTGATACCTGCGCGCAGCACATGGTCCAGCCAGGCCTTGAGGGTGCTGGGAATGGTGAAGTTGTACATTGGCGCCGCCATCACCAGCACGTCGGCGGCGAGCAGTTCGTCAGTCAGCTGGTTGGAGCGCTCGAAAGCCTCCTGCTCAGGCATGGACCGTTGCTCCGCAGGCTTCATCCAGCCGCCGAGCAGGTCGGCGTCAAGGTGCGGCAGCGGGTTGGCGGCAACGTCGCGCACATTGATCTGGTCGCCAGGATGCGCCGCTTGCCACTGCTGGATGAAGTCGCGGGTCAGCTGGCGCGACACGGAATCTTGCTGGCGGGCGCTGCTTTCGATGATCAATACGTGGGACATGCTGCCTCCATTGGCATAAACGGGGTGCGATTCAATGGAGGCGAGATTAGAGGTTGACCTATCGATAAAAAAGCGTAAAAAGTAGAGCCAATCTATCGATTTATCCGTTTTATTGCGGCTGACAGCTCAGCGCGATGCGCAGCTTGATGATCTGCCGGTTGAACTTCGCGGTCACGTCCACGCTTTTGTTTGCCGGCACCACTACGCGCCGCACGCGAGGCGCTTCCGGGCCGTTGCGAAAGCTGACCTTGCACGCCGCAGCCACTTCGCCGTAGTTGTTCACGGTAATGCTGCCGATGTCCTGATCAGTGTCATAGGCGGTGTAGTCGATCTTCACCCCGCTGATGTCCTTGGTCACATCGATCGGGTAAGCCATTGCGCTCAATGGCAGGCACAGCAAGACAGCCAGACAATATTTCTTCACAGGGCGCTCTCCTTGAAAGAGCGCAGCTTAGGACAACAGGAGCCGAAGATGAAAGCGCCGCGCGTAACCCTTGATCAGTGGCGAACCCTGCAGGCAGTGGTCGACCACGGCGGGTTTGCCCAGGCAGCCGACGCCCTGCACCGTTCGCAATCGTCGGTCAGCTATACCGTGGCGCGCATGCAGGAGCAACTCGGCGTGCCGCTGCTGCGCATCGACGGGCGCAAGGCCGTGCTGACCGAAGCCGGCAACGTGCTGCTGCGGCGCTCGCGGCACCTGGTCAAGCAGGCCAGTCAGCTGGAAGACCTGGCCCACCATATGGAACAAGGCTGGGAAGCCGAGGTGCGCCTGGTAGTCGATGCAGCGTACCCCAGCGCCCGCCTGGTGCGCGCACTGAGCGCGTTCATGCCGCAAAGCCGCGGCTGCCGCGTGCGCCTGCGCGAAGAGGTGTTGTCCGGGGTCGAAGAAGTGCTCCACGAAGGCATCGCCGACCTTGCCATCAGCAGCTTCAGCATCGGCGGTTACCTGGGCACCGAGCTGAGTTCGGTCGAGTTCATCGCCGTCGCCCACCCGGAACACAGCCTGCACCGACTGGGCCGCGAGATCACCTTTCAGGATCTGGAAAGCCAGTTGCAGGTGGTGATCCGCGACTCCGGCCGCGCTCAACCGAAAGATGTCGGCTGGCTCGGCGCCGAGCAGCGCTGGACAGTCGGTAGCCTGGGCACCGCCGCGACCTTTGTCGGCAGCGGTCTGGGCTTTGCCTGGCTGCCGCGGCACATGATCGAGCGCGAGCTGCGCGAGGGGCTGCTCAAGCCATTGCAACTGGATCAAGGTGGCAGTCGCCACCCACTGTTCTACCTTTACTCGAGCAAAGAGAAAGCCCTCGGCCCGGCCACGCAGATTCTCATCGATCTGCTGCGCAGCTTCGACACCGCGCCGCTGGATGTGCCTTTCGCCGCCCCTCCACAAGCCTGAGAAGCCCGCGCCCATGGCCTATTTCGAACATGAAGGCTGTACCCTGCACTACCAGCAATACGGTCAGGGCGAACCGCTGGTGCTGCTGCACGGCCTCGGTTCGAGCAGCCTCGACTGGGAGCTGCAGGTGCCGCTGCTGAGTCAGCACTACCGGGTGATCCTGCTCGACAGCCGCGGCCATGGCCGCTCGGACAAACCCACCGACGGCTACCAGATCGCAACCTTCAGCGAAGACCTGCTGGCCCTGCTCGAACACCTGCAGACCGGCCCGGTGCACCTGGTTGGCTTATCGATGGGGGGCATGATCGGCTTTCAGTTCGCCGTCGATCACCCGCGCTGGTTACGCAGCCTGTGCATCGTCAACAGCGCCCCCGAGGTCAAACGGCGCACCCGCAGCGATTGGGTCTGGTGGGCCAAGCGCTGGGCCCTGGCCCGCGCCCTGAGTGTCGAGACGGTGGGCAAGGGCCTGGCGGCGCGCCTGTTCCCCAAACCCGAGCAGGCTGACCTGCGGGAGAAGATGATCCAGCGCTGGGCGCGCAACGACAAGCGCGCCTACCTGAAGAGCTTCGACGCCATCGTCGACTGGGGCGTGGCGGAACGCATCGGCCAGATCCAGTGTCCGACACTGGTGATCGCCGCCGACCACGATTACACCCCGGTACAACTAAAACAGCGTTACGTCGAACGGATCCCGCACGCCAGGCTGGCGGTAATCGAAGATTCGCGGCACGCTACGCCGCTTGATCAAGCCGAGGTCTTCAACCAGACCCTGCTGCAGTTCCTCACTAGCGTTTCCACCTCTCAAGGATCTTTGAGCCCATGCTGAAAAAAATTCTGCTCGCTGCCTGTTCGGTTGCTTTTGCCACTAGCGTCCTGGCCTCGGACAAGACCCCGCACGTGCTGCTCGACACCAGCTTCGGTCCGGTCGAAATCGAGCTGAACGCCGAAAAAGCACCGATCAGCACCAAGAACTTCCTGCAGTACGTGGACAGCGGCTTCTACAACAACACCATCTTCCACCGGGTCATTCCGGGCTTCATGGTGCAGGGCGGTGGCTTCACCGAGCAGATGGTGCAGAAAGACACCAAAGACCCGATCAAGAACGAAGCCAGCAATGGCCTGCGCAACACCCGCGGCACTTTGTCGATGGCGCGCACGTCCAACCCTAACTCGGCCACCAGCCAGTTCTTCATCAACGTGAATGACAACGCCTTCCTCGACCCGGGCCGTGACGCTGGCTATGCAGTGTTTGGCAAGGTCACCAAGGGTATGGAAGTGGTAGATCAGATCGTCAATTCGCAGACCACCGTGAAAAAAGGCATGCGTGATGTCCCGGCTGACCCGGTGTTCATCAAGTCCGCCAAACGCATCGACTGACCGCTGGTTTCACAGGGACGTGATACTACCTGCGGTCGGGTAGAACAGGAGTTGCAATGCCCATGCTGTACCGCCGTTTCGAAAAGCTCATCGATATCTTCCGTGACGCCCCGAGCGAGGCTCCACCAAGTACGGTGTGGGCCTTCTACCTGTACTACCTGCGTCAGGTCTGGCCGAGCTTCGTTGCCCTGCTGATCGTCGGCCTGGTCGCAGCGCTGATCGAAGTGGCGATGTTCGGCTACCTGAGCCGGATCATCGACCTCGCCCAGGGCACCCCGGACCCGAACTTCTTCAGCCTGCACGGCGCCGAGCTGCTGTGGATGCTGGTGGTGGTGCTGCTGATCAGACCGCTGTTCTTCGGCCTGCATGACCTGCTGGTGCACCAGACCATCAGTCCGGGCATGACCAGCATGATCCGCTGGCAAAACCACAACTACGTGCTCAAGCAGAGCATGAACTTCTTCCAGAACGACTTCGCCGGGCGCATCGCCCAGCGCATCATGCAGACCGGCAACTCGCTGCGCGACTCGGCGGTGCAGGCGGTGGATGCGCTGTGGCACGTGCTGATCTACGCGATCAGTGCGCTGGTGCTGTTCGCCGAGGCCGACTGGCGCCTGATGGTACCGCTGCTGGTGTGGATCGCCTGCTACATCGGCGCACTTTGCTACTTCGTGCCACGGGTCAAGGCGCGAGCGGTGGTGTCTTCGGATGCCCGCTCCAAGCTGATGGGTCGGATCGTCGACGGCTACACCAACATCACTACCCTCAAGCTGTTTGCCCATACCGACTACGAGCAGCAATACGCCCGTGAAGCGATCAGCGAGCAGACCGAGAAAACCCAGCTGGCCTCGCGCGTGATCACCAGCATGGATGTGGTCATCACCACGCTCAACGGTTTGCTGGTAGTCACCACCACCGGCCTGGCGCTGTGGCTGTGGAGCAACTCGCTGATTACCGTGGGTGCCATTGCCCTCGCGACCGGCCTGGCGATCCGCATCGTCAACATGTCGGGCTGGATCATGTGGGTGGTCAACGGCATCTTCGAGAACATCGGCATGGTCCAGGACGGCCTGCAGACCATTGCACAGCCGGTCACGGTCACCGATCAGGCGCAGGCGCCAGCGCTTGAAGTGACGCGCGGCGCGGTGCGCTTCGACAACATCGGCTTCAACTATGGCAAGGGTCGCAGGGTCATCGATGGCCTGAACCTGGATATTCGTCCGGGTGAGAAGATCGGTCTGATCGGCCCGTCCGGCGCCGGCAAGTCGACTCTGGTCAACCTGCTGCTGCGTCTATACGACGTTGAAAGCGGGCGCATCCTGATCGACGGGCAGAACATCGCCGAGGTCAACCAGGCCAGCTTGCGCGCACAGATCGGCATGATCACCCAGGACACCTCCTTGCTGCACCGCTCGATCCGCGACAACCTGCTGTACGGCAGGCCCGACGCGACCGACGAGGAAGTCTGGGCCGCTGTGCGCGGGGCCAGGGCCGATGACTTCATCGGCCAGTTGTCCGACTCGCAGGGCCGCACTGGCTTCGATGCGCATGTGGGCGAGCGAGGGGTCAAGCTCTCGGGTGGCCAGCGCCAGCGCATCGCGATTGCCCGAGTACTGCTGAAGAACGCGCCGATCCTGATCATGGACGAAGCCACCTCGGCACTCGACTCAGAGGTGGAAGCGGCTATTCAGGAGAGCCTGGAGACGCTGATGCAGGGCAAGACGGTGATCGCCATTGCCCACCGACTGTCGACCATCGCGCGCATGGATCGACTGGTCGTACTTGACCAGGGCCATGTGGTCGAGACCGGCACCCACGCCGAACTGCTCGCCCATCAGGGCTTGTATGCACGCTTGTGGCAACACCAGACGGGCGGCTTCGTCGGGGTCGACTGACAGCCTTGTCGCGCCGGGCCTGCACAGGCTCGGCGTACACCTTGCTGACCCTTACTCCTGACGATAAGGCAGCATGCCCCGCGCCTCTTCGGCGTAAGCTCTGACGCCCTCCCCCTCCTGCTGCAAAAACTCCGCGACCGCCTCCCGCAAGCCTGGATGCAGCAGGTAATGCCACGAGCGAGTGATGACTGGCTCAAAGCCGCGAATCAGCTTGTGCTCGCCCTGCGCGCCAGCATCAAAACGTTGCAGCCCTTCAGCGATAGCGAAGTCCATGCCCTGATAAAAACAGGTCTCGAAGTGCAGCCGGTCGAACTCATCCAGGCAGCCCCAGTACCGCCCGAACAGGCTGTCGCCGCCGACCAGGCTCAAGGCCATGGCCACATCGCGGCCGGCCTGACGCGCGATCACCACGCGGATGGCCTCGGGCATGCGCTCGGCCAGCAGGCTGAAGAACTCACGGGTCAGATACGGCGCCCGCCCGCGGATGGTGTAGGTGTTGGCGTAGCACAGGTAGACAAAGTCCCACTGCAGCTCACTTAGCTGATCACCGCGGTACCACTGGAAGTCGATACCGTGGCCAACCACCTGCTCACGCTCCTTGCGCATCTGCTTGCGCTTGCGCGAGCTGAGCGTGTCGAGAAAGTCCTGGAAATCTCGATAGCCGCGGTTGCGCCAGTGAAACTGACAACCGAGGCGCTCCAGCCATCCCGGCAAGCCGGCGATGGTCTGGTCCAGCGCGGTGTCGGTGAAGTTGATATGCGCGCCGGACAACCCGCCCTTGTTCAGGTATTCAGGCAACGCCTGCAACAACAGCAAGCCGTCGGCTGAATCCTGCATCAGCACGCGTGGGCCACTGACCGGGCTGAACGGCACCGCGCCGAGCAGCTTGGGGTAGTAGGCGATACCGGCCCGGGCACAGGCATCCGCCCAGCCGTGATCGAACACATACTCGCCAAACGAATGCCACTTGCGATAGGCCGGCAACAGCGCGCGCACCTCGCCGTCGCGCTCCAGCACCAAGTGCTCGGCGGCCCAGCCGGTGGCCCGTACCACACTGCCGCTGTCTTCCATGGCACTGAGAAACGCATGCCGCAAAAACGGCTGGCCAGCGGGCACCAGTGCATCCCAGCTAGCGGCTGGCAGGTCGCGGATGTGGGCAAGGCTGTACAAGCTGATCACGATATAAGCGCTCGTCGAGGTGGCCGCCAGTATCCGGCAAGGATGGCGCCACTGACAAATCCAGGCGGACTGTTTAACCGCAGTGCCACTAAATAGACATTATTCTGTCATTGCCCCCCGCAATACTTGCGCCTGTTTTCGAAACCGCGGCGACCTGTCTATTCAGGCGCTTTGCGCAGAATTGCCAACTCGGGGGTGGGCGTCCAAGCCTCCCCATATTGCTCAACACGGGAGAACTTTATGCGTCTTGTTTCTACACTAACTGGAGTGAGCCTGACCGGTCTGATGCTGGCTCTGAGTACTCCAGCCAGTGCTGCAGTCGACGCCAAGCTGCTCGAGATGCTCCGCGCCAATGGTTCGATCAACCAGGCACAGTACAACGAGCTGCAGGCCGACCTGTCTCAGGAAACCAAGGAAAAAGCCACGCAGAAAGCCCAGGCCGAACGCATGAGCTCCTTCGAACAGAAAGTCGCCTGGGCGGCCAAGACCCAGATCAAAGGTGATGTGCGCCTGCGTTACGAAGACGTCAACGTCGACGACCCGAACGCCTCCAGCGGCAACCAGGACCGTCAGCGCGTGCGTGCTCGCGTCGGCTTCTACAGCGAGATCAACCCACAGGTCGATGCAGGCGTGCGTATCGCCACCGGCAGCAGCGCCGACCGCCGTTCGACCAACCAGAGCCTGGATAACTACTTCGACAAGAAGTCGCTGTGGGTCGACCTGGCTTACCTCGACTGGCACCCGACTGCCCTGCCCGGCCTGCATTTGATCGGCGGCAAGATGGCTCAGCCGTGGGTGAGCATGGGCGACATCATCTGGGACAGCGACATCAACCCGGAAGGCGTGGCGGCTACCTACAAGACCGACCTGGGCGGCGCCGAGGTGTTTGCCAGTGCCGGTCAGTACACCCTCAAGGACAACGTCGACGGCGACGGTGTGCAGTACAAGCATGATGCGCAGGTCTACCACGGCCAGTTGGGTGCACGCTTCGCTCCGGCAGACACGCTCAAGGTCACCGTTGGCGCCAGCATCTACGGTTACGACAACGACAAGGAAGCGACCATCCTGCGCTCGTTCGGCAACACCACCAACGAGTTCAACCTCGTTGAAGGCTTCGGCCAGATCGACCTGACCGGCCTGGCGCTGCCACTCTCGGCCTATGGTCAGTACGTGAAGAACACCGACAGCACCGATGGCGAAGATCAGGCCTGGCTGGCGGGTCTGAAGACCAAGCTGGGCGCCTGGAGCCTGGATTACAACTACCGCGACGTGCAACGCAACGCTGTGGTCAGCCTGTTTACCGACTCTGACTTCGGCAACGGTTACACCGGTTCGCGTGGGCACAAGTTCAAGGTCGGTTACGAAATCGACAAGAACTTCTCGGTGGGCGCTGCTTACCTGATGGCCAAGACCGACCTGTCGCAGCTGCCGAACAGCAATGCAGATGTCGACACCCTGCAGGTGGATCTGGAAGCCAAGTTCTAACCGAGTAATCTGGGGCCCCGGCAAGGCCGCTCCTACACCGCGGTCTCTTGTAGGAGCGGCCTTGCGTCGCGAAATGAGGGCGCAGCCCTCACCGGGGCCGCTACAGCCAAACACAATCCCAATGCGAATACTCACCAACTCTGCGCACGATCCCCGCGCGTATTGGTGAGCAAATATGAGCGTCCGGGCTCGGATATTCGGCCACGGCGTAAGCTGTGGGCGTGGGGACTTTCCATTTCCTGCTCCTTTTGTGGGGTTCGGATACGGTAGTCGCGGTGGCGCTGAGGGATGTGTGATCAGGGTGTCCGGATGGTACGCCAGTGAGGGCTGCGCCCTCATTTCGCGACACAAGGCCGCTCCTACAGAGGACCGCGCATGACTGGCTAGCGCGGTCTCTTGTGTCGCGAAAGGGCTGCAAAGCAGCCTCGCTGTTAGATCACAGCTTGCGCAGGATCACGCTGCCAATCGAATACCCCGCCCCAAACGAACTCAGTACGCCCAACGCGCCCTTGGGCAGATCATCCTGATACAAATGCAGGGCAATCACCGAGCCCGCCGAGCTGGTATTGGCATACCGATCAAGAATCACCGGCGCATCCTCTTCAGCCACCTCGTGGCCGACCAGCTTCTTCACGATCAGATGGTTCATGCTCAGGTTGGCCTGATGCAGCCAGAACCTGCGCACGTCACTGGCCTGCAGATCGTTCTCGGCCAAATGCTGAGCAATCAGCTCGGCCACCATCGGGCACACTTCGCGGAACACCTTGCGACCTTCCTGCACGAACAGCTTGTCGGCAGCACCCTCACCGTCTTCGGCAGTGCGGTTGAGGAAGCCAAAGTTGTTGCGGATGTTGTTGGAGAACTGGGTCAGCAACTTGCTGCTGACGATCTCGAACTGATGCGCCGAGGTCGCCAGGTCGGCACGCTCGATCAGCACAGCCGTAGCGCCGTCACCAAAGATGAAATGGCTGTCGCGATCACGGAAGTTCAGGTGCGCGGTGCACACCTCAGGGTTCACCATCAGCACCGCCCGCGCCTGCCCCAGCTGCACGCTGTTGGCGGCAGTCTGGATGCCGAAAGTCGCCGAGGAGCAGGCCACGTTCATGTCGAAGGCAAAGCCCTGGATGCCCAACGCAGCTTGCACTTCGATGGCGATGGCCGGGTATGGCCGCTGCAGGTTGGAGCAGGCGACGATCACGCCATCGACATCGGCCGCAGTGCGGCCAGCGCGTTGCAATGCCATCAGCGCCGCGCTCACGGCCATCTCGCAGAGGATCGACTGTTCTTCGTTGCTGCGCTCAGGCAGCAACGGCTTCATCCGCTGCGGGTCGAGGATGCCGGCCTTGTCCATGACGAAGCGGCTCTTGATGCCCGAAGCCTTTTCGATAAAGGCCGCATTGGATTCGGCCTGAGCCTCGACCTCGCCACGCTCGATGGCGTCGGCGTTGTCGGCATTGAATTGCTGCACCCAGGTGTTGAACGACTCCACCAGTTCTTCATTGGAAATGCTCTGGGCCGGAGTAAACAGGCCGGTGCCGCTGATCACGACGTTATGCACGATCGTTCCTCTGGTCGAAGGCCATCACGCTGGGGCGTTGGCCGAAATAGGGTTTGGCTAATGGCACCTTGGTACCAAGTTGAACCTGTAATTGTCTGCCTTGAAACGGCCGAAGGCTGTGCCTTCGAACGTTGCGCCTGGCCACACCTGCATCGGCGTATTGCTGCCCATGCCGGCCTGGCCAGGTCTCGCTGAAACCTGCAGCGAGTTTGCCACAACTTCAGCAATTTAGCCTTCTACCTGGCTCCACTGCTTGCTCAGGCGCTTGTCCGAAACCGCAACCTTGGTCCCCAACTGCTGGGCGAATAACGACACCCGGTACTCTTCCAGCAACCAGCGATACAGCACCAACTGCTCATCGCGCTTGCCTTCCTGGGCGTGCTTGTCGGCGCGGGTTTTGTACTGCGCCCAGAGGTTGGCCAGTTCGCCACTCCAGACCCGGTCCTTCTGAACCTGGCTGCCCAGCTTCTCCAGGCGCAGCTCGATCGCCTTCAGGCAACGCGGCAGCTCTTTGAGCCACTGCGCCGGTGTCTCTCGAATAAACCCTGGATAGACCAGGTTGGCCAACTGCTGCTTGATGTCGTTCAGCGACACCGCCTGACTCAGGTCGATCTTGCCCTTGAAGCGCTTTTGCAGGCCATGCCACAGCTTGAGGATCTCCAGGCTCAGGCGCGCCAGCCGCTCGGCATGCTCCGCCCAGCTGCCACGCTTGCGCTCGGCCAGCGACGCCAGCCCGGCGCCATCGCGCGGCAACTGCGCCTCGCCGTCGAGGATGCAGCTGTCGAGGCTGGCCAGGAGAATATCCTCGACCAGTGCCTCGACCCGGCCCATGTCGCGGTACAGCAAGCCCAGCTCGGTCAGCCCAGGCAGCTTGCTGCGCAGGAACTTGGCCGGCTCTGCCAACTGCTGCAGGAGCAACCGCTGCAACGCCCGGCGGTGCTGGAACTCGGCCTCGGCATGGGTCGAAAAACGCCCTTCGCGGACCGCGCCCTTGTCCTCGACCAGCGCCGGATACACCGTCATCGACAACCCGGCGATCTTCTGCTGGGCGGTCTCGGCTACCGGGGTAAAGGCCTTGGCCTGTACCGGCTGGTCGGATTTTTCGGTACGCGGCATGGCCAACGCCGCCTGGCTGGCGGCAACAAAGCGTGCAGTCAGCTCGGCCAGATCACGGCCCTCGCCGAGGAACTTGCCCTCGCCGTCGACCACTTCGATGTTCATCCGCAGATGGCTCTCGACCAACTCGACGGCTTCGGCCCAGGCTTCGTCCGAGACGCGCGCACCGGTCATGCGCAGCAACTCCTGGCCAAGGGCCTGAGGCAGGCTGCCCTGGCCAAAGGTCATGCGCGAAAGCGCTGCCTTGACGAAGTCCGGCACCGGCACGAAGTTCTTGCGCAGCGCCTTGGGCAGGCTGCGCACCAGGGCAATGCACTTGGCTTCGAGCAGGCCCGGTACCAGCCACTCCAGACGCTCGCCCGGCAGGCTCGGCAACAGCGGCGCCGGCACCCGCACGGTGACGCCGTCGCGCGGATGATTGGGCTCGAAGTGATAGCTCAGCGACAGGCTCAGATCACCGATCTTCAAGGTGTCCGGATACTGCGCGGCAGTGACTTCGCTAGCCTCGCGAGCGAGCACATCCTCTTCGCGCATGATCAGCAGGTTGGCGTCCTTCTGGCTGGTCATGCGGTACCAGGCATCGAAGGTCGCGGTCTGGTGAATCTCTGCCGGCAGGCGTGCTTCGTAGAAACCGTAGAGGGTTTCTTCGTCGGCCAGAATATCCCGGCGGCGGGCCTTGGCCTCGAGCTCGTCGAGCTGCTCGAGCAGGCGCTTGTTGGCCATCAGGCATTTGGCCCGCGACTGGATTTCGCCGCCAACCAGTCCTTCGCGGATAAACAGCTCACGCGAAACCACCGGATCGATCGGGCCGTAATGCACCGGGCGGCGACCGACCAGAATCAGCCCATAGAGGGTGATCTGCTCGAAGGCGACCACCTGGCCACGCTTCTTCTCCCAGTGCGGCTCGAAGTGGTTCTTCTTGATCAGGTGGCCGGCCAACGGCTCGATCCAGTCCGGTTCGATCTTGGCAACCATGCGCGCATACAGCTTGGTGGTTTCGACCAGCTCGGCGGCCATCACCCACTGCGGGCGCTTGCGACCGATGCCGGACGATGGATGAATCCAGAAGCGCCGCTGCCGCGCACCGAGGTAATCACCCTCTTCGGTCTTCTGCCCGATCTGGCTGAGCAGGCCGCTGAGGATTGCCTTGTGCATGCGCTGATAATCGACCGGCTCTTTGTTCACGGTCAGTTGCAGGTCACGGCAGATCAACGCCAGCTGCCGATGAGCATCACGCCACTCGCGCAGGCGCAGGTAGTTGAGGAAGTTCTTGCGGCACCAGTTGCGCAGCGGGTTGGCGGTCAGGGCCAGGCGCTGCTCTTCGAAACCGCGCCACAAATTCACCAGCCCGGCGAAGTCGGAGTCGACGTCCTTCCATTGCGCATGGGCCTGATCGGCCGCCTGCTGACGCTCGGGTGGACGTTCACGCGGGTCCTGCACCGACAGCGCACTGGTGACGATCAGTACTTCCTGCAGGCTGCCCAGGCGCGCGCCTTCAAGCAACATGCGCCCCAGCCGTGGGTCGATCGGCAGGCGTGCCAATTGCCGTCCGAGCGGGGTCAGCTGGTTCTCGCGGTTGACCGCCGACAGCTCTTGCAAGAGGTTGAAGCCGTCGCTGATGGCCTTGCCATCCGGTGGCTCGATGAACGGGAAGGCATCGATATCGCCCAGGCGCAGATGCAACATCTGCAGGATCACTGCGGCGAGGTTGGTACGCAGGATCTCCGGGTCGGTAAACGCCGGCCGGCCATTGAAGTCATCTTCGCTGTACAAGCGAATGCAGATGCCCGGCTCGACCCGGCCGCAGCGGCCCTTGCGCTGGTTGGCACTGGCCTGCGACACCGCCTCGATCGGCAGGCGCTGGACCTTGGCCCGGTAGCTGTAGCGGCTGATGCGCGCGGTGCCGCTGTCGATCACGTAGCGGATGCCCGGCACGGTCAGCGAGGTCTCGGCGACGTTGGTCGCCAGTACCACGCGACGGCCCGGGTGCGACTGGAAGATCTTCTGCTGCTCAGCCGGCGACAGCCGCGCATACAGCGGCAGGATTTCGGTGTGGCGCAATTGCGCCTTGCGCAGCATTTCGGCGGCATCGCGGATCTCTCGCTCGCCCGGCAGAAACACCAGCACGTCTCCCGGCCCCTTGCCGGCACTGCGCTCGTGCGCAGCAATCTCGTCGAGGGTGGCCAGAATCGCCTGATCGACGCTGAGGTCTTCTTCGACCTGGTTGCCTTCCTCGTCATGCTCGCTGGTCAGCGGCCGGTACCAAGTGTCGACCGGATAGGTCCGGCCAGACACCTCGATGATCGGCGCATCGTCGAAATGCTTGGAGAAGCGCTCCAGGTCGATGGTCGCCGAGGTGATGATCAGCTTCAGCTCGGGCCGACGGTGCAGCAAGGTCTTCAGGTAGCCGAGCAGGAAGTCGATGTTCAGGCTGCGTTCGTGGGCTTCGTCGACGATGATCGTGTCGTAGCGCTCAAGAAAGCGGTCATGCTGGGTTTCAGCCAGCAAGATGCCGTCGGTCATCAGCTTGACCAAGGTGTTGGCATCGCTCTGATCTTCAAAGCGCACCTGATAGCCAACCAACGCCCCCAGCGGCGTGCCGAGCTCTTCGGCCACCCGCGCGGCCACGCTGCGTGCAGCGATCCGCCGCGGCTGAGTGTGGGCGATCTGGCCGTGGCTGCCGCGGCCCAGTTCCAGGCAGATTTTCGGCAGCTGGGTGGTTTTGCCAGAGCCGGTTTCGCCGGCGATGATCAGCACCTGGTGTTCGCTCAGGGCTTTTTTGATCTCGTCACGCTTGGCCGCAATCGGCAGGCTGTCGTCGTAGCGGATACTCGGCACACTCGCCTGGCGCGCGCTGACTTTGTCGAACGAGGCTTGCACCTTGTCTGCCCACAAGGCCAGCTTGGCCTCGTCCGGGCGCTTGCGCAGCTCGTGCAGTTGCCGGCGCAGACGATGACGGTCGGCGATCATGGCGTGGTCGAGATTGTTCAGCAGCTGGTCGATGGCGTTATCAGTCATGGGGCTTTTTAATGATGCAGGTGAGCCTGCTGGTACATGATTGGCATTCGAAGAGGGGCGATTGTCGCAGATTTGCCGAATCTTTGCTTTCAGCGCCGGGCGCGGGTTGCGTGAACCTCAGCGAGCATGGCTGGCGCGAATGTTTAGCCAGTAGCTAACTTAAGGTAGCCATTCGCTGATTTAATCAACCTTACAGCCCATGGGAGTATCAACCCATGAGCGTCCCCACCCGCACCGCACGCCCGCCGTCCCGCCCTTCGCTGCCGAAGGCCCGGGCTTGTGTCGGCGAAAATCCATTGGTGCACATCATCCTCGCCTTCTGGGCCCTGTGGCACTGCCGCCACGCTCGCCCGCCCGATCTTTCGCCCGCGTTGCACTGACCAGACCCGGCGTCTCTGCGCCGGTTTACCCAGTCCGGCCTGGCGCCCATTGCGCGCAGGTCCGTGCGCCTCAGCAATGAGCCGCGAGCGAATCCACCATGCACTTTGCTCCCCTTGAGCAGGCCGAACAGTTTCTGGCCAATAACCCTGATATCGACCTGATCGAGCTGTTCATCCTCGATGCCAACGGTGTGCCCCGCGGTAAGCTGCTGCACCGTGACGAGCTGCTGGCGGTTTACCAAAGCGGCAGGCCGCTGCCGAGCACCATTCTTGGCTTGACCATCAATGGCGACGACGTGGAAAACTCCGGCCTGGTGTGGGACGTCGGCGATATCGACTGCCGCGCTTATCCCCTGCAGGGCAGTCTGGTGCGCCTGCCGTGGCGGCGGGTGCCAACCGCGGCGGTGCAAGTCAGCATGCACCCGCGTGAAGGCCTGCCAGCCAGTGTTGCTGACCCACGTCACGTCCTGCTGCGCACCATCGAAGCGCTCAAGGCCGACGGCTACCACCCGGTGATGGCCTGCGAACTGGAGTTCTACCTGCTCGACCAGCAGCGCGACGCCCACGGCCGGCCGCAGCCCGCGCTGGACAACGACGGCGGCCGCCCGCGCGCCACCCAAGTGTATGGCCTGCGCGAACTGGAGCAGATCGAGCCGTTTCTGGCTGACCTGTACGCCGCCTGCAAAGCCCAAGGCATCCCTGCGCGCACGGCGATTTCCGAGTACGCCGCAGGCCAGGTCGAGATCACTCTGGAACACGGCGACGCCCTGGCGGCGATGGACCAGGCCGTGCGCTACAAGCGCCTGGTCAAGGGCATTGCCCATGCCCACGGCATGCAGGCGTGCTTCATGGCCAAGCCGTTCGCCGAACTGGCCGGCACCGGCATGCACATGCACCTGAGCCTGGCCGACGCCGAGGGTCACAATCTGTTTGCCAGTGAAGATCCGGCCGGTACGCCGCTGCTGCGCCAGGCAGTCGCCGGTATGCTCCGCCATCTGCATGAATCACTGTTGCTGTTTTGCCCCAACGCCAACTCGTTCCGCCGCTTCCAGGCCAACAGCTACGCGCCGCTGGCGCCGACCTGGGGCGTCGACAACCGCACCGTGAGCCTGCGCGTGCCCGGCGGCCCGGCCAACAGCCGGCACATCGAACACCGCATCTGCGGCGCCGACGCCAACCCGTATCTGGCGGCTGCGGCGATTCTCGCCGCCACCCATCAGGGCCTGCGCGAACAGCTCGACCCCGGCGCGCCGGTGACGGGCAACGGTTATGCCCAGGCCACCGAACACCTGCCCACCGACTGGCTGACCGTGCTCGCTGCACTGGAGCAGTCGACCTGGGCCAAAGAGGCTCTCGGCGAGGATTTTCTCGGGGTATACCTCAAGGTCAAGCGCGCCGAGTACCGCCAGTTCATGGCCGAAGTCGGCGAGCAGGACTGGCGCTGGTACC
Source organism: Pseudomonas sp. BIGb0278 (assembly GCF_024809895.1). NCBI lineage: Bacteria > Pseudomonadati > Pseudomonadota > Gammaproteobacteria > Pseudomonadales > Pseudomonadaceae > Pseudomonas > Pseudomonas sp. BIGb0278. Next base: position 44,040 of record NZ_JANUEL010000003.1, read on the forward strand.
TGCACCAGGCCTGAGCCCTACCCTTTTCATCTCAAGGAATTCGCATGAACGCAGCACTGAACAAGGGTTCGGCCCAGCGCGCGCCGTCCTACTACAGCGCCACTGTCAACGATCACAGCCAGTACCCGACTTTGCAGGGTACGCACCAGGTCGATGTGGCGATCATCGGCGGCGGTTTCACCGGCGTAGCCACGGCGGTCGAGCTGGCCGAACGTGGGCTCAAGGTGGCCATTGTCGAAACCAATCGCATCGGTTGGGGCGCCAGCGGGCGCAACGGCGGCCAGGTGACGGGCAGCCTGTCCGGCGACGAGGCGATGCGCCAGCAGATGAGCGCGCGCCTCGGCAGCGAGGTCGATGACTTCATCTGGCAACTGCGCTGGCGCGGCCACGAGATCATCGAGCAACGGGTGCAACGCTACGGAATCGAGTGCGACCTCAAGCGCGGCCACCTGCACACCGCGATGAAGCCATCGCACATGGCCGAGCTGCAGAGTTTTCAGGCCGAGGCCCAACGCCGTGGCATGGGTGATCAGCTCGAGTTGCTCGATCGCGACGGGGTTGCCCGCCACCTGCAGAGCCCGCTGTACCTGGGCGGCCTGAAGAACATGCGCAACCTGCACCTGCACCCGCTCAACCTGTGCCTGGGCGAAGCGCGCGCGGCACACGCGATGGGCGCCCTGATTTTCGAGAATTCCGAGGTACTCGACATCGTTCACGGCCCTCGCCCGGCGGTGGTCACCGCCCAGGGCCGGATCGAGGCGCGTCAGGTGATGCTCGCCGGCGATGTCTATCACAAGCTGGAAAAGCGCCAGCTGAAGGGCAAGATCTTCCCGGCGATGGGCGGCATCGTCACCACCGCGCCACTGGGCGAACTGGCCGAGCAGATCAACCCGGAGGATCTGGCGGTGTACGACTGCCGCTTCGTCCTCGACTACTACCGCCTGACCGCCGACAAGCGCTTGCTGTTCGGCGGTGGCGCCAACTACTCCGGCAAGGATTCACGGGACATCGCCGGCGAGCTGCGACCGTGCATCGAGCGCACCTTCCCCGCTCTCAAAGGCGTGCCGATCGAGTTCCAGTGGAGCTGCGCGATGGGCATCGTGGTCAACCGCATTCCGCAGTTGGGCAAACTCTCTGACAACGTCTGGTACTGCCAGGGTTATTCCGGGCACGGCGTTGCCACCAGCCACATCATGGGTGAAATCATGGCTGAGGCGGTGACCGGAACGTTGGAGAAGTTCGATACCTTTGCCGGCTGCAAGCACGTCAAGGTGCCAATGGGCGACCTGCTCGGCAATCCGCTGCTGGCGGCGGGGATGTGGTACTACCAGATGCTGGAAAAACTGCGCTGACAGCTGCAGCGGCGACTGCGCGGGCATCAGCTGCCACGCAGTCGCCACCTGATCAGGCGGTCTTTTTCAGGCCTTGCTTCTTCAGCTCTTCGTCACGCAGCTCGCGGCGCAGGATCTTGCCGACGTTGGTGGTTGGCAAGGCATCACGGAACTCGATATAACGCGGCACCTTGTAGCCGGTGACGTTGGCGCGCATATGCTCCATGACCTGCTCCTTGGTCAGGGTCATGCCCGGCTTGACCACGATGAACACCTTGATCAGCTCGCCCGACTTCTCGTCCGGTACACCGATCGCAGCGCACTGCAGCACACCCGGCAAGCCGGCGAGCACGTCTTCGAGTTCATTGGGGTAGACGTTGAAGCCGGACACCAGAATCATGTCCTTCTTGCGGTCGACGATACGCATGTAGCCATCGGTCTGGATCAAGGCGATGTCGCCAGTCTTCAACCAGCCATCGGCATCGAGAATCTCGGCGGTAGCATCTTCGCGCTGCCAGTAGCCTTTCATCACCTGCGGGCCCTTGACGCACAGCTCGCCGACCTCGCCCAGGGCAAGCTCCTGGCCGCTGTCATCGATGATCTTGCACAGCGTCGACGGCACCGGGATGCCGATGGTGCCGACCTGGTTGGCCTCAGCCGGATTGACCGCAGCAACCGGGCTGGTTTCGGTCATGCCGTAGCCTTCGCAGATGGCGCAGCCGGTTACGGCTTTCCAGCGCTCGGCAACGCTCAACTGCAAGGCCATGCCACCGGACAGGGTGATCTTCAGTGCCGAGAAGTCCAGAGCGCGGAAGCCTTCGTTGTTGCACAGGGCAACGAACAGCGTGTTGAGGCCGACAAAGCCGCTGAACTTCCACTTGCCGAGCTCCTTGACCATCGCCGGCAGGTCGCGCGGGTTGCTGATCAGCACGTTGTGGTTGCCGATCAGCATCATTGCCATGCAATGGAAGGTAAAGGCATAGATGTGGTAAAGCGGCAGCGGCGTGATCAGGATCTCGCAGCCTTCTTGCAGGTTGGCGCCCATCAACGCACGGCACTGGAGCATGTTGGCGACCAGGTTGCGGTGGGTGAGCATGGCGCCCTTGGCCACCCCGGTGGTGCCGCCGGTGTACTGCAGCACGGCAACATCATCGGCCTGCGGGTTGGCTTCGTTGACCGGCTGGCCGGCGCCCTTGGCCAAGGCATCGTTGAAACGTACGGCCTTGGGCAGGTGATAGGCCGGGACCATCTTCTTCACGTATTTGATGACGCTGTTGATCAGCAGCCGTTTCAGCGGCGGCAGCAGGTCGGCCACTTCGGTGACGATGACGTGTTTGACCTGGGTCTTGGGCACCACCTTTTCAGCCAGGTGGGCCATGTTGGCCAGGCACACCAGCGCCTTGGCGCCAGAGTCGTTGAACTGGTGTTCCATCTCCCGCGTGGTGTAAAGCGGGTTGGTGTTGACCACGATCAGGCCAGCGCGCATGGCACCGAATACCGCCACCGGGTACTGCAGCACGTTCGGCAGCTGCACGGCGATGCGGTCGCCCGGCTTGAGGTCAGTGTGCTGCTGCAGCCACGCGGCAAACGCGCCGGACAGCGTGTACAGCTCGCCATAGGTCAGGGTCTTGCCCAGGTTGCTGAAGGCCGGCTTGTCGGCAAAACGCTGGCAGGATTGCTTGAGCACCGCCTGGATATTGGGGAATTCATCAGGATTGATTTGCGCCGCTACCCCGGCTGGGTACTTATCCTTCCAAAAATTTTCGATCATGGAAGCCAACTCCTTGAGCAACAGCGAATTCTTTATACGCGTTTATGCGTTTATTATTGATAGAAGGCGCCGGTTCATTGCCAACCGTATCCTCTGAAAGCGGGCCGAGAGTATCAGCTTTGCCAAGGGTCGACTAGAGGCCAAAACAGGCCAAACGGTCACAAATATGACTCAATGAATTATATAAGTCATATTTAGAGTAATTAGCCAAAATGTCGCAAACCGGCTGCTGTGGGTTGATCTACTGGCTATGCATATAAAGAGAGGCAAGCGCGTCGCCGCTGCTTGCCTCTGCAGTGCCTAGGCCGGACCGGTCAGGCGATGTCGCGCAGCTCGCGCCGCAGGATCTTGCCGACCGGCGTCATTGGCAGCGAATCGCGCAGGACGATGTGTTTGGGCACTTTGTAGCCGGTGAAGTTGGCCTTGCAGTAAGCCTTCAGCTCTTCAACGCTGACGCCCCCTTCACGGGCCACCACAAACAGCTTCACCGCCTCGCCGGAACGCTCGTCCGGCACCCCGATTGCGGCGCAGTTGGCGACCTGCGGGTGGGCCATCACCACATCCTCGATCTCGTTCGGGTACACGTTGAAGCCCGAGACGATGATCATGTCTTTCTTGCGGTCGACAATCCGCGTGTAGCCATCAGGATCGATGACGGCGATGTCACCCGTCTTGAACCAGCCTGCACTGTCGAGCGCCTGCGCCGTTGCCTCGGGCTGCTGCCAGTAGCCTTTCATCACTTGCGGGCCCTGGATACACAGCTCGCCGCGCTCGCCCAAGGGCAACTCGTTGCCATCGTCATCGATGACCTTGAACGCCGTGGCCACTACCGGGATGCCTACTGTGCCCAGCCGCGCCAGCTGCCCATAAGGGTTGGTACTGGCCACAGGCGAGGTTTCGGTCAGGCCGTAGCCTTCGACGATGCGGCACTTGGTCAGGCTCTCCCAACGCTCCGCGGTGGCCTTGACCAACGCGGTACCACCGGAGTTGGTGACCTTCAACGCCGAGAAATCCAGTGACTTGAAACCGGGGTGGTCCATCAGCGCGACAAACAGCGTATTCAGGCCAATCAAGCCCGAGAAACGCCACTTGCCCAGCTCCTTGATAAACCCTGGGATATCACGTGGGTTGGTAATCAGCACGTTGTGGTTGCCGGTGACCATCATGCACATGCAGTTCGCCGTAAAAGCATAGATGTGGTACAGCGGCAGCGGCGCGATCATCACCTCCTGGCCTTCCTTGATCATCTTCTGGCCGTCGGCGCCGTGCTGGGAGAAGCACGCCAGTACCTGCAGCATGTTGGCGACCAGATTGGCATGGGTCAGCATGGCGCCCTTGGCCAAGCCGGTGGTGCCGCCGGTGTACTGCAGCACGGCGACATCGTCGAGGCTGCGCGGCACCGGTGTATGGCTCAACGCCCTGCCCTCGCGCAGCACCTGCTTGAACGACTTTGCCTGCGGCAGATCGAAGGCCGGGACCATCTTCTTGACCTTGTCGACCAAGGTATTGACCAGCCAGCCTTTGGCGGTAGGCAGCAGATCCCCCATCTTCGCTTCGATCAGGTACTCAAGGCCGGTATCGGGGAGCACCTCCTGCACCCTTCTGCCAAACATGTTCAGGTACACCAGCGCACGCGCGCCGGAATCCTTGAACTGGTGGCGCATTTCCCGCTCGGTGTACAGCGGGTTGGTGTTGACCACGATCAGCCCGGCCCGCAGCGCACCGAACACCGCAATCGGGTACTGCAGCACGTTGGGCATCTGCACGGCAATACGATCGCCGGGGGCCAGGTCGGTATTGGCCTCCAGCCAGGCGGCGAAGGCCGCCGAGTGGCGTTCGAGCTCGCCATAACTCAAGGTCACGCCGAGGTTGCTGAAGGCCGGGCGGTCGGCGAAGCGCTTGCAGGAGCGCTCGAACACATCGACCACGCTGCGGTAGGCATTGATATCGATGGAGGAAGGCACGCCCGCCGGGCGTTTGTCATTCCAGAAGTCGGCATGCATTTATTATTGTTCCTCTTGGCCTGGAGCGTCCTTGACCTGCTGCACGGGGCGACAGGCGTTGAGCCGACGTTAGCAGGTAAGTGGGAGGTGGCAAACACGCCAAGGGCCGCTATTAACATTGTGAATCTTATTTGTGCCCGCCCTGCAATTTCAGTGGTAGTGCGTACACTGTCGGGGAACATGCACAGAAAAGGACGCGGTCATGGCTTACGATGCGCTCTGGGTTGCCGCCAGTGAGCACAGCAACCTGTACCTGCACCAATGGCTGCCGGCCACACCGGTCAAGGCCGTGGTGCTGCTGGCGCATGGCATGGCCGAGCATGGCGGGCGCTATCAGCGCTTGGGCCAGGCACTGAGCGCCGCCGGCTTTGCCCTGCTCGCGCCTGATCAGCGTGGCCATGGCCGGACCGCCGAGAACGGTCGTCTGGGCCTGTTCGCCCGCAAGGATGGCTGGAATGCCGTGGTCAACGATCTCGGCCTGCTCAGCCAGCACATCGGCGAGCGATTTCCTGGCACGCCACTGTTTTTGTTCGGCCACAGCATGGGCAGTTACATCGTCCAGGCTTACCTGCTGCACCACAGCGCCAGCGTGCACGGAGCTATTCTCAGCGGCTCCAACCTGCAGCCGCCCAGGCTGTATCGCGCCGCGGCCCTGATCGTCCGCGCCGAAGCCTGGCGCCAGGGCGCCAAGGCCAGCAGTGCGCTGATCGACAAGCTTTCGTTCGGCAGCTTCAACAATGCCTTCAAGCCTACCCGGACGCCATTCGACTGGCTAAGCCGCGACGAAGCCGAAGTAGACAAGTACATCGCCGACCCGCTGTGCGGGTTTCGCTGCAGCAATCAGTTGTGGCTCGATCTGCTCCGAGGCCTGGCGCAAGTCAGCCGGCCGAGCAACCTTGCCCAGGTCGATCCGAACCTGCCGATACTGATAATTGGCGGTGAATGTGATCCGGTGAGTGCCGGCAAGCGTCTCAGTGATCTGGCCGTCGCTTTGAGCGCGACCGGCAACCGGCATGTGCAGTTGCGCCTGTACCCGCAGGCGCGCCACGAACTGCTCAATGAAACCAATCGCGACGAGGTTACCGCCGACATTCTCGGCTGGCTCGAGCAGACGCTGGCCCTTGGCCGCCCCGCTCGCAGTGAATGATAGCCAGGCCCCGTCCGCCAATAAGGAAGCCCTGATGACCCAGGTCACCAACACCCCCTACGAAGCCCTCGAAGTGGGTCAGAAAAATGAAGAGTTCGTCAAGCGCGTTGAAGAGCGCGACATCCAACTCTTCGCCGCCATGTCCGGTGACCACAACCCCGTCCACCTCGATGCCGAGTACGCTGCCAAGACCATCTTCCGCGAGCGGATTGCCCACGGCATGTTCACTGGCGCCCTGATCAGCGCGGCAGTGGCCTGCAACCTGCCCGGCCCAGGCACGGTGTATCTGGGCCAGCAGATGAGTTTCCAGAAGCCGGTAAAAATCGGCGACACGCTGACCGTGCGCCTGGAGATCCTCGAAAAGCTGCCCAAGTTCAAGGTGCGTATCGCCACCAACGTCTACAACCAGAACGATGAGCTGGTGATTGCCGGCGAAGCCGAGATTCTCGCGCCGCGCAAGCAGCAGACCGTGCAGCTGGTGACGCCGCCGACCTTCGAGCCGAGCGTTGCCGAAGCCTGACTTCTAGCGGCCCTGCAAGTCGCGCAGGCGCTGCTCGATGTAGCGCCGCTCCGGCTCTTGTTGAGTCAGTATCAGGGCTCGCTGCCACGCTGCGCGAGCCGGCTCGGTCTGGCCCAGTTGGCCGTGCAGTTCTGCGCAGGCGGCGTGCGCCAGGTGATAGTCGAGCAGTTCGCCGCGCTGCAACAGCGCTTCGATCAGCACCAAGCCCGCCTGCGGACCATCGCGTCTGGCCAGGGCTGCGGCTCGATTGAGTTCGATCACCGGTGATGGCCAGTGGCGCTGCAATACATCGTACAAACCAATGATCTGCGCCCAGTCGGTATCTGCCGGGCGGAGCGCTTCTGCATGCAGCGCCGCGATCGCCGCTTGCAGGCTGTAGATACCGGCCGGGCCAGCGCGCAGCGCCCGTTCGGCCAACTGGCAGCCTTCGGCGATCTGCTGGTGATTCCACAGGCGGCGATCCTGTTGATCGAGCAGCACCAGGTTACCGTCAAGGTCACTGCGCGCTGCCTGCCGTGAAGCTTGCAGCAGCATCAGCGCCAACAGGCCCATTACCTGCGGGGCTGGCAGCAGTTGCAGCAGCAGTCGACCAAGCCGAATCGCCTCATCACACAGCTCACGGCGCACCACCGCTTCACCCGAGCTGGCTGAATAGCCTTCGTTGAAGACCAGGTAAATCACCCGCAGGACACTGTCCAGACGCTCTGGCAGCTCGGCCTGCTCGGGGACCTGATAGGCGATACCGGCATCGCGGATCTTCGCCTTGGCGCGGACGATGCGCTGGGCAATGGTTGCCGGACGCTGGACAAAGGCACTGGCAATCTGCTCGGTGCTGAGGCCACAGACTTCACGCAGGGTCAGCGGCACCTGGACATCCGCAGCCAGCGCGGGGTGGCAGCAGGTGAAGATCAGGCGCAAGCGGTCATCGCCGAGTAGCGCTTCATCAGCGGGGTCGTCATCGCTGGGCACAAGCATGATCAGATCCGCCTGGGCATGATCGAAACGGGCATGTTTGCGTAACAGATCGATGGCCTTGAAGCGCCCGGTCGACACCAGCCAGGCCCGTGGATTGCTGGGGATGCCATCACGCTGCCAGCGCTCGACCGCGATGAAAAACGCCTCGTGCATGGCCTCCTCGGCCAGGTCGAAATCACCCAGCAGGCGAATCAAGGTGGCCAGAATGCGCCGCGAGTCTCGTCGGTAGAGCTCATCTACCACCTCACGCAGCTGCTCGCCGAGCATCAGTCAGGCATCTGCTGAGTGACTACCTCCACCAGGCGGTCCAGGCTTTGTCCCCACCCCTGGTGAAAGCCCATTTCTTCGTGGGCGCGGCAATCCTCGGCATTCCAGTGCAGCGCGCGGGCGGTATAGCGGGTCTTGCCGTGTTCATCATCGAAGGTCACCACTGCGGTCATGAAGGCCTTGGCGGCGGGGACCCAGCCCGGCCGAAACGCATCGGTGAAGACCAGCCGACGTGGCGCCACGATTTCCAGGAAGACACCCTGGTTATCGTATTCGGTGCCGTCCGCGGTGCGCATCAAGGTCCGGAACAAGCCGCCAACCCACAGTTGCATCTCGCATTCCGGGGTGGTCATGCCGTGCGGGCCCCACCACTTCATCAGCCATTGCGGTTCGCTCCAGGCGCGAAATACCTTCGCCGGTGGGGCGTCGATCAGGCGAGTGATGGACAGTTCATGTTCGGCCACTGCAGAGCCTGCGTGTGCGTGCGTCATTGTTGTTGTGCTCCACGTTCAGGGTTGTAGTTCGCGCACCGGGCGGACCTCGACGCTGCCGACTCGGGCGGCGGGGATGCCTTTGGCGATGCTCAACGCTTCATTGAGGTCGCGCGCTTCGACCAGATAGAAACCGGCGAGCTGTTCCTTGGTGTCAGCGAATGGCCCGTCGGTCAGGCTCATCTGGCCATTGCGCACGCGCACCGTGGTCGCGGCCTGGACAGACTGCAGCGCCTGCGCGGCGAGCACGCGGCCGCTGCCCTCCAGTGCCTGCGCATAAGCCTGGCATTCGGCATCGGCGGGGCTGTCGGGCAAGCTGTGCAGCAGCCCCTCGTCACAATAGACCAGGCACAGGTATTTCATGATTGCCTCCAACGTCAGTGGACAGTGCGTTTGGCGATAACAGCAGGCGTGCTCAGCTCAAGGTTGCAGGTTGAACAGCGCCTTCTGGGTTTGCATGTCGAACGGCGCCGACCAGTGCTCGTGGATGACCTGCCACTGCGCGCCACTGCGACGATAGCCGACCGTAACGCGCATGAAGCCGCATTGGCTGTCGTCATCTGCCGGCCCGCAGCGATTGAGCCAGTGGGCCAGGGCGAGGTTGTCGTCGACGTGCAGGGTCAGTTGATGAATCTCGAACACCATCTCGCCCGAGCACATGCCCATGCACATTTCCCAGTGCGCACGGTAGGCGGCCTTGCCCTTGAAGTGCAGGGCCTGAATGGCGTCAAAGGCGACGACGTCTTCGGCGTAGGGAGCAACGATTGCATCGATGTCACGCTCGCGCACGGCCTGCATCCAGCTGTCGATCTGTTGACGCAGTAGCGATTCGGTTGAGGTAGTCATTATTGGGCTCTCGACCAGGGCAGCGCAGGATCATCCAGCGCCTTCATGACTAGTCGAATTGCGAGAGGCGAAATCGACAGGCACTGAAAAATATTTTTTTGAGCCTGGTCGACGGGTACCATTGGCCACTGCACTCCTGCTGCCGCCTACAGGTATTGCCATGCCTTTGACCAGCGAAACCCTGCCTGCCAGCCCGCATTTCGAGCTGAGCTGGGTGCGCGCGCAAGGCGGTGCCAGCTTCCCGCGGCATACCCATGACGAGTACGTGATCGGCGCCAATCTCAGTGGCCAGGAGCGGATTTGGCTCGATGGCCGCGAGCTGGAGGTGGCGCCAGGCCAGATCACCTTGTACAACCCGCTGGCCGTGCAGGGTTCGGAATTTGCCACGACAGGTGTGGAATACATCAGCCTGCACCTGGCGCCAGCGGCGATCACGCAACTGATCAGCGCCGACAATCTGCGCTCGACCGCTACTGCGCCACGTTTGCAGCAAGGCGTGCTGCAGCGGCCGCAGCTGTTTGCTGCGTTGCTGGAGCTGGCCCGGGCCAGTGACGAGCAACGCGAACAGGCCGAGCTGTTGTTGCTCGCGCAATTGCTGGAGCAACCCGCCAGCGCCGCCCATGAGCAGTCAGCGGCCGTCGCTACCAGCCAGGCATTCATGCGTGAGCATCTGCAGCAACGGCTGCCTCTCGAGCAGCTGGCGCAGGTCGCCGGCTTGAGCAAATATCACTTCGTACGCTGCTTCAAAAAGGCCACCGGCCTGGGCCCGTTGCAGTACCACATGCAACTGCGCCTGATCGAAGCGCGGCGCCGGTTACGTCTTGGCCAACACGCACCAGACGTGGCGCTGGACCTGGGTTTCTACGACCAGAGCCACTTCATCACAGCGTTTCGCCGGGTACACGGCGTGACGCCGCAACATTACGCGGCGGCAAGAATGAATTCGCGGTAGCCTGAAACGATCACATACACCGCGAAGTAGCAGAAAATCGCTGCCGACAGCAGGTAAGACCAGGTCAGCAAGCGGTCACCGAGCAAGCGCCCGCCGTGGCTGGCAATACCGCACAAGCTTACGCACCAGAGCAGGCCGGCCGCGAAGAAACCGCCGAGAAACACAACCGCGTCGAGCAAGCTGCCAGCGCCTGAGCGGGAGATCAGCACACCGCCGACCGCAGCGAACCAGAGGATCGCGCTCGGCGACGACATCGCCAGAAACACCCCTCGCGCAAACTCGCGCCAGCCCGACTCGACCACCACCTCGGCGCGCGCATCCAGATGCCCGCCGCGCCAGGCGGCCAGCAGCATCTTCAGCGCAAACCAGATCAACAACGCCGAACCACCAAGCCACAGCACCCAGCGCACACTCTCGAACTGCAGCAGCACGGTCATCCCGGCCAATGCTGCGATGGCGTAGATCAAGTCACCCACGCAGGTGCCCAGGCCCAACCAGAACCCCTGAAGGAAACCACGCTGCATGGCCAGAGTGATCATGGCGATATTGGCGATGCCGATGTCCAGACACAGCGACAGGCTCAGCAGAAATCCGTTGGAAAAAGGCATGGGTAATAGCTACGCGACAGATCAGGAGGCGCTGATTAAGCCACAGGCCAATCGCGACGGTATTGGAAGAAATTGCCTGCTCCCCGGCTGCGCCGATCTTCACTTACCCGTTCAAGAGTACGCCAGCGCCGTCTGAGTATTCAGCCGCTCAAGACCTGCGCATAACGTTGACGATCAATATTCGCGCCACTGAGCACCACCGCAACGCGCTTGCCCTTCTGCCGCTCACGTTCCTGCAACAGCGCAGCCAAACCTGCAGCGCCAGCTCCCTCAGCAGTGTTGTGAGTGGTTTCGTGGTAAATGCGCATGGCCTCGGCGATCTCGTCATCGGTCACCCGCACGATCCGCGCGGCATGCTGATGAATCAAGGCAAAGGCATCCGGGTGCGGCATCCGACAGGCCATGCCATCGGCAAAGGTGTTGGCCGTGGCGGTGGTGACGATGCGGCCCTGTTCAAAGCTCTGCGCGTAGGCGTCGGCGGCAGTCGAGACCACGCCGACGATTTCGGTCTTGAGCCCAAGCAGGTTGCGCGCCTGGATCAACCCGCAGATGCCCGAGCCCATGCCGATCGGCACGTACACGCAGTCTAGCGCGGCGACAGCATCGAACAGCTCCAAGGCATAGGTCGCCACGCCGCGCACCAGCTCCGGGTGGAACGACGGCACCATCTGGTAGCCCAGCTCGTTGGCCAACCGCGCGGCTTCTTCGCGGGCCAGATCGAAGTCGGCACCATGCTCGATCAGCTCGGCGCCCAAGGCCCGCATGGCGGCGTTTTTCTCCCGCGAGTTGCCTTGCGGCACGACGATCACCAGCGGGATACCCGCCTGGCGCGCGGCCAACGCCATGCTCTGGCCGTGGTTGCCGCGTGTGGCCGTGACCAGCCCTTTCGGCGGCTGCCCGTGCGCCAACAACGAACGCACGTAGACCAGGCCACCGCGCACCTTGAACGCGCCGGTCGGGGCGTGATTTTCGTGTTTGACCCACACTTCGCAGCCGGCCCGCTCGGCCAGCAGCGGCCAGACATGCTGCGGCGTTGCGGGCAGGTGTTGGTGGACGAAATCAGCAGCTTCGCGCAGTGCGGCCAGGTCGAACATGACGATCTTCCTTCATCGTGTGAGTTGCCCTGATCCTAGGCGCGGGGCATTGTATGGGTAAATCGATATATTGCATGGGTGGCAATTTCATGTGGATCCCGACGCTGACTGCCAGCGATCAGCCGCGTTATCTGGCGCTGGTCGATGCCATCGCCGACGCCATCGAGCGCGGTGAGCTCAAGGTTGGCCAGCGCCTGCCGCCGCAGCGGCGCCTGGCCTGGGCGCTCGGGCTCAACCCAAGCACCACCCAGCAAGCCTACCGCGAAGCCGCTGCCCGTCATCTGGTCGCTGGCGCGGTGGGGCGTGGTACCTATGTGCTGGCGGGCAGCAAGGAAGCCACCCTGTTCCGGCTCAAGCGCCACGATGCAGAACAAGCGGTGATCGACCTGTCGACCAACGTGCCAGTGGTCGAACCCGACAACCGAGATCTGCAGGCCAGCCTGCACAGGCTGCTAGAACTCGAGCAGTCTGGCTTGCTCGAGCATTACCTGGGGCCTGAGCAACTGCTGGCGGGGCGCGTACACGGGGCACGCTGGCTGGCCGAACGCGGCTTGACTCTCGCGACCGACGAGCTGCTGCTGTGTGCCGGCGCGCAATACGCGCTGAACTGCGTGTTGCAGTCAGTGTGCGAGGACGGTGAAGCGGTGATGGTCGAGGCGCTGACGGCGCCTGGGATCAAGGCGGCGTGCCGGCAATTGCGTTTGCCAGTGCACGGCGTGGCGCTAGATGAGCACGGCCTGCGTCCGGATGAGCTGGACCGCGTCACGCGTGCCAGCGGCGCCCGCGTGCTGGTGATCACCCCGACCCTGCACAACCCGACCTCAACCTGCATGGACGCGGCACGCCGCCAGGCCATCGCCGAGGTGGTCAAACGCCATCAGCTGTTGGTGATCGAAGATGATGTGTACGGCGCACTGAGCGAGCAGCCACCGCTGTACCCCTTGCTTGAGGGGCGCGGAATTCTGGTAAGCAGCCTTTCGAAAACGGTTGCCGCCGGCTTGCGCGTGGGTTGGATCGTGGCCCAGCCGTCCCTGCTCGCGCAGATCGAGCCGCACAGCCAGGCGAGTCACTGGTCGGTCTCGCCGCTGGATCTGCATATCGCCTGCCAGTGGATCGCCGACGGTACTGCCGCCCGCCGCTTGGCCTGGAACCGCCAAGAAACCGCCGAGCGCTGGCGACTGGCCCGCAGTGTATTGGGCGCGGCGTTGCTCGACGACCGGCAGGCCTCACCGCACGTATGGGTAGCGGCACCGGCCGGCGCCGAGGCGCTGGCCGCTGATTGCCGCAGGCGCGGGGTCGAGGTCGTTCCCGGCAACGTTTTCGCGATTGGTGTGGATGAGGTCAAGGCCGTGCGGATCAGCCTGTCGGCAGCCACCAGCCGAGCACAGCTCAAACAAGGCCTGGAGGCCGTCCGTCAGGCACTGGCCGAGGCCTGATCAGCCCTGGCTGCAACCCTCACCCATCGCCCGGTACTGCAGAGTATGGACCTGGCCCTGATGGTCCTCGTAAGTCATGGTGGCAGGCACCACATCGCAGACATTGGGCAGGGTCGACAGGCTGATCACACGTTTGATGTCGAGGTTGGTGCCGTATTCATATTGCACCGCCACAGGTGGGCTGGACACCGGTTGAGCCTCTTTTGCGAAGGCGAACGAGGACACACCGAAGAGTGCAAGAATCAGTAGAGCTTTCATGAGAGTTGGCCTTTGAGGCGATCAAGCTGAGCGATTGACTTCAGTCCGCCGTCATTGGCGCGGAGAAGTTGTCATCGAGTGCACCGATGGCACGAAGTACCGGTCCCGCTTTGTCGTACTGCTGAGGGGATGAGACAATTTTACGCCTGTTACGCAATACTTGAACCCCACGGTAGGACATACAGCCTTGCGCAATGTGCAACAGTCTGCCCCCCCGGGCGCCCGCTACCGCTGAACTGGAACACACGATGACTGCCCTGACCTACGCGCCCCTCTGCGGACTGGAGCAACGCCTGCTTGATCACTTCTATCGCCAGCAAGGCTCGCGCATGCGCTCGGCAGCCGGCGGCGCGCTGTGGGTAGCGCGTGCGGGCGCAATCGTTGCGGGGATGAGCTTGAGCCCGGTGGGCCACGGTCAATGGCTGACCGGGCTGCTGGTCGACCCACAGTGGCGTGGGCGTGGCATCGCTGGGCAGTTGATCGAGGCCTCGCTGGCAACTGCATCGGGCCCCGTGTGGCTGTTCTGCCACCCGGAGCTACTGCCGTTCTATCAGCGATTGGGCTTTGGCCCCGCGCATGATCTGCCCGAGGCGCTGAGCATGCGTCTGGCGCGCTATCAGCGCAGCAAAAACCTGGTCGCGCTCGGCCGTGATCAGTCGTCGCCGATGTCCAGCCCAGGGAACAACACCTCGGTGTAGCCAAACCGGGAGAAGTCCTGGATCCGCGATGGATACAGGCGACCGATCAGATGATCACACTCATGCTGCACGACCCGCGCATGGAAACCTTCAGCGACGCGCTCGATCAAGTTGCCCTCAGGGTCGATGCCGCTGTAGCTGATGCGCGTGAACCGCGGCACCACACCGCGCAAGCCCGGCACCGACAGACAGCCCTCCCAGCCCTCCTCGGTCTCACTCGACAGCGGTGTAATGACCGGGTTGAGCAGAATGGTCTGCGGCACTGCCTCGGCGTCCGGGTAGCGCTCGCTGTGCTCGAAGCCGAAGATCACCAGTTGCAGGTCGACGCCGATCTGCGGCGCGGCCAGGCCAACGCCACCGACATGGTGCATGGTCTCGAACATATCGGTGATCAACTGCTGTAGCTCGGCGCTGCCAAGCAAGTGTTCGGGAACAGGCGGGGCGATGCGCAGCAGGCGCTCATCGCCCATTTTCAGGATGTCACGGATCATCAGCGGTTCGGCTCTGGGCTCGGGGGTTCGGTCGCCACCGGACGCTCATGACCCAGCACAGACACGGTCTCCTTCGGCTTGTGGCCGTCAAAGTCCTTCTCGCCTGGGTCTTTACCCTCGGCGGACATGTGCTCGATCACCGCGTTCATCTCGGCGCCAAGCAAGAGTACGGCGGCTGAAATATAGAAGTACAGCAGCAGCACGATAATTGCCCCGATGCTGCCGTACATGGCGTTGTAGTCGGCGAAGGTCTTGACGTAATAACCAAAGCCCAGCGAGGCGATGATCCACACCACCACCGCCAGCACCGAGCCTGGGGTAATGAACTTGAATTTCTGTTTCACGTCCGGCATGACGTAGTAGATCAACGCCACCGCGACCATCATCAGCACGACGATTGCCGGCCAGCGCACGATCGTCCATAGAGTAACGATGAACTCCTGCATGCCCACCTGCGCCGCAATCCACTCCATTACCTGTGGGCCCAATACCATCAACGCCGCCGCTGCCAGGAGCATGCCGGCGATGCCGATGGTGTAGAAGATCGACAGCGGGATGCGCTTCCACACCGGGCGCCCTTCCGGAACGTCGTAAGCGGCGTTCATCGCACTCATCATCAAGCGCACACCGGCCGAGGCGGTCCACAGGGCAATCACGATACCCACCGAGAGCAGGCCACCCTTGGACTGCTGCAATTGGTCGATCACCGGATTGACCTGTTCCAGTGCCTGTGGCGGCAGCACCAGCTCGGACTGCAAGCGCAGCCAGGAGAAGAAGTCAGGCAGGTGCAGGAAACCGATCAGGGCAATCAGGAACAGCAGGAACGGGAACAGCGAAAACAGCATCTGGTAGGCCAGAGCCGACGCGTAGGTGGACATCTCGTCATCGAGAAACTCACTGACGGTGCGCACCAGCACACGGTGCAGGGGGAGGCCCTGCAAGGCGTTAAAAATCATAGCGTCTCCTTTCGCCGCTCGATCATCTTGGCTGCCGGCCGCCGATGCGACAGGCCTTATGGTATGCATGCAAGTCTAATAGACCACGCCAGGCGCGTTGCTGTTCATTGCTCATCAAAGGCAATTGGGGCCGCTCTACGGCCCTTCGCGGGCAAGCCCGCGAAGGGCTGCAGAGCAGCCCCAAAATCAGCATTCAAACCTTAACTTACCGGCATCAACCCTTGGATAGCCGTTTTCCTAAGAATGAGCGCTTATGGCTTTTTAACCGCGTCTTTGACATCGCCGACTTTCTGCTGTGCTTCGCCTTTGACTTCCTGCGCCTTGCCTTCTGCACGCAGCTTGTCATTGTCGGTGACCTTGCCAACACCTTGCTTGATGTTACCTACCGCTTCGTTGGCCAAGCCTTTCGCTTTGTCTTTGGTGCCACTCATGGGGAAGTTCCTTTTAGGCAAAGACGCGAGATAACCGCGTCGACATACGAATCGACCGGTGGCCTTTGCCGAGAGTTTCATTTTTTTCTCGATCATTGCCTTGCGCGCAAAACCATCAGGCGCTGAAACATCGGCAAACAGCCGCCCATTGCAGGCAGCCGGGTAATGCGACATCAGCGTGTGCAAGCCTTGCTCGCCCGCGCGCCACCCCGCACAATGTCAGGTCATCTCAAGCGTCAACCCGCAGGAACCTGCATGAAACTCGACAAACCCGCCGCCATCGCCCGGCGCAACCAAGCGCTGGCCCGGCCGGTGCTGACCAGCGACAACTGCCTGTTCGCCATCCTCGACCCCAAGCGCAACCTGTGGTGGTTCGACATCCCGATGCGGCTGCTGGTCAAAGGCCAGCCTGACTGGGTCAACCTGCTGCTGCACAGCCCGGAGTCAGACGAGCTGCAGCACTTGAAAGTGCCGATCAACTACCTGCGTGCGCACCAGGAGCAACTGGAAGTGCGCAACGCCGGCAAGCGCCGCTCGACCATCAGTCTGGCCCTCAGCGCTGACCGCGATTCGCTGCTGCGCGACACCCGGCCGGGCGGCGAGCAGCTGGACTTCCGCACCTTCGTCCAGGACTGATCAGACCCGCTCGATGCGATCGTCAAGGATGACGATACGGCCGGCCTTGAACAACGCGCCAATGGCTTTCTTGAAGTTGCCCTTGCTGACGTTGAACAGGCCGCTGATCACCTGCGGATCACTCTTGTCACACACTGCCAGAGTGCCGCCAGCAGCTTCCAGCTTGGCCATGATCTGCTCTTGCAGGCCATCGGCCAGGGCCTGACCAACCGGCTGCAGGCTCAGGGCGATCTTGCCGTCCTGGCGCACTTCCTTGATAAAGCCCTTCTCGTGCATGCCCGAACGCAGGAACTTGAATATCTCGTTCTTGTGAATCAATCCCCAATGGCGGTTGTTGATGATCGCCTTGAAGCCGAGATCGGTTTCATCGGCCACCAGCAGCTCAACCGGCTGGCCTGCGGTGTACGCGGCCGGGGTCAGGTCGAGGTAGCGGTCCAGTCGAGCGGTGGCGGTGATGCGGCGGGTGCGTTTGTCCAGGTAGACGTGGACAACACAGTAGTCGCCGATCTTCAGCGAGCGCTTCTCTTCCGAGTAGGGCATCAGCAAGTCTTTGCTCAGGCCCCAGTCGAGGAAGATACCAGCCCCATTGATATCTTTTACCTTCAGGCTGGCGAACTCGCCGACCTGCACCTTGGGCTTCTCGGTGGTGGCGATCAGCTGGTCTTCGCTGTCCAGGTAGATGAACACGTTGAGCCAGTCATCGAGCTCGGTGGGCGTATCCTTGGGGATGTAACGCCGCGGCAGGAGGATTTCGCCGTCGGCGCCGCCATCCAGGTACAGGCCGAATTCGACGTGCTTGACGATTTGCAAACTGTTGTAACGCCCAAGTAGAGCCATTTCCGATGTTCCTCAAGACAAGGCGGCTATTCTACACCTGAACCCGCCGCCTCGCCCGACCGCTGGTTCGACTGAACTGCAAACCCGCCGCTGCGTCTATTGCTGGCACGCTCTTGCAAGGATTCGCTCATGCCTGTCTGCCTGACCAACGCCCTGCGCTTCAGCCTTGTCGCCCTGCTCTGCGCCGCCACCCTGTTCGGCTGCAGCCGCATCGACCTTGCCTATCGCAACCTCGACACGCTGGTGCCGTGGTCGCTGGGCGATTATCTGGACATGAACCGCGAGCAGAAAAACTGGCTCGACCAGCGCTTGCAGGCGCATCTGGCGTGGCACTGCTCCACACAGCTGCCCGGCTACCTCGACTGGCTCGACCGCATGCGGGCGATGGTCGCCGAGGATCAAGTCACCGATCAGGCCTTGCAGCAGCGCACAGCAGAGGCCCGCGAGGCGATTGCCCGGGTCACCGAAGCAATCACTCCGTCCGCAGTCGAACTGCTGCGCGGCATGGATGATCAGCAGGTCGAAGAGATGCGCCAGGCATTCGCGGATGACATCCGCGAGCGCCAGCGCACCTACGTCGACACGCCGCTGGCCAAGCAGATCAGCAAACGCGCCGAACGCATGGAGAAACGCATCAAGCCCTGGCTCGGCGAGCTCAACGCCGCCCAGCGCCTGCGCGTGCAGAACTGGTCGCAAGCCTTGGGCGACCAGAACCGCCAGTGGATCGCCAACCGCGCGCACTGGCAGCAACAGTTGCTGCTGGCCATGCAGCAACGTGCGACGCCCAGCTTCGAACCGCGCATCGCACAGCTGCTGCAGCACAAAGAAAGCCTGTGGACGCAGGACTATCGCAAGGCGTTCAACAACACCGAGCTCCAGGCGCGCGGCCTGCTGGTAGACCTGATCAAGGACAGCACACCCGCCCAGCGTCAGTTTCTGCAAGAGCGCCTGAGCAAGGTGCGCACCAGCTTCAGTGAACTGAAATGCCTCAAGGGCTGACGGTCATTCGCGCGGCTGACGTCGATAAGGGAACACATCGATGACCTTGCCGCCGGCAATGGCCGCCTGCAGCCCTTTCCAGTAATCGGCGTCGTATAGCTCCCCGTGCAGCTTGCTGAACAGGCGGCGTTGGCCGATATCGGCGAACAGAAACGGTGGGAATTCTTCCGGGAACACATCATGGATGCCGATCGAATACCACGGCTCGCCTGACATCTCGTCTTCGGGATAGCGCGGCGGCGGGATATGGCGAAAGTTGACCTCATCGAGAAAGCAGATTTCGTCGTAATCGTAAAACACCACCCGCCCATGGCGGGTTACGCCGAAGTTCTTCAGCAGCATGTCACCGGGGAAGATATTGGCCGCCGCCAGCTGCTTGATCGCCAGGCCGTAATCTTCCAACGCCTCCAGCACCTGGGCGTCGCTGGCCTGTTCCAGATACAGATTCAGCGGCGTCATCCGCCGTTCGGTCCAGCAGTGGCGGATCAGCACCGTGTCGCCCTCCAGCACCACGGTGGACGGAGCCACTTCCAGCAACTCGGCCAGGCACGCGGCCTCGAACTTTTTCCGCGGGAAGCGAAAGTCAGCGAACTCCTGGGTGTCGGCCATGCGCCCGACCCGATCGACGCTTTTTACCAGGCGGTATTTGTCGATAACCGTAGCGCGGTCGACTGTTTTTGACGGTGCGAAACGGTCCTTGATGATCTTGAACACCGTACTGAAGCCCGGCAGGGTAAACACGCTCATGACCATGCCGCGCACACCCGGCGCCATGACGAAGCGGTCGTCGCTGCTGGCCAGATGATTGATCAGCGCCCGATAGAACTCCGACTTGCCATGCTTGTAGAAGCCAATCGAGGTATACAGCTCGGCCACATGTTTGCCGGGCAGAATACGTTTGAGAAAGCTGACGAACTCCGCCGGCGCCGGCACATCGACCATGAAATAGGAGCGGGTGAAAGAGAAAATGATCGACACCTCGGCTTCGTCGGTGATCACCGCGTCCGCCTCGAGGCCATGACCTTCGCGGTGCAGCAGTGGGATCACCAGTGGCCACTGCTCATCCCGGGTGTACAAACGGCCTACCAGATACGCACCTTTGTTGCGGTACAGCACCGGCGCAAACAGCTCCAGTGCCAGGCTCGCGTCCTTGCACACCCAGTCGGGCAAGCTGCTGCGCAGTTGCTGTTCAAGGCGGCTGACGTCGCTGGGCAAGTCCGCATAGTCGACACTGAACGGGTAATCGGCAAACACCCGGTGCAACAACCCGCTCAAGCTACCGTCGGCCTGATAAATGCGCGTCTGCGCAGCGCGCTGATGGTCGCGCAGGGCCGGCCGGGTGGTGTGGATGAACATGCAGCTGTCGCTGATCAGGTCATGGCTGAACAGGCTGCAGAACAGTGAGTTGTACCAAGTCTCGGCCAACTCATCGTCCAGCCGCGGGTTGATCAGCCCAATGTAGGCGCTTTTGACCAACGGCCATTGTGCGACATCGAGCAATAGCGCCTCGGCAAATCCCTCGCGCAGCCAGCCATTGACCTCGACGACCTTCTCCTCATACAAGCTGATCCGCGCAGCTGCCGCCCGCTGGCTGTCGTGCCAGTCAGCGCGCTCGAATCGCTCGCGCGCACCCAGGGTTATCTGCCGGAAGTGCTCGCGGTAGTTATCGAAGCCATCGAGTACCCTGCGGGCGATTTCGCTGGCGGGCCAGTGCTGGGACATACCGATGCCTCTGCAGGGTTCAAGCGCTCAGCTTAGTAGCGCAGCAAGAAAGGACAAGAACCTGCCCAGCGCACTCACGTACACTCCCACCCTGCCCTGATTCTGGAGACCCCCGTGAGCCCCATCGCCCTCGCCCGCCTGCTGACCCTTGCCGCTGTCTGGGGGGCCAGTTTCCTGTTCATGCGCATCATCGCCCCGGAGCTCGGTACGGTACCGACGGCGTTTTTCCGGGTCTCGATCGCGTGCCTGGGCTTGATCGCGATCCTGGCCGTGGCGCGGGTGCCATGGCAGTTCAACGGCAAGCTCGGCGCCTGCCTGCTGCTGGGCATGATCAACTCGGGCATCCCGGCGACGTTCTACTCGGTGGCCGCGCAGGTGCTGCCTGCGGGTTACTCGGCGATCTTCAACGCCACCACGCCGCTGATGGGCGTGCTGATCGGCGCGCTGTTCTTCCACGAGCCAATGACGGTCAGCAAGCTGGCGGGGATTTTTCTTGGCCTGCTCGGCGTCGGCATCCTCAGTGGCGCCGGCCCGGTGGCACTGGACCTGGCCCTGGTGCAAGGCGCGCTGGCGTGCCTGGCCGCGACCACCTGCTACGGCTTTGCCGGCTACCTCGCGCGGCGCTGGATCAGCGGCCTGGACAGCCGCCTGTCGGCCCTGGGCAGCATGCTCGGCGCAACCTTGCTGTTGAGCCCCCTGTTCGCCTGGAGCGCCCTCAGCCAGCCACCTGCCAGTTGGGGCGGCTGGCAGGTGTGGTTATCGTTGCTCGGGCTGGGCCTGCTATGCACGGCTTTTGCCTACATCCTGTACTTCCGCCTGCTGGCCGAGATCGGCCCGGTCAAGGCCAGTACCGTGACCTTCCTGATCCCGGTCTTCGGCGTGCTGTGGGGCGCCTGGTTGCTGGATGAGTCGCTGTCGATGGGCCACCTGTACGGCGGGCTGCTGATCGGCGTCGCGCTGTGGCTGGTACTCAGGCCTGCACCGCGCGCGCTGGCGCAGGCGCGCTCATGAGCACGGAGCACTCGCCGGTGTTCAAAAAAATCCTGTTCCGCCTGGAGCAGGATGCGCAAGGCTACCCTCCGGCTTCGGTGGAAGGCCTGTGGGCGCAGCAGACAGAGGCTGGCTACCTGATCGACAGCATCCCGTTCTACGCCTACGGCATCGCCCCCGGCGACCTGATCAGCGCCAGCGAAGCCGATGGCGAGGTGTGGTTTGCGGCGTTGAGCAACAGTGGCGGCGCCAGCGTGTTTCGCGTGCTGGTCAAGTTAGCTGGGGCGTTGGAGCCGGTGCGCGCAGCGCTGAGCGAGTTCGGTTGCCCCAGCGAAGTGGAGCAGGCGGTGAAGATGCTGGCCGTGCAGGTGCCGCCGACGCAGTCGCTCGACACCTTGCTCTATTACTTGCTGACCCAGCGCGAAGCTGGAACGCTGGAGTTCGAGGAAGGCGTGTTGCGCCACGCCATCCCCGCAGAGTTTCGCTGAGTCAGAACAACCAGCGATACAGCAGGTAAGCCACCAGTACGGCCAGGATCGGCCGCAGAATGCGGTAGGCCTTCGGGTTGGCGCGCTTGAACTGTTTGACCCGGGTGCTGAGCTTGTTGCTGAAACGTTTGCTCCAGGCATAGGCCTGGTTGATCCCGCCGACGCGCTCGTCATCGGTGTTCTGCGGTGCAGTAGCACGGCCGAGGAAGGCACTGACCTTACGGTTGATGCGGGTCATCAGCGGGCTGGTCAGCGGCCGCTCGATGTCACAGAACAGGATCACCCGAGTGATGTCGGTCTCGTTCTTGACCCAGTGCACAAAGGTCTCGTCGAACATCACGTCTTCCCCGTCACGCCAGGCATACGGCTCGCCGTCGACGTAGATGCGGCAGTTGTCGGAGTTGGGTGTGGACAGCCCGAGGTGATAGCGCAACGAACCGGCGAAAGGGTCGCGGTGTGGGTTCAGGTGGCTACCACCTGGCAGCAGGGCAAACATCGCGCCCTTGACGCTGGGGATGCTGCTGACCAGCTCGACGGTCTTCGGGCACAGCGCCTCGGCCGACGGCAGCGGTTTGTCGTACCACTTCAGGTAGAAGCGCTTCCAGCCCTTCTTGAAGAACGAGCCAAAGCCTGCGTCATTGTCTTTTTCGGCGGCGCGGATGTAGCCCTCGTCGAACAGGCGCATGGCCTCTTCACGGATCACCGGCCAGTTGTCCTTGAGCACATCCAGCTCAGGGAAGCGCTGGCGATCCAGGTATGGCTTGGACGGCACGCCGGAGAACAGGTACATCAGGCTGTTGTAGGGGGCGAACAGCGCCGAATGGTTGACGAACTGGCGCAGCACGGGCAAGCGCGCCTTGCCGCGCAAATGGACGTACAGCACGCTGCCGAAGAACACCAGCAGGACACCCGCCTTGGCGACAAAGGAAAAGCTCATGCAACACTCCTTGGAGTAGGAAATCAGGCCATCACTTGCAGATAGCCGAACATCATAAACCCATCCGCCCGCAGTAAAAACAGGTTGCGCCGGATAGCAATGTTGAAGATTTTGTAATAAAGGCTTTCGCGGGGTATTGCGCGGGGTCAGGCAATTGCGCGGTACACGCCCTGCGCCGGGAATCCAAGGCGGCTCTCGGTTTGCTCAAGAGCCGCCATGACACAGGATTTTACTGCTGGTTTTCCTGCTCGGTAAACAGGTCAGAGAAGAGCATGCTCGACAGATAGCGCTCGCCCGAGTCGGGCAGGATCACCACAATGGTCTTGCCGGTCATCTCTGGCTTTTCGGCCAGGCGCACGGCCGCAGCCATCGCTGCACCACAGGAGATACCGCAGAGAATGCCCTCCTCCTGCATCAGGCGCAGGGCCATGGCCTTGGCTTCGTCATCGCTGACCGTCTCGACCTGGTCGACAATCGACAGATCAAGGTTCTTCGGGATGAACCCGGCGCCAATGCCCTGAATCTTGTGCGGGCTGGGCTTAAGCTCCTGGCCGGCCAGCGCCTGGGTGATCAGGGGCGAGGCCACCGGCTCGACCGCAACTGACAGGATCGGCTTGCCCTGGGTGTGCTTGATGTAACGGGAAATACCGGTGATGGTGCCGCCCGTGCCGACGCCTGCAACCAGCACGTCAACCGCGCCGTCGGTGTCGTTCCAGATTTCCGGGCCGGTGGTTTTTTCATGGATAGCCGGGTTGGCCGGGTTGTCGAACTGGCCAGGCTGGAAATACATCTGCGGGTCCGAAGCAACGATTTCGTTGGCCTTGTCGATGGCGCCTTTCATGCCCAGCGCAGGCTCGGTCAGCACCAGCTCGGCGCCCAGCGCCTTGAGCACCTTGCGCCGCTCCAGGCTCATCGAAGCGGGCATGGTCAGTAGCAGTTTGTAGCCACGGGCGGCGGCAACGAAGGCCAGGCCGATACCGGTGTTGCCCGAAGTCGGCTCGACCAGGGTCATGCCCGGTTTGAGTTTGCCACTGCCTTCGGCGTCCCAGACCATGTTCGCGCCGATCCGGCATTTGACCGAGTAGCCGGGGTTACGCCCCTCGATCTTGGCCAGGATGGTCACCCCGCGCGGGGCGATGCGGTTGATCTGCACCAGCGGCGTGTTGCCGATGGAATGGGCGTTGTCTGCGTAGATACGGCTCATTGGCAGGGTCCTTAACCGAGCGGGGAAAGCCTCAAGGGTAAGCCTGCCCGCCAGCAGCGTAAAGCCCGGTCGAACTCCCCGGCGATGCCTGCGGTCAACCGCTCAACCTGCTTTGGAGAGCCCTCATGACAGCCCGCTATCGCCGGCCACTGGTCGCCCTGGTCAGCCTGCTTGTGATACTGCTTGCCGTGCACCTGGCCCTGCCCTACCTGATGCGCGACTACTTGAACGAAAAACTGGCCGACATGGGTGATTACCGCGGCCAGGTCAGCGACGTCGACCTGGCATGGTGGCGCGGCGCCTACCAGATCAACGGCCTTAAGATCGTCAAGACCACTGGCAAGGTACCGGTGCCGTTTGTCGATGCGCCGAAAGTCGACTTTTCGGTGAGCTGGCATTCGCTGTGGTACGACCACGCAGTGGTGGCCGAGGTGACCTTCCTGCGCCCGGAGCTTAACTTCGTCGACGGTGGCAACAAGCAGAACTCGCAGACCGGTCAAGGCACCGACTGGCGCCAGCAGCTGGAAAAACTGCTGCCGATCACCCTCAACGAAGTGCGCATCGATGACGGTACGCTGACCTTCCGCAACTTCAACTCCAAGCCGCCGGTAACGCTCAAGGCCACGCAGTTGCAGGCGAGCATCCGCAACCTGACCAATGTGCGCGATGCCGAGGGCCGCCGCGACGCCAGCTTCGAAGGCACCGCGCGCCTGCTCGGCGATGCCAAGGTCGAGAGCAAGGCGACCTTTGACCCGTTCAGCGACTTCGATGATTTCGAGTTCCGCCTGCGCGCCACTGGCATTGAACTGCGCAAGATGAATGACTTCGCCAGTGCCTATGGCAAGTTCGACTTCAATGCCGGCAACGGCGACGTGGTGATCGAGGCTCAGGCCGAAAAAGGCCGACTAAAGGGCTACATCAAACCGCTGCTGCGCAATGTGGAAGTATTCAACTGGCAGCAAGACGTGGAGAACAAAGACAAAAGCTTTTTCCGTTCGATCTGGGAAGCGGTGGTCGGCACTACCGAAACCGTGCTGAAAAACCAGCCGGAAAACCAGTTCGCCACCCGCGTCGAGCTCAGCGGCAGTGTGCATCAGCAGAACATCAATGGCTTCGAGGCGTTTCTGCAGATCCTGCGCAATGGCTTCATCCAGGCGTTCAGTGCACGCTATGAAAGGCCAGCGCCTGACACTGACTGAAAGGCGGCGCGACGCACCATTCAGAGACTGAATACCCGGTCTGCGTTTGCAGCTGCCCAGGTGCGGCGTATAGTCCAGTACACATTTAGATAGCCTTGCCTGGGCCGGCCCAGACACTTGCAGAGGATTGGTTGATGAAGTTCGAAGGCACCCGCGACTACGTCGCCACCGATGATCTGAAACTGGCGGTCAATGCGGCAGTTACCCTCGAACGCCCGTTACTGATCAAAGGCGAGCCCGGCACCGGCAAGACCATGCTCGCCGAGCAACTGGCGGCATCGTTTGGCGCGAAGCTGATCACCTGGCACATCAAATCCACCACCAAAGCCCATCAAGGCCTCTACGAGTACGACGCGGTCAGCCGCCTGCGCGACTCGCAGCTGGGTGTGGACAAGGTCCACGATGTGCGCAACTACCTTAAAAAGGGCAAGTTGTGGGAAGCCTTCGAGGCTGAAGAGCGGGTCATTCTGCTGATCGACGAGATCGACAAGGCCGACATCGAGTTTCCCAATGACCTGCTGCAAGAACTCGACAAGATGGAGTTCTACGTCTACGAAATCGACGAGACCATCAAGGCCAAGCAGCGCCCGATCATCATCATTACCTCCAACAACGAAAAAGAGCTGCCGGATGCGTTTCTGCGCCGCTGCTTCTTCCACTACATCGCCTTCCCTGATCGCGACACCTTGCAGAAGATCGTCGATGTGCACTACCCGAACATCAAGCAGTCGCTGGTCAGCGAGGCGCTGGATGTGTTCTTCGATGTGCGCAAGGTACCGGGCCTGAAGAAAAAACCCTCGACCTCCGAGCTGGTCGATTGGCTCAAGCTGCTGATGGCCGACAATATCGGCGAAGCGGTCCTGCGCGAGCGTGATCCGACCAAGGCCATCCCGCCGCTGGCCGGCGCCTTGGTCAAGAACGAGCAGGACGTGCAGTTGCTCGAGCGCCTGGCGTTCATGAGCCGGCGCGGTAATCGCTGACAGGAGCCAGTCATGCTGCTCAACCTGTTCAACGAAATGCGCGCGGCCAAGGTGCCTGTGTCGGTGCGTGAACTGCTCGACCTGCTCAATGCCCTGCAGCAGCGGGTGGTATTCGCCGACATGGACGAGTTCTACTTTCTGGCGCGGACCATTCTGGTCAAGGATGAACGCCACTTCGACAAGTTCGACCGGGCTTTTTCAGCGTACTTCCAAGGCCTGGAAAACCTCGACCGGCACCTTGAGGCGCTGATCCCTGAAGACTGGCTTCGCAAGGAGTTCGAGCGTTCGCTGACCGATGAGGAACGCGCGCAGATCCAGTCGTTGGGCGGTTTGGACAAGCTCATCGAAGAATTCAAGAAACGCCTCGAAGAACAGAAAAAACGCCATGCCGGTGGCAACAAGTGGATCGGCACCGGCGGCACCAGCCCGTTCGGCTCAGGCGGCTACAACCCTGAAGGCATTCGCGTTGGCGACGCCGGCGAGCGCCGCGGCAAGGCGGTCAAGGTCTGGGAGCAGCGCGAGTACAGGAACCTCGATGATCAGGTCGAGTTGGGCACGCGCAACATCAAGCTGGCCCTGCGCCGCCTGCGCAAGTTCGCTCGCCAGGGCGCGGCCGAAGAGCTCGACATCGACGGCACCATCGACCACACCGCCCGCGATGCCGGCCTGCTCAATATCCAGATGCGCCCGGAGCGGCGCAATACGGTGAAGCTGCTATTGCTGTTCGACATAGGCGGCTCGATGGATGCCCACGTGCGCATTTGCGAGGAGTTGTTTTCAGCGTGCAAGACCGAGTTCAAGCACCTGGAGTATTACTACTTCCATAACTGCGTGTATGAGTCGGTGTGGAAGAACAACCTGCGGCGCAACGCCGAGCGCTTCGCCACCTTCGACCTGCTGCACAAGTACGGCGATGATTACAAGGTGGTGTTCGTCGGCGACGCGGCCATGGCGCCGTATGAAATTACCCAGCCCGGCGGCAGTGTCGAGCACTGGAACGAGGAAGCCGGGTATGTCTGGGTGCGGCGGATCAAGGAAAAATTCAAGAAGGTGGTGTGGATCAATCCGTACCCCAAACAGGCCTGGGAGCACACCACGTCGACTCACCTGATCCGCGAGCTGATCGAAGACAAGATGTACCCGCTGACCTTGCAGGGCCTGGAAGACGCCATGAAGTACCTGGCCAAGTAACCCCGGCCGTTCAGATCAGCTCCAGCGTTGCAGGTAAGCTTGCTGCTCCTGCCAGGCGAACTCCTGCAGCACCGCTCTGAAGCGCAACTGCCCCCCCGGCAGGCACTGGGCCAACTGGGCCAGCGCCAAGGGCGTCAATGCACCTAGCCGCGGGTAGCCGCCAATGGTCTGCCGGTCGTTCAACAACACGATTGGCTGGCCATCCGGTGGCACCTGCACGGCGCCCAACGGGATACCCTCCGAGATCATCGGCTCGCCTTGGTACACCAGTTGCGGCCCGAGCAGGCGCATGCCCATGCGGTCGGCGCGGCTGTCCAGGGTCCAGTTCCGGTTGAACGCCTCGAACAGGCTGGTGCCGCTGAACTGCCCCAGTTGTGCGCCCATTACCAGATCCAGCGCAGGCTTGGCGGCGTACACCGGCCTTGATTGTGCTGGCACCTCGCGCTCGGCCGGCAGGGCATCGGCGCATGCCAGCAACTGCCCCTTGATCAGCGCCGAACCTTGGCCATCAAGCCCGCCCAGCTGTTCGCGTACAACCGTGGCGCAACTGCCCATTACCGCCTCGGCCTGAAAACCACCAAGCGCGGCCAGATAAGCACGAGCACCGTGCAGAGGCTGGGTAAAGCTCAGCCGCTGCCCCGCACGCAGATGAAAACTGCGCCAGGGCTTGAGCGGCTGGTCATCGATTCGTGCATCCAGATCAGCGCCCGCCAAGGCCAGGCAGCAGTCGCGCTGGGCGAGCACGCTGAAACCACCCAAGGGAATTTCCACCACCGGCGCCTGCAAGGCGTTATCCAGCAGCCAGTTGGCCCAGTGCAGCGCCACCCAATCCAGCGCCCCGCCCTGGGTCACGCCGAGATGGCGCACGCCAAAGCGCCCGCCATCCTGCAGCTGACACAGCGGCGTGCTGGCCTCGATCAACAGACTCATGCCTGGCCCCCCAGCGGGCTGTCGTCGCCACCCAGGCTGATGAATTCGGCGTGGTCCACCGCGACGAAACGCACACGGTCACCCGGCTGCAACAAGCTGTAGCCCTCGCGCTCGCGGTCAAACAGACGTACTGGCGTGCGACCGATCAGGTTCCAGCCGCCCGGCGACACTGCCGGGTAGGCCGCCGTCTGGCGCTCGGCAATGCCGACGCTGCCAGCGGCCACGCGCTTGCGCGGGGTGCTCAACCGTGGCGTGGCCAGGCGTTCGTCGACCAGCCCCATGAAGCCGAACCCTGGGGCAAAGCCAAGGGCAAATACCGGGTATTCACGCTCACTGTGCAGGCGCACCACCTCGGCCTCGGACAGCCCACTGCGCGCTGCCAGCAATGGCAATTCAGGGCCGACACTGGGGTCATACCACACGGCAATTTCGTGCTTGCGCCCCGCCGCGCCTGCATCCGGCTGCAGATTTTGCAGCGCTTCGATAATCAGCCCTCGCGCCGCAGCCGGTGACTGCCGAAACTGCACCATCACGGTGGTATAGGACGGCACCAGGTCAACCAGATCGGCGCCCAGGGCACTGCTCAGGCGCTGGCTGGCAGCGAGGATCCACGGCATGTTGGCTTCATCTATGCGATCGAACAGGCGCACCATCAGGCTGTCGATGGCCACCGCCTGGATGCGCACGTTCATGGCTGCACCAGCGCATCCAGGGCCTGGCGAATCTGCCGTACCGCCGCCAGCGAGCTGTCGTTGTCGCCGTGCACGCACAAGGTGCTGGCGTTCAGTCGCAGCGCGCTGCCGTCGTCTGCCAGCAACGTCTCGCCACGGGCCAGGCGCACCGCCTGCTCGATGATCAACGCCGGCTCATGGTGCACCGCCCCCGGCAGCCGCCGCGACAGCAGGTGGCCGCTGGCCGTGTAGCCACGATCGGCAAATGCCTCGAACCACAAGGTGACACCCAGCTCCTCGCCCAGCTGCTGCGCCGCACGGTCATCAGCAGTAGCCATCAGCATCAGCGGCAGGCTGCTGTCGTAGGCGGCTACGGCTTCCAGCACGGCGCGCAATTTCACTGGGTCGGCCATCATGTCGTTGTACAACGCGCCGTGCGGTTTGACGTACGCCACGCGCCCGCCCTGGACCTTGCAGATGCCGTCCAGTGCGCCGATCTGGTAGTGCAGCAGATCGCGGATTTCTTCATTGCTGCAGGCCATCGAGCGGCGACCAAAGCCGACCAGATCCGGATAGGCCGGATGCGCGCCAATGGTCACACCATGCTGCAGGGCCAGGGCCACGGTGCGGCGCATGATGCTCGGATCGCCCGCGTGATAACCACAGGCGATATTGGCGCAGTCGATGTAGGGCATGACCTCGGCATCCAGACCCATGCGCCAGCTGCCGTAACTTTCACCCATGTCGCAGTTGAGAAGCAGGGTTTGCATCTGGCGGACTCCTGAATCGACTAGAACAGAGTACGGCGGCGCTGAGGCGGCCAGCCGGCTTAGCGCCAGCTTTCCTTGACCACCTTGCGCCGCCCGCCAAGGATGACCCAGCCCAGCAGCACCAGCACGCTTTCGACCACGAACGCCAGCACAAAGCCTGCGCTCAGGCCCCAGCCGATGGCTTCGGGCACCAGCAGAATCTGGTAGCTGTAGCTGTTCAGGGTCTCTTCGCGCAATTGCGGGTCAGCCTGCGCCAGCACGTGCCAGCTTTGGCTCAGCCACGAGCCCTGCATGGCCTGCCACTCGTTTTCCAGCAACTGGTTGCGGACCAGCAGGCTCTCGATGCTGTTGGCATCGCTGATGAATACCGGATCCTCGCTGGTGCGGTAATGCTGCAGCAGCGCTTGCAGGTCGCCTTTGAAGAAGCGCTGGGCGGTTTCCTGGAAGCCGGACAAGGCCTCGCGCGACTCGAGCACACGGGCCTCGACGCGCTGGCCGTAATCCTTGACCAGGCCAGGGACCTGAATGCCCGCCAGCAGGCCGCAAGTGAACAACAGCAACCGCAGATAACTTCTGAACATGCCGCGTCCTTAGCTTTGCCCGTGGGCGATACATTCGCCATGCCGCCACAACGCCCATTGTCCGGGTTCGTAGCGGTTCCAGGTTTCGTTCTCGGTCAGGGCCTCGGTGGCGATCACCGTGACCACATCATTGGGCGTGGTTTCGGCCTGGAAGTCGACGATCATGTCGACGTCCTTGAGCCGGGCCGGGCCAAACGGCGCGCGGCGGGTAATGTGCACCAGCTTGGTCGAGCAGAAGCAGAACAGCCAGTCGCCGTTGCTCAGCAGGCAGTTGAACACGCCCTTGCTGCGGTGCTCGGCGCAGGCCTCGACCAGCACCGGCAGCAGTTGCTCGACCTCGACCGGCTCGGGGAAGGCATCGCGCACGCGGTTGAGCAGGTCGCAGAAGGCCGCTTCGCTGTCGGTATCACCGACCGGCCGGTAGAAGGTGCGCTGGCCGCTGAACTGCGGCAGCTGGCCGTTGTGTGCGAAGCACCAGTTATGCCCCCACAACTCACGCACGAACGGGTGGGTGTTGCTCAGGCAGACCTTGCCGACGTTGGCCTGGCGGATGTGGCCGATCACCACTTCGCTCTTGATCGGGTAGCGCTGCACCAGCTTGGCGACTTCCGACTCGCTGCTCGCTGCCGGGTCCTGAAACACGCGCAGGCCGCGCCCTTCGTAAAAGCCGATGCCCCAGCCATCGCGGTGCGGCCCGGTGCGGCCGCCGCGCTGCATCAGCCCGGAAAAACTGAAAACGATATCAGTGGGGACGTTGGCACTCATGCCGAGCAGTTCGCACATGCCTTGCAGCTCCCCTCAGAGACGTGGCTCGACCCGGCCACGGCCAGGCGCGGCCGGTGCCGGCGGATCATTGCGGTAACGGTCGTGGCGATCGGCGGCAACCGGCGCCTCGACCAGCACTTCGCTGTCTTCTGCGGCTTGCCGCTTGGCAGCTGCATCAGCTTGCTCGCGGCGCTCACGGGCGCGTTTTTCCAGCGGCCAGCGCAACAGCACGAACAACAGATACAAAGCAAAGGCGATCATGCCGTACATGGCCAGATCGGACGCCGCGCGCCAGGCGTTGTTGCCAACCTTGAAGGCGATATCCAGCGCGCTGATGGCAATGGCCGGGGCGAAGCTTTCCTTGACCGGGTCGACAATCGTCGGCGTCAGCAGCAGCACCGCAACCAGCACCCGCAGCGGTTCGCGCAGCCAGCGCCACATCCAGCCAGTCAGCTTGAAGGTCACCAGCAGGCAGCCGATGGCGGCCACCGCATACAGGCCCCAGGCAAGGGTATAGTCGTTCTCGGTCATGGTGTTCGTGCAAGCCAGGCGAAGAGATGCCTATGATAAACACTTTTAGGCACAGGTGCCTGTCTGCCCGTGATCACCGGTGCCACTGTCGCCCGGCCCTATTCGCTTTCGCCAGAGACCATACATGCCCGCTATTACTGCCCCGATCGCCCAGCAAGCCCCCGGTAACGACCCTTACGCCTGGCTGCAGCTGCGCGACAGCGCCGAAGTGCTCGCCTACCTGCAGGCCGAAAACGCTTATCAGGAGGCCTGCCTGGCCGATCAGGCGCCGTTGCGCGAGCAGCTGTTCGAGGAAATCAAAGGGCGCATTCTGGAAACCGACCTGTCGCTGCCCTCGCCGTGGGGGCCATGGCTGTACTACACCCGCACCACTGCTGGCGATGAGTACCCGCGCCACTACCGCTGCCCACGCCCGGCAGATGATTCCAACACAGTCGACGCCAGCGCCGAACAGCTGTTGCTTGACCCGAACGAGCTGGCGGCCGGCGGCTTCCTGTCGCTTGGCGCGTTCAATGTAAGCCCCGACCACCAGCTGCTGGCCTACAGCCTCGACACCAATGGCGAAGAAACCTACACGCTGTATGTCAAGGACCTGGCCACTGGCGCCATCACCACCCTGCCCTTCGAGGACTGCGACGGCAGCATGACCTGGGCCAACGACAGCCGCACGCTGTTCTTCGCCGAACTCGACGACACCCATCGCCCCTGCCGCCTGCGCCGGTTCAGCCTGGGCGAGGCTGATGCGCATACGGTGTTCGAAGAAGACGACGGGCGCTTCTTTCTGCACTGCTACCGAGCCAGCTCCGAGCGCCAGCTGATCCTGCTGCTCAACAGCAAGACCACCAGCGAAGCCTGGGTGCTGGATGCCGAGACGCCGTTGGCCGAGTTCACCTGCATGGCTGCACGCGAAGAAGGCCATGAATACTTCCCCGATCACGGCCAGCTCGATGGCGACTGGCGCTGGTTTATCCGCAGCAACCAGGACGGTATCAACTTCGCCCTGTACCAGGCGCCCTCTGCGTCAGTGCCCAGCCGTGCACAGTGGCAGGTGCTGGTAGCCCACCGCGACAACATCATGCTCGAAGGCCTCAGCCTGAATGCCAGTGCCTTGGCGCTGAGCCTGCGTGAAGGCGGCCTGCCCATCATTGAAGTACGCCCGCAAGGCCAGGCGCCTTACCGCGTCGAGCTGCCGGATGCGGCCTACAGCCTATACGTGCAAGACAGCCTGGAATTTGCCAGCACGCGCATCCGCCTGCGCTACGAGGCACTCAATCGCCCGGCCCAGGTGCGCCAGCTGGAACTGGCCAACGGCGCGCAGTCAGTGCTCAAGCAGACCCCGGTGCTCGGTGCCTTTGACGCCGACGCCTACGTCAGCGAACGCCTGTGGGCCACTGCCAACGACGGCACCCAAGTCCCGATCAGCCTGGTACGCCGCCGCGACGACGTCGGCAAGACGGTGCCACTCTATCTGTATGGCTACGGCGCCTATGGCGAAAGCCTCGACCCGTGGTTCTCCCATGCGCGGCTGAGCCTGCTCGAGCGCGGCGTGGCCTTTGCCATTGCCCATGTGCGCGGCGGCGGCGAGCTGGGTGAGGCCTGGTACCGCGCTGGCAAGCAAGAACACAAGCAGAACACCTTTGACGACTTCATCGCCTGCGCCGAGCACCTGATCGCAACCGGTGTCAGCCGCCCGGAACAACTGGCGATCAGCGGCGGCAGCGCCGGTGGATTGCTGATCGGCGCGGTGCTCAACCTGCGCCCGCAGCTGTTCCGCTGCGCGATTGCCGAGGTGCCGTTCGTCGATGTGCTCAACACCATGCTCGACCCTGAACTGCCGCTGACCGTGACCGAGTACGACGAGTGGGGCAACCCTGAACAACCCGAGGTGCATGCAAGAATCAAGGCTTACGCGCCCTATGAAAACGTCAAGGCTCAGGCCTACCCGGCGATGCTGGTAGTGGCCGGCTACAACGACAGCCGTGTGCAGTATTGGGAAGCAGCCAAGTGGGTAGCACGCCTGCGCACGCTCAAGACCGATAACAACCTGCTGCTGCTCAAGACCGAGATGGGTGCGGGCCATGGTGGCATGAGCGGTCGCTATCAGGGGCTGCGCGATGTGGCGCTGGAATATGCGTTCGTACTCAATGAGCTCGGCGTGGTGTAAACCGGCTTTGCTGTTGTCCTATGCACAATCGTGAACAATCTTGCGTGGCCGCGTGATCAACGCTGCCACGCCAAGCGCAGAAGACCAGACCATGTCCGACCATTCCCACCTCAATGCCGAAATCCGCGACATGCTCATGGACTGCGGCCTGTTCGACACCTTGCAGGCCAGCGAATTTGCTGCCGCTGCCGGCTATTTCAGCCTGAGCAACATGAGCGCCGGCGAGACTATCTTTGCCGAGGGCGACGCCGGCACGTTCATGTGCATTCTGCACCGCGGCCAGGTTTCGGTGCGCAAGACCGACAGCAGTGGCCAGGCCGTCGAAATCGCCGTATTGCGCCGTGGCGCCTTTGGCGAAATGGCGGTGCTCGACGGCGAGCGGCGCTCGGCCAGTTGCGTGGCCGCCAGCGAATGCCAGCTGCTGACGCTGGGCAAGGATTCGCTGGAGAAGATGCTCAACGAAGCGCCGCGGATTGCTGCGCGGATCATTCGCGCACTCGCCGTGGCGCTGTCCAAACGCCTGCGCATGCAGGATGGCCAGCGCCTGGCGCAGGTCTAGTCGTCTTTGCCCTGCGGCCTGGGCGCGTCCTGCTGCAAGCCGGGCAGCGGCTCGTCCCGGCGCGGGCTAGGCAGCGGCATCGGTGGCAACAGCGGCCCACCGGGTTGATTGTCGTAGGCTTTGGGTGGCGCGCTCGGGGTGATCTGCGGATACGGCGTGGGCGTGGCGGTACCCGGAGCACCGGGCACCGGCGTAGTAATGCGCGGCTGTTGCCCGGCAGCGTCAGCCAGCGGCGCGGCGAGCAGGATCAGTGCGCTGAGGATCGCGTGGAGCATCGGCAACCTCCTGTCGAAAATTCATCTACAGGCTACGCCCATCTGCGGGTTTTTGCCTGTCCGCCTGGCCTGTAACCACGCTAGACTCAACGCCATAACCGTCATCAGCCTGATTACAAGAAAGGTCACACCATGAGTTCCACCCTCTCCGCCACCGCTCGCCTGGACCGCATCATCGCCGACGCCAAGCGCGACAAGGAAATGGGCTACCGCGACAAGGCCCTGAAGATGTACCCGCACGTCTGCGGCCGCTGCGCCCGTGAGTTCGCCGGCAAGCGCCTGAGCGAACTGACCGTGCACCACCGCGACCACAACCACGACAACAACCCCCAGGACGGCTCCAACTGGGAGCTGTTGTGCCTGTACTGCCACGACAACGAGCACTCGCGCTACACCGATCAGCAGTACTTCAGCGAAGGCTCGACGGCCACCCCGAGCATCGCCAAGGCTACCCACAACCCGTTCGCCGGGCTGGCCGGTCTGCTCAAGAAAGACTGAGCCCACAGCGCCCGGGCAACCCCGTATAATCGCGTTTTTTTTGCGAAGGGCCCCGGCACGTGGCGAACAAACGGTACAGTTGCATCGGCCTGTTCAACCCCAAGTCTGCAGAGAACGTCGGTTCGGTGATGCGCGCTGCGGGTTGTTACGGCGTCAGTTCGGTGTTCTACACCGGCAAGCGGTATGAGCGCGCGCGTGATTTCGTCACCGACACCAAGCGGGTGCATTACGACATTCCGCTGATCGGCATCGACGACCTGCAACGCATCATCCCGCTGGGCTGCACGCCGGTGGCGGTGGAGCTGGTCGACGGCGCCCGCCCCCTGCCTGAATACACCCACCCTGATCGCGCCATCTATATCTTCGGCCCGGAAGACGGCAGCCTCGACGAGAACGTGCGCGCCTGGTGCGAAGAAACCATCTATATCCCCACCGAAGGCTGCATGAACCTTGCGGCAACCGTCAACGTGGTGCTTTACGACCGCCTGGCCAAGGGCCTGAACACCCGCTCGGGGCCTAAATTCAAGTAACAGGCAGGCCGCTGGGCATATGAAATGAACGGCGCGACAACCGCCAGGGTCAGTTATTTACCAACCTACCTGGAGGCTCTGCTCATGCTTGATCTAGATTCCAATGCCCATACCGAGGAAAAGAACGTGCATGGCTGGGAACGCGCCAGTTCCTTGGCCGGTGGCGCCCTCATGATCAGCAAAGGTATGCGCCATGGCGGCGTGATCGGCCTGCTGCAGGTTGCCGTTGGCGGCCTGGCGCTGGCACGCGGGGTCAAGGGCCGTTGTGCGACCAAGGCCTGGTGGCTGCGTCATCGTCAGGAATACCAGCGTCTGAAGGGTGACATTGACCGTGGCGCCGCCGAGCTGGAAGTGCTTCGCGCCAGTGCCGACGCTGCTACCCGCGGCGTAACCGTAACCGGTGACGACCCCGTCCATACCCCGAAGCTGTAACACCGCGCCCTTTGTAGGAGCGGCCTTGTGTCGCGATAGGGCTGCGCAGCGGCCCCTCGATCTGTCGTTTGACGCTAGGTTGCCGGGGTCGCTATGCGACCCTTTCGCGACACAAGGCCGCTCCTACACCAACTGCGTGCAAGCAGGGCTAGCGTAGCAATTTGCTCTGAAGCACGTCTGAGCTGCGCCCAAGCACGCTCTCGCTGATCTGGATGAACTCTGCAGTATTCACACTCGGCATGCGCATCAACGCCTGGGTGACGTCGTCCAGTGAGCGTTTATTCTGAGTGTGCAGGCGGATCTCCCGATCCAATGCCTGCAACACCTGCACGCCTCGCGCGATCTGCCCGGCGTTAGCCTGCCTGGCCACCAGCCGAGTGACCTTGGCGCCCTGTTTGTGCAGGCGTGCCTGCCAGGCATCATAGCGATCATCACTGATGCCGCCGGCCCGGCGTAGCAGTTCGGTGGCGTAGTAGTCCGTCAGGCTTTCACTGATCCAGTCGCTGTCATCGCGCACCTTGATCTGCGCAAACAGCTGGACCAGCTCACGCAGCAGTGGGCTGCTGCCGTTCTCGCTGATCAAGGCGCGGTTGCTGTGGATGAACAATGAGTTGTGCTCGCCAAGCACGCCCCGCCACATCTGATCGCGTGCGCCAACCAGCAACAACTTGGGCGGATTGCGCGGGAACACCGCTTGCAACTGAGGCCAGACGAACGTCAGCAACGTCAGCGTGTCCATCCGGCGCATGCCCTGCCCTTGCGGCGCGGCCACGGTGACGTCGGTTTCGCCCAGGCGCGCGCGGCGGCTGCCGAGGTTACCGGCGAGCATCCAGCCAGTCGGCCGATCGAACAGGCGCGAGACATCATCGATACGAAACTTGTGCTGGCCGATCCGCGGCCAGGCGGTTTCCACGCTCTTCCAGCCGGGCGGCAGCTCGACTGCCAGGCGCGCTACCAACTCGGTGCCGTCCTGTTGATCAAGACGTGCAGGCGGCACCAACTGATCGCCACGGAACACCGCCCAATGCGCGGTCATGCGGCTCTCGAAGGCACCCCCTGATGCAGCACTGTCGAGCCGGACGCGGTAACTGAGGCTGGTCTTGCCCGCAGCCGGGCGCCACACGCCACGCTCACCCTGCTGTGA
Source organism: Pseudomonas sp. BIGb0278 (assembly GCF_024809895.1). Classification (NCBI taxonomy): domain Bacteria; kingdom Pseudomonadati; phylum Pseudomonadota; class Gammaproteobacteria; order Pseudomonadales; family Pseudomonadaceae; genus Pseudomonas; species Pseudomonas sp. BIGb0278. The sequence goes on from NZ_JANUEL010000003.1 coordinate 81,348, forward strand.
CCACTGGCCATCGGCCTGAAAACCGCTGTAGGCATTGGCCTTGCCCAAGGCAAAATCCAGGCTACGCACCGCGCTGCCATCAGCCAGGGTCAGGCGTACTTCGGCCTGGCCACTGTTGGGCAGCAGGCGCACCTGGTAATCCAGATCGACCTTCTTGGCCCAGGCTGGCGAGCAAGCCGCCAGCGCCAGAACAAGCAGCAAAGGGCAACGCATAGACAAACTCCTTGTTCGGCACAGGCCAATCACCGCGGCGCTCAGCCGGCGCGGAAAATCAAATGGTCTTCCCAGTCGTCTTCAGCCACATCGTTCTCGCTGAGCATGCGCCCGGACTGCGAAATACGTTGCTCATGCACCTGACTGCGGTCGCCACAGACCAGATGATGCCAGGCGGGCAGGTCCTTGCCTTCGCTGACCAGCCGATAGCCACAGGTCGGCGGCAACCATTTGAACTGATCGGCCTTGCCCGGGGTGAGCTGGATGCAGTCGGGCACGTGTTTGAAGCGATTAGGGTAGTCGCTGCACTGGCAACTGTTCAGATCGAGCAGTTTGCAGGCAATGCGGGTGTAGTAGACGCTGTTGTCGTCCTCGTCCTCGAGTTTCTGCAGGCAGCACATGCCGCAGCCATCGCAGAGTGATTCCCACTCTTGCGGGTCGAGTTGATCGAGCGTCTTGCGCTGCCAGAAGGGCGCAGTCTGGGCCATCATCACACGGTTTCTCGCAGTTGTTCTTGGGCCGCAGCAGGCGGCGGCGCCAGTCTAGAGCCTGGCCTTGGGCAAAGCCAGACCGCTTGTCAGGGGTGTCCAGACGCAGTAGCGTGCCGGCTTCCCCTTGTGTCTTGCAGGAGCTGTCATGAGCGCCAACCCACGCGTTGCCGATTACGCCATCAACGAGCAGTTCATCAATCGCTGGTCGCCCCGCGCATTCAACCCCGAGCCGATCAGCGAAGAAACCCTGCTGAGCTTCTTCGAAGCGGCGCGCTGGGCGCCTTCGGCCTATAACTCGCAGCCGTGGCGGTTCCTTTATGCCCGTCGCGACACGCCAAACTGGCAGCGCTACCTGGAGCTGCTGGTGCCGTTCAACCGCAGCTGGGCCCAGCACGCCTCGGCGCTGGTGCTGGTGATTTCCAAGACCAGCTTTATCGCACCCGGTGCCAGCGAAGAGTCGCCAGCATTGTGGCACGCATTTGATACCGGTTCGGCCTGGGGCCACCTGGCGCTGCAAGCGAGCCTCAGCGGTTGGCACACCCACGGCATGGCCGGCTTTGACCAGGCGATGGCCCGCGAACAACTGAAGATCCCCGAAGGCTATGAGCTGCAGGCGATGGTCGCGATCGGCAAGCTGGGCGACAAGGCCACGCTCGCCGAAGGCCTGCAGGCCCGTGAAGTACCTAGCCCGCGCAAGCCACTGGCCGAGCTGGCTGCAGAAGGCGATTTCAGCCTCTGATCTACCGCAGCGCGAGGCGACGCTTGCTCCAGACGCCCCGCGCTACACATCAATAACCGCGCTGGAAATCCACCTCGCCGCGCAGTGCCTGCCCCGCTAAATAGTCCCGCAGATTCTCGACAAACAAACGCACCATCGCCGTAGGCGAGGTCGGCGCGGAGCTGTGCCCGGTCAGCAGTAAACCCCACGCCGTCCAGAACGGATGTTGTTGCGGCAGCGGCTCCTGCCGGCATACGTCGATCACGGCGCCGGCCAGATGACCTTCCTTCAACGCTGCGACCAGGTCGGCGTCCACCACCGAAACACCGCGACCAGCGTTGATCAAAAGCGCACTGGGCTTGAAGCGTTTGAACAGCGCGGCGTTATACAGGTCATGGGTGGCCGGGGTATCAGGCAACAGGTTGATTACGTAATCAGCCTGCTCGACTCGCTGTGGCAATTGATCGAGCCCAGCCACTTCAACAAACGGCGCCTGCTGACGCGCGCTGCTGGCAACGCCGTACAGGGTCACACCAAATGGCACGAGAAACTCCGCCACACGCTGGCCGATATCGCCCGTGCCAACGATCAGCACCTGGCGCCCTTGCAGGCTGTGCCCAGGGCGTTCATCCCAGCGCCGCTCGACCTGGCTGACCAGGCGCGACAACACCTCGCGCTCGTGGCCAAGCATGTAGGTCAGCATGTATTCGGCCATGACCTGGCCAAAGATGCCCACAGCGCGGGTCAGGCGGTAGTCACGCGTCAGGCCGTCGGCCAGCAGCGGGGTAATCCCCGCCCAGGTCGACTGCGCCCATTCTGGCTTATGGCCTTGGCGCAGCAGGGTCGCCAGCAGGTCTGGCTGACCCAGCCACACCGGGCATTGCGGCGCCAATAGCGCCAGCTCGGCGGAGTTACCGCTGGTCAGCACTTCAAGGTCGGGGGCGGCAGCGGCCAGCAGGCCGGCATAGTTGGCATGATCCTGTTCAGCGATCAGAACGCGCATCTCAAAAGACAACCTTGGCAGATAACGGAAAACGGCCCGAGTAGCGGGCCGCTTGGGCAAACGATGGGCAGCGCGGGCCTATCAGACCGGGTCGTTGCGGCGCAGCAGCTCTTCAGGCAGGTGCTCGATGTACTCGTCTTCGAGCGGCGGCATCTGCAGGTGGTAGCCCTGGGCCTCGAGGTTGTTCAGCACCTGTTCGATGTCTTCCCGGGCCAGCTTGCGCTCCGGCGACAGCACCAGGTCGAAGGCGTGAATCGGCGTACCGAAGGCCGGCAGCAAACCTGCTGGGACCCGCTCCAGGCCGTCAGCCTTGAGCACGTAAAGGTACATTTCGTTTTTGCGCGGGCTCTTGTAGATCGAGCAGATGCGTTTCATGAGGATTCTCCGAGCGCGGCCAGATCATCCAGCAGCGCCTGGCCCATCCGCTCGCGACGCCAGCCGCGCAGCGAATCGGGCAGTTGATAGGGCCCATTGGGGTAGCCGCTCTTGAGCAGCGCCTCGAGGGTTTTCTTGCGCAGCATCAGCTCCGGGGCGATGCCCAGCCGCTCGCCTTCGGCCTGGCCGATGGCGCGCAGGCGCTTGAGGATGGCCGAGGCTTCGATCGGCAATGGCTCAGGCAGCGCTGGCGGATACTGCTCAGCCGGCACACTGCCGGCCTGCTTGATCAATTGCAGGAGGAACTCGCCGTCCTGACGCAGGGTGCGCGGGTGCATGTCATCGATCTTAGCCAGGGCCGAGAGGCTGTCTGGCTGGGTCTTGGCGATCGGCCACAGCGAATGCTCACGCAGCACGCGGTTGCGCGGCAGGTCGCGGCGGCGCGCTTCAAGCTCGCGCCAGGCCGACAGCTCACGCAGGACTGCCAGCTGCTGACGCGACAGCTTCCAGGCCAGCTTGACCTCACGGTAAAGCAGCTGCGGCTCGATTTCACGGCGCATCTGCGCAACCAGTTCGGCGCCGTCTTCCAGCACCCAGGCGTACTTGTCATCGGACAGCCGCGGGCGCAGCGCGGAGAACAGCTCGGCGAGGTGCACGGCGTCTTCGGCGGCGTAGCTGACCTGGGTTTCCGACAGAGGCCGCTGCAGCCAGTCAGAGCGGGTTTCGCCCTTGGGTAGATCGAGCCCGAGCACGTCCTGCACCAGGCGCGAGTAACCCATCGAGAAACCGATGTTGAGGTAACCTGCGGCCAACTGGGTGTCGAACAACGGCTGTGGCAGCTTGCCGGTCAGGCGCAGGAGAACTTCAAGGTCCTCACTGCAGGCATGCACCACTTTGACCACTTGCGGGTCTTCGAGCAGGTCAGCCAAAGGCTGCCAGTCACGAACGCGCAACGGGTCGATAAGAAAGGCTTTTTGACCGTCGCCAACCTGCAGCAGCCCGGCCTTGGGGTAGAAGGTGTCTACCCGCATGAATTCGGTGTCGAGCGCTACGAAGGGCAATTCGCGCCAGGTCCGGCAGTGCTCGGCCAGGCTCTGGTCGTCACAGATCCAGTGTATTTCGTTGGCCACGAGGCTCTCCCACAAACAGTGGCGCGCAGTATATACGCCGTGGGCCGCGCACGCGAAACATGGCGACCATCGCCCGGCGCTTCTGTCAGCGGCCAGCCGCCAGCCACGGCCGGCAGCCGGCGAACAAGTCCAGTGATTGCTGGTAGACCGCGCTGTGCACCTGCAGCAGGCCGAGCATCGAGTGGAACAGGTTGTCCTGGCTCAGCGGGGCATCACGCAGGCGCGCCAGGCAGTCGTTGTCGAGGCCAAAGTCCTGCCGGTAACTGTCGGAGAACCACGCCAGCATCGGCACATGGCGTTGCTGCTCGGGCGCCAGCATGTACGGCGTGCCATGCAGATAGAGGTTGTACTCACCCAGCGATTCGCCGTGGTCGGACAGGTACAGCATGGCGGTGTCGACGTTGTCCTGACGGCTGCGCAGCAGGTCGATCAGCGAGGCCAGCACGTGGTCGGTGTAACCCAGGGTGTTGTCGTAGCTATTGATGATTGCCTGCTGATCGCACTGGTTCAGGGCGTTGCTGTGGCACACCGGGGTGAATCGCTCGAACGCTTGCGGATAACGCTTGTAGTAATCAGGGCCGTGGCTACCCATCTGGTGCAGGACCAGCACGGTGTCCTGGTCGAGGCTGTCGAGCAGTTCGGCCAGGCCTTGCAGGAGGATTTCGTCGTGGCACTCGCCGCCGGCACACAGGGCGGGGTCCTTGAGGTTGCTGACGTCGACGAACTGCACGCGGTCGCAGGTACCCTTGCAGCCTGATTGATTGTCACGCCACTGCACCGTCAGGCCGGCGCGCTGGAGCATGTCCAGCAGCCCCTCCCGGTTACGGGCGACGCTGGCATCGTAGTCCTTGCGCGGCATGCCGGAGAACATGCACGGCACCGAGACAGCGGTTTCGGTGCCGCACGAATGCACATCGGTGAAGCCCAGCAGGCCGTCTTCCTTGCTCAGGCGCGGGGTGGTATCGCGGCTATAACCGAGCACGCCAAAGTTTTCCGCGCGGGCGCTTTCACCCACTACCAACACCGTCAGCGACTTGCGCTTGTGCTGCTGCCAGGCAGCGGCATCGCGGCGGGCGTCTTCGCCGTAGCGCTGAAACGGCGCGGCCGCACTGCCCAACCGCTCGCTGGCATAGCCAAACGAGGCGCCAACAACGTTGCTTGGGGTGAGCATCAGGCGGATTTCGTGGTGGTTGCGAAACAGCGAAGACAGGCCCTGATAGTTAGCCAGGGCCACCGCGCCCAACGCCACCGTACAGGCCCCCCCGACCAGCAGTTTGCCGAACACTTCGCGGTGCCACGGGCGATAGGCGATCGGCGCCTTCCACACCAGTGCGGCCGGCAGCAAACCCAGCAGCACGATATAGCCGATGAACTTCAACGAGAGCAGATCACGCACTTCGCTGATGTTGGTCTCGGCAACGTTGCGGAACATGCCTGCATCAATCAGCACACCGTACTGATTCATGAAGTAAGCCACTGCCGCACCGCTGACAAACAGCACCATCAAGACCGGCTTCAACACATACTTGAAGGCAATCAAGGTCAACACCAGGTTGAACGCAAACAGCATCAGCAGGGCAAACGCCAGCATCAGCCAAAGCCCCGTCAACCCTGGCGGCACCACCGCCTGGAGGTGACTCCAGAGCAGGCTGTTGAAGCCAATCAACAGGTACAGGCTGGCCAGTAACGTGACCCATTCGGTCCGCAGATTGTCGAGTTTCAGCATGGTCTTCGCTATCGAGTTTGATGTTGGCCCAGGCGCGACTCAGCGCGTGGCAATTCGAAGCGGATTGTGGGAAGCAGACCATCGTTTTTTTGTGAAAAACCCGCCAACAAACTCTGACATCCAGCAACAATTACACGTGTTTACCTTTCATTCAGCCGACGTTCAGCCAACCGCTGCCAGACCACCCCCACCCACGTCTTTGGCAAACGCGGCTATCCTCAAGATTCTGCACCAGTGTCCAACCCCTGACGGAGGTGAAGAAATGCCCGTACCGCATGATCTGTTCGCAGACCTCAGCATCCAGCCTGACGACTTTCACGCACTGAGCGCCAAGGACCCGGAGCTGCTCAAGCTACACAAGGCTTACCAAGCCAAGGACAAAGAGGTGGACGTCGCTGAACGCACCGCCGCCACCGATGACACCGTCACGCTATTGCGCAAGGAGCGGCTGCTGATCAAGGACAAGATCGAACGAATCATTCATCCAGCCAAGTCCTGACCCGGCTGCAACAACTGTAAAACCGCCATCGCGGGGCAAGCCTGCGATGGCGATCAACAAAGCCTCAGACTGCGGCGCTGGCCTGCAAGGCGCCTTGCAGATCATCGATCAGATCGCGGCAGTCCTCGATCCCCAGCGACAGCCGCAACAGGCCCTCGGTAATCCCCATCACGCCTTTCTGCTCTGGGCTCAACGAGTTGTGCGACATGCTCCAGGAATGGTTGATCATGCTCTCGACGCCGCCCAGCGAATCGGCCAGGACAAAGATCGACAGCGCGTCGACAAAGCGCTTGAGCGCCTCGCGATCACCCTTCACCTGCAAGGTCACCACCGCGCCGCCCGTGCGCATCTGGCGCTTGCACAGCTCATGCTGCGGGTGACTGGGCAGACCTGGATAGAACACCTTGTCGACCAGCGGATGGCTCTCGAGGAACTGCGCCACCCGCAGGGCATTGGCACTTTGGCGCTCCATGCGCACGTCCAGCGTCTTCAGTCCGCGCAGGGCCAGGTAGCAATCGAACGGCCCCTGCACGGCACCGACGGCCATGCTGATCTTGCGCAGGCGCGCCAGCAACTCGGCGTTGGCCGCCACCACGACTCCGCCGGTGAGGTCGGAGTGGCCACCGATGTACTTGCTCGCCGAGTGCATCACCAGGTCCACGCCGAGGGTGATCGGCTGCTGATTCCACGGCGAGCAGAAGGTGTTGTCGATGCAGGTGAGGATATTGCGGGCACGGGCCAGGCTGCACACTGCTTCGATATCGACCAGGTGCAGCAGCGGATTGGTCGGCGACTCGATCCAGATCAGCTGCGTGTCCGGGCGAATCGCCGCTGCCAGGGCGTCCAGGTCATTCAGGTCGACATACGTGGTGGTCAGCCCGGAGGTGCGGCTGCGGTAGTCTTCGAGCAGGCGGAAGGTGCCGCCGTAGACGCCGTTCATCACCACCACGTGAGCGTTCTTGTCGAGCAACTCGAGCACTGTCGAAGTGGCGCTGACGCCGGAAGCACAGGCGACCGCACCTAGCCCTTCTTCCAACGCCGCAACGCAGCTCTCGTAGGCATGCCGGGTCGGATTGGCAACGCGGCTGTAGGCGTACTCGGGGTTATCGTCGAGGCCGCGCTTGATGTACGAGCTGGCGGTGTAGATCGGCGGGAAGATGGCGTTGTCGGCAACGCTGAATTGCTCGCCAGCGTGAATGGTACGCGTGGCGAAGTTGCGCGGTTTGTCGGACATGATCGGGCCCAGTGACTGGTAGAAGGCGGGGTTGATGGCCGTCACTATCGCATATCCGCCGCGATTGGCCGAGCGCAGGCGGATGCGCGCGATACCCCGGCCCCAGCATTCTATTCGTGCTCGTTAACGGCTAGTCTGGAGCATATTTTTCTCGGCAAGGCGACGCACCGGCATGGACAGTTTCGACCAGCACATCCTCACCCTGCTCCAACGCGACGCCTCCACCTCGCTCAAGGAGCTGGCCGAAGCGGTCAACCTCACCACCACCCCATGCTGGAAGCGGGTCAAGCGCCTGCAGGATGATGGCTACATTCTCGGCCGCGTCGCACTGCTTGATCCGCAACGCCTGGGCCTGGGTCTGACCGTGTTCGTCCAGCTCAAGACCCAGCGCCACGACAATGCCTGGCTCGAGCAATTTGCCGCCACTGTCAGCGGCTTCGAGGAGGTCATGGAGTTCTACCGCATGTCTGGCGATTGGGATTACATGCTGCGGGTGGTGGTCAGCGATATTGCCGCCTACGACCGCTTCTACAAGAAGCTGATCACCCGCACCGATGGCCTGTCTAACATCACCTCCAGCTTTGCCATGGAACAGATGAAGTACACCACGGCCTATCCGGTGCATCGCTGATGCGTCGATCAATTGGTTTGAACGGCTGATAGAGCGCGCCGATCAACCGAGTGGACAAAGCAATTTGACGGCGTCGGGTACAGGTTATAGCTTGGACTCACTGCCCTGCGGCCAACCGGCCGACCCTCCTTAGACGCGAGCGCGATTGTGGAACCCAACGGCCAGGCCCTGATCGACGGCTACAACCGAAAAATCGACTACCTGCGGATGTCGGTCACCGACCGCTGTGATTTTCGTTGTGTCTATTGCATGGCCGAAGACATGCAGTTCTTGCCGCGCCAACAGATTCTCAGCCTTGAAGAGCTGTATCAGGTGGCCGAACGCTTCGTCGCCCTCGGCACGCGCAAGATCCGCCTGACCGGCGGCGAGCCACTGGTGCGTCAGGGCATCGTCGACCTATGTCGGCGCATTGCCGCCCTGCCCGGCCTGCGTGAACTGTGCATGACCAGTAACGGCTCGCAGCTCGACCGGCTGGCGCAGCCGCTGTTCGACGCCGGCCTCAGCCGCCTCAATATCAGCCTCGACAGCCTCGACCCGGAGCGCTTTCGCCAGCTGACCCGCACCGGCGATCTGGCCCAGGTCATCGCCGGCATCGACGCCGCGCGCCGCGCCGGCTTCAAGCGGATCAAGCTCAACTGCGTGGTGCTCAAGGGTCGCAACGATGACGAACTGGTCGATCTGGTGCGCTTTGCCATCGACCGTGAGCTGGACATCACCTTCATCGAAGAGATGCCGCTGGGCGTGATCAGCGAGCATCAGCGCGGCGAGTCGTTCTATTCCAGCGATGACGTGCGCGACCGCCTCGCGGCGCACTTCAGCCTGATCGAATCTGCCGAATCATCGCAGGGCCCGGCGCGCTACTGGCGCCTGGCCGAGGCTGCGCAGACGCGGGTCGGCTTCATCTCGCCGCACAGCCACAACTTCTGCGCCACCTGCAACCGTGTCCGCCTGACCGTCGAGGGCCGCTTGCTGCTGTGCCTGGGCAACGAGCATTCGCTGGACCTGAAACAGGTGCTGCGTGCGCACCCAGGCGACGCCGAGCGCCTCGAGCATGCCATCCGCGAAGCGGTGCAGCTCAAGCCTTACCGCCACCACTTCGAAGTAGGCGGCGAGGTGCAGATCCTGCGCTTCATGAACATGACTGGCGGCTGACCCAACCGCCTCTGGATTCCCATGATCGTCCATTCCCGGCCCGATGTGCTGCGTGTGCTGTTCACCCTGAAAGGCTCGATCGTCAAGCGCATTGCCTGGCGCTGCCTGCTGGTTACCTTGCTGGCGGCGTTGATCGTGCTGGTCGAGCGGCATTATCCAGAGATGTTCTCGCCGGTCAGCGCCACGCCTTTCACCTTGCTCGGCCTGTCGCTGTCGATCTTCATGAGTTTTCGCAACACGGCCTGTTATGACCGCTGGTGGGAGGGCCGCAAGGCCTGGGGGCGGATGCTCATCGAGGTGCGCTCGTTCGTGCGCGAGAGCGTGGCGATTGCCGACCCCGAGCTGCGCCGCGAGGTGCTGCGCAGCCTGTGCGGCTTTGCCCATGCTTTGAACGCTGGATTGCGCGGTGAGGATGCCCTCGGCGCGGCGCAGCCGTGGCTGAACCCGGCGCATTCACTCAGCCCGCACAACGTCTGCGACGGCATCCTGCGTAACATCGGCCAGCGCTGCTCGGAGCTGGCGCAGACGCAACAGATCAGCGAATGGCGCTACGCCCTGCTCGAACAGCGTCTGGTTGGCCTGGCCGAAGTGCAGGCGACCTGTGAACGGATCAAGGGCACGCCGCTACCCTTCCCTTACACCCTGCTGTTGCACCGGACCATCTATATCTTCTGCCTGCTGCTGCCGTTCGCCCTGGCAGAACCTTTGGGCTGGCTGGCGCCGCTGTTCACCACCATCGTCAGCTACACGTTCTTTGGCCTGGATGCGATCGGCAACGAGCTGGAAGATCCGTTCGGCCGCGACGAAAACGACCTGCCCACCGACTCACTGGTGCGCACCCTGGAGCGCGACGTGCTTGCGGCGCTTGGCCACGAGCCGTTGCCGCCGGCGCTGATGCCGGTCGATCACGTGCTCAGCTGAACCGGGCGGCGGCGACTAAACAATGGCTAGCCCCGCTCAACTTGGTTAAGGTCAACGCATTCCGATTGCGCAGGCCGCCCCATGGACATCAAGCAGCTCAAGTTTCTTATCGCCCTGGACCAGACCCGGCACTTCGGTCAGGCCGCTGCGCTGTGCCATATCACCCAGCCGACCTTGTCGATGCGCCTGCGTAATCTGGAAGAAGAACTTGACCTGGTGCTGGTCGAACGTGGCCAGCGCTTCGAGGGTTTCACCGAGGCCGGCGAACGCATTCTGGCTTGGGCGCGGACACTGCTGGCCGCACATGACGGCCTGCAGGCCGAAGCGGCCAGCTGCCGCGGCCAAGTGGTCGGTAGCCTGCGCCTGGGCAGCGTGCCGTTGGCCAGTTTCAATCCAATGGCGCTGCTGGTGCCGCTGCGGGAGAAGTTTCCCGAGCTGCAGTTTCAGCTCAGCTCGAGTACCTCCGAGCAGATTGTCGATGGCCTCAGCCGCAATCAGCTCGACCTGGGGATCTGCTATCTGGATCAGGTCAACTCAAGCTTTTTCGACGTGATCGAACTGGGCACCACCACCATGGGCCTGCTGCACGACACCCGCCATTATCAGTTCGAGCAAAGCGAGCTGGCCTGGGATGAGCTGGGGGATCTGCCGTTGGGGCTGCTCAGCAAGGGCATGCACTATCGCCAGTCGCTGGACCTGAGCTTTCGCAGCCGCGGCCTTGCGCCACTGGCAGTGCTGGAAAGCGACTCGACCTTCCAGCTGATCCAGGCCATCACCAGCGGCATGTGCTGCGCAGTGATGCCGCTCAACTGCGGGCTGGAGGATTTGAGCGAACACATGCGCATCACCCCCATCACCGAGGCCAGCGTGCTCAGCCCGGTCGGCCTGCTGCTGCGCCGCAGCGAGCCGAGGTCGGCGATTGCCGAGCAGTGCTTTAACCAGGCACGGATAGTGTTTGGCCAGTAACTGCTAGCCACAAAAAACGCGGGGCCAGTCTCGCAGCGCTGTGCTGCTCGGACTGGCCCCGCGTGGTTAACGGTGCTGGCTGGCGTTAGGGCGAGCCTTAACGATAGCGCTCGAGCCAATGCGCATACGGCGCTGGCAGGGTCCACGAGGCTTTGTCCACGCCCAACTCTTTGGCGGCGAAGTAGGCCCAGTGTGGGTCAGCCAGGTGCGCACGGCCTACCGAAACCAGATCCAGCTGACCCGCTTGCAGCGCGCCTTCAGCCAGCTGCGGCGTGCCGAAGCCCCATGCCGAAGTCACCGGCAGGCCTGCTTCGCGGCGCACGCGCTCGGCAATCGGGCCCATGAAGGCCGGGCCCCACGGGATGTTGGTGTCGGGGATGGTGAAACCAACGCTGACGCTCAACAGGTCGAGGCCACCGGCCTTGAACTGACGGGCCAGTTCGATCGACTCGACCAGGGTCTGCTCGTCGCGGCCATCATATTCCAGCACACCGAAGCGGGCGGTCAGCGGCAGATGCTCAGGCCAGACTTCACGCACGGCCGCCAGCGTTTCGAGGAGGAAGCGGCTGCGGTTTTCGAAGCTGCCGCCGTAAGCATCGGTACGCTGGTTGGAGTGCTCGGAGAAGAAGCTCTGGCCGAGGTAGCCGTGGGCGAAGTGCAGCTCGATCCACTCGAAACCGGCGTCACGGGCGCGACGCGCAGCATCGACAAAGTCTTGTTTCACCCGAGCGATGTCGTCCAGGGTCATGGCCTTTGGCACTTTCGGCAGGTTGGCGCCAAAGGCAATTGCCGACGGTGCAAGGGTGTCCCAGCCGCGGGCGTCGTCAGCGGCGATATGGTCGTCACCTTCCCATGGGCGATTGGCGCTGGCCTTGCGCCCGGCGTGGGCGATCTGGATGCCGGGTACGGAACCGGCCGCCTTGATCGCCTTCACCACCGGTACGAACGCTTCGGCGTGGGCGTCGCTCCAGATCCCGGCGCAGCCTGGGGTGATGCGTCCTTCTGGCGATACAGCAGTGGCTTCGACCACCAGCAAGGCGGCGCCGCCGCGGGCCATACCCGCCAGATGCACGTGGTGCCAGTCGTTGATCATGCCGTCTTCGGCCATGTACTGGCACATCGGTGGAATGGCAATGCGGTTGCGCAAGGTGACGTCTTTGAGGGTGTAGGGTTCGAACAATGCAGACATGAGCCAGCTCCAGCAGGTTGGGTATACGATAGTTCGATCATAATCGAACTATGGCAATTAATGAAAGCCCCGTTATCATGTCGACCATGCGAGCCTACAAACATCCAAGCTGTGAAGACCTCATCCTCGAACGCGTGCTGTACGCCTTGAGCGACCCCGTGCGCATGGCCATCGTGCGCCATTTGGCGGGTGTCACCGAAGCCACTTGCGGCGAGCTGGATGGCGGCCGGCCCAAGTCGAGCATGTCTCATCATTTTCGCGTGCTGCGTGATGCGGGCCTGGTGCAGACGCGCAATGTCGGCACCACGCACATGAATTCGCTGCGCAGCGAAATGCTCGACAGCCGCTTCCCCGGCCTGCTCGAGTGCATCCTGCGCCAGCGCTGAGTAACCGCCGCATCCTCTCCCCCTGCGCAGCCCATCGGCTCGCGCAGCAGGCGTAATGAACGCCGTTCGAAGCGCCCTTCTCTACTGATCACAAGGCACAGCATGCGCCGTCCAGCGGGGCCTTGGTGGCAAGCCGCAGATCTGCCGACCGCACAGGTTTGAATCAGACACCAGACAAGGTACCCGCATGACTCAAATTCAGTTCAAGCCTGAACCGCAAACCGCAGGCATAAAAAAAACCACGAGGCAGCACCTCGTGGTTTTTTATGGGCTGGTTGCCGTAGCGGCAAATGGTTACCGCGCAGCTAAAGCCTGATTACAGCGCCATGTCGCTCGCAGGGTTGCTTTCAACTGGCTTGCTCACGGTTGTATCAGTGCCAACGCTCTGATCGATAACCGGTGGTTTTTCCAGTTGCAGCACTTCGGCGGTGTAGTTCCACTCTTTCTGCACAGCAGCAGCCGAATCGTTCAGCTTGGTGCCGTAGCTTGGCACGATTTCGTGCAGCTTGGCTTGCCACTCAGGCGTTGCGACCTTTTCCTTGAACACGGTTTCGAGCACAGTGAGCATGATCGGTGCCGCGGTCGAAGCGCCTGGCGAAGCGCCCAGCAGACCGGCAATGCTGCGGTCCTGCGAGGTTACGACTTCGGTACCCAGCTTGAGTACGCCGCCTTTTTCTTCGTCACGCTTGATGATCTGCACGCGCTGACCGGCCTGCCACAGGCGCCAGTCTTCCTTCTTGGCGTTCGGGAAGTAGGTCTGCAGCGCCGCGAAGCGATCATCGTCAGACAGCATCAGCTGGCCAGCGAGGTACTCGACCAGCGGATACTGATCAACACCTACCTTGGTCATCGGCCAGACGTTATGCAGCGTGGTGCTGCTCAGCAGGTCGAGGTACGAACCGTTCTTGAGGAACTTGGTCGAGAAGGTGGCGAATGGGCCAAACAGAATCACGCGCTTGCCATCCAGCACGCGGGTGTCCAGGTGCGGCACCGACATGGGTGGCGCGCCGGTGGAGGCGATGCCGTAGGCCTTGGCCATATGCTGCATGGCCACGGTAGGGTTCTCGGTCACCAGGAACGAGCCGCCGACCGGGAAGCCTGCGTATTCCTTGGCTTCCGGGATGCCCGACTTCTGCAGCAGCTTCAGCGCGCCGCCGCCAGCACCGATGAACAGGAACTTGGCGTCGGTGGCCGACTTGCTGCCGTCCTTGAGGTTCTTGTACTCAACGTGCCACGAGCCATCTTCGTTACGCGTGATGTCCTGCACTTCGGTGGACAGCTTCAGGTCGAAGTTTTCCCGGGTTTGCAGGTGCTTGACGAACTGACGGGTGATCTCGCCGAAGTTGACGTCAGTGCCGATCGGCGTCCAGGTCACGGCCAGCTTCTGCGAAGGATCACGCCCTTCCATCATCAGCGGGACCCACTTGGCGATCTGCGTGTTGTCTTCCGAGTACTGCATCGGACGGAACAGCGGGCTGGCCTGCAGCGCGTCGTAACGCTTCTTGAGGAACTTGATGTTGTCGTCGCCCCACACGAAGCTCATGTGCGGCGTGGTGTTGATGAACGAACGCGGGTTGTTCAACACGCCCTGACGGACCTGCCACGACCAGAACTGGCGGGATATCTGGAACGATTCGTTGATCTCGATGGCCTTGGAGATATTGACGGTGCCGTCTTTATCCATTGGCGTGTAGTTCAGCTCGGCCAGCGCAGAGTGACCGGTACCGGCGTTGTTCCAGCCGTTGGAGCTTTCTTCAGCGACGCCATCCAGGCGCTCGACCATCTCCATCGACCAGCTCGGCTCCAGCTCATTGAGCCAGACCGCCAAGGTCGAACTCATGATGCCGCCGCCAACCAGCAGCACGTCTACTTTCTTCGCTTCATCGGCGTGCGCCTGCATCAGGCTCGCCGCGACAGCCAGACCCAGCAGGGTCTTGCCAGCTTTCTTGAACATTGATCAATTCCAATCGATAGCACGTAAGGAAGGCCTAGGCAGGGCCTCGTTTATCCATGTCCTTCAGCGCGCGCTTTTTATTGATCATTGGAGTCAGCAGCTTGAGAAACAGGGACGCCAGCCTAAGGTCGAATTGACCAGTCAGGGCTGAAACGTTTTTCCGATTGTAACCGAAATGCCAGCACAAACAAATTCGCAAGTGGCAGGCAAGGTGACGGGATGTCTCAGTGGCCGAATGTCGCGGGGTGGCCGTGGCCCGAGTATACGCCAGACAACAAAAACCCCCGGCCACGTGGATGGCCGAGGGTCTTGGACGGGGCCGCGAACGGCCCCATCAACGATCTGGAATTACTGCTGCTGTGGCAGCTTGTCGATCGGGCCGCAACCGCCAATGATCTTGGAGACCGAAACCGAAGGGTGGAACAGGTAGTCGTAAGAGCAATTCTTTTGCTGGTTGTAGACCTGGCCGGTGCAACCCGACAGCAGCGCAACACCCGATACGACGGCTACAGCGACGGTAGCTTTGAACAGCTTTTTCATACTAAGTCCTTTAAATGATCATGCGCCATCGTACTGACGGCGGCGGGATCATACAGTTTCTGGGCATTGGATCCAAGTCAAATACCGTGTTAGTGAACTTAGTAATGCTTGAGCGATAGATCTGGCGAGCAAACGAAAAAATGTAAGGCTTCTGACGCTACTCTTCACACCAACAAAACCTCTCAACATGTCGAACTCACAGAGCTTGCATTTCTTGTAATCCCTTTCCGAACCGTAATCTTGAACCTGCCCAGCCGTTGACGGCGCAGCGGCCGGTGCCGACCAGCATCAGCAGAGATGACCGCGGTCTTTTATGCAACGGGGGGAGGCCAGTGGTTCAAACGGCGATTTTCATGCAAGTAAAAAAGCAACTAAATTTACTGATTCAAGTCACGCATACGCGGCATATTAGTTTGGTGCATGAGAGCAAGTAGAGCTCATTAGCGAAGGTCTTCTAATACCACTTATGAAAATGAAATCAGGAAGTACGGTAACACCATGCCTGCGCACATTTCAGATAACGCAAAAACAAAAAGCCCCGCAGACTTTCATCTGCGGGGCTTTTCGATGTATGGCGGAGAGATAGGGATTTGAACCCTAGGTACTGTTGCCAGTACAACGGATTTCGAATCCGTCCCGTTCGACCACTCCGGCATCTCTCCAATGGCGCGCATCATACCAGCGATTTCGTAAAAGGCAAACCTTTATCTGAAAAAAATTCGCGTGGTATCAAACGCTTGCGTCACAGCGGGCCTTACAGCGGCACGCCCAGACGCTTGGCCACTTCTTCGTAGGCTTCGATCACGTCGCCCAGACCCTGGCGGAAGCGGTCCTTGTCCATTTTCTTGCGGGTTTCTTTGTCCCACAGGCGGCAGCCGTCCGGGCTGAACTCGTCGCCGAGGACGATCTGCCCGTGGAATACGCCGAATTCGAGCTTGAAGTCGACCAGCAGCAGGCCGGCGTCATCGAACAGCTTGTTCAGCACTTCGTTGACCTTGAGCGACAGCTTCTTCATCTCGACCAGCTGCTCGGCGGTGCCCCAGCCGAAAGCCACAACGTGGGATTCGTTGATGAACGGGTCGCCCTTTTCGTCGTTCTTGAGGAACAGTTCGAAGGTCGATGGTTCGAGCTTGATGCCCTCTTCCACACCCAGACGCTTGACCAGGCTGCCGGCGGCGTAGTTACGCACGACGCACTCAACCGGGATCATGTCGAGCTTCTTCACCAGGCACTCGTTGTCGCCCAGCAGCTTGTCGAACTGAGTCGGGATGCCGGCTTCTTCAAGCTTTTGCATGATGAAGGCGTTGAACTTGTTGTTCACCGTGCCTTTGCGGTCGAGCTGTTCGATGCGCTTGCCGTCGAACGCCGAGGTATCGTTGCGAAACAGCAGGATCAAGCGGTCGGCGTCATCGGTCTTGTAAACCGATTTGGCCTTGCCGCGGTAGAGTTCGTCGCGTTTTTCCATGATGGGCTCCGCTTGCTTGAGTTGGTGGGCTAGGCGATTTCGCGCCAGTCGAGCCCATGTTCCTGATTCGCCACTTGCAGCCAGTCCGGGTCGCACCCAAGGGCGTCGACAAAGCACTGACGGGCCAGCTGTGGCAGGTTGTTCTTGCTGCTGAGATGCGCCAGCACCAAGTGTTGCAGGTGCTGCCAGCCCAGCTCGGCCACCAGGTTGGCGGCCTGGTGGTTGTTCAAATGTCCTTGGCTGCCGCCTACGCGCAACTTCAAAAAGTGCGGGTAATGACCGCGGGCAAGCAAGTCGCGGCAATGGTTGGCTTCGATCAGCAGGGCGTCCAGCCCCTGATAGCGCTCCAGCAGCCGGGCGTCGTAGCAGCCCAGGTCGGTGAGCATGCCGAAGCGCCGGCGACCATCGCTAAGCACGTACTGCAGCGGCTCATGGGCGTCGTGCTCGACCCGCGCCGCGCTGACCTGCAGCGCGCCGATGCTGATGCTGTCACCACAACCGAGAAAACCGGCGACCTCGACCGGCTTGCGCAAGCCGCGCAAGGTGCCCTGGCTGAGGTAGACCGGTACATTGTAGCGCCGCGACAGCAAACCCACGCCATGCACGTGGTCGGCATGTTCGTGGGTGACCAGCACCGCGCTCAACTGTGCTGGCGAGACCCCGAGCAGCGCCAGGCGCCGCTCGGTTTCCCGCAGGGAAAACCCGCAATCGACCAGGATGTACGTATCACCACTGGCGATCAGCGTGCCGTTGCCCTGGCTGCCGCTTCCAAGTACTGCGAAGCGCACTTAACCCAAACGGTCCTGAATGGCGCTCAGCACGCGGCGGGCGACATCGGCCGGGGCCACGGTGTTGATGTTTTTCTCGACCGTTACCTGCACGCTCTCGCCAACCTTGCTCAGGCGTACCTGATAACGCTCGGCGCGCTCTTCACGCTCTTCCTGGGTCGGCTCGCTGCCGAACAGGCGGCTGAAGAAGCCGGGCTGGTTGTTCTTGTCTTCGGGTTTCTCGGACAAGTTGATGTAGTACAGGCCCAGGCTGCGGTTGATGTCTTCAACGCGCCATTCGCCCTGCTCCAGCGCACGGCCGACACCAGACCAGGCGCGGTCGAGGTCGGAACCGACGTTGAGCACCGGGTTGCCGCTGCCGTCTTCGCTCAGGCTGACCCGGCTTGGGGCATCGAAGTCGCGCTCAGCCAGCAGCGAAACCGAACCGCCCTTCTCGGCGCTGCGGTTCATGCTGGCGAGCATCTCGTCGACCAGCAGCGCATCGACGCCGGTGTTGGTCGAGTTGCTCGGGAAATCGGTCTGGGCAGTGCTGCCAGCCGGACGCTCGACGCTGACCACGAACACCTCGGAGGTGTTGCGCTGCACGCCGGGTTCCATGCGTACGCGAACACGTACTTCACTCTCGGCGCTGCTGGCCGAGCTGGCCAGGCGCTGGCCAAGCGAAGCCGACAGTTCGTCGAAGCGCTGCCAGGTGGTGGTGAATTCGCCGGTCTGCGGACGCTCTTCAGCGATGCGGAAGCCGTTGTCTTCAAAGAACTGATGCGCCACCGGCCAGACTTCGGCAGGCGAACGCTGGGCCAGCACCCAACGGCTGTTACCGCTGCGCTGCAGGGTAAAGTCGCTGATGTCGGCAGCAGCCGACAGCGGCTGCGGACGCGGCACTTCGTATTCGCCAGTGGCGGTGTCGTCGGCAACGTTACGCGGGATCGGCAACAGCGGATCGAGGCGTTTGACGTTGGCCACGTCTGCCGGCAGCTGCATCGGCGCGGTCGGTTGCGCCTGCAGGTAATCGCTACCGCGGTCGCGGAAATAACCCTCGTCGCCCCACAGCCAGCCGCAGCCGCTGGTGCTGGAAATGATCAGGGCAAGGGCGGATAGACCAGCCAATCGCTTCATGCGGTGTACTTCCTCGATTAAACCAGTACGCCGGACTTGCTCAAGGCAGTACGGACTTTTTCGTGACAGTTCTCGCTCAGCCAGGTCAGTGGCAGGCGAATGCCTTTGTGCATCAGGCCCATTTCCACGAGCGCCCACTTCACCGGAATCGGGTTGGCTTCGCAGAACAGGTCTTTGTGCAGCGGCATCAGTTGTTCGTTGATTGCGCGGGCCTTGTCGGCATCGCCGGCCAGTGCGGCCTCGCACAGATCGGCCATTTCGCGCGGGGCGACGTTGGCGGTAACGGAGATATTGCCCTTGCCGCCGAGCAGGATCAGCTCGACCGCGGTCGGATCATCACCCGACAGCACGATGAAGTCGCTGCTGACGCAATCGAGGATGGCCTTGGCCCGGACCAGGTCGCCGGTGGCTTCCTTGATACCGATGATGTTCGGCACGGTGGACAGGCGGATCACGGTCTCGGCCTGCATGTCGCAGGAGGTGCGGCCGGGCACGTTGTACAGAATCTGCGGGATGTCGACCGACTCGGCGATCAGCTTGAAGTGCTGATACAGGCCTTCCTGGGTCGGCTTGTTGTAGTACGGCACCACCAGCAGGCAGGCGTCGGCACCGGCGTTCTTGGCGTTCTGGGTCAGGTGCACGGCTTCGGAGGTGGAGTTGGCACCGGTGCCGGCGATAACCGGAATACGGCCGTTGACACGCTTGACTACAAATTCGATGACCTGGATGTGCTCTTCGACATCGAGGGTGGCCGACTCGCCGGTGGTACCGACGGCGACGATCGCATGAGTGCCTTTTTCCAGGTGGAAGTCTACAAGCTTGCCGAGGCTGTCCCAGTCCAGACGCCCTTGTGCATCCATGGGAGTGACCAGTGCCACCATACTGCCCGCAATCATGTAACTGCTCCTGCCGGAAAAAGA
The DNA here is from genome assembly GCF_024809895.1 of Pseudomonas sp. BIGb0278. Lineage (NCBI taxonomy): Bacteria > Pseudomonadati > Pseudomonadota > Gammaproteobacteria > Pseudomonadales > Pseudomonadaceae > Pseudomonas > Pseudomonas sp. BIGb0278. The sequence goes on from NZ_JANUEL010000003.1 coordinate 100,765, forward strand.
GAGCGGTAATGGTACTGGCGCCATCGGCCTTGCACAAGCAAAGCTGGCGGGCGGAGCATTCCCCTCGGCGCTGCTTTTCGCTACCCTTGATCCTTTGATCAGTGCAGAGCGGCCCGCCGGGCCGTCGACAGTGCCTCCCGCGGGTGTCTACAGCCGCTGCAATCGGCTCAGAACCTTGCTGTAACGGAGGTTGTCCCAGGTCCTGCACCGACCGCTCATCGTTTTAGGAATGCTGCATGTCCACCCCCACAGTCCGCGAACAATTCCTTGTCATCAGTGCCCTGGGCCCCAATCCCATGGAGCTGGCCAACGTTCTCAGCCGCGCCGCCGTCGACAATCGTTGCGCGGTAGTCACCTCGCGCCTGTCGCGCCACGGCGAAACCAGCGCCCTGGTGTTGCAAGTCGGTGGCAGCTGGGATGCCCTTGCCCGCCTTGAAGCCACCCTGCCGGGCCTGGGCAAGAAGCACGGCCTGACTCTTGATGTGGTGCGCAGCGCCGATCAGGAAGTGCGCCCGCAGGCCCTGCCTTATGTGGCCTATGTCAGCGCCGCCTATCGCCCGGACATCATCAACGAGCTGTGCCAGTTCTTCCTCGACCACAACGTCGAGCTCGAAGCCATGACCTGCGATACCTATCTGGCGCCGCAGACCGGCAGCAGCATGCTCAACGCCCAGTTCACCGTGGTGTTGCCGGCTGGCACCCAGATCAGCTGGCTGCGCGATCAGTTCCTGGACTTTGCCGATGCGCTGAACCTGGATGCCCTGATCGAACCATGGCGCCCTCAAAACCCGGTGTAAGGAGCCTCACATGGCGGTAACCCTCGATCAACCTGTCGCCGACTTCCAGGCCCAGGCCACCAGCGGCCAGAGCGTCAGCCTGGCTGAGCTCAAGGGCAAGCAGGTGGTGCTGTATTTCTACCCCAAGGACAGCACCCCCGGCTGCACCACTCAGGGCCAGGGCTTTCGCGATCAACTCGACGCGTTTGCCGCGGCCAACACCGTGGTGTTCGGCGTCTCGCGTGACGGTTTGAAGTCGCACGAGAACTTCAAGGCCAAGCAAGGCTTCACCTTCGAGCTGATCAGCGACAAGGACGAGGCGCTCTGCCAGCTGTTCGACGTGATCAAGCTGAAGAAGCTCTACGGCAAGGAATACATGGGTGTTGACCGCAGCACCTTCCTGATCGACAAGGACGGTGTTCTGCGTCAGGAATGGCGCGGCGTGAAAGTGCCAGGTCATGTTGATGCCGTGCTTGCAGCGGCGCAGGCATTGAATCAGGCCTGAAACTGTATGGGGCCGCTCTGCGACCCTTCGCGGGTAAACCCGCTCCCACAAGGGTCTGCAGCGCCGACTAAACCTGTGGGAGCGGGTTTATCCGCGAAGGCTCGCAAAGCGGCCCCAGTTCTTACAGCAACGGTGCTACAGCCGGCTCTTGCCTGGGCCAGGCATCCAGTACGGCCTTGAACAGGGTCGCCAGCGGGATGGCGAAGAAGATCCCCCAGAAGCCCCACAGCCCGCCAAACAGCAGCACCGCGCAGATGATCGCGACTGGATGCAGGCTGACCGCCTCAGAGAACAGCAGCGGCACTAGCACGTTGCCGTCCAGCGCCTGAATGATCGCGTAAACCGCCATCAGGTAGATGAACTGATCGCCCCAGCCCCACTGGAACAGCGCGATCAAGGTGACCGGCACGGTGACCACCACCGCCCCCACGTACGGCACCACCACCGACAGCCCGACCAACAGCGCCAGCAGCGCGGCGTAGTTGAGCCCCAGGCTGATGAAGGCGATGTAGGTGGCGATCCCGCAGATCAGAATCTCGATGCCCTTGCCGCGAATGTAATTGGCGATCTGCCGGTTCATCTCGTCACCGACCCGGGTCAGCAGCCTGCGTTCACGCGGCAAGTAGCCGCTGACCCAGCGCCCGATCAACTCGCGGTCCTTGAGAAAGAAGAACACCAGAATCGGCACCAGCACCAGGTAGATCATGGCGCTGACCAGCAGCGGCAGGCTCGACAGCGAGAAGGTCAGCGCCCATTGGCCAAACTTGCCAATCTCACCGCGCACCGATTCGATGGCGCGCAGCACCTGCTCGTCAGAGACCAGGTGCGGATAGCGCTCAGGCAGCAGCAACAGCAGCGACTGCCATTTACCGAGCATTCCCGGCAGCTCGTTCAAAAGGGTGATCAACTGGTGCCAGAGCAGCGGCACCAGCACCAGCAGAAATACCCCCAGCGCGCCGATGAACAAGGCGAACACCACGCCCACGGCAACACCACTGGGCACCCGCATCCGCTCCAAGGCGTTGACCAGGCCCTGCATCAGATACGCCAGGACCATCCCCGCCAGCACCGGCGCGAGCATGCCGCCGAGGGTGAGCACGGCAGTAAAGGCCAGAACCAGCAGGACTGTCAGGACTACGGCTTCTTCATCGGAGAAGTAGCGCTGCATCCAGTCACGAAGCACTTTGAACATTGACGATCCTTGGGCGGAAAACTCAGGCCTTGCGCAGCCAGTAGGTATACACGCCGGCTTCGGCGCTTTGTTGCAGCAGGCTATGACCGGACAAACGGGCGAAAGTGCTGAAGTCGCGCTGCGAGCCGGCGTCGGTGGAAATCACCTTGAGCACTGCGCCCGCTGCCATCTGGTTAAGCTGCATTTTTGCCTTGAGCAGCGGCAATGGGCAGTTAAGCCCGCTGGCGTCGAGTTCGGCGTCGCAGGTCAGGGTATCGATCATCCAAGGGGCTCCTGGCGGTGGCAACGGTGCATGGCAGACAAGCCTGGTAGGATACCGCCACTGGTCGTCAAGGTGTGAGCGGGCTACAGTACGGGTCTTTGATCCGACGCGAGCTTCGTGCATGAATCTACTGCGCCCTACCCTGCTGACGCTGGCCTGCCTGATGGCCCTGCCCGGGCATGCCGATGACCTGCCGTCGCTGGGCGATGCCAGTTCTGCAATCGTTTCCCCGCAGCAAGAACATGAACTCGGCCGCGCCTGGCTCAGCCTGCTGCGCGGGCAAGTGCGCCAGCTGAATGATCCGCAGCTCAAGGACTACGTCGAAACCAGCGTCTATCGCCTGGCCGAGACCAGCCAGCTGCAGGACCGCCGATTGGAATTCGTGCTTATCGACAGCCGCGAGCTGAACGCCTTCGCGGCTCCCGGGGGGATTGTCGGGGTCAACGGCGGGCTGTTCCTCAATGCCCAGACTGAAGGTGAATACGCCTCGGTACTGGCCCACGAACTGGCCCACTTGTCGCAACGCCACTTTGCCCGAGGGATAGAAGCTCAGCAGCGCATGCAGGTGCCGATGATGGCCGCACTGCTGGCCGGCATCGTACTGGCAGCCGGTGGTGGCGGCGATGCCGGTATTGGCCTGATTGCCGGCACCCAGGCAGCGGCGATTCAGGAGCAGCGGCGCTTTTCGCGGCAGAACGAGCAGGAAGCCGACCGCATCGGCATCCAGAACCTGGAAAAAGCCGGCTTCGACCCACGCACCATGCCGAGCATGTTCGAGCGCCTGGCCCGGCAGTACCGCTACGGCGCCAAGCCGCCGGAGTTTCTCCTGACTCACCCGGTGACCGAGTCGCGTATCGCCGACACCCGCAACCGCGCCGAACAGATGCCCAAGGGCGGCGTCGAGGACAGCCTGCGCTATCAGCTGATTCGCGCCCGCGTCGCCTTGACCTACGAAGGCACGCCGGGGCTTGCGGCCAAGCGCTTCCGCGATCAACTCGCAGATGATCCCAAGCTGGATGCTGCCCGCTACGGCCTTGCCTTGGCGCAGATCAAGGGCGGCAGCCTCAACGAAGCGCGGGACAACCTCAAGCAACTGCTGGCCAAGGCGCCCAACGACATCACCTACAACCTGGCGCAGATCGACCTGGAGATCACCAACAATCGCCTGGCCGACGCGCAGCAGCGGATCGAGCGGCTACGCAGCCTGTATCCGAACAATTATCCGCTGCAGCAGGCGCGCGCCGACTTGTTGATCAAGCAGGGCAAGCCGGCTGAGGCAGAGAAAGTGCTGGATGACCTGGTCAAGAAGCGCCCGGACGACCCGGACGTCTGGTACGAAGTGGCTGAAGTGCGCGGGCTGTCGGGCAATACCATTGGCCTGCATCGGGCACGCGCCGAGTACTTCACGCTGGTCGGTGATTTTGACCAGGCAGTGCAGCAGCTCGACTTCGCCAAACGCCGCGCGGGCAGCAACTTCCCGCTGGCGTCGCAGATCGACGCCCGTCAGCGGCAGATTCTCGAGCAGCAGCGGATGGTCAAGGACATGATGCGCTAAGCAGCGTGCAGGCGGCGCCGGTTTGCCCGGCGTCGCCCAAGCTGCGGATCAGGCGTTGCCGGACAACTTCAGGCGGGCCGCCTGAGTGAAGTCGAGCATGCGGTTGAGCGGTTTGATCGCGCGCGGGATCAAGGCGGGGTCGACCAGGATCTCGTTGCTGCCGGTGCGCAGGCAGTCGAGGGTGCGCTCGAGGGTATTCATCGCCATCCACGGGCAATGCGCACAGCTGCGGCAGGCAGCGCCATTGCCCGCGGTAGGCGCGGCCACGAAGACCTTGTCCGGGCACAGCTGCTGCATCTTGTAGAAGATGCCGCTGTCGGTGGCGACAATGAAGGTCTTGTTCGGCAGTGTCTGCGCCGCCTTGATCAGCTGGCTGGTCGAGCCTACCGCATCGGCCAGGTCGATCACCGACTCAGGCGACTCCGGGTGGACCAGAATCGCCGCATCCGGATACAGCGCTTTCATGTCGGCGAGCTGGCGCGACTTGAACTCCTCATGGACGATGCAGGCACCGTCCCACAGCAGCATGTCGGCGCCGGTCTTCTTCTGGATATAGCGGCCCAGGTGCTGGTCCGGCCCCCAGATGATTTTTTCGCCGTTATCCATCAGGGTTTCGACGATTTCCAGCGCGCAACTGGAGGTCACCACCCAGTCGGCACGCGCCTTGACCGCAGCCGACGTGTTGGCATACACCACCACGGTTCGTTCGGGGTGCTTGTCACAAAACGCCGAAAACTCTTCTACCGGACAACCCAGGTCGAGCGAGCAGGTCGCTTCCAGGGTTGGCATCAGGATGCGTTTTTCCGGGGTGAGGATTTTTGCCGTTTCGCCCATGAAGCGCACGCCGGCGACAATCACGGTGTCTGCCGGGTGGTTCTTGCCGAAGCGGGCCATTTCCAGCGAGTCGGAAACACAGCCGCCGGTTTCTTCGGCCAAGGCCTGGATCACCGGGTCACAGTAGAAGTGCGCAACCAGCACAGCATTCTGGGCCTTGAGCTCGGCAGCGATGGCCGCACGGTATTCGGCCTCCTGCGCGGGCGTCAGGGGATGGGGTTGCTTGGCGTCAAGGTGAGCTTGAACCAACAGCCGTTCGGAAATCTGGGTCATGATCGCTGGACCTGCGGGCGCGCGTGCGCGTCAGTCAAGAGTATCACCGAGCCCTGGCAGTCAGGCTAATGACGCCGGACGGCCAGACAGGCCATCACGGCCTTCTGCGGGCGCGGATTATTATCGCGCCGAAGGCTACAGACAATCAGGTCATTGCAAAAGCGATTTCTGCGCGTGCCAATCAGGCCGGCGTAGCTGACCTGATTGCGCGCAAGTGCTTGCAGTTGCGTGGCCAGGTAACGGTGGGCTTGCCCCGCCGTTGCCTGGCCACGCCTTCACACGGTCAGCCCTGCGGCCACGGCGCCGCCATGAGTGCAGCCAGGCTCATGACGAACTCTTCAACGGTCATTTTCTTGCCGTTGAAGTCGACCATGCCATCGGCGTAGTGCAGGTTGGACACGACGTCGTCGCCCTTGACCGTGGCCATGCCGCTCTGCAGCGCCATCATGCCGAGCATTTCACCGGCCTGACTGGACTGCTGAGCGATCGCCTGAGGGTCGGTCTGGCCTTCGAGCAGCGCCTGCAATGCGGTCAGGTCGCCGACCATCGGCTTGGACACCAGCAGTTCGCCGTTGAGCTGGCTGATCAGTTGCTTGGCCAGTTGATCAGGCGGCAGGTCGAACGAGCTCGGCGCGGCGAAGTCCAGCGCCAGCTTGAAGTGACTCTGGCCGTTGGCAGTCTTGAACGACAACTCCTCCAGGGCCAGCTTTGGTTTGGCGGCAAGCATCTTCTGCAGGTCTGCCTGAACCTTGACCTTCTCTTCCTCGCTCATGTTGAACGACGGCATTGGCTCGCCAGCAGCAGTGGCCGCTTGCATGGCCTGCACTTCAGGCAGCTTGGTCTGGTACCACTCGGCCAGTGACTGCAGGGCCGACACGTCGACCGAGTTCATGGTCACGACCATCTTGCCGCTGCCAACGGCGCGGTTGGCGTAGTTGATGTCGCCAACCTTGTACGCGATTCGCGCACCAATCTTGTCAGTTCCTTCGGCGGTGTACAGGTTGGTTTGCTCCAGGTCCTTGAGCAACATCACTTCCTGCTTTGGCCCAAGCACAGCCTCCAGTTGGCCAAGCAGAACATCGACGTTGCCGACATAGACCATGTCGTGGTCGGTGCTGGCCAGGTTGCCGCCTACCTTGAACTTGTCCAGGGTGAAGGTCGCTGGCGGATGGTCTGCACCCACCAGTTTCATCTGCAGACGATCAGCGTTGGCGTGAATCTTCACAGCCTTGCCTTCACGGTCGCCGCTGAGCAGCACCTGCATGCCGGAGAAGTCAACGCTGTTGCCGTCTACCTCATTGAGCTTGATCGGCGCCAGGCGAACATCGCTGTCGATGTGACCGCCATAACCGACATCGACATTGGCGGTGATCGGCGATTGCTCACCCGCAGCGCTGTACCACTTGGCTGTGGCTTCGTCCTTGTCGAGCACGCTGTTGCTCGAGACCATCACCGGCATCAGTTTCAGCGCCTTGACCCGCGACCACGGGAATGGCCCGTGCTCAAGCTGATCAGTGATGCCGACATCGAAGTTCAGCGCCTGGCCTTCGCCCAGCCACACATCCTTGGCCTTGAGCCGGTAGTGCGCGGTGCTGCTGAACAGGTGCTGCTCCAGCGAGGACAGTTCCAGGCTCATGCTGCCGCCGGTACCAGCAGTGGCCTTGAGCAGTTCTTCGTTGGCACGGGTGACCGAAGCCTGCAACTCGGCGGGCAGTTGCTTGCCGGTGTACCAGGCGCCAGCGGTGGCTGCGATGGCGATGGCGACGGCCAGGCCGGAGAGGATGCCTACTGATTTCTTCATGAATTGAACCGATTGCTTTCCATAAGGGGGGACTGGGTGCGACACCGTCGCGCTGGGCACGAAGGGTACCACTGACGCCTGTCGGATGCGCCGGGCTCAGTGGGCAAAAATTTGCTGAGGATGTGTTTGGCAATCAGCGATCGTAAATTTTTACGGACATTAAAATCTGTCTTTGAATGAAAATTCGCACTTACCTTGGGGCATAAGCGGAAAAAACCCGATAAAAGCTCGATGTCCGTTACATCCTGTCATGTTTAACTTGACACCCTACCCGGCATCGTTTTTTATTTTAACCACCTTGCTTCAGCGCCTAACAACGAAGAACAACCGCAGCGCGCTTACTCGCCCCACTAGGGACTCTGCGCGCCTTGAACTTCGCTGCGGCACTGTCAGCCATGCCACCGGCGCCTCGCATGCGCCCGCCCTCGCTCCGACATAAAAGGTGAACAACATGGAGCTCATCCGCACGACCTGGCTGTGCCCGCCCGCCTACTCGCCCACCGTTCAGGCTCAGGAGCATCGCGCGCATGCAGCCTGAACCAAGCACCGGCGGCCAGTTCCGCAAATCCCTGCGCCTGTGGCATGTGGTGATCATCGGTCTGGCTTACCTGACGCCGATGACCGTCTTCGACACCTTTGGCATCGTTTCCGGGATTACTGCCGGGCATGTGCCCAGTGCCTACATCCTGGCGCTGCTGGGCGTGCTGTTCACCGCGGTGAGCTACGGCACGCTGGTACGGCGTTTTCCGCAGTCGGGCTCGGCCTACACCTACACCCAGCGGGCGATCAATCCGCACGTGGGCTTTCTGGTCGGCTGGTCTTCGCTGCTGGATTACCTGCTGCTGCCGATGGTCAACGCCCTGCTGGCCAAGCTGTACCTGTCGGCGATGTTCCCGGAGGTGCCACAGTGGATCTGGGTGGCCGGCTTCGTCACCCTGATCAGCCTGGTCAACATGCGCAGCGTCAACCTGGTGGCCCACTTCAATGCCCTGTTCGTGGCCGTGCAGGTGGCGATCATCAGTGTGTTCATCTATCTCTGCGCACGTGGCCTTGAGCATGGCGAGGGCCTGGGCACGGCCTGGAGCCTGATCCCGTTTGTCGACCCACAGGTGCAGTTCAGCGCGCTGGCCGCCGGTGCGACCATTCTGTGCTTCTCGTTCTTGGGTTTCGATGCGGTGACCTGCCTGTCGGAGGAAACTCGCGATCCGGGCAAGACCATTCCGCGGGCGATCTTCCTCACCGCCTTGATCGGCGGCGTGGTGTTCATTCTTGTGTCCTACTTCATCCAGGCCTATTTCCCGACCATGCAGCGCTTCCATGACCAGGAAGCGGCGCTGCCGGAAATCGCCCTGTATGTCGGTGGCAAGTTGTTCCAGTCGGTGTTCATCGCCTGCACGGTGATCAACACCATCGCCTCGGGCCTGGCCTCGCAGACCAGTGTGTCACGGCTGCTGTATGTGATGGGCCGCGACGGGGTGATCCCGACTCGGGTGTTCGCCCGCCTGCATCCTCGGTACAAGACGCCGGTGCTGAACATTGCCGTGGTGGGACTGGTGGCGTTGTCGGCGATCTTCTTTGATCTGGTCACAGCTACCTCGGTAATCAACTTTGGCGCATTGGTTGCCTTCAGCTTCGTCAATCTGGCGGTGATCAACCACTGCTACCTGCGCGAGAAGGGTCGCAAGAGCCTGGCCCAGACCTTCAAGTACCTGGTGCTGCCGACCATTGGCTTTTGCATCATCGTCTCGCTGTGGCTGGACCTCAACCAGCACTCGCTGCTGTTTGGCGGCGCCTGGGCACTGGCCGGGCTGATCTACCTCGGCTGGCTGACCAAGGCGTTTCGCATCGCGCCGCCCAGCTGTATCGCTGACTGAGCCTCCCCCACCGACGCCCGCTTGATGCGGGCGTCGCTCTGCTCGAGAAGGAAAACCCATGCTCCCGCGCCGCCTTTCCATCCAGTGGAAGATCACCCTGCTCGCCGGCCTGTGCCTGCTGGTCATCGTCGCCCTGCTGGTGGCCACCTCGCTGACTCAGGCGCGCCGCAGCGCAGCACAGGTGTTCAGCGCCAACAGCGAACTGCTCGACCACAGCGCCCGCCTGCGCCTGCAGGCTCAGGCCGAAACCCAGGCACTGCGTATTCAGCGCTACTTCATGGATGCCTACCAATACGGCAGCGGTTTCAGCCGCCTGGTGCAGGTACTCAGGCAGCGCGGCGATAGCGATCTACGCGCATCATTGAGCGCACAGGCACGCGCGGCGCTGGTAGGCAATCCTGGCCTGATCGGCTTGTATCTGGTGTTCCAACCGAACGCCCTCGACCGACAGGATGCGCGCTTCATCAACCAGCCCGAGCACGGTAGCAATGACAGCGGACGCTTCTCGCTGTACTGGTCGCAAGCACAGTCCGGCACGCTGACCGCCGAAGCCATGCCCGAGGCGATGCTTGCCGACAGCAGCATTGGCGCCAACGGCTCGCCCTACAACCGCTGGCTGACCTGCCCGGAGCAAACCGCCAAGGCTTGCGTGGTCGAACCTTACTTCGACGAGATCAATGGCCAGCAGATCCTGATGACCAGCATCGCCCTGCCGATCATGGATAACGGCAAGGTCATCGCCGTAGTTGGCCTGGACATCAGCCTGGACAACCTCCAGCAACTGAGCCTCAGTGGCCGCCAGGAACTGTTCGACGGCCAAGGCCAGGTCAGCATCGTCAGCCCGGCGGGCTTGCTCGCCGGCCACAGCGCTGATGCCACGCAACTGAGCAAGCCGCTCGAGCACGTCCTCAGCGGCCCGGCCCGCGAGCTGCTACCAAGCTTGCTTGCCGGGCAGCCAGTGCGGCGCCTGGATCACGGCCAGATGCGCGTCTCGCAGCCATTTGCGCCTATCCCTGACGCCGCCCCGTGGCAAGTTCTGCTGGAGCTGCCCGAGGCCGTGTTGCAGGCGCCGGCAGTAGCGCTGAACCAACGCCTGGCCGGGCATAACCAGGACGCCAACCTGATCAGCCTGGCCATCGGCCTGTTTGCAGCGGTGCTGGGTTTGCTGCTGGTCTGGCTGACCGCGCGTGGCGTTACCCGGCCAATCCTGATGGTAGCCCGGCGTCTGCAGGATATCGCCAGCGGCGAAGGCGACCTGACCCGCCGGCTGGACTACGCCCGCGATGATGAACTGGGCCAGTTGACCGGCTGGTTCAACCGTTTTCTCGACAAGCTGCAACCGGTGATTGCCCAGGTCAAAGCCTCGCTACAGGACGCGCGCACCACGGCGGACCAGTCCGCCGCCATCGCCAGCCAGACCAGCAATGGCATGCAGCAACAGCAACGCGAGATCGAGCAGGTGGCGACCGCCGCCAATGAAATGAGCGCCACCGCGCAGGACGTTGCCCATAACGCCGCGCAGGCAGCGCAGGCGGCACGCGGCGCCGATCAGGCCAGCCGCGAAGGCCTGCAGCGGGTAGCCGACACCCGTCGGGCAATTTCCCAACTGGCCAGCGACATGGATGCGGCGATGGGCCAGGCGAAAGCGCTCGAGAGCCGCAGCGAGCAGATCGGCTCGGTGCTGGAGGTGATCCGCGCCATTGCTGAGCAGACCAACCTGCTTGCACTCAACGCCGCTATCGAAGCAGCCCGCGCCGGCGAGGCTGGGCGCGGTTTCGCGGTGGTGGCTGATGAGGTGCGCAGCCTGGCTCAGCGTACCCAGGTATCAGTCGAGGAGATCCGCCAGGTGATCGAAGGCCTGCAGCAAGGCAGCGAAGCCGTGGTCGGCACCATGCAGGCCGGCCAGCGCCAGGCGCAGGACAGCGCGCAGCAGATGGAGCAGGCGATGCCCGCGCTGCAGCGCATTGGCGAGGCTGTCGCAGTGATCACCGACATGAACCTGCAGATCGCCTCGGCTGCCGAAGAGCAAAGCGCCGTCGCCGAAGAAGTTAACCGCAACGTGGCCGGCATTCGCGATGTAACCGACTCGCTCGCCGGCCAGGCAGACGAATCGGCGCGCATCAGCCAGGCGCTGAACCACCTGGCCAATCAGCAACAAGCATTGATGGCGCAGTTTCGCGTCTAGTCTGTACTGGCCTCGGCAATGCCGATGCCGCTATCCCCGGCATTACCGCCGTACAAGAGTTTCAGTTATGCAGATCTCACCCAAACCGGCTTTTTTCGACCTGACCTGCGAGCAGGGCCTACTGCGCACCTCGATCGCAGTCACTCTCTTCATCGCCACCATCGGTATCGCCTTCGGCCTGGCTTCGGGCTCGTTCTCGATTGTGTTCGACGGCGTCTATTCGCTGGTCGACGCCAGCATGAGCGGCTTGTCGCTGGTGGTGGTCAAGCTGATCACCGCCCACATCAGCAGCGCGCAGATGTCGCGCAAGTTGCGCGAGCGCTTCAGCATGGGCTTCTGGCACCTTGAACCGATGGTGCTGGCACTCAACGGCATTCTGCTCAGCGGCGTGGCCATCTACGCCCTGATCAACGCGGTCAGCAGCCTGCTCGAAGGCGGCCGCGACCTCGAGTTCGGCCTCGCCCTGATCTACGCCGTACTGACCGTGATTGCCTGCGTCACCATCGCCGTGGTCGAGGCCCGCGCGAACCGCACGCTCAACTCCGACTTCGTGCGCATGGACGTCAAGGGCTGGGTCATGTCGGCGAGCATTACCGCCGCGCTGTTGATTGCCTTCTGCGTTGGCCTGGCGATTCAGGGCACGCAGTGGCAGTGGATCTCACCGTACATCGACCCGGCGGTGCTCGGACTGGTGTGCCTGGTGATCATTCCGCTGCCGTTGTCGGTGGTACGCCAGGCCCTGGCCGATATCTTCCTGGTGACGCCGAGCGACCTCAAGCAACACGTCGACAACGTCGCCCAGGCCTTCGTGCACAAGCATGGCCTGCAGTCGTTTCGGGCGTATGTGGCCAAGGTCGGGCGCTCGCGCGAGATCGAGCTGTACTTCATCGTGCCTGCCGACATGGCGGCACGGACCATCGCCGAGTGGGACGCCCTGCGCAACGAAATCGGCGATGCGGTGGGCGGCGAAGGGCCGGATCGGTGGATCACGGTGGTGTTTACCGGGGATCCGGAGTGGGCTGAGTAAGTGCCTGTCAGCAGGCCAGGCCGCTATCGGCTGCAGTTTCATCGTTGATCCATCCGACGAATGCCTGCACTTCGGCATCATTGGTGAACTGGCCAGCGATGTACTGCCGCTGTTCCCTTCGCTGCAAGGCCCGGCACCACTGCCTCAGCTCTGGTGAAGACAACGCCCTCAAGGCCATGCCACGCTGCGCGCATGGAACTCTAGAAACGAAAAAGCCCGCCATGAAAGGCGGGCTTTTTCATCTTGATTTGATACCGAACCAAGCCAGAGGCTTGCTCCGCACAGCTGTAAAAATGGTGGGTCGTGTAGGATTCGAACCTACGACCAATTGGTTAAAAGCCAACTGCTCTACCAACTGAGCTAACGACCCTTTTGATGGCGCGTATAATACTGATTTCTAACGAAAAATCAACACCCCATCAGTAAAAAGGCTTAAAAGTAGCGGGTCGGATCTTCCACACCTGCGGCCTTGAAGCCGTCCGCGCGCAAGCGGCAGCTGTCGCACTTGCGGCAGGCGCGGCCCTGATCATCGGCCTGGTAGCAGGACACTGTCAGGCTGTAATCGACGCCGCGGGCAACACCGGCCTGGACGATCTGTGCCTTGCTCATGTTCTGCAGCGGCGCCTGAATGCGGAAGCCCTGCCCTTCAACACCGGCCTTGGTCGCGAGGTTGGCCATGCGCTCGAATGCTTCGACGAACTCAGGACGGCAATCCGGGTAGCCGGAGTAATCCACCGCGTTGACGCCGATGAAGATATCGCGTGCCTGCAGGACTTCGGCCCAACCCAGGGCCAGCGACAGGAACACGGTGTTGCGCGCCGGCACGTAGGTGACCGGGATGCCTTCGCCAGGTGCCTCAGGCACGTCGATGCTGCTGTCGGTCAACGCCGAGCCGCCGATGCCATCAAGGTTGAGACCGATCACCTTGTGCTCGACTACTCCCATGTCGCGGGCCACCCGGGCGGCTGCGTCGAGCTCGGCGCGATGACGCTGGCCGTAGTCAAAACTCATGGTGTAGCAGCTGTAGCCATCGGCCTGGGCCATGGCGACCACGGTGGCCGAGTCGAGGCCACCGGAAAGCAGGATTACCGCGCGTTTGTCAGTCATGTCTTGGTCCTTGGGTTTCAGCGGCCGGGTTCGTCGTTCCACAGCAGCTTGTGCAGCTGCAACTGGAAGCGCACGGGCAGGTTGTCGGCAATGATCCAGTCAGCCAGATCACTGGCACTGACCTGATGATGGCTAGGCGAGAACAGCACTTCGCCTGCGCGCTGATCGAGGTTGTACTGGATCAGCTTGGAGACAGCCCAGTCGTAGTCTTCGCGCGAACAGATGACGAACTTTACCTGGTCATTACGGGTCAGCAGCTCGATGTTCTCGTAGCGGTTGCGGTGCGATTCTTCCGAGGCCGGGGTCTTCAGATCGACCACACGGCTGACGCGGCTGTCGACTTTGGAAATATCCAGCGCGCCGCTGGTTTCCAGCGACACCTCGTAGCCTGCATCGCACAAACGCTCAAGCAACGGCAACGCGTTGGGCTGAGCCAATGGCTCGCCACCGGTAACGCAGATATACCGCGGACGAAAGCCCGCCACCTGCTCCATGATCGAATCCAGGCTGCGAATCGTACCGCCGGTGAAGGCATAGGCGCTGTCGCAGTACTGGCAGCGCAACGGGCAGCCAGTCAGGCGGACGAACACGGTGGGCAGGCCAGCCGTGCGCGTTTCACCCTGCAACGAGTAAAAGACTTCGGTGATGCGTAAGGTATCTTGCATGATCGCCACGGGCGTGACAGCTAAACAGGCTGTCCGCCTCCGTCAGGCACTGTCGCGGACTCGACAAAGCGTTATCCGCAGCAGCGTGTTTACGTAAAAGGGCCAAGAGTCTAACGAAAAAACCCGCGCCAGGCGCGGGTTTTCTCACAAACGGGCTGCTTAGAGCTTTTGCAGGTCGCGTTGCGCCAGTTGCGCGGCGGAAGTGCCGGGGTACTGGGTAACTACTTGCTGCAGAATGCCTTTTACCTTGTCGGTACGGCCCAGGCGACGTTCGACGTCGGCCAGCTTGTACAAGGAATCAGGCACTTTGCTGTGCTTGGGATACGACTGGCTGACCTTGGCAAACGCCTGAGCTGCACCTTGCAGGTCGCCCTTGGCCAGGTTCACCTCACCCAGCCAGTATTGCGCGTTGCCGGCATACTGGCTGTTAGGGTATTTGCGCAGGAAGGCGGTAAACGCCTGGCTGGCCTTGTCGAAGTCCTTCTGCTTGATCAGGTCGAAAGCAGCATCATAGTAGAGCTTTTCTTTCGCCGGATCAGCCGGCTCGCTACCCGCGGCCGGTTGTTGCGCAGCAGCGCCAGCGGCGCCGGCTGCTGCACCGGCAGCGGCATCGGATGCGCCACCGGTTGAAGAATTATCGGGAGTCGCGGCAGGCGCGGCACCACTTGAAATGCGACGGTCCAGATCCTGGTATCGTTCCAGGTTTTCCTGCTTCATGCGCGACACATCGTTCTGCAACTCTTCGATGATGCCTTGCTGGCGGGAAATCTGATCCTGCATCTGTTGCAGCTGCATGAACAACTGACCCTGTGCAGAAGCAGGGGTTGAAGCCCCTGCTCCGGCATAGGCGCCGCTCGTGCCATAACCCGCGGGCGGATAACTGCTCGCGTTGTCATCTACTACAGGGACTGCAGCCCACGCCGTGAAGGGCAGGCTGAGTGCGAGGACGGTCAAAGCACGGCGGCACGTACGCATAGGACTTACTTACGCAGTTCTACGCGACGGTTCTGAGCCCAGGATTGCTCGTCGTTGCCGGTGGCAACTGGACGCTCTTCACCGTAGGAAACCAGTTCCAGCTGTGCAGGGGAAACGCCCTGCAGAACCAGGTAACGCTGTACGGCTTTGGCGCGACGCTCACCCAGAGCCATGTTGTACTCGCGAGTACCACGCTCGTCGGTGTTGCCTTCCAGAACAACACGGCTGCCGTTGGACTTCAGGTCCTTGGCGTGAACATCCAGAGCGCGCATGGCTTCTGGCTTCAGGTCCGAGCTGTCGTATTCGAAGTAGAAGGTGGTGATTGCGCGCAGGGCGGCTTCTTCGCTCAGGCTGCCGTCAACAGCGCCAGTGTTGGCACCGTAACCAGCGTTAGGATCTACAGCAGCGCCTTCGCCGGCGTTGTCGCCACCTTTGGAAGAGCAACCTACAGCTACAGCCATGGCCAGAGCCAGCGCAGCGAATTTACCAAACTTCAGCATTTCCATCGTGAAACTCCTAATGAAACCCCAGTGTGTTAAGCAAAACGGTGTAACGCCGCATCAGTTCAGGTAAGGGGACCAGGACGGTTCTCTGACTTCGCCTTGCGCGGTAGGAAGCGGGAGCCTCACGCGTCCGTTGAGAGAGACGAGCATCAAGACTCCCCGGCCCTGCTGGCGGGTGGCGTAGATTAGCATGGTGCCGTTGGGCGCAACAGTGGGGGACTCGTCAAGACTGGTCTCTGAGAGAATCTTTACACTTCCACGTTGCAAGTCCTGGGCCGCCACTTTGAAGTTGGTGAAGCCCTGTTGGCGATGAATCATCACCAGGGTCTTCTCGTCCGCCGAAAGTTTCGGGTTGGCATTGTAGTTACCCACGAACGTTACACGCTCGGCGGAACCGCCACTGACCGAAGTTTTGTAGATCTGCGGCTTGCCGCCACGGTCGGAGGTGAAGTAAAGCGTGTTGCCGTCTTTACCCCAGAACGGTTCGGTGTTGATACCAGGGCCGGCAGTTACGCGACTGATCGCGCGCGAACCCATGTTCATCACATAGATGTCCGGGTTGCCGTCCTTGGACAGTACGAACGCCAGGCGCGAACCATCCGGCGACCAGGCTGGCGCGCCGTTGAGGCCTTCGAAGTTGGTGATCTGCTCACGGCGACCGGTGTCGATGTGCTGGACAAAGATACGTGGGCGACGCTGCTCGAACGATACATAGGCGATGCGCTTGCCATCCGGTGCGAAGCGTGGCGACAGAATCGGCTCACGCGACTGCAGCAGGGTCACTGCCCGGGCACCGTCGTAATCCGAACGCTGCAGGGTGTAGCGGGTGTTGTTGGCAGAGAAGCGCTCGGCAGTCACATACAGCATGCGGGTGGAAAACGCACCCTTGATGCCGGTGAGCTTCTCGAACGACTGGTCGGCAATGTAGTGCGACATGTCGCGCAACTGGTCGACAGTACCGGCAACGCTGCCAGTCAGCACTTGCTGCTCGGTGGCCACGTTGAACAGCGCGTACTGCACCTGCAGACGGCCACCGGACGGCACGATGCTACCAACCATGACGTACTGGGCGCCCAGGGCTTTCCAGTCGCGGAAGATGACTTCGCTGGCCTGGCTTGGCTGGCTGATCATGTTCTGCTTTGGAATCGGCGAGTAGTAGCCAGAGTTGCGCAGGTCATTGCCGATGATGTCGGCCATGTCTTCTGGCAGCACGCTGCCACCCTGCAGGCCGAACGGTACTACCGCGATGGGCGTGGCCCGATCGCTACCGCTGGTGACCAGGATGTTCTTTTCCTCTGCTACGGCCATACCTGCCACGCAGCAGAGCATGACCAGCAGCCCTCGAAAGAGTTTAATCACAGCGCTAGATCCTCAGGTGTAAATGTCATCTTGAACGAGCGATACGCATTGAAATCACTCGGCTTCAAGCCCTGCATTTCGGTCAGTCGACCAATGTTCTTCACCGCTGCCACCGCCGAAGCATCAAACGGACCGTCGCCACTGGCGCGGGCCACACTGACGCTGGTGATGGTGCCATCGGGCAGCATGTTGATCTGCAGCACTACCGTCATGCCTTTGCGTGCCGAAGGCGGACGGGCCCAACCTTCTGCAGCGCGCATGCGGATCAGGTCGTCGAAATCACCGGCTACCTGGTCGCCCTGCTCGTCAGCCAGAGCCTGCTGGCGCTCGGTGGTATCAGACAACAGCTCGGCCAGGGCCTGGGCTTTCTTGTCTTCTGCCGCCTTACGGGCTGCATCCTGGGCTTTTTTCTTCTGGGCATCTGCAGCGGCCTTCTTCTTGGCCTCTTCAGCTGCTTTCTTCTTCGCTTCCTCGGCTGCCGCTTTCTTCTTGGCATCCTCGGCGGCTTTTTTCTTGGCTTCTTCGGCGGCTTTCTTCTTCGCCTCTTCAGCTGCGTCTTTCTTGGCTTCTTCGTCGGCCTTTTTCTTGGCCTCTTCTCCCGCCTTCTTCTTGGCGATATCAGCCTGCTGTTTTTCGCTGGCTTTCTTCGCCTCTTCGGCTTTCTTGGCCTCGGCGGCCTTCTTGGCTTCAGCAGTCTTGGCAGCTTCTTCGGCTTTTTTGGCTTCTGCCGCTTCGCGAGCAGCTTCGGCCTTTTGATCCGCGTCGGCTTTCTTTTGTTCCGCGGCCTTCACGGCCTCCTGTTCGACCTTCTTCTGTTCCAGCTGTTCGACTTCAGTCTGGCGCGAAGCGGTTTTCTTCGCCTCCCCGGCAATCTTCTGATTGGTCTGGGTAGTGGCCTGACTCTTGGACTTGAGCTGGTACAGCGTAGCCTGAACGATCGGCTTGGACGGCGGCAGCTCAGGGGTCATGGCGAAGCTGACGAACAGCATCGCAAACACCACGACATGCAAGCCAATGGCCCAGACACTGGGCCAGAAGTAGCTTTCCGAGGCAGATGGCTCTCGCTGTTGCATCAGGGCGCCTCGGTAATCAGGCCAACGTTACCGACACCGGCCTTCTGCAACCCGCCCATGGCGCCCATGACCGAGCCGTAATCGACGGACTTGTCGCCACGGATAAAGACCTGGGTCTGTTTGCCCTGGTCGCGACCGGCGGCAATGATCTTGGTCACGGCATTGGTCATGTCCGGCAAGGTCATGGCCTTGTCCATCTGTTTGTCGGTATCGACCTCGCTGCCAAGGTTCCAGTAGTAGGTCTTGTCGGCCTTGATCGAGATGGTAAGGATCTGGACGTTGTTGTCCTGCGGCAAGGCTTCGCTGGAAACCTTGGGCAGGTCGACCTTGACCCCCTGGTTGAGCATCGGGGCCGTCACCATGAAGATGACCAGCAGCACCAGCATCACGTCGATGTAGGGCACCACGTTCATCTCGGCGACGGGCTTGCGTTTGTGGCGAACTCGGGCCATGGGTTTCTACCTGATTACTCTTCGCTGGTGTGCACTTTACGGTGCAGGATCGCCTGGAACTCGTCGGCGAAGGTGTAGTAACGGCTGATCAACGTTTCGCTGCGTGCGGCAAAACGGTTGTAGGCGATAACCGCAGGGATCGCAGCAAACAGGCCGATCGCAGTGGCAATCAATGCCTCGGCGATGCCCGGCGCAACGGTAGCCAGGGTTGCCTGCTGGGCAGAAGCCAAACCACGGAACGAGTTCATGATGCCCCATACGGTACCGAACAGGCCGATGTATGGGCTGGTCGAACCGACGGTGGCGAGGAACGGCAGGCTCTGCTCGAGCTTTTCTTCTTCACGCGAGATGGCTACGCGCATGGCCCGACCAACGCCTTCCATGACCGCGTCAGGGTCTACACCCGCCTGCTGACGCAGACGCGAGAATTCCTTGAAGCCGGCACGGAACACCTGCTCGACACCCGAATCCGGGTCCGGGTTGCTGCCTGCCTGACGGTACAGCTTGGACAAATCAATGCCCGACCAGAAGCGCTCCTCGAAGGCATCCAGCGCACGACGACCGGCGCGCAGCATGCTGCTGCGCTGAAAGATCATGATCCATGAAGTGACCGAGGCGGCCACCAGAATCAGCATTACCAGCTGCACCACGATGCTGGCATTGCTGACCAGACTCCACATGGAGGTATGGTCGACGACGTTAGCTTCCACGCTTATTCTCCTGCATTCGATTGAGTACCCGGGCCGCCCGCCAGGAAGGCGTCGCGCAGCGCTGGGGGGATGGCTCGGGGTTTGAAAGTGTCGGCGCGCACAGCGGCCACCAGAAACTGCCCCTCACAGAGCAGCTTTGCATCTTGTTCTCGCCACACCTGCTGCACGAAGCGCAGGCTGGCGCGGTTCACCTCGACGACTTCTGCGGTTACCCGCAACTCGTCATCCAGGCGCGCCGGCGCGTGGTAGCGCGCCTCGGTGGAGTGAACCACGAACAGCAGATTCTCCCCGGCCAGTTGATGCTGGGAGAAACCCAGGTGACGCAACCGCTCGGTGCGCGCACGCTCCATGAATTTCAGGTAGTTGACGTAATACACCACGCCGCCTGCGTCGGTATCTTCGTAATAGACGCGACAGCGGTGTGCGAACGATTCAAGCCCATTTTGCGCGCGCATACTCTAGTGCTTACTCCTCGGCTTGCCAATCCGCCCGGCAAGTGTTTTTGCATTCGGTAATGCCTTAGTGCCAGCGCGCCATGGGCATGCCAGCGGTAGGACCACGGAAACCGCCTTTTGATCTGTCATTCATCGACAACATCGGAAAAATCCGCCGGGTCGGCCAAACGCCCGGGCAGGTTCAAGCCAAAGTGCAGGTAGGCGTGCCGCGTCACCACGCGGCCACGCGGCGTACGCATGATGTAGCCCTGCTGGATCAGGTACGGCTCGAGCACGTCCTCGATGGTATGGCGCTCCTCGCTGATGGCAGCGGCAAGGTTGTCCACCCCGACCGGACCGCCATCGAACTTCTCGATCATGGTCAGCAGCAAACGCCGGTCGGAGTGATCGAAGCCGCGCTCGTCGACATCCAGCAGATTCAGCGCCAGGTCCGCCACCGCCTTGGTGATCTCGCCCTTGCCGCGTACCTGGGCGTAGTCGCGCACCCGGCGCAGCAGGCGGTTGGCGATCCGCGGCGTACCGCGTGCACGCCGAGCAATCTCGAAGGCGCCCAAATCATCGATGACCAGGCCCAGAATGCCCGCCGAACGGGTAACGATGGTGGCCAGGTCCTTGTCGCTGTAGAACTCCAGGCGCTGGACGATGCCGAAGCGGTCACGCAAGGGGTTGGTCAGCATGCCCGCTCGGGTGGTCGCGCCGACCAGGGTGAACGGCGGCAGATCGAGCTTGATCGAACGCGCGGCTGGGCCCTCACCGATCATGATGTCGAGCTGGAAGTCTTCCATTGCCGGGTACAGCACTTCTTCGACAATCGGCGAGAGCCGGTGAATTTCGTCGATGAACAGCACATCGTGCGGCTCGAGATTGGTCAGCATTGCCGCCAGATCACCGGGCCGCTCCAGAATTGGCCCTGACGTGCTCTTCACCGAAACGCCCATCTCATGGGCGATGATGTTGGCCAGGGTGGTCTTGCCCAGGCCCGGCGGGCCGAAGATCAGGGTATGGTCGAGCGACTCGTTGCGGCCACGGGCAGCCTGGATGAACAGGCCCATCTGGTCGCGCACCACCGGCTGGCCGATGTACTCATCAAGGCTCAGCGGGCGAATCGCGCGGTCCTGGACTTCTTCGCGGTCGCGTCCGGAAGCGGCGATCAGGCGGTCGGCTTCGATCACTTGCTAATCATCCCTTGCAGGCTGCGGCGGATCAGGTCTTCGCTGCTCAGGCCAGCCTTGTCCTTGATCAGCGAGATAGCCTTGCTGGCTTCCTGAGGCTTGTAGCCCAGCGACACCAGCGCACTGACCGCGTCGGCTTCGGCGGTGGACGCACCACCGACCGGCGCCGGGCCGTCGGATACCAAGGTGAACATCGACGAGGACGTCTCCCAAGCTTTGAAGCGGTCCTTGAGCTCGACCAGCAGGCGCTCGGCAGTCTTCTTGCCAACCCCGGGTACGCGCACCAGCACCGAGGCATCCTGCGCCTGCACGCAGCGCACCAACTCGTCGATTTCAAGCCCGGACATCAGCGCCAGCGCCAGCTTGGGGCCGACGCCGTTGAGACGGATCAGCTCACGGAACAGCTCGCGCTCGCGCTTTTCGCCAAAGCCGTAGAGCAGGTGGGCGTCTTCACGCACCACCAGATGGGTATGCAGGGTAACCGGCTCGCCAACCTTGGGCAGGCGATACAGGGTGGTCATCGGCACTTCGAGCTCATAGCCCAGGCCGTTGACGTCGATAATCAGATGCGGCGGTTGTTTTTCCGCCAGGGTGCCGCGCAAACGTCCAATCACGTTTCGATCCTTCCTTTCGAGCGCCGGCCACAGACCGGTCAACCCTATCAGCAAATGCGTCGAGTGAACGTTTCACCCGGCCAAAATGTGTATCAGCGCATGAAGCGGTTACAGACGCAAGCGTCCGCCGCGCTTGCGCGCAGTGGTCAAGCCGTGGGGGATCAGGCTGGAGCGGGTATGCGCATGACAGAGGGCGATAGCCAAGGCATCAGAGGCGTCGATCTGCGGCTTTTGCGTCAGCTTGAGCAGGTGCATGACCATCAGCATCACCTGGTCTTTGTTGGCCGCGCCGGTGCCAGCCACCGCCTGTTTGACCTGGGTGGCGCTATATTCGGCGATCTCCAGGCCAGCTTCGGCACCGGCCACGATGGCTGCACCACGGGCCTGGCCGAGCTTGAGCGCCGAATCCGGATTGCGCGCCATGAACACCCGTTCGATGCCCATGGTAACCGGGCCGTGCTGGCGAATGATCTCGCTGACGCCACGAAAGATGATCTGCAGGCGCTCGGACAACTCGCCGGCGCCCGTACGAATACACCCCGACGCCACATATTCGCAGCCCCGGGCGGTCTGGCGGACCACGCCAAAACCGGTGATGCGCGAACCGGGGTCGATACCAAGAATCAGAGTCATAGGGCCTGCAAGTTGAAAATGAAAACACGCTTGGAGCAGTCAGGCCCTGATGGCTTGAAGCGCCGGCATCAGCCTAGCTGCTCAAGGACCTCATCGGAGATCTGCGCATTGGAATAGACGTTCTGCACGTCGTCCAGGTCTTCGAGCATATCGATCAGCTTGAGGACTTTTTCAGCGCCATCGCGATCAAGCTCGGCACTGGTAGTCGGCTGCATCACGATTTCGGCGTCGGCGGCCTTGAACCCAGCTTCTTCCAGCGCGTTGCGCACGGCATAAAAGCTGTTGAATGAGGTGAACACTTCGAACGAGCCGTCGTCATTGCTGACCACGTCATCGGCGTCGGCCTCCATGGCCGCCTCCATCAAGGCGTCTTCGTCAACGCCAGGGGCAAAGCTGATCTGGCCCTTGCGCTCGAACAGATAAGCAACTGAACCGTCGGTGCCAAGGTTGCCGCCGCATTTGGTGAAGGCATGGCGCACAGCCGCTGCGGTACGGTTGCGGTTGTCGGTCATGGTTTCGACCATGATCGCCACGCCGCCAGGGCCGTAACCCTCATAGCTGAGCTCTTCGACGTTGTCGCTTTCGTTGGTACCGGCGCCGCGGGCAACTGCCCGATCAATGATGTCGCGGCTCATGTTGGCACCAAGTGCCTTGTCCAGCGCCAGTCGCAAGCGTGGGTTCGACGCTGGATCGGCGCCGCCCTGCTTGGCCGCGACCGTCAGCTCGCGAATCCACTTGGTGAAGACCTTGCCTCTCTTGGCATCCTGGCGCTCTTTGCGGTGCTTGATGTTCGCCCACTTGGAATGACCAGCCATATCGACTCCGAATCCTTGATCCACAAACAGGTTCCGCCCCGAAGGGCGGAACGCGATAAATTCGAGGGCGCGACCTCACGGGCGCGCCCGGGTCGGTGTTACTCGACCTTGGTCTGCTCGCGCAGACGGATGTGCAGCTCACGCAGTGCCTTGGCATCGACCAGGCCCGGAGCCTGGGTCATGACGCAGGCAGCGCTCTGGGTTTTCGGGAAGGCGATCACTTCACGAATCGACTGGGCGCCGGTCATCAGCATTACCAGACGGTCCAGACCAAAGGCCAGGCCGCCGTGCGGCGGTGCACCGAACTTCAGCGCGTCGAGCAGGAAGCCAAACTTCTCTTCCTGTTCCGCCGCTTCGATACCGAGCAGGCGGAACACCGCCTGTTGCATCTCTTTGCGGTGAATACGGATCGAACCGCCACCCAGCTCGGTGCCGTTGAGCACCATGTCATAGGCACGCGACAGCGCCGTGGCCGGATTGGCCTCGAGCTCTTCCGGGGTGCACTTGGGTGCAGTGAACGGGTGGTGCAAGGCGCTGAAACTGCCGTCTTCGTTCTCATCGAACATCGGGAAGTCGACAACCCACATCGGTGCCCATTCGCAGGTGAGCAGGTTGAAGTCGTTGCCGACCTTGATCCGCAGCGCACCCAGGGCTTCGCTGACCACTTTGAACTTGTCGGCACCGAAGAACACGATGTCGCCATCAACCGCACCGACGCGATCGAGGATCACGTTGAGGTTGGCCTCAGGGATGTTCTTGACGATCGGCGACTGCAGGCCTTCGACGCCCTTGGCGCGCTCGTTGACCTTGATGTAGGCCAGGCCCTTGGCACCATAGATGCCAACGAACTTGGTGTACTCGTCGATCTTGCTACGCGGCATGCTTGCGCCGCCTGGCAGGCGCAGGGCGGTGACGCGGCACTTCGGATCGTTGGCCGGGCCGGCGAAGACCTTGAAGTCGACATCTTTCAGCTGGTCGGCAACGTCGACCAGTTCCAGCGGGTTACGCAGGTCTGGCTTGTCGGAACCGTAGCGGCGCATGGCCTCTTCAAAGGTCATGTGCGGGAATTCACCGAACTCCAGATCCAGCACTTCCTTGAACAGCTTGCGGATCATGCTCTCGGTGAGGCCCATGATCTCGGACTCGTCGAGGAAGCTGGTCTCGATGTCGATCTGGGTGAATTCCGGCTGGCGGTCGGCACGCAGGTCTTCGTCGCGGAAGCACTTGGCGATCTGGTAGTAACGGTCGAAGCCGGCCACCATCAGCAACTGCTTGAACAGCTGCGGCGATTGCGGCAGGGCGAAGAAGCTGCCGGCGTGGGTACGGCTTGGCACCAGATAGTCACGTGCACCTTCTGGGGTGGCACGGGTCAGGATCGGTGTTTCGACGTCGAGGAAGCCGTTTTCGTCGAGGAAGCGGCGGATGCTGGTGGTGATGCGCGAACGCAGACGCAGCTTCTCGGCCATTTCCGGACGACGCAGGTCGATGAAGCGATAACGCAGGCGGGTTTCTTCGCCGACGTCGGAGTACTCATTCAACGGGAACGGCGGGGTTTCGGCTTCGTTGAGTACGGTCAGCTCGTAACCCAGTACTTCGATGCCGCCCGACGCCATGTTGGCGTTGACTGCACCTTCGGGACGCTTGCGCACTTTACCGGTGACCTGTACGACGTATTCGCTGCGCACGCGGTCGGCGGCGGCGAAGGTTTCGGCGCGATCCGGGTCGAACACGACCTGGGCCATGCCTTCGCGGTCACGGATATCGAGGAAAATCACCCCGCCGTGGTCGCGGCGACGATGGACCCAGCCGCAAAGGGTGACTTCCTGGCCGTCCAGGCTCTCGTTCAGTTGGCCGCAATATTGGCTGCGCATCATGATGGTGGTTCGCTTCTCGTGATTCGTGTATTCGATGGAGGCCTTGGCCGCCCAGAGGGCTAATACTGCAAGACCCGGACATTGCAATTCAACTCAGTCGGCCTTGTCGCCGCCTGCCAGATTCTTTTTTGCCCCGGTCTTGAAGTCGGTTTCGTACCAGCCAGTGCCACTGAGGCGAAAACCTGGAACGGACAATTGCTTCTTCAATTCCGGCGCCTGGCAGGCCGGACAATCAGTCAACGGCGCGGCGCTGATCTTCTGCAACGCCTCAAGCTGATGGTTGCAGGCTGCACATTGATAGTCGTAAAGGGGCACGGGGATCTCTCGCAAACCATAACGCTGGCTGCCGGGGCAGCAAAAACCGGCATTATATATGGTTAGAGAGGTCAGTGCAGCCCGCCCGGCACTCAACGCGCGCTTGGCGGATCGCGTAGCCAGGCAACGCAGATCACCCGGACCAGGCCGCTGAAGTTGCGCACCCCGCCGTGGCGCAGGTGAACTTCGCGGTCAATGTAGGACAACACCGCACTGACCGAGCACTGATTGACCTCGGCAATACGCTGCAATATCTGCCAATACACATCCTCCAGGCGCAGGCAGGTGGCAAAGCCATTAAGCCTGACCGACCGCGACACTGGCTGCACCTGCAGCATGTCGAAGTCCGCTGCGAAGGGATCGACACAGGCCTTGCCTGGCCAATGTCCCTGACACACATTGCGTTTGCTGCTCCGCACCCTGATGTCCACTGCTGCCACTCCATCGCCAAGGGGATCCATTCATGTGCTGGAGACATGAATCATGGCGTGTAATGAAGCGCAGCGAGGCGGGGCATGAGCAGCGGCAAAATTTTCCGCCTGCGCGTGCAGTTCACCACCGCCCTGCGCTTCACGGCGCAGGGCGGCTTGGACAGTTTATTTACCTTCGAGCAACGAGCGCAGCATCCACGCGGTCTTCTCGTGCACCTGCATACGCTGGGTCAGCAGATCCGCCGTTGGCTCGTCACTGACCTTGTCGACCACCGGGAAAATACTGCGTGCGGTACGCGTGACCGCCTCCTGCCCCTCGACCAACTGGCGGATCATCTCGTCAGCAGGCGGCACACCCTCCTCTTCCTGGATCGATGAGTGGCGGGCATAGAACGCGTAGGAACCAGGCGCCGGGAAGCCCAGCGCGCGGATCCGTTCGGCGATCGAGTCAACCGCCAGGGCCAGCTCGTTGTACTGCTCTTCGAACATCAGGTGCAGGGTACGGAACGCCGGACCGGTAACGTTCCAATGAAAGTTATGGGTTTTCAGATACAACACATAGGTATCCGACAACAAACGGGACAGCCCATCGACGATGGACTTGCGATCTTCTTCACTGATACCGATATCGATTGCCATGAAGCTCCCCTTTTTCATGTGGCTTGGGTAGTCAAGCGGATGAAGGGGCACTGTAACAAGACTTGCCTGCGCCTGCATGTGACGCAGGGCAATCGATCACCCCCATCATCCGCCCGGTTTGAGCTCACCGGGCCTTTGCTGTTAAATAGGCAGGGTGCCATTCGTGCGGATTGTTAATGCCGGATGCATAGGCAGGCCAGCTGCGTGACCGCGCTTTCTCTCTCATGCGCACCGTGCTGCCCGCTCTTCCTGTGATTGACCTTATAAACGTGAGCCAACCCAAATGTTCAAGATCGTCCATCTGGTGACGGGCGTAGCAGCCTTGCTGCTGTCGCTCATACCAAGCCTTCGCACCGAGGCAATTCCCTTCCTGCAGCAACCGGAGGCCGTGTACCTGGCCTTGCTCGGCCTGCTCAACCTACTGCTGGCGCCGGTCGTGCCGCTTTATTACCGCGGCGCGCGCCTGCAACTGCAATACCTGGCCAGCGCTTTGCTGGTGCTGGCGGTTGCCCTGCAAACAGTAACCGTGCTGGTCCGGCCTGAGCTGGGCAACCTGCCTGCACTGCTGTGCGCTGCTCTGGCAGTTCTGGCACACCTGGTTGCCGGCTTCAGCCGCAGCAGCGGCCGCTCGCGCAATGCTGGCGGCGCTGCCCAGGAAGGCAGCAAGCGCGATACCGGCACCGTCAAGTGGTTCAACACCTCGAAAGGCTTCGGCTTTATCTCGCGCGACTCCGGCGACGATATCTTCGTGCACTTTCGCGCCATCCGTGGCGACGGCCACCGCGTACTGGTCGAAGGCCAACGCGTGGAGTTCTCGGTCATGCACCGCGACAAGGGCCTGCAGGCCGAAGACGTGATCGCGGTCTCGCGCCGCTGACAGCAAAGGCCTTGCGGGCGCTATGCACCCGCAAGGTACCCATCCTCAGTAATGAGGCGGCGGCGCTTCTTCACCTTCGCTGCCGTACTGCCCGACCATCTCCTCGTAACGCTTGATCAGCTCGGCCATCTGCAGTTGCAGACGATTGATCACCCGCCCCTGCTCGACCACCACATCATTGAGCTCCTGCAGCGCGTCATCCTGAAACGCCTGACGGGTTTCCAGGTCGATGATTTGCGATTCCAGAGACATCAGCTCACGCCTCCTTGAAGTCATTGTTGTTCAACGCCGAGCGCAGGCGCTGGCGAAGCTGTGCGAGTTGCTCCTCGCTGTACTCGGCAGCCGCCACCTTGCCCCACACTGGCGCAGGCCAGGCAGCATCGTTGCGGTGGCGCACGATCACGTGCATGTGCAGTTGGCTGACCACGTTGCCCAAGGTCGCCACGTTCATCTTGTCGGCAGCAAATTCCTGTTTGAGCGAATTGGCCAGGCAGGTGGTTTCTTGCCACAGCTGCTGCTGGTCGGCTGCCGTGAGGTCAAACAGCTCACTGACGTCGGCTTGCCGCGGCACCAGAATGAACCACGGATAATTGGCGTCTTTGCTCAACAGCAGCCGACACAGCGGGAAATCTCCCAGCACCAGGCAATCCTGCTGCAAACGCGGATCCAGGACGAACACGGCAAATCTCCTTCAATCAGATCGCCTGCGCAACGCAGGCATGGTGCGCGGAGGATACCCTGCCTAGCCGCAACAGGCATGAAATCGGGCGCTCCAGCTACACATTAGCTGGCTTGCACAGCTGCCCTGCACCGCCGCGGTAACAGAGCGCTACTTTTCGCACCAAAATAGAGCCGTCCGTCGCGGTGCTGACGGCGGTTCCCAGTAAAACTACTCAAGATGAACAATCGGCGGTAACACATTGGTTTAGTTAGCAACCTTACAGTTGCATCGACCGTTGAATATTGGCACACCATCAGACAGACCGAACCCTTTATTTTCGGAGGTTTGCCAGCAAGTGATCAGGCAGATGTGAAAAATTCATCAACTCAATGTGAAAATGAGCACGCTTGTTGCATTCCCTCAATGCCAAGTCGGCACGACACCTGCAGTGAGCAGGAGCTGCCGACAGACCACGGCGCCGAAGCACTATCAAGGGGTACCGTCCTGTGTTAACGGATGAGGGAGCAGAACGCTGGGATATATGTCCGCTGTTCGGCGCGTAATTTGCGACATTGAATTAGTTATAAGCGACACACCATAAAGTTTGTGAAAAGTTGCTTTATGCATATCGCCAAATAAAGAGTCAGCGTGATATACCTTCGCGCCGACACAACAAGAAAGAGCTGCCCCATATAATTAAAACCCCGGGCGCAGCGGTACTCTTCCTAAAAACCAAAGGAGCAAATCACGATGCGCGTGATGAAGTGGAGCATGATCGCCCTGGCCGTTGCGGCAGGCACCTCGCAAATGGCCATCGCCTCTTCGCAGGATGATTCCAAAGGCTTTATTGAAGACAGCCAGTTGTCAGTCAAGTTGCGCAACCTGTACTTCAGCCGTGACTATCGTAACCAGGAGTCGGCCGCTAACCGCGCAGCCGGCCTGCGTCATGATCAGCGTGAATGGGGCCAAGGCTTCATCGGTACCTTTGAATCGGGCTTCACCCAAGGCACCGTCGGTGTAGGTGTCGACGCCATCGGCATGCTCGGCCTCAAGCTGGACAGCGGTCGTGGCTTCTCCGGCACGGGCCTGTTCCCTACCGGTTCAGATGGCCGTTCCCAGGACGACTACTCCAAGGGTGGCGCGGCGGTCAAGTTCCGCATTTCCGACACCGTACTCAAGGCTGGCGACCAATTCGTATCGCTGCCTGTATTCGCCACCGACGACAGCCGCTTGCTGCCTGAGATGGCCCAAGGCACATTGATCACCAGTAGCGAAATCAAAGGCCTCACCCTGAATGCGGGTCGCTTCACCAGCCTGACCGGTCAGGAACAGACCAACCGTGACAACTTCCGCCTGAAGAAAGCCGACGTTGCCGGCGGCACGTATGCCTTCACCGACAGCCTCAGCACCAGCCTTTACTACTCCAAGGTTGAAGACTACTGGCGCAAATACTACGCCAACGTCAACTGGGCTCTGCCGATCTCTGACACTCAAGGCCTGGTGTTCGACTTCAACGTGTATGACACCAAGAGCAGTGGCAGCGGCGAAGCTCGAGCCTATGATGGCGACAAGATCGACAGCCGCGCATTCAGCTTGTCCGGCGCCTATAGCATTGGCGCGCACACTTTCACCGTCGCGTATCAGAAGATGACCGGCGACGGTGGCTATCAGTATGGCGTCGACGGTAATGGCACCATTTTCCTGGCAAACTCCATTGCCCGCTCCGACTTCAATGCTGAAGGCGAGAAGTCTTGGCAAGCACGTTATGACCTGAACTTTGCCGAGTTCGGTATTCCTGGCCTGACCTTCATGACTCGCTACGTACGCGGTACGGATGCGAAAGTGGAAGGCACCAACAACGGAACCGAGTGGGAACGTGACATCGACGTCAAATACGTGCTTCAGGAGGGCCCCGCCAAGGACCTGAGCTTCCGTGTTCGTCAGGCAACTTATCGCTCGTCCGACGCCGTTTACTCCAACTCTCTGGACGAACTGCGTCTGATCGTCGAGTACCCGCTGAGCATCCTGTAAGCCTGGCTTGCAGTGCCCCGCACTTGAAAAGCCCGGCGACCACGCCGGGCTTTTTCTTGGCTGACAACTGGCCTGCGCTGCGGCATCCTGTACGCTTTCGTTTCGCCCCCGTAGAATGCGGGGTCATTTCAACGTCTTAGGCAATCGACACGGCCCCCCATGCGCACCAGTCAATATTTGCTCGCCACCCAAAAAGAAACCCCTGCCGATGCAGTGGTCATCAGCCATCAGCTCATGCTGCGCGCCGGCATGATCCGCAAGCTGGCCTCCGGCCTGTACACCTGGCTGCCGATGGGCCTGCGGGTAATGCGCAAGGTCGAAGCCGTGGTCCGCGAAGAAATGAACGCCGCCGGCGCGCTTGAAGTGCTGATGCCGAGCATCCAGCCAGCCGAGCTGTGGCAGGAATCTGGCCGCTGGGAACAGTACGGCCCAGAGCTGCTGCGCCTGAAAGACCGGCACAACCGCGACTTCTGTGTTGGCCCGACTCACGAAGAAGTGATCACCGACATGGTCCGCAACGAGCTGTCCAGCTATAAACAGCTGCCGCTCAACCTGTACCAGATCCAGACCAAATTCCGCGATGAGATCCGCCCACGCTTCGGTTTGATGCGCGGCCGTGAGTTCATCATGAAGGACGCCTACTCGTTCCATGCCGACCAGGCTTCCCTGCAGGAAACCTACGACCGCATGCATCAGGCGTACAGCAACATCTTTACCCGCCTGGGCTTGAACTTCCGCCCAGTGCAGGCTGATACCGGCTCGATCGGTGGCAACTACTCGCACGAATTCCACGTCCTGGCCGCTACCGGTGAAGACGACGTGATCTTCAGCGACAGCTCCGACTACGCCGCCAACATCGAAAAAGCCGAAGCCATCCCACGCGAAAGCGTGCGCCCGGCGCCAACCGAAGAGCTGCGCCTGGTCGATACTCCGCACGCCAAGACCATCGCCCAACTGGTCAAAAACCATGGCCTGCCAATCGAGAAGACGGTCAAGACCCTGATCGTGCGCGGCGCTGAAGAAGGCAAGCTGATTGCCCTGATCGTGCGCGGCGATCACGAACTCAACGAAATCAAGGCCGCCAAGCTCCCGCAGGTTGCCGAACCGCTGGTCATGGCCAGCGACGCCGAGCTGCGTGACGCCATTGGCGCCGGTGCAGGCTCGCTGGGCCCGCTGAACCTGCCGCTGGAAATCATCATCGACCGCTCGGTGGCCCTGATGAGCGATTTCGGCATCGGCGCCAACATCGACGACAAGCACTACTTCGGCGTCAACTGGGAGCGTGACCTGCCAGTGCCTGAAGTAGCCGACCTGCGCAACGTGGTTGCCGGTGACCCAAGCCCAGATGGCCAGGGCACCCTGGTGATCAAGCGCGGCATCGAAGTCGGGCATATCTTCCAGCTCGGCACCAAGTACAGCGAGGCGCTCAAGTGCCAGGTACTCGGCGAGAACGGCAAGCCAGTAGTACTGTCGATGGGTTGCTACGGCATCGGCGTTTCGCGCGTGGTTGCTGCTGCCATCGAGCAGAGCTACGACGACAAAGGGATCATCTGGAACGATGCCCTGGCGCCGTTCCAGATCGCTCTGGTACCGCTGCGCTACGAAACCGAGGTGGTGCGTGAGGCGACCGACAAGCTGTACGCCGAACTGACCGCTGCAGGCTTCGAAGTGCTGCTCGATGACCGTGACAAGAAGACCAGCCCAGGCAACAAGTTTGCCGATATGGAACTGATCGGCATCCCGCACCGGATCGTGGTCAGTGACCGCGGTCTGGCCGATGGCAATCTGGAATACAAGCACCGCACCGAGCAGGACGCCCAGGCGCTGCCGGTCAATGAAGTGCTGACCTTCCTGCAAGCCCGCATCCGTCGCTGATAGCTCAATGCGCGAGTGAACATGTACAAGCGAAGTACCTTTACCCTGGGGGGCGCCGCACTCTGCGGCGCCCTGTTCGTCAGCGGCTGCGCCAATCAGATGTCCCAGCGCAGCGAGCATGAAGAACGCGTCGAGCGCAAGTTGCTCGAGCACAGTCTGCAGATCGACGTTGGCGAGCCCAAGGTAATGGAGCTTCCGCAACGGCGCGTGCGCGTTCACGAGCAGCAGCGCTTCGAAGTCACCGAGTTCGAAGTGACCCGCCGCTACGACCGCTACACCCCTTACCAGCCCTGGCGGGAGATCTACGAGATCCCGCTGGGCGCGGTCGCGGCGGTGGCCGGAGTAGGTGCCAATGTGGTCAATGTGTTCGCCTTGGGCAACCTGCCGCAAAGCGTCACTCATGACTGGCTGAGCTATGGCGTTGCCGGGCTCAATCCATTCATGAACGTGCAATCCAACGGCCGTGCCCAGCAGAACCTGGCGGGCATCAGCGAGGTGGAGAAAGCCAAGCGCGAAGAATCCACCAACCTGCCCTGGAGCGAGCGCCTGGTCGAGGTCAAGGCTGGCAAGCTCAACCATGAGCTGACCACCGACCGTAACGGTGTGCTGCGGCTGAACCTGCTGGATGCGCCGTTTTCCGAGCAGAATCTCGGCCGCGTAGGCACCCTGCACCTGCAGGTGGTCGACGAGGACAACGGCATTCGCGGCGACGCCAGCCTGCTGGTCAGCGGCACGCTGCGCAACAAACTGGTCGAAGCACGGCACCTGATCTTCGATGACCTTGAAGACGACGATGTCAGCCAGTGGGTTCACCGGGTCAAGCGGCTGTCCGAGCTTGGCCTGGAAGAAGAAGCCAGTGAGCTTGAGCAGAGCCTGATTGAACTGACCCGCAATGATCCTGAACTGCAGCAGGAATTCTTGCAGGCACTGACCAAACAGACCGGGCGACTGGTAGCAGATCCAGGCGGACAATAATCGCCTTCGTCACAGGGCCGCCTGGCGGCCTTGCTGACGCACCCTCAAGATTGCGCAAACAACTCCAGCTGCTCATGCGCCCCGCGCAGATCGCGCAAGCGCACCCCTACTCCAAGCAACCGCACCGGCTTGCCACCTCGGGCAAACGCCTGGCTCAGCAACTGTCGGTAACTCTCCAGATCGCGCCCGGCACCCGCCTGCTCCATGGTCGTCTGCGTGAAGTCATGAAACTTGACCTTGACGAATGGCTTGTCGGCTTTATAGCTGCTGTCCATCCGCGCGACCCGCTCATTAAGGCTATCGAGCAACTCAGGCAATTTGGCCAGGCAGCTGTTCAGATCAGGCAGATCGGTATCGTAGGTGTTTTCGACACTGACCGACTGACGCCGGCTGTCATTCTGCACAGCGCGCTCATCCACACCACGGGCCAACCCCCACAAACGCTCACCAAAACTGCCGAACTCGCGCACCAGCGCCAGCTTTGACCATTCGCGCATGTCCATGCAGGTCTCGATACCCAGCCGGGTCAGTTTGTCGGCGGTGACCTTGCCCACACCATGCAGGCGAGCCACTGGCAGCGCGGCAACAAACGCCTCCACCTCGCCGGGGGTAATCACGAACAGTCCGTTGGGCTTGCGCCAGTCGCTGGCAATCTTGGCCAGGAACTTGTTTGGCGCAACTCCTGCTGAAACCGTGATGTGCAAGGACTTGGCGACGCGCTGGCGGATATCCTCAGCAATCCGCGTGGCGCTGCCGCCGTACCACGAGCTGTCGCTGACATCCAGATAGGCTTCATCCAGCGACAGCGGCTCGATCAGCTCGGTGTAGTCACGAAAGATCGCCTGGATCTCGCGTGAGGCTTCGCGGTAGGCCTCGAAACGCGGCTTGACGATCAACAGGTCAGGGCAGAGTTTAAGCGCGTGGCGCGAGGACATTGCCGAGCGTACCCCATAGGCGCGCGCTTCATAGTTGCAGGTGGCAATCACCCCGCGCCGCTCCGCCGAGCCACCCACCGCCATCGGCCGGCCAGCCAGGCTCGGGTCGTCACGCATTTCGATCGCAGCGTAGAAGCAGTCGCAGTCGACATGGATGATCTTGCGCAAAGACATGGATGACCGTCAGCACTGTAAATTCATACAGATATTACCGTAACCGCCACGCGCTGGCACCGTGCGCACTCTGCTATTCGACAATTGGCCTGGAATGCCCGCCGTTGCTGAGCCCGGCGCTTAATTGAGACGCTAACAGATTGAACAGAAAAGGATTTCCCTGAGAAATAGCTTGACTGCGCAGCGCCAGGGCGTAGAATCCACTCCACAGACGCGGGATGGAGCAGTCTGGTAGCTCGTCGGGCTCATAACCCGAAGGTCGTCGGTTCAAATCCGGCTCCCGCAACCAAATATAGAAGAGGCCACTGTGCAAACAGTGGCCTTTTTCTTTGCTTCAAATAAAGCTGTCCTAGAATAATTTGTTCTAAATCAAAGGGTAAGCTTGACATCAGCGCGAATCAGGGTATAGTGCACCCCACAGACGCGGGATGGAGCAGTCTGGTAGCTCGTCGGGCTCATAACCCGAAGGTCGTCGGTTCAAATCCGGCTCCCGCAACCAAACAGAGAAAATGGCCACTGTGAAAACAGCGGCCATTTTTTTCGTCTGCACGTTGTGCTTTTAAGTTATTTACGCTGCATCAGCGTGGAAGACTTGACCTAGTGCCAGTAATGCGTAGAATGCGCCCCACTGACGCGGGATGGAGCAGTCTGGTAGCTCGTCGGGCTCATAACCCGAAGGTCGTCGGTTCAAATCCGGCTCCCGCAACCAAATCGTCAGAACAAACCCCGCACTGTTTTAAACAGTGCGGGGTTTGTTGTTTCTGGGGTTCTGAAAATCCCCGATCAGCCTGCCCTCGCCTTTTGCCACACCCTGGCCAGCCCTAATGGATGAACTATCTTTAACCCCGTCGGACCGCTGCAAGCGCCTCCGGCAGGAGTAATATCTGGATACGTTTTCCTAAGGGACTTCCACTTGGCCGCACCTTTCTCTCACCTCGCGCTGTCGGCCCGAGGTAACTCATGACCGCCCATACCCCTGATCCCCAGACGCCACTCACAGCGGCGCTGCCGGTGGCTGCCCAACGCCTGCCCTGGCTCGAGCGGCTGAGCCGGTACCGGCAACCGATCGTTCTGGTACTGACCCTGCTGTTGTTCGGCATGGCCTTGATTGCCTGCCGTCACCTGCTCAGTGAGCTGGATATCTATGCGCTGCACGACGCCATTCTCAGCGTGCCGAAGCAGGCCATGCTCGGTGCACTGCTAGCGACCGTGGTCGGCTTCGTGATCCTGCTTGGTTATGAATGGTCTGCCAGCCGCTACGCCGCCGTTAAGCTGCCAGCCGCAACCCTGGTGCTGGGCGGTTTCAGTGCGTTCGCCATTGGCAATGCAATTGGCCTGTCGATACTGTCGGGTGGCTCGGTGCGTTATCGGCTGTATGCCCGCCATGGTCTGGGTGCCGGTGAAGTGGCGCGGATGACGGTATTCGCCAGCCTGTCGCTGGGCTGCGCCCTGCCCCCTTTGGCAGCACTGGCAACGCTGAGCAACTTGCCTGCGGCAGCAATCGCCTTACGCATGCCGGCCGGTGTATTGGCGGCCATCGCCATTGCGGTACTGATGCTGAGTGCACTGCTGGTCGCCGGCCTCTATCGGCGCCGGTTGGCCGAGCAGCCGCTGGCTGACAGCCTGCTGGTCAAGCTCGGTCGGCGCACGCTGCGCCTGCCCGGCGCGCGCCTGACCGGCCTGCAACTGCTGATCACCGCACTTGATGTTGCGGCTGCCGCCACAGTTTTGTATCTGCTGCTGCCTGAGGCGCCGCCGTTTGGCGCGTTTGTGCTGGTGTACCTGCTGGCACTGGCAGCGGGCGTGCTCAGCCATGTGCCGGGTGGCGTTGGTGTGTTTGAAGCGATCCTGCTGGCCGCTTTTGCCGATCAGCTTGGCGCGGCGCCACTGGCAGCAGCGTTGTTGCTGTACCGTTTGATCTACGTGGTGTTGCCGCTGCTGCTGGCCTGCGTTCTGCTGCTGGCCAACGAAGCCCGCCGCTTGCTGTTCGCCCAGCAGGCACTGAAGGCCGCTTCCGGGCTGGCTGCACCAGTGCTGGCGATTCTGGTGTTTCTGTCCGGCGTGGTGCTGCTGTTTTCCGGCGCCACACCGGAGATCGACACGCGCCTCGAACACATGGGCTTTCTGGTACCGCACCGGCTGATCGACGCCTCGCACTTCGGCGCCAGCCTGATCGGCGTGCTTTGCCTGCTGCTGGCCCAGGGCCTGCGCCGACGTCTGTCCGCTGCCTGGTTGCTGACCACGGTGTTGCTGTTGGTGGGCGCGCTGCTGTCGCTGCTGAAAGGCTTCGACTGGGAAGAAGCCTGCGTGCTGACGTTCACCGCAGTCCTGCTGGCGGTGTTCCGACGCTCGTTCTACCGGCCGAGCCGCCTGCTCGAGCTGCCGTTTTCGCCGGTGTATCTGGTCGCCAGTGCTTGCGTTATCGGCGCATCGGTCTGGCTGCTGCTGTTCGCCTATCAGGACGTGCCCTATAGCCATCAGCTGTGGTGGCAGTTCACCCTCGATGCCGACGCCCCACGCGGCCTGCGCGCAGCCATGGGCAGCGCGGTGCTGCTGGTGTTCGTCGCCCTGACCTGGTTGTTGCGCACGGCGCGGCCGGTGATCCATCTGCCGACCGCCGATGACCTGGAACGGGCCCGGCAGATCCTGCTGGCGTCCGATCAACCAGACGGCGGCCTGGCCCTGACCGGCGACAAGGCGCTGCTGTTCCACCCCAACGACAACGCCTTCATCATGTATGCCCGCCGTGGCCGTAGCCTGGTCGCACTGTACGACCCGATTGGCCCTGCTCAGGAGCGCGCCGAGATGATCTGGCAGTTCCGTGACCTGTGCGACGTGCACCATGCCCGCCCGGTGTTCTACCAGGTACGCGCCGAGAACCTGCCTTTCTACATGGACATCGGCCTGACCGCGCTCAAGCTTGGCGAAGAAGCGCGGGTTGATCTGCGCCGCTTCGATCTGGAAGCCAAAGGCAAGGAGATGAAAGACCTGCGCTACACCTGGAACCGCGGTGGCCGCGACGGCCTGAGCCTGGAAGTACACGAACCTGGCCAAGCACCACTGGACGAGCTCAAGGAAATCTCGGACGCCTGGCTCAGCGGCAAGAACGTGCGCGAGAAAGGCTTTTCGCTGGGCCGTTTCAGCCCGGAATACCTACAGCACTTCCGCATCGCCCTGATCCGCTTCCAAGGTCGTCCGGTGGCGTTCGCCAACCTGCTCGAGACACACAGCCTGGAGCTGGCCAGCCTCGACTTGATGCGCGCGCACCCTGAAGCGCCGAAGCTGACCATGGAGTTCATGATGATCGGCTTGATCCTGCACTACAAAAACCATGGCTACGGGCGTTTCAGCCTGGGCATGGTCCCGCTCTCCGGCCTGCAGCCGCGACGTGGCGCACCGCTGACCCAGCGCCTGGGTTCGCTGGTGTTCCAGCGCGGCGAGCAGCTGTACAACTTCCAGGGTCTGCGCCGTTTCAAGGACAAGTTCCAGCCAGACTGGGAACCTCGTTACATGGCCGTGCCAGCCGGGCTGGACCCGCTGGTGGCATTGGCTGACACTGCCGCCCTGATCGCTGGCGGCCTGACTGGATTGGTGAAACGCTGATGATTCGACGCTATTGGCACTACCTATTGATCGCTTTGTTGCTTGCCCTGGCGGGTGCCGCCGTGTGGTTCTGGTTGTGGACCCGGCCGGCGCCGGAGGCTCAGGTCGAGCACCTGACCCTGACCGATGGCAGCAGCCTGGTTCTAGCCACACCTGCAGTCACCGCCAAAACCCGCGTGGCGATTGGCGTGCCTGAAGATCAGGCGCTCAGCGACAAGCAACTGCTCGACCTGAGCCAGGCCGGCGAAGCGCAGCTGGTGCAGGTGACCCTGCCACCTGTCGATTGCGCCAAGCAGCAACAGGCGCTGGATCAGGCCATCAGCCATCTGGGCGGCGCACCGACCGTGGTTGCCGGCATCGGCCCTGGCGCAGCGCAAGCCTGGCGCTGGCTGTCCAGCCAGACCGATGACAAGGCCCGCGCCATCTCGGTCGACTTCAAGCTTGAGCAACCCGGCTGCCCGGCACTACCGAAAAGCGCTGCCCATGGCCACTGGAATGTCGCCTGGAACGACAACCCGGATGACGCCAGCGCCGCCTTCGTCCGTGATCAAAACAACGCCGAAACCAGCATCAGCGACTACGACATCCATCTGCCGCAGGTGCTCAAGGGTCAGCTGACCCAGGTTCTGGTCGGCCACGACGGCAACGCGCTGAGCATCCCGGTGGTGGAAGTGCCTGCCGGGCAAACCACTGATACCGTGACCCTGTTCCTTTCCGGAGATGGTGGCTGGCGCGACCTTGACCGCGATGTAGCAGGCGAAATGGCCAAACTCGGCTATCCGGTGGTCGGCATCGACACGCTGCGCTATTACTGGCAGCACAAGACCCCGGAACAGAGCGCCATCGACTTGTCCGAATTGATGCAGCACTACCGGCAAAAGTGGGGCACCAAGCGCTTTGTCCTGACCGGCTATTCGTTCGGCGCCGACGTACTGCCGGCGATCTACAACCGCCTGCCAGCAGAGGATCAGCAGCGCGTGGATGCGGTGATCCTGCTGGCGTTTGCCCGCAGCGGCAGTTTCGAGATCGAAGTCGAAGGCTGGCTTGGCAAGGAAGGCCAGGAAGCACCGACCGGCCCGGAAATGGCCCGTATGCCTGCGGCCAAGGTTGTATGCATCTATGGTGTCGAAGAGGCCGACGAGAGCGGCTGCACCGAGCACACTGCAGTTGGCGAGCGCCTGAAACTGCCGGGTGGCCACCACTTCGATGAGAACTACCCGGCACTGGCCAAGCGCCTGATCGGCGAGATCGAGACGCGCCAGGGCAAAACCAACGTAGCTGAACAGAACTGAGTAGTAATCGGGGCCGCATTGCGGCCCCGGTTACTTCAAATCTCGACCTGAGTGCCCAGTTCGATCACCCGGTTCAACGGCAGGTTGAAGAAGCGCAGGTTGCCGTTGGCGTTCTTCAGCAAGAATGCGAACAACGCCCCGCGCCAGCGCGCCATGCCTTCTAGACGTGAGGCGATAACCGTCTCGCGACTCAGGAAGTAAGTCGTGCGCATCGGGCTAAAGTCGAGCTCGTCCAGATGGCACAAGCGTAGTGCCTGCGGCACGTCCGGCTCGTCCATGAAGCCAAAGTGCAGGAGCACCCGGAAGAACCCATCGCCATAGGCTTCGACCTCGAAGCGCTCTTGCTCCGGCACCCGCGGCCGGTCTTCGCTGACTACCGTTAACAACACCACCTGACGATGCAGAACCTGGTTATGCAGCATGTTGTGCAACAGCGCATGAGGCACGGCGTCTGGCCGCGCGGTCAAAAACACCGCAGTGCCCTCGACCCGATGCGGCGGCTGCACGCGGATGCTGCTGATGAAGATCGGCAGCGGCAGCGCGGCTTCGTCAATGCGCTCCACGAGGATCTGCTTGCCGCGCTTCCAGGTCGTCATCAACAACAGCAAGGCAATCGCTGCCAATACCGGGAAGGCGCCGCCCTGCACTACCTTGGGCAGGTTGGCGGCAAAGAACAGCCCATCGACCAACAGGAAGCCGATCAGGATCGGCACTGCCAGAAGTGGCGGCCATTTCCACAACAGCAGCATCACCGTCGCCACCAGCAGTGTGGTCATCAGCATGGTACCGGTCACCGCTACGCCGTAGGCCGCAGCCAACGCGCCGGATGATTCAAAGCCGATCACCAGCAGCACAACGCCGATCATCAGCGCCCAGTTCACCGCACCAATGTAGATCTGCCCCTGCTCGTCGCTGGAGGTGTGCTGGATCTGCATGCGCGGGATGTAACCGAGCTGAATCGCCTGGCGCGTCAACGAGAAGGCTCCAGAAATCACGGCTTGGGAAGCGATCACCGTGGCCAGGGTGGACAAGCCGACCAACGGCAACAGCGCCCAGCTCGGAGCCAGCAGGTAGAACGGATTGCGCGCCGCTTCCGGGTCCTGCAGCAGCAATGCGCCCTGCCCGAAGTAGTTCAGCACTAGGGCCGGCAGCACCAGGATGAACCAGGCGCGGGCAATCGGTTTGCGGCCAAAGTGGCCCATGTCGGCATACAGCGCCTCGGCGCCAGTCAACGCCAGCACCACCGCGCCGAGAATGGCCACACCCATGCCCGGATGCACCACGAAGAAGTTGACCGCCCAGGCCGGGTTCAGCGCCTTGATCACCTCCGGGCTCTGCACGATGCCATGCAGGCCGAGCAGCGCCAGCACCGCGAACCAGAGCACCATCACCGGCCCGAACAGGATGCCGATCTTGGCCGTACCGTGCTTTTGCACCAGAAACAGCGCCACCAGCACCACCACGGCAATCGGTACCACCCAGTGGTCAATGCCGTCGAACGCCAGCCCCATGCCCTCGACCGCCGACAACACCGATACCGCCGGGGTAATCAGGCTGTCGCCATAGAACAACGAGGCACCGACCAGGCCGCAGCCGATCATGACGATGCGCAGTTTCGGATAAGGCGCTGAAGCCCGCGTGGCCAACGCGGTGAGGGCCATGATGCCGCCCTCGCCCTGGTTGTCGGCACGCAGAATGAACGTCACATACTTGAATGACACCACCCAGATCAGCGACCAGAAGATCAACGACAGGATGCCGAGCACACCATCATGGTTGACCGGCACCCCGTAGCCGCCGGAAAACACTTCCTTGAGCGTATAAAGCGGGCTGGTGCCGATATCGCCATAGACCACCCCAACAGCTGCCACCAGCAGGCCAATCGGGCGCGCGACCCCTTGCCCCGCTTGGGCGTGACTGCTTGCCTGAACCATCGACCACTCCCGCAGACGGCCACATCGGACCAATAGAATTCGAACCCGCAGCCAGGTCCAACATGGACCTCGCTGCAATGGCGCGAAGCATAGCGCAGCGTTCGTCGTATTTCTGCTGGTCAAGCGACCTTGTGCTCGCTAGAATTGCGCACTTTTTGATCAGAGGCGCCGCTAGCGCCCGTCACGATTGCTGCGCCACCGGCGCTGCAGCCGCATTCAATACCGAGGTTAGCTATGTCCACCACCCCTGCTTCTACCGTGCCCAAGGTAGGATTCGTTTCGCTCGGCTGCCCCAAGGCTCTGGTCGACTCTGAACGCATCCTCACCCAGCTGCGCATGGAAGGCTATGAAGTCGTGCCGACCTACGAGGACGCCGACGTCGTGGTGGTCAACACCTGCGGCTTCATCGACAGCGCCAAGGCCGAGTCGCTGGAAGTGATCGGCGAAGCGATCAAAGCCAATGGCAAGGTCATCGTCACCGGCTGCATGGGCGTCGCCGAGGGCAACATTCGTGACGTGCACCCAAGCGTGCTGTCGGTCACCGGTCCGCAGCAGTACGAGCAGGTGGTCAACGCCGTGCATGAAGTGGTGCCACCGCGCCAGGACCACAATCCGCTGATCGACCTGGTGCCACCGCAAGGCGTCAAGCTGACCCCGCGTCATTACGCTTACCTGAAGATCTCCGAAGGCTGTAACCACAGCTGCAGCTTCTGCATCATCCCGTCGATGCGCGGCAAGCTGGTCAGCCGCCCGGTAGGTGACGTGCTGAGCGAGGCCGAGCGCCTGGTCAAGGCCGGGGTCAAG
Organism: Pseudomonas sp. BIGb0278; assembly: GCF_024809895.1. Lineage (NCBI taxonomy): Bacteria > Pseudomonadati > Pseudomonadota > Gammaproteobacteria > Pseudomonadales > Pseudomonadaceae > Pseudomonas > Pseudomonas sp. BIGb0278. The sequence continues at coordinate 142,002 of NZ_JANUEL010000003.1, forward strand.
GAGCTGCTGGTGATCTCCCAGGACACCAGCGCCTACGGCGTCGACGTCAAGTACAAGACCGATTTCTGGAACGGCCGCCCGGTCAAGACCCGCATGCTCGAGCTGTGCGAAGCGCTGAGCAGCCTGGGCGTCTGGGTGCGTCTGCACTACGTGTATCCATACCCGAACGTCGACGACGTGATTCCGCTGATGGCCGCTGGCAAGCTCCTGCCGTACCTGGACATCCCGTTCCAGCACGCCAGCCCTAAAGTGCTCAAGTCGATGAAGCGCCCGGCGTTCGAAGACCGCACCCTGGCGCGGATCAAGAACTGGCGCGAGCAGTGCCCTGAGCTGGTGATCCGCTCAACGTTCATTGTCGGCTTCCCGGGCGAGACCGAAGAAGACTTCCAGTACCTGCTCGACTGGCTGACCGAAGCCCAGCTCGACCGCGTCGGCTGCTTCCAGTACTCGCCGGTCGAAGGCGCGCCGGCCAACGATCTGGGCCTGGATGAAGTGCCGGACGACATCAAACAGGACCGCTGGGACCGTTTCATGGCCCATCAGCAAGCCATCAGCGCCGCCCGTCTGCAACTGCGCATCGGTCGTGAGATCGAAGTGCTGATCGACGAAGTCGAAGAACAAGGCTCGGTTGGCCGCAGCTTCTTCGATGCCCCAGAGATCGACGGTAGCGTGTTCATCGATGGCGACCATGGCTTCAAGCCGGGCGACAAGGTCCGTTGCCGGATCGTGGATGCCGACGAATACGACATGTGGGCCGAGCCGGTCTGACGATTGCTTGGGGCCGTATTGCGGCCCCAACCAGCAAAGCCTGCACTAAGCATCTATGGTTCTGCAATCAGCACTAGAGACTGCCGCGATGCCAGCCCTGTTCACCCTGCAAACCCCTCGCGCCAGCGACTACCCGGAACTGATCCGCGTCTGGGAAGCTTCGGTCCGCGCCACCCACGACTTTCTCCCGGATGCCTACATCCTGCTGCTGCGCGATCACATCCTGGCCAAGTACCTCGATGCGGTCATGCTGATCTGCTGCAAGGACGTGCGTCAGCGCATTCTCGGCTTCGCCGGGGTCGCCAATGGTCAGGTCGCCATGCTCTTCGTCGGCCCCGAGCACCGCGGCAAAGGTGTCGGCAAGCTCCTGCTGCGCCACGCCATCAGCGAACTGAACGCCGACCATCTGGACGTCAACGAGCAAAACCCGCAGGCGCTGGGCTTCTACCTGCACGAGGGCTTTGCAATTATCGGACGCTCGGAGCAGGACGGCCTCGGTCAGCCGTATCCCTTGCTGCACCTTCGTCTGCGCGACCGCAGTGGCGACCACGGTGCTGACAAACACCGTTAAAGCAGCAGATTCCCGGCCCTCAACAACGCGCGGGCAGGTACAATGGCAGGTCTTAATCTGCCTTTAGCGAATCGTCTCCATGTCTGAACCCGTACGCCTGTCCAAACGCCTCATCGAGCAACTCGGCTGCTCCCGCCGCGAGGCCGAGCAGTACATCGAAGGCGGCTGGGTGACGGTGGATGGCGTGGTCGTCGAGCAGCCCCAGTTCAAGGTCGAGGGCCAGCAGGTCGCCCTGCTGCCAGGGGCCCGCGCCGAGGCGCCGGCACTGGTGACCTTGCTGCTCAATCAACCCGCCGGGATGGATCCGGAAAGCGCCCGCGCGAGCATGGTCATGGCTACCCTCAGCGAAGCCCACAGCCAGGATGTGCGCCCGTTGCACAGCCACTTCACCCGGCTGACCTGCATGGCGCCGCTGGAGCGCGGCGTCAGCGGCTTGCAGTTGTTCACCCAGGACTGGAAGGTCAGCGGCAAGATCGAACGCGATCTGCGCAAGCTCGAGCAGGAATTCATCATCGAGGTGCGCGGCGAAGCCACCCCGCAAGCCTTTGAGCGGCTTGCCCGTGGCGTGTCGCGCAATGATCGCGAACTGCCCAAGGCCAAGGCCAGCTGGCAGAACGAAACTCACCTGCGCATGGTAGTGAAGAACCCGCAGCGCGGCGATATCAGCGACCTGTGCGCCAGCCTGAAGCTGGAGATCGTCAGCATGCGCCGCATCCGCGTCGGCGGTGTGTCGATGGGCAAGCTGCCGCTGGGCCAATGGCGCTACGTAGCAGCAACCGAACGTTTCTAAGGAATACCGCCGCGCCAGCTCGGCGCGGCTTTGAACAGGATTTGCAACAATGAACCACAATGACGTCCTGCGCAGCATGCGCTACATGCTCAAGGTCAATGACGCCAAGATCATCGAGATCGTCGGCCTGTCCGGCCTTACCGTGTCCGCCGACGAAGTCGCAAGCTACATGAAGAAAGAAGAAGAGGAAGGCTATGTGCGTTGCCCGGACGCAGTCATGGCGCACTTCCTCGATGGCCTGGTGATCCATCGCCGCGGCTGCGACGAGTCGCGCCCACCGCAGCCGATCGAAGTACCGGTGACCAACAACGCCGTCCTGAAAAAACTACGGGTCGCCTTCGAGCTTAAAGAAGACGACATGCACGCGATTCTGAAGTCGGTCGACTTCCCGGTGACCAAGCCAGAGCTGAGCGCCCTGTTCCGCAAGGCTGGCCATGACAATTACCGCCCGTGCGGCGACCAACTGCTGCGCAATTTCCTCAAGGGCCTGACCCAGCGCGTGCACGGCTGAGTGAGCATGCAGCATAGCGTTGCGCCGGTTGGCATTGTCCGCTCCTGCTTCAAGGAGAAGTTCGCCATCCCCCGCCAGCCTCAGCTGGCACCGGCGGCGCGTGGCGTGCTCGAGCTGTTGCCGCCGTTCGATCAGGGTGATGCGGTGGCAGGCCTGGAGCAGGTCAGCCATGTCTGGCTGCTGTTTCTGTTTCACCAGGCGCTGGAAGACAAGCCACGGCTCAAGGTCCGCCCTCCCCGCTTGGGCGGCAACAAGAGCATGGGCGTGTTCGCCACCCGCGCCACGCATCGGCCCAACGGTATCGGCCAGTCAGTGGTGCGCCTGGAAGGGGTAGAGCCTGGGCGCTTGTTGCTGTCCGGGATCGACCTGCTCGACGGCACGCCAGTGCTGGATATCAAGCCGTACGTGCCCTACGCAGATTGCGTCAGCGATGCGATCAACCTGATGGCCAGCGCGGCGCCTGCACCGATCAGCGTGGCCTGGGCTGACGCGGCCTTGCTGCAAGCCCGTGAGCACGCGCTGCGCCTGGGTGAGCCGCTGGTTGAGCTGATTGAGCAGTGTCTGGCCCAGGACCCGCGTCCGGCCTACCAGGTACCGCCACCGGAGCGCGTCTACGGGGTCAAGTTCTGGGATGTACAGGTACGCTGGCACTACCCGCAACTGGACCGGATCCAGGTGCTGGAAGTCACCCTCGACAGCTGACCGCAGGCGGCCACCGGGCAAATCTCAGGCATAAAAAAACGCAGACCTCGGTCTGCGTTTTTTGTCGCGCTCGCCTTACTTCTCGACGAAAGCGCGCTCGATCAGGTAGTCACCCGGCTCGCGCATCCGCGCCGACACCTTCAGACCGAAGCTGTCGAGCACTTCGCTGGTTTCGTCGAGCATGCTTGGGCTACCGCAGATCATCGCACGGTCGTCCTGCGGGTTGATCGGTGGCAGACCGATGTCGCTGAACAGCTTGCCGCTGCGCATCAGGTCGGTCAGGCGGCCTTCGTTTTCAAACGGCTCGCGGGTAACGGTTGGATAGTAGATCAGCTTCTCACGTACCGCCTCACCGAAGAACTCGTTCTGCGGCAGGTGCTCGGTGATGAACTCGCGGTAGGCGACTTCATTCACGTAGCGCACACCGTGAACCAGGATCACTTTTTCAAAGCGCTCGTAGGTTTCCGGGTCCTGAATGACGCTCATGAACGGCGCCAGGCCAGTGCCGGTGCTGAGCAGGTACAGGTGCTTGCCCGGGTTCAGGTCATCCAGTACCAGGGTGCCGGTAGGCTTTTTGCTGATGATGATCTCATCGCCTTCCTTGAGGTGCTGCAGCTGCGAGGTCAGCGGGCCATCCGGCACCTTGATGCTGAAGAACTCCAGATGCTCTTCCCAGTTCGGCGAAGCAATCGAATAGGCGCGCATGAGCGGACGGCCGGTTTCTTGCTGCAGACCGATCATCACGAACTGACCGTTCTCGAAGCGCAGGCCCGGATCGCGGGTGCACTTGAAGCTGAACAGGGTGTCATTCCAGTGGTGAACACTGAGGACACGTTCGTGGTTCATGTTGCTCATCTAAGGTGGCTCCTGAAGAAAGACGCAGCGCGGACCAAGCGCACAGTTGCGCAATAGTTTAGGGGCAGCGACGATATCTGTTAAGTTGATTATCAAGATATGTCTTATCGGTTATATAGATATGCGTTTTACACTTCGTCAGCTGCAGGTTTTTGTCGCGGTAGCCCAGCACCAGAGCGTGTCCAAAGCCGCCGGCGTACTGGCCTTGTCGCAATCGGCGGCCAGTACTTCGGTGACCGAACTGGAGCGCCAGTCCAGCTGCCAGTTGTTCGACCGCGCCGGCAAACGCCTGAGCCTCAATGCACTGGGTCACCAATTGCTGCCCCAGGCAGTGGCCCTGCTCGACCAGGCCAAGGAAATCGAAGACCTGCTCAACGGCAAGTCCGGTTTCGGCTCGCTGTCGGTGGGGGCAACCCTGACCATCGGCAATTACCTGGCAACCTTGCTGATCGGCAGCTTCATGCAGATGCATCCGGAGAGCCAGGTCAAACTGCATGTACAGAACACTGCGCACATTGTGCAACAGGTTGCCCACTACGAAATTGACCTGGGTCTGATCGAAGGTGACTGCAACCACCCCGACCTTGAGGTGCAGCCGTGGGTCGAGGACGAGCTGGTGGTGTTCTGCGCACCGCAGCATCCACTGGCCAAGGCTGGCCGGGCAGACATTGCCACACTGTCCCAGGAGGCTTGGATCCTGCGCGAGCAGGGCTCGGGCACGCGGCTGACGTTCGATCAGGAAATGCGCCACCACCGCGCCAACCTGAACATCCGCCTTGAGCTTGAACACACCGAAGCGATCAAGCGCGCAGTCGAGTCGGGGCTGGGCATTGGCTGTATCTCGCGGCTGGCCCTGCGCGATGCATTTCGCCGTGGCAGCCTGGTCGCCGTGGAAACACCGGAGCTGGATCTGTCGCGGCAGTTCTACTTCATCTGGCACAAGCAGAAGTACCAGACCTCAGCCATGCGCGAGTTTCTTGAACTGTGCCGCAACTTCACCGCCGGTGTGCGTCGCAGCGACGAGATCGTCCTACCGCCGATTGCCTAGAGCAGGATCACGCCCCAGACCAGCGCCACCATCAACAGCGACACGAACTGGGCAGCGCTACCCATGTCCTTGGCGTTTTTCGACAGCGGGTGGCGGTCCAGCGAGATACGGTCGATGGCGGCTTCGATCGCCGAATTGAACAGCTCGACGATCAGCCCGAGCATGCACACGGCAATCATGATGGCCCGCTCGGCGCGGCTGACCGGCAGCCAGAAGGCAGTTGGCACCAGCACCACATTGAGCAGCACCAGTTGGCGAAAGGCCGCTTCGCCTTTGAATGCTGCGCGCAGCCCATCCAGCGAATAGCCGGCGGCGTTGAAGATACGTTTAAGGCCGGTCTGGCCTTTGAATGGCGACATGGGTGTCACTTCACAAGAAAAAAGCCAGAAGGCTAGCCGGAGCCGGGTCAAAAAAGCGTGAAGCCGCAGGTTTTAATTGCTGGCAACTGATTCAAGCTGTTGCAGCAGCAGCGCGGCCTGGGTCCGGGTACGCACGCCGAGCTTGCGGAAGATCGCCGTGACGTGGGCCTTGATGGTCGCCTCGGAGACGCTCAGCTCGTAGGCAATCTGCTTGTTCAGCAAACCTTCGCAAACCATGGTAAGCACCCTGAACTGCTGCGGCGTGAGGCTTGCCAGGCCTTCACTGGCGGCTTTGGCTTCGGCTGAAACATCGACTTTCTCGAATGCCTGTGGCGGCCACCAGACCTCACCATCGAGAACTTTTTGCACGGCGTCCTGGATCTGCTCGAGGGTGCTCGACTTGGGAATGAAGCCACTGGCGCCAAACTCGCGCGACTTGACCACCACCGCCGCTTCTTCCTGGGCCGAGACCATCACTACCGGAATCTGCGGATACTGCCCGCGCAGCAGAACCAGGCCGGAGAAGCCATAAGCGCCTGGCATGTTCAGGTCGAGCAGGACCAGATCCCAGTCGGACTTGTCGCCGAGGTGGGTTTCCAGCTCGGCGATGCTCGCCACCTCGACCAGCCGCACGTCCGGGCCCAGGCCCAGCGTGACCGCCTGGCGCAAGGCGCTGCGAAACAGCGGGTGGTCATCAGCGATGAGGATTTCGTAAGTGGCCATCGATCAATCGATCCTGTTCTGTGCCGAGGCACGGTGCTCGTCATTATGAAGCAAACCCGGCCGGCTGCCCCTTGGACTATAGAAAGGTATGCAAGCGCTGATGCGGTTCATCCTGCAGGTCCAGCGGCAAATGCCGCTTGGCGCTCAGGTAATGCAAACTGAACACGTCCAGATAGGCATCCAGTGCTTGCGCCGCACGCACGTCACCAGCCAGTTCCAGGCACATCGCCGCCACTTCGGCAGTGCAGAAGTGATCATCGCGCTTGGAGCGGCGCAGCCGGTAGCGCGACATCTGTTCGGCTTCCAGGCTGAGCACCGGGAAGCGGTCCAGATACGGGCTTTTACGGAACATCTTGCGCGCTTCGGTCCAGGTCGCGTCGAGCAGGATGAACAGCGGACGCTTGCCGGGCGGCAGGCTGACCTCATTGACCACCCGCTGCTCGGCGACGAACTCGCCGGGGAAGACGATGTACGGTTGCCACTGCGGCTGTTCCAGCAGCGCCAACAAGGCGGGATCGACCGCCGTGCGCTGCCAGCCAAAGGCCGAGGTGTCTTCGATCAAATCAGCGATCAACCAACCGGTATTGGTCGGTTTCAATGGCTCGGTGTCATGCATCAGCAGGCACACGCCCGCTTCAGCCGTGACAGTAGGCTTCAGCGCACACAGGCAGTGACTGGCAATGACCCGACAGTGGGCGCAGCGCACCGCGCGCGAACCACGGGCTACAAAGGGTTTGACGCTACGGGCCAGGCGCTCGGCGCGCAGCCGCGCCACCGCATGGCTCACGAGGCCACACCGCAGGACAGATTAACGATGATCACTTCAACAACTCGGCACAAATCGAAGGCGCCAGTCTATCAGAGCAGCGCTGTTTTGCCGTGCAGCGCCTGCGCGCCTTATAATCAAGCACTCGGCGCCAACGGAACGCCAGCCGCAGGTGCCGGTCAAAGCGCCAGTCATTGAATCAGGAGAGATCCATGCTGCGTGTTATCGTCCCGACCTTGAGCCTGCTGCTCATGTTGCCCATCGCAGCCCAGGCCGCGTCCAAGCAAGAGTATGAGTTGACTCAGTTGTTGCAGAAGGTCGCCAAGGAAAGCAGCGTCGGCACCCCTCGCGCTATCAACGAAGACATCCTCGACCAGGGTTACACCGTTGAAGGTAAAGCGCTGATCAACCACCTGAGCGTACGCCAGGAGCATGCCGAGCGCATGCAGAGCAACCCGCAGCAGGTGCGCAGCCAACTGGGCGACAGCGTTTGCCGCAACAATGGCTACCGTCAGTTGCTGTCCAAAGGCGCGGTGCTGGTTTACCGCTTCACGGTGTACAAGAGCAACAGCCCGGTCATGGACCAGGCCTTTGATGCTGCCAGCTGCACGGCCGGCAACAAGAAGAAGTGATCGTCTGCCGCTGACGGCCTCACTTGGCGCGCCGCTGCTCGTCTTCGGCGCGCAACTCTGCCAGCAACGCCTGCAGATACCTCGAGTGCCCTTCTGCGCCGCCCAACCGGCGCCGGCACTCGACTTCCAGACTCCAGTGATGCGCGCGCGCAGCGTTTTCCAGCAGCCGGTATAGCTGTTGGTCGACTTCGATAACCAAACGATGCATCTGGCCACCTCCCGCGCCTGGCGCTGTGCTGCTGGTTGCAAGTGACTGCCCCGCACTTCAAGTGAACAGCATCGCACTGGCAGTGGCTCGCGTCCCGACCAGCGGACTGCTCCAGCACAATCACGCCACAACGTCTAAATTGTTATTCAGCCCTTGTGCCTTTTTGCCAAGCCCGGCCCATGCGCCGCCTGGTAGAAACCGGCACTGAAGGTCCTGCTGCACAAGGAGGAGTTGTATGCCCTACCAAGCCAACGAGCTTCTGTTGACCCACTTCAAGAACAGCGGCATCGATCTGAGCAACATCGACCTACAGCTACAACAGGTGGCTCCCAACAGCACCAACCTGCCGCTCTACCGCGACATGATGCTGACCGTGCTGCGCATGGCACAGGACGACAGCAATCGCTGGAACGCCAAGATCACCCTGCAGGCCCTGCGCGAACTCGACCACGCCTTCCGCACCCTCGAGCGCTACCGTGGTCGGCGCAAAGTCACCGTATTCGGCTCCGCGCGCACGCCGCTGGAGCACCCGATGTACGCCCTCGCCCGCGAGCTGGGTGCCTGCCTAGCGCGTAATGAGCTGATGGTGATCACCGGTGCCGGCGGCGGCATCATGGCTGCGGCACACGAGGGTGCCGGCACCGAGAACAGCCTGGGATTCAATATCAGCCTGCCCTTCGAGCAACACGCCAATGCCACCGTCGATGGCACCGACAAACTGCTGCCGTTCCACTTCTTCTTCATCCGCAAGCTGTTCTTCGTCAAGGAAGCGGACGGCTTGGTGCTCTGCCCCGGCGGCTTCGGCACGCTCGATGAGGCACTGGAAGTCCTGACCCTGATCCAGACCGGCAAAAGCCCATTGGTGCCGGTGGTGCTGCTGGACTCTCCCGGAGGGACGTTCTGGCGAGATTGCCTGGCGTTTATCAGCCGGCAACTTGAAGAGAACCACTACATTCTGCCCCGGGACCTGAAGTTGGTGCGGCTGGTGCACAGCGCTGACGAGGCGGTGGAAGAGATCACCCAGTTCTATAACAACTACCACTCCAGCCGCTGGCTGAAGAATCAATTCGTCATTCGCATGCATCACCCGCTCAGCGAGGCCGCGCTGTTCGACGCCCAGGAGGCATTTGCCGATCTACGCCTGAGCGGCACATTCCAGCAGCAAGCCGATGCCAGCGCAGAACACGAAGTGGATAGCTTTGATCATCTGACCCGGCTCACCTTCGCCTTCACCGGGCGTGACCAGGGACGCTTGCGGGAGCTGATCGACTTTATCAACCTTAGCGAAAACTGGGCCAGGCCAGAGCCGATACAAACCACTCAACGAGCCCGCCAAGCGCTGAAAGCCAGTTGATCAGGGAAATTCAGTAATCGTCCAGGTCTCGGCCGTTCAACAGGCGGCCGACCATGTCCATGGCAAAGCCACGGTAGACCAGAAAGCGGGTTTGCTGTGCGCGAGTGCGCGGATCATGAGGGAGCTGCCCGGCAAACTTGCGCTGCCAGACATCCTGCAACCGTGAAGCCCAGTTCACCCCGCTGTCACGCAGGGCCTGCTCGACATCAGCACGGTTGAGGCCACGCTGGGTCAGCTCTTCACGAATACGTGCAGGGCCATAACCGGCGTTGGAACGATAGGCAATGAAACTCTCGAGATAACGGGCTTCACTGAGTAAGCCGTCTTCGGTGAGCCGATCGAGCGCAGGCTCGATCAGGTCATCTGTAGCACCGCGCTGACGCAACTTGCGCGTCAGCTCCACGCGACCATGCTCGCGGCGCGCGAGCAGGTCCATGGCTGTCCGCCGAACCGCAACCGGGGTGTCGAGTACGGCGGGCATGGGTCAAGCTTCTGCGTCGGCGTCGGCACCCGCTGGCTCGGCAGCAGCGGCTGCTTTGCCGGCTGCAGCAACAGCACCCAGGTTGAGCAGCTTGTCGCGGATCTGCTTCTCGAGGTCTGCACCAACGGCCGGGTTGTCTTGCAGGTACTTGGCGGCGTTGGCCTTGCCCTGACCGATCTTGTTGCCCTGGTAAGCGTACCAGGCACCGGATTTCTCGATCATGCCGTGGGCAACGCCCAGGTCGATGATCTCGCCGTTACGGTAGATACCCTTGCCGTACAGAATCTGGAATTCGGCCTGACGGAACGGCGGCGAAACCTTGTTTTTGACGATCTTGACGCGGGTTTCGCTGCCGACCACTTCGTCGCCTTCCTTGACCGCGCCGGTACGGCGAATGTCCAGACGTACCGAAGCGTAGAACTTCAGCGCGTTACCACCGGTGGTGGTTTCCGGGCTGCCGAACATCACGCCGATCTTCATCCGGATCTGGTTGATGAAGATGACCAGGCAGTTGGCGTTCTTGATGTTGCCGGTGATCTTGCGCAGCGCCTGAGACATCAGACGTGCCTGCAGACCCACGTGCATGTCGCCCATTTCGCCTTCGATTTCAGCCTTGGGTACCAGCGCTGCCACGGAGTCGATGATGATCACGTCTACTGCGTTGGAACGCACCAGCATGTCGGTGATTTCCAGCGCTTGCTCGCCGGTGTCCGGCTGCGAGACCAGCAGGTCTTCGACGTTGACACCCAGCTTGCCGGCGTACTCTGGATCCAGCGCGTGCTCGGCATCGACGAAGGCGCAGGTGGCACCGGCTTTTTGCGCTTCAGCGATGACCGACAGGGTCAGCGTGGTTTTACCCGAAGACTCTGGGCCGTAGATTTCGACGATACGGCCTTTCGGCAGACCGCCAATGCCCAGCGCGATGTCCAGGCCCAGCGAGCCGGTGGAAATAGCAGGCATGCCCTGGCGATCCTGATCGCCCATGCGCATGACCGCGCCTTTACCGAATTGACGTTCGATTTGACCCAGGGCCGCAGCCAAGGCGCGCTTCTTGTTGTCGTCCATTGAAATCCTCACGTGATCGACTGGCCCTGACGGCCCGAATAACTGTATAAGTAGCCAGTATTATTCCACAGCAAGGCGCCTGAGCAAACCCCTGTTGGCAATTTACTCGGTGCCAAGCTGTAACAAGCCGTCTAGCGCGGCGATCACCGTTTGTCGGCGCACCGCTTCACGGTCACCGGCAAAGTGCTTGCGCACACTGCTGACGCGGTCGCCATCAGCCCAGGCCAGCCAGACGGTGCCGACCGGTTTCTCTGCTGAACCGCCGCCTGGCCCGGCCACACCGCTGACGGCCACGGCAAAGCGCGCACCACTGGCGGCTTGCGCGCCCCGCACCATGGCTTCGACAACCTCGCGGCTAACCGCGCCCACCTGCTCGAACAACTGCGCTGGCACGCCCAACTGGCGAGTCTTCTGGCTGTTGGAATAGGTCACGTAGCCGGCCTCGAACCACGCCGAACTGCCGGCAACCCGCGTGATGGCCTCGGCGATGCCGCCACCGGTGCAAGATTCGGCGGTGGTGACCTGCGCATTGAGCTGCTGCAGGTGCTCGCCCAGACTGCTTGAAAGAACGGTGATCGGGTCCATGGTCGGCTCCTGACGGGAATGCGCCCTACCCTATCACCCTGAGAGGGTCAGACAAGGGGTCAGCGTGTGAGTTCGCGGACGTAGTCCTGGCAGGCACGCAATGTGATCAGTCCGCGGTCGCCGAAATCGGTGATGGCGATAATTCGTCGAGCATGCGCTGGCTCAAGCCGGGCGCGTACGGCGCCATGATCCACGCTGCCGGGGGCGCCGGCGGCGGGCACAGTGGCGCAAGCGCTGTCGCGCTCGACCAGGACCGACAACCGCAGATCAGCAGTGGCAAGCCGATCACGCAGGCGAGCCTGAATTTGTTGGGCATCGGAAAGCTCCTGAAAATATCGCGATTCGCTGGCCTGTAGACGCTGCTGCAGGTCGTGCTGTCGGGCGCGCTCGGCGAGCAGCTGATCGGCCAGTGCATCAGCCTGCTGACGCATCTGTTGGGCGTGGCGGGTAGCCTGGTCGGCCAACTGCCGACCGTAACGCCACCCCTGGACCTGCCAGGCCAGCAAAGCGGATGCAAGCATGAGCAGCAGGCTGAGCCCCAGCCAGCTGCGGCTCAACAGAGCACCTCGCGTGCTCGCGCCCACAGCGCCAGGCGATCGTCCAGGCCATTCAGGCCGCCATTGATAAGACGGGTGATGCGGTTGAACTCGCCGCGATCCGCCAGCGCGTTGAGCCCGCGTGAATGCCAGAACCAGGCCGCCGACTCGCAGGCCCAGCGCGGTTGTTCGAGCAACTGCGGCTGCGCCAGCAAGCGCTCGTCGCCAAACAGGGCCCGGCTACAGGCCTGATAACTGTTGCGGCCGGTGATCTGAATCAGGCCGCGACCGCAGTACAGCTGGCCATCACCGTCAGCCTGCGGCGTATTACCCAGACGCCGCGCAAGGCTGCCGGTGTCGTAACGGGATAGGTAGCGATCGCCACCCAGCTCCTTCACATAGCGCAGTTGGCCGGATTCATGGCCGATCTGTGCGAGAAACGCCGCGATGCGCCTCGGATGATCGATTTGCCAACGCGGCAAAGCTTCGTTGAGCGCTGCGCGAAAGGTGCCGACCCGCTGGCCGGCGAGGGGAAATATCTGGCTGAGTTGGCCTTCGGTAAGCATGCTGCACCTCCTTGTTTAACAAAAAAAAGCCCAGGACGAGGTCTTGGGCTTGAGCCGCAACGATGAGCCGCGCACACGTTGCTCAGACCTTGATAGCCGTGCCTCGCCGCGGCGCGAAGCCCTTATTGTTGGATTTGCCCTGGCTGCCTCCATTGCAGTGCACCGTGGTCTGCCAACCGCTGTTGGTGAACAGCTGTTCAACCGAATCGATCAGGTACAGCCCGTCCAGCCCGGCGCAGAAGCCGCTGGTTTCGATGCTGCGCTCGGCAAACAGATCGGTTCGTCCGGCCATCTCCAGGCGCAGGCTGGCGGTGCCACGGTTGAAGCTGGCCAGCCGCGCCCTGGCGGCCTGTTCGGCAGCGGCGCGATTGGGGTAGACGTGGCGGTCGGTATGCACCGGCTGGTCGTCCGGCGACACCGCGCTGTTAGCCAGCTCGACCACCTGCAGCGCGCCGCTGGCAGGGTCCTGGTGACGGGTACGTACGGCCTTGTGGGTCTGCTGGTCATCCAGCCGGAACTGCCATTTAGTGACCATGCTGCGGTCAAGCGTGAGCACGCCAAGCGGCTTGCCGCTGGCGCTCTTGCCAGCCTGGCGAGGCAGCACCAGCAACTGGCCGTTGGCAAGTTTGGCGGTGCAATCGTAGAGCCGCGCCAGACGCGTGATGAAGGCCAGATCAGACTCCGCGTACTGGTCGACCCGCGCGACCAGCACGGTCAGCGGGCACACCGCCTGCCAGCCATTACGCGCAGCAATTTCACTGACGATCCGTTGCAGCGGCAACGCTTCCCAACTGTCGCTGCGGGTGGTCTTGCCGCTGCCGCAAAGGTCGCTGGCCTTGCCGCGGATGACGAGGGTGTCAGGCGGGCCGGACAGCTCGACTTCATCGACCGTAAAGCGTCCAAGCCGGGTCAGCGGTTGCCCGGCATAGCCGAGATGAACCTCGATCGAGGCGCCTCGGGAAGGTAATGCAAGTGCGCCGTCGCGGGCGTCGATACGCAGTTCGAAATCATCTGACTGCATGCCCGGCTTGTCGCTGGTGCGCAGCAGTAGCAGGCGCTGGTTGATCAGCGTGGTAATGTCGTTGCCGTCGGCAACGATACGAAACTGTGGTTGCATGGGGGTGGCTCCGAAGCAGGGTCAGTCCCACAACTGGACCGTTGTGCCGGCAGCGGCGTGCGGGAGGTCTGGCAAACTGATCAGCACCCCGCCGGCAAACGGCTGAGTCTCATCTGCCAAGCCGTAGTTGGCCGCCAGGACTGCCTCGACGCTGCCGTTGAGGTGGCCGTAATAGTGCTGGCAGAGGCTGTCGAGCAGGTCCCCCTCAGACGTCATGCAGGTCTTGCCCATAGCTGATGAACTCCAGTGAGAAGGTTTGTTTACGCGGGATTCCGCCGGCCAGCAGACTGCTCTGCTCTTCTTCAACGCTGGTCAGGCACCAGTTGCCAAGCACCTCGCCGTACCCGCTGATCAACGACATCGGCAGCAATTGCCGACCAATGCTGCGCAGTGCCTGCAACTGGCCGAGCCCGCCTTTGAAGGTGGGGAAGATCGCCCCACGGATACTGATGGTCTCCTCGCCGAGGCCCACCGCCTGTTGCGCGCTGGCGCGGCTTAGGCGCTCCTGGCCCGCCCAGCGAAAGCGAGTCTGCCGCCGCAGTTGGTCGAACGCGGCGGTATCCAGGTTGAAGTAGTACGCCGCGGCGCCGGGCTTGAGCGGTTGCAACACCAGCAGGTGGGCAAACGGCTTTACCGCCTCCGCTGCCGGGGTGCTGTCGGGGGCGAAGCCCAGGGTCGAGAGTGCGCCGGTAACTGCCGCGCGCACGCCCCCCACCACCCGACGCACCGCGGCCCCGGCTTTGTCCACTTGCTCGGCGAAGGTGCCGAGGCGATCACGCACCTGGCGCACCACGCTGAGGGTCTGATCGTATTTGTCGATGACCTTGGCCACCTTGGCCTGGGCCGAGGTGATTGCGCGCAAGCTGCGTTGCAGGCGCGCACCGATCGCCGGCCCCACTACCGGCAGACCCTCCAGGCTGGCGACGGCGCCTTGTACATGGTCGATGGCCTGATCCATCGGCTCGAGCATGGCGTCGGCCCGCCGACGCCCCGCTTCACCCGCCTTGACCAGCGCGTGGAGGCCAGCCTGCAGCTGTTCCTGATAGTTCATGAGTGGTCCTCAAATTGAAACGTGGGGTGTTTCAAACATCTGCACTGCGCGGGCCTGACGCATCAGCTCTTCCAGCTGACCACGGGCTATCGCCTCCAACTGGTGCAGCGTGCTGGGGTCATAGAGGCTGTTGTTGAAGGTGACCGGCATATTCGCGGTGAAGGTGAATTGCTGGTTGATAGTGGGAGTGGGTGCTGTTGGCGCGGTCTGTGCGGGATCGGTCAACAGCGTTGGCTGCTTGGCACACTCGGCCAACGATCGGGACGCGTCTCCAAGTGATGTCGCCGGGTCGGATTCGCGATGGGCCGCAGCCTGCTCTGCTGGGGGGGTGTCTGAGGTCACGAGCCTGGCCAACCAGCCGCCAACCTGCTCGCCACCCATGCTCCCAAGCACGCCGCCAACCAGCCCGCCGATGGCGGTGCCGATCACTGGCACCACCGAGCCGATTGCAGCGCCCGCTGCAGCGCCGGCCAAGCCTCCGCCCAAGCCGCCCAGAGCAGTGCCATAGCCCTCGAGCTTCTGCTCAGGCGTGGCATTACTGCTGTAGGTGTCGGCGAGTTGAAGGGTGGTGCCCAGCAGCGCCAGGCCTGGCAGCTTTTTCAAGACTGTCTGTGGCAGGCCGAGAGGTGAGCTGGTGCCGACCTTGGCAGCGCCACGTCGCGACCGGCCTGGCGCAGTACCTGAAGCACTTTTCCGGCCACGCTTTTTGTTTGAACGAGCAGGTGTTACAGCGGGCCGATCTTTGACTGGCATCACACTGAATGCTGTTGCTGCCGCAAGACTGAGCGCCCGACCAAGTCCAGCTGCTCGCGGCCGGGCGGACGAACGGCCAAATGTAACGGCAGTAGGAACAACTGCAGACTGACCCAGGCGGCCTAGACAACTGCAGTCAAGTTTCGGTGACGTCGTATTCCTCTCAACTTTCTTATCGTGTGGCTCCTGTCCCTGTTGCCCTGCAACTGCGGGGTTTGCTTCATCTGCTTGCGCGGCTGCTTGGGCTTTGGCAGCAGCCGACTTTGGCTGGTCCTGGAAAGAATCGAGCACGTCGCCGCCTACCAGTCGACCTAACACCTCACCTATGGTGCTACCGATCGCCGCGGAGCGCTGTTGAACTCGCTCTTTCTTGGAAAAGAGGACTCCCAATGCTGTTCCGATTAATTTCCCGCCGAACCCTCCCGCAACTGCACCAACCTCTTCGGCTTGCTCCTTGCCATCCTCGCCTGTGGCCAATGCCTTGCCAATATCGAGCAAAGCGCCAAACCAGTTTTCCTTGGCAAATTTTCCTCCGGCCTTTGCCGCCCGCTGTTGGTCTTTTGCGGGAGCTTGTTGGCTCAATACATGGCCCACGCCGGCAACAATGGTGGCGACTGCCGCATACACTGGCAGCGTATTGGCTTGTTCAGCCTTTCCCGCCGCAGCCGCTGCGAGTTCCTCCGCTCCCGCAGCGGAGCGCTGCTTCGGCTTGGATGAGTCATCCGCCGCCGCGCTGGATGTCCGCTGATCGACCAAAGCCAGTCCAGAAATTGCCTGGTTCAGCCGGGTCAGGTTTTGATGCAAACGACCCAGCTGATCGTTCAGAGGAGCTAGTGTCAGACGCTGTGCGCCTGCCCCCTGCAAATGATCCGGCTCGGTCGAATTGCCGATTAGATGCCCCGGTTCAAGCACAGGCCGGACACCGGTCCATGCACCGAGAATCAGACCGAGCCGGGTGGTATCCATTTGCTTGCGTAACAGATCGATGCTGATGCGCAGCGCTTCGATTGCGGCCCCCAGCGGCGGGCTGAAAGACCCACTTACTTTAGGCGTTTCGAGATTCGGCGCCCCCTTAGCGGAGCGCTGCTCTGGCACGGGTGAGGCACTCTTCTCAGGGGAATATTTCAAAGGCGCGCGCCACTGCGCTGGCTGATCCTGCCGCTTGACCCAGATCAGGCCGGATATCACCTGGTCCAGCCGGGCCAAGTTTTGATGCAGACGACCCAGCTGATCGTTCACAGGCGCTAGTGTCAGACGCTGTGCGCCTCGCCCCTGCAAATGATTCGGCTCGGTCGAATTGCCGATTAGATGCCCCGGTTCAAGCACAGGCCTGACACCGGTCCATGCACCGATGATCAGACCGAGCCGGGTGGTATTCATTTGCTTGCGTAACAGATCGATGCTGATGCGCAGTGCGTCAAGCGCAGCCCCCAACGGCGGGCTGAAGTTGACACTGAGCCCCAGGTTGAATGGCCCTAATGTCTCTGCCATGGCTTACTCCTGCTCATTCCGAAAGCCACCAGACCATGTCGCTGTACGACATGGTCATGATTTCGCTCGCGGAAAAGTTCAGCTCCTTGGCCAGCCGCTTGGCAGCGGCCTTGTGCCGGGCCGGGTCAAAGTTCGTCGTCCTGCACCAGGCGAAAATAGCCCGCCTGCAGACGGCTGTAGTCCTTCAGGGCCAGGCCTTCGAGGTCCTTGATACCGACCTCGGCCAGCGAGGCGAACAGGTTCAGCTCACGCTGTTCGTCATCATTGGCGCCGCCCGCCTGGGCGTTGCGGATATCGCGCACGGTGGGTGCGCGCAACGACAGGCTATCGACCTGGACGCCGTTGGCCTGGCTGGGCCGGGACAGCTGCACGCTGACGCGTTCAGCGCTCAGGGTCAGCCATTGCGGCAGTTTTTTCGCTTGAGCCATGGGCTTCTCCTTAAAGGCCGAGCGCAATGCGTTGCGCAGTCAGTTGATCGACACCATTGATCACGCGCTTCATACCCAGCGCATCGATCTCGTAGACCAGCCGGCCATCGACTTCGAGCTTGTAGTAGGTCACGGCCACGCTGTGCTTGATTTCAGCTTTGTCACCGGACTTCCAGTCGCCCATATCGACTTCCTTGAGGGCGCCGCGCAGGGTCACTACCACCGGATTGATCTTGCCCTTGAGGCCTTTGAAGGCGCCGCGGAAGGTGCCGTTGAAGCCACTGCCATCGGCCAGGCCGAAGAACTTCAGGGCGTCGCGGCGCACGCCGGTGGTGGTGAACGCCGCCTCCTGTTTCTCCATGCCTTGGTCCATTTCGACCGGCATGTCCATGCCGCCTGGGCGGTGCTCTTCCATTTTCAGGGTGAGCTTGGGCAGGGTCAGGCTGGGTACATCGCCCTGGAAGCTGACGCCATCGACGAACAGGTTCAGGTTGGCCAGGGTTTCGGGAATCATTGCCATGTAAATGCGCTCCTTAAGCGACGGAATCGAGGACTTCGGTCAGCCACTGATTGGTGACTTCAACGCGGAAGTTGGGGTTTTCAGCAGGTGGGACGTCGGTGAAGCGGATGTTCCAGTACACCTTGCCCTGCTCGAGCTGGCTGGCAGTGTTCAGCTCAGGGTCGGCGAACACCTCGAAATTGATGATCGCGCCCTGGTTCTTCAGGTCGCGCATGAACGCCTGCAGGCCCTCGGTTACATCTTTGACGTAGGTCGCGGTAAT
This sequence comes from Pseudomonas sp. BIGb0278, assembly GCF_024809895.1. Taxonomy (NCBI): domain Bacteria; kingdom Pseudomonadati; phylum Pseudomonadota; class Gammaproteobacteria; order Pseudomonadales; family Pseudomonadaceae; genus Pseudomonas; species Pseudomonas sp. BIGb0278. The sequence continues at coordinate 160,144 of NZ_JANUEL010000003.1, forward strand.
GGCGCGATCGACCGCCCATTTGTGGCCATAGAGGATCGCGTCCATGACGATATCCATGGTCCGCACACGGGTGACGAAGGCCCACTTCGCGTCGGCCGACAAGGTGCGGTTGCCCCACAGGCGGAAGCCGTCGTCGCGAATGATGGTGGCGATGTTGGCGTTGTTGAGCAGGTTGGCTCGGCAGGTTTCGTCACCGTCGAGGAATTCGATCGGGCGACCGGTGCCAGTGATACCGACGAATTCCTTGTTCGATGGCGAGGCCCAGAAGCCGTACTCCGCGTCAGTCCAGGCAAACAGCCCGGCCACATACGCCGAGCCAGGCGCGTCGACCGTGGCGTTTTTGCTGGTGTCCCAGTACTGCACACCCGGATCGACCATATAGGCGCGCTTGGCGCCGAACTCGCCAGCGTAGGCGATGACCGCTTCATCGGTGGTGTTGGGGCCGTCGATGATGGCAATTGCGCGCAGCTTGTCAGCCAGCGCCACCAGGGCGGTAGCGACCGCCTGGGTCGCGCTGTGCTTGGGGCTAACCAGCAGACGCGGCTGGGCGTTGAAGCGGCTTTTTCCGTCGAGAAGTGCCTGCAGGCCGGTCCGCTTGCCGTCCGCCAAGGTGCCGCCGATGATCGCCGAGGTCTGCTCGGCAGCGTCCTCGAGCTTGGCCACGCCGCAGGCGACAATCACCGCCTTGGCACGGGTGAAGACAGCTTGGCAAGCCTTGGTGATTGCCGCGTCAGGGCCGAACGCGGCAATCGCCTCGCGCTCGCTGGTGATCAGCATCAGGTCATTGGGCTGCGCGGTAAGCGCTGGCGCCGGGGTGAAGGTATCGACCAAACCAATGATCGAGGACGACGGCAAGGCAATAGTACGCGCGCCGGTGTCGACGTTTGTTACGGTAACGCCGTGAAAGAAGCCAGACATAGATTCTCCAGATATGAAAAGGCCCCGCGTCAGCGAGGCCATTAGGGGTACAGCAGAAAAGAAAACGCCCCGTCGGTGCGGGGCGTTATTGGGATTGGTCGGCGATCCAGGGCGGGGCAACCGGCCTGTGCTCGACGACGGGAAATTGATCTGACTGGGGCCAGTCGCGCAGATCCTGCAGGTAGGCCAGCAGCTCGGCGAACTGGTCGGCTGACAGGGTGGTTTCGCGCTCAAGGTCCTGCTCGTCGCGATGACGGTCACGCAGCCACTGCCGTGCCGACAGCTCGCCGTCACGCCATGCGCGCTCCCGCGCAGCAATATCGTCCGAGCCAAGGGCCGGTGGATCGATCAGAATGGGCAAACACTTATCGTCGTGAGCACGCACTTTGCCCGGCTCGGGATTACCAATGACCGCATTCCAGCGATCCTCGGAAATCTCCACCGCGTCGGGAGGCATCACTGAATGGATTGCCTCCAAATAGCAGCATCCCGTTGTCTGACTGTAATAGTGCATTTCTTATTTCCCCATGCAGAAGAACGTATAACCGACGATGCTAGGCGGCACCGCGCCATTGGTAGCAGATCGGGCATTGATGTCGATGCCTGTTGACGAAGCGTTCTGCCCAGTCACCACCACGCCAGTCGCGGATGTCCCGATGGAATACACCACCAGACTTGAATTGAACTCAAGTGGCAGCCTGACTCTGACCGTACCAGCACCTGCGTTGATTTGACCGTTCGCCCACTGGATGATCAGCCCGCCGAGCCAGGTGGGAAATACAAAGTAGCCGTTGGACGTATAGCTGAACGCAAAGCCCCAGCGCATTTTCTTGGGCGATACCGCGACCGTGTCCAGGGTGCCGGAGTCGGTCTCTGCCTGGGTCGCAAGACGTAACACCCCGTAGAAGACTTCCGTTGCCTGCGCCGCAGCGCTTCGCATCGCCTGAAAGACTCTCAGCGGCGTCATGAGCTTGTTGTCGACCTCCCCGGCCTCTGCCTCAACCTGGCTGGCTTGGGCATTCCTGAGCTTTTTCGGCGTCACCATGGTGGCGTCGTCGGCGCCGTTGCTGACCTGCGTCTGAGTCGCCACCTTTGCCCAGCCAAGTACTGCCTCAGTGGATTGAACAACCTTTTTGGCCAACAGCTGCGCGACCCGACGCGGAGACATCCATACAGACGCCGAGACACCTGTTTCAGCCTCTTCCTGGGTCGCTTCAACCATGTTCCCGGTGTGCAGCATTTCTACCCACGACTCCCAGTCAGCAGAAGCCTCAGTAGGGAACGTCTTATTGGCCGCCCGGTAGAAGAAACGGTTTTGATAAATCCGCTTCAACTCTTGATGCGGGTAGGCAGCGGCTCCGCGAACAATCAAATGACTCGCTCCCAGGATGGGCGCGTTCTTCAAAGGCTCGCCTGATGTATAGGCATACACGCCATCGAGCAGCATGGTGTTCAGGTCGGTACTCGCTGGCAGTGGCAGCGGCGTACCTATTCCGTACTGACCTATTTTGACTGCATCGACAATCCCATAGCCGGCCAGGCTGGTCGGATTGGAACCAGCAACCACACGACCGTACTTATCAACGGTTACGCTTTTATAAGTACCTACGGTGACGCCAGATGGCCCGGCGAGCATTTCAAAAGCAAGCGCCGTGACGCCCAGCGTGATCGGCGCGTCCGTAACCAGTTGCCAAATGCTGTCGCCGTTGGCTGTACCCTTCTCCACCGCCACCATCAGGCCAGGCGTGACCTCTGCGCTTAGATCCGCATCGGCGCTGCGCTTCCAGGCACCACCGGCTACCACCGCATAGATACCGTTGTCCTTGCCCGCATTCTGGTTCTTCACCAGCACCCGTGCTCCGGCAGTCAACGCTACGCCATCAATGCTCTGCAGGCCGCTCAGGGCAATGTTGGCCGTAGTGGCTACCAGCACCGATGGCTTTGTGTCCTGCTCGGCAAGCCTGCCCTCTACCCACTCGCGGGTCGCCAGCACCACGCTCGGGTCAATCTTGAGCTGCACATTGCTGGCACTGCTGACCACCAGGTTCATACGTACAACTTGCGTTCGGCCCGACCCCTGAGTGAGCAAAGGCTTATAGGTCGGCGGGCAGTTGGCGATTGCCACAAGGTCGCCGTCAGCGTCATACAGGCCGATCTCACGAATCCAGCGCCCACCGCTATCGGCCGGAATAACCTGCTCAGCCACGATGATAGAGGCGTCTTTATCGTCGACCTTGAGTTGATTGAGTGGCGCGCGGCGCCACTCATTGATCAGCGCACGTTGCGTTGCATTTGGCGTCGACTCGGCGCCGCCGGCATCGCCGATGCCCATCTGGGTAATCTTCCACGGGATGCCCAAGGCATCCGCGTTGGCCTGCTTTGCCGCGCCCACATTGGTCAGGATCGCGTAATACTGTGAATTCTGGTCAGCCATGTGCAATGTCCAAGGTATCTATTGTGTGTTCGCGGCCGCCGCGACCTATAGCGCCTGTGACCGCAATAATCGATGAGGCAGGCGGGTAGACATCCAGCTCGTCGCCCTCCTGCAGGGCGCAGCCCACATACAGTGCGCCGCGGGTTTCCAGACTTATCACCAACCCCGTCATATGCCGACTGACCGGCCGAGCGTCATCAATCAGCGCCGACAACTCGGCATACGTCTGCTCACTGATGCCCGCATCGGAAACGCCAATCTTCAAAGCGAAGGTTCCAGGCACAGCAGCCGGCTTGGCCTGCCACCACTCCTCCACTTCAATCAGGTAGCCAAACGGCTCGACCACACGCCGAAGTGCGCCAAGGGTGCCTTTGTGGGCATGTACGAAGAACGACGAGCGAATCACCGAGCGCTTGATCGCGTCGCTCCAACTGTCGTCCCAGCGGTCGACCGACCAGGCCCAGGCAAGTTGATAGAGCAAGTGCGGCGGGCAGTTTTCGGGGCTGTAGAGCAGGCGTAAGTCGACCTTGAGGTCTTCATCGCCTGCGGCTTCGATGGCGCATTCCAGCGCGGTGCGGTTGAGCGGCAGCAGGCTGTCCATATCAGCCGCCCCGCTTCAGATCGAAGCCCGTGCACCACGCAGCCTGGGACTTGCTCGGGCGGATGTCGGCCCAGCCGCTGAGCTCAACCCGACTGACCCCGCCAATGTGCAGCTGTGCATCGATCCCGGAACGTGCAACTTCGACGCCCAGGCGTCGACGCGGGTTGATCCAGGCTTGCAGCCGACGACGGCACTCGGCGAGCACCGCCTCCGACTCAGGGCCGCTGTCAGCGATGTAAAGGGTGGCATCAATGCGGTAGGGCAAGACCTCGGCGCTACGCACGCTGACGCGGTCGGCTACCGGGCGAATGTCATCGTCATTGAGGTACGCGGCCACCTGGGCCAGCAACTGCGCATCTGCTACACCGTTGCCCTCCAGGCTCAACACAGTGACATCGACGACCGCGGGCGACGGGCTCTCGGCGGTTGCGTCAGCGACCAGTCCCGAGGCGTTGCGAGCGTGCAGGATGTAACTGTTGCGCGGCCCGGCAGTGGTGAGCCCCTCGTAGACCAACTGCACCCGCTCGCGCAGTGCCGCGTCAGACTCGAACAGTGCCTCGAGCGGCGGTACCTGAGTCCGGTCTTCAGCCTGGATGAGCAAACGCTGCAGGCTGACATTGGCCGCTAATTGGTCGAGGTCGCTGCCTTGAGCGTAAGCCAACAGCAGTGCCTTGGCCGCGTCGTTGATGCGTGCCCGGTTGAGCAATTTGCGGTAGGCCCCGACTTCCAGCAGCTTGCAGACCGGGTCACTTTCAAGCTGTGCGGTCCAAGCGTCCCCCAGATGCGCGCGAAAGGTCTGCAGATCAGCCTGATACAAGGCCTCGTAATCGAGGTCTTCGAGCAACTGAGGTGCTGGCAACTGGGCCAGGTCGACTTGGCTCATACCTGCACCTCGAGCATGGCTTCAGTGCCCAGGTAGCGGCCACGCAGGCTCATGCTGACCTGACCGCCGATTACCGCAATCACCTTGACTCGCTCCAATTGCAAACGCGGTTCCCAACGTCCCAGAGCACGGGCGACTTCAGCTTGTACGGCGCTTTTCCAACCTTCGTTGACCGGCAGGTCGACGTAGCGGCGCAGTTGGCTGCCGTATTCCGGGCGCATGCGGCGGCTGCCGAGGGGGGTAGAAAGGATGTCTTCAATCGATTGACGCAGGTGGGCGATGCCGGCCAACGGCTGGCCGGTGCGCCGGTCCATACCGATCATGGCGCACCTCCAGGCGAGGGCCGGACAGCAATGGTCGAGCCCCATGGGCAGGTTTGCATAGCAGTCTCCTGACAGAAAAAAACCCGCATCGGCGGGTCTGTTAATGTTTGTGATTGGCCGTGTTGCCGGCCGTGTCGATGATCTGGCCGCCACCATTGATGTCGCCGCTGACCACCAGCGGGCCCTTGATCGAGACGCTACCGGTGAGGGTGATCGCCGCTGCGTCAAGGCTGATGGCGCCGTCGCTGACCTGCAGCGTGCTGCCCCCGACCCGGATGCTGGCGTTGCCGGTCGGCAAGTGGATGTCGTAGCGCCGTGCTTGCCAGTCGTAGGCCAGTGAGCCGCCATCGGCGAAATGCCACACTTCAAGATGGTCACGGTTATCTGGTGGGCTCCCCGCATTGCCATACAGTCCCGGGAAGAACGTACCCTGGGCTGGCTCGCCGCTGGGACTCAACAGGACGCCCTGCTCGCCAATACTTGGCGCGCGCCAGTGGCGGGCCTGGCCTGCCGCCAGTGCATGCCAGCGCAACCAGGCGCTGCTCCAGCCGCTGCCATCCGAGACCCGTACCCGCGCAGCGGCAGGATCCACCGCCACTACGCGGCAAGGGATGACCAGGCAGGCCAACATGCGGTCGTGCATTGAACTTGAGTAACTCATGACAGATCCTGTGCAGGGAAGTAATTGCCCTCGTTGCCAGGGCCGGTTTCCGGGCTGATCCCCAGCATCAACTGCCCAGGCGGCTGGTCGGGCCAATCCCAGCGTGGCTCGCCGAGCAGCACCGGCTGGTCCCAGCGCACCGTCCAGCCACTACCGTCGAACTGAGCCTCGACATTGCGGCTCGCTTCGACGAAATCCAGCTCCCAGAACTGCTGGCGCAGCACGTCGATCAATTGCGCTGCCAGGAGGCTGCCTTGCAGGCGCGCCTCGGCCTGGGCGCTATCCGCGGCGGTAATGTCCGCCTCGAAACTGGCGAGCAGCACCGAGCGTCCATCGCGGGGGGCAGGGTCGGCCGTCATGCGCACCACGCCATGGCGCAGTGCGGGTAATGCCGTGCTATTTCCTACAGATGAATATGCATCGACTGACGCAAGTTCCGGGATCGCCTCACGAATGGTTGCGGTTACTGCCGCGTGTAAGGTTGTCAGTTCGCTCATGTTCAGGGCTCCTCTCGCACATCTGCCCGCGCGCCGTCGCGCAGCCCAAGCCGCTTGGCTGCCCAGCGTTCATAAAGGCCGATGGCAACATCGGCTCCCGCCATCGCAGTCAGACAGCCAAAGGCGCTGGCGCTCCAGATCGACATGCCGCTGGCGTACAGCAGCATCACCGTCGACACGCCACAGATCATGCATGCCCCGGAACGCAGCGCCAGCCGGCGCACCAGCGACCAGCCTTTTGCTCCAGCCTTGTCGGCCCGCCACATTTCGCCGGAAACACCGCCCAGCAACGCCAGGACGATTACCAGCCAGAGCGGCATTTCCAGTAACGCTTGTTGCTCGTTCGTCACTGCCCTGTCTCCTGTGTGATGCCCGCCGACGACTGTCGACAGGTCGGTTTACGCTTAAACTCGGCATTCCAAAAAGCCCGCCATCGCCGGCTTTTCAGTAATGCGTGGTCAACCGCAGGCCACTACTGGTGACACCTGCGGTCATGTCCAAAACTGTTAACTCCGACCGCGGCCGCCTGCCCGCCGGAAAACTGTTCGTGGTGCTTTACGCTGCACACCCGGGCCAGTTGCCAACCCTCTGAACAGTTGAGGCCTGTTCATCGCTGCCTTTGCAACAACCGGTTTCTACCCGGCTTGAGAAACACGTTATGCGCATATGCATATGCAGTCAATGCATTTATTCATAGAATTTCACATGAGGATTTGCGGATATGCATGAAGGCCATGCATCACGCTGGCTGTAGGATTTTTCTGCAGGCGAAAAAAAACCCGCCGAAGCGGGTTTGTTCTGACGATGTTCACTCAGCGGGCGTACATCCCCCACCAGAAGACGTGGCCCAGCAGGCTGATCTGCTCATCCTGCATCTGCTGGAAAGTGTAGTCCTCGTCGGGGTGCTCATCGCGGTTGAAGCTGCGCAGGCGGATGCCGGTTGGCAAGCGATACACCTGCTTTACACGCAACTGGCCGTTGTGATTGATGGCATAGAGGTCGCCATCGACGATATCGCCGATCGCACATTTACCGGTATTGACCCCTACCGTGGCGCCATCACGCAGCACCGGCAGCATGCTGTTGCCGCGCACGGTCACGCACTTGGCGTTGTCGAACTGGACGCCATTGTGGCGCAGGCTGCGCTTGCCGAAACGCAGGCGCGCACGCTCGCTCTCTTCGATGACGAATCTTCCTGATCCTGCTGCCAACTCGACCTCGCGAAGAAAGGGCACGCTAACCTCGTCGTCCTCGACGGGTGTTTCATCGTCCCACAGGCTGATATCGCTCATGTCGGCATGACCATGAGCCGGCTGCGCCGCTTCACGCGACTCGCCGAGTTCGGCGCGGCCACGTAACTGGTCGGTGCTGACGGCGAAATACTCGGCGATTTTGGAGACGTGTTTGTCTGACGGATCAACGATCTTTTCGCTGAGAATCCGCGAAAGCGTGGATTGAGGAACGCCCGTGCGCCGGTGCAGCTCCGTCGGAGACAGGCCGTGGCGGTCGAGCAAGGTCTTGAGTACGGAGGCTACGTTGCGTTTTTGCATAAGCCGCATAATGCAACGAGTTGTGCGCAAATGCAATTGATGCGGCAGCGCACCGGCCAGCCTGCGCTTGGCAGAGCGCGGCAATCCAATGGCGTATCGTCCCTGCATCGCCGGGCAAAAGTCTGTAACATTGCCGGTTTCAAAATCGCCCACCGAATCACGCTGTAAGGCCCCGAATGTCTGACCTCTCCGCGCACACTCCAATGATGCAACAGTAGATGCTTGATCAGTGCATAGGGCGCGCCGTTACTGGGCTGCGCGGCCATGCTGTCTAATACAGATTGCGAGCTTTCCGCGAGTTTCGACCAGTAAAGTCGCGAAGCTATCGAGCAGTATTAGACAGCTAAACCCCCCTCCTCCGGCGTCCTGCCGACCGAATCCCCAACCAAAACTACAACGTCCGACACCACCACGACTGCGCATACAGCACGCCGTCAACCTCCTCCACACCATTGATGTTGATGCCGAGCTGGGCCATGCCATTCACCTTCGCATCGTGCAGACGCGGGATGACGTCGGCGCCGGGCGAATGGGTGAAGACCCAGGCCTGCGTGGACACCCTGCCCAACGGCGCGCTGTGGTGATCGCCGATGTGGATGTCTGCCTTTAGGGCCTGGATCTTCCCCAGCTGATCAGTCGGGATGGCCACGCCCAGCTTGCGCCGCCGGACGATCAGGAAGTACATGACATCGGCCCGTGGCTGCGCAGGCTGTAGGTAACCACGCCCCAGACAGAGAACTCGTCACCCTCCATGATGAACCGCGGCGCGTACCGAGGATTCTCCGAGCGCAGCACGATCTGCCGGCCAACATAGTCGAGCCGCTTGCAGACTGGCTCGCCGTTCACCGCCGCGATGACGATGTGGCCGGCCCGCGCATCAATCGCCTTGTCGACGATCGCCACGTCCTCGTCGAAGATCCCCGCACCCTGCATGCTGTCGCCGTCGATCCTGACCAGATACACATTGGGCGCATGCACCTGCATCAGTTCGTCGAGGGATATGGCCTGCAGGTCTTCGACGTATTCGAATGGGTTGGCGGCTGTCATGCTTGGCTCAATACTGTATATAGATACAGTATCTTATGGCAGATTGTGGCTTACGACAATTACCGGTCAGCGGGCGCGCTCATCCCGCCCATGATCGACTCGCACGCCAGCCCAGCTATTCGACTTCGCTCAAGCGCTTCCGCGAGGCTTCCCGCCATTCGGTCAGCGTCTTCAAGCAATCCCCCGAGCACCATGACGGGAGAGGTTCCTGTCGCGCGCTGCTGGGCAGCGATGGTACTGCAGGTTGCTGCTCGACCGTCGCGCAGTCGGGCGATTTCCCCGCGCAGGCCGACAGAGCCAGACTCAGCAGTAGCAGCGCGGTCTTTGAGTTTCGCGATAAGCTCGTCACTTTCCCTTCCCTTTTCGTCTGCCAGCGCTTGCCGGCGCTGCTCTTCGGTTCTGGCCTGCGCCGCGGCACGCCGGTCGCGCTCGGAGACCTCCAGCCGGTAACTGGCCAGGCCCTGCTCTGCTTCGGCGGTCGCGGCCCGGGCATCTGCCGCCGCTCCCTCGGCAATCACCACCCGGTACTGCTGGCCACCGGCAACCAGCACCAGCGCGATCAGCCACCAGCACCAGGCCGGCGCCGAGCCGAGCCAGGTCATGCCAGCACCCGCACGGCGATGTCGTACAGCGCTTTTCGCTCAGCAGCGCCATGCGGCACGCGCCCAGGCTTGCCGGTATTGATGATGCTGCCGATGTCCTGGATGCGGCCGGCGTCTGCCAGCTCGTTAAGCCCGTGCTTCGCCCACCACCACGCAGCGGACTGCGCAGCGTGCTCGGCCTGCTCGAGCAGTTCCGGCTGATCCTCTAGCGGCAGCCCCAGCGCGGCGCCGGCTGCCTGGTAGTTGTCGCGCCCGGTGAGCTGGATCAGCCCGCGACCCCGGTACCGCCAGCCATCCCCCGATGATTCGGGACCATTACCCATGCGCCCGCTGTAGACACGATTGGCGATTTTCTCCGGCTGGCGGGCATATGCCGGCGCAGTCTGGGCGGTGAACCTGCTGGGCCAGGTACGAACCAGCGCGTCGGCGCTGTAGTTGAGGTTCTCGACCAAAACGCGCAGCTGCCCAGATTCGTGGCCGATCTGCGCCAAGAAGGCGGCGGCGCGCAACCGGCTGTCGATCTTCCAGCGGACCATGGCTCGGTTTAGCGCAGGCAAAAAAATGCCCGCTACGGTGCGGGCTTTTGGCAGAACCTGCAGCAGCTGCTGCTCGGTGATGGGCATGAGATCGTTCTCCAGGCAAAAAATACCTCCAGGCGGCGGTATGCGTGATGGTCTAGGCGCTGCCCCTCAGCGCCCAAGCTGTCGAATGAGGCGATAAACCCACAGATCGGAGCATGATTACGCCTCCGTACTGGGTTTCGGTGGACCCACCCATGCTTTCTCCAAGGCGAACATTCCGCACTTCCTAGCGCTAGGGTGTAGGAATCATGCCAAAAAATCCTTGGTTCTTTCAGGTGAATTGAGGCGGAAATTTCAAAATGCTATGATTCCGAGATTTTGAAAACTTTTGAGCATTGCAACGCATACAAGGATTGCCAGCGTGACAAAGAGAAGCAACCTATTTGTTCTACTGGCTTCTGTAACCGCGATAGCATTTGTTGTGCTGCTTGGTGAATGGAAGCTAAACAAGAAAAGCATTTGGGACGAAATAGCTGAGAATTCGCCATTGGATGCACAAAGAGCAGCCGTATTTATGGCGAAAGAGTCAAGATTACTAACTGATGCCGAGCTTTCTAATCTAGCAAGAACCATCGTCAGCTCCAGAGAGATAAAGTTTTCTCAAGCAATCACAAATGAACTCATATACAAAACACAAAACAGTGAAGCCAAGAAGCTGGCAGTATACATAGCTGAACAAGGATTTATCGCCAAAGGCGACATATTGCTCTCTAATCGGGCCGCCCTAGAGTACAAAATTGGTAGATTTGTTCCAAGAAACCTTGAAAAAGCGACTATCATTTTTTCAAGCCCAACACTGAAAAACGTCCCAATATCCAAGTTCTACTTGGCTGAGATTCTGCTAGACAATGACAACCCAAAAAAAGACCCAAAGACAGCAAAAGAGCTGCTGACAGAATCTGCAAATTCAGGGATAGAAGCAGCAAAGCAAAAACTTAAGGAACTACAGTGAACGCTACAAAGTATAGGCCGGACATCGACGGACTCCGCACAATAGCCGTTATGGGCGTAATCCTATTCCACATGAGCTTATCGTTCATCCCGGGCGGCTTTGTAGGAGTAGACGTTTTCTTTGTTATTTCTGGATTTCTAATCACCGGCTTGATCAAGGATGCCGTTGATAAAGACAGGTTCAGCCTCTCTAACTTCTACATCCGAAGAATCAGAAGACTGATCCCGGCAGCAGCCTGCACAATCACAGTATCTTTCGTTTTTTCCACGCTGTTATTCTCCAGTGAGCACCTTAAGAGCTCAGCAGCCTCTTCAATCGCCGCACTGTTTTCATTATCGAATGTCTGGTTTTGGCTGGAGAGCGGGTACTTCGACTCGTCCGCACTGACCAAGCCGCTTTTACATACCTGGACGCTCAGCGTTGAAGAGCAGTTCTATTTCGTATGGCCAGCCGCATTGGTTTTCTTATTATCAGCAAGGAGTCGTCTCGTTGCTCCACTGATGTTATTCGCCGCCGGCTGTGTGAGTCTATACTTTGCCTGGGCATGGATTAGACTAGACCCAACATCGCCATTCTTCTTGATGCCGTTCCGCATCTACGAATTTGCGATCGGTGCGTTAATGACCTGGGCTCCGCGCAACGGGCTGAAGAACTTCCTGAATGAGTTAATTCTGCTATCAGGTCTTGTGATCGTCGGGTGGTGCATGCTGACCTACACCGAGAACACGCCCTTCCCATCATACTATGCTCTGCTTCCATGCCTGGGCACAGCCATGATCATTTACTCTGGCGAGGCGAGGTTCTCAGGCTTACTTCTGCGAAACAGGGCTATGACATGGGTTGGCGAGCGCTCCTACTCACTATACCTGACGCACTGGCCGGCTATTGTTTTTTACACATACTACGTGCTTTCTCAGCCTACGGCGTTAGACCTTGCCATAATCGGCCTAATCACTCTGGCCACGGCCCAATTTCAATACAAATATATTGAGGTCCCTTTCCGGCTAAACCACGCCGTCGCGAAAAATTTTAGCAACCGTAAATTCGCCGCATACCTGGCTATTCCAGTTTGCCTGTTGGTATATGTCGGGACAATGGCATACGTACAGGACGGCTGGAAATGGCGAATTGCCAGCTATGGAAAGACTGATTCCCCAGTCACACAGAGCATCGACCTTCGTCGCAATGAATGGCAAACATCGCTAATTTCAACGTATGCGAATGCTCAGGACGTTGGCTCCCGAAAGTTGGACGCAAAAACCGCGCTAATCATCGGCGATAGTCACGCTGCCCATATACGTAGCGCATTCGACTACATAGGCAAAAAATATAATATTCGCGTCACTCTATGGTATTACGTTGGTTGCAATCCTCTGTTCGGAACAACTCATGTGTTCGCCGCTCCCGACCCGAGAGAGGAAGGGTGCAAGATCCAGAACAATGCATGGGAGAACCACCTAAAGTCGAACAGGTACGACTACATCGTAATTTCATCACGCTGGGCGTGGGCAGTTGAGCCAAGCGAGTATGGACAGTACAAGGTCCCTCAGCAGTATATAGTTGATGTGAGCAACCCAATAAAAACCTTGGAGGAGTCAAGGAAGGTATTTGCACAAAGCCTAGACAGGACAGTGAAAGCGGCACTACAAGCATCTGGACAGGTGATTCTTTTTGCTCAGTCACCAAACATAGGAAAGTCGCTAGATGGCTGCGACAACGTTCCTCGATATATCCTCTCGGAAGAGCAAGTAATCGAAAGATGCAAAACCATCGACAAAGGATTAATCCTGAAGAGACAGCAATTCACCAATAGCGTGATACGCACTGTAGCACAACAAAGCAACAGGATTCACGCGGTGATACCAACCGAATTATTCTGCAAAAGCAGTGAGCCTAACTGCATTACCTCGTATGACGGATACCGACTTTTCCAGGACGAAACACATTTCACGGTTGAAGGAGCAAAATACTTGGCGCTCGAGTGGGAAAAATCTGTAGATTTCCCATTCACAAAAGCAGTATCCGATAAATGATAGAAAATGGCGCGCACTGAAGCGCGCCGAATTCTAAAAGTTTCGCCCCACCTCAAGCCAGACGCCATTCTCCCTACGCAGCGTAATAAAGTTGTTAGTGCTGGACGGCACTACGTTGGCATTACCCTTGAGCCGCATTACGGCTGAGTTGTGGACCAGGGTGGTGAATCCGTCGAGCCTAACCCGAATGTCCCTCCTGTCAGTTGCATCGTCGAATGTGGTAACGGATACCGCCGAAGTGTTCGCCAGATTGTTCTCCTTCCACAGGCCTACGCTAGGGGTTGTGTCACCTGTCGGCAAAGAGTTAACTGACCAGCCACTATCGAACGGCATGTTTCCTTCCACCTCGATGAAGTGGTTGAGGAAGCGCGGCAGGGAGAAGCTTGCAGCTGTAGAGGTGCGCTCAAATACCTGCTTTTTAAGAACGTTATTTGCGAACGACCCGCTGTTCATCTCTATTACCTTCATCTGCCAAGCATGCTTGCTGGAATAGACAGTATTGCCGTCAACTACTAGGCCGGTGAGCGAGTGAACGCCTTTATTGTCGTTGATCTGACCGAAGTACATAGCCGTAGGGACAGTGGCCTTGGTCGATACCGCACGAATATCATTGTTTCGCACGGTGACGTTGTTCATGTTTGCAACGGAAAGATCGTTCAGGGACGATCCCTTGCCTTGAGCGAAGTGCTCAACTGCTGTTTGCGTCGAGTTCCATGCGCTTTCCACGCCGATAAAGGCACGGTAGCAGTCTCCGACGAGGTCGTTGTCTTCGATCAGGCAGTCAGATGAGTCGCAGTGAACATAAATGTGATAATCGCCAGTGACAACGTTGTTCGACGTCTTGGTCTTGTTGTTGGTGATCTTGCAGTTCGGCGAACTGAGGCCGACCTTGATCAACGCTTCGCCGATCCACTGGTCCTCTGGGTATATTCGGTTGTTGTCGATGGTCAGCTCGCGGCAGCCATAGCCAGCCAAGATGCCGGCCGATACGTTGCGGCGAATCTGATTCATAGCTAACAAGCCTTCGCTGGAGGTCCACTCCATAGCAATGCCACGGATGTTATTGCGGCACCAGTTGCCCACGATCTCCGAATATAGCGCACTGATGTTGGTAATTCCGTAATAGCCACCATCTAGTTCGTTGAATGCTATGGTGTTCCGGGTGGCAAGAATTGTTCCAGATGGTGCAACGCCAAGCGCAACGTAGTAGGCAACCGCATCCGCATAAGGGGCGATATTCAGGTCGCAGGCGATAGAGATCGGATACCAGCGGATACCAGTGTTGTCCTTTGTGATGCCTGGAATACCGCGAATATTGTTGAATGCGATAGTGTTGCCCGACACCTGCTCAACGCCGGTAGCGAAAGCAAACAGAAGAATGCCGTAGCCATGAACCATGTTGATGATTCGGTTGCCAATGAACTTACAATCTTGGCAGTTCTCCCCCTCGAAAACGCGCAGACCGCTACCGCCCTCAAGATTGTTGGCATCGAACCTACCAAAATTGCAGACAAAGTTCTTGACGTTTTCGGTTTCCCCGCTACGAATCCCGCGAAGCCTAAAGCCAGCCGAGGGCGAGGTAAACTTGATCGAGCCGCCATTCCACTGGAACCCCCTAAGCCCGTTGCGGATGTCCACTTTCCCCGCCTGCTCGTATACGCCCGGAGGAAATACTACGTATCCGCCAACTGCTCTGGCAGCTTCGACAGCGGCCTGAATGGCGCCGGTGTTATCGATCCCTGGAGTTGGCTCGGCGCCGTGGGCGGTGATACTCACAGGAACTCCACTGAGAGCTTGCGCGACAGTTATGTCCCCGTAACCAACCATTTTTGCGCCAGCAGAAGAAGCAAGAGCCTGTCGTAGCGCAGCATCCCCTACGGCCTGCAGCTTGGGCGCGTCAGTGGCCCAGGTTCCGGTGAGGGTAAGCGGTATATCAGCTGCGTTCGTAACCCGGTACAGCTCGCCAGCGCGCTGCACGAGCTGGGTCTGGCGATCGACAACGACGCCAGCGCCATAGGTAAGGTAGACCGACTCATAGCCCTGTGCGATCAGGTAGTCCGTTACCTGCTGCATGATGCCGACCCAGGACTTGAGAGGCACACCAAGGCGGTTCAGATATTCCCCAAGTTGCCCCGTGAGCAGCAGATCGATGATGGCAGTATTATCGTAAAGGTCGCGCGGATCGCTCGAGCCATCGGTTCCAACCGGGTTGCCAGTGTTGTAGCGCATATTTTCTCCGGGCATGAAAAAGCCCGCTCAAGGCGGGCATGCTCGTTAAGGGTCCGGTCAAGCCGGTGGGAAGTTGTCGTCGTCCAGGTAGACGCGCTCGTCGTAGTTCACAGCGGTGACGTTGCAGCTCACGGTCCCGCTCGGATTGACCTCTTTGATCAGGGCCGGGTAGCAGAACTTGGCCTTAGGCCCGAACTGGATAACAGGCGCGTCCATTGCGCTATCCAGAACCGGCACGAAGTCCAGCTCAGGGATGGTCAGGCGGTAGTCATCGATGCGGGTGGCGACATAGGGGCCAGAGGCGCTGCCATCCCGCCGGCGCAGGGCAATCCAGTGTTCGCCCCCGGCAGACCAGTTGAGCGGCTCGGTAGAAACCAACATGTGCAGGCTTCCCAGCTTCGCGTAGCCTTTGAGCATCGCGCTCTGCCCATAGCCTGGCGTGGTATCACCCAGTAGCGCGTAATCGAGGTAGCCGCTGTTGAGCGCATCCAACTCTGTCGAGAAGCTGTAGCGCTTGCGCTGGTAGACCTGCTGCCGCCGGCGACGCATGCCGATACGCCATGCTCGATGCTCATCACCAACGCCATCGATCTTCACCTTCTCGGTGCGCAGACCCAGATCCCCGGGCAGTCGGCACTCGACGGTCTCAACCTGCCAGGTTGCGGAGCTGAGGTATTCGACGTCCACGCCATCGAAGTCATCCTCGGTGACGTGCTCGGCCTCTCGTTTGAGGGGCTTGGTCATGATTTGCGGGTTGTACATGTGGTCAAAGTCCGGCCCGCGCGGCTCGTCACGAACCGGTCGGATCAGACCTCTATCGATGGTCAGTTCCGAGAATCCGGCTTGCAGCGCCTCGATCATGCAGGCCTTGACAGTGCTGGCCGACTCGATGGTGCGGTCGTAGAAGTCGCCGCGGGCCGTCCACAGCGCTTGCAGGCGATCCAGTTCGTCCAAGTCGAGATCTGAGTTGCCGTCCTCGACCGAATAGCCAACGCTTTGCGCAATGTAGCCGATCCAGGCTGCGATATCTCTGGTTGGCTCGGGCGAAGTCCATGCCCCACCGCGCCTGGTGCGCAGCTTGCGCGTGGCGATGACCGATACCTGGCTTTCAGACTGGGATGCGATCCGGTTGCCGCCCTTTACCCGCAGGGCCAGCAGCGTGACACCGGCATAGCTGGTCGGCGCGGGGAGGTTGGCGCGCAGGCCGTACCACTGGACGGTGTTGGCGTCCTGGGTGCTGGTGGACTTGGCGCCGATGCGGCGCATCCGCACCTCTGGCCGGATGCTCCCTGGAATATCAACCATGAATTCAGTGAACCCGAGCTGATCCAAGGTCTTCTGGGTGTAGGTCTTCTTGAACGAGGTCCAGGCGCCAGCCAGGGTTATGTCTCGATACTGCATCTCGACGGTCACCGACAGGTTGTTCAGGTCACCCTTCCCACCCACATGCACAAGGCCTTGCGGGAAGAAGATGTCCCAGGCGATACGCGAAGTAGTGGTGCCCGCTGGGCAGGCTGGGAATGGCCCGGACCAGTCACCCTCTTGCGTAGAACCGTCCAGAGTCAATACGGCCGCCGAGGTGGTCAATGTGTCAAACCCAGGCCATGTGGTGTCGTTGTCGCCTGCGGCGTTCATGCGCTCAACCGATATCGCGGCCGTGCTGGCTGCCGTGATGCGGTATCGCAGGCCGCGGAATCCAATGCCCATGACCAGACCAGTTCCGACTGCCAAGCCGGTGGCAGCGCCACCGGCTGCCCAGTCCAGGGTCATCTCATCCGGCGCGGAACCGACACCAGGTGTATAGGTGGCGACCGTGTAGTTACCCGCGTTCGCCCCGACGATCTCAATTTGCATCCCTGCAGTCAGAGCGAACTGGTCGAGGCTTCCCCGAATGATGTCGCGCCCGGACCCGCCGTCAATGACGTCCAATGGGTAGCCCACCTCAATCCTCACGATCATGCCGGCGGCCCAACCAGCAGGAAACTGCCCGGCACCGGTAGGCACCGTGATTGTCTTGCTGGCGAATTGGTATGACTGTGCGTCAGGAACAGGCGTTACGGCGTAGGTCGCCTTCAGTTCGATACCAGCTGTACCGGTGGAGGTTGCGCCCACTTCCGGCGCCGAATGCCACCACTGCGCAGCCGGCTCATTGGAAAGGTCGGCACCAGGCTCGTAGATTGTAAATTCGGCATCGGCACCCAGCGAGATCACAGGGGTTTCGCCAATCAGGATGCTGCTGACTGGAATGTCATAGCTGCCCTTGCCCACCACCAGCAGCATCTCGATCCACTGAGAGCGCGGGTCTTCAAAGTAGCGGTTTGGCGGGAGCGCATAGTCCGGGTATGGGCGCTGACGGCCGGCGATCTCGCGAATGACCGCGTTCAGCTTCACCTGGTTGCCCTTCACGGTGGCCAAGCCAAGGTCGTTCCCACGCTTGGTGTTGCCGCCACTGTTCAGGGAAGGCATCTTCGGCATGAGAGCGCTCATGACCGCCTTGGCTCCGAACACGAGCGCGAAGGTGATCGAGAACGGATCTGTACCCTTTGGCTCTCGGTATATTTGGACGCTATCTTCGGGTCCGAACTCAATAGACGCCCACTGCGTCGGCAGAGCCCGCTCACCGTTGACGAACACGCTCATCGGCAGCGCTGCAGGCTCGACCTCTTCCGGCAAACCGTCCGCGCGGAACCATGCCAGCAGGCTCTGGCGTTTTTTGACCGCGCAGAACTCCGCTGGCCCGGCAGCGAGCTTGTTGGGGTAGATTTCGATCATTGCCGATCTCGGTAGTAGATGATGGTGTTGTGGTCGCGCTCCCACTGGTGCAGCGGTAGGCAGCGAGCACCACGGGCGGGGTTGATCTCAAGTACCTTGAGCCGCCCGCCAGCATTAACCACCAGGGCAACATGAACGCAGAGAGCGCCGCGCATTACGGCAGCAATGGCCCCAGGCTCTGGCCCGCACACCTCCATGTGCTCTGCCTCGGCCCGGTATGCCCGGGTGAACTCCTTCGGCTCGTTGTTGCGAACATGGCCCCAGTTCGGCAGCAGCCGTTGTCCTAGGTGCAGGTGACGCGCCTCCCTGCAGAGCCCCCAGCAGTCATACCTTTCTGGACCGCGAGCGCCGTCCTCATACCTGCAGGACAGGTATCTGTTGATCCATTCCATAGGTGATGCCTCAGAGGTATTTCAGGGCAGGGAAACGCTTGGTATTTGCAACGTCGCGGGGGAATCCGGTGCCGATCAGGTCGAAGAAACCACATGGCAAATTGGCGTTGTTGCTTTCGAATGAGTCACTCTGCACGGTCATGCGGCATGGCTTCTCGCAGGGCGCAGACAAGTCGCTGGCCAGGTAAACCCTGTAGACGGCGGTCACCCGGGCGCTGGCATCAAGGGCTTGGTCGGCATAATGCCTCACCCTGCCGGTAGTGTTATCCACTCCAAAGGCCAATGCCTGGTTGCCCTTATTGTTCTTGGCGGCCAGCGCAATGCCGATGTTGGCCGCCTCGAATGTCACCAGCCTGCCATCCTCGGTCCCGCAGATCCGATCCTTGAATCCGTTGCAGATGAGAACAGGCGCCGACCACGCGGGGCAGGTGATCTCAAGCGTCCGCACAAAGGCTTCCTTGCCTCCAGACGCAACCGCCTCCCGATAGATCTGCTCAAGAATGGCTGAGTCGGTCATGCTTCGGGCCACTCCCTGTTAACAGCCATGTCGATGATGTTCATCATGAACCAGAACTGCGGGAAGTCCTCCCAGCCAGGCTGGATCAGCGAAGGCTCGCGCAGCTCGAGAGTCGCCGACATCTCCCATCTGGTGATTTGCACTAGCCGTGGCCCATCCGGCTTACCAGTGAATCGGCACTCGAAATTCTGAAATCCTTCCGGAAGCTGCAGCGGCATGCTGAACCACTCGACGCCGTAGTTCAGATTCCGCGCATACCAGCCCCTGAAGAATGCCGCCTGGTTCGTGTCGAAGTTCCAGGTGAAGCTCACAGTTTCTGGAGCGCTCTCGAAGTTCAGCCTCTGCCGCGCCCGTCCGGACTCCATGGGTGTTCGAATCATGGGATCTACCGGGGTGCGCAGCTCGTAACCGTTTTGTAGTGGCAGAGGCAGCTCTGCTGGATATTCGATCATGATCCCACCGCCTGAAGTCCGTATTTAGCTTGCAGAGCCTGATGCGCCTCATCGTCACCCATGACGCTCGCAACCCAGACCTTGATGAAATCCTGATTACCTTGGCGGGTCGTCTGGGATGTGCCAGCCTTCGAAGCGTCTTCGAATATCTGCACGATCGGTTGGGGCATCTGGCTGCCGACCTGGGTGCCACTGGTATTCTGCGCAGAGGCACTGCTGTTCGATCCCCGGATTGGGGTGACATTTCCCTTGCGCAGCGCCTCGACTGAAGCGACTCCACCGAAACGACTGATGTCAGCCTGACTCCAGACCACTTCACCCTTGTGGACGACGCCGGCGGGCTCGTACTTGCCGCCCGAGCCGGTGTAGCCACCCTCAGAGAAGCCGCCGCTGATGCCGCGGATCAGAGCGTATGCGGCAATCAGTGCGGTGCCGCCAACCGCGGCGGCGGCGCCAAACGAACCGATAGAAGCAACCAGCGCAGCAGGAGCCCAGGAGGCCAATGTCTCGACAGCGGCCGCCACATTTGCGGCCAGCGTGGTTGCAATCGTCGATAGCGATGAAGCCTCGGCGATGCCGTCCGCTGCAACTTTTGCGGCAGCCTTGGTCCCCTCGGCCGACACAACGGCAGTTGTTTCAGCGGTGATACCGGCCATTTTTAGGGCCTGCGTTACAAGCCACTGCGCAGTTATATCGGACAGCGCCCCGAGTACGGACCCTGCCATCGTGGTGCCGAGATTGACGAAGGCATCGCCCAGGCTCATGGTCTGAGTGATCACGCCCTGGATGCTGCTGGATATAGATGAAGTTGTGTCGCTCAGGATTGACGCCGTTGCATCCCGCGCCTGCTGGTTATAGTCAGTCGCCATGTCGACGTAGTTCTGCCATGAGCCGGACACCCCAAGCAGCCACTGCCCGCGCATTTCGTCTTGCTGGGTGTAATAGTCCTGCTGGTATCCAATGCGAACTGCGAGCGCGGCCTGCAATGCAGCGGTCTCGCTCTCGTAGAGAGATGTGTCGTTGTCGGTAGGGTTCTGGATCTTGTTGTAGTCGCGGCTCAGCTTGTCGAGCTGCTTTTGGTAGTCCTGACGAATTTTCAGATCGTCCTGCAGCCGCTGTCTGCCTTTATCCCCGAGACCTACACCAGCCAGGGAGCTGTCCAACCCCTCCTTCGCCAAATCGTTCTGCGATGTCAGATTTTCCCGGAATGCCTTCAGCTTGGCTTCGTTTTCGTACCGTTCCTTGGTCAGCTGATTCGCTTTCTCAAGCTCGGCGTTCTGCTTCTGCTGTGCCAAATTCAGCTCAGCCATCGCCAGGACTTGCTTCTGCGAGGTGGTGAGGGTCTTTTTCTCCTTGAGGTTGGCGATCTCAGTCTCGAGTTCGATCAACTTCCGGGCCTCGGCGCCGAGCTTCTGGGTTTGCTCAACCTCACCAGCAATTACGCTGCTCTGCTGCTGCAGAACGGCATATCGCTGGCGAGCCTCATCCAGCATGCGCTGGCCTGCATCCTCGCGATACTGCGGGCCTTTTGGAGTGCGCGCATCCTTGTACTTCTCGTTAATGGCAGCAATGTCTTTGGCCTGCTGCTCTGCAGTTATCAGGATCGAATTGTCACCAGAAGCGCGCGCCTGGGTAACGCGCCGCTCAACCAAAAGCCTGTATTCGGCAAGCTCTCTGGCACGCTTGTCGGCGTTGCTCTCGGTCTCCTTGCGCATCCGATCAAGAGAAACCTGATCATCAAGCGCCTGCTGCTGTTGTTGCTGAGCAAATCCTTTGGCTGCTGCTCGGCGATCGTCCTCGGCTTTTTTGATTAAAAGCTGAGTTTTTTGGGCCTCAAGTGACTCTTGGCGAAAGGTATCACTGGGTGTCAAATTACTGAGAGGGTCAGCTTGGGCCCCTCTCGGGTTGCGCTGCTTCTTTCTGGATGCGCTTTCCGCGATGGCATTCAGCTGCTCATCAAGAGCGCGCAACTGATCATCAAGGCTCTTCTCGCGACCGACATTCAGGGCCGCGTCCCATGCCGCCTTTGCAGCACCAGCGACCGCTTTCCAGCTCGACTCGATATAGCCGAGGTTGTCACGTACGCCTTTAGAGGTACGGTTGAGGCCCTGCTCGTATGCGTCGTTGGCAATCTGCGCCGCCGCCTGAGTATTGCCCTGCTCCTGAAGTGCTTTGATTTGCTCATAGGTAGACGCGGTCAGGAAGTTCATCGACTCATTGAGCCTGAGGATCTCGGCAACTGGATCCTTCGCGATCTTCTTGAAGTTGCTTACCGTTTCCTCTGCGGCCTGGCCGGTTGCCGATTCGAAGTCAATCGCCGCGCGGGTGATCGACTCGAACGCGGATACCGGAATGCGTGCAGATGCAGCGAGCTGAGCAAGCACTGCAGCAGCCTTGCCGACCGTGCCGCCAGCCGCAGAGACTTGCTGAGCCATCCCAGCAAGCTGCGCCGTGGTTGTTCCTGCAGTGTTTCCAGTCATAGCTAGAGAGGCATTGAATGCGCTGGACTCATCGCTCCCCTGCTTGTACGCCAAGGCGAGAACTGCAGCTGCAGCCGCAGCCACAGTGAATGGATTGACCAGCCCAAGAACGTATCCACTCAAGGCTTTCGCAGCAGGAACAATTCCTCCAAACGAGTCTTTCAGCTGCCCACCCTGCTGAAGCGCGACCATCATAATTGGTTGCCCGGCAGCTATGGACGTGAAAATGTCCGTGAACTGCATTGGCACCATTCGTAGTGCTTGCGCGTTCTGCTTGGCGGAAATACCGGTACGCTTGAGACCGTCATCGAAGCCAGCCAGTGCGGCCCGCGCCTGATCGATCTTTCCCTGGTACTGGGCGAATGTGTCGGCATCGATGGCACCGATTTTCTTTTTCTGAGCGAGCTTGCGCTCTTGCTCATCCAGCCGGTTCAGAGCCCGCGTGGTCGGGTCGATGCTCTCCAGCAGATCCTGCAGGCCATCCGACTGCTTCCTTGTGGCTGATTCTGCCTGCCGGGCAGCAACTGCAACTTTCTGCGTTGTCTCGGCTACGCGGCCCTGATTGGAGGCAAGGATCATGTTCCCCGAAAGCAGGCCTTGCTCTGCTTCGGACAGCCCAATCGCTGCGCTGGCAAGGTTGCGCTGATCTTGTGCGGCTTTTACGGACGCCTCAGCAACTGCGAGGATTCTCACGCGAGCCTGCTCAGCGCTCTCGCCAACAGCCTTTTGAGCGGTTGATACACCTGTCAACGAGGTAAGTGACTCCTGCAACTTTCGGCTGTAGGAGTCGAAAGCCGTGGCATTGATCTGCCCAGAGTTGCGGGCCTGGACCAGCGCAGCTTCCTGCGCGGCCAAGTCGTTCAGCTTCTTGGTCAAGGGATCAATCTTGCCAAGCAGGCTATCCAGCTCCTTTCGCTGGGAGGCTGCGGCTTTGGCGGCTGCGTCTGCGCTTTTGGCGGCAGCGTCGTTGGATGAGGTGACCTTGTCGTTAGCGGCCTGGACCTTGGACAGAGCCATAGCCAGGTTGGCGTAGTCGCCTCCAGACTTTCTAAGCGTCGAGCTTGCTCGCACGCCAGCCTGTTCAAGGGCCTCAAGAGCTGCCCGAATGTCATTGACTTGCTGCTCGGCACTTCGTCCGTCGACTTCAAGCTCGAGCCGAGATTTCAGCGCCATGGCTTTCTCCGGGCATAAAAAAACCCGCCGAAGCGGGTCGTTGTTCTGTAGGTGTCAATTGAACGCTTGGTAGCACTCGGCGAACGCCTCGTTCCTGAAATCTGATACAGCTTTGTCTTTCAGCCTCGTAACCGGAGCCACTGGCGCTCCGTAGGCCCTGAGGACGATGGCGTTTGAAAGCTTGCTCTGGTCGCCTACCGATGCCATCGCGTCTTCCAGAAGATCACCTTTCTGGCGTGCTGCCATGGCTTCTCCGGCCATAGCTGAGATCTTCTTGCACTTGCTCTGGCTATCATCGGCATGTACAGGCAAAACGACAGCCATGAGGGCTGCAATAAATAGGCTCTTCACGTTGACCCTCCTTGTGCTGAGGTGAATCTAACACCCCGGAACCATCCACTGCGAGTGCCTATTCGCCCTCCTCATCCGACGCAAGTGCAAGCTCGTCGAGTGCAAACAGAACCTCGTCGACCATCGATCTAGGCAGCGGCAGGGGATGAGCATCCAGCCAGTCGGTGATCTCCCTGGCAGAAAGCCTTAAAGGCTGCACTGCCGCCATACCAACGAGGTATCTACGACCTCTCGCAGCATTACGGAAGGCATTCAGCAGGCTGCCTGTTACGACATCTAAGGACGGCTCGTCAGGGACGGCAATGCGCAGCTTCTGATAAATCAGGCTACGCTTTTGCGTCCCCTGCCCCCACTCGGCTTCCCACTGGAATCGGGCAAGGACTTTCCCTTGATTTCGTCCAGCTCCTGCCGATTTTCAGCGGCGATGGTCGAGGCTCGGCGCAGGGCAAAGTAGAAGAAATCTGAATCGCCTCGCAGCATTTCAGCGCCGATAGCTTCGTTGTAGGCCAGTGCCTTTCCGTTTTCGTCTTCGGCGCCTTGCCAGTCCTTGATGATGAACGAGGCCAGGAGCTGGCAATGATTGTCGTGTTCAGACTTCTCGCCCTCAAGCACGCCAACCTGGCCTTCTAAAAACTGGGCATCATTTCGAGCCAAGCGACGTCGCATCCGCTCCAGGGCGATCTGGTACTGCTGATTATCCAAGGGCATCAGCAATACCTTGGTGTCTTTGTCGAACTCTTCCCAGCGCGCTTCGCCATTCTTGCTGGATTCAGTTTTTTTCAGCTTAAGAGCCATGAATAATCCTCACGCCACGCCATAAAAAAAGGCCGCGCCGGCCGGCGTCATTGCCGGAGCGACCAAAAAGAGTCAGGAGACGGTGATAACCGCGGTGTCGGTCTTGGTGCCGTCGGCAACACTGGCCGCCGTGATGGTCGCAGTGCCAGCGCTGATACCGGTGACCAGGCCGCCGATGCTCACGGACGCTACGCCAGGCGCACTGGATGTCCAGGTGACGTTCTGCGGAGCGCCAGATGGGGTGACGGTCTTGGTCATCTGCTGGGTATCACCCACATCCAGCGTGGCGGTGGCCGGCGAGACATCGACAGCGGCTACGGCAACCACAGGAACGCGGGTCACGGTCGGAGCGACCTTGGCCACTGTGTAGTTCAGCGTCACCTCGATCAGATCACGCTTGCCGCCGTTCGGCAGATCACCGTCAATCTCAATGGCCGGGAAGTCGAAGACGTACTGGTTGCCCAGGCTGTCCTCGATCGGGAACGAAAGCGCGATCGGCAGGCGGGTGAAAGTGTTCTTCCAGATCTGCCAAGCGCGGTTCGACCAGGCCATAGTGATGGTGCCGGTGATGGCCGCCTCGGTGGCGATCTGGGCGCCCGGACCGAGCTTGCTATTGCCGATGCAGCGCTGAGCTTGCAGGCTGTTGTCCAGGTTGACGGTAAGCGCCGAGACGCACGCCACGCCCTCCAGCGACTGACCGTCGACGGTCAGGGTGCCGACGTTGATGTTCGACATGAATGGTGTAGTGGTCGGCGGGTTCACCGGGGTGACGCTATTGGTGTCGCCGTCCGCGTAATCCAGGCCCACCATGGTGAAGGTGGTGGTGATCTTGCCATCGGACGGGATGTCCAAGGCAAAAACCGACGCATGCATTCCCTTGAAGAGGGTGAACACGCTCACGTCGTTGAAGTTCTTGGCGATGGTGAAGGTTCGGCGGGTGTCGCCAACCGTCAGAATGTTGCCGGCCCAGGTACCGTAGAAGGCAGCCTCCAGCAACTTGTCGAACGAGCCGAAGGAAAGCTCGCCAACCAGATCGCCTTGAATATCGGCACTGGTGGCCACCGAGCCCTGGCTGATGCGTGATTCGGTGATTTCGTCGCTGACCTGAGTGCTCACGGTCGGAGACAAGGTGTTGCTGGTCAGGCGCAGGGTATCCCAGTTGCCTGTGGTCGGGGTGATGCCGGGGGTGACCTCGGGGATGAGGTAACTGGTAACGCGGGCGCCAGACGACATGCGAATGTCTCCTTTATGCGGGCATAAAAAAACCCGCTCAAGGCGGGCAGGATCAGGGTCTTGCAGGTCAGCCGGCGCGGAACCGGACGTTCACGTTGATCTGGTAGTAGTCCTCGAAGTCGCCCACCACCTGCTGGGAAACCTCTAGGCATTCGATATGGCCGTCCTGCCAGGACTGGAAGTGGTCGGACAGGGCATCAGCCAGCTTGTTGATGGCGGACAGCCCGGTTGATCGACGGCAGAAGCACTGGATCACTACCTGGCCAGGCCGGCGATAGTGCGGCTTGTCTGCCATGCCAGCGAACGACGCCGTGGCATACAGGATCTCGAATGCACACCAGACTCCGGCGGCGGGCGGCTTGAAGACACCACCGCCTGGGTTCGGACTGTTGGCATACTCAATCCGCGCCTGCTCAATACCAGTGAATGACGCCATCCGGGCAGTGAGCGTCTTGCGGACTGTCTCAAAAGGTACGGTCATGTCCACTTCTCGGTAACTGCGATGAAGGAAATGCCGTAGACGCCCATGGGCGACATTCGGCTGTATCCCGCGAAGGTGACCTTCTCGGACGGCCCGTTGTATCCGCCGAACTCAAGCAGCTCACCGTATGGCTCGTTGTTCTGCACGTACACGGTACTGAAAGGCTTGAGGTCCGAAAGCGCTGAGGTAGCCGCTGCGAATGTTGGCTGCCCTGAGATGTCGACGGCCTGACTGATGTCGTACGAAGGAGATCCTATGGTGACGATGTTGTTCGCCATGTACGCGCCGCTGTCGACTGGCGCATTACTGATGATCTCGCCGACCAACTCGATGACGATGTGTCGCTGCATCTCGACCAGGTCTTTTTCCACCTGATCAGCGAACAGCGCCGGCGACAGAGACCAGCCAGCCATCAGGTGGCCCTCAACTGGATTTGATAGTGCACGCCCACGGGGTCGATGGTTACCGGATGGATCACCAGGTGTTCTTTGAGCTCGCCGGTGATCAGATCTGGAGCAATTATCCTGTGTCCAGGGGTTGGCTTGTCGCTCACCTCATTGACCAAGGCGATCAGCTTCACGTCGGTCGCCAGTATGCGCAGCCCGTCGATCTGCTCAGACTTGTAGCGAGTCAGAACGCCGCGGCCGGTATAGGCGACCGGCTGGGCGGTGGTCACTTCCTCAACCGGATCCCAGACACCTTCGCCCGGGTAGGTGCCGGTGAAGTCGTGAACCGCCTCAGCAAACGCTTTATCGAACAGGCGCCCGAACGACGACTGCATGGTGCTCTTGATCGGCATGTCACACCGCCTGACTGGTCTTCCGGAGGGTATATTCGGCAACACACCTGCAGCGGATACGCTCACTGAGCGGAGCGCCAAGCGATGTGTCACACGGAAACATCAGCATGGCGCCGGCCGGAGAGATGAATGCCTGGCCTGCCATTACGGTCTGTCCGTTCATCTCGCCGTGGGTGCGCCGCTCTCGGCCATCCATCGTGGTCTTCCACTTCTTGGCGAAGGTGTATTGCCCATTGCTGCGCGCCGTGAGCTGCTGCCACCCCTCCTCTCGGCCCTTGTTGTAGGCCTCGGCAGTGTTGGTCTGTGCCAAAGCATCGGCGTAGGTGCTGAGCAGGCGCTGCGCATATGCCGTGGTGGCGCGGTCGATGGTTGTCTTGGCGAGCGACTTTCCCGCCTCTATCGCCTCGCGAACCGCTGCATCAAACGCTGGGTCGCGGCGCACCCTGGTCAGGTAGTTGCGCATATTGCCCGGGTCGCCACTGGCGAGCTGGTCGCGCGCACGCTCGATTGCTTCGGCAGAAGCGCCGCTGAGACCAACGACCCCGCCAGTGCGGCGCCCGGTCTGCCGGCTCAGCCGTCCTGCCAAGTTCAGCGCTACGGTGCGCGCCGAGTCGCCACGGTCGCGACCCATCGACAACACTACACGCACCGCATCCGCCTGGTCACGAGCCACCTGTTCCCGCAGCGCAGAAGCTTGGGCGCTCAGGAATTCACTCACGCTGCGATCGCTCATGTCGATCTCGCGGCGAACAACAGGGATGATGATCGCCACCAGTTCCTTGCTGGCCCCGCGGGCATACGCGGCGCGCAGGCGTTCCAGCAGCACGGCCAGCAGGCCCAGCGATAGGATTTCAGCGATGCGATCCTCGTCATTGTCGTCTACGGCCTGCTCAAGCTGCGCGAGGCTGATGTAGCGAACGGTCTGGGCTACCTGCTCGAGGTAGGCCTGCTTGGCCTCGCCCTCCAGCCGCTTGATCTCGTCCTCTACCTCGGAGGCCTTCATACGACGAACACCGCCACACCGCACAACCTGTTACTGCGCAGGAGCGGGGCCACCAACTCATCCACTACGGTCAACACCGGGCGCGTCGGGACGCCGCCATCAGGCGTGGCCGTGGCCTGGTATTCGATCTCCAGCACGTCGACCTTCTGCCGCTTTATGGCCTCGGCGGCTACGTAGTCAGGGCTCAGGCTGCCAGGGTTCACCAGTTCGCGCAGAGCCGCCTCGTAGGTGGCCCGCTCAATCTCCGCTGGCACCTCGTCAGGCGGGATGGCCGCGCCTTCGTTGTCCGTTGCGCCGGTGCGGGGCCACTGGAGTTCCTGCGCCCGTCCACCGGTCTTCACGCCGGAGAACATCGACTCCCAACGCCCGCAGCTGTTCTGCTGCTGGTACTTGCCGTCGATGTAGGCCGATGCCCTGATCAGCGCCGCCTGCTTCGCTTCGTCACTGCCGGCCCAGGCAGCATTCGCCCGGGCAGAGTGGTAGGCGTCGGCGCCTGCGACGGATCCGTAGAATTCTGGCATCGGGATGTCTCGAATAAGTGGGCGGCGAACCGCCCGGGGTTGTTACGGGTGCTTGGCCAGTTCGGCCTGCAGCTCTTCCAGGGTGACGTCGTCGCCGACTTCAACGCCCTTTTCCTTGAGCTTGGCGATGGCCTCTTCCTTGGCCTTGGATTCAGCCTCGACCAGGCGCTCTTGCAGAGTTTTCAGGCTGGAGTTCTTGCCAGCCTCGACACCCAGCGCCTTCAGCTTGGCGAACAGCGCCTCCTTGTCGCCTTCGTCGGCCTTCGGCGCAGTGCCGGAGACCTTCAGGAAGTCCAGGCGCGATGCCAGCTTGTGGCCGGACTCGCTCAGCTCTACCTCGCGAGACTCGCCCGGACCGACGAAAACCACGCCGGTTGCGGTGTGCACACCCTGCGGCGCCTTGGAGTTGTTGGTCACTTTCATGGTGATCTCCTGTCAGGCAGCCGGGGCGGTGATTTCATCGAGGTACGCGAAAGCGCCGGGCAGGCGAATCTCGGTACCGCCAGTGCGGGCGATGATGCCGGTCTCGAAGCCCATGATGGACTTCTGGCGCGGCGCCAGGACGCGGCGAGGCATCGGCAGGTGGAAGCGAACCACCTCCGGGTCCTTGCGGTAGGCAACCAGACGACCACCGCCGTCCTGGGAGGCGTTGCGGGCCTCGCGCAGCGGCTGAATGTCCAGCGCCTGGCCGGTCTCGGCGGTGTAGATGTTGTTGCGGCGGATGAACTCCAGCACTGTCATGAAGCCGTCACCAGCCCCCATGCGGCGGGTGGCCAAGTCACGGAAGGCGTCTGGCGGCATGCGCAGGGTGTCCGCCCATTCCACCTCGCCGGTATTGGTGCGGACGCTGCTCAGCACGCCGTTGATGTCAGCCAGGATCTGGTCAACGGTCTTGCTCGCCCAGAAAGTCGAACTTCCGGTGCCGGTTGCGGCCGCATCAGTGCGGGCAACGATGGTGCTGTTCAGGAGGCCGGTCCAGTTCTTCTCGGTCGAGCCGCGCATGGCGATGTCGTTCAGCAGGCGCTCAACCTTGTCCGCGGCGCTCATGGCCTTGGTGTCGTTCAGGTTGACGCCATACAGAGCGGCTTGGTTGATTTCTTCCAGGTTCCACTCCCAGCCGGAGCCGATCATGGCGAAGTCGTGCGACGCCTGATCGCGGGTCACCTGGTTGAACGGCATGTCGGTACCGGCGCCGCTGAGGAACTTGGCCTCGCCGGCGGTATCGACGGTGAAGAAGGTGGTGCCGATAGCCCACGGCTGGCCTTCGGTCACGACCGGCACGTGCGCGGCGTAGTTGAAGGCTGGGTAGCGGCGTTGGTAGACGCGGGTCTCGATGTTACGGCCTTGGGCGATAACGAACGGGAGCGCCGCCTGAGCGTCTTCGAAGCGAGTCATGTGGTAGTTCCCTCGGCCTTAGGCGGAAGCAATTGGGCGCAGGCCCATGGAGATTTCGACGATGTCGCCGTTCGCGCCGGAGGTGTCGAACACGACATCAGGCAGCGGGCCGACGATGCCAGCGCCGGTGGCAGCGACGTAGCGGTTGGTGGTCGGGTTGTAGAACACCTCGCCGCCATCCACGACAGCGCCGCCAGCCTGGACCTTCATCGGACCCATGGTCATGAAGGCGCCGGTGAAGTACTGCGGGTAACCGTCGACCAGCTGGGAGCCCTGGGCAACCGGAGGAACGGCTGGGTTCAGCACCGCGAAGCCGATGAACACGCCAGCGGAGAACGGCACGACGCCATGGTCGCCCGAGCCGCGCTGGACCGGCGCACCAAAGCGGATGCCCTCAGCGTTCTCGACGGTGCGGGAGATCTTGTTGCACTTCTCCTCGCTGGCGATCTGGCCGACCAGGCCCTTGGCCGGGGCATTGGTATAAGTGTTTTGGTAGGTAGCCATCGCTGGTTCTCCTTAGGCCTGGGCCGGGCGGTGGGCGGTTTGCATGTCAGCGATCATCTGCAGGCGAGCCTTTTCAGCGTCGTCGCCGGTGGTCTTGCTGTCCTGCTGGATCATGTGCTGGCGGAAAGGGTCGCCGGCCGGGTTCTTCGCGGCGTCCTCGACCAGAAGGTCGAAGCGAGCGTCGATGTAGGCCTCGGTCTTGCCAGCAATGGCGGCGTCGCCCAGCTTGGCGATGACCACGGCCTTGCGGATCTCGGCATCGCCCTTGCCGGTGTAGTCAGCGTCAGCGATGGACTTGGCCTTGGTGACCAGGTCAGCGCGCGCCTGAACGCGCTTGTCGAGATCCGCATCGCTGAGAACAGCTGCTTTCAGCTTGGTGATCTCGTCGTCCTTCTTGGCCAGCTCGCTGTCCTTGGCCGCCAGGGCCACAGCGTGCGCGTCGGTCAGGGTTTTGATGTTGACGCCCGCGTCGGCCAGCTGCTTGGTCAGCTTGTCGATCGCCTGGGCGCCCTGGTCGGTGGTTTGAACGGACAGGCCATCAACAATGACCGTGCGCAGGGAATCAGCCATTTGATGGCCTCCTTTTGGGGGTTTGGGGTCGTTGTCACCGATGCGAAGCTTTTCGCCGCCTCGAGCGCGATGCTCCAGGCTGAGGTGATTCATTTTCATGGGCCCGAGGTAGACATCGAAGTGCTCGCCCTCGGGGGTTTGCCCATCCTGGAACACGACTTCAGCGCCGTACCCCATGGAGAGCTCGCGTTTGCCGGCCTCGTAGTCCTCGATGGCCTTGGCGTCCATCAGCACCAGCGGCACCTTGACGAACTCGCCATCGCGGACGACTTCGCCGCCGGTCTGGCCGATGGCGTGGTCTTTCCAGTTCTTGGCGTTGACGCCCTCGCCGCCAGGGTGGCCGTTGGTCATGGGCCGGTAGGCGTAGGACTGCATGGCGTCCTTGTGGAAAACCGAGCTCTCCGGCCGGTACACCTTGACGATGGGCTTGTCGCGCAGGCCGTGCTCGTTGTCCGGGTCGATCTCGGTGCCCAGGTAGTCCTGAATGCCGGTGCGGGCGACCCTGGCCTCGGCCACCAGGTAACCGTCAGCCGTCCGCCGCACATTGGAAGCGGTGACAGAGTCTTGAAGGATCATGTTTGCCTCGAGCGGTTACTGCAGGTCTTCGAAGATCTCCGGCCCGAACTCGATCTTGCCGCGGTACGGCTCGACTTTGCTCAGGTCCAGCTCGCCGGCCTGGTAGGTGATGGTTACGTGCGGCTGGTACTCTTCGAAGTCCCAAGACGCCCCAGCCTCGCGGATCTGCATGTGTCGCCAGGCCAGTTCGGACGAGTTGAACAGCAGCACGACAGCGCCGTCGCTGCCCAGCGGCTCGACCAGGCGTGCGCCGCCAGGGGCGACGGTTAACCCGCCGTCCTGCCGACTGCCCCAGTCACCGCCAACCTTCATCCAGTCCAGCGCCTGCCGGCTGTATGCGATGGTGACGTGCAAGTCTTCGGCCGGGACGGTGGTGTCGAAGCCTTGGGACTTTGCCCATGCCAGGATGTCGGCGCCGTTGGTGACCTTGCGCTGCACGTACAACGGCCGCGGGGCTGCGTCGCCGAGGGAGGCGGTGCGCGACGGGAGCTTGTTGCCCTCCTCGTCGATTTCCGGATCCTCCTCATCCGGCAGTTCGGCGCCGAACTTCTTGATGGCCGCCTCCAGCCCGGGCATGACGCTCTGCTCGACAAGCAAGTTGACCGAGGCTTGCGACAGGGCATCCTCAGGGAAGAGCCCCGCATCCTTGAGCACCTTGATCGTGTCCGCCGTGGTCTTGCCGATATCGGCGCGCTCTTTGGCGGTCGGTTGCCAGAGCGGCGCCCAGGTGTAATGGATCTCTTTCGGGCGATCACCCAGAGCCGAGCGGATGAGGCACTCGTCAAGCAC
Source organism: Pseudomonas sp. BIGb0278 (assembly GCF_024809895.1). Taxonomy (NCBI): domain Bacteria; kingdom Pseudomonadati; phylum Pseudomonadota; class Gammaproteobacteria; order Pseudomonadales; family Pseudomonadaceae; genus Pseudomonas; species Pseudomonas sp. BIGb0278. The sequence continues at coordinate 192,258 of NZ_JANUEL010000003.1, forward strand.
ACCCATGGCAGGCTTGATGTCCAGCTTCTGCCGGGAGGCGACGTTGTCGTAGTAATTTCGGGTGTTCTCTTCTCCGTTCGAGCCCAATCCGGTCGACGACTGTCCAAACATACGGGTGATCGGGACATCGAACGCCCCGGCCACGCCCTGCTCTGTCTTGGCGATGACATCAGGAAGCGTGCTGAAGCTGGCCGACTTGGAGGTGTGGGTCTCCTGCCCGTCCAGTATCAGCGTGCCGTTGATGCCCTTGGCAGTTGCCGCCAAGCGCAGACGCTCGAGCAGCTGACGCTCGTAATTCTTGTCCTGCATGCTCGTCATCAGGTTCGGGATATTGATGACGTCGATCTTTGCCTCGTAGACCAGGCTGACCACGTTGGCCACGGTCTCGTCGTAGCGACGCACGGCAGGCAGCGCAGCCAGCAGCACCGAATCACCCCAGCCGAAGCCGGCACCCATGGCTAGCTCTGGATCGGGGTGTGGCACGCCTACGAAGATGACCAGCCGGGATGGGTGAATCTCAAGCTCAGAGCCTGGCAGCCGGTAAGCCTTGGGCTTTCCGTATCGTGGGCTTTGCGGGTCTTGCTCGATCTCAGTAGCCGATAGCTGTCGGCGAGTCATCACGGTCAAGTACTTGATACCACCTTGACGGATTGAGTCAGGCTTTAGCTCGGTTGAAGTGTTTCGGTCGCCGGTACCGATGAATAACGCAGCGCCGCCGAACAAGCGAGACTTCAGCAGAGCCTCAAGGATCTTGCCCTTTACATTCAGCCGCTCTTCCTCGGCCTCGATGAGCTCAATCTGCTCTTTGTTGGCCTGCCAGCTGCGCCAGTTCCGGCACGCATCGATCGCTGGAATACTCACACCTTTCTGCGCAGTCCACGAACCTCGGAATGCGTTCAGCAGTTGCTGGTCGTCCATCTCCGGCACGGTGTAGTGCGAGTGGGATGACTTGTCGCGCGCAGTACCCAGTCCAGCGACAAGGTTCTGCAGGCTGTCCTTGATGAAGGTGTATGCGCTCATGGATTGCTCACGTTTGCGAGTGTGTAGCCGCCCGCAATCGGGAAGCGCTGAACAATGAAGTAGCCGAGTGCGTCGACCGGGTCTTCAGTGCCGTCTTTGTTTGGTTCGCCCTTGTCGGTGTAGGCCTGCTGCTCGAGCACCCCGGTAGTGACCGGGCAATTGTCGGTGTTCACCAGATAGCGCCTGTGAGCCTCTCCGTTGAGGAGCATTGCGTTGACTGCCAGCACCCTGTCCCGAACCTCAGGGTTCGACGGGTTGACCATCACAGGGAATCCTGCGGCCCGGAGCAACGTGTGGTCGGACTCGCTACCGTTGACGCTCTTGCGGTTCTTTCCGCTGGCGTCGGGATAGACGGTGATGCTGTGTCCGGGGAAGCGCCGCTTAAGCTCTTTGATCATCGCCGGCGTATCGAACAGGCTTGTGGCCTCCTCGAGCAGCATGGGCAACCCGTCGCGGATGACGTGAATAGTTGCCGCCATCCGGTTGATGTTGAAGTCCATGCCGACATGGAGCTGTTCGCCTGGGCGAATCGTGGCGTTGGTGTGGTTCTTGTGCCGGCAGAAGTTCGGGTAGACGCTGCCCGACGTCAGGTTGACGAACAGGCCGTCGATGTAGGCATCCACCAGGTTGGCCGGGTATGACTTGCGCAGAGAGGGAATGTAGTCCTTTGGCAGGTTCTTGGCGTTCTGCCGCGTGGACGCATGCACGATGCCGTAGAACTGGCGCTGCGTTGGATCGGCGGCCAGCTCCTTGACGAACTTGCGGTAGACCCAGTTGAAGCCCTCAGGCGTTGTCGTCACGTCGATGGTGTTCGTGTCACGGCCAGGCCATACCGTCGACATACGCGCAATGATCTTCTTCCAGGCACTGTCCGCCTTCTTGATCGGCATGCAGTCGATCTCATCGACCAGGGCGTGCGCGATGTTGAAGCCGACGATCCGGTGCGGGTGCTCCATGCTCTTGCAGACAATGGTGCTCAGGCAGCGTCCCTTGCTGTCTCGCAGGTAAACGCGCTTGTTGCTGGCAACGATGTCAGCGAACAAGCCAAACGCCTCAGCAACGCCCGGCAGCGTGTCGTAGAAGATGTCCGTGATCTGCGGGTAGGTCGGCGCGAAGTAGCCCTGAGGAATGCCAGGGAACTCCAAGGCGTTGATGCACATCCGCACGCAGCCCACGAAGGTCTTTCCGCTGCGGTAGCCGCCCACGAACGCCATGAACTTGTTGTGCGACTTGATGAACTCAAACTGCGGCTTGTTCAGCATCAGGACAGGACGCATCTTCTACCCCGATTATTACTTGCTTCGGCTCGGGCAGGCCCTGATTCGGGTCCTCCAGTTCACGCTGCAGCTTTTGGATGTTCAGCCGCTTGATCTCGTCGTCCAGCGACTTGTCAGGCTCGACCTTGCGATTCACGTACACGTCGCCGACTTCCTTGGCGGCCTGCTCCAGCAGCTGAGCGGTCAAAGCCATGTTCTTCATGGATTCCGCCTTCTCAGCCATCCTCCCCAAGGCGCGGAGTCTGTAGGCGCGGTTGGCAATCGGGATCTCGGCAGTCTCCTCGCGGAAACGCTTGCGGGTGTCCTCGAACAGCACCACCCAACGCCTGGCCAGGTTGCGTCCCTGCCGCTTGGTGGGGTCGTGACTTTCAGCCGTCTGGCGACTGATCTCAATGCCGAACTCTTTGTTGACGGCCTCGGCCACCTGAGACGGTGTATCGAAGCAGGCCAGCGCCTGAACGATAAAGGCCTTCACCTCGTTGCTCAGGGCTGCCATAAATTGGGTTCCGTCAAGCGCCTGTCAAATATCAAGCCGACTTAAGCAGGCAGGTACCACAGGCCCTCGCAATATTGATCTTGGCCACCTCAGGCGGCCGGCTTGCAGCGTCGATGAGCTGCTGTACGTCGTTGCTCGCACCATAGCGGCGTACCACTCCGACGAACTCTTCGACGTCATGGCCGCGCATCTCAAGCTTGGGCAGCCCGTCTTGGGTGAATGCCGGGGCGCCGTACTTATCGAGCTTGTGCGCTATGTGGTAGAGCTCGTGCTCGACCAGGGCGCAGAACTCAGCCTCGGTGCACTGGGCGCAGTAGTCGGCGGCAAGGGTGATGAGGAACTCAGGCTCTTCACCGAACCAGTCCCGCATCTGCTGCTCTTGCCGGGCTTTCTGCCAGCCACCGGCGCGAATCATCAGTTGCTCGGCCTGGCCCAGTACTGTCCTGCCCTTCTTCTCGAACGCAGAGGACGCCCACAGCACGCCGACATTGGCGTCAACTAGATGAGTGTGCTCTTCGTTGTAGATGCTACCGGTCGTGGCGAGGATCTCTGCCTGTATCCAATCCCAGACCTCAGGAGCAGGTCGAAGAGTGAGCCACAGTGCATCGAGCAGGTCGGCAGGGGGGTTCAGTCTGCTCATACATCCCCCTCAGGTACGGTTATGCGGAAATCAAAAAAAACGCCTCCCTGGCTGATATCCAGGAGAGGCGCCGAGCTTGTAGCACTGAGGCTTTCACTGGAAAACCCTAGCAATCACTCTACCTTTTCAAGCATCTCCGGGCCGAAATTGTGGTACTGCGTGGTTTCTGCCTTGTCGAACCATGCGCAACGAACCAGCGGCTCGCCAGTCTGGAAGTCGTTATGCAGACGTTCAACGGTCATTGCTGGGCCGCCGCTTTTCAGCGTGACCACATCACCTTTTACAAAGTTGGGCATCTCATGTCTCCTATGTTGTTGAGTGCACCACATAGATGAGATCGTTTCGCCATCATTTCAACCAATGCTTGAAAAAATTTGCGCCAAATCCATCTCACGGTTGTGCGCCACGAAACGGCGTACTTCTGTTTTGTGGAGCGCTCAGCTCGACCGCTTGCACAGGTCGCAGTCCAGGCGCCGGCAGATCCAGCGCTTCACCCGCGGCCAGTAGGTCAGCATGAACATGTGCCGGAGACCTGCCAGGAACAGGGCAACATGCATGGTCACGCCAGCAGTGTTCGGCGTGAAGAACATCCGATCCGACCTGGCAAGGATGGCGTAGCCGCTCATGGCGATGACCGCGTACAGGAACTTGCCAATAACGCCGTCTCGGACCTTCCCGCTGAAGATCGACCACGTCGCCCAGAAGGCGATGCCCCCTGCGGAGAACGCGTTGATGTATTCGAGGATCATGAGCTAGGCCCTCCGAACTTGGACCTGATGACAGACCAGAGATCGGCAGCCTTGATCGCCCGGTTGATGGCGGCAATGAGTGAGCCGCCGAATGTGCCGAGAAGAAAGCCTACGCCTGCGACGCTACGCGGCTCAGTGATCCCGAAATAGGCGCTGACCATGCCGGTAAGGTAGTGGGCGCAGGCCATGCCGGTGAACAGGAAGAGCAACCAGGCCTTGCGGTCGGTCAGGTCGTCCTTGTGCCAGCGCGTAGCGACCAGGGCCCCCAATAGGCCCGCGATCATCCAGTCGAACTTCTCGAGCAGGCGGTGGAATAGATCCATGCTCGACCTCTTGCTGTGCATGAACGAGGCGCGCTCAGTGGCGGGCACTCTTGAGGCCCTCTTGCGGGCAATAAAAAACCCGGCACAGTGGCCGGGCTTTGGTTCGTCATTCTTAACACGCAAGAAGGACAAGATAGAGGTAAATGTATGCCACTCTGCCACTAATCGTCAAGCGGCAATTTTCTGAATCAAGCCCTCCGCATCAAGAATCTCCTGAGCCTCTGTGAGCGCCAGATCTACGCGGCGACGCAGCTCCTTGCAGAGGCCTGCCTTCCACCGGTACTGAGTGCGCTCGGCGACCGGCTCATCCAGCCAGTTATCCATGCAGTACCAGGCGGCAGGCAGAACGTTGGTCGATCGCTTCCCATCTTGTCCTGGCAGCTTCGGCATGGCCCAGGTCACCACCGCGGCGTGACGGAATCGCTCCGGAGCCGGTGAGCGGATGGCCTTGGCAATTGCGATGATCGCTTCGTGTTTGCGCTCGGCGTGCGTGGAGTACTGCGCAACCAGCACCAGCCAGTGCTCGGCGGCCAGCTGGGTGCGCAGCCTGGCGTGCACCATGCAATCGATCAGGAATGCGGCTTCCTTGCCCACAATGGCGCCCTTCTGCTTGGTGGCCTGAACCTTCGGCTCGAAGTCGCACCCGCCAGCGCTGTTGATCGTCTCTGCCGCCAGGGCGCGGACTACCGCTGATACCACGTTCTGATAGTTCACAGGCCCTGCTCCTTTTTCAAGCGACTCGAGATACGCATGCCCCGCACGATGCAGTAGGCGCCAAAGATGGCCATGGCCAACAGCAGGAGCTGGCCGGTGTCGGTTGGTGTCCAGTTCATGCTGCCTCCCATCGTGGCTCTACGCGGACGAGCACGGCGCCGCCCTTGGTGGTTTCCTTGCTCACCCTGATCTGAGTGGCGAACACGTTGTCGTCGATGCCGAGGGCGTCCGCCAGACCGTCACGGCCCGCCTTGAACATCGCCAGCAGGTTGTCGTCATCGCGCCGGCGACGGTCGGGCGGCACGAACTCGAGCATGAGCAGCGCTTCACCTTCCGGCGCAGTGATGCCGGCCTGCTTCGCCAGCAGGTGGCAGGCTGCCCGGTAGGACTTGGCCGCCCTGCTCTTCTTGGTCCAGTGCACACGGGCATTTGGGCTGCATGCGGCCGGTGGCCACGGTAGGATTAAGTCCATCAGGCGGCTCCTTTCACGGTCATCAGCCCAGCCCGGATCAGGGCCTCGTGCGTCTCGGCGATCGCCCGAGGCATATCGGACCAGTCCACTTCACCCTTACCGCGCCCGTCGAGCACGTCGTGGCAGGCACTGCAGGCGTATACCGCCACGGTGTCGAAGCCCTTCATGCCCATGCCCTTCTGCCCGCATGGCAGGTGCGCCAGAACGGTCGTGTCTGGGTTGAAATTGCAGGTGCCGGGGATGCGGACTGTGCAGTCCTGGTCCCGGGCGCTGTCGCGGACCTTCTTGCTGACTACGCGCATGGCTCGGCCTCCTTGGCTTTCTGCTGCTCGGGGGCTAAGTCTCCGCGCAGGGGTATCAGCTGATGCGGGTGGTAGCTGTACTTAGAGCCGTCGCGCATGACTAACACCTGGGGCTTGGCGATTTCTCGACGCTCCCCGCGATAGCGCACGATGTCACCGGGGCGAAGAATTGACTCAACCTCGACGGCGGCGCCAGACTCGATGTGTCCAGGAATTCCGACCAGAGTCATAGCCAGGTCGCCTGGCTTGAATTGATGGCTCATCAGTAACGCCCCTCCCACAGATCCTTCTGGCTCCAGCGCACCTGGTGCTCCGCGCCGAACGCCTGAATCCACTCCAGCAAGCTTGCGCACTGCTTCACGCTGAGCTGGCTTGTGCGCTCGTACACGACGTCGAAGCCGTTGCCGTCGAGCGCTGGTATCAGCCGAGGCTGTTCGCCGCTCTCACGCAGCCAGGCGGCCGTCAGGAGGCGCTTCCAGATCAGGACGTCCCACTTCTTGCCAGCGTGCTCGACCTGCTTCGCGATATCGCTCAGGCAGGCGTGGAGCTTCTTGTTCTGCTCGCCGCTGCGGTCCTGGTCCTTGATGACGATCTTCTTGGGCCGGGTGAAGTCCTGGGCCTGCAGGATGCCGAAGAGACGATTGACGTCTGCCATGCTGTGCATCACGAAGTCAGTCATGATCGTCCTCCTCGCAGTGCAGGCGGCGGAACTCTTCCCAGAGAAGCCGAGAAATTTCAAAACTGGCGGACTGGATCTGGTAGGCGGCGATAGGCACCCCAACCAGAACCAAAAGAATAATGATTGAGGCGAGCAGGCCGGCGGCGGCGAACAGTAACTCGGTCATGGCGCCACCTTCAGGCCCTGGACCTCGATTGCCTCAGCCGCTTCCCGGCGATTGATTACCGAGCACCGCTCTGGCGCCCAATCATGGAGATCGAATCCTTCAGGCAGTTCCACCAACACGGCCTCGCGGGAGGCCTGCCAGCCCTCCCACCGCCAGTTGCGCTCACCTATCTGGAGAGTGCTAACCAGCTTCCAAACATCAACCACCTCATACATACCTATGCTCTCATTCCAATCAATACCGGCAGGGGTTGGGAATCTCGCCTCGAACTGCTCGCGGCTGATGTCGCGCATCTTGTTGGTGTCCATCAGTGCTTCTCCCAAGGCAGGAAGATCGCTTCGCAGGCGCGCGCAATCTCCGAAAATTCGCTGCGGTTCTGCCAGAGCACGGCTACAGCGAAGATCAGCGGCATAACAGGCAGGAGCGACAGCAGGAACAGGCGCGCCAGCCATGGTCGACGCAGCATCCACGGCTTAATGCCGCGCGGATTGAACGTACGCATCACACCCCCTCCCCGGCCGGCTGCCCGGCGCGCTTGATGTTCAACTTGGCCATCAGCTGCGCACGGCAGGCTGCGGCGGTGGTTGGGATCTGCTGGATCTCAAGCAGGCGGGCCTGGCGCTGTTTGGCGTGCTCGTCTGCGAGCTCCAGCAGGCTTTTCTGGCTGTCGTGGCCGATGCCGGTGGCAATCCTCCCGTCGAGCGGTTCGCCCTCCTGAGCGCGGCGCAGGACGATCTGGTAGGCACGGTCGAAACGAGCCTGCAGGCCCTTGTCGTTCTGCTGGGCTGAGCGAAGGTCGAACAGGCCGGTGGCCACGGCGGCGATCTTCACGCCCTCGTGGCTGTACACGCCCATCAGCGCCTCGATCCAGGCATCTGCAGGTGCAGGCATGCCGAAGTCCTCGGGCGTCGGCTGGCACATCGCAATGAACTCGCCCACGCTCGGCGCGAAAGGCTTCTTGAGCTTGCGGCACTTCTCGATGCCGAACTCAATCTGCTCGAGCGTGCGGATGCCCTCGGAGGCGAACTCCTTGATCCACTCCTCCTTGGCTGCGGCCAGGGCTTCGGTGGACGGCCAAGCCTGACGCCAGGCTGGGAAGATCCCGCGCAGGCGGCGGAACAGGTCGTTGACCACCTCGGCAGTCTCCAGCGAGACAACCACGGGGCCGCCGTGAAGCTCTGGCGGACGGTTGGCCATAGCGGCCATCAGTTGGTTGGCTGATTTCATGGGCGCACCACCAGGTTTCGAGCCCACTCGGTGTCGTTGAAATCAGGCTCGTTGCGGCGCACTGGCAACTGGTGGACGTTGGCCGCGACCTCTGGCACTTCGTCCTCCCAGCGCTTCCCGTTGAGCCAAGTCGACGCATGCGGGATGAACTGGCCGTTGTCCTTGGTCCAGCCCGGGGTGACAGAGTGCTTGGCCAGCGCAGCGATGATCTCGTCGAACAGTGGCTGGGTGAGCTTGATCTTCGCCCAGGCCTTCTCGGCTTTGTCCTTGCCAACCTTGCGGGGGTACAGCTTCCAGAACCTCGAAAACAGCTCGGCAGAGTCAGGAGCCGCAGGCGACGGAGTGAGGGAATCAGGAATCAGGAATCCGGAATCAAAAGAGAGGGAATCAGCCGGGAAAGAACCATGCGAGTCTGGTGCTTGCACCGTGCTTGCACCAGACTCAACCTGCGACCCCTCTAACCCGGGCATTTCAGGGATGGTGCTCTTCGCCTCTTTGACGTGCGGGTTCTGGTGTTTGGCCCAGTTGATCACCTGGATCGCTTTCACATCGCCCACGGTGTAGCGCTTGATGAACCCCAAATGATCCAAGTCATCCAGCATGCGATTGATGTCGACGTTGTCAGCCGGGAACAGGGCCATTTTCAGGCGGCGCGGACGATCCTCTAAGCGCCCTTCCCGGTCAGCCTCGGTCCACATGCCGATGAACAGCAGGCGAGTGGCGAAGTCCAGCTCTGCCAGGTGTTCGTTCGAGAAGAACCCTGGCTTGATGTTTCTTGACCTGGCCATCATTGACGTCCTTTGCCGATAAGCTCGGCAAGCTCAGCGAACCGCTCAACATACCAATGAGGCTGGGTTTCGCGGGGGGATTGGGGACTGGTGAGGTTCTTGCCGAAGCACAGACCCTTGTCGGTGATGGCCCAGAACGTGACGGTCTCCTGCTTGGAGTTCTTACGCTGCATGACCTTGATCAGCCCAGCCTGTTGCAGGGACTTGTTGAACGAAGCGGGCGACATACGGATTCCGTTGTCCTTGAGCAAGGCGGTCAGGGCCTTGGTCGGCAGCGAGCTGCCACCAGCTGCGTCCGCCGGAGCATCCACGGCATAGCTGGGCAGAAATTTCGGATCGAGGCCGTTGTTCTCGGCGATCCTGGCGAGCATCTGCATCTGGCAGGACGCGGCAGGCTTCAGGAGGCGCGTGAAGCACTCCATGATGGCGATCTCGCCAATGACCTTGGTGCCGTTTGCCATGACAGCCTGGCGCGCCTCGGACTGGCCTTCGAGCTCTCGCCAGCGGCGGATAACCTTCATGCGCAATGCCGGGCTGTAGCCGGTTAACAGGCAGTCGGTGTGCTCGCGGTCGAGCAAGTACTGAACTTGCTCGCGGTTCTGCCCGTCCAGGTAGATGTGCTCAAAACTGAGCACATCTTCTTTGAGGTCAGCGAGCATGGTGGCGATGTCTCGCTTCACGTTGTTGTGACGCTTGCCAGTCAGGCTGGCGATTTCGCGAGAAGACATCGTGCGCGCCACGAAATCGTGGCTCGCATTTTGTGGCGCGGGCCGTTTGAGGGCCTGTACACTTTGGGTCTGCATATGCATAATTCCCTTACAGAGTTTTGTGTTGCAGAGAGCCGGGCCTTCACCCCCGGCTTTTTTGTGCCCGCAATTCGGGCTTATCAGGGCCTGTTCAGGCCTTGCGCTGGAACGGAAGAACCGCCCCCCTCGCGTTTCGAGGTTTCGTTCGGCTGGCCAGCTCTCGATCAATCAACTCGGCTGCTAGCGCTTCCGGGGTAATCCCCCGCTTTCGCGCCTCTCGCTCAAGCAAATCCATCGATCCCGGGTCCAGACCGAATTGTTCGGTCGGCATAGGGCCTCCTCGCGGCCTTCAGGCTGCGGTTTGATCGCCGGTATTCTCCGAGGCCAGGGCAGCCAGCTGCGCTTCCAGCAGTTCGCGGCACAGCACGGCGCGCTGGGTGCGGTGATACGCGGCCAAGGCCTGTATCAGGTTGAAAGTGTCCTCATCGACCCGGACCTTGATCTCACGGTCATGCAGGTGCTTGGGGTTGGCGTACATGCGGGGACGGCTCCTTGTGATTGAAAGTGGTTAAGCGGCGGACTTTTGCGACGGGAATGGGCGCTGCTCTTGGGCACTCACCGTTCCGTCTTCATCAACGGTCACGTAAACGTCACGACCGACGCGGATTGCCTTGCTAAGGCCACCCTGCGTGCAGCCAAGTATCTGAGCGGCCTTCGTATGGCCGTGCTCTTTGGCAAATTCGGAAAGCGGGATTCGGCGCATAGCGACGTCCTCAACAGTGGTTCTACGCGCCCAGTATGACCGGCGGTATTGTTGCTCGTCAATACCGCCGCTATTGGTAGCGCCAATACCGGTGGTCATATCATTCGCACATGACGAAAAACTCTCGAAAGGTCCCGCTTGCTGATTGGCAGGTGGAGGACAGCCAGCGCTTGAAGGCGCTATACAATGCGAAGCGTGCAGAGCTCGGTCTGACTCAGGACCGTATCGCTGCAGAGCTTGGCGAGGGCGTCACTCAAGGCGCAGTTAGCCATTTCATGAATGGGCGGACCGCCTTAAGCCTTCGCGCCGCCGTCGTATTCGCAAAGGCCCTCCAGGTTCCTGTCTCTGAGTTCAGTCCCAGGCTGGCGAGCGAGCTTGATCTGATGCGCGCTGTGCCGGGCGTTGGCGCTGCCGTCATTGGCGCAGCTGCGGCGATCACTGCAGCGCAGCGAGGCAACGATCATGTTTCCGCCGAAACTCCTCTTCCGGAGGGCTCAGACGAAGACGCTCTGGATGGTAAATACGCCTACATCCCTCAGTACGATGCCAGAGCAGCAGCAGGACTTGGCAGCGAAAACCCGCATGTGGAGATCCGCTCCACCCTCGCCTTCAAGCGCGAATGGCTGAGAGCCAAAGGGGCCAAGGATGATCAACTGATCGTCATCTATGCCGAGGGTCAGAGCATGTGGCCGACCATCAATGACAGAGACGTCCTGCTCATCGATCGCTCTCGGTTTGAGCCTGTCGATGGCCAGGTATTCGTGCTGGCTGGCGGCGACGGCGCCATCGTGAAGAGGCTTGTTCAGGGCCCGGTTGGGCAGTGGCTATTGCGCAGCGACAATGAGGACAAGGGCCAGCATCCGGATCGCTTCTTCTTCCGTAGCGAGGACAATGAGCACCGGATCATCGGTCAAGTGATCTGGCGAGGTGGAGACCTGTAGCCATGCCCCTAACTAAGCCAAACCATTTACCCTCAATCATGGAATAGGCCCGTGTCCGACGAAGAAGCTACCGTTGTACGTGATGAGCACCCTGCTCCTGCTCATCTGTCAGATCTTATTCACGCGATTGAGCCAGTAATGGAAACCATGGTTGCTCTCACAAAAGCCGTTATGGAACTTTCCATTGCCGGCAGGCAATCGGAAGATCAAGACATAAAACGAGCGTCTCTAAAGGCTTTCAGTTGTGTCGGAGACGCGCTGAAGAGCCTTAATGAACTAAAGTTCGAGATCGGGCTACTGAAGGGCGCCCCACCTGAAGATGAGGGTTCGGTTGATGATTGACTCCATCAGCAACCTCCAAGACAGATGGAATGCAATTGAGCTTGCCGAAGCTCTGGATCGGCATGACAGGAACCTAAAAGATCTCCATAATCCTGCTGGAGGACCACCAGGAGGCGGAGACTTGGATACTAGGCTAACGAACCTCGAGCGGGACATGACCGATGTGAAGGTGGCTATCGGTAAGGTAGAGACACGCATCGAGCATATTGAAAGGCACATGCTGACTAAGGGTCAGACGGCTGCCTATGCGCTGGTTGCTGGTATCGCAGTCTTTGGTGCCGGTTGGTGGGTTGTCCAGCAGTACCTGGCGCCGCTGGTTGCAGGCTTGCCAAAGTAACAAAGCTACCGCTTCGAAAAGCCCGCCTCGGCGGGCTTTTTCATGCCTGCATGATGGTTGATGGCCAGAGTGGTAGAATTCGCTCTTCTATCGGGAGGGATACCATGTTCACTCAGCTCTATCGCTTCATAGCGGTCATATCGTTCGCATTTTTGGCCGGGTGCGCGTCAGGGCCCACGCCTCAGCAGATTGCCGCTGCTGACTACGGCACTGCCATTGACCAGGATCAGGCCGAGGAGCGCATCAAGCAATATTTCAACGGGACGCTCAAAGACCCCTATTCGGCTCAGTACCAGTTCGGCGCCATCCAGAAAGGTTACGTCATTGGTAGCGCCATCGAGGGTAAGCAGCTCTACGCCGGCTACCTGATTACTGCCAACGTGAATGCCAAGAACAGTTACGGCGGATACACCGGTAACCAGGGCTATCAGTTCCTGTTCCAGAATGGAGCGCTCGTTAAGGGGCTCAAGATGAGTCCTGGTGGCATGATGATGCCTTTGTTCTAGATCTGCACGCTCCATAGAGCCCGCCACTGAGCGGGCTTTTTTGTGGACGACGGAAAAATATGACCGGAGGTATTGACCATATGAAATACCGGCGGTATTGTTCACTCCATCGAGGCGCTACACAGCCCCTCGGGAGGCCCTCAAGCCTCACCGCTCTTTCACATTGATGGGAACCTCGCGGATCGATCCCGGCAACGGTACAGCGCGAGCAATAAATTCGATCCCCATGCCAGCTCTGGAACTGGTGAACAGACCGCATTGCCTCTACCGGCGACCGGCGATCAGACAGCCCCGAAAGGCTGCCCACGACAGGGACCACCCTGTACGGCTGACGAAGGTGAAACGCCTAAACCGAGAGAACGACCCGGGCATGCAATGCGCCCCGCCACCCCGGCGGTAATGGGACATAACGATTCACTGATGCCGCTTCGACGAGGCGGCATTGGGAATCGAGCATGCAATACTGCGCACATCGAAAACAGGTAGGAGGTAAAGGTGGAAGCCAGCGAATTCATGGAGCGCCTGATCGCCACGGCTGGCGAGTTTGGCCAGTGGCAGATTGTGCGGATTGTTGAAGAGCATCGCGGCACTGAGGTCGTACCAGGCTTCTGCTGGAACGAGGTGCGCAACTCAGACGATGATCCAGGCCTCAAGGCAGGCTGGCTTTACTTCGCAATGGGCGACGACAGGTATGTTTTTGTCAGTTACCTGGATATCCCCAGCAGCAGGCGATAAAGCTCATCGCTGAAAACACAGCCCGATAACTTCGGGCTTTTTTGTGCCTGACGATTCACTGAAGCACCTGGGCGACCGGGTGCTTTGGGAATCCACTGGAGAAAGACCATGAGCGTGAAGATGGTTGTTGAAAGCCACATCCGTACGGCCCGAATCTGCCGGGAGCGTTACTCGACCATGAGCCAAGTTGATTGGCTGGTAGGTGGAGTTCTGCACTCGCTGAAGCATTCGATGGACGTCATAAAGGACAGGCCTCTGTTCATCCACGAAGCCCGCACCTATGTGCAAGAGCTGGAAAATGCAGGCCAGCGTGACGCTGCGGAGAAAGTGGCCGCCTGGATCGAAGAACAGCGGGCATGAGCAGACGATTCCCCGGTGCGCCTCAAGCGGGCGCATCAGGGGGAATCCACTGAATCAACCGCCCTGGAGGGCAAGACGATGACTGGAGTATCCAAACAGGGCTGCGTGCACCACGCCCGCTATCAAAACCGGGAGCTGGTTCGGGCTCGAAAGAGCGGCCAGTGGAGCCTGGTCCTTCATAGCCGAATCAGCCGCGACGACTGGATGGCAGAGGCTCGCGCCAAGTAGACAGCCAGCGCCACGTCAGCCTGACGTTAACTGCCCGATGCCCTGCTCCCCATCGCAGGCTGCATCGGAGTGTGATCTGAATACGCAGGCTGAGGCGAAAAGACTCCGGGCTTGCCCCGGGCCTACGGCGACCGAAAGGCAGTCTACGCATGTACGCATGCTGTGCCGGAGATCAGCACCGGCCAGATCACACCTCGATGCGTCCCGCATCCCCTTCCCTTCACATACGACCGCATTGGCAGGCGCCAGGCCACCTTTCACGGTGGGTTTGGTCACCTTAGCCTGGCTCCTGGCCAATGCGGCCGCACAACCAACCTGGAGGACGCCATGGCTTCGACTGTGGAGGTCAGTTGCGCCTGGTGCGCAGGAAGATTCACGGCAAGGACGGCCGACCGCAAGCGCGGTTGGGCGCGCTTCTGCTCCAAGTCATGCAAGGCGAGCAAGCAAGAGTTCGGCGGCACCAAGGCTGAGTGGGAAAAGTTCAACCCCAACAACCGCATTTCCCCGATCAAGAAATACGCCAATCGCCTTCTCGAAAACGACGACTGGGGCCATCCGCTGGCCTCTGGTTTCGAAGGTCACGGCCAAAACTAACCGATACCTGGAGGCGACCATGGGCGCACTTCGAGCAGCACAGTTTGAGTACGACAACCGGATGCCGCCGGCGGTGAGCGACGATGACGCCGCCCAGGCGGAGTGGATCGAAACGAACGCGGCTCGGCTGGTTCTTGGCTACCGCATCATCTGGGGTTATCGCGGCGAACTCGGCGAGGTCACTCAGGCCGATATGGCGAGGTCTGTTCAAGATCACCTGAACAACCGCCAGATTGAGGGCCTGGATACAAAAGACGCATTCGGCCAGCTGGTAATGGCGGGCACCGGTACCGGCAGCGCTGGCTTAATTTTGGGCCTGTGCACTTACCTTCTCGGCGGACCGAATGCGCTCACTGAGATCGCAGCCGACCTGCTGCGACCGCACGCCGCCAAAGCAGTGGCCGCTGAGCGCGAACGCGAGCGCGATGAGCAGGAGTGCGGATTTTGAAGACCGCTGCCCAGATGCACGCCCTGGCGATCGGCGAGGTGATGTCCCAGCTTGAACAGCTCGCCAAGTCGCCCACCCCTGTACCTGATCAGACCTTCGTCTTCGGCATGCTTGAGGGCTTCGAGAAGATCGGCCTATTCGATCTTCAGACCCTGACCCGCATCCGGACAAAGGTCGTCGACACCACCACTCAACGCGTTGAGCAATTGAGGGAGCCAGCATGACCACGCCACTGATCACAACGCTCATCGACGAGCAGATCGCTGAATTGCCCGAGGCTCAGGCCATGCCGGCCGACCGTGTGCTGATGCTGTTCAAGGGGCCGACATTCGCCGCCGCAGTGAATGAGGCGGCGCTTGCCAGCATCGAGAACCCCGCTGCCTGGAAGTGCCGCGCCTGCATCTGCGGGGAGTGGACGGTCGGGTATGAGGTGCGGGCGTGAGCCACATGCACGATCCAGCGCCGAGCGATCGGGCACGGCAGTTCATCCGCTGGTGCGCTGAGCACATTCTCGAATGGCCAGAGCAGTACGTGAGTTGCGCAAGGTTCATTGGCAGCAAGAACAAATGGTGGCGCAAAAACATCGATTGGCGCGAACACCATAAGTCGCTGTCGCCCAACCTCTGGGTCGTGTGCACCAAGCGCCAGTGGCTTGAGGCAAGGGGCACGCGATGACCCGCTACCAGCGCGCCCGCCGCCTGGTCATCTGGCGCGGCTCCTTCTCTGCCCTCTTCACCTGCACCGTATTCATGCTGGCCAGCGCACTGGCTGGCTCCATCACTTCCTGATCACACATCCGGCGCACGGCGGACCTTCGGGATAACCGTACCCCTTCGGGAGCGTAAGCGGCGAGAGCGCGCAACCATCCACCGCAGCCAGGGCCTGGGTCTTACCTCCGTGCTCGGGTGACCTGGCATTTCCTATTTCAACTGACGGCGCCGGCCTGGCGCGAGGTGTATCCCAATGTCCGAATTAACCATCAACGTCGACGACTACCTGAGCGAGTCTGATAAGCGTCGGATCGTGACCGACGCCTTCAGCGCTGCCGCAGCCGCCCATGCTCAGAAAGACTTCGAGCGCATCATCAGCAACTCAGCCTACTACCTGGTTGGCGAGATCGTCGACCAGCACTTCGACGGCAACATGGTGGCCACGCTCAAAGACAAGGCCATAAGCGTCATCAACAACCTGTCTTCGACTACCGTGTTCAGCCCGCCCAACGCTTGGGATCGAGAAGCCAGCAAAGGCTGGCAGCAGGTGCAGCAGGCGATTGAAGACCTAAAGCCAATGATCCACCAGCGCGTCAGCGACATCATCGCCGACTACGACCATAGCGCCCTGCGCAACCTGATCGAAACTCAGGTCGGCGAGGCCATTCTCAAGAAGCTGACGGCATAAGCTGCTGGAGCCTGAAATGACCAACAACATGAGCATCTGGGAGAAGGTCCAGACGACCGACACCCGCTACACCAAGGACGCCAAGGTCGGCGGCCAGCAGATCACCAGCCTGAACGGCACGGCCATGATCATGAAGGCCACCGAGGTATTCGGTCCGGCCGGCATCGGGTTTGGCTGGAACGTGGTCGAGGAGCGATTCGACAAGGGCGCCGAAATGTTCTCAGGCGAAGGTGACAAGCGCGTCAGCCTTGGCTTCGAGCTGAACCACACCATCAAGATCACCTTCTGGTTCATGCTGGACGGTAAGCGCGGCGAGATCGAGCAGTATGGGTGCACGCAGTACCTCTACAAGTCGAAGTACGGCACCACCACTGATGGCGAGGCGCCGAAGAAGTCGCTGACCGACGCCATCAAGAAGGCCCTGTCGATGCTGGGCTTCAGCGCCGACGTGTTCCTGGGGATGTTCGACGACCAGAACTACGTCCAGCAGCTGCAGGCCGAGCAGGCAATCGAGCAGGCCGAAGATAGAGAGGCAGAGATCGAGCGCCAGAAGCAGGAACGCTTGGGCTTCATCAAAGGAACAGTTGATGCGATGAAGGGCGCCCAGAGCTTGCGTGAGCTGAAGAAGATCCATGACGCCGCAGTCCGCAGGCTTGGCGCTCGCAATGATCCCGCCGGCGTTCAGCGCGTGGCCAAAGAGCTTGCCGACCTCTCTCCAAAATTCACCCAGGAGACCGCCGCATGAGCAGCCTCTACCCGCTCACGAAGCAGATGATGGAGTTGGCCGCGATGGCCGACACCGACGACGAAGGCCTCAAGCAGGCCATCCAAGACACCATGGATGGCATCGCGGGCGAGTTCGGCGACAAGGCCGACAACATCGTCATGCTGCGCCGCAACATCGACGGCGAGGTACTGGCGATCGACGCCGAAATTGAGCGGCTGAACGAGCTCAAGCGCGTCAAGAAGAACGCGGTAACGCAGATCGGCGATTACCTGCGCCGCAACATGGAGGCAGCCAACCTAAAGTCGATCAAGCGTCCACTGTTCAATATCACCCTGGCCGCCGCGCCAGAGAAGGTGATCGTAGACAACCTGGAAGACGTACCGATCGATCTGGTCCGCGTGGTTGTAACCCAGGACCCAGACAAAAAGGCGATCGCCGCCAAGCTCAAGGCCGACCGCGAGCACAACGAAGCAGTGCGCAAGCGCATGGCCGCCGGCGAAGACTGCGAACACGAACTGATCCCTAACGCGCCCTGGGCTCACCTTGAGCGCGGCGAAAGCTCGATTCGAATCAAGTGAGGCAGCATGAACCCATCAATCGACTTGGAGGCAGCGAAAGCTGCCTTTCTCTCATCTGGGGGAAGCATTGTTGTGCTTGAGGGCTTCCAGTATGTGCCGCCTCGCCCGCACCGCGATGTCGAAAAGGTGCAGCCCCCCAAGCCAAAGCCACAGAGCGCAAAGAAGAAGCGGCGCCACAAGCAGCTTGTCTACCTGCGTTCGCTGGCCAAGACCATGACCTGCGCAGAGGCGCGTGAGCGAACCGGGCTATGCCGGACCACTCTGTACCTGGCAGCCGTCGAAGGTGGTTTCTCATTCCAGCCCGAGCCGCGCACTTCGCGCTCAACAGGTGAACGACAGTACGCCAGCCCCGAAGCCGACAAGGCACTGGCCCAGCAGATCACCGAGCTGCGCGACGCCGGGCTAAACCGGACCCAGGCCAAGGCCAAGCTCGGAATCTCCGACCGCAAGTTCTGCCGCGTCATCCATCTGTTCGGCGTCGACTACCCCAAGGTTGAGGGCAAGCGATGCGACGGACCAATCTGAAGGTTCGCCAGCGCCGCCGGCAAGAACAGTTGCACCTGCCGTCCAGCGGACTTATTTCAGAACCCAAAGAAGCTTCAACCTTTGCTGTGCTCTGGGGATGTAGGCCCTGCACCAGGCTTGATGCCACGTGGTCCGGCGATCCCCCATACAACCAGCCCGACTACGGGGAAAACCACGATACCCAAGAACCAGGCTACCTTGACGCCATCGGACTTGTCGCTTCGGAAAACACTCACGATGGCCCACAGGTCTACCAAAATGACGATCACCGCAACGGCAATCCAGAAATAGCTGACAGGATCTGACATGACTGCTTCCTCCTCGTTTGATAAAGGGTTGGCAGCGTGCCGGATACAGGGTTCAAAAGATCGGAGCGTCAGACGACAGCATCCAGAGCAGGACGTGGAGAGGTTTGAAGGAGTTGCCGTATGGCTATGACACAGCAAGTGCGGGACGAGAAACGCCGGACCAAGGCAGCCAAGCTGCAGGAAGAAGACCTTCGCCTAAAGGTTCGACCAGGGACTAAGCAGGCCCTGCTGGAACTGATGGAGTGGGCCGGTATCGAAGAACAGGGCGAGGCGCTGACGCTGATGATTCATCACCTGCATGCGCTTGGCCCGGGCGGAGCATTGCCGCTACTTGAGCCTCCGCGCCACGAAATCACTGTGTCACCTGATGTGGCGCGGAGGCTTGAAGTGGCTTATCAAAGGGCAGCCGTCCGTGCTGAATCAAGAGAGGAATGTGATCAGTTGCTCGCCGAGGGCTGTTGTCCTTTTAGCTAGCATCCCATCAGAGCTTAAGCTGGAATTCAGGCTATCGGTACTTACTAAGCCTCGCTGGTACATATCCTTCCAAATCGATTCACGAATTTCTTTATGTCCCTTCAGTTCTGGTAGCGCTAGATCGATGACTGAGGAAAGTGATCCAGACATCCAGTTAGGGGTCTTTATGCCTACCTTATCGAGCCAGGCCCTCGGATGATTGAAAACCGTGAGCAGCTTGATATGGGAGACAGTGCACACATCGACAAAGTTTAGGAAAAGCTGACGGTAATCGTCTGCAGGGCATGATGGTAGCGCTGAGTTTTTGACAGCGTTTTTCAGTGCTTCAAGTTTTTCTGTCTGATGATTCCTCAGAGAGATTGAGCAGACCTCAGCCACTGTACTGATGAACGCTTCATTCTGCTGTAGGTTTTCCTCAGTAACTATGCCTTGGTCCAGCAGGTCATTAATGACCTCACCGATGTCCCGGACGGTGTCCCAGCGCCGCTTAGTCAGAGGGGATTCAACTACCGAATTGAACACCTCCACTAGGGCGCCACCCGCTACAGGAATCAGCGATAAAGCGATACGAGTACCCCGGTGCGCCTTCTCTCCTAGGGGTTCGACCTGGGGGTCTAGTCCTTCGACATCGATTTTCTTCACGCTTCCTCCTTCGGCCGGCCCTATGCCGGTCATCTGTAATAGCCCAAAGCCAGACAGTTTGCCACCCGCGCTGCCCGCCAGCGCCTTCCCCTATTCAACGATAACGCCTCCCCGGCGAGGGCGGCGCCTGCACGCAAGGATAACGACGTGACCACAGCAATCGACCTGTTCGCCGGCCTCGGCGGATGGAGCACCGGCGCGCGCGCCGCAGGCGTCCAGGTTCTCTGGGCGGCAAACCATTGGCCGGTAGCCGTTGAATGGCACAGCGCCAACCACCCCGACACGCAGCACGTTTGCCAGGACCTGCACCAGGCCCGCTGGGAGCAAGTGCCAGCGCATGACATCTTGCTTGCCTCCCCCTGCTGCCAGGGCCACGCCAAGGCGCGCGGCAAGAAGTCGGGCAACCCTGAACACGACGCATCGCGCTCGACGGCCTGGGCGCCGGTGTCGGCCCTCGAGTTCCACCGGCCGCAGGCGGCAGTGATCGAAAACGTTCCAGAGTTCACCGACTGGGTGCTCTATCCGGCCTGGCTGCAAGCGGTTCAGGCTCTGGGGTATCAGGCGGCGCCGCACATCGTCGACTGTGCCGACCTCGGAGTGCCGCAGCACCGGGTGCGCCTGTTCATGGTGCTGACGCGCAGCAAGGCGCCACTGATGTTGCAGCTGCCCCGCGAGCGGCACGTGCCGGCCGCTAGCTTCCTCGACTTCGACGCTGGCCGCTGGTCGACCATCGACAAGCCCGGCCGGGCCCAGGCCACGCTCGACCGGGTACGCAACGGCCGCCAGCGCTTCGGCGACCGATTCATCATGCCCTACTACGGCAAAGGCTCTGGCACCACCGGGCGCGACATCAACCGGCCGATCGGCACCATTACCACCTTGGATCGATGGGCCCTGGTCGACGGCGACCGCATGCGGATGCTCAGCGCCAGCGAGGCCCTGGCAGCAATGTCGTTCCCGGCTGAAACCCTGCGCCCGGATAACCACCGATTGACCATGCACATGGCCGGTAACGCGGTGCCGCCACTGGCCGGCCAGAGAGTGATTGAAGCATTGATGGAGGCCGCATGAAGCCCATCCGCCGTTCCTACTCCCGGCCCCGAGTCGGCATGCCCCAGTTCCAGCTCTCAAATACGTGCGACGAGTGCGGCGGTAGTCGCGCCCACGGCAACCACAAGGCCTGCTCGAAGAAGCGACAGGCAAGGTATCAATCGGAGAATCTTGCATGAGCAATAACCAGATGATCAGCGTGCCCGAAGGGTTCATGCTGGCTGAGCGCAGTATTTGGACGGAGCAGCAGGTCGACTCTGCTGCCGCGTGCATCACGCTCCTGAAGGGCGTGCCAGGCATGACTGACCGCGATTTGGCCATGGCAGCGATGGACGCGGCTCAGTGCAAAGCGCCAGATATCACCCTGGCAGACATATTGCCAGCCGAGCAGCCCCAGGGCGATCCGGTGGCGGTTGTGAATGAGGCCGACGATGGCCTGTTCGTCGAGTTGATCTATGGCGACAACGGCAACCCGCTGCGCCGTGGCGACAAGCTCTATACCCGCCCGGCGCATGGTGAGCCGGTCTGGTACATGATCGAGAGCGGACTGAGCGTCATGCACGCAAAGGCAAAGGCCTTGAGCGAGAGGAACGGCTGGGACGCCAGCGCTTACAGCATCCCGCTCTACACCCACGCCGACCCTGCCGAGGTTGAGCGGCTGCGCGATGAAAACCGGAGGCTGCACGAAGCTGGCGAGTTTCTAGACGGTGTAAACCAGGGAATCGAGGACAAGCTTCGCGCCCAGCTGGCCGAGCGTGATGCGCTGCTCGGCGCAATTGCAGGCTGGACCACCGAAACCCGGGCAGCCGTGCTTGAAGCATTCCAAGACGAGCTGAACGAGAGCGCCAGTTACGCCTGGTACGACGCAGCGATAGCCGACCTGATGAAGCTGGTCGAAGCCCTATCCGCCAGCGCAGAGCCGAGACCCGTGATCGCTGGGAGCGTAATCGAAACGCCCCCGTCCGAATCGCCTGCGATCCAGACCACTATCTCGCTGCAGCGCTAAGCTTGGCAGTCGGTGCACCGTCCAAGGCTATCTGACGGGCTCGGCCTACTCCCCAAACAAGGGCCCGAGTCATCGACTCGTGGGGCCTTGATTCGTATGCCTCTTCGTAGATTGGCATGCCAGAAGCCGCGTACACGCCAACAAACAACTGCGTATTACCGGTACGAGACAAGCGAACCTGGACGTCAATGACCGTCCCGTCATCGAGTATTTCATCGTGCACTCGATGGTGGAGGTTCGGATCAGCCCAAGTCCAAAATACATTCCCTCGAATCCTCATGTCGCCCTCCTTCGACTCGCTTAATGGTTGTGCCCCTCAGCAACTTTATCTAACAAACGACGACAGACAACCTTTTATGGCCGATATGCGGACTGCGTCTGACAACCGGCAACTTTTCTTATACCGAATAAATAATTTGTACAACTTATTGCCGCGATATGGCGGCCAAGGAATCCGTATGCCCAGCGCACAAACGGCCGCACGATGGTGCCCGGACGAATGCCCGATCACCGGCCGCAAGTTCTTCATGTGGATCGAGCATCCCGATGGCGGGATGGTGCCGACCTATGGCGGTCCTTTCGACAGCTACACAATCCCGACCCGCGACGGCGACGAAGGCTTCTGCTGCGAGCGGTACGACCACGATTACGGTGGTTGGCGCGATGACGAAATGGTGGGCCTCAAGCTGATTGACGACCAAAGCGACGAATGCGAGCACGGCCAGGTTGCCGAGCTACAGGCTGAGATTGAACGGCTGAAGGGCCAGAGCCGAGTCATCACGCTATCTGGATGCGAGTTCACCGAAGACGATCTACTCGCCCGCGCGGTTCGTGGTGTGAGTGGCACTGGAAGGCAGAAGAGACCGCGCTGGGCACTGATGACCGATGTCTTCCTCTGCGGTTCTGGCGTCGCACATGCGCTGTGCCGGCGGTTCGGCGTTGATCCCAACGAGGACCTGCGCAAATGACCCGCCTCGCCCTCTGCCTCCTGCTGCTGGCCACCGGCGCCAGCGCAGAACAACTTACCGACGACATCGTGGTGGTGCACGACCAGAAGCGCGGCGCCACCTGCTGGGTGCCGTACAACGGCTATGGCACACCGCAGGCGATTTTCTGCATCCCCGACAGCCAGCTGCAGACCGGCAACGAGCGCCAGCTCTCCCCGCACGAAAAAGATTCAGGACCTACACCCGCACTGGCGCCTGGGCGCTGGATTGATGAGAGGTATGAGCTGTGAACGATAGTTGGCACGGTAAAGCCATCCCGCCCGAAGGTACCGTTTGTGAGTACAACTCAAACTGGGCGCACGCGGCGAACTTCGAGAGCTGGCACAAGGTGCGCGTCGTCTTCTTATCCGATTGCACCTACGTGGTACGACGTGAAGACCAAGTAGCTGGAGAACTCACAGAGCTGTGCGGAATGGCATCGATTTTCGAGGCAAAGCGTTTCCGCCCCTTCATCACACCCGAGCAAATTGCGGCCAATGAAATAGAAACGATCTTCAACTGGATGGTTAACAGAGACAGCGAGCAAGGGCTTCTCGGCATCGCCGAGGACCTCCACGCTGATGGGTACCGCAGGAAGTCTCCGCAGCCCCACGACGAGAAAGTGTGTTCCTGCCCTACTGGCGACGGCTCGCTGCGCTGGCCGTGCCCGGTTCATCCGCCCGAGGACCCCAAAAATGATTGAGCAATTCACCCTGATCGAGCTGGAGGCAGCGCTGAAGGGCCGAGCCATCCCGGGCGACCTGCGCTGCGGCGAATCCATCGCCCAGTACCTGCACCGAGAGATCCAGAGCCTGGCCAAGGAGCGAGACAATCTCCGCGAAGACCGCGATGCCATGCTCGAAGCCGGCGCCCACCTGCTCTAACCGAACTCCTCCCATCACCCTATAACTCAAGCCCGCCGACATGCGCGGGCATGGAGAGCTATTCCCATGACGAAAGAAGAATTGGCCGCCCAACTGACCGGTCTCGAGTACCCCACCCGCATACCTGGCTCGCTGATCGTCGCGGCACAGAGCGCCGGCCTGGTGATTCTCTGCGGGGCCAGTGACGACCTGATGGAGTTCTACGGCGCCCGCCGCGAGGAGATCGGCTGCTACGACGGCGGTACTGCCTTCGTTGACGCAGATGGCGTACTGCCCGACCGGGACTGCTTGGATGGTGATGAAGAAATTGCCGAGTACGTGCAGCGCCAGAAATCAGCCAAGGCGATCGAGGCGCTGTGGTGTAAGGAGGACGGCTATAGCTGGACCTACAAGACCGACATCCCACACGCGACCTTCGAAGTCGTTGAAGACGGACAGCCCTACTGCCGCGGGATCGTGTTCGCGCTGGCGGAGCTGGCCTGATCACCAACCTGCCGCCACCGGCGGCGTGGAGAGTAACCATGTTCATGACACCGGATGAGGTAGCCGACATGACGGGCTACCTCCGGCCCAGAGACCAAGTACGCTGGTTGAAGGAATGGAATTTCGGGTATGTGATAGGCGCCGACGGCAAGCCGAAGGTGCTCAGGCAGGTAGTGCTCGCCCGCTTGGGCGGGCAGGCCGAGAAGAAAGGACCGGAACTCCGGTTTTGATAGAAGGGACGACCGATGAGGCCGCGAAAGAAGGACAGGCATCTGCCGCCGTGCATGTACATCAAGCACGGCGCCTATTACCTGGTGAGGAAGGGAAAGTGGGAGCGCCTCGACAAGGATTACCAAGGCGCGCTCCTCGCCTACGCAAAGATCATGGGCGGAAAAGGCCAGGGCGCGATGCCCAAGCTAATCGACGACGCTCTTGACTCAATGCGCAAGCGGCTGGCGGAGAACACGGTCAAGCAGTACGAGGCTGCGTCAGCCAAGCTGAAGCACCACTTGGCCGAGTTCGAGCCGCGCCAGGTGCTGCCGAGGCATGTGGCGGCTTTGAAGATGCACATGGCCGATACGCCGAACATGGCAAACCGTGTGATCTCGTTCCTTCGGATGGTCTTTGCATATGCCCTGGAGCAGCAGCTTGTTGATTCCAATCCTTGCACAGGCATCAAGAGACACACAGAAAAGAAGCGCGACCGCTATATCACGGACGAAGAGTTTGCCGCGATCTGCGGCGCCTGCTCCCCTTACATCCGATCCATCCTTCAGATGTGCTACCTGACCGGCCAGCGCATCGGCGACGTGCTGGCAATCAAGCTTGCTGACATCAGCGACAATGGCATCGCTTTCGAACAGCAAAAAACTGGCGCAAAGCTGGTAGTGGCAATGACGCCAGATCTGAAAAAGCTGATAGCTAGGGCGAATTCACTGCCGAGGAAGGTGCGCGGCGTCACCCTATTCTGCACGCGTGGTGGCGGCCGTCCGGTGTCCTACTCGACAGTGAAAGACGCCTTCAGAAAGGCTTGCGAAGAAATCGGTGTAGCCAGCGCGACAATTCATGACCTTAGGGCGAAGTCGTTGACAGACACTGACAAGCAGGGCAATGACGCACAAAAGCTGGGTGGGCATACAGATGCTAGGATGACTCAGCGCTATCTTCGGCTTCGGGAAATGAAGGTCGCTATCGGGCCTACGCTGGGGGACGAGGGGTCTGCAAGGCAAATGCGGGAAATGAAAAAGCCCCTCGAATGAGGGGCTTTTTCTCCAATCCGCCAGTCAAGCGACTAGGACTGGCTCAGCCAAACCGTTGGCTGCACAGATCTGATGGATATCACGCGAAGCCTGCTTGAAATCCGCAACCGACTTTCGAGATTTCTCAAGGTTTTCATTTCGCGCACCCTGCGACATGGGCTTAAGATTTCGCAACGATTTCCCAACCATCTGCATATCTCCCATTCCTTTTCTCACTTTCTTTCAGTTCTATCATGTTTTCAGACGGGAATCAGTACGTCCTGGTTCCCTAGATATGCTTCTTGAAGTCGGGCCAACCAATGACGATACGTTAGCCCGTCCTCCTCACAAATCAAGCTTTCGGCCGGCGCATCTCTTTCTTTACCGTCGAGCCCCTGCAACAGCAGCGCTCTGTGCACATCGTTAAACAGATCATCGAACAACTTGAACTGCTGCTCCAAGGGTTCCTTGAGCGGATGCCCAGGCTCAACCTCATCAGCGAAACAGATGTACTCACCCGCTTGAACCCTCCTAGGCCTGTGGTACATGACCACGCCAGGCTTCAGGGGAGGCAAAGATTGAACATTAGGCGTGCCTCTGACCATAAACCATAGCCAGATAGTAGCTGCTGCACTCATCACATAACGACCGAACGTGATTTCGACCATGCCTTTGGTCTCGTTCAGCGCCACAATCAGATCAATCATCGTGTTGACGCAACCGCCGCCATTGTGGCGAAGGTGTAGCTCAAAGCTACTGCCAGCCTGTGCAGCGTGCAGTTGATCGATTACAGGCTGAACCGATGCCCGCGATATCTCGTTAGGAAGCTCCAGCCTAATTTTGACAGGAACCCTTACGATTGCGTCCAGCTGATCATTTGCTGCAGCTTCCAATGCTTTCGCCTACCAACCCTTGATTTGGACGCGAATAGTACATTGCCGCATGACCAGTGCCAATATGCAATCACGTAGCTGATGAGCAATTCTTTGCCCCGCAAGCGGGGGAATCTTGGCAGAATACCCGCCTCAGTTTTAGACGAATCCCATATGTCTAATAGACAAGCAGCTGTAAGGCCTTGAATGTCCAGCATTTCTGAACACACCCCAATGATGCAACAGTACTGGCGGCTGAAAAATCAGCACCCGGACCAGTTGATGTTCTACCGCATGGGCGATTTCTACGAGATCTTCTACGAAGACGCGAAGAAAGCCGCCAAGCTGCTGGACATCACCTTGACCGCGCGCGGCCAGTCGGCCGGCCAGTCGATCCCGATGTGCGGGATACCGTTCCATTCGGCAGAGGGCTACCTGGCCAAGCTGGTCAAGCTCGGCGAGTCGGTGGTGATCTGCGAGCAGATCGGTGATCCGGCCACCAGCAAGGGCCCGGTCGAGCGTCAGGTGGTGCGTATCATCACTCCTGGCACGGTGAGCGACGAGGCGCTGCTCGATGAGCGCCGCGACAACCTGATTGCCGCCGTGCTCGGCGATGAGCGGCTGTTCGGCTTGGCCGTGCTGGACATTACCAGCGGCAACTTCAGCGTGCAGGAAATCAAAGGCTGGGAAAATCTGCTGGCCGAGCTTGAGCGGATCAACCCGGTCGAGCTGCTGATCCCGGATGACTGGCCACGCGACCTGCCGGCTGAGAAGCGCCGCGGTTGCCGGCGCCGTGCCCCGTGGGACTTCGACCGCGATTCGGCGCGTAAGGGCCTGTGCCAGCAGTTCGCGACCAAGGACCTCAAGGGCTTTGGTTGCGACAAGCTGACCCTGGCGATCGGTGCCGCAGGCTGCCTGCTGACCTACGCCAAGGAAACCCAGCGCACCACCCTGCCGCACTTGCGCAGCCTGCGCCACGAGCGCATGGACGACACGGTGATCCTCGATGGCGCCAGCCGGCGCAATCTGGAGCTGGACATCAACCTGGCCGGTGGCCGCGACAACACTCTGCAATCGGTCATCGACCGTTGCCAGACCGCCATGGCCAGCCGCCTGCTGAGCCGTTGGCTGAACCGCCCGCTGCGCGACCAGAAGGTGCTGCAAGCGCGTCAGGAATCGATCCGCTGCCTGCTCGACGGCTATCGCTATGAAAAGCTGCAGCCGCAACTCAAAGAGATTGGCGACCTGGAGCGGATCCTGGCCCGGATCGGCCTGCGTAACGCCCGTCCGCGCGACCTGGCGCGACTGCGCGACGCCCTCGCCGCCCTGCCTGAGCTGCAAAATGCCATGGCAGACCTGGAGGCGCCGCACCTGGCCCGCCTGGCGGCCATCACCGGCACTTACCCGGAGCTGGCCAGCCTGCTCGAGCGAGCCATTATCGACAACCCGCCCGCAGTTATCCGCGACGGTGGTGTGCTCAAGACCGGCTACGACAGCGAGCTCGACGAGTTGCTGGCCATGAGCGAAAACGCCGGCCAGTTCCTGATCGACCTGGAAGTGCGAGAAAAAGCCCGCACCGGCCTGCCCAACCTCAAGGTGGGCTACAACCGGGTGCATGGTTACTTCATCGAGCTGCCCAGCAAGCAGGCCGAACAAGCGCCTGCCGACTACATCCGTCGGCAGACCCTCAAGGGCGCCGAGCGCTTCATCACGCCAGAACTGAAAGCCTTCGAAGACAAGGCGCTGTCGGCCAAGAGCCGGGCCCTGGCGCGCGAGAAGATGCTCTACGATGCGCTGCTGGAAAACTTGATCGGCCACCTTGCGCCGCTGCAGGACAGCGCCGCAGCACTGGCCGAGCTGGACGTGCTGAGCAACCTCGCCGAGCGCGCTCTGACCCTCGACCTGAACTGCCCAAGCTTTGTTGACGAGCCCTGCCTGCGGATCGAGCAAGGCCGCCACCCCGTGGTCGAGCAGGTGTTGACCACGCCGTTCGTGGCCAACGACCTGGGCCTGGACGACAGCACGCGCATGCTGATCATCACCGGCCCGAACATGGGCGGTAAATCGACCTACATGCGCCAGACCGCACTGATCGTGCTGATGGCGCACATTGGCAGTTTCGTCCCGGCGGCGCGCTGCGAGCTGTCGCTGGTCGACCGCATCTTCACCCGTATCGGCTCCAGTGATGATCTGGCCGGCGGCCGTTCGACCTTCATGGTCGAGATGAGCGAGACTGCCAACATCCTGCATAACGCGACCGACCGCAGCCTGGTGCTGATGGATGAAGTCGGCCGTGGCACCAGCACCTTCGACGGCCTGTCGCTGGCCTGGGCCGCCGCCGAGCGCCTGGCGCAACTGCGCGCCTATACCCTGTTCGCCACGCATTACTTCGAATTGACGGTACTGCCCGAGAGCCAGCCGCTGGTGGCCAACGTGCATCTGAACGCCACCGAGCACAACGAACGCATTGTCTTCCTGCACCACGTCCTGCCAGGCCCTGCCAGCCAGAGTTACGGCCTGGCGGTGGCGCAACTGGCCGGCGTACCCGGCCCGGTGATTCAACGTGCACGCGAGCACCTGAGCCGACTGGAAACTGCCAGCCTGCCTGGCGAGGCTGTAACCAGCCCAGGCAAAGCTGTGCATGACCCGCATGTCCCGCACCAGAGCGACCTGTTTGCCAGCCTGCCGCATCCTGCCATCGAAAAGTTGGGCAAGCTCGACCTGGATGACATGACCCCGCGTCAAGCTATCGAAATGCTATATCAACTGAAGAACCTGTTATAACGGCTGCCTGCGCAAGCTGGTAGAATCCCGCGCGGTTTGCTGGTGCTGCAGGTTATTAGCCTGGCCTGCAGCCACATACCTGTGAACCGTGCTGCCCTGCAAGGAAGGGCATGCAGCCGTTGCCTGAGGAGAAAATTAGAATGACCTTCGTCGTCACCGACAACTGCATCAAGTGCAAATACACCGACTGTGTGGAAGTGTGTCCGGTGGACTGCTTCTATGAAGGCCCGAACTTCCTGGTCATTCATCCGGACGAGTGCATTGACTGCGCGCTGTGCGAGCCAGAGTGCCCGGCACAGGCGATTTTCTCGGAAGACGAAGTGCCTGCCGGCATGGAGAACTTCATCGAGTTGAACGCCGAGCTGGCGGAGATCTGGCCGAACATCACCGAGCGCAAAGATGCCATGGCCGACGCTGAAGAGTGGGATGGCAAGCCTGGCAAGATTGCTGATCTGGAACGCTGATACGCTTGGCGCATCTGGTTCGAACAAAGCGGCCCTCGGGTCGCTTTTTTGTGCCCGGCAAGAACCGCGAGCTCAAATCGCAGGCAAAAAAAGGGGCGGTATTAACCGCCCACATTTTTTTCCGTAGTCCCTGCTTGTCCCTGTACATCATCCTGATGAATCGCGTCCTGCGATGTCCTTGGCCTTCATCCTGAAAGCCTGTGCCTGTCCGTTGGCACAGTTCAGATACTAGCGATTTCAGCGGAACAGACAACGTGGAGATTTCTCTGATTGTTACAGCGGACATATTTCCACATGCCTAATAATTCTTTATTTATCAGCTACTTACGAATTCATAACTACTGAAAACGACAATGATTTACTTACCCATAGGCCAATCTCCTACGCTGGCCGTAAGCAATCTCGTACGCTAGCTGCAACAAGGGTGGCAACTACAACATTCTCAAGGCTAAAAAAAAACGCCCCGAGAAATCGGGGCGTTGTTCGACGCAGTCAGCGCTACTGGAACAGCGACTCGCTGGACAGACCGTTCTTCTCGAGAATCTCGCGCAGACGCTTGAGCCCCTCGACCTGAATCTGCCGAACCCGCTCACGGGTCAGGCCAATCTCCAGGCCGACATCTTCAAGGGTGCTGCTTTCATGGCCGCGCAGACCAAAGCGGCGTACCACCACTTCACGCTGCTTGTCGGTCAGCTCACCCAGCCACTGATCGATGCTCTGCGACAGATCATCGTCCTGCAGCAGTTCGCAAGGGTCGGTCGGGCGATCATCGGTGAGGGTATCGAGCAGGGTCTTGTCGGAGTCAGGCCCCAGGGAAACATCGACCGAAGACACCCGCTCGTTGAGCCCGAGCATGCGCTTGACCTCTGCAACCGGCTTCTCGAGCAGGTTGGCGATTTCTTCGGGGGACGGCTCGTGATCGAGCTTTTGCGTCAGCTCACGCGCAGCGCGCAGGTAGACGTTGAGTTCCTTGACCACATGGATCGGCAGGCGAATGGTGCGCGTCTGGTTCATGATGGCGCGTTCGATGGTCTGACGTATCCACCAAGTGGCGTAGGTGGAGAAACGGAAGCCACGCTCTGGGTCGAATTTCTCTACCGCGCGAATCAGGCCAAGGTTGCCTTCTTCGATCAAATCGAGCAGTGACAAGCCGCGATTGACGTAACGACGGGCGATTTTCACAACCAGACGCAGGTTGCTTTCGATCATGCGCTTGCGACCTGCAGGGTCGCCTTTTTGCGAAAGCCGTGCGAAATGCACTTCTTCTTCGGGAGAGAGCAACGGCGAGAAGCCGATCTCATTGAGGTACAGCTGAGTCGCATCGAGTGCCCGAGTGTAGTCGATGTACTTGTGCTGTTTGAGCGATGAGGCCGATTTGGCCTTGGTCCGAACCGCAGATACAGCAGGTTCGTCTGACACCACATCCGTTTCCAAAACGATGCCGGTCTCCATCAGGAGAAGGTCATCGTCGATGTCAAACTCCGGCACTTCTTTGCTGAGAGCCATTGTTATAGTCCTTTGCTGAGTTCGAACTCAGACTCTAGCGGCACCTGATTCCGTGGCAGCGCTGGAGCCTGTCCCCTCTACATCCAAGGAACAGGCCGGGTGCAACATTCAACGACGTGGCAAGAACTGGAGCGGATCGACGGGTTTGCCCTGACGGCGGATTTCAAAATGCAGTTTCACCCGGTCAGTGCCCGTGGACCCCATTTCAGCAATAGCCTGCCCTGCCTTGACCTGCTGCCCTTCCCGTACCAACAGCCTGCGGTTGTGACCGTAGGCACTGACGTAGGTATCGCTGTGTTTGATGATGATCAGTTCGCCGTAGCCCCTTAATCCACTCCCGGCGTATACCACTGCACCACCAGACGCAGCAAAAACAGGCTGTCCCAAATCACCGGCGATATCAATGCCTTTATTCAAACTACCGTTTGAAGCAAATTTTCCAATTAATACGCCGTTGGCGGGCCATGTCCAGCCGCCAGCCGTACGCTCTGCGGCGGGGACTGTGGTAACGGTCGTGGTGGTGCTCGATGGGGCGCTGGTTATCACCTTGCCACCACTGACGGACGGTACAGGTGTGCCCACCGGGCGCCGAGTAACGGTGGTCTTGCTCGAGGACGAAGGGCTGGAAACCACGGTGGTACTACCGGTCGAACCACTGTTGAAGCGGATCGGCTGACCTGGGCGAATGGTGTAAGGCGCCGGAATGTTGTTGCGCGCTGCCAGCTCCTTGTAGTCCCAGCCGTAACGGAAGGCGATCGAGAACATCGTGTCGCCCGGTTTGACGATGTATTGACCAGTGGTCACGGTCGGCCGCTTGGGCGCTGCGTTGTTGCGGTCCACCACCCGGGCGCTGCTCGAGCCGGTACTGGAACAGCCCGTCAGCAGCGTGCCCATGGCCAGTGCCACCACCAGGAGCTTGAAAAACGACCGATCCTTGCGCTGCAGACTGATTGTGTGACCCACCCGCGCTCCCCTCATGGTGCCGAAAACCGACTAAACAAAATGCAATAATGTTGCAATTATAACCGAGCCCACTGAAGTGTGGGCGCGCAGGCAAAACATCAAAAGTCTTTCAGGACGTGCTTGGTTTTTTCAGCACTCGCCCGCCACATAGACAGGTACACGCCACAGGAATTCGTTGCGGCTGCAAATATTCCCTGTGACTCAGGCCAGCGGGCCATTGAGCAGCGGCACAAAGCGCACCGTACCCATGACTCGTCGAGAGAAGCCGTGCTCTTCACGGACGATCATCAACAGCTGCTGTTGCTCGCCAGCGGGGCCAACCGGGATCACCAGGCGCCCGCCAGGTGCCAGTTGATCGAGCAGCGCTTGCGGCACCTCAGGCGCCACGGCCGTCACGATAATGCCGTTGTAAGGCGCCAGCGCCTGCCAGCCATCGCAGCCGTCGCCCCAGCGGAACACGACATTGCGCAGGTTGAGTTCGAGCAGCCGCTCCTTGGCCCGGTCCTGCAGGACCTTGATCCGCTCTACCGAGAACACTCGCTCGACCAACTGCGCCAGCACCGCCGTCTGGTATCCCGAGCCGGTGCCGATTTCCAGCACCTTGTCCAAGGGGCCGGCCTCGAGCAGCAGCTCGCTCATGTGCGCAACCATGAACGGCTGGGAGATGGTCTGGTTGTGCCCGATCGGCAGCGCCGTGTCTTCGTAGGCGCGGTGCGCCAGTGCTTCATCAACGAACAGATGACGCGGCGTACGGCGGATCACGTCAAGCACCTTGGGGTTGGATACGCCCTCTTCGGTCAGACGCTGGATCAGCCGTTCGCGGGTACGTTGCGAGGTCATGCCAATTCCGCGGCGTTGCAGATCGTCCTGTTCGCGCATCAGAGCACGCCCTCCAGCCAGCCGCTGAGCTGGTCGAAGGCATCGTTGAAGGTGCGGTCGAGCTGCAGCGGGGTGATCGACACATAGCCCTGCATAACGGCATGGAAGTCGGTACCCGGGCCGCCATCCTCGGCGTCCCCGGCCACGGCGATCCAGTAGCCTTCCTTGCCGCGCGGGTTGACCACCTTGGTGGGCGCCGCCGCACGTGCACGATGGCCCAGCCGGGTGACCTGAATACCGCGGATATGCTCCAGCGGCAGGTTGGGGATATTGATGTTGAGCACGGTGCGCGGCGGCAACTGCAGGCGCGACTGCGCCTCGACCAGGCGCCGGGCAATATGGGCGGCAGCGGGCAGGTTGTCGGGCTGGCGCGACACCAGCGAGAACGCCAGCGAGGTGCCACCGAGAAAACGCCCTTCCAGCGCAGCGGCGACGGTGCCGGAATACAGCACGTCATCGCCCAGATTGGCGCCCAGGTTGATCCCCGAGACGACCATCTCCGGCGTTTGCGGCAACAGCCCGTTGAGCCCCAGGTGGACACAATCGGTGGGCGTGCCATTGAGGCTGATGAAGCCATTGGCCAGAACCTGCGGATGCAGTGGCCGGTCCAGCGTCAGCGAACTGCCGGCGCCGCTCTTGTCTTGGTCCGGGGCGATCACCGCGCACTCGGCATAGTCCGCCAGCGCTGCATGCAGCGCGGCGAGGCCCGGGGCGGTAACACCGTCGTCGTTGGAAATCAGAATACGCATGGGCTGTCCGTCTGCCCTACCGGCACCAGATCGACTAGCTCGCGCACCACGACGGTGGCGAAGCATCCGGCCGGCAGGACGAATTCCAGTTGCAGGATATCAAGCTCGGGATAATGCCACGTCAGGCCGCCAATAGGGAGCCGCAGGATGCGCCGTTCGTGACTCATGCCCGCCCGCGCCAGCCAATGTCCCAATGCAGCATGTTGTGCACCGACAGCGGACTCCAGTTCGGCGGTGGCGCCGGTGGTTGGCGTAGGCCCCTCCCCCCACAGCGGACCGGTCGGGTGCAGGTCGAGAATGGCCAGACGCGGATCGGCGCACTCGGCCTCGCCCGCCGGGAAGAAGCTGCGGCTATCAGTGAACGCCAGCAGGTCGCCCACCTGTGCCCGCTGCCAGCTGCCGTCGGCGACCCGCGCTGCCAGCACCTGGTTGAACAGGTAGCTGCGTCCGGCCGAGAGCAGCCGCGAACGCACATTGCGCTGCTCGGGCAGGGCGGCACGCTCGGCCCAGCTCTGCGCATCCTGGACATTACCGCCGCCATGGCCGAAGCGCTGGCTACCGAAGTAGTTGGGCACGCCCTGGGCCTTGAGCTGGTGCAAGCGCGCATCCAGTGCGGCATGGTCAGCCGTCAACGCTGTCAGGCGCAGAGTGAAACCGTTGGCCGAATGCGCGCCGCGCTGCAGCTTGCGCAGGTGCCGGTCGCGCTTGAGGATGCGCAGGGTGTCGTCTTCGGCGCGGCTCAGGTCAGGGTCGGCCTTGCCCGGCAGGTGCAGGCTGAACCACTGGCGGGTCAAGGCCTGACGGTCCTTGAGGCCGGCATAGCTGATCGCGCGCAGCGGCACACCGGCGGCGCGGGCCAAGCGGCGAGCGGCTTCTTCGGTGTTGAGGTCGCGTTTCTCGACCCACAGCCAGAGGTGTTCACCCTGCCCGGTCAGCGGAATGTCGAGCACTTCATCGACCTGGAAGTCTTCCGCGACTGCCTTGAGCACAGCGCTGCCCAGCGCTTTACCCGAAGCGCGTGGCCCGAGCAGTTCCAATTCGGTCATAGCGCCAGCAGCAGGGCTACCGCATGCACGGCGATCCCTTCCTCACGGCCAGTGAAACCGAGCTTCTCGGTGGTGGTGGCCTTGACGTTGACCTGGTCGAGCTCGACTTGCAGGTCGGCGGCGATCAACTGGCGCATGGTTTCGATATGCGGGGCCATTTTCGGCGCCTGGGCAACAATGGTGGCGTCGACGTTGCCGACCTTCCAGCCTTTGGCCTGGACCACGGCCAGCACGTGACGCAACAGCACGCGGCTGTCGGCGCCCTTGAACTGCGGGTCGGTATCCGGAAAGTGCTTGCCGATGTCACCCAGCGCAGCGGCGCCGAGCAAGGCGTCGCTCAGTGCATGCAGCACTACGTCGCCATCGGAATGGGCCAGCAGGCCGTATTTGTGAGGAATCTGCACCCCACCCAAGGTAATGAAATCACCGTCGGTAAACCGGTGCACATCGTAGCCATGGCCAATACGCATAGAAAAACGCCCTGATAAAGTCAGGGCGGGATTCTACCTGCTTTGCACAGGCTTGGGCGCAGTTGTTGGGCCGCAGTGCGGCCCACGTAGCAGTTACAGGCGACCCAGCGCAGCGGCATGGTGGCGCAGGTGGTCATCGATGAAGCTGGCGATGAAGTAGTAGCTGTGATCGTAGCCAGGCTGCAGGCGCAAGGTCAGCGTATGACCAGCCTTGCGGGCGGCCTGCTCGAGCGCCTCGGGTTTGAGCTGGGTGGCGAGAAAATCATCCCGATCCCCCTGCTCGATCAGCAACGGCGGGCATTGCCCGGCCGGGGCTTCGGCCAACAGCACGCTGGCATCCCACTCGCGCCAGCGGGCGCGGTCTTCGCCCAGATAACGGGAGAACGCCTTCTCGCCCCACGGGCAGTCCATCGGGTTGCAGATCGGCGAAAACGCCGACACCGACTGATAGCGGCCAGGGTTGCGCAGGGCGCACACCAGCGCACCGTGGCCGCCCATGGAGTGGCCGCTGATGCTGCGTTGATCCGAC
Source organism: Pseudomonas sp. BIGb0278 (assembly GCF_024809895.1). NCBI lineage: Bacteria > Pseudomonadati > Pseudomonadota > Gammaproteobacteria > Pseudomonadales > Pseudomonadaceae > Pseudomonas > Pseudomonas sp. BIGb0278. The sequence goes on from NZ_JANUEL010000003.1 coordinate 227,672, forward strand.
GCCGGGAAGTGCGCCTCGACCAGCGCGGGCAGTTCCTCGACCACGTAATCATGCATGCGGTAGTGCTGCGCCCAGGGCTGCTGAGTGGCATTCAGGTAGAAACCTGCGCCGAGGCCGAAATCCCAAGCGCCATCGGGATCAGCCGGCACCTGCTCGCCCCGCGGGCTGGTGTCGGGTGCAACGATGATCAGCCCCAGCTCGGCAGCCAGGCGCTGGGCGCCAGCCTTCTGCATGAAGTTCTCGTCGTTGCACGTCAGGCCGCTCAGCCAGTACAGCACCGGCAGCTTGGCACCTTGTTCGGCCTGCGGCGGCAGGTACACGGCAAACACCATGTCGCAGCCGAGCACCTTGGACTGATGCCGGTAACGCTTGTGCCAGCCGCCGAAGCTTTTCTGGCAGGAGATGTTTTCCAGGCTCATGGCTGACCTCAGAAGTGGATCACGCTGCGGATGCTTTTACCTTCGTGCATCAGGTCGAAGGCTTTGTTGATGTCTTCCAGGCCCATGGTGTGGGTGATGAAGGTATCCAGCGGGATCTCGCCCTGCTGCGACATCTCGACGTAGCTTGGCAGTTCGCTGCGACCACGCACGCCACCGAACGCCGAACCGCGCCAGACGCGCCCGGTCACCAGCTGGAACGGACGGGTGGCGATTTCCTGGCCGGCACCGGCCACGCCGATGATCACCGACTCGCCCCAGCCCTTGTGGCAGCATTCCAGCGCCGCTCGCATCAGTTGCACGTTGCCGACGCACTCGAACGAGTAATCCACACCGCCATCGGTGAGGTCGACGATGACCTCCTGGATAGGCCGGTCATAGTCCTTCGGATTGATGCAGTCGGTGGCACCCAACTGGCGGGCGATCTCGAATTTGCTCGGATTGATATCGACGGCGATGATGCGCCCGGCCTTGGCCTTGGCCGCACCGATGATCGCCGACAGGCCGATACCGCCCAGGCCGAAGATGGCCACGGTGTCGCCTTCTTTGACCTTGGCGGTATTGAGCACGGCGCCGATGCCGGTGGTCACGCCACAGCCGAGCAGGCAGACTTTTTCCAATGGCGCTTCTTTCTGGATCTTGGCCACGGATATTTCCGGCAACACGGTGTACTCGGAGAACGTCGAGGTGCCCATGTAGTGGAACAGTTGCTGGCCCTTGTAGGAGAAGCGCGTAGTGCCATCAGGCATCAGGCCTTTACCCTGGGTCGCACGGATTGCCTGGCACAGGTTGGTCTTGCCAGAACGGCAGAACTTGCACTGGCCACACTCCGGGGTGTACAGCGGGATCACATGATCGCCTACGGCAACCGAGGTCACGCCCTCGCCTACTGCCTCGACAATACCGCCACCTTCATGGCCGAGAATCGACGGAAAGATGCCTTCCGGGTCAGCGCCCGACAGGGTGTAGGCGTCGGTATGGCAGACACCGCTGGCAACGATGCGCACCAGCACTTCACCGGCCTTGGGCATGGCGACATCGACTTCAACGATTTCCAGCGGTTTGTTGGCCTCGAAGGCTACGGCGGCACGGGACTTGATCATCAGGGATCTCCAGCGAGTGGTGGGCAATCCATCCAGTGTAATTCAGCGCACTTTGATTAATAATCCTGACCAAGACAAAACATTATTGCCATACAGGGATAATCAATGATCAATCGCTGGGAAGGCATCGATGAATTCGTGGCCGTGGCCGAGCTTGGCCAGTTCACCGCCGCGGCGGAGCGCCTGGGCGTATCGTCCTCGCATGTCAGCCGCCAAATCGCTCGCCTCGAAGAACGCTTGCAGACCCGCTTGCTCTACCGCAGCACCCGCCGGGTAACCTTGAGCGAGGCCGGGCAGACTTTCCTGCAGCACTGCCAGCGCTTGCAGGATGGCCACGATGAGGCTCTGCGGGCGATGGGCGATCTTGCCAGCGAGCCAAAGGGGCTGTTGCGCATGACCTGCGCCGTGGCCTATGGCGAGCGTTTCATCGTGCCACTGGTGACGCGCTTCATGACCCAGTACCCGCAGCTGCGGGTCGAGGTCGAGTTGAGCAATCGCACCCTGGACCTGCTCCACGAGGGCATGGACCTGGCGATCCGCCTGGGCCGCCTGCAGGACTCACGTCTGGTCGCCACACGCCTGGCACCGCGACAGATGTACCTGTGCGCCTCGCCGGCTTATCTGGAGCGCTACGGCCGGCCGCACAGCCTATCGGAACTGGCTCGGCACAACTGCCTGATTGGCAGCAGTGATGTCTGGGCGTTGAAACAGGAAGGTCGTGAACTGAGTCAGCGGGTGCAGGGCAACTGGCGCTGCAACAGTGGTCAGGCAGTGCTGGATGCCGCACTGCAGGGGATTGGATTGTGTCAGTTGCCGGACTATTACGTGCAGGAGCATTTGCGTAGCGGCGCACTGGTATCGCTGCTCGAAGCGCATCAGCCGCCCAATACCGCGGTGTGGGCGCTGTATCCGCAGCAACGGCATCTCTCGCCCAAGGTCAGAAGGCTGGTGGATTACTTGAAGGCGGAGCTTGGACAGTTGCCGGAATACGCAGGCAGTGCCTGAGGTGTCAACCGCGTGCCGACCAACGCTGGCGTAACCACTCCAGATCTTCGGGGCGGGTAACCTTGATGTTGTCGCTGCGCCCTTCCACCAGGCGCGGGGCCAATCCCGACCACTCCATCGCCGACGCCTCGTCGGTCACCGTCACATCGGATACCAAGCATTCGGCCAGTGCCCGGTGCAGGGCACCGAGGCGGAACATCTGCGGCGTGAAGGCTTGCCAGATGGTGCTGCGGTCAACCGTGGCGCTGACCCGGCCATTGCTGTCGGCGCGCTTGAGGGTGTCGCGGGCCGGCACTGCAAGCAAGCCGCCCACCGCATCGTCAGCCAGTTCCGCCAGCAACCGGTCGAGGTCACTACGAGCCAGGTTCGGCCGTGCGGCGTCGTGTACCAGCACCCAGTCGCCATCTGCCGCGCCTTGAGCGTGCAGCAACAACAAGGCATTGAGCACGGAGTCGGCCCGCTCGCGCCCCCCGGCAGCACGCTGGATACGCGCATCGTTGGCGCAGGCCAGGCCTGGCCAGTACGGATCGTCGCCAGCAATGCTGACCACCACCCCTTTGAGCGAGGGATGGCCTAGAAAACAGTCGAGGCTGTGCTCGATAATCGTCCGCCCGCCCAACTGCAGGTACTGCTTGGGACGGTCGGCAGCCATTCGCGCACCGACCCCGGCAGCGGGGATCACGGCCCAGAAGGCCGGCAGTGGCGAGGTCATTTCTGTGGCAACTGGAAGAGGGTTTCGCCCTCTTTGACCATGCCCAATTCGTGACGGGCCCGTTCCTCGACGGTCTCCATACCTTTCTTCAACTCCATGACTTCTGCGTCGAGCACGCGATTACGCTCCAGCAGCCGTTCGTTTTCGGCGTGCTGTTCGTCGATCTGCTGCTTGAGCTCGGTCACTTGCGCCAGGCTGCCACTGCCCACCCAAAGGCGGTACTGCAGGCCACCCAGCAACAGGAGCAAGATGAGAAACAACCAATAAGGACTGCGCATCAAAGTATCCAGGATTAAAAGGCCGCCGCTGCGGGGCTTCCGATAGCACGAAGCCTGGCCGAGGCCAGGCTTCGTTGACAGAAACCCGTAGGAGGTGTCTGAAAGCTCAGTAAGAACGCTCAGACAGCCTCGGCAGCTGCCTTTTTACCATCTCTTGCTTAGCCGCGAAACTCGTCGCGACCACGGTACACCGCCTTGGCGCCCAGTTGCTCTTCGATGCGCAGCAGCTGGTTGTACTTGGAGACGCGGTCGGAACGGCACAGCGAGCCGGTCTTGATCTGGCCAGCGGCAGTGCCGACAGCCAGGTCAGCGATGGTCGAGTCTTCGGTTTCGCCGGAGCGATGCGAAATCACTGCGGTGTAGCCGGCAGCCTTGGCCATCTGGATGGCTTCGAGGGTTTCGGTCAGCGAGCCGATCTGGTTGAACTTGATCAGGATCGAGTTACCGATGCTCTTGTCGATGCCTTCCTTGAGGATCTTGGTGTTGGTGACGAACAGGTCATCGCCAACCAGCTGGATCTTCTCGCCGATCTTGTCGGTGAGGATCTTCCAGCCAGCCCAGTCGGACTCGTCCAGACCGTCTTCGATGGAGATGATCGGGAAGCGTTCGGTCAGGCCTTTGAGGTACTCGGCAAAGCCTTCGGAGTCGAACGACTTGCCTTCACCGGACAAGTTGTACTTGCCGTCTTCGTAGAATTCGCTGGCAGCGCAGTCCAGGGCCAGGGTGACATCGGTGCCCAGCTTGTAGCCAGCGTTGGCAACGGCTTCGGCGATGGCTGCCAGAGCGTCTTCGTTGGAGGCCAGGTTTGGTGCGAAACCACCTTCGTCACCGACTGCGGTGTTCAGGCCACGGGCCTTGAGCACTGCTTTGAGGTGATGGAAGATTTCGGTGCCCATGCGCAGGCCGTCGGAGAAGGTCTTGGCGCCAACCGGCTGGACCATGAACTCTTGAATGTCGACGTTGTTGTCGGCGTGCTCGCCGCCGTTGATGATGTTCATCATCGGTACCGGCATCGAATACTGGCCTGGAGTGCCATTGAGGTTGGCAATGTGCGCGTACAGCGGCAGGTCCTGGTCCTGTGCGGCGGCTTTGGCAGCTGCCAGCGACACGGCGAGGATAGCGTTGGCGCCCAGCTTGGCCTTGTTCTCGGTGCCGTCCAGTTCGATCATGGCGCGGTCGAGGGCTTTCTGGTCAACCGGGTCCTTGCCCAGCAGCAGGTCGCGGATCGGGCCGTTGATGTTGGCAACGGCTTTGAGTACGCCCTTGCCCATGTAACGGCTCTTGTCGCCATCACGCAGCTCCAGCGCTTCGCGCGAGCCGGTGGAAGCACCGGACGGCGCGCACGCGCTGCCGATGATGCCGTTGTCGAGCAGTACATCGGCTTCCACGGTGGGGTTGCCACGCGAATCGAGAACTTCACGACCTTTGATGTCGACGATCTTTGCCATTGTTGTAAGCACTCCAGAATTGACGAAAACAACGCAGCTTAGGGAATTCGAGCCTTTCACCAGGCGAATATGCAGAGGGCAGACCTGGCGAAGGGGAGCCCCTGACCCGAGGGTCAGGGGTAGAACGGGCGGTACTTTACCCGAGAAATGAGTGTTACGCGGTTTCTACCGTCGGAAAACTTTTCACCAGGTCGTCCAATTGCTTGAGCTGGGCCAGGAATGGCTCCAGTTTGTCCAGGCGCAGCGCGCATGGACCATCGCACTTGGCGTTGTCCGGGTCCGGGTGTGCTTCCAGGAACAACCCGGCCAGACCCTGGCTCATGCCAGCCTTGGCCAGGTCGGTGACCTGGCCGCGGCGGCCGCCGGCAGAGTCCGAGCGACCACCCGGCATCTGCAGGGCATGGGTCACGTCGAAGAACACCGGGTACTCGAACTGCTTCATCAGGCCAAAGCCGAGCATGTCCACAACCAGGTTGTTGTAGCCGAAGCTCGAGCCACGTTCGCACAGGATCAACTGATCGTTACCCGCCTCGACGCACTTGGCCAGGATGTGTTTCATCTCCTGAGGTGCAAGGAACTGGGCTTTCTTGATGTTGATCACTGCGCCGGTCTTGGCCATCGCCACGACCAGATCGGTCTGACGCGAGAGGAAGGCCGGCAACTGGATGATGTCGCAGACTTCGGCAACCGGTGCAGCCTGATACGGCTCGTGCACGTCGGTGATGACCGGCACGTTGAAGGTCTGTTTGATCTCTTCGAAGATCTTCAGCCCTGCTTCCATGCCCGGGCCGCGGTAGGAGCTGACCGAAGAGCGGTTGGCCTTGTCGAAACTGGCCTTGAACACGTAAGGGATACCGAGCTTTTCGGTAACCCGCACGTACTCTTCGCAAACCTTCATGGCCAGATCACGCGACTCAAGCACGTTCATGCCACCGAACAGAACGAACGGCTTGTCGTTGGCGATCTCGATGTTACCGACGCGAATGATCTTCTGGGTCATGGATCAGGCCTTGTTCTTCTGGACCAGTGCCGCCTTGACGAAGCCGCTGAACAGCGGATGACCGTCACGCGGGGTGGATGTGAACTCGGGGTGGAACTGGCAAGCAACGAACCACGGATGGTCCTTCGACTCGACCACTTCGACCAACGCGCCGTCACCGGAACGCCCGGAAATCTGCAGGCCAGCTTCAATCATCTGCGGCAGCAGGTTGTTGTTGACCTCGTAGCGGTGGCGGTGACGCTCGACGATGACGTCCTTGCCATAGCAATCGTGGACCTTGGAGTTGCCGATCAGCTGGCATTCCTGGGCGCCCAGACGCATGGTGCCGCCCAGATCGGAGGCTTCGGTACGGGTTTCGACGGAACCGGTGTTGTCGGCCCACTCGGTAATCAGACCCACCACCGGGTGCTCGCTGTTGCGGTCGAACTCGGTGGAGTTGGCGTCAGCCCAGCCCATTACGTTACGGGCGAACTCGATCACGGCAACCTGCATGCCCAGGCAGATACCCAGGTACGGCACCTTGTTCTCGCGAGCGAACTGGACCGCCTTGATCTTGCCTTCGACACCGCGCAGACCGAAGCCGCCCGGGACCAGAATGGCATCAGCACCTTCGAGCAGGCTGGTGCCCTGGTTCTCGATGTCTTCGGAGTCGATGTAACGCAGGTTGACCTTGGTGCGATTCTGGATACCGGCGTGGCTCATCGCTTCGATCAGCGACTTGTACGCATCCAGCAGCTCCATGTACTTGCCGACCATGGCGATGGTGACTTCATGCTCAGGGTTGAGCTTGGCGTCGACCACCTTGTCCCACTCGGACAGGTCAGCGCTGTCGCACTGCAGGCCAAAGCGCTCGGTGACGAAGTCGTCCAGACCCTGTGCATGCAGGATGCCCGGGATCTTGTAGATGGTGTCGGCATCTTCCAGCGCGATCACCGCACGTTCTTCAACGTTGGTGAACTGGGCGATCTTGCGGCGCGACGAGTTGTCGATCGGGTGATCGGAACGGCATACCAGCACGTCAGGCTGCAGGCCGATCGAGCGCAGTTCCTTGACCGAGTGCTGAGTCGGCTTGGTCTTGGTCTCGCCAGCAGTGGCGATGTACGGCACCAGCGTCAGGTGCATCAGCATCGCGCGCTTGGCGCCGACTTCGAAGCGCAACTGGCGGATCGCCTCGAGGAACGGTTGCGACTCGATGTCGCCGACCGTGCCGCCGATTTCGACCAGGGCCACGTCAGCGTCGCCAGCACCCTTGATGATGCGGCGCTTGATTTCGTCGGTGATGTGCGGGATGACCTGAATGGTCGCGCCCAGGTAATCACCACGGCGCTCTTTGCGCAGCACGTGCTCGTAGACACGGCCAGTGGTGAAGTTGTTGTTCTGGGTCATAGTGGTGCGGATGAACCGCTCATAGTGGCCCAAGTCAAGGTCGGTCTCGGCGCCGTCATGGGTGACGAACACCTCACCATGCTGGAACGGGCTCATGGTGCCTGGATCGACGTTGATGTACGGATCCAGTTTGAGCATGGTGACCTTAAGCCCCCGCGCTTCCAGGATGGCCGCCAGGGAAGCCGAGGCAATGCCTTTCCCCAATGAAGAAACAACACCGCCCGTGACGAATATGTAGCGCGTCATGAAAAACCCTAGAAGTCTGCGTTAAAGCGGCTAGCGCCGCCGGAGAAAGCGAAGGAAGGCCGAAGCCCCCGATCACCTGCGTCAATCACAGTGCATCTCGAAAAACTGCCGCGTCTGTACAGACCAGGTGCATACCCGGCATGGAGCTCGCTCGTCATTTTAGGAAATCAGCCCAGCAAAAAACTGCTTGGTAATCGGCAACTGCTGTGTTTTCGATGAAGCCACAGAAGTTGTATCAAGAAGGGAGGGTAGTCTACCGGAATCTAATCCTCAGCTCAAACCTTGCGCGTTGCTCGGCATCCGCCACTCCAAGGTACAGTCGCCCTGGGCCAGTTGCGGCAGGTTGGCCACTGCCAGCAGGCGCTCGCCCTGCCACAGCAGCGGCAGCCTTGGCCGAATGAAGTGTGGCACCTGATGTTCGTTGAGCAAGCGCTTGAGGTCGCGGTGGCCGCGGCCGGGTAGCGCCAGCCGTTCGCCGCCCTGACGATAGGCAATCCGCAGCGCTGCCTGCGGCAACGTACCGCACAGGCGTACGCGGCCGTTGCCCGGCAACTCTAGCGGCCGGCCATGATCCGGCCAGGCGAGCTCGCCTGAAGGGGCGGCCAGCCAATCGCCGCTGAGCCACCAGATGCGGCCGTGGCTGCGTTGCAACTGGCCGTCGGCCAGGCGCCAGATGGGTTGCGCGTCATCGGCGGCGTCGCGCAACGCTTCCCAACCGACCCAATGGCGGCTATCCGGCAACCGCGTGCGAGTGCTTAACCAGTACTGCAAAGCATTGCGCTGACGGGCGGGCGAGAGTGCCTTGAGCGCTTCCAGAGCGAGTGAGTCCAGCCCAGGCCATGCGCTCGGAGCGCCCTGCCCTGCCAGCGCCAGGTCGTCAGCGGCGAGTTCGTTGAGCAGGCTCAGCGCCTCGCCCAGATGATCGGCACTGCGCGCCAGGCTCTGGCTGGCTTGCGGCCAGCGCTGGTGCAGCAGCGGTAAAGCCTCGCCGCGCAGAAAATTACGGGCGTAGTGGGTGTCGGCATTGCTCGGGTCTTCTATCCAGCGCAGTTGGGACTGCTCGGCATAGCTGTGCAATTGTTGCCGCGACAGGGCCAGCAATGGCCTGACCAGTTGCCCCTGGCCAAGCGGCCTGGCTGCTGGCATTGCCGCCAGGCCACGCAAGCCGGCGCCGCGCAATAGCCTGAACAGCAGGGTTTCAGCCTGATCGTCGCGGTGCTGGCCGGTGAACAGGACTTCACCGGGGCGCAGAATGTCGGCAAAGGCGTGATAGCGAGCATTGCGCGCGGCTTGCTCGAGGCTGGCGCCGGGCGCGACCGTGACGTGGATGACCTGCAGTTCGATGGCGAGCTTGTCGCACAGGGATTGGCAATGGGCTGGCCAGCTGTCGGCGGCGGCTTGCAGGCCGTGGTGGATGTGGATGGCACGCAGGGGGGGCGCGCGGTGGCGGCGGGTATAGTCAGCGAGAAGGTGCAGAAGGACGCTGGAGTCGAGGCCGCCGGAGAGGGCGACATACCAGGCGGGAGCGTGCTGCCAGGGGGAAAGGCTGTGGGTGAGGTCGATCATGTGTGCCTCACTGAGAAGCTGGGGTCGCTGCGCGACCCCGACGGCATCAACTCAGATCAGAGACCGTAGCTCATCAGGCGGTCATAACGACGCTTGAGCAGCGTGTCATGGTCCAGTCCACTGAGCATATCCAGCTGCTGAATCAGCTCGCCACGAATGGTTTGCGAAACCTTGACTGGATCACGATGGGCGCCGCCCAGCGGCTCCTCGATCACTTGGTCGACGATATTCAAGCTCTTCAGGCGCTCGGCAGTGATACCCATCGCTTCGGCTGCATCGGCAGCCTTGTCGGCGGTTTTCCACAGGATCGAAGCGCAACCTTCCGGCGAGATCACCGCATAGGTGGAGTACTGCAGCATGTTCAACTGGTCACAGACACCAATGGCCAGCGCACCGCCCGAACCACCTTCGCCAATCACGGTGGCGATAATCGGAGTTTTCAGCCGCGCCATGACACGCAGGTTCCAGGCAATAGCCTCGCTCTGGTTGCGCTCTTCGGCGTCGATGCCTGGGTAGGCACCCGGAGTATCGATGAAGGTCAGGATCGGCATCTTGAAGCGCTCGGCCATTTCCATCAGGCGGCAGGCCTTGCGGTAGCCTTCCGGACGCGGCATACCGAAGTTGCGACGCACCTTCTCGCGCACTTCACGGCCCTTCTGGTGACCGATGACCATCACCGGCTTGCCGTCCAGACGCGCAGTACCACCAACAATGGCAGCGTCGTCGGAGAAGTGGCGGTCGCCGTGCAGCTCTTCGAACTCGGTGAAGATGTGCTGCAGGTAGTCCAGTGTGTACGGCCGGCGCGGGTGACGAGCCAGGCGCGCAATCTGCCAGCTGGTCAGATTGCTGAAGATGCTTTCGGTGAGGGTGCTGCTCTTGTCTTGCAGACGGGCAATCTCATCGCTGATGTTCAGCGAGTTGTCATTGCCAACCAGACGCAGCTCTTCAATCTTGGCTTGCAGGTCGGCAATCGGCTGTTCGAAATCGAGGAAATTCGGGTTCATAGGCATCCGTCTTGGGTCTACGGCCAGGCGGCCGGCCGGTTGATCCGTTTGGCGCCCTACCTTAAAGGATCAGGCGCATTCAGGTCGAGATTAAAAATTCATCGCATTAGCGGTATTGCAGGAAGACGTTCTCACGCCCGAACTGGTCACGCAGGGCTTGAATCAGCCCGTCCGCCGGGTCGATCGCCCAGTCATTACCAAACTGCAGCATGGCCTTGGCGTCGCTACCGGTGTATTCAAGGGTGATCGGGCAACCGCCACGATGGCGGGTGATCAGTTCACCCAGCCAGCGCAGGCGGTCACCTTTGAGTGCATCATGGGCGACCTTCAGGCGCAGGCTCTCGGCCAGCCGCGTGCGCGCGTCTTCCATGGTCATCACCTGCTTGACGCGCAGGCGCAGACCGCCAGAGAAATCATCGTTACTGACCTCGCCCTCGACCACGACCATGGCATCGTTCTGCAACAGTGCCTGGGCGGCCATGAACGAGTCTGCGAACAGCGAGGCTTCGATGCGTCCGGAGCGGTCATCGAGGGTGACGAAGCCCATCTTGTCACCCTTCTTGTTCTTCATCACGCGCAAGGCAATGATCATCCCGGCCACCGTCTGCACTTCGCGCGACGGTTTCAGGTCGATGATCCGCTGGCGGGCGAAGCGGCGGATTTCGCCTTCGTACTCGTCGATCGGGTGGCCGGTCAGGTACAGCCCCAGCGTGTCCTTTTCACCTTTCAAGCGCTCTTTGAGGGTCAGCTCGCGCGCCTTGCGGTGGTTGGCATAAACGTCGACATCGGCTTCGACGAACAGTCCGCCAAACAGGTCGATGTGGCCGCTATCGGCGGTCCGCGCGGTCTGCTCGGCCGACTTCACCGCCTCTTCGAGCGCCGACATCAGCGCTGCCCGGTTGCGGTCGATGTTGGCCTGGTAGGCCTTGATCTCGTCGTGAAAGTGCGGCCCGAGGCGATCCAGCGCACCGCTGCGGATCAGTGCATCGAGAGTACGCTTGTTGACCCGCTTGAGATCGATGCGCTCACAGAAGTCGAACAGATCCTTGAACGGCCCACCGGCACTGCGCGCCTCGACAATGGCCTCCACCGGCCCTTCACCTACACCTTTGATCGCGCCCAGGCCATAAATGATGCGGCCATCGTCGTCGACTGTGAACTTGAACTCGGAGGCGTTCACATCCGGGGCGTCAAGGCGCAGTTTCATGGTGCGCACTTCTTCGATCAGCACCACCACCTTGTCGGTGTTGTGCATATCCGCAGAAAGTACGGCTGCCATGAACGGCGCCGGGTAGTGCGTCTTGAGCCAGGCGGTCTGATAAGAAACCAGGCCGTAGGCGGCCGAGTGCGACTTGTTGAAGCCGTAGCCGGCGAATTTTTCTACCAGGTCGAAGATATTACCGGCCAGATCCGCACTGATGCCGTTGTTGGCACAACCCTCGATGAAGCCGCCACGCTGCTTGGCCATCTCTTCGGGCTTTTTCTTACCCATCGCCCGGCGCAGCATGTCAGCGCCGCCGAGGGTGTAGCCGGCCATGACCTGCGCGATCTGCATCACCTGTTCCTGATACAGGATGATGCCGTAGGTCGGTGCCAATACAGGCTGCAGGCCTTCGTACTGGTAGTCCGGGTGTGGGTAGGCCAGCTCGGCGCGACCGTGTTTACGGTTGATGAAGTCATCAACCATGCCCGACTGCAGTGGGCCTGGGCGGAACAACGCCACCAATGCGATAAGGTCTTCCAGGCAGTCGGGCTTGAGCTTCTTGATCAGCTCTTTCATGCCGCGCGACTCGAGCTGGAATACCGCAGTGGTCTCGGCCTTTTGCAGCAGCTCGTAGGTTTTCTTGTCGTCCAGCGGGATGAAGTCGATGTTCAGATCGGGCAAGCCTTCCTTGGCCTGCTCGCGATTGATCGTCTCCATCGCCCACTTGATGATGGTCAGGGTGCGCAGGCCGAGGAAGTCGAACTTGACCAGCCCCGCCGCCTCGACGTCGTCCTTGTCGAACTGGGTTACCAGGCCGCCGCCCTCTTCGTCACAGGCGATCGGCGAAAAGTCGGTGAGCTTGGTCGGCGCGATAACCACACCACCCGCGTGCTTGCCGGTACCGCGGCAGACGCCCTCGAGCTTGAGGGCCATGTCCCAGATCTCGCGGCCATCCTCGTCGCTCTTGAGGAAGTCGCGCAGCACCTCCTCCTGCTCGTAGGCCTTTTCCAGGGTCATGCCGACTTCGAACGGGATCATCTTCGACAGACGATCAGCCAGCCCGTAGGACTTGCCCTGCACCCGCGCCACATCGCGCACCACCGCTTTCGCAGCCATGGTGCCAAAGGTGATGATCTGGCTTACCGCGTTACGCCCATAGGCGTCGGCGACGTACTCGATGACTCGGTCGCGGCCATCCATGCAGAAGTCGACGTCGAAGTCGGGCATCGATACCCGCTCAGGGTTGAGGAAGCGCTCGAACAGCAGGTCGTAGGCCAGCGGGTCCAGGTCGGTGATCTTCAACACGTAGGCGACCAGCGAACCGGCACCCGAACCCCGGCCAGGGCCGACCGGTACGCCGTTGTTCTTGGCCCACTTGATGAAGTCCATAACGATCAGGAAGTAACCGGGGAAGCCCATTTGGATGATGATATCCAGCTCGAACTTGAGCCGGTCCAGATAGACCTGACGCTTGGCTTCGTAGTCCTCGGTAGTGTCCTTGGGCAGGATCACCGTCAGCCGTTCTTCCAGGCCCTCGTGGGAAACGTGGCGCAGGTAGTCATCGATGCCCATGCCATTGGGCGTCGGGAAGTCGGGCAGGAAGTGCTTGCCCAGTTGCACCTCGATGTTGCAGCGCTTGGCGATTTCCACCGTGTTGGCCACGGCGTCGGGCAGGTCGCTGAACAGCTCGACCATCTCTTCCTGGCTTTTCAGGTATTGCTGATCGCTGTACAGGCGCGGTCGGCGCGGGTCGTCGAGGGTCCAGCCCTCGCCGATGCAGACGCGGGTTTCGTGGGCGTCAAAATCAGTCTGTTTGATGAAGCGCACATCGTTGGTCGCGACCAGCGGCGCGCCAACCCGGTCAGCCAGGGCTACAGCGGCGTGCAGGTAGTCTTCATCGCCAGGGCGATTGGTGCGCTGCAGCTCGACGTAGAAGCGCCCGGGGAACATGCCCAGCCAGTCGCGCAGCAAGGCTTCGGCCTCTGCGCTGCGGCCGCTGAGCAGGGCCATGCCGATATCCCCTTCGCGGGCGGCAGACAGTGCGATCAAGCCTTCGCTGGCCGGGGCTATCCAGTCGCGCTGGATGACCACCAAGCCATTGCGCTGGCCGTCGACCCAGCCGCGCGAAATCAATTCGGTGAGGTTGCGATAACCCTTGGGGTTCATCGCCAGGAAGCAGATACGCGACAATGGCGCTTCCGGATCAGCCCCGGCCAGCCACAAATCGGCGCCGCAAATCGGCTTGATGCCGTTGCCCATCGCGCTCTTGTAGAACTTCACCAACGAGCACATGTTGCTCTGGTCGGTAATCGCCACTGCCGGCATGTTCAGTCCGGCCAAGGCCTTGGCCAGCGGCTTGATCCGCACCAGGCCATCGACCAGGGAGAATTCGGAGTGCACACGAAGGTGAACGAAAGAAACCGACATGTAAGGGGGCCTATAGCAGAGCAGCGGACAAGCGCGGGATTGTACCGCAAATGTGAACGGCTGCGCTGCCACGTGACCGCCTGCAGGGTCGCAGCGCGACCCGCGCAGGCAATCAGATCAGTGAGGTAGGCACACCCGCGCGGGCTTCCCAGGCCACCCGCACCGGCGCGAAGGAGCGCCGGTGGATCGGCGTAGGCCCAAGCCGGGCCAGCGCCTCAAGGTGCACGGGGGTCGGATAGCCTTTGTGACCACCCATTCCGTAGCCGGGGTAGATCAACTCGAAGGCACTCATCTCACGGTCGCGGGTGACCTTGGCCAGGATCGACGCGGCAGCGATCGCAGGCACCTTGGCGTCGCCCTGCACCACTGGGGCGGATGGCACAGCCAGCACCGGGCAGCGATTGCCATCGATCAAGGCAAGCTTGGGCGTGATGCTCAAGCCCTCGACCGCGCGCTGCATGGCCAGCATGGTGGCATGGAGAATGTTCAGCCGGTCGATTTCATCAACCTCAGCCCGCGCAATGCAAAAGCTCAGGGCTTTTTCGCAGATTTCATCGAACAACGCTTCACGCTTGGCTTCGGTAAGCTTCTTGGAGTCGTTCAAGCCGAGGATCGGCCGCCGTGGATCGAGGATCACCGCTGCCGTGACCACCGCACCGCAGAGTGGCCCGCGGCCAACTTCGTCGACGCCTGCAACGAGTTCTTCGACCAGGTTGAAATCCAGTCCCAGCTGCATCTAGCGTCGCTCCAACAAGGCCAGCACTGCGTCCGCCGCCTGGTTCGAGGCGTCACGGCGGAGGGTGCGGTGAATCTGATCAAAGCTGTCAGTCTGATGCTGACCATCGGCAAGTAACGGTGCCAGGGTCTGCGCCAGGGCCTCGCTGGTGGCGGCGTCCTGCAGCAGTTCCGGCACCAACATGCGCTGCGCCAACAGATTAGGCAGCGACACGTAGGGGCTTTTGACCATGCGTTTGAGAATCCAGTAGGTCAGCGGCGCCAGGCGATAGGCGACAACCATTGGCCGCTTGTACAGCATCGCTTCCAGCGTAGCGGTACCCGACGCAATCAGCACTGCATCGCAGGCGGCCAGTGCCTGATGCGACTGACCATCGAGCAGAGTCAACGGCAGGTCGCGACCTGCCAGCATCTGCTCGATCTGCTCACGGCGGGTCTGGTTGGCGCAGGGCAAGACAAACCGCACACCCGGGATCAACTGCTGCAAACGCTCGGCGGCCTCCAGGAACAGCGCACCCAGCCGGCCGACTTCGCCGCCGCGGCTGCCGGGCATCAATGCCACCAGCGGCCCGGCGGGCAGGCCCAGCTCGGCACGAGCGGCTTGACGGTCAGCTTCCAGCGGAATCGTATCGGCCAGCGGATGGCCGACAAAGCGCACCGGTACACCCTGCTCTTCATAGAAGCGCGCCTCGAATGGCAGCAGGGTCAGCATCAGGTCGCAGCCTTCGCGGATCTTCAGCACCCGCTTCTGCCGCCAGGCCCAGACCGACGGGCTGACGTAGTGCACGGTCTTGATGCCGTGCTGGCGCAGTTTCAGTTCAATATTGAGGGTGAAGTCGGGTGCATCGATGCCGATGAACACATCGGGCTTCGCGTCAAGCAGGGTCTCGATCAGCAGTTTGCGTCGCTTGAGCAGCTCACGCAGACGCCCGAGCACCTCAACCAGACCCATCACTGCCAGGCGCTCCATGGGGAAGTAGGACTGCATGCCCTCGGCCTCCATCAACGGGCCGCCGACACCGATAAAGCGCACACCAGGGTGGCGCGCCTTGAGTGCGCGCATCAAACCGGAGCCAAGGATATCGCCGCTGGCCTCACCTGCGACCAACGCTACACAAAGCTCCCTCATATCAGCGGGTGATGCCGCGAGCGGAGCTCTGGATGGAGGCACGGAACAGCTCGACCTCAGGGTGCAATGCAGCCAACTCCTGCAACTCGTTGATAGCCTCGTCAGCCGTCAAGCCCTGGCGATAGACCATTTTGTAGGCCTTGCGCAGCGCGAGGATGACTTCATCGCTGAATCCACGCCGACGCATGCCTTCGAAGTTCATGCTGCGGGCTTCGGCCGGGCTGCCAAATACAGTGACGAACGCGGGTACGTCCTTGCCGATCGCGGTGCCCATGCCGGAAAACGCGTGAGCGCCGATATGGCAGTACTGATGAACCAGGGTGTAACCAGACAGAATTGCCCAGTCGCCCACATGCACATGGCCAGCCAGCGCAGTGTTGTTGACCAGAATGCAATTGTTGCCGATCACGCTGTCATGGCCAATGTGGGCATAGGCCATGATCAAATTGTGATCGCCGAGGGTGGTTTCAGCACGGTCCTGAACGGTTCCGCGGTGAATGGTCACGCCTTCGCGGATCACGTTGTGGTCGCCGATCACCAGACGCGTCGCTTCACCCTTGTACTTGAGGTCAGGGGTGTCTTCGCCAATCGAGGAAAACTGGTAGATACGGTTGTTCTTGCCGATCCGGGTCGGCCCTTTGAGTACCACATGTGGGCCGATTACTGTGCCCTCCCCGATTTCGACATCGGGACCAATGATCGACCAGGGGCCCACCTCGACACCGTCCGCCAGCCTGGCAGAAGGATCGACGATAGCCCGCGGATCAATTGAATTCATAGGGAGCGTTCCGCACAGGTAATCTGCGCCGAGCATACCGGCTTGCCGTCAACCAGGGCACGGCACTCAAACTTCCAGATCATGCTCTTGCGGCTGAGGAACTTGGCTTCCAGGACCAACTGGTCGCCTGGCAACACTGGCTGACGGAAGCGTAGCTTGTCGGAGCCAACGAAGTAGTACAGCGTGCCGTCTGCCGGCTTGGCATCGAGCATCTTGAACCCGAGAATCCCGGCTGCCTGGGCCATGGCTTCGATGATCAGCACGCCTGGCATGATCGGGTGGGCCGGGAAGTGGCCATTGAAGAACGGCTCGTTGATGCTGACATTCTTGTAGGCACGAATGCTCTGGGCCTCGAAGTCCAGCTCCGTGACCCGGTCCACCAGCAGGAACGGGTAACGGTGAGGCAGGTATTCGCGAATCTCGTTGATGTCCATCATTTCGGGGGGAAGCCTGTAGTAAGAATAGGGAGCGCAGGTGCTGACCACACGCTCCTTTAGCAATCCAATAGAGGAGCCAGCTAGCAACGGATCACTCTTGGCTCAGGAAATGGTATCAGCCTTCTGATGTCGGCTGGCCACCTGAGGTCACGGTCTCGAAGCGTTTTTCCATCTGCTGCAGGCGTTTGGCCATATCGTCGAGCTGGCGAATCCGCGCCGCACTCTTGCGCCAATCACCCAGCGGCTGCATGGCCGTGCCGGAAGAATAGGCACCCGGCTCGGTGATCGAACGGGTAACCATGGTCATGCCGGAGACGAACACGTTGTCGCAGACATCGATATGGCCAACCATGCCGACACCGCCAGCAATGGTGCAATGCTTGCCAATGCGGGTGCTGCCAGAGATGCCGACACACGCGGCCATGGCCGTGTGATCGCCAATCTGCACGTTGTGCGCGATCTGGATCTGGTTGTCGAGCTTGACCCCGTTGCCGATCTGGGTATCCGCCAATGCACCGCGGTCTACCGCAGTATTGACGCCGATCTCGACATCATCACCGATGCTCACACCGCCGATCTGGGCAATCTTGCGCCAGACGCCCTTCTCATTGGCAAAGCCGAAGCCCTCGCCGCCGATCACCGCACCGGACTGAATCGTCACCCGCGCACCAATGGTCACGTCGTGATACAGCGTGACCCGCGGGGCCAGCCAGCCGCCTTCGCCAATCACACAGCGCGCACCAATGAAGCAGTGCGCACCCACGGTGACATTGGCAGCGATGCGCGCACCGCTCTCGATCACCGCA
Organism: Pseudomonas sp. BIGb0278; assembly: GCF_024809895.1. Taxonomy (NCBI): domain Bacteria; kingdom Pseudomonadati; phylum Pseudomonadota; class Gammaproteobacteria; order Pseudomonadales; family Pseudomonadaceae; genus Pseudomonas; species Pseudomonas sp. BIGb0278. The sequence goes on from NZ_JANUEL010000003.1 coordinate 245,373, forward strand.
AACGGCCCAATGCTGGCACTGGCATCGACCTGAGCGTCATCAGCAACCACGGCGCTGGGGTGAATCCCCGCTACAGCCTTGGGCTTTGGGTCGAACAGGTGAGAGATGCGCGCGTAAGCCAGATACGGGTCGGCGACGATCACGGCGTTGCCGGCGAAGCCTTCGGCGTCTGCTGCCTTGAGCAGAACCGCAGAAGCCTGGGAATTGTCCAGGTACTTGCGGTACTGCGGGTTGGCGAGAAAGCTCAATTGCCCGGGACCGGCCTCCTGCAAGGTGGCCAGCCCGGTAATCTGCAGCGCCTCGGGCCCCTTGAGGGTAGCGCCGAGCGCCTCGGCCAATTGGCCGAGCGTCATGGTCACGGTCATATCAACGGGCTTGGTTCATGCGCTCGATGACTTGGCGAGTGATGTCGTACTGCGGTTTGACATCGATCACTGCGCCGCGCTCGAGTACCAGGTCAAAGCCGCCTTTCTTGATCACTTCTTCAACAGCACCGTCCAGCTTCGGCTTGAGCTGCTTGAGCATGTCACGGTCGGCAACGGCCTTGGCTTCGTTGAGTTCCTTGGACTGGAACTGGAAGTCACGGGCTTTTTGCTTGAACTCGAGCTCAAGACGCTCACGCTCTTGCTGCTGCATCTTGTCGCCGCCTTTGAGCAGACGGTCCTGGATGCCTTTGGCGCTGCTTTCCAGGCCCTTGAGCTTGGTCAGTTGCGGGCCGAACTTCTTCTCGGCATCGACGGCGTAACGCTTGGCGGCGTCCGACTCGAGCAGTGCCATCTGATAGTTCAGCACAGCCACTTTCATTTCGGCGAAAGCGGGGGTGGCGACCAGCGCCGCAGCCACGAAGGCCAGTTGGGTCAACTTACGCACGATGCACTCCTGGAGAATCCGTTGTCGTTAAGCACGGGGCCGACCTTAGAAGGTCTGCCCCAGAGAGAATTGGAACACCTGGGTTTCGGCTTCTGCCGGCTTCTTGATCGGCATTGCCAAACTGAAGCTCAACGGGCCCAGCGCAGTGATCCAGGTTACGCCCAGGCCAACCGAACTGGCCATGTCCGAGAAGCCGACCTTGGTGCAATCAGGCTTGGAACCGCAGTTGGTGTCGAACACGTTACCCACGTCCCAGAACACGGAGGTGCGCAGCGAGCGCTGGTCCTTGACGAACGGCAGCGGGAACAGCAACTCGACACCACCCTGGACCAGCACGTTGCCACCGAAGGCCAACGGATCCTGATCGGGGTCAGCCGCGGTACCCGGACGGTTACCCTTGCTCGGCGTACTGCGCGGGCCGAGGGTGTTGTCCTTGAAGCCACGTACCGAGTTGAAACCACCGGCGTAGTAGTTCTCGTAGAACGGCAGACCAGAGGTACTGCCATAACCGTCACCGTAACCCAGCTCAGTGTGCAGACGCAGGGTGTAATCGTTGGACAGCGGCTTGAACAGCTGGCCACGGTAGTCCAGTTTGTAGAACGACAGGTCGCTGCCCGGCACGGTGCTTTCCAGGGTCAGGCTCTGGGAGTGACCACGGGTAGCCAGTACACCTTTGTTCAGGGTCGATTCGGACCAGCCGACAGACGCCTTGAAGTTGAGGAAGTTGTCGCCCTCTTTGTCGACGAAGTCGAAGATCTCGTCAACGGTGTAGCGACCGGTCTTCAGCTTGTCCTGCTGCACGCTCAGGCCGTAGGTCAGACGCGATGTCTCGCTGATCGGGTAACCGACGCTGACACCGGCACCCAGGCTGTCTACTGCGTAGCTGGCCACGTCGACGTCGAGGTCGTCGTAGTCGGTGCTGCGGTAGAAGGCGTTGTAACCCAGGCTGACGCCATCGGCAGTCCAGTAGGGGTCAACGAAGCCAAAGTTGTAGCGGGTCTGGTATTCGCTGCGGGTCAGGCCGATCGAAACCTTGTTACCGGTACCGAGGAAGTTGGTCTGGCTGATCGAACCACCGAGGATCAAACCGGCGCTCTGGGCGAAACCGACGCTGGCGGTGATCGAACCGGAGGCCTGCTCTTCAACGCTGTAGTTGACGTCGACCTGGTCATCGGTACCCGGCACAGGCGGGGTCTCGACGTTGACTTCCTTGAAGAAGCCCAGACGCTCAAGGCGAGTCTTGGACTGGTCGATCAGGTAGGTCGAAGCCCAGCCGCCTTCCATCTGGCGCATTTCTCGACGCAACACTTCATCTTCGGTCTTGGTGTTGCCGCGGTAGTTGATGCGGTTGACGTAGGCACGCTTGCCCGGGTCGACCACGAACATGATGTCGACGGTGTGGTCTTCATCGTGCGGCTGCGGCACGCCGTTGACGTTGGCGAAGGTATAGCCTTCGTTACCCAGACGACGGGTGATCAGGTCAGACGTGGTGGTCATCACCTTGCGCGAGAAGACCTGGCCTGGCTGCACCAGCAGCAGCGACTGGACCTGGTCTTCCGGAACCTTGAGGTCACCGGACAGCTTCACGTCACGAACGGTGTACTTCTCACCTTCGTTGATGTTGACGGTGATGTAGACGTGCTTCTTGTCCGGAGTGATCGACACCTGGGTAGAAGCGATGTCCATGTTGATGTAGCCGCGGTCCAGGTAGTAGGAGCGCAGACGCTCGAGGTCACCGGAGAGTTTTTCGCGGGCATACTTGTCGTCGTTCTTGAAGAACGACAACCAGTTGGTGGTTTTCAGCTCGAACAGCTGGCCGAGTTCGTCATCATCGAACACGGTGTTGCCCACCACGTTGATGTGCTGGATCGCGGCAACCGTGCCTTCGTTGATGTTGATCTTCAGGCCAACCCGGTTACGCGGCTGTGGCACGACTTCAGCTTCGACCTCGGCCGAGTAGCGGCCCTGGGCCACGTACTGACGTTGCAGTTCGTTACGCACACCCTCGAGGGTGGCGCGCTGGAAGATCTCGCCTTCGGCCAGACCAGACTGCTTCAGACCTTTCATCAGGTCTTCAGTGCTGATCGCCTTGTTGCCTTCGATCTCGATGCTGGCTACCGACGGACGTTCGACCACATTGATGATCAAGACGTTGCCGTCGCGGCTCAGCTGGATATCCTGGAAGAAGCCAGTCTTGAACAGCGAGCGGGTGGAATCCACCAGGCGACGGTCGTCAGCCTGATCGCCCACGTTCAGAGGCAGTGCGCCGAACACGCTGCCGGCGGAAACCCGCTGCAGGCCGTTGACGCGGATATCGGAGATGGTGAAGGACTCAGCGTGAACTTCAGCGATCATCAGTGCGGAGAGGACCGCAGTTAGCAGCAGACGTTTCATGAAGTCCTTTTATTCCAACTGGCAATAAACAACCCGCCGCAAAAAGGCGGCAGGTTTGCAATTGAGCGAAGCTTTATAGTCGACCCAGATCGTTGATCAGGGCGAGCAACATCACCCCTATGACCAAACTTATACCGATCTGGACCCCCCAACCTTGCACCCGATCCGACAGCGGACGGCCGCGTGCCAACTCGATCAGGTAGAACAACAGATGCCCCCCATCCAGTACTGGAATGGGCAGCAGGTTCAGAACCCCCAGGCTTATGCTCAGGTAGGCCAGGAAATTCAGGAAATCCCCAACGCCCGACTGGGCTGAAGCGCCCGCCACTTTAGCAATGGTTATCGGTCCGCTCAAGTTTTTTACCGAGAGCTCGCCGAACAGCATTTTCTTCAACGACTCAAGGGTCAGAATGCTCATGTTCCAGGTCCGCGTCAGGCCTTCGCCCATCGCGGCCAGCGGCCCATAGCTGACTTCGCGCAGCATCGTCGCCGGCCATTCGCCACCTTTGACCCCTGCCCCGAGGTAACCACCGGAGGCCTGGCCTTCGCCTTTGCGCGCCAGGGTTACCGCGATATCCAGCACCGCAGCATCGCGCTCGATCCGCAGCTGCACCTTGGCCTCTGGGCGGGCACGCACGCTGTCGACCACTTGTTGCCAGTCGTTGAGGGCAATGCCATCCAGGCTCAGCAGCTTGTCACCGGTTTTCAGCCCCGCAGCCGCCGCCGGCCCGTTCGGGTCGATTTCGGCCAGTACCGGGGCAATCACCGGGCGCCACGGGCGCAGACCCAGCGACTGGATCGGATCGGGTTCATCCGCCCCGCGCAGCCACTGGTTCAAGTTGATCTCGTGTTGCTTCTCGGCAGTGCTGCCCTCGTCCAGCACACCCACGCGCAGGGTGCCGCTCTCGCCAAGGCGGCGCACCAGTTGCAGGTTGACCGCAGACCAGCCATTGGTCGCCTTGCCGTCCACCGAGACGATTTCCTGGCCAGCAGCGAGGCCGGCACTGGCGGCCAGGCTACCCGCCTCGACCGCACCGATGACCGGCCGTACCTGCTGGGTGCCAAGCATGGCTAGCAGCCAGAAGAACACGATTGCCAGGAGGAAGTTGGCGATCGGCCCAGCGGCGACAATGGCGATGCGCTGGCCGACCGGCTTGCGATTGAACGACTGCTCGATCAGCGCCGGCGGCACTTCGCCCTCGCGCTCGTCGAGCATCTTCACGTAACCGCCCAGCGGAATGGCCGCAACCACGAATTCCGTGCCATGCCGGTCGTGCCAGCGCAGCAGCGGGGTGCCGAAGCCTACCGAGAAACGCAGCACCTTGACCCCGCAACGGCGCGCAACCCAGAAATGACCAAATTCATGGAAGGTGACCAGCACGCCCAACGCAACCAGGGTACCGATGATCATGTAGAGCGCAGTCATATCCATCTCCGAAAGACGTTCAGGACAACCCTGGAGCGAGCACGCATCAGCGGCCGTTCCGCCGCAGCCATTCCCGGGACAGCTCCCGCGCGCGCTGGTCGGCAGCAAACACCGCATCCAGCGACGTCAGTGGCACAACTGGCTCCTGTTCGAGCACCTGCTCGATCATACCCGCGATCTCCGGGAAGCGGATACGCCGCTGCAAAAATGCCTCAACTGCCACTTCATTGGCCGCATTGAGTACCGCAGGTGCACTGTGGCCGGCTTCTGCCGCCTGACGCGCCAGGCGCAGGCAAGGGAAGCGATGCGGATCGGGCGCCTGGAAATCCAGCCGGGCGATGGCAAACAGGTCAAGCGGGGCAACGCCGGAGTCGATCCGCTCTGGCCAGGCCAGCGCATTGGCAATCGGCGTGCGCATGTCGGGATTACCCAATTGGGCGAGCACCGAACCATCGACGTAATCCACCAATGAGTGGATCACGCTTTGCGGATGCACCACAACTTCGACCTGAGCTGGCGCAGCATCGAACAACCAGCACGCCTCGATCAACTCGAGGCCCTTGTTCATCATGCTCGCCGAGTCGACCGAAATCTTGCGCCCCATCGACCAGTTGGGATGGGCACAGGCCTGCTCGGGCGTGACTGCTTCAAGCTGCGCCGATGGCGTTTCGCGGAACGGCCCGCCGGAGGCCGTCAGCAAGATGCGGCGCACGCCAACTGCACCCAGACCACGCGCATAATCGCCGGGCAAGCATTGGAAAATGGCATTGTGCTCGCTGTCGATCGGCAGCAACACCGCGCCACTGCGCCGCACTGCGTCCATGAACAACGCGCCGGACATAACCAGCGCTTCCTTGTTGGCGAGCAGGACCTTCTTGCCGGCCTCAACCGCCGCCAGGGTTGGACGCAAGCCAGCAGCACCGACGATCGCAGCCATTACCGCGTCGACTTCGCTGGCTGCAGCCACCTGACACAGGCCGGCCTCGCCTTCGAGCACCTCGGTAGCACTGCCCGCCGCCGCCAGATCCGCACGCAGGCGCAGCGCAGCGTCAGCGCTTGGTACCACAGCAAACGCTGGGCTATGGCGCAAACACAGCGCCAGCAGCTGCTCGACCTGGGAATAGCCGCTGAGCGCAAATACCTGGTAGCGCTCTGAGTGACGGCCAATCACGTCAAGCGTGCTCAGACCAATCGAACCGGTAGCGCCAAGCACCGTGATCCGTTGCCTACGGCTCACATGACACCCCATTCAGCGGCCCACAGCAGCACGGCGAACATCGGGATGGCAGCGGTCAGGCTGTCAATGCGGTCAAGCACACCACCATGGCCCGGCAGCAGGTTGCTGCTGTCCTTGATGCCTTCGCGGCGCTTGAACATGCTTTCAGTGAGATCACCCACCACCGAAGCCATCACCACCACTACCGCACCCAGCAGCCCCAACAGCAGCTGGCCGATGCTCCAGTCACGCACCAGGCCTACGCCCAAGGCGATCAGCAGGCTGACGGCAAGGCCGCCATACACGCCTTCCCAGCTCTTGCCGGGGCTGACGTGAGGGGCCAGCTTGCGCTTGCCGAACGCGCGACCGGAAAAGTACGCACCGATGTCGGCAGACCACACCAGCACCATCACCGAGAGAATCAGGAAGTTGCCCAGCGGCCAGTGCTTGAGCAACACCAGGCCTTGCCAGGCCGGCAGCAGCACCAGCAAGCCGATCAGCAGGCGGCAGGCGGCACTCGACCACAGTTCGCTGCTGCGCGGGTAGGTCAGCACCAGCCAGGTCGCCAACCCCCACCAGATCACCGCTGCGCCGAGCACCCAAGGCGCCAGTTCGGGCAACAGGTACAGCAGCATCAACGCCGCAGCCACCACAGCGGCATAAGCGATGCGCATTGGTTGAGCCATCAAGCCGGCCAGACGCGCCCATTCCCAGGCGCCCAAGGTGACTACACAGCCGATGAACAGGGCGAAGTCGCCGCCCTGCAGAAGAAAGAATCCAGCCAGTGCAATCGGCAGCAGGATCAGCGCAGTAATGATGCGTTGTTTAAGCATTAAGCACGAGCTCCAGCCTCGACCTGCTCGCTGGTTTTCCCGAAGCGGCGTTGGCGCGAAGCGAAATCGGCCAGCGCGGTACGCATGGCCTCGTGTTTGAAGTCCGGCCAGAACAGGTCGGAGAAATACAGCTCGGCGTAGGCCAGCTGCCACAACAGGAAGTTACTGATGCGATGCTCGCCGCCGGTACGAATACACAAGTCAGGCAGCGGCAGGTCGCCGGTCGACAGACAGGCCTGCAACAACCCCGGAGTTATGTCGTCCGGGCGCAGATGCCCAGCCTGAACCTCACGGGCCAGCCGTTGCGCTGCCTGGGCGATATCCCACTGACCACCATAATTGGCAGCGACCTGCAGGATGAAGCGATTGCTGCCGGCGGTTGCCGCTTCGGCCTCGCGCATGGCGGCCTGCAGCTCCGGATGAAAGCGGCTGCGATCACCGATGATGCGCAGGCTGATGTTGTTGTCATTGAGGCGCCGGGCTTCGCGGCGCAAGGCCGTGAAAAACAACTCCATCAATGCGCCGACTTCATCGGCCGGGCGTTGCCAGTTTTCACTGGAGAAGGCGAACAGGGTCAGGACTTCGACACCCGCCTCGGCACATACTTCAATCACCGCGCGCACAGCATCCACGCCAGCTTTATGCCCGGCAACACCGGGCAGCAGACGCTTCTTCGCCCAGCGATTGTTGCCGTCCATGATGATCGCGACGTGACGCGGCACCCCTGACGGCGCCGCTTGCTTGGTCTTTTCCATGAAGAGAACCCTGGCCTCAGACGGCCATCAGGTCCTTTTCCTTCGCCTTCACGGCAGTCTCGATATCCGCGACGAACTTGTCGGTCAGTTTCTGGATGTCATCAGCCGCACGACGCTCTTCGTCTTCGCTGATTTCCTTTTCCTTGACCAGGTCCTTGAGCTGGCTGAGCGCATCACGACGGATGTTGCGCACGGCGACACGGCCATCTTCGGCAGCTTCACGAGCCTGCTTGGTGAAGCCCCTGCGGGTTTCTTCGGTAAGGGCTGGCATGGTGATCAGCAGCAGCTCGCCCAGGTTGGTCGGGTTCAGGTTGAGGCCTGCGCTACCGATAGCCTTGTCGACCGCGCTGAGCATGTTGCGCTCGAAAGCAACGACCTGCAGGGTGCGCGAATCCTTGACGGTGATGCTGGCCACTTGCTTGATCGGCGTATCCGCACCGTAGTACGGCACCATCACGCCTTCGAGAATGCTTGGGTGAGCAACACCGGTGCGGATGCGGCTGAACGCATGCTGGAGCGATTCCAGCGACTTGGTCATACGTTCCTGAGCATCTTTCTTGATTTCGTTGATCATGCTTGGCCTTCCTCGATCAAAGTACCTTCAGCGCCACCCACCACGATATTCAGCAGGGCGCCAGGCTTGTTCATGTTGAATACACGCAATGGCATCTTGTGGTCGCGGCACAGACAGATTGCGGTCAGGTCCATCACACCCAGCTTACGATCCAGAACCTCATCATAGGTGAGGCGATCGAACTTCTCGGCGTGCGGGTCCTTGAATGGATCGGCAGTGTACACACCGTCGACCTTGGTCGCCTTCAGCACCACATCTGCATCGATTTCGATGCCGCGCAGGCAGGCTGCGGAGTCGGTGGTGAAGAACGGGTTGCCGGTACCGGCGGAGAAAATTACCACATCCCCGGAGTTGAGGTGGCGAATAGCTTTGCGACGATCGTAATGGTCGGTGACGCCGACCATGGAGATGGCCGACATGACCAGTGCCGGGATGTTCGAACGCTCAAGGGCGTCGCGCATGGCCAGGCCATTCATCACCGTGGCGAGCATGCCCATGTGGTCGCCGGTAACCCGATCCATGCCGGCGGCGCTGAGCGCTGCACCGCGGAACAGGTTGCCGCCGCCGATGACCAGGCCCACCTGGACACCGATGCCGACCAGCTGACCCACTTCGAGGGCCATGCGGTCCAACACTTTCGGGTCGATCCCGAACTCTTCCGAGCCCATCAGGGCCTCGCCGCTAAGTTTGAGCAAAATGCGTTTATAGCGAGGTTGGCGACCACTCACCTGCTGAGCCATTGCGAGTCTCTCCTGCGGCGTTTTTAAGAAAATTCTGCGCGGGCTGGGTTACAGCCAGCTAACTGTAGCGTGGCGCTGCTTCAGCGCCAGCGGTACCAGGCCGGATAAACCTGGTGCCGGTTTGACAAAGAGGCTGCGCGCGTGAGCGGGCAGCCTCTTTGGGGCGACAGACGAGGCTGTCTTACTGCTTGGCAGCAGCCAGCTGGGCGGCAACTTCTTCAGCGAAGTTGTCGACCGGCTTCTCGATGCCTTCGCCTACTTTGAAGTAGGTGAAGGAAACGATTTCAGCACCGGCTTTCTTGGCCAGTTCGCCGACTTTGATCTCCGGGTTCATGACGAAAGCTTGCTCTTTCAGCGAGGCTTCGGCTTTGAACTTGGTGATACGACCGTTGATCATGTTCTCAACGATGTTTTCCGGCTTGCCGGCGATCTTGTCAGCGTTCAGCTGCAGGAACACAGCCTTCTCGCGCTCGATGGCCTCGGCGGAGATTTCCGACGAATCGAGGAACTCAGGGTTCGACGCAGCAACGTGCATGGCGATTTCTTTGGCCAGCTGAACATCGCCGCCCTTCAGAACAACCGCAACACCGATCTTGTTGCCGTGCAGGTAGGCACCAACAACGTCACCCTCAACGCGCACCAGGCGACGGATGTTGACGTTCTCACCAACCTTGGCGACCAGTGCTTCACGCGCCGATTCGCGCGCAGCGATCAGCGGGGCAGCGTCGGTCAGCTTGTCGTTGAAAGCCTGTTCCACGCTTTCAGCAACGAAGTTTTTGAAGTCGTCTTGCAGAGCCAGGAAGTCGGTCTGCGAGTTCACTTCCAGCAGGACGGCGGACTTGTCGTCGGCCTTGATGGCGATAGCGCCTTCAGCGGCAACGTTGCCAGCCTTTTTGGCGGCCTTGATGGCGCCGGAGGCACGCATGTCGTCAATGGCTTTTTCGATATCGCCGTCAGCCTTTTCCAAGGCTTTCTTGCAATCCATCATGCCTTCGCCGGTACGCTCGCGCAGTTCTTTGACCAGCGCTGCAGTAATTGCTGCCATTTCAAAATCCTCTTGGAAAGTTTTTCAACCATTCCACCCGCTCGTCACGGGCGTTCAATTCTGCTAATCCACTGTCTTGTTGCCAGCAGGAGGTCATCATGCGGCGGTATTGCTGACAGGAGGATTTCAGGTGGCAAAAAGGGGGCCAAGCCCCCTTTTTGCGTGCCAAGTAGACGCCAGGCGTCAATTACTCAGCAGCTGGTGCCGCTGCTTCTTCAACATAGACTTCGGTGCCGCCAGCAACATGGTTGCGGCCGCGGATGATGGCGTCAGCCATCGAAGCCATGTACAGCTCGATTGCGCGGATGGCGTCATCGTTGCCTGGGATGATGTAATCAACACCTTCCGGGCTGCTGTTGGTATCGACAACGCCGATAACCGGGATGCCCAGCTTGTTGGCTTCGGTGATCGCGATGCGCTCGTGATCAACGTCGATGACGAACAGTGCGTCAGGCAGACCGCCCATGTCCTTGATACCACCCAGGCTGCGGTCCAGTTTCTCCAGATCGCGCGAACGCATCAGAGCTTCTTTCTTGGTCAGCTTGGCGAAGGTACCGTCTTCAGCCTGGACTTCAAGATCACGCAGACGCTTGATCGAAGCGCGGATGGTCTTGTAGTTGGTCAGCATGCCGCCCAACCAGCGGTGGTCGACGTATGGCGAACCACTGCGAGCAGCGTGCTCGGCGACCAGTTTGCCGGCGGAACGCTTGGTGCCGACGAACAGGATCTTGTTTTTGCCCTGGGCCAGGCGCTCGACGAACGACAGAGCGTCGTTGAACATCGGCAGGGTTTTTTCCAGGTTGATGATGTGAATCTTGTTACGCGCGCCGAAAATGTATTTACCCATTTTCGGGTTCCAGTAACGGGTCTGGTGACCGAAGTGCACACCGGCCTTCAGCATATCGCGCATATTGACTTGGGACATGATTGTTCCTTGATAAGTCGGGTTGGGCCTCCACGTATCCCAATGACCAACCCACGTCGCCGAAGCGGTCGGGGCACCCAGGTCATCGTGTCGACACGTGTGTGGGTTAAGGCAGTCGAGGTCGTCCCCGAAAGCGGCGCACTTTATACCACAGACTCGGCGCTGACGGAACTGCAATCCTGTCGCGTCCGTCAGTGCTTTTTGCAGCGGGCCCGCAATCGCGCCAAAATGCCTCATATAGAGAGCCGCCAGCGGGCCTTTCTGCCGACAGATGGGCGCCTCGCTCTGGTAGAATCTGGCCTTTCCCGTTTGTTCGCGCCCTGCACGGCGCCGTAGAGAGCCTGTCAATGACCGTTACCATCAAGACTGCAGAAGACATCGAAAAGATGCGCATCGCCGGCCGCCTGGCCGCTGAAGTGCTGGAGATGATCGAGCCACACGTCAAGCCCGGCGTTACCACCGAAGCGCTCGACCGCCTGTGCCACGACTACATCGTCAACATTCAGCAGGCCATCCCGGCCCCGCTCAACTACAAAGGCTACCCGAAGTCGATCTGCACCTCGATCAATCACGTGGTCTGCCATGGCATCCCCAACGACAAGCCGTTGAAGGATGGCGACACGCTGAACATCGACGTGACCGTGATCAAGGACGGCTACCACGGCGATACCAGCCGCATGTTCCATGTCGGCACCGTGCCGGTGTGGGCCGAGCGCCTGTCCCAGGTCACCCAGGAATGCATGTACAAGGCGATCGAGCTGGTCAAGCCGGGCTGCCGTCTGGGCGACATCGGCGAAGTGATCCAGAAGCACGCCGAGAAGAACGGTTTTTCGGTGGTGCGCGAGTTCTGCGGTCACGGCATTGGCAAGGTTTTCCATGAAGAACCGCAGATCCTGCACTACGGCCGTGCCGGCACTGGCATGGAACTCAAGGAAGGCATGACCTTCACCATCGAGCCGATGATCAATCAGGGCAAGGCCGACACCAAAGTACTGGGCGACGGCTGGACGGCCATCACCAAGGACCGCAAGCTGTCGGCGCAGTGGGAGCACACCCTGGTGGTTACCGCGACCGGTTACGAGATCTTCACCCTGCGCAAAGACGACACCATCCCCCGCACGTCGGCCTAACACTTTCAGGAAAGCGACTCGATGCCCCAGGTGGATCCCGAGCTGTTCGACCGCGGCCAGTTCCAGGCGGAACTGGCGCTCAAGGCAAGCCCCATCGCTGCCTTCAAGAAGGCTATCCGCCTGGCCCGCGAGGTGCTCGATCGGCGCTTTCGCGAAGGCCGTGACATCCGCCGGCTGATCGAAGATCGCGCCTGGTTCGTCGACAACATCCTGCAACAGGCCTGGAGCCAGTTCGACTGGCAACCACCCGAAGCGATCGCCCTGATCGCCGTGGGCGGCTATGGCCGCGGCGAACTGCACCCGTACTCGGACATCGACCTGCTGATTCTGCTCGACGGCGCCCAGCACGAGCAGTATCGCGACGCCATCGAACAGCTACTGACCCTGCTCTGGGACATCGGCCTTGAAGTCGGCCAGAGCGTGCGCAGTGTCGACGAGTGCGTCGAGCAGGCCCGCGCCGACCTGACGGTGATCACCAACCTGATGGAAAGCCGCACCATTTGCGGCCCCGAAGCCCTGCGCCAGCGCATGCTCGAGGCCACCAGTACCTCGCACCTGTGGCCGAGCAAGGAGTTCTTCCTGGCCAAGCGCGCCGAACTCAAGGCCCGCCACCACAAGTACAACGACACCGAATACAACCTCGAACCCAACGTCAAGGGCTCGCCCGGGGGCCTGCGTGATATCCAGACCGTGCTTTGGGTCGCGCGCCGCCAGTACGGCACCTTGAACCTGCACGCCCTGGCCGGCGAAGGCTTCCTGTTGGAAAGCGAAAACGAACTGCTGGCATCGTCCCAGGCGTTTGTCTGGCGGGTGCGCTATGCCCTGCACATGCTCGCCGGCCGCGCCGAAGACCGCCTGCTGTTCGATCACCAGCGCAGCATCGCCGCCTTGCTCGGCTTCAGCGACGAAAACCCCAAGCGTGCCATCGAGCAGTTCATGCAGCAGTACTATCGGGTGGTGATGAGCATCAGCCAGCTCTGCGACCTGATCATCCAGCATTTCGAAGAAGTGATTCTGGCGGACGAAGACAGCGGCACCACCCAGCCGCTCAACGCCCGCTTCCGGCTGCATGATGGCTACATCGAGGCCGCCCATCAGAACGTGTTCAAGCGCACCCCGTTTGCCATGCTCGAGATGTTCGTGCTGATGGCCCAGCACCCCGAAATCAAGGGCGTGCGCGCCGACACCGTGCGCCTGCTGCGCGCCCATCGACACTTGATCGACGATGACTTTCGCAACGATATCCGCAACACCAGCCTGTTCATCGAGCTGTTCAAGTGCGAGATCGGCATCCACCGCAACCTGCGCCGGATGAACCGCTATGGCATTCTTGGCCGTTACCTGCCCGAGTTCGGCCTGATCGTCGGGCAGATGCAGCATGACCTGTTCCACATCTATACGGTCGATGCGCATACGCTCAACCTGATCAAGCACCTGCGCAAATTGCAGTACACCCCGGTTTCAGAGAAATTCCCGCTGGCCAGCAAGCTCATGGGCCGTCTGCCCAAACCCGAGCTGATCTACCTGGCCGGGCTCTATCACGACATCGGCAAGGGCCGTCAGGGCGACCACTCCGAGCTCGGCGCAGTCGATGCGCAGGCGTTCGGCGAACGCCACCAGCTGCCGACCTGGGACACTCGGCTGATCGTCTGGCTGGTGCGCAACCACCTGATGATGTCGACCACGGCCCAGCGCAAGGACCTCTCCGACCCGCAGGTGATCAATGATTTTGCCCTGCACGTCGGCGATGAAACGCGCCTCGACTATCTCTACGTACTGACCGTTGCCGACATCAACGCGACCAACCCGACGCTGTGGAACTCCTGGCGCGCCAGCCTGCTGCGCCAGCTTTACAGCGAGACCAAGCGTGCCCTGCGCCGCGGCCTGGAAAACCCGCTCGACCGCGAAGAGCAGATCCGCCAGACACAAAGCGCTGCGCTGGACATCCTGATCCGCGAAGGCACCGACCCGGACGACGTCGAGCAGCTCTGGTCGCAACTGGGTGACGACTACTTCCTCAAGCACACCGCCGCCGACGTCGCCTGGCACAGCGATGCAATCCTGCAGCAGCCGGCTGACGGCGGCCCGCTGGTGCTGATCAAGGAAACCACCCAGCGCGAGTTCGAAGGTGGCACGCAGATCTTCATCTATGCGCCCGACCAGCACGACTTCTTTGCGGTGACGGTGGCGGCGATGTCGCAGCTGAACCTGAACATCCACGACGCGCGCATCATCACTTCGAGCAGCCAGTTCACCCTCGACACCTACATCGTGCTGGACAACGACGGCGGCTCGATCGGCGACAATCCGCAGCGGGTCAAGCAGATTCGCGACGGTTTGACCGAAGCCTTGCGCAACCCGGAAGACTACCCGACCATCATCCAGCGGCGAGTCCCGCGTCAGCTCAAGCACTTCACCTTTGCGCCGCAGGTGACCATCCTCAATGATGCCCAGCGCGCGGTGACCATTCTCGAGATCACGGCTCCCGACCGGCCTGGCCTGCTGGCACGGATCGGGCGGATCTTCCTCGAGTTCGACCTGTCGCTGCAAAACGCCAAGATCGCCACTCTCGGCGAGCGGGTCGAAGACGTGTTCTTCATTACCGACGCCAACAACCAGCCGCTGTCCGACCCGCAACTGTGCAGCCGCCTGCAAGAAGCGCTGGTCCAGCAGTTGCAGCCCAGCCAAGGCAGCGACAACAGCCCTGCCCGCCTGACTATCTAGATGATTGACGAGACCTCGTGCCGATGAACCAAGCCATGACCCAGCTGCAGCCCTACCCGTTCGAGAAGCTGCGCGCCCTGCTCGGCAGCGTGCAGCCCGCCGCTGACAAACGTGCCATTGCCCTGTCGATCGGCGAACCCAAGCACGAGTCGCCGGCCTTTGTAGCCAAGGCCCTGGCAGACAACCTCGACAAGCTGGCGGTGTATCCCAGCACGCTGGGTTTGCCGGCCCTGCGTCAGGCGATTGGCCAGTGGTGCGAACGCCGCTTCAATGTGCCCGGCGGCTGGCTTGACGCTGACCGTCACATCCTGCCGGTCAACGGTACCCGCGAGGCCCTGTTTGCATTCACCCAGGCGGTGGTCAACCGCGCCGACGATGGCCTGGTGATCAGCCCCAACCCGTTCTACCAGATCTACGAAGGTGCAGCACTGCTGGCCGGTGCCACCCCGCACTACCTGCCGTGCCTGGAAGACAACGGTTTCAACCCTGACTTCGACGCAGTGTCGGCCGAGACCTGGCAACGCTGCCAGATCCTGTTCCTGTGCTCGCCAGGCAACCCGACCGGCGCGCTGGTGCCGCTGGACACGCTGAAAAAGCTGATCGCCCTGGCCGACGAGCACGACTTCGTGATTGCCTCCGACGAATGCTACAGCGAGCTGTACTTCGACGAAGAAAATCCGCCGCCGGGCCTGCTCACCGCGTGCGCCGAGCTGGGTCGCAGCGACTTCAAGCGCTGCGTGGTGTTCCACAGCCTGTCCAAGCGCTCCAACCTGCCCGGCCTGCGCTCAGGTTTTGTCGCAGGCGATGCGCAGATCATCAAGCCGTTTTTGCTGTATCGCACCTATCACGGCTGCGCCATGCCCGTGCAAACCCAGCTGGCCAGCGTGGCCGCCTGGCAGGACGAAGCCCACGTGCGGGCCAACCGCGACCAGTACCGGGCCAAGTACGACGCGGTGCTGGAAATTCTCCAGCCTGTTATGAACGTGCAGCGGCCCGATGGCAGCTTCTACCTGTGGGCCAAGGTGCCGGGTTGCGATGCTGACTTCACCCGCGATCTGTTCGAAGCTGAGCATGTCACCGTCGTGCCGGGTTCATACCTGTCCCGCGAAGTCGACGGCGTCAACCCAGGCGCAGGCCGTGTGCGCATGGCCCTGGTCGCACCATTGGAGGAGTGCATCGAGGCGGCGTCGCGTATCCAGCGCTTCCTTGAACGCCGCTGAGCCAGTTACAAGCTGATATATGTAAGGCACAGCTGCATAGCCGATCGGCGAAGCTCGTGGTCCATCAATTGACCAGGAGCTTTCCCGATGATCATCGATTCCCGGCCTTGTTGCCGCAACCGCATCCCAGAGCAGCTCTCCTACGACCTGGCGATCGCCGAAAACCCACGCAACAGAGGCGTAAGTAGTGGCGGGCGACACAAACGCGGCCTCGTCAAACACACGCACTTGTGGGAGCCGGGCCGCACGCTGTGGATCTCGTTCATGGGCTCACCTGATCGAAGCCTGAAAATGGCAATTTTCGAACTGGCGAGCCAGTGGACTGACTTGTCCGAGGCGAATCTGGAATTGGATCTGGCCGAAGACAACGATGCCAAGGCCCAGATCAGGGTTCTGACCGGCAAGGATGTCCTGCACAATCAATCAGACCTCGGCACCGATGCGCTGGCCTATACCGATGAGACCATGTGCCTGAACGTCGCTCCCGGCGAAGAGTGGTTTGAATGTACAGTGCTGCATGAGTTCGGCCACGCCCTCGGACTACAGCACGAACACACCCACCCTGATGCCAATATCCCGTGGAACGAACAGGCGCTTATCGCCACGCTCCAAGCCGCTGGCTGGACTGCACAGGATGTGCACCAGCAGTATCTGGACGTGCAGGCTGATACAGCCATGATAAAAACCGCTTACGACCCGTTGTCGATCATGCATTATGCCGTCGCGCAATGGCAGACCATCGGCGATTTTGAGATCGCACGTAACCACCAGCTCAGCGAAAAGGACCTTGAGCTGATGCGCCTGGCCTACCCGCACGACTGAACCTAGCGAACCTGTCCAAGGTTGGCCTCGCTCATGTCCAGATCGCCCAACACCTGGCGCACGACCTCATCACCTACCAGGTGCTGGCGATGCAGGCTATAGAGCTCCAGGCGCTGGGCACGCAGCGCACGCAAACGCAGGCGACGCTCGAGCAAGTCCATCTGGTGCGCCAGCTCACGGGCTTCGGCGCTGTCGTTGTAGCTGGCCAGTTCATCGCGATACTCGGCCATCAGCCGCGCCTTGAGCTCGACCGCCAAGGTTGCCTGAGCCGCATCCTGAGCAGCGTTGGCATCGACCACTTCCTCGGCTTCGAGGGCATGGATCGCTGCCTCTGCGGTCAGCCGCCACGCCTCCCGCACTTCCTGCTGCAAGCGCTCGTCCGGGCTCTGGGTAATGCCGCGCAAGAGCAGCGGCAAGGCAATGCATGCACTGATCAACGACAACAGAATCACCCCGGCGGCAATAAAGATCAGCAAGTCGCGTTGCGGGAACGCCTCCCCGGCACTGATCAACAACGGCACCGACATCACGCCTGCCAAGGTCACCGCCCCGCGCACGCCGCCCAGGGTCAACAGCCAGCAGGAACGTGCAGTCGGCACCAATACCAGTTCAGGCTTGCCGCGCCAGCGGCGTACCACGCCAATCGCCCGCCAGATGCTCTGCACCCAGATGAAACGGAGCACGATCAGCGCCGCAAAGATCGCCAGCACTTCCAGGCAGCGGTAGGCGAGCGCCGGCCACAGCGAGGTTTCGTGGCTGACCACTGCCTTGATGATGTCCGGCAACTGCAGGCCCAGCAGCAAGAAGATCAAACCGTTGAAGGCGAACTCAAGCAACGACCAGACGCTGCGATTGAGTAGCCGGGTGCTGGTCTGGCGCGGCAGCAGATCCAGCCAGCTCTGCATCATGCCTGCGGCTACCGCCGAAAGGATGCCCGACACACCAAGACGCTCGGCCAGCACATAGGCCGCGAACGGCAGCAACAGCATGAACACCACATGGGTGGCCGGATCATCCCAGCCGCGGGTGATCATCCACGCGCGTAGCCGCCCGACCAGCCAGCTCAACGCCACGCCGACGGCCAGCCCTCCCAAGGCCACCAGCACGAACGACAAGCTCGCGTCGGTGAGCGAAAACACCCCGGTAATCGCCGCAGCCAAGGCGAACTTGAAGGTCACCAGGCCCGAGGCATCATTGAGCAAGGCTTCGCCCTGAAGCATGTGCATCAACGGCGTCGGCAGTCGGTCCTGGGCAATGGCCGAGACGGCCACTGCATCGGTCGGCGACAGCACGGCGGCGAGGGCAAACGCCACCGGCAGCGGAATGCTCGGCAGCAGCCAATGAATGAAGTAACCCGCGCCGACCACGGTAAACAGCACCAGCCCAACGGCCAGGGCGATGACCGGGCCGCGCATGCGCCACAGCTCCCGCTTGGGGATACGCCAGCCATCGGCGAACAGCAGCGGCGGCAGGAACAGAAACAGGAACAGCTCCGGCTCCAATGCCACATGCAAGCCCAGGCTGGGCCACGCCAATAGTGCGCCTGCCGCGATCTGTACCAACGGCAACGGCAGTGGGATCAAGCGCCCGACCAGCTTGGACACGCTTACCAGCGTCAGCAGGATGAGGACGGTATAGGCTGACTGCATCGGTAAAAATCCTGTCAAATTGGAGAAACGCTTACAGCGCTAGGACCGCAATTGAAACAATATGTTAGCGGGGAGTTAAGGGCATCTGCCGCTGCACGATAGTCGCAGGCTGCCGCAGAATGTGTAACAGCGTGCTACTCAACGCGCTTAACCGCGGGCATTCGGCAGCCAGCCGTGGCGCCAGCCCCAGCGATGTCGCATAATCCGCCGACTAAACAACGGGAGATATTGGGGAGGTTTTGGGTGAACCCGCCGGACCCTTTGAATTCAATGGCTTACACTCTCTACGGCATCAAGGCCTGCGACACCATGAAAAAGGCGCGTAGCTGGCTTGAAGAACACGCCATCGACTACGCCTTTCACGACTATAAAAGCCAAGGCATCGACCGTGACAGCCTGATCCGCTGGTGCAACGAGCACGGCTGGCAGGTTGTGCTCAACCGTGCCGGCACCACGTTCCGCAAACTCGACGATGCCAGCAAAGCCGACATTGACCAGGCCAAGGCCGTCGAATTGATGCTGGCCCAGCCGTCGATGATCAAGCGCCCGGTGCTCGACCTTGGCGAACGCACCCTGGTCGGCTTCAAGCCGGATCTGTACGCCGCTGCGCTGGGCTGAGCCCAACAGCGCTGCCACCCCCCTATTCGCAAGAGGTAATCGCATGTCCACTACTCTGTTCAGCCTGGCCTTCGGTGTCGGCACCCAAAACCGTCAGGGCACTTGGCTGGAAGTGTTCTACGCACAACCACTGCTCAACCCGAGCGCCGAACTGATCGCTGCCATCGCCCCGGTGCTGGGCTATGAAGGCGGCAACCAGGCCATCGCGTTCAGCAATGCCCAGGCCGGCCAGCTGGCCGATGCGGTCAAGTCGGTCGACGCTACCCAGTACGCGCTGCTGACCCGCCTGGCAGAAAGCCACAAGCCGCTGGTCGCCACCCTGCTGGCCGAAGACAGCGCACTGACCTCGACGCCTGAGGCCTACCTCAAGCTGCACCTGCTCTCGCACCGCCTGGTCAAGCCGCACGGCCTGAGCCTGGCCGGCATTTTCCCGCTGCTGCCGAACGTAGCCTGGACCAACCGTGGCGCGGTCGACCTGGCTGAGCTTGCCGAACTGCAACTGGAAGCACGTCTGAAGGGCGAGCTGCTGGAAGTGTTCTCGGTCGACAAGTTCCCGAAAATGACCGACTACGTGGTCCCGGCCGGCGTGCGTATCGCCGATGCGGCGCGCGTGCGTCTGGGCGCCTATGTTGGCGAAAGCACCACCATCATGCACGAAGGCTTCGTCAACTTTAACGCCGGCACCGAAGGCCCAGGCATGATCGAAGGCCGCGTCTCGGCGGGCGTCTTCGTCGGCAAGGGTTCGGACCTGGGCGGCGGTTGTTCGACCATGGGCACCTTGTCCGGTGGCGGCAACATCGTCATCAAGGTCGGCGAAGGCTGCCTGATCGGCGCCAACGCCGGTATCGGTATCCCGCTGGGCGACCGCAACACCGTTGAAGCTGGCCTGTACATCACGGCCGGCACCAAGGTGAACCTGCTCGACGAGAACAACGAACTGGTCAAGGTGGTCAAGGCCCGTGATCTGGCCGGCCAGACCGACCTGCTGTTCCGTCGCAACTCGCTCAACGGCGCAGTCGAGTGCAAGACGCACAAGTCGGCAATCGAGCTGAACGAGGCGCTGCACGCGCACAACTGAGAACCATCAGGTTCGAAGTGATAAGATCGGGTCTGGCGTAAAGCCAGGCCCGATTTTCATTGCAGGTCCCGCAAACATGTTTCAGCCCTCCCCCTGGCGCGCCGACTTCCCCGCGATCGCCGCGTTGCAACGCCAGCACCAGACTTACCTGGACAGCGCCGCCACTACCCAGAAGCCACAGGCCCTGCTGGATGCACTGAGCCATTACTACAGCCATGGCGCCGCCAATGTGCACCGCGCGCAACACCTGCCGGGAGCACTGGCCACTCAAGCGTTCGAGGCCAGCCGCGACAAAGTGGCTGCCTGGCTGAATGCCGCTGATGCGCAACAGATCATCTTCACCCACGGCGCGACCTCAGCGCTGAACCTGCTCGCCTATGGCCTTGAGCACGGCTTCAATGCCGGCGACGAGATCGCCATCAGTGCGCTGGAGCACCACGCCAACCTGTTGCCCTGGCAGCAACTGGCGCAGCGGCGCAATCTGCGCCTGGTGATATTGCCGGTGAACTCGCAAGGCCAGATTGACCTTGACCAGGCACTGCAGCTGATCGGCCCACGTACACGCTTGCTGGCGGTCAGCCAGCTGTCGAATGTGCTCGGCACCTGGCAACCGCTGCCAGCCCTGCTCGCCCACGCCCGCGCCCAAGGCGCGTTGACCGTTGTCGATGGCGCTCAGGGCGTGGTGCATGGACGCCACGACGTGCAACAGCTGGGCTGCGACTTCTACGTGTTCTCCAGCCACAAACTGTACGGCCCGGAAGGCGTCGGCGTGCTCTACGGCCGGCATCGCGCGCTGCAGCAGTTGCGCCATTGGCAGTTTGGCGGCGAGATGGTCCAACTGGCGGATTACCACAGCGCCAGTTTTCGTCCTGCGCCGCTCGGCTTCGAAGCCGGCACGCCACCGATTGCCGGCGTGATTGGCCTGGGCGCCACGCTGGACTATCTGGCCAGCCTTGATGCCAACGCGGTCGAGCGCCACGAAGCAAGCCTGCACCAGCACCTGCTGCGCGGTCTGGCCGATCGCGAGGGCGTTCGCGTACTGGGCGCACCACAGACCGCGCTGGTCAGCTTTGTCGTCGACGGCGTACACAACGCCGACATCGCCCATGTACTGACCGAGCAAGGCATCGCCGTGCGCGCCGGTCATCACTGTGCAATGCCCCTGCTCAAAGGCCTCGGCCTTGAGGGCGCGATCCGCGTGTCGCTGGGGCTGTATAACGACAGTGACGATCTGGCGCGCCTTTTCGAAGCGCTGGATCAAGGCCTGGAGCTGCTGCGATGAGCCTGCCCGAACAAGCTCGCGAGGCATTGGCGTGCTTCACCGAAGCCCGTGGCTGGGAACAGCGCGCACGCTTGCTGATGCAGTGGGGCGAGCGCCTGGCGCCACTGGATGACACCGAGAAAACCGAAAGCAACCGTGTCCACGGCTGTGAAAGCCTGGTCTGGTTGGTGGCCGTAGTCGATGATGGCCAATGGCGTTTCAAGGCCACCAGCGATGCGCGTCTGTTACGCGGTTTGCTGGCGCTGTTGCTGGCGCGGGTACAAGGGCTGGCCAGCGCCGAGCTGGCCCAGCTCGACCTGCGCGGCTGGTTCAGCGAGCTGGGGCTTGAACGCCAACTGTCGCCGTCGCGCAGCAACGGCCTGCATGCGGTACTGCAGCGTATGGCGCAGCTCGCCAGCGAAGCCTGAAGCGCTGACCGCTGCTTACAGATCAGCCGCCGGCGCGACCACCCGTTCCGACGGCCGGCGCGCACCGGCAACCAGTTTTTCGATGGCTTTGCTCGCCGCCACCATGCCGAACGTGGCGGTGACCATCATCACCGCGCCAAAGCCGCCGGAGCAATCCAGGCGCACGCCCTCACCGACAAAGCTCTTTTGCAGGCAAACGCTGCCGTCACCCTTGGGATAACGCAGCTGCTCGCTGGAGAACACGCACGGCACGCCGTAATTGCGCGAGGTGTTGCGCGAGAAGTTGTAGTCGCGGCGCAGGGTCGAGCGCACGCGTGAGGCCAACGGGTCGTTGAAGGTCTTGTTCAGGTCGCCGATCTGGATCTGCGTGGGGTCGATCTGGCCACCAGCGCCACCGGTGGTGACCACGGCGATCTTGCGCCGCCGGCACCAGGCAATCAACGCCGCCTTGGCCATCACGCTGTCGATGCAATCGATGACGCAGTCCATCTGCTCGGTGATGTGCTCGGCCATGCTGTCACGGGTGACGAAGTCTGCCACTGCATGGACTGTGCAGGCCGGGTTGATTGCCAGCAGACGCTCGGCCATGACCTCGACTTTAGCCCGCCCTACCTGGCCTTCCAGCGCATGCGCCTGGCGGTTGGTGTTGCTCACGCAGACATCATCGAGGTCAAACAGGCTGATTTCGCCAACACCGCTGCGCGCCAGCGCCTCGGCCACCCATGAGCCGACCCCGCCGATGCCGACCACCGCCACATGGGCGTCGCGCAGGCGTTGCAGGCCTTGGTCGCCGTACAAACGGGCAACGCCGGCGAAGCGTGGATCTTCTGTGCTCATGCTCGCTATCCGCAAAAAACCGGCGCGCATTATATGCCAGCTGGCGGGTCGCCGGGCCGCACGGCGCTGTTAGTTGGTAAAAAACCTACCAATCCTGCTTTAATATCCGATCAGAGAGTCAGACTTGGACGACAACCGAGTGGGAGCAGAGCTTCACCCTCTGCGCCGAATGGCACTGCTGCTTTCTTGTCCAAGCGTAGAACGCAGCCCCAGCTGGCACACGCCCACTCCCCTCTTCGGAACCTACAATCGCTTATGTCATCACGCAAATTCGGCCTCAACCTGGTAGTGGTGCTGGTCATCGCCGCGCTGTTCACCGGGTTCTGGGCGCTGATCAACCGCCCGGTGTCCGCGCCGGCCTGGCCGGAGCAGATTTCCGGCTTCTCCTACTCGCCGTTTCGCCTGGGTGAAAGCCCGCAAAAGGGCCAGTACCCGAGCGAGGAGGAGATGCGCCAGGACCTCGAGCAGTTGAGCAAACTGACCGACAGTATCCGTATCTATACCGTCGAAGGCACCCAGGCCGAAGTCCCGCGGCTGGCTGAGGAATTCGGCCTGCGCGTCACCCTGGGTATCTGGATCAGCCCGGACCTTGAGCGCAACGAGCGCGAGATCAGCAAGGCCATCGAGCTGGCCAACAGCTCGCGCAGCGTGGTGCGGGTGGTGGTTGGCAACGAGGCGTTGTTCCGCAAGGAGGTCACCCCCGAGGCGCTGATCCAGTACCTGGATCGGGTCCGCGCGGCGGTCAAGGTGCCGGTGACCACCAGTGAACAGTGGCATATCTGGAAAGAAAACCCGGAGCTTGCACCCCACGTCGACCTGATCGCCGCGCACATCCTGCCGTACTGGGAGTTTGTGCCGATGCAGGATTCGGTCGAGTTCGTGCTTGATCGCGCCCGTGAGCTCAAGCAGCAGTTCCCGCGCAAACCGCTGCTGCTGTCGGAGGTTGGCTGGCCGAGCAACGGCCGCATGCGCGGCGGCGCCGATGCCACCCAGGCCGACCAGGCCATCTACCTGCGCACGCTGGTCAATACGCTGAACCGACGCGGCTACAACTACTTCGTCATCGAGGCCTACGACCAACCGTGGAAGGCCAGCGACGAAGGTTCGGTGGGCGCCTACTGGGGCGTGTTCAACGCCGAGCGCCAGCAGAAATTCAACTTCGAAGGGCCGGTGGTGGCGATTCCGCAGTGGCGCGCCCTTGCGGTCGCTTCGGTGGTGCTGGCGATGCTTGCCCTGACCATCCTGCTGATCGATGGCTCGGCGCTACGCCAACGCGGGCGCACCTTCCTCACCTTCATTACCTTCCTCTGTGGCTCGGTGCTGGTGTGGATCGCCTACGACTACAGCCAGCAATACAGCACCTGGTTCAGCCTGATCGTCGGTTTCCTGCTGGCGCTGGGGGCGATTGGTGTGTTCATCGTGTTGATGACCGAAGCCCATGAACTGGCCGAAACGGTGTGGACGGCCAAGCGCCGTCGCGAATTCCTGCCGGTGCAGGGCGACAGCGCCTACCGGCCGAAAGTGTCGGTGCACGTGCCCTGCTACAACGAGCCACCGGAGATGGTCAAACAGACCCTCGACGCCCTCGCCGCGCTCGACTACCCCGACTATGAAGTGCTGGTGATCGACAACAACACCAAGGACCCGGCCGTGTGGGAGCCGCTCAAGGCCCACTGCGAGCTGCTCGGTGAGCGCTTCAAGTTCTTCCACGTTGCGCCCCTGGCCGGCTTCAAGGGTGGCGCACTCAACTACCTGTTGCCGCACACGGCCAAGGACGCCGAAGTGATCGCCGTGATCGACTCGGACTACTGCGTCGACCGCAACTGGCTCAAGCACATGGTGCCGCACTTCGCCGACCCGAAGATCGCTGTGGTGCAGTCGCCGCAGGACTACCGCGACCAGCACGAAAGCGCCTTCAAGAAGCTCTGCTACAGCGAATACAAAGGCTTCTTCCACATCGGCATGGTCACCCGCAACGACCGTGACGCGATCATCCAGCACGGCACCATGACCATGACCCGGCGCTCGGTGCTGGAAGAACTCGGCTGGGCCGACTGGTGCATCTGCGAAGACGCCGAGCTGGGCTTGCGCGTGTTCGAAAAAGGCTTGTCTGCCGCCTACGCGCACAACAGCTACGGCAAGGGCCTGATGCCCGACACCTTCATCGACTTCAAGAAGCAGCGCTTCCGCTGGGCCTACGGCGCGATCCAGATCATCAAGCACCACGCCCGCGCCCTGCTGCAGGGCAAGGGCAGTGAACTGACCCGCGGCCAGCGCTATCACTTCCTCGCCGGCTGGTTGCCGTGGGTCGCCGATGGCATGAACATCTTCTTCACCGTCGGTGCGCTGCTGTGGTCGGCGGCGATGATCATCGTCCCGCACCGGGTCGATCCACCGCTGATGATCTTTGCCATCCCGCCGTTGGCGCTGTTCTTCTTCAAGGTCGGCAAGATCCTGTTCCTCTACCGTCGTGCGGTCGGCGTCAACCTCAAGGACGCCTTCGCTGCCGCCCTGGCCGGGCTGGCGCTGTCGCATACGATTGCCAAGGCCGTGCTGTACGGTTTCTTCACCAGCAGCATGCCGTTCTTTCGCACACCGAAGAACGCCGACAGCCATGGTTTGCTGGTGGCGATTTCCGAAGCGCGCGAAGAGCTGTTCATCATGCTCTTGCTGTGGGGCGCTGCCGGTGGCATCTACCTGGTGCAGGGCTTGCCCAGTTCGGACATGCGCTTCTGGGTAGCCATGCTGCTGGTGCAATCGCTGCCGTACCTGGCCGCGCTGATCATGGCCTTCCTGTCGTCGCTGCCCAAACCGGCAAGCGATGCAGCACAAGCCTCGACTGCCTGACCATAAAGGCCACCCGCTGGCACCCTGAAGGTGCCCGGCGGGCGCATTTGATATAAGATAACGCGCCTGTTTTTTCGTCCTTGCCTTGCCCCCGGAGTTCCCCATGACGGCCCCCGCCGAGCTCTCGCCTACCCTTCAACTGGCCTGCGACCTGATCCGTCGTCCCTCGGTGACCCCGGTCGATGCCGACTGCCAGACCCAGATGATGAACCGCCTGGGCGCTGTCGGCTTCCAGCTTGAACCGATGCGCATCGAAGACGTCGACAACTTCTGGGCCACCCATGGCAGTAAGGACGGCCCGGTGTTGTGTTTTGCCGGCCACACCGACGTGGTCCCGACCGGCCCGGTGCAGCAGTGGCAACATGAGCCGTTCCAGGCACTGATCGATGCCGACGGCATGCTCTGCGGCCGCGGCGCTGCCGACATGAAGGGCAGCCTGGCATCGATGGTGGTGGCCAGCGAGCGCTTTGTGCACGACTACCCCAACCACCGCGGCAAGGTCGCCTTCCTCATCACCAGCGACGAAGAAGGCCCCGCCCATCACGGCACCAAGGCCGTCGTCGAGCGCCTGGTCGCACGCAACGAGCGCCTCGACTGGTGCATCGTCGGCGAGCCATCGAGCACCAATTTGCTCGGTGACGTGGTCAAGAACGGCCGCCGCGGTTCGCTCGGTGCCAAGCTGACCGTACGCGGCAAGCAGGGCCACGTTGCCTATCCGCACCTGGCGCGCAACCCGATCCACCTGGCCGCGCCAGCGCTGGCCGAACTGGCAGCAGAGCATTGGGACGAAGGCAATGCGTTCTTCCCGCCGACCAGCTTCCAGATCTCCAACCTCAATTCCGGTACCGGCGCGACCAACGTCGTGCCTGGCGACCTGACTGCGCTATTCAACTTCCGTTTCTCCACCGAGTCGACCGTCGAGGGCCTGCAGGCGCGGGTGGCGGCGATTCTCGACAAGCATCAGCTGGACTGGTCGATCGATTGGGCGCTGTCGGGCCTGCCGTTCCTCACCGAGCCAGGTGAACTGCTCGACGCGGTAGCGGCCAGCATCAAGGCCGTCACCGACCGCGATACCCAGCCATCGACCAGCGGCGGCACCTCCGACGGCCGCTTCATCGCCACCATGGGTACTCAGGTGGTCGAGCTCGGCCCGGTCAACGCCACTATCCACCAGGTCGACGAGCGCATCCTGGCCAGCGATCTCGACCTGCTGACCGAGATCTACTACCAGACCCTGGTGCGGTTGCTCGCCTGATGCTCATCTGCCCTCTTTGCCAGGCGGCCTTGGCAGCGCTGGACAACGGTGTCGCGTGCAGCGCCGGCCATCGCTTCGACCGTGCTCGCCAGGGTTATCTGAACCTGTTGCCGGTGCAGCACAAGAACAGCCGTGATCCAGGTGACAATCAGGCGATGGTCGAGGCCCGCCGGGACTTTCTCGACGGTGGCCACTATGCCCCGGTCGCCGAGCGCCTGGCGCAGCTGGCTGCTGAGCGCCAGCCCGGCGCCTGGCTGGATATCGGCTGCGGCGAAGGCTATTACACCGCGCAGCTCGCCAATGCCCTGCCGGCGGCCCAGGGTTACGCCCTGGATATTTCCCGTGAAGCGGTTAAACGCGCCTGCAAGCGCGCGCCGCAGGTGACCTGGATGGTCGCCAGCATGGCCCGCGTGCCCCTGGCCGATGCCAGCTGCCAGTTCATCGCCAGCGTTTTCAGCCCGCTCGACTGGCAGGAGGCCTTGCGCCTGCTCAGCCCCGGCGGCGGCCTGATGCGGGTCGGCCCGACCAGCGGTCACCTGATGGAGCTGCGCGAGGTGCTTTACGATGAAGTGCGTCCGTATGCTGACGACAAGCACCTGGCACTGGTGCCAGTGGGAATGGTCCATGCTCACAGTGAAACCCTCGAGTTTCGCCTCAGCCTGGCCGCACCCAAGGCTCGCGCCGACCTGCTGGCGATGACCCCGCACGGCTGGCGAGCAAGCGCTGAAAAGCGCGCGCTGGTGATCGACCAGGCCGCGCCGTTCGAGGTAACCGTTTCCATGCGTTATGACTATTTCCTGCGCCAATCCTGAGCACACCGGAGCCCTTTATGCGTCAACCTGATATCGAGATTTACCTGAAGGACACCGACGTCGACCACAAGCAGATTGCCCAGTGGTTGGTCGAGGCCTTGGGCCCGTGCACCGAATGGACCCAGAAAGGCCTGACCTGGAAATGCCAGGCCGGTAACATCCCGGTGACCTGGTTACCGAAGGCTGTAGGGAAATGGAACAGCCTCTACCTGGAAAGCGACCAGACCCCGTGGGAGGACGACATTGCCTGCGCACGCGCAGCCTTTGCCGCACTCAACGTCGAAGTGCGTTGTGCACCGGGCAGCTGGAGCGAAGAACACGGGGAAGAGGATGCCGACCGTTGGGTCCGCATCAGCGCCGATGGTGAAGAGGAAATCACCTGGCGCACGCAGTAATACTGCGAGAGGGATGTAACACGAGCAATCGCATCAGGCTGCAAGTTCCACGGACAACTTGCAGCTTGAGGCTTGCCAACCAGCGCTTACAGGCCCACTACATCCTCGGCCTGGAGACCTTTCTGGCCTTGGGTGAGGTTGTATTCAACCTGCTGCCCTTCAACCAGCGAGCGATGCCCTTCACCACGAATCGCCCGATAGTGGACGAATACATCGGCCCCATCTTCGCGCTGAATGAAGCCATAACCCTTGGCATCGTTGAACCACTTTACATTCCCAGTCTCACGAGACGACATCTGAACTACTCCAGTTTTTTTATTGTGAAGATCGCCTTGCAGGCACTGGGTTTCCCCGTGCCGACGCCGCTTGCTGAAATATCCTGCAAGGGGCGGACCGAGTATATGACAGAGAACAAAGAAAATTCATGACAGGCCTGTTCAATGCAGTTTTTTGCTGAACTTGCGCAGATACGGCAGACTCACTGACTGCAAATCGATCCGAAATTCTTCCCAGGGCCCACACATCACATGACCCGTTCCCCCCTGCGCCGCTTGATCTTCGGCGCCCTGCGCCGCGTGCTTTACCTGTGGGTACGCTCCGAGACCATCAATCAGTCATCGCTGACCCTAAAGCTCGACCGCAGCCGCCCGGTGTTCTATGCCCTGCCCTCGCCGTCGCTGACCGACCTGGCGGTGCTCGACCGCGAGTGCACCAAAGCGGGGCTGCCGCGGCCAGTGTTGCCCGTTGTGGTTGGCCCGCTGCACGAGCCTGCGGCGTTTTTCTATCTGACCCCTGAGCCGGACTGGCTCGGCCGCCACGACAAACGCGGCGCGCCGCCGACCCTGGAGCGGCTGGTCGAAGCAGTCAGCCAGCATGCCGAAGAAGACGCACAGATCATCCCGGTCAGCGTGTTCTGGGGGCAGACCCCGGCCAGTGAATCGAGCCCATGGAAGCTGCTGTTTGCCGACAGCTGGGCGGTAACCGGACGCCTGCGTCGCTTGCTCACCATCATCATGCTCGGGCGCAAGACCCGCGTGCAGTTCTCGGCGCCGATCCACCTGCGCGAGCTGGTCGAGCACAACAAGGGCCATGCGCGTACCGTGCGTATGGCCCAGCGCCTGATGCGCGTGCACTTTCGCAACCTCAAGAGCGCGGTCATCGGCCCGGACATTTCGCACCGGCGCAACCTGGTCAAAGGCCTGATCCACGACCAGCAGGTGCGTCAGGCCATCGCCGAGGAGGCAGAACGCGAGCAGATTCCGCTGGCGAAAGCCGAGGCGCGAGCGCTGCGCTACGGCAACGAAATTGCCTCGGACTACACCTACACCGCGATCCGCTTTCTTGAAGTGGTGCTGAGCTGGTTCTGGAACAAGATCTACGACGGCATCAAGGTCAACAACATCGAGCAGGTGCAAGGCATCGCTCCCGGTCACGAGGTGATCTATGTGCCCTGCCACCGCAGCCACATCGACTACCTGCTGCTGTCCTACCTGCTGTTTCGCAACGGCCTGACGCCACCGCACGTAGCCGCGGGCATCAACCTCAACATGCCGGTCATCGGCAGCCTGCTGCGCCGTGGCGGGGCGTTCTTCATGCGCCGTACGTTCAAGGGCAACCCGCTGTACACCGCGGTGTTCAACGAATACTTGCACACGCTGTTCACCAAGGGCTTCCCGGTCGAATACTTCGTCGAAGGCGGCCGCTCGCGCACCGGGCGCATGCTGCAGCCACGTACCGGCATGCTGGCGATTACCCTGCGCAGTTTCCTGCGCTCGTCGCGCACACCGATCGTGTTCGTGCCGGTGTACATCGGCTATGAGCGGGTGCTCGAAGGCCGCACCTACCTGGGCGAGCTGCGTGGGGCGAGCAAGAAAAAAGAATCCATCTTCGACATCTTCAAGGTCATCGGCGCGCTCAAAC
Source organism: Pseudomonas sp. BIGb0278 (assembly GCF_024809895.1). Classification (NCBI taxonomy): domain Bacteria; kingdom Pseudomonadati; phylum Pseudomonadota; class Gammaproteobacteria; order Pseudomonadales; family Pseudomonadaceae; genus Pseudomonas; species Pseudomonas sp. BIGb0278. Next base: position 275,147 of record NZ_JANUEL010000003.1, read on the forward strand.
AGCGCTACGGCCAGGTGTCGGTCAACTTCGGCGAGCCGATCCGCCTGGCCAGCTTCCTCGATGAGCAACGCCCAGGCTGGCGCGAAGAGGATCACGGCGAGCAGTTTCGTCCGGCCTGGTTGAACGACACCACCCACCGCTTGGGCGAAACCGTGGCCCGCCACCTCAACGAAGCCGCGGCGGTCAATCCGGTCAACCTGGTCGCACTGGCATTGCTCTCGACCAGCCGTCACGCGCTCGACGAAAGCGCCCTGGTGCGGGTGCTCGACCTATACCTGAGCTTGCTGCGTGAAGTGCCCTATTCGGCGCATACCACCCTGCCTGAGGGCGATGGCATGGCCTTGATCAGCCACGTCAAAGGCATGAACCTGCTGTCCGAGCAGAACGATGCCATGGGCCGCATCCTCTATCTGGATGAAGCCAACGCGGTGCTGATGACCTATTACCGCAACAACGTACTGCACATCTTTGCCCTGCCGGCGCTGCTGGCGAGCTTCTTCCAGAGCAGCTCACGGATCAGCCGCGAGCTGATCGGCCAGTACGTCAAGGCGCTGTATCCGTACCTGCAAGCCGAGCTGTTCCTGCGCTGGACGCCCGAGCAACTCGACGAAACCATCGATCACTGGCTCGACGCGCTGGTTGCCCAAGGCCTGCTGCGGGTGGAAAACGGCGTCTACCTGCGCCCGGCACCGAGTTCGCGTGCGTTCGTATTGCTGACGCTGCTCTCGCGGACCATCACCCAGGCCCTGCAGCGCTATTACATGGCGACCTCACTGTTGGTCAACAACGGCCAGCAGACCCTGACCGCCGAAGAACTGGAAGACCTCTGCGTGATGATGGCCCAGCGGCTGTCGATCCTGCATGGCCTGAATGCACCGGAGTTCTTCGACAAGAGCCTGTTCCGCCACTTCATCCAGACCTTGCTCCAGCAAGGCGTGCTGCGGCCCGCCGGCAACGGCAAGCTCAGCCATCACGACAAGCTCGGCGAGCTGGCCGAGGGTGTGGCCAAGCGCGTGCTGTCGGCCGAGCTTCGCCTGTCAATTCGCCAGGTGGCGCTGCACCGCGAAATAGAAGGTGTGGAGCAAATCCCCACCTGAGTGCAAACCCTTGGCCGCGACTGCCGCGACCTTGGCAGGAAAATCCGCTACAGTCCCCGGGGTTGGTCACAAGCCGACCCCAGGACTACGGAGAATCCATGAAAAAGCTCTTTATGCTGTGCTGCGCCTCTCTGCTTGCAGCCTGCTCCAGCAACAGCCCGGCACCACAGGCCAGCCTTGATGGCGAAGTGTTCTACCTGCAGCGCATTGCCCTGCCGCCAGCCGCTACCCTCAGCGTCAGCTTGCAGGATGTATCGCTGATGGATGCCCCAGCCGTGACCCTGGCCAGCCAGGCCGGCCCGATCCAAGGCAACGTGCCGCTGCCGTTCCACCTGAGCTATGACCCTGCTCAGGTCAAACCGGGACACCGCTACGCGGTCAGTGCCCGCATCGAGTATCAAGGCCAACTATTGTTCATCAGCACCGAACAGCACAGCGTCGCGCTCGACGGCAGCGACCAGCAGCCGCTGCGGATCAAAGTCGACCCGGCTCGCTGAGCCCTGCACCTATTCACTGTCATAAGGAATAATCCATGATTCGCTCCTCCCTGCGCTTCGGCGGCCTCTGCGCTGGCCTGCTGTTGTCCGCCAGTGCGCTGGCCCTGTCGCTCGGCGACCTCAGCCAGCAGGACGCTACCGGCGGCCTGAAAGACGCCCTCACCCAAGGCGCCCAAGTGGCGATCAAGCAACTCGGCACCCCCGGTGGCTTCAGCAACAATCCCGACGTGCGCATCGAGCTGCCAGGCAACCTCGGCAAAGCCGCCAAGGCGATGAAGATGTTTGGCAAGGGCGACCAGGTGCAAGCGCTGGAAGACAGCATGAACAAGGCCGCCGAAGCCGCCGTGCCGCAGGCTCAGGCGATCCTCGTCGATGCGGTGAAGAGGATGACCGTGACCGATGCCAAGGGCATCCTCAGCGGCGGTGAAGACTCCGCCACGCAGTACCTGAACAAGAGCAGCCGCGAGCAGATCCGCGCCAAGTTCCTGCCGATCGTCAAGGCCGCCACCGACAAGGTCGGCGTCGTCCAGCAGTACAACAGCTTCGCCGGTCAAGCCTCGGCCCTGGGCCTTGGCAGCAGCAAGAGCGCCAACGTCGAAAGCTACGTCACCGAGAAGGCCCTCGATGGCCTGTTCGAAATGATTGCCAAGCAAGAGCAGAGCATTCGCCAGAACCCGGCGCAGGCCGCTACCAGCCTGGCCAAGAAAGTCTTCGGCGCCCTCTGAGGCCCTTCGCTGGCGCGCCTGCTGCAGATTGGCAGCAGGTGCGCCCAGCGCCTCTTACGCTTCCTTCCTGACCTTGAACCATGCCGCATACAGCGCCGGCAGGAACAGCAGCGTCAGCACCGTGGCGACGATCAGGCCGCCCATGATCGCCACCGCCATCGGCCCGTAGAACACGCTGCGTGACAGCGGAATCATCGCCAGCACGGCGGCCAGTGCAGTCAGCACGATTGGCCGGAAGCGCCGCACCGTGGCTTCGATGATGGCTTGCCAGCGCTGCATGCCCGCGGCGATGTCCTGCTCGATCTGATCGATCAGGATCACCGAATTGCGCATGATCATCCCGGCCAGGGCAATGGTGCCGAGCATGGCGACGAAGCCGAACGGCTGGCGGAAGATCAGCAGGAACAGGGTCACCCCGATCAACCCCAGCGGTGCGGTGAGGAACACCATCACCGTGCGCGAGAAGCTGCGCAGCTGGATCATCAACAGGCTCAGCACCACCACGATGAACAGCGGCATGCCGGCATTGACCGACTTCTGCCCGCGCTCGGAGTCCTCGACAGTGCCGCCGACCTCAAGCAGATAGCCGTCCGGCAAGCTGGCACGCACCTGTTGCAACGATGGCTCGATCTGCTTGACCAGCGTCGCCGGCTGCTGCTTGTCGTAAATATCGGCGCGCACGGTCACCGTTGGCAGGCGATTGCGATGCCAGATAATGCCTTCCTCGAAGCCGTACTCAAGAGTCGCCACCTGCGACAGCGCAACGCTCTGGCCGTTATCAGTCGGCACTGCGAGGCTAGCCAGGTTACCCAGGTCGCCACGCGCCTCGGCCGTGCCCCGCACCAGAATCTCGATCAGCTCGTTGTCTTCGCGGAACTGGCTGACCGAGCTGCCGGTCAACGAGCTGCGCAGGAAGCTCGCCAGCTGGGCAGTACTCACCCCCAGCGCGCGCGCACGCTCCTGATCGATTTGCAGGAACACCGCCTTGCTCGGCTCTTCCCAGTCCAGGTGCACGTTGACTACGTGCGGGTTCTCCAGCACTTTGCTCGCCACTTCCCGGGCCAGCGCGCGGACCTTCTCGATGTGCTCGCCGGTGACCCGGAACTGCACCGGGTAACCTACCGGCGGGCCGTTTTCCAGGCGCGTGACGCGGGAGCGCAATTGCGGGAACTGCTCATCCAGGGTCGCGATCAACCAGCTACGCAGCGCCTCGCGATCTTCCAGGGATTTGGCCAGCACCACGAACTGGGCAAAACTGGCCGCCGGCAACTGCTGATCCAGCGGCAGGTAGAAGCGCGGCGAGCCAGTGCCGATGTAGGCCACATAGTTGTCGATGCCGTCGTGGTTCTTGAGCAGGCCTTCGAGGCGCTTGACCTGTTCGGCGGAATTACTCAGCGAGGCGCCTTCGGCCAGCTTGAGGTCAATCATCAGCTCCGGCCGACCCGAGGCTGGGAAGAACTGCTGCGGCACGAAACGGAACAGCAGGATGCTGCCGACGAACGCCGCGATGGTCAGCAGGATCACCGTCTTGCGCCGGCGCACGCACCATTCCACCACTCGCCGCACACGTTGGTAAAACGGCGTCGCATAGGGGTCAGTGTGGCCGCGAGCGGCATGCAGCTTGGCCAGATCCGGCAGCAAACGCTCGCCCAGGTACGGCACGAACAGCACCGCCGCTACCCAGGAGGTCAGCAGGGCGATGGTCACCACCTGGAAAATCGAGCGAGTGTATTCGCCGGTACTGGAGGCCGCGGTGGCGATTGGCAAAAAGCCCGCCGCGGTAATCAGGGTGCCGGTGAGCATCGGGAACGCCGTGCTGGTCCAGGCGTAACTGGCCGCCTTGAGCCGGTCGTAGCCCTGCTCCATCTTGATTGCCATCATCTCCACGGCAATGATCGCGTCGTCGACCAACAGACCCAGGGCCAATACCAGCGCACCGAGGGAAATCTTGTGCAAGCCGATGCCGAAGTAGTGCATGGCGGCAAAGGTCATCGCCAGCACCAGCGGAATCGCCAGCGCCACCACCAGCCCGGTACGCAGCCCGAGCGAGAAGAAGCTCACCAGCAGCACGATCACCAACGCTTCGACCAGCACTTGCACGAACTCGCCGACCCCGGCCTTGACCGCCGCCGGCTGGTCGGACACCTTGCGCAGATCCATGCCGGCCGGCAGGCTGTGCACCAGCCGGGCGAACTCGACCTCCAGCGCCTTGCCCAGCACCAGGATATCGCCGCCGTCCTTCATCGCCACGGCCAGGCCGATGGCGTCTTCACCCATGAAGCGCATGCGCGGCGCCGGTGGGTCATTGAAGCCACGGTGCACCTCGGCGACATCGCCGATACGGAAGGTGCGCTCGCCGACCCGGATCGGGAATTGGCGGATCTGCTCGACACTGTCGAAGCGGCCACTGACGCGCAGTTGCAGGCGCTCGCTCGGGGTCTCGAAGAAGCCCGCGCTGCTCACCGCATTCTGCTCTTGCAGCGCCTGCTGCACGGCGGCCAGCGGCACGCCAAGGGTAGCCAGCTTGAGATTGGACAGCTCGATCCAGATCTTTTCATCCTGTAGGCCGATCAGCTCGACCTTGCCCACATCTTTGACCCGTTGCAGCTGGATCTGGATGCGGTCGGCGTAATCCTTGAGCACGGCGTAGTCAAAGCCTTCGCCAGACAACGCATAGATATTGCCGAAGGTGGTGCCGAACTCGTCATTGAAGAACGGCCCCTGGATCTCCGGCGGCAAGGTATGGCGGATATCCGCGACCTTCTTGCGGATCTGGTACCACAGCTCGGGGATGTCCTTGGAGTGCAACGAGTCGCGCGCCATGAAGGTGACCTGCGACTCGCCTGGGCGCGAGAACGAAACGATCTTTTCGTACTCGCCGGTTTCCATCAGCTTCTTTTCGATGCGCTCGGTAACCTGGCGCGACACCTCTTCGGCGCTCGTACCTGGCCAGATGGTACGGATGACCATGGCCTTGAAGGTAAACGGCGGATCCTCGCTCTGCCCCAGCTTGGTGTAGGACATCGCACCAATCGCGGCCAGCAGAATCATCAGGAACAGTACGATCTGGCGATTGCGCAGCGCCCAGGCGGAAAGGTTGAAACCCATCGGGACTTACTCCTTGGCCGCCAGATCCACATCACGATTACTGCGGTCGACCGGCCGCACCTGCTGGCCCTCGCGCAATACATGACCACCGGCAGCGACGATCCAGTCGCCCGGCGCCAGCCCGTCAAGCACCGGCACGCTGTCGGCGCCATAGGCACCCAGGCGCACCGCAACGCGCTGCAGGCGTTTGTCCTTGTCAACTCGCCACACGTAGGCCTGGCCCTGCTCGGCGGTCACCGCCGACAACGGCAGCGCCAATGCCGGCTGGCCTTCATGGGCGACGAACACTCGGGCGCTTTGGCCCAGCTCAGCCGGGGCCTTGCTCGAGTCAAAAGCGATGCGTGCGGCAAAGGTCCGCGAGCGCGGGTCGGCTGCCGGGGACAGTTCGCGGATGCGCGCGGGGTAACGCTGATTGGGCTGCGACCACAGTTCGACACTGACGGGCTGGCCGACGGCAAAGCGCGCGAACTGCTGCTCAGGCAGGCCGATGACCACTTCACGTTCGCCATCTGCTGCCAGGGTAAACACCGTCTGCCCTGCTGCGACGACCTGGCCGACCTCGACCTGACGCTTGGAAATCACCCCCGCCTGCGGCGCACGCAGCACTGCATAGTCGGCCTGGTTGCCGGCCACATCAGCTTCGGCCTGAGCTTGCTTGAGGCGGGCGAGGCCTGCGCGGTAGAGGTTTTCGGCGTTGTCGAACTGCGAGCGGCTGACCATCTGCCGGTCGAGCAATTTCTGATAACGCTCACGTTCGGTCTGCACCAGCGCCAGGTTGGCCTGCGCGGCGGCAAGCTGGGCACGGTTGGCTTGCAATTGCAGGCGTACATCCTGTGGGTCGAGCTCGGCCAGTGGCTGATCGGCCTTGACCGGCTGGCCCTCTTCCACCAGGCGCTTGCTGACTTTGCCGCCAATGCGGAAGGCCAGCTCAGGCTCGAAGCGGGCGCGTACTTCGCCGGGGTAGCTGTCGGCGGCAGCGCTGGCCGGCTGCGGCTGCACGACCAGGGCCGGACGCGGCGCGGCGGGCGGCGCGGTCTCCTGACCACAGGCGGCCAGCAGCAAGGCTGCAGCGGCGGGCAAAGCAATTGACCAGGCATGACGCAACATGATGGGGGACCGTCCGTGTAAGGCGCTTCTAATATTTATACTGGCGAGTATATTAAATCAGCTGTGCGGTGGCGGGAAGTCGGTGAAAGGTAGAAATTATTGGGTGGTGGTTAGTGTATGTGGATGCTGGACATCTGGCTGCGCGGGGCCGGATTGCGCCTATGAGAGGGTGGACTTATCCGATTCATAAGTGATGGTTCCGGCCCCTTCGCTGCGCTACGGGATTCCCTCGCTCCGGTCTTGCTCCTGAAGTCGCAGGTTGATCAAGATCAAGAGCGAAAGTCAAAAGCAGCGGCCCAAGAGGCCCAGTGCAGCGCGGTCCTACCGGGAGCAAGACCGGAGCGAGGGAACCCCGCAGAGCAGACCAAAGGCAACCACCATAAATCCCGAAGCTAACCAAAGCGCTCAAGCCTACAAGCCGCCAGATCAGTAGCCTCCACGCCACTCACAATCTCCGCCCCCACCAAACGCCCCACGGTAGCAGCCAAAGTAACCCCAGGGTGCATCACACAAACGTACACACCACCGATGCCCGGCACATATCCAACAAGCGGCGCACCATCACTCGGCACAGGCCGCAAACCAACACAAGCCTCCACAACGTCGAGCGAAGCAACGCCATGCAACTCACTCTTGATCGCCCCAGCGGCTCTGAGCGCAATCGCCCCCGGCCGGTTATCGACCGCATCATCCAGATAATCCTCCGCCGCCAGCAGGCTTCCATCCTTGCCCTGCCGCACCTCCATCGCCGCATTGGACACAATCCCCCTGACCAGCCGACTGGGCGACCTGTAGCGGATATAGATGGCAGGTGAGGCCTCCAGCGCAAGCGAGTAACCCAAAGAGCCCATCAGCGCCGTAATACCCGTACCAGCTGCAAGCACCACTAGATCAGCATCGATTACCCCGCTGCTGGTTCGCACACCCGAGACGCGATCAGCGCTTTCGGTGAACCCCAGTACCTGGGTCCCTTCCATAAGCCTGGCACCATGACCCCGAGCACCTTCAATCAGCGCCCAGGTAACATCGACCGCGTTCAGTGCCCCCTCCTCTGCTGCATAAACAGCCTGAACAGGTGGATGCTTGAGATTCGGCTCCAGAGCCAGAATCTCAGCACAAGAGACTGTTGCGACTCCAGCAGACTTGGCACAAGCAGCCGGCATCGGCGAAATGCCATAGGTCAGCGCCCCTGTCCACTGCACATTCAGCCCCGGCAACTCCGCCTCGAGGCGGCGGTAGTCAGCGATCGCAGCGGCTCGCAGCGGTGCGGCCGGGTCTGCGCCGCTGCAGCAGGTATTGATCCATGCAAAGGACGTCGATGTCACACCAGACGCCACCCGCCCTGCTTCCACTATGGTGACCCGCACACCCAGCCGTGAGAGATGATAAGCCACGGAGGCCCCCACAATACCCGCCCCAACCACCACAACTGTCATCGCCGAACCTGTGTTCATCGTGCTCTCCTTGTCACCCGTGCGCATGACTATGTCTCACTAGCAGAACAGGATCTACAGCTGGTCCGCGGGCGCTGCTACAGCTACGGCCACAATGACGCATGCCGGGAAACGACGATGCCCACGCTCCTCAGAGAGAAACGCGGGCATCGGGGAACAGCTGAGGTAAGTTACTTGGCGACGACCGCACTGCCCGCCTGTTTCTCGAGTTGACGTTTGCGGCCGATTACCAGGACCGCGATGCCAGCCACACTACACAACGCCGCCAACGGCTCGGCCTGGTCAACGCCATCCCTTACGGCGTTGCCTCGGTTGATCTGATGCGCAGCCTGGGCTACAAGCCTGACGGCTCGGCTTGACGATTGATCGACCACTACAGCCGTAGCGCCTTTGAACCGGTAAGATGGCTTCCTGTTCACCAAGATGCAGACCCTGATGCCAAACGACGCACCCATCGGCCCTGGCCGGCCGAAGGACCTAGCCAAACGCGAGGCCATCCTTGAAGCTGCCAAAGCGCTATTCCTGAGCCTTGGCTACGCCAACACCAGCATGGATGCGGTCGCCACGGCGGCAGGTGTTTCAAAACTGACGGTCTACAGCCATTTCACCGACAAGCAGACCCTGTTCGGCTCGGCGGTGATGGCGACCTGCCAAAGCCAATTGCCGGAGCTGATATTCGAGCTGCCCGACGGTGTGCCGATTGACCAGGTGCTGCTGAACATCGCGCGAAACTTCCACGCGCTGATCAGCAGCGACGAGTCGGTCAAGCTGAGCCGGCTGATCATGGCCCAAGGCAGCCATGACCCAAGTTTTGGCCGGTATTTCTATGAGGCCGGGCCCAAACGGATTCTTGCCGAAATGGAAGCACTGCTACGCAACGCCGCTGACCGTGGCTTGTTGCGCGTCGACAGCCCGTGGCGAGCGGCCGAACACTTCTTCTGCCTGATCAAGGGCGCGCCGGATTATCGCTTGCTGCTCGGCTGCGCGCCGCCGTTGGTAGGCGCAGAGGCCGAGGCGCATGTGCGCGAGGTAGTCGAGCTGTTTGTGCGGGCGTACGCGCCTTAGGCCTTGAGGGCTTTTTTCGGGTAGATGTCGTAGCGACTCGATTTGCCTTCCAGGCTGTGGCTGGGCTTGGGCCCGTCAATGATCGGCGCCTTGCGCGGGCGCTTGACCACTACGCGATGGCTGGCCAGTGCCAGCGCGGCAGCCAATAACGCCGGAGCATCGAGGTCGTCGCCCACCAGCGGGCGGAACACACGCATCTCTTTTTTCACCAGCGCGGTCTTCTCTCGATGGGGGAACATCGGGTCGAGGTAGATCACCTGGGGTGGCTCCCCTTGCCAGGCGTGCATGGTGTCGATGGCGTTGCCGACCAGCAAGCGCATGCGCTCGACGATGGGCCCGACTTCATGGTCGTCACGCGCGCGCTGCAGGCCGTCGGCGAGCAACGCGGCAACCAGCGGCTGGCGCTCGATCAGGGTCATCTGGCAACCGAGGCTGGCCAGCACGAAGGCGTCCTTGCCCAGGCCGGCAGTGGCATCCAGTACCTGCGGGCGCACGCCCTGGGCCACGCCGACCGCCTTGGCGATCATCTGCCCGCTGCCGCCGCCAAACAGGCGCCGGTGCGCGGCTTGACCTTCAACGAAGTCGACCCGCACCGGCCCTGGCGCCTGCGCTCCGAGCTGCTGCAGTTGCAGGCCGTCGGCGCCGATCTGCAGCGCCACGGCGGCGCTGTCGTCGTTCAGCGTCAAACCCAGTTGCACAGCCCACTGCTGCGCCTGGGCCTGGTACTCGGGCGCCAACGCCTCGACTGTGATGCCCGTGCCCTGCTCTTGCTCTACCATCCGATCCTGCACCCGAAAAAATTAATGAAACCCCGGCCACGGCCGATACACGCAGTATCCGCTATTGTGCCAGAGCTGAACCGCCGCGACTGCCATGACAGACACTCTTCCCATCGGCTTGACCTACCTGTCGCCTGTCGGCAACTACGGTCGGCAGAATACCCAGGCACTCGGTGGCGTCAGCCATCTGTGGCAGGATTTCTTCGCCCGAGCGATGGCCGACCAAAGTGCTGTCGAAGTGGACCCGGTCAGCCAGGCGCTGCAGCAACATGACCAGGTCAGTGGTGAGCCCACCGGCGGCGCCCGCGCCTTGGCATTGATCGACCTACAGCGTAGCTGTCAGGTCAGCGACACCGAGGTCAAGCCACCCGAGCCGCTGTTTCTGCCCAAGGCGGAGCTTGAAGCCGCACTGCTCGAACCTGCACCAGAGCCGTTCAGCGCCGCCGAGATGATCGAGCAGCAGCGCGATATGGACCTTACCAACAGCTGGTTACGCCCGGTCGTCATGCACCAGGGCCAGCCGCTGCCAACGCCTGGCGCCGCCCCCGCGCCGCGCCCGCTGTACCTGCCGATTGCCGAATTCGACATGGACTTGCTCGACCCGGCGCCGGAGCCGTTCGATCAGCCGACCCTGACGCTGCAGCAGCACGACCTTGAGTTCGACATGCACTGGGCACGCCCGGTGGTGCTGAACAACGTGCGCGTACATGCCTAACGGCAGACCTGCCAGACGCCCATGTCCAGGTGAAAATGATTGTGATGAGCAGCGTTGTAGTCCGGGCCTAGCACCGTACTGAAGCTGGCACATGCAGCCTTGCGCACCTCGCGCAGAAACTCAGCCTTTTGCCCGCCAACCTGCCAGTCCTGCGCCAGCACGATGCGCTGGCCATCCTTGAGCCGAAAAGCGCTGATATCGAGGGCGTTGGCCGTCGCATGCTGGCTCAGGCGCCCTTCCTTGCGGTTGTACACATTGCGACAGGCAAAGCTGCCAAGGTGCTCGACCCTTGTCACCGGCTGGCCAAACACGCGCTGCGCGGCCGGCTGCAAGCCATGGGTCTCGAACAAGGCATAGGCCACCGCCAGCGGGCAGCTGGCGAGGAAACTGCTACTCAGGCTGGCCTGGCCTGCCTCGACCCGCCACACATTGCTCAAAGGGCAGCGCGCGCTGGCCGGGCTGTCGGCCTGGGCGCGATAACGCAGGCCGGAGCTTTGCAGGGCTTGTTCGCACAGGGCTGGATCCTGGCGCAGCCGCGACAGCTTGTACGCGGTCAACCAGTTAGGCGGCTGGCGTACGTCGAGCGCTGCCCATGGGTTCCAGGCGGCAGGCGGGCGCCAGCCCAGGTACCAGGCTTGCGCCGCCGCCAGAGAGAGGATGACCAGCAGCCAACCGAGCCAGCGCATCAAGGCTTAGCGACGGAACAGATCGTTGAGCTGAGCAAACGGCATGCTCTGCTCGGCGTAACTGAAGGTGCCCTGCTCGCGGATTTCCAGCGCTGCCCGCTGCAGCGCGCCAAAGGCCGCGCGGGCCAGTGACGAGCCGACGCTGATGCGGCGCACGCCAAGGTCCTGCAGCTGGTTGACGTTCAATGGCACGCCAGCCAGGCCCATCAGCACGTTGACCGGCTTGGGTGCCAGCGCCTGCACCACCGCGCGCACTTCGTCGGCGCTGCGCAGGCCTGGTGCGTAGAGCACATCGGCCCCCGCTTCGGCGTAGGCCTGCAAGCGCAGGATGGTGTCGTCGAGGTCCATCCGCTCATGCAACAGGTTTTCCGCGCGGGCGCACAGGGTGAAGGTGAACGGCAGGCTACGCGCGGCCTGGGCGGCGGCACGGATCCGCTCGACGGCCAGGCCCATGTCATAGATGGGGGCATCGCTGCGGGTAGTGGCGTCCTCGATCGAGCCGCCCACCAGGCCCGCCTCGGCCGCGCGCAGGATCGCCTGGGCGCAGTCTTCAGGCAAGTCGCCAAAGCCGTTTTCCAGGTCGGCGGCGACTGGCAAGGCGCTCGCATCGACGATGGCGCGGGCGTTGTCCAAAGTATCGTCCAGGCTCAGCGCACCCTCGGCATCGGCGCGGCCGAGGCTGAAGGCAAGGCCGGCACTGGTGGTCGCCAGCGCTTCGAAGCCCATGCTGGCCAGGAGTTTGGCCGAGCCGGCGTCCCAGGGATTGGCCATGACAAAGGCACCGTCACGCTCATGCAGCGCCTTGAAGGCCTCAGCTCGCAGGGTTTGTACATCCATGATCACTGGCTCCGGCAGATTGACGAGTGGTCAGAGTAGACCCAGCTGTTCGACCTCAGGCGCTCGTGGCAATTCCGCCAGTGCTGGCAACCCCGGCAGACGCTCGCTCAAGCGCTGGTGAAAGTGCTGAGCCAGGGCCGCCGCTTGCTGGTTATCGGAAGTATGCAGAAACACATAAGGGCTCAGGCCGGCTTCGATCCACTCGGCGACCTTGCTCACCCATGGCGTCAGGAACGGCTCGTTGCCAATCACTTCAGGCTGGCCGATGAAGCGCACCTGTGGGTGCTGGCTGAAAGCAGCCGGACGCGCTGGTACGCGAGGCTTCTTGCTCTGCGCATGCAACACGGCAGGCTCGCGTGAGGTGCAGCTGAACAACGCACGCGAGTCCAGACAGATGCGCTCGACACCCATGCCATGCAGCAGACGATTGAGCGACCGCTCTTCTTCGCCGCGAGCGAAAAAAGCGTCGTTACGCACCTCGACTGCAACCGGCACGCCGATCTCTTGCAGAAAGTACGCAAGCTCGGGCAACCGCGAAGGGCCAAAGGTGGCCGGCAACTGCAGCCAGTACGGCGCGACCCGCTCACCCAGCGGCGCCATCAGCCGGGTAAAGGCCAACCCTGCCTCAAGTTGCTCACGTAGATCACCGCCATGGCTGACTTCACGCGGGAATTTGGCGGTGAAGCGAAAGCCGGGCGGCATGATCTGCGCCCAGCGTTCTACCGTGGACGGTGCCGGGCTGGCATAAAAGGTGGTATTGCCTTCGACGGCGTTGAAGACCTGGCTGTACAGCGCGAGGTAGTCAGTGACGCGGGCATCGGCGGGGTAGAGATAGTCGCGCCAGGCGCTTTCGCTCCAGGACGGGCAACCGAGAAAGTATGGCAGGGGCGATGGCTTCATCCATCAAATGTACAGATCAAGCCCCAACACTTCCATATCCCAATCGGTGAATCCTGCAGTCGCCATGTAGCTGGCCAGAGCGGTTGCAGTGCGCCGGTCGCGGGCGCGGGGAAAAACCATGTCCTGCTGGCGGGCGGGCAAGCCACCCGCGCTGCGGCGAGTGCGGGTCTCCTGCGCGACCTCGGACTCTTCGATCAGCTCGGCATCTTCGACTGCTTCGTCACGCACCGGTGCCTTGCGCGGAGCGCGCTTGATCGGATAGGACTGCGGTGAGAAGCCGTCGATACGCATGAAATGAACACTCAGGATCAATGATGGCAATTTAGCAGCATCAGAGATCCATCGCTAATGCCGTTGTGATAACTGGACCACAGTTCTCACCAAAGGTTTAGCGCAAAAGTAAGCAGCCGACGAACAGCCGCTTAAACCGCCTTGGGCGTGGCCACGTTATCGCGCAGATAAACCGGTTGCGCCTGGTCGGCGGCGACCGCTTCACCGCGGGCCCAGGCAAACCCGGCCAGGCTCAGCACATCGAGCGCGCTGGGTAGCAAGCTGGTGTCCATGGCGCTGACCGGTACCGCCAGGCGCTCGTGGTAAACCCAGCCAGTGCCGGCGCCGAACCAGTCGCCGCTGCTACCATCCGGCAGCGCTACCCGCTCCGGCGGCAGCACCGCTTCGCGGCCAACCAGGCGCATCTCGCCAGCAGTGGCCTGATAGCAGCCCCAGTAGACTTCATCCATGCGCGCATCGATGGCTGCGGCAACCTGAGCGATGCCACGCTCACGCAACACGCCTTGGGCCAGCGCGGCGAGGTTGGAAACCGGTAGCACCGGCCGCTCCAGGGCGAAGGCCAGGCCCTGGACCACGCCAATGGCAATGCGCACGCCGGTGAAGGCGCCAGGGCCGCGACCGAAGGCGATGGCGTCGACAGCGCTCAGCGCCACGCCCGCGTCGGCCAGCAACTGCTTGATCATCGGCAGCAGCTTTTGCGCGTGCAGACGCGGGATGACCTCATAGTGGCTGGTGACCTTGCCGTCATGCAGCAATGCAACGGAACAGGCTTCGGTGGCGGTATCCAGGGCCAGCAAGGTGGTCATCGAACGGGTTTCCAGACGCAAGAAAAAGAGCGCCAGTATAAACGACAACGGCCCGCAAGCGGGCCGTTGTCGTATGCAAGGTAACGATCAGCTCAGGGCTGCGAGGACCTTGGCAGTGATTGCTTCAACCGAGCCGACACCTTCGATGTGGCTGTACTTCGGCTTGCCGTTGGCAGCGCCAAGCTTCTGGTAGAAGTTGACCAATGGCTTGGTCTGGTCGTGATAGACCGACAGGCGATGACGCACGGTTTCTTCGGTGTCGTCTTTACGCTGGACCAGATCTTCGCCAGTCACGTCGTCTTTGCCGGCAACCTTTGGCGGGTTGTAGACCACGTGATAGACGCGACCCGAGCCTTCGTGGACGCGACGGCCAGCAATGCGCTGAACGATCTCTTCATCTTCCACAGCGATCTCGACCACAGCGTCCAGCTCGACGCCGGCAGTGACCAGCGCTTCAGCCTGCGGAATAGTGCGCGGGAAGCCGTCGAAGAGGAAACCGTTGGCGCAGTCTGGCTGGGCGATACGGTCCTTGACCAGGTTGATGATCAGCTCGTCGGAAACCAGCTTGCCAGCGTCCATGATCGCCTTGGCTTCGATGCCCAGGGGGGTGCCAGCCTTCACTGCGGCACGCAACATGTCGCCGGTGGAGATCTGTGGGATCGAGAACTTTTCGGTGATGAATTTTGCCTGAGTACCTTTACCGGCCCCGGGAGCTCCCAGCAGAATTACGCGCATCTTGTGCTCCTCATATTTTTTTATGCAAATCAACGGAGTCGGCGTCAGGGCCAAGTCCGGAAAATCAGGTGTCGACCAGAAAATCGGTCAAAAGGCTGATCAAGATACACAGCGCCCGGCGACCAGACAAGCGTCCCAAAGTTGCGATAAACCGCCACTTGCGACCTGCCGTGGCAAGGGTTGCCCTCGGTGCAACCCTGTTCTGCCGTGCACTATCGTAGCCCGCCCCCGCCCACCTGAGCCTCCTTTGGAGGCACCCTAACCGGTGTTGCGCAGGCCGGCGGCAATCCCTGCCACAGTGACCAGCAGCGCCTGCTCCAGCGGGCTGTCCAGAGCGGCTTCACGGCTGCGCGAGCGCGCCAGCAGCTCGGCCTGAAGGCGATGCAGCGGGTCCAGATAGGTGTTGCGCAGGCTAATGAATTCGAGGGTCTCAGGGCTGTGTGCGAGTAGCACCGGCTGCCCGGTCAGGCCCAATACCACCTGGCATGACTGCGACAATAGGTCGCGCAGGTGCGCACCCAATGGCAGCAGCTCGGGTTGCACTAGACGTTGGTCGTAGGCCTCGGCAATTTGCGCATCGGCCTTGGCCAGGACCATCTCGAGCATGTCGATGCGGGTGCGGAAGAACGGCCACTGCTCGCGCATCTGCGCCAACAGCTCACCCTGGCCGCGCGCCAAGGCATTGTTCAGGGCGCTTTCCCAACCAAGCCAGGCCGGCAGCATCAGCCGTGTCTGCGTCCAGCCGAAGATCCATGGAATTGCCCGTAGACTTTCGATACCGCCCGCGCGGCGCTTGGCCGGGCGACTGCCCAGCGGCAGGCGGCCCAGCTCCTGCTCGGGAGTCGACTGGCGGAAGTACTCGACGAAGTCAGGGTTCTCGCGCACCACCCCGCGATAGGCCTTGACGCCATCGGCGGCGAGTTGGTCCATCACCTCGCGCCAGGCCGGCTCAGGCGGCGGTGGCGGCAGCAGGGTGGCTTCGAGCACGGCGGCCAGATACAGGTTGAGGTTCTGCTCGGCGATGCCCGGCAAGCCGAACTTGAAGCGGATCATCTCGCCCTGCTCGGTGGTACGGAAGCGCCCGGCGACCGAGCCGGGTGGCTGCGACAGGATCGCCGCATGGGCCGGGCCACCGCCGCGGCCGACGGTGCCGCCACGGCCGTGGAACAGCAGCAGTTCGACCTGATGCTCGCGGCAGATCTGCACCAGGGTTTCCTGGGCGCGATACTGCGCCCAAGCCGCCGCCGTGGTGCCGGCGTCCTTGGCCGAGTCGGAGTAACCGATCATCACTTCCTGCGGGCCGCGCAGGCCGCTGCGGTAACCCGGCAGGCCGAGCAGCCGTTGCATGACCGGGCCGGCGTTGTCCAGGTCGGCCAGGGTCTCGAACAACGGCACCACGCGCATTGGCCGGGTCAGGCCGGCTTCCTTGAGCAGCAGTTGCACGGCCAGCACATCCGATGCCGCGCCGGCCATGGAGATGACGTATGAGCCAAGTGACGCCGCCGGCGCGGCGGCCACCTCGCGGCAGGTATCGAGGACCTCGGCGGTCTCGGCCTGCGGTTTGAAATGGGCCGGGAGCAACGGCCGGCGATTTTTCAGTTCAGCCTGGAGGAATTCGATGCGCTGCTCTTCATCCCAGTCGGCATAACGGCCAAGGCCGAGGTAGTCGGTGATCTCGCTCATCGCATCGCGATGGCGAGCAGCGTCCTGGCGCACGTCCAGGCGCACCAGGAACAAGCCAAAGGTGACCGCGCGGCGCAGGCAGTCGAGCAGCGGGCCATCGGCGATCACCCCCATGCCGCACTCGTGCAGCGAGCGGTAGCACAGCTCCAGCGGGTCGAGCAGCTGGCGGTTGTCGCTGAGTACCTGGGCACCAGGCGGTTGGTTGCTGGTCAGTGCGGCCTGGGCCCAGCTGCGAGTCGCACGCAGGCGCTCGCGCAGCTGCTTGAGCACACTGCGATAGGGTTCAGCGCCCTCGCCTGCCTGTTCGAGCAGTTCAGCACTGGCCTGCTGCATCGACAGTTCGGCGGCCAGGCTATCGATATCACGCAGGAACAGGTCCGCGGCCATCCAGCGCGCCAGCAGCAGCACCTCGCGGGTCACGGCGGCGGTGACGTTGGGGTTGCCATCACGATCACCGCCCATCCACGAGGCGAAACGGACCGGCGCCGACTCTAGCGGCAGGCGCAGGCCGGTTGCCTCGAACAGCGCCTTGTCGACTTTGCGCAGATGGCTGGGCACGGCCTGCCACAGTGAATGTTCAATGACTGCGAAGCCCCATTTGGCTTCGTCCACCGGGGTCGGCCGGGTGCGGCGGATTTCCTCGGTGTGCCAGGCCTCGGCGATCAATCGGCGCAGCTTGTCGCGCACCTGCTCGCGCTCGGCGGGGGTCAGGTCGCGGTGATCCTGCACGGCCAATTGCGCGGCGATGGCGTCGTATTTCTGGATCAGGGTGCGCCGCGCGACCTCGGTTGGATGCGCGGTCAGCACCAGTTGGATATCGAGCTTGGCCAACTGCCGAGCGAGGGCATCGTCGCTGTGCCCTTCCTGCTTCAGGCGGGCCAGCAGCTCGGGCAAAACCCGGCTCTCGAACGGCTCGGGCTGGTCGGCAGCGCGGCGGTGGATGAGCTGATACTGCTCGGCGATGTTGGCCAGGTTGAGAAACTGGTTGAATGCCCGCGCCACCGGCAACAGCTCGTCATCGGCGAGGTCGTCGAGGGTCGAGCTGAGCTGCTCGGCCGCGCCGCGGCGGTCGGCCTTGGCGCTGTGGCGGATGGCTTCGATCTTCTGCAAAAACGCATCGCCATGCTGCTGGCGAATGGTTTCACCCAGCAGTTCCCCCAACAGATGGACATCCTCACGCAAGCGTACATCGATATCGGTCATCAGGCCTTTCTCCAGCGCGGCTCGTCCGCGCATCCATTCAGGAACCAGCAGCCCCAAGAGTGCCCACAGCAGCGCGCTCAAGGCAAGCCTGACACCGCCAAAGCAACTAAAGTTGAGCAGAGCCACTCCCAATCAGTGCATGGCATCACGCCCTATCCAAGCTGCACAGAGGTCATCATGAAAATCCGCGAACTCGCCCAACACTGGGAACAGAACGCCGCAGGCAGCCTGAGCCCGACCAGCCACATCCTGCATCTGGACCTGGAATCGGAGGCGCGCCTGGCCGCGCTGATCGATATGTTCCCCAAACGCACCGCCGAAGAACTGCTCGGCGAACTGGTCGCCTCGGCCCTCGAAGAGCTGGAAGCGAGCTTCCCCTATGTGCAGGGCCGGCAGGTCATTGCCACCGATGAGCAAGGCGACCCCATGTATGAAGACGTAGGCTCTACGCCGCGCTTTCTGGCGCTGTCGCGGCAGCATCTGCAGACGTTCACAAGCACCGATCAAGACCCTGCCAAATAACGTGCTGACGACCGCGGGGGGGCCCGTGCGCCCCGCCGCAGTTACCCTGCCCTACCCCTGCGCGAGCTGAAAGTTCCGCAGTTTCTCGCTGACCGTTCAGTCAGAAAATACTTGTAACGGCTTGCTATTTTTTTCGGAACTATTCGAAAAACGCTCCAGTCCGAGCCAATAGCCATCACGCTAAAACCCTGCACACAGTGGTAGTGCACAGTTCAGCTGAAGCGCGCACTGTCAGGGAACGAGCGATGGACTGCCACGGACATTGTCATCAGGAGTGATCCAATGGAGCTGACCAACATGAAGAGCCGCACTATGCCAACATCATCCACCCGCATGCATGGCCTGAAACTGGCCGCGCTGGCCCTGGGCAGCACGTTTGTCCTCGCTGGTTGCGCCGGCAAGCCGCCAACCGAGCAGTACGCCGTGACCCAATCTGCGGTCAACGCGGCGGTGAGCTCCGGTGGTACCGAGTTCGCTGCGGTGGAAATGAAAGCGGCGCAGGACAAGTTCAAGAAAGCTGAAATTGCCATGCACGACAAAAAGTACGAAGAAGCCAAGGTGCTCGCCGAGCAGGCTGAGTGGGACGCCCGCGTAGCAGAGCGCAAGGCACAGGCTGCCAAAGCGCAAAAAGCCGTGCAGGACTCCCGCCAAGGCGTCCAGGAACTGCGTGAGGAAGGCCTGCGCAGCGCTGAATAAGCCTGCCCGCCTCCCCCAGCCTTCGTTACTGATTAAAGGAAGAACACTATGCGCAACTACGTCATGATCCCCGCTCTGCTGGCCCTGAGTGTTGGCCTTGCTGCTTGCTCGCATGATCCAAACGCCAACCTCGAGTCTGCTCGCACCAGCTTCTCAGCGCTGCAGAGCGATCCACAGTCGACCAAACTGGCCGCCCTTGAGACCAAGGACGCGCAGGATTGGCTGAACAAGGCCGACAAGGCCTACATGGATCGCGAAGACACCAAGAAAGTCGACCAGCTGGCCTACCTGACCAGCCAGCGCGTTGAAGTCGCCAAGCAGACCATCGCCCTGCGCGCTGCTGAAGGCGAGCTGAAGAACGCTTCGGCGCAACGTGCCCAGGCTCGCCTGGATGCCCGTGACGCCCAGATCAAGAAGCTGCAGGACAGCCTGAACGCCAAACAGACCGACCGTGGCACCCTGGTGACCTTCGGCGACGTGCTGTTTGACTTCAACAAGGCTGAACTGAAGAGCAGCGCCCTGCCCAACGTGACCAAGCTGGCGCAGTTCCTGGCTGAAAACCCAGAGCGTAAAGTGATTGTCGAGGGCTACACCGACAGCGTCGGTTCGGCCAGCTACAACCAGAGCCTGTCCGAGCGTCGTGCTGGCGCTGTGCGCATGGCCCTGGTACGTGCCGGTGTAGATCCAGCGCGTATCGTCTCGCAGGGCTATGGCAAGGAATACCCGGTTGCTGACAACACCAGCAACTCCGGCCGTGCCCAGAACCGTCGTGTGGAAGTAACCATTTCCAACGACAACCAGCCGGTTGCACCGCGTACTGCTGCCAACCAGTAAGGGTTGCCAGCGGGGCTGCCTGGCAGCCCCGTCGCGACAAACAAAAACCGCGTGAAGCCTTTGGGCTCACGCGGTTTTTTTGTGTTCTGCTTTGGCGGGAGTTTCAGAATTGCTGGGGCCGAGCAGCGGCCCCGATGCGATTCACTGCACTTGCCGCGGCGTCTCCTCGCCAACACAGCGCACCGCACGCTTGCGATTGTCGACCAGCACACCGGTCAGGCCCTTCTGCTGCATATCGATCAATACCAACACCCCATCCATGCACTGCGCCACCTGCGCCGCAGGCTCCAGCGAGACCTTGTAATCCTCGCCCGGCACCGTCTTGAGCATGGTGAAGTCCTGCAGCAACAGGGCATCCTCAGGCTTGGCAAAATGCAGGTAGCCGTAATACCAGAGGGCCCCTACCGTCACGATGATGCTACCGACGCCGGTCAGAATCAGCGGGATGGCGTTGCGTTCTTCACTCATTGCTTGTTCTTCTCATCAGGGAAATTAGGCACTTCGGCCAAGCGCCGCAGGCCGTTGAAATGGGTCGGATCATCCAGGAAGCGGATCATCACCTGGCGCCAGGTCGGGTCGGCAAAGGTCTGCACGTGGCCGCCGCGGGTCAGTTGCAACACCCGTGGTGGTGGCGCATGACGGTACAAGTCCAGACCGTTTTCCAGCGGCACCAGGGCATCGTCGATGCTGTGGAAAAACAACTTCGGCGGGCTGTCCAGGCGCTCGATCGAACGGATCGCGCTGTCGCCGTCGGGCACCAGCCATGACAACGGCACCTGCAGCGGCCAGGTCAGCCAACCGGTACCCAGCGCGTATCGCCCGACCGAGCGATAACTGGCCGGCACGCCATCGAACACCAGCGCACTGAAGCGCTGACGCTGCTCAGGGTGGCCCGCCAGGTAATGAATCGCCATCGCTCCGCCCAGGCTCTGCCCCAGCAGCACCAGTGGTTTGCCCTGCACCTCAGGCGCCCGTTCAAGCCAGCTCATGGCCGCAGCTATGTCTTCGTACACCTCAGGCAGGCTTGGCTTGCCTTCAGACAGGCCATAACCGCGATAGTCGATCATCAACACCTGGTAGCCCTGCTCCGGCAGCCAGTAGCTGCCGCCGAGGTGCCCAGGCAGGTTGCCGCCGTTGCCGTGCAGGTGCAGCACCGTACCCTTGACCTCGACGCCATCCTTGGCCGGCAGCCACCAGCCGTGCAAGCGCACGCCATCACTGGTGGTCAGGGTCACATCGCGATAGGCCAGCTTGGCCCGCTCGGGGGTGAATGCCTGGCCCGGCTCGGGATAGAACAGCAGGCTGCTGCAGCCGCCGAGGGTCAGCGCCAGTGTCAGCGCCAGGCCTTTACAGAATGTTCGCGTAGTCGGCTTCAATGCGATCAAGGCTCAGGTGATTGAGGAAGTTGGAGAAGCACATCCAGGCAGACAGCGCATTCAGGTCGCGAAACTGCTCGGGCAGGTATTTGGGCGGTTCGACCAGGCCTTCTTCGACCAGCTGACGCAGGGTGCGCATGTCCTCCAGAGTGGTCTTGCCGCAGAACAACAACGGGATCTGCTCAAGTTTGCCCTTCTTCACCGCCAACTGAATGTAGTTGTAAACCATGATGAAGCCCTTGAGGTAGGACAAGTCCTTGGTGAATGGCAGGCCGTTCGGCACCGAGCCGCGGAACACTCGGCTGGCGTTGCTGTAGCTCTGGCCGATCTCGAAGCCCTGGCCACGGAAGAACTCATACACCTGCATGAAATCGGCGCCCTGCTCGACCATGTGAATGGCCCGCGTGCGGTTGGTCAGCTTGCGCAGGCGACTCGGGTACGAGGCAAAGGCGATCACTTCCATAAGGATGGCCAGGCCTTCCTGGGTCACAGTCGACGACGGCGGCCCCTTGGCGAGGAAGGTGCAGATCGGCTGGTTAAGCCCGTTGAGCGTGGTACCAACATGCACCAGCCCTTCATGAACCTCCAGCGCACGCACATCACGGCTGTTGAACATGGCATCGGCGCGCACCTTGATGTAGTCGGCGCCCGCCGCTGCATCGGCCACGATACCGTCGGACTCGAACACGCGGATGGTGCCTTCGGCCTCGCCGAACACCGTATTCAGCCGGCGCTGGAGGATATCCACCGCTTGCTTGGCCGTGAGGTTCTTCGGCTCGTCCTTGAGATCGCCGCGGCCATCGATGTTGTTCAGGTAATCAGAAAGCATCAGGCCAAGGTCGGCCAGGGTCGGGTCGCCGGCATGAAACGCATCGGAAGCTGCACCATACAGCTCCTGCGAAATCAGGCCGAAGTCCTCGGTGCCGCGCGCTTCCAGCATGCGCACCACCATGCGGTACTCGCGGCACATGCGCCGCATGATCTGCCCGACCGGGTTGAACTGGCCAAGCTGGCGAGTGATATCGCGCTCGATGCTCTGAAACTCGGCCTTCAATGCACTCGAATCGAAGCCCAGGGGGCGCGACTGGTAATAGGCGCGGTCCACGGCAGGCGGCTCTTTGCCCTTGCCGTTGATGAAGGCCTGGCGGATGTTATCGTCCCACTTCACCGCATCGAGCACGCGGATCGGCGTCTGCGCCACGACAATGCGGTCGGACAACGCGCGAATGGTCTGCTGATACTCGTCCACGGCTAATTCCTTGTAGCGGCTATTACTTGCCGACGCGCTGGAAGCGCGCCACTTCGACGAACAGGTCAGAGTTGGCCGGGTCATCCAGATAGGCCAGCACTCGCTCGGTCGGGCTGTCGATCAACACGCCCGGACCGTTGTCTTCCGGCACCTCGATACTGCGCCCGCTGAGTTCCTTGCGCGTGAGCGCCTCGTGCACCTGATCGACGTCCAGGTTGTACACCACCAGTTCCTTGCCGTCGGCGCTGACCTCGAAGCCGCCAATCAGGAAGTTGCCGCCCAGGCGCTTTGGCACCCCGGCCGACAGGTACCAGCGGCTGCCATGACGGGCAACGGTAAACACGTAGTCTTCAGCCGGCTTGCCTTTGGCAGTGGCCAGCGCCTTGTAGCTGTTGCCAGCCGCGCGGCTGATGCTCAGCTTGAGCGGCTCACCCCAGGCATCCTTGCTGCTCCACTTGCCCAGTAACGCCTTGGGTGCGGTCTGGTTGGCCGGCAGCGGGTCGCCAAAGGTCACCAGACAACCGCCCAGCATCAGGAATGACAACGTCAACAACACCATACGCCAGGCTTTCATCAGGCTCTCCTAGATAGATCGGTGACAGCGCAAACCGCTCGCAGCTCAGACCGATGCCAGCACCAGGTGCAGGTAGCGGGTAAGAATAGCGAGCATCTGCCCATCGGCCTGCCCGTTCGTTTGTTCAAGCAGGCCTTGATATTCCATCTGCTCGATAATCGCCGTCAACATCTGTGCGTCCTGCTCGGGATGATGCGAGCCGATTACCTGGAGCATCTGCCGCGCGCCTTGCGCGAGGATCCGTTCGTGCGCGCGCACAAGCTCGGCCAGCCGCGGGCAGAGCAAGGCCTCCTGGCGGAAGGCCTGCTCGGCCATGAGAAAGTCACGCCGATTGCTCAGTTGCCGGCTGACGTAGTCGGCGGTCATCCGCGCGATTTCATCGACCAGCCGCGTCCGTGATGCGGCGCTGCCATCGTCCTGCGCGAGCAACTGGCGCAACACCCCTTCACTGGTCGCCCACAGCTTGGCCATGTAGTCGGCGCTGCGCTCGACGTACTGGGCAAAGGTATCGGTGAGCAGGTCTTCGATGTCCTTGAAGTAGTAGGTGGTGGCCGACAGCGGCACACCGGCCTCGGCGGCTACGGCGCGGTGGCGCACGCCGCGCACGCCGTCGCGGACGACGATGCGCATCGCTGCATCGAGAATCAGCTGGCGGCGTTGTTCACTGCCCTGGCGGCTGGTCTTGCGCCCTTGGTACTGCACGCTTTCAGCAACGGCGCTGGCTACGCCGGCTGCGCCTTGTTCGGCGATTGCTGGGTTCACGCTGAATACCTCGTGGAATTGATCGTCGTACAGCACTGCTGTCAACCAGCGGCCGAGCCGCGGATGACAGCCAAGAAAAAGCCGCCTCGAAAGGCGGCTTGTTCACAGCACTCAGGCCTGTGGGCGCATATGCGGGAACAGGATCACATCACGGATCGACGGCGAGTTGGTCAGCAACATCACCAGGCGGTCGATACCGATGCCTTCACCGGCAGTCGGCGGCATGCCGTATTCCAGCGCACGGACGAAGTCGGCGTCGTAGTGCATGGCTTCGTCATCACCGGCGTCCTTCTCCGCCACTTGGGCCAGGAAGCGCTCGGCCTGGTCTTCGGCATCATTGAGCTCGGAGTAGGCGTTGGCGATTTCGCGGCCACCGATGAACAGCTCGAAGCGGTCGGTGACGTTCGGGTTGGCGTCGTTGCGGCGGGCCAGCGGCGACACTTCGAACGGGTACTCGGTAATGAAGTGCGGCTGCTCCAGCTTGTGCTCGACCAGCTCTTCGAAAATCATCACCTGCAGCTTGCCCAGGCCTTCGTGGCCGAGCACCTTGGCACCTGCCTGCTTGGCAATCGCGCGGGCCTTGTCGACGTCCTGCAGGTCGGCGGCGGTCAGCTCGGGGTTGTACTTGAGGATCGAGTCGAACACCGACAGGCGCACGAACGGCTCTCCGAAGTGGAACACCTTGTCGCCGTAAGGCACGTCGGTGCTGCCCAGCACCAGCTGCGCCAGCTCGCGGAACAGCTCTTCGGTGAGGTCCATGTTGTCTTCGTAGTCGGCGTAGGCCTGGTAGAACTCGAGCATGGTGAACTCGGGGTTGTGCCGGGTCGAAACACCTTCGTTACGGAAGTTGCGGTTGATCTCGAAGACCTTCTCGAAGCCACCCACGACCAGACGCTTGAGGTACAGCTCAGGCGCGATCCGCAGGAACATCTGCATATCCAGCGCGTTGTGGTGGGTTTCGAAGGGCTTGGCCGCCGCGCCGCCTGGGATGGTCTGCAGCATCGGCGTTTCCACTTCGAGGAAGTCGCGCTTGGCAAGGAAGCTGCGGATGTGCGAGATCACCTGCGAACGCACACGGAAGGTGTGGCGGGTCTCTTCGTTGACCATCAGGTCAACGTAGCGCTGGCGATAGCGCTGCTCGGTGTCGGTCAGGCCGTGGTGCTTGTCCGGCAACGGACGCAGCGATTTGGTCAGCAGACGCACGCTGGTCATCTCGACGTACAGGTCGCCCTTGCCGGAACGCGCCAGGGTGCCTTCGGCGGCAATGATGTCGCCCAAGTCCCAGGTCTTGACCGCAGCCAGGGTCTCTTCCGGCAGGGTCTTGCGGTTGACGTAGACCTGGATGCGCCCGGTCATGTCCTGGATAACCATGAACGAGCCACGGTTGAGCATGATACGACCGGCAACCTTGACCGGGATCGCTGCAGCTTCCAGCTCTTCCTTGGTCTTGTCGACATACTGCTTCTGCAGGTCGCTGCAGTAGCTGTCGCGACGGAAGTCGTTGGGGAAGGCCTGGCCCTTGGCACGCTCGGCGGCAAGTTTTTCCTTGCGCAACGCGATCAGGGTGTTTTCTTCCTGTTGCAGGTCTTGCGGGTCGAGTTTGAGATCGCTCATGTCGTCAGATTTTCCATCAAGGATTCATTGCCCTCGCCCGCAGGCGAGGGTCTTGCAGCTCAGCAGCCGAGAAGTTACAGGCCTTGCTTGAGGCTCGCTTCGAGGTATTCGTCGATATCGCCGTCCAGCACCTTGTCACAGTCGCTGCGTTCGATGTTGGTGCGCAGGTCTTTGATTCGCGACGCGTCGAGCACGTACGAGCGAATCTGGTGACCCCAGCCGATGTCCGACTTGCTGTCTTCCAGAGCCTGCGAGGCTGCGCTGCGCTTTTGCATTTCCAGCTCGTACAACTTGGCCCGCAGCATTTTCATGGCGGTGTCCTTGTTGGCGTGCTGAGAACGTTCGTTCTGGCAGCTGACCACGGTGTTGGTCGGCACGTGAGTGATCCGGACCGCCGAGTCGGTGGTGTTGACGTGCTGACCACCGGCACCCGAGGAGCGGTAGGTGTCGATACGCAGGTCGGACGGGTTGATGTCGATCTCGACCTTGTCGTCGATCTCGGGCGAGACGAACACTGCCGAGAAGGAGGTATGACGACGCGCGCCGGAGTCGAACGGGCTCTTGCGCACCAGGCGATGAACGCCAATCTCGGTACGCAACCAGCCGAACGCGTACTCACCCTTGATGTGCACGGTGGCGCCTTTGATGCCGGCGACTTCACCTTCGGACAGCTCCATGATGGTGGCGTCGAAGCCACGCTTGGAGGCCCAGCGCAGGTACATGCGCAGGAGGATGTTGGCCCAGTCCTGTGCTTCGGTACCGCCGGAACCGGCCTGGATATCCAGGTAGGCGTTGTTCATGTCCATCTCGCCGCTGAACATGCGACGGAATTCCAGCTTGGCCAGGGACTCTTCGAGTCCTTCGAGCACTTCGACAACGTCGTTGACCGCCGCTTCGTCGTTTTCTTCGACGGCCATGTCGAGCAGCTCGCGCGAATCGGCCAGGCCACTGGACATCTCGTCCAGGGTGCCGACGATCTGCGCCAGCATGGCGCGCTCGCGGCCCAGCTCCTGGGCGTACTCGGGTTTGTTCCACACGGCCGGGTCTTCCAGCTCGCGGTTGACTTCGATCAGGCGCTCAGCTTTCAGATCGTAGTCAAAGATACCCCCGAATCGATTCGGAACGTTCGGTGAGGTCTTTGATGGTGTTGAGGATCGGTTGGATTTCCATTGGGCAGGCTACTCGCGCGAATTCGGTGAAAAGCCGGTGAGTATAAACCAGTCCGAGCCACGGCGGCAGACCCGCCGGGCAGGCGCAAGGCGCTTATCAGGCAATACCGGCCTGATTGCGCCCATTATTCTTGGCCAGGTACAGGCCCTTGTCGGCGGCCGAGATCAGTTGCCGGCAATGGCTACCGATGGCCGGGGTCAAGGTAGCGATGCCCAGGCTCACGGTCAGCCGCGCATCGGCCTCGGGTGCGGTGTGGGCAATGCCCAGGGCGTAGACCGACTGGCGCAGTTTTTCGGCAATCAGGCGGGCGCCGCCCGGCGAGGTGTTAGGCAGCACCAGAGCGAACTCTTCGCCGCCGTAGCGCGCCGGCAGGTCGCTTGGCCGTGAGCATGAATTGCGAATCGCTGCAGCCACCTGGCGCAGCGCCTCGTCACCGGCCAGGTGGCCGAAGCTGTCGTTGAAGGCCTTGAAGTAGTCGACGTCGATCATCAACAGCGACAGCTGCTGCTGCTCACGCATGGCCCGGCGCCACTCCAGTTCCAGGTACTCGTCGAAGTGGCGGCGATTGGACAAGCCGGTCAAGCCATCGGAGTTCATCAGGCTCTGCAGCATCAAATTGGTGTCGAGCAGTTGCTGCTGGCTGACGCGCAGTGCGCGATACGCCTCGTCGCGCTGCAACAGGGTCATGTAGGAGCGCGAGTGGTAGCGAATTCGCGCCACCAGTTCGATGGTGTCCGGCAGCTTGACCAGGTAATCATTCGCCCCGGCGGCAAACGCGGCGCTCTTGACCAACGGGTCTTCCTTGGTCGACAGGACGATGATCGGGATGTCCTGGGTGGCCGGGTGGTTGCGGTATTCGCGCACCAGGGTGAGGCCATCCAGGCCCGGCATGATCAGGTCCTGGAGGATCACCGTCGGCTTGATGCGCATGGCCTGGGCGATGGCCTGATGCGGATCGGCACAGAAGTGGAAGTCGATATTCTCTTCATGGGCCAGCCCACGCCGCACCGCTTCGCCGATCATTGCCTGATCGTCCACCAGCAGCACCATCGCCGAGTTTTCGTTGGCGGTCACAAGACCTGCGCTTGGTAGATCAATCATGCCTGTTCACCTGGTCACGACCGTCCAGGCGGTGTGACTCAATTGCTGATGTCATTTGGTAAAAAACTCCGTCAATCGCCCGGCAATGCGCTCGAGCGGGCGGATCTCCATCGCTGCATCAATCGCCGCAGCGGCCTTGGGCATGCCATATACAGCACTGCTCTGCTGGTCCTGGGCAAGGGTCAAAAAGCCCTGCTGGCGCATCATCTTCAAACCCTGGGCGCCATCGCGGCCCATCCCGGTGAGCAGAACGCCCACGCCGGGCGCATTCCAATGGCGTGCCACGCTCTCGAAAAACACATCGATCGAGGGTCGGTAGATTTCATTGACCGGCTCGGCGGTGTAGGCGAGCTGGCCGTTTTTCAGCAAGCGGATATGGTGGTTGGTGCCTGCCAGCAATACCTGCCCGGCCTGCGGCGGCTCGCCTTCGCGGGCAAGCCGTACGACCTGGCCGCAGGTACTGCTGAGCCAGTCGGCCATACCTGCGGCAAACACTTGGTCAACATGCTGCACCAGCACGATGGCCGCCGGAAACTGCTTGGGCAGGCCCTTGAGCAAAACTTCAAGCGCGGCCGGGCCGCCAGCAGACGAACCAATCGCCACCAGGCCGGTACGCTGCGAGACTTCGCGCACAGCGGCGGGCACGCTGCTTGGCGCCGAAGTGCGCTGCTGACCGATCAGCCAGCCGATATTGAGGATCTTGCGCAACAATGGCGCGGCCGCTTCGCGCGGATCACCCGCGCCCAGCGCCGGCGTATCGACTACGTCCAGCGCGCCGTGGCCCATGGCCTCGAACACGCGGTGCACGTTCTGCTTGCGGTCGACCGTGACGATGACGATAGCGCAGGGCGTTACCGCCATGATTCGCCGGGTTGCCTCGACGCCGTCCATCACCGGCATGATCAGGTCCATGAGGATCAGGTCCGGGATCTGTGCGGCGCAGCGCTCGACCGCCTCCTGGCCATTGCCGGCGACCCAGATCAGCTCATGCGCCGGCTCCAGCGCAAGCGCCCGGCGCAGCGCCTCGACGGCCAGGGGCATGTCGTTGACGATGGCAATTTTCATCCTTGTGCACCTCCGATCAACTCGACCACTGCATCCAGCAACGCGTCATCGTGGAAGCTGGCCTTTGCCAAATAGTAGTCGGCGCCGGCATCCAGGCCACGCCGGCGGTCTTCTTCACGGTCCTTGTACGACACCACCATCACCGGCAAGCCTTGCAGGCGCTGGTCGCGGCGCACCAGGGTGACCAGCTCGATGCCGTCCATGCGCGGCATGTCGATGTCGGTGATCAGCAGGTCGAAGTCATCGCCGCGCAGGGCGTTCCAGCCGTCCATACCATCCACCGCAATGGCCACGTCGTAGCCGCGATTGCTTAGTAGCTTGCGTTGCAGCTCACGCACCGTCAGCGAGTCGTCCACCACCAGCACGCGCTTGCGGCTGACGCCTTTGGCACTGGCGCCGTTGCGTTCGATGCGCTCCAGGCGGCCGGTAGTCAGCAGCTTTTCCACCGAGCGCAGCAGGTCTTCGACGTCGACGATCAGTACCACCGAGCCATCGTCGAGCAACGCTCCGGCAGAGATATCCTGAACCTTGCCCAGGCGCGCATCGAGCGGCATGACCACCAGCACGCGCTCGCCGATCAGGCGCTCGACGGCAATCCCGTAGAGCTGCTCGCGCTCGCGAATGACCACAACCCGCAGGCTGCGCTCATCGCCCTGCCCTTGCGGGCGATTGAGCAACTGATTGGCCGAGACCAGGCCGATATGGCGCTCCTCGTGCCAGAAGTGTTGACGCCCTTCGATCTGGACGATGGCCTCGGCGGGCACGTCAAGGGTGCGCTCGATATGCGCCAGCGGAAAGGCATACGCCTCGCCGCCGACCTCAACCACCAGGCTGCGTACCACCGACAAGGTCAGCGGCACCTGCAGATGGAAGCAACAGCCTTGGCCAGCAACCTGGGTCAGCTCGATCGAGCCGCGCAGCTCGCGCACCATATGCTGCACTGCGTCCAACCCCACCCCGCGACCGGATACCTCGGTGACCCGATCGCGCATGCTGAAACCGGGCAGGAACAGGAACGTCAGCAGCTCGGCTTCGCTCATCTGCGCCACGGTCTCGGCCGGTGACAAGGCCCGTTCGGCAATGCTGCAGCGCAGCTGCTCAAGGTCGATGCCGGCGCCATCGTCACTCAGCTCGACAATCAGCATCCCAGCCTGGTGGGATGCACGCAGGCGGATCACGCCATCGCTGGGCTTGCCCGCCAACAGGCGTCGTTCGGGCAGTTCGATGCCATGGTCGACGGCGTTGCGCAGCAGGTGAATCAGCGGGGCTTCGAGTTTTTCCAGGACATCGCGATCGACCTGGGTTTTCTCGCCCTCGATCTGCAACTGCACCTGTTTGCCCAACGAGCGGCCCAGATCGCGGACCATCCGGCTCTGCCCGGTAAGCACGTCGGCGAATGGCCGCATGCGGCAGGCCAGCGCCGTGTCATACAAGTTTTGCGCGCGCTGGCTGGCTTGCCAGCCGAACTCGTCGAGCTCGGCTGCTTGCTGTTGCAGGATGGCCTGGGTTTCGCCGAGCAGGCGTTGGGTCTGGGCCAGCGCATCGAGTACTTCAGGGCTCTGGCCGCTGCTCTCAAGCTGGCTCTTCAGCCCGTCGAGGGCACGCATGCCCTGCCCGTGCATGCGCTTGAGCCGCTGCAGGCTGGCCAGGTAGGGCTTGAGCCGCTGGGTTTCCACCAGCGACTTGCTGGACAGGTCGAGCAGGCTGTTCAAGCGATCCGCCGTCACCCGCAATACTCGCTCGCCGGTCTGGCTGCTGCGTTTGCCTGGCCGCGGTGCAGGCTCGACATCGGCTTGCGCCTGGGCGGCCAGCGCGGGTACTTCGGCGCTGGCCACCGACGGCGCGGCCAGCAACGCCTCACTCACTGCTGCAGCAACCAACTGCGGCGCCGCACTGAAAGCGGCAGCGGGGTCGAGCAACGCCGTCATCTGCGCGACAAAGCCCGGCACTGCCAGCTCACCGGCGGCATCGCCCGGCGTAGCGATGCGCATCAGCAGGTCGGTGCCTTGCAGCAAGGCATCGATGTGTTCGCCACGCAAACGTAGCCGACCTTCCTGGGCCGCGACCAGGCAGTCTTCCATGACGTGGGCGACGCTCACCCCGGCGTCGACGCCGACGATCCGCGCCGCGCCTTTGAGCGAGTGCGCGGCACGCATGCAGGCTTCGAGCTGATCGGCCTGGGTCGGGTTGCGCTCGAGCGCAATCAGGCCAGTGTTGAGCACCTGGGTCTGGGCTTCGGCCTCCAGGCTGAACAGCTCCAGCAAAGACGCATCACGCATTTGCTCAGGGGTCATGACAGGCTCCGCTTGACAGCCGATAGCAAGTGGGTCGAATCCAGTACGCGCACGCTGCGCCCGCGCCACTGCAGCACGGCGGCAGTGAAGCGCGCAGTGTCCTGGCCGTCTTCACAGGCATCGATATCAAGCCGATGAATGCCATCGACTTCATCCACTGGAGCAACTACCGGCCCGCCTTCGGCGGCCAGAATCAGCATGCGTGGCATTACCCGACCATTGATGGGGCTGGCCGGCAGGCTGTCGGCCCCCAGCAGCGCGGCCAGTGACAGGCACGGCACCAGGGCGCCGCGCACATTGGCTACACCTTGCAGTACCCGCGAGCGCTGATGCGGCAGGGAATGCACGGATTGCACCGGAGCGATCTCGGCGAGGCTGGCAGTCGCCAGCGCCAGCCATTCTTCACCCAGGCGGAACACCAGCATCGAACGCCCGGTGCATTCGGTCAGCGGCGCGGCGGCGACAGGCTCTTGGTCCTGCTGCAGGGCGTAGCGATCGAGCAGGCGCGTGGCGGCTGCGGCATGCACTTCGCAGTTGCGGCAGTGAATATGCTGTTCAAGCAAAGGGCATTGTTTGTTGCCATGCACGCCGATGCGATTCCAGCAGTCGTCGATCGGCGCGTGGTCTTCGCTGACCAGCAGCAGCTCATGAATCTCGCTCATCGTTGCGGCTCCCGACCGGCACGCGCGGCGCGTTCCTGCAGACGCCGCGCACCGGCCTCATCGCCTTGTGCGGCGAGCAGCGTGGCCAGTTGCAGCAGCGCCTCGGGGTGTTGCGGCTCAAGGTACACGGCCTTGCGGTAATGGATAATGGCGTTGTGGCTGTCGCCTGCGGTGTCGCTGAGCAGGCCCAGCCAGTAGTACAGCTGCGCCTTGGGTTCGAACTGGCGCAGGTAGCGCTCGCAACTGGCCAGCGCGGCCTGACTGTCGCCGGCGTTGGCCTGGCGGGCGATTTGCGCCAGCAGCTCGCTCTCGCCGGCCTGCCCGGCAGTGGCCACTAGCGACGGGGCGGGCGCTGGGCGCACGTGCCGCGGCGCTGGCGGCACGCTACGCGGCACAGGCGGCTGGCTCCATGGCGCAGACGCCAGGGCCGGCCGTGCAGGCGTCGGGGTAACTACGGGCACGGCTTGTTCCGGCTGGCGCACATAGGCGAACGACTGCGGGATGCCCAATGGCCGCATGCCCAGGCGCGCCAACAGGCTGCCTTCGGCGGGGCCAATGAACAGCACACCCTGGGCATGCAGCAATTGCTTGAGCACCGCAAACACCCGGTGCTGGGTGGGCACGTCGAAGTAGATCAGCAGGTTGCGACAGAACACGAAGTCATAATGCCCGTTGCGACTAGCCAGGGCTGGATCAAGCACGTTGCCGACCTGCAGATCGACCTGGTGGCAGACTCGCTCATGCAACTGATGGCCCTCACCGGTAGCGCTGAAATGCCGCTCGCGAAAGGCCACATCACTGCCACGAAAGGAATTGCGCCCGTACAGCGCCTGGCGTCCACGGGCGACCGAGTTGGGGCTGATGTCCAGCCCATCGACACTGAACGCGGCGGCGCTCATGCCGCTGTCGAGCAGCGCCATGGCAATCGAATACGGCTCTTCGCCGGTCGAGCACGGCAGGCTGAGGATGCGCAGCGGCCGCACACCGGCCAGTTCGGCCAAGCGCTTGTGCGCGAGGCCGGCCAACGCGGCAAACGACTCGGGATAACGGAAAAACCAGGTTTCCGGGACGATCACCGCCTCGATCAGCGCTTGCTGTTCAGCCGTCGATTGCTGCAGCAGCAGCCAGTAATCGTTCAAGTCGTGGGCTGCCAGCGCAGCACTGCGCTGACGCAGGGCACGCTCGACCATGGGCACTCCGACCGACTCGACATCCAGGCCGATGCGCTCTTGCAAGAATCGAAAAAACTGCTGTTCGATCATGCCGGCACCTGCGCTGGCGCATCCGGGAACAGCAAGCGACGGACCTCGTCACTGAGCAACTGGTCGATCTCGATGCGCTGCAACATGCCTTGGGCATCCTGGCGCACCGGGCCCAGATAGGGCGCCTCGCCGTTGTCCAGCCCATACGGCTGGAACTCGTCAGGCTGGCAGCGCAGGGTCTCGGTGGCCTGCTCGAGGATCAAACCCAGGTGCAGCGTGATAGCGCTGGCAGCCGGGTGATAACGCACCACCACCAGCCGCGTGCTGGTGCGTGCTGCGGCCGGCCTGGCAAAGCTCAGCGCGGCCAGGTCGATCACCGGGATCAGCGCACCACGATGGCTGAGAATCCCGCGCACCCACCCCGGGGCCTGAGCGATAGGCTTGAGCGTACGCAGCGCCAGCACTTCCACCACCTCACGCACATCCAGGGCGAAGCGCTGGTCGTTGAGGCGAAACTGCAGGTACAGCACGCCTTTGCCGGAGCCGGCTGTGGGTTCGCGCTGAGGTAGATCCTTGATTGTCATCAGACTCTGAAACGCGAGACACCGCCACGCAGGCCAGCCGCGACCTGGCTCAGCTCATCGATGGCGAAACTGGCCTGGCGCAGCGATTCGACGGTCTGGGTGCTGGCGTCGCTGAGCTGAGAGAGCGCCTGGTTGATCTGCTCGGCACCGGTGGCCTGGGCCTGCATGCCGTCGTTGACCATCAATACCCGCGGCGCCAGCGCCTGGACCTGATGGATGATCTGGCTGAGTTGCTCGCCAACCTGCTGCACTTCGAACATGCCGCGGCGGACTTCTTCGGAAAACTTGTCCATGCCCATTACCCCGGCCGAAACCGACGACTGGATCTCGCGCACCATCTGCTCGATATCGTAGGTCGCCACGGCGGTCTGGTCGGCCAGGCGGCGCACTTCAGTGGCCACCACGGCGAAGCCGCGGCCGTATTCGCCGGCCTTCTCGGCCTCGATCGCAGCGTTCAGCGACAGCAGGTTGGTCTGGTCGGCAACCTTGACGATGGTCACCACCACCTGATTGATGTTGCTGGCCTTCTCGTTGAGGATGCTCAGCTTGGCGTTGACCAGATCGGCCGCGCCCATCACCTGGTGCATGGTTTCTTCCATGCGTGCCAGGCCTTGCTGGCCGGAGCCGGCGAGGATCGAGGCCTGGTCAGCAGCCGAGGTGACCTCGGTCATGGTCCGCACCAGATCACGCGACGTGGCGGCGATCTCACGCGAGGTGGCGCCGATTTCGGTGGTAGTGGCTGCGGTTTCGGTGGCCGTGGCTTGCTGCTGCTTGGAGGTGGCGGCGATTTCGGTAACCGAGGTGGTCACCTGCACCGACGAGCGCTGGGCCTGGGCGACCAGGCTGGCGAGGGATTCGGCCATTTCGTTGAAGCCGGTTTCGATGGCGCCAAACTCGTCCTTACGGTCCAGGTCCAGGCGCATGCTCAAGTCACCCGAGCGCAGCTTATCGAGGGCATGTACGATGCGTTGCATGGGCGTGGTGATCGCACGCATCAACAGCAGCCCGCAAATGCCGGCAGCGATGATGGCCAGGATCAGCGAAACGATCATGCTGCCCTTGGCGGTGGCCACGGCGCTGACGATGTCTTTGGTGGCTACGTCGGCCGCTTCCCGATTGCGTTCGATCACGGTGTTGAGGTGCTTGCGCCCTTCAACCCAGGCGGGCGTCAGCACGTCGGTGATCAAGCGCTCGGCTTCGGCGTAGTTCTTCTGCCGGTAGGCCTCGAGTACCAGTTCGATGTCGGCGATGTAACGTTTTTCCATGTCGACGAAGGCGTCGAAGCTGGTCTGGTCTTCCGTATTACGAATGGTTGCCTGATAACTGGCCATGTGCTGGCGCAGGCGCTCTTCAAAGCTCTTGAACAGTTCGATATCCGCAGAGGCGATATCGCGATGCTTGCTCAGGCCGACCAACTGCTGGCTGGTGACGTAGCTGTCGACCCAGGCGCTGCGGATCATCGAGCTGTAGTAGACGCCGGGGATGGCATCGGAACCGACCGCTTCCTCGCTCGCGGAAATGGCGACCAACCTTGAGTAGGCTGCAACGATCATCAACAACATGATGGCGATGATCACGGCAAAACTTGCCAGGATCCGTTGGCGCATGGTCCAGTTTTTCAAAATCAGCCCTCAAGAATTCAGTACGAGCGGGGAAATCGCTCGAGTATAGCCCAGGCATGAGCCGGGTTTCTCAGCTGAATGAGCGGCGTTTGCGGCATCCCTGCCGGCAAAGGTGGCAAATAGCCAGATTACTGACCGGCGGCAAGCCTGGCTTGGGCTTCAAGCTCCTGGCGCAGTGCCGGATCCAGGCGCAGCTGGCGCGACAGCTCATCGAGGTAGGCGCGCTCCATGAAGTTTTCCTGATCGACCATCATCAGGCTCGCCAGGTACATCTCGCCGGCCATTTCCGGGGTTTGCGCGGCGCGGGCGACTTCTGCCGGGTCGAGCGGTTTGTTCAGCTCGGCGTGCAGCCATTGCTGCAGTTCGCGGTCGCTGTCCAGACGGGTGAATTCACCTTCGATCAGTTCACGCTCACGCTCATCGATATGGCCATCGGACTTGGCTGCCGCGACCAGCGCACGCAGCACGGCCTGGCTGTGCAGCTCGGCTTCAGCCGGTGGCAGCCGGTCGAGCGTCTGCGGCTCGCGCACCTGGCCAGTGGCCTGCTGCGCCTGCCAGTTATTGAAGGCCTTGTAGGCGATCACCCCAAGCGCTGCCAGGCCGCCGTAGGTCAGCGCCTTGCCGCCGAACTTGCGCGCGCTCTTGTTACCGAGCAACAAGCCCATGGCGCCACTTGCCAGGGCGCCGCCGCCCATCCCGGAGAGCAGCCCACCGAGACCGCCTGCACCGAGCGACGGCTTGCCGCCAGCGCTTTTACCGGTTTGTTTGCTGAGCATTTCCTGGCCGGTCTTGAACAGTTGATCGAGCAAACCTCGGGTGTTCATGCGCACGTCTCCACGCTACAGAAAGGAAAACCCAGAGTAAGGCTTGGCCTGTCGTTCGCCATGGAAGTATTTGCTTCGGGATGTTGCACAAGCCGACCAAGTGCGCTGGCAAGGCGGCACGCTCGGCCTGATCATCGAATAGCCGCCAAGGGTCCAGCTCCATCGACCATGCATGGCCAAACCTTGCCCAGCGGTCAACCTTGCAACATTTTTGGGGCCATCCTGAATTTGCTCCGCGAGACCGCATAATCGGCGCTGAAACGATAATGGCCATGTGCAGCCATTGATATTAGGTGATGTTGCTAGCCATGAAACGAGCCGAACTGCTGCACTACCTGCATTTGACGATCAGCAACTTCTACCGGCTTGATTCCGATGCCGCGCTGGACCACCACCTGCAGTTGATGCTTGAGCAATACCGGCGCAAACCGTTCTTCTTCAAGAGCTTGCTCAAATACGACCGCCTGATGGTCGTGCTGTCGCTGTTCGCCTTTCATTTCCACGACCCTATGACACCGTTATCGCGGGTCAAGGCATTTTGCGAGCGGCGTGGCTACCTGACGCGCAACACCCTGGAGTCGTATTTCTCGTTCTTCCTGATATCGGGCTATATGCACGTATCGCCCCACCCGGATGATGCTCGGCAACGCATCTACAGACCCAGCAAAACCGCTATCGATCTGGCCACACAACTGATCAGCGCATACCTCATACCGGCCCAGAAGCTGATACCCGATGCCCAGCCTTGGCAGCGTACCGAGCCAACGGCGTTCCTGCGTCAATACTTCAGCGGATTCGCTCACCTGCTGGATGCCGACGTGCTGCTGGACGGGCTGCTGCCGGGGGCCAAGTGGATCATGAACCGCGACGGTGGTCATCTGCCGATGCTGAGCTTGTACCTTGATACCCGGGGCTTTCGCTCAAACGACGGCGGCTACAAGGTCTCCAGCTATGCCGAGCTGTCCTCCCGGCTCGGGGTATCCACCATGCACGTGGCACGGCTGGTCAAGGAAGGCGAAAGCAAAGGCTACTTCCGCACCCAGGGATCACTGGTCGAGATGCGCCCGGCGTTCGCCGAGCTGGTCAGGCACACCATGGCGATCTACTTCGCCGTCACGCGGGTCAGCATGGAGCTTGGTAGTTATGCCCTTGAATCGGAAATACCCCAGCCTGGAGCTGGATGTCTCGGCTGATCATCGCCCGCGCATCAGGCTGCTGCTGCGCGAGGGCATCATCGCCGTGCAACTGTTGGTTATCGCCAGCTGGCTTGCCGTTCACCTGGTGCTTGACGAACGCATCGTCACGCTCGGCGCCTGGGGACCGCTATTGATGATGGTAGCTCTGTTCATCATCCAGACACGGACAAACTCGGACAATGTATGGCGGTATTCGGGCTTGCTGTTCATGTTGACGGTGGTGCTCGGCTTCAAGCTGATCTTTCTCGACTACCCGCCATTGCATCGCCAGTTCTCTCTGGCCATGACCG
The DNA here is from genome assembly GCF_024809895.1 of Pseudomonas sp. BIGb0278. Lineage (NCBI taxonomy): Bacteria > Pseudomonadati > Pseudomonadota > Gammaproteobacteria > Pseudomonadales > Pseudomonadaceae > Pseudomonas > Pseudomonas sp. BIGb0278. The sequence continues at coordinate 312,472 of NZ_JANUEL010000003.1, forward strand.
TGCTGGCGGTGGTCGGCGCATCGCTGCTGATCCGTGGGCCAATGGATTATCTGCTGGCCGCCGTGTTGAGCTGGGTGCTGGTGATGCCCCACATCGGTCACGATGAGGTGAGCGACTACCGCTGGTATCTGGCTATTTTTTTTGCCTTCTCGATCAGCCTGGGCTGGATCAACAGCCGCACCTACCTGCGCGCACTGAGCATCACACTGCAGATCGAGCAGCACTATCGCACCCTGTCGGAGACCGACTACCTGACTTCGCTTTACAACCGACGAGCATTGATGGATCGCTTCGAGCGCGTCATCGAAAGCCACGGCGGCGGTTTCTTCATGATGATCGATATCGACGACTTCAAGCGGATCAACGACCAACTCGGCCACGCTGCCGGCGATCAAGTGCTGCGCGTGCTCGCTGCACGTCTGCGCAACATGGCCGGCAGCCATTGTGCCGGGCGGCTGGGTGGTGAGGAATTCGGCGTCATCATCGATACCCAGAGCCCAGCCATCGCCCTGGCCATCGCCGAGCGCCTGCTGGAGGCGGTCCGCAACAGCCGCGAAGCTCCCGCCCGCTTCACCTTCAGCGCTGGGCTGGTGCCCTTCAGCCACGATCAAGCCCTAGCCGACATCCTTATCCACGCCGACCGCTGCCTGTACAAGGCCAAACGCGCCGGCAAGGACCGGGTGCATTTCGGTGCAGGCGAGCCTTTATCCTGACAATTACTGGAGTTCGCCGTGTTCAACCGCCGCTGCACGCAGGCACTGCTCGCTTGCCAACAACAACTGGACAGCCTGCAAGCCCTGCTCGCCCAACTGGAACAGCAACTGCTCAGCGCTCGCCTCGATGCCAACGGCTGCTTCACCGAGGTCAATGCGCCGTTCGCCAACGCGCTGGGCTTTTCCGCCGCGCAACTGCTCGGGGTCAAGCTCGAAGCCCTGCTTGAACCAGGCTGCAGTTTGCCGGCACCACTGACAGGCTCGCCGTCGCTCAGTTGCCGGGGCGCCGACGGTCGCCCGGTGCTACTTCAGCTATGCTGGTTGCGCGACGCGCTGGGCCAACATCACGGCTACGGCTGCGCCAGCCCCGGCACCAGCCGCCGTGACCGGGACGGGCTGGAGTTGTACAACGCCCTTGACCATTCCACCGCCATCATCCAGTTCAACCTCAACGGCATGGTGCTCGACGCCAACAAAGCCTTTCTCAACACCATGGGCTATGGCCTGACGCAGATTCTCGGCAAGCACCACCGCATGTTCTGCTCTGCCGAGGACGCCGCCTGCGCCGACTACACCCAGTTCTGGCAAGCGCTCAATCGCGGGCAGTTCGTGGCGGGGCGCTTTCGTCGTATCGACGCCCGCGGCAATAGCGTATGGCTTGAAGCGACCTACAACCCGATCAAGGACCAGCACGGTCGCCTCTACAAGGTGGCCAAGTTCGCCAATGTGGTAACCGAACAGGTGGAAAAGGCCGACCTCGTGCGCCGCGCTGCCGACCTCGCCCATGATGTTTCGCTGACCACCGAGCACAGCGCACAGCAAGGCCTGACAGTAGTCATGCAGGCCGCGTCGGCCATGCAATCCATCGCCGGGGAAATGGCCAGCGTTGGCCAGGACATGCAAGCGCTGCAGGCGCAGTCGCTGAACATTGGTGCGATCGTCGAGATCATCGGCGGGATCGCGGCGCAGACCAACCTGCTGGCACTCAATGCGGCCATCGAGGCCGCCCGTGCCGGCGATCAGGGCCGTGGCTTTGCTGTGGTTGCTGATGAAGTCAGGCGCCTGGCCGCGCGCACTACCGAGGCCACCCGGGACATTTTCGAGGTAGTGCGTCTGAACCGAGAACTGGCCGATGGCGCCTTCAAAGGCATTCAGAACAGCCGCGAGCATGCCTGCGCGGTGCAGGACTTGGCCAGCCAGGCCGGCAACGCGATGGACGAAATCAGCCGCGGCGCACGCCAGGTCGTCGAGGTCACCAGCCGGGTAGCCAATGAGCTGCAGTGAGTGGTCTACGCTATCGACCATCGCAAATGCCTCGGAGGATTGCCCCATGCACACCCAGATGCTGATCAACGGCCAACTGGTGGCCGGTGAAGGCCCAGTCTGGACCGTACTCGACCCAGCCGCAGGCACTGCCCTGGCGCAGATCAGCGAGGCCAGCGAGGCGCAGGTCGACAGCGCCGTGCGCGCCGCCGACAGCGCCTTTGCCAGTTGGTCGCAGACCAGCCCGAAAGACCGCTCGCTGGCCCTGCTGGCGCTGGCCGATGCCATTGAGCAACACGGCGAAGAACTGGCCAGCCTCGAATCGCAGAACTGCGGCAAGCCCCTCGCCGCCGCCCTCAATGACGAGATCCCGGCCATTGTCGACGTGTTTCGCTATTTCGCCGGGGCGGCGCGCTGCCTGGGCGGTTCGGCGGCAGGGGAGTATCTGCCGGGGCACACCTCGATGGTGCGGCGTGACCCATTGGGCGTGGTCGCCTCGATTGCGCCGTGGAACTACCCGCTGATGATGCTCGCGTGGAAGATCGCGCCGGCACTGGCCGCAGGCAACACCGTGGTGCTCAAGCCCTCCGAGCTGACCCCGCTGACAGCGCTGCGCCTGGCCGAGCTGGCCCGCGAGATCTTCCCGGCCGGTGTGTTGAACATTTTGTTTGGCCGTGGCGCGACTGTGGGCACGCCGCTGGTCACTCATCCGCGCGTACGCATGGTATCGCTGACCGGCTCGATCCCGACCGGGGCGAACATCATCGGCGCCACTGCCGCCAGCGTGAAGCGCATGCACATGGAGTTGGGCGGCAAGGCGCCAGTGCTGATCTTCGATGACGCCGATCTCGATGCGGCCGTCGCTGGCATTCGCAGCTTTGGTTTCTACAATGCCGGCCAGGACTGCACCGCCGCCTGCCGGCTGTATGTGCAGGACGCCATCTACGATGACTTCGTCGAGCGCCTGGGCCAGGCTGTCGCCAGCATCAAGCCAGGACCTCAGGATGCGGCCGACACCGAACTCGGCCCACTGATCAGTGCGCAACACCGCGACAAGGTAGCAGGCATGGTGCAACGCGCCCTCGACCAGCCGCATATCCGCCTGGTCACTGGCGGCAAGGTGTTGGAGGGTGCAGGCTTCTTCTACGCGCCGACCCTGCTGGCCGACGTGCTGCAGGACGACGAGATCGCCCGTCATGAGGTGTTCGGCCCGGTGGTCACCGTCACTCGCTTTGCCGACGAAGCCCAGGCGCTGGAGTGGGCCAACGACTCCGAGTACGGCCTGGCCTCATCGGTGTGGACCACTGACGTGGGCCGCGCGCACCGCCTTGCCGCACGCCTGCAATACGGCTGCACCTGGGTCAACACGCACTTCATGCTGATCAGCGAGATGCCCCACGGCGGGCAGAAGCAATCGGGCTACGGCAAGGATATGTCGATGTATGGGCTGGAGGACTACACCTGTGTCCGCCATGTGATGTTCAAGCACTAGCCGTGTTGGCTGCCTTGTCGCCGTCTTCTGTCGACGACAAGGCAGCCACATCAACGTCAGGCGTCGCGCAGGTCGGACTCGTGAATCGGGTTGGCGCGGTGGGTTGCCCGTTGGTATTGCGCTGGCCACGTGGCCTTGTTGCCACCCAGATCGTCGTCGGCATGCAGCGGCCAGTACGGATCACGCAGCAGTTCACGGGCGAGGAAGATCAGGTCAGCCTGCCCCGTGCGCAGAATGTGCTCGGCCTGGGCGGGTTCGGTGATCATGCCGACGGTGCCGGTGGCAATCTCCGCCTCTTTGCGCACGCGCTCGGCAAAGCGCGTTTGATAGCCCGGGCCGGTGGGAATCTCGGCGTTGACCGAAGTGCCGCCCGACGACACGTCGATCAAGTCCACCCCTAGCGCACGCAGGCGGCGCGCCAGCTCGACGGTTTCGTCAGGGTTCCAGCCGTCTTCGACCCAATCGGTGGCCGACACCCGGACGAACAGCGGCAGCTCTTTGGGCCATACCGCACGCACAGCCTCGGTAATCTGAAGGGTAAAGCGAATGCGGTTTTCGAAGCTGCTGCCGTATTCATCGCGGCGCTGGTTGCTCAGCGGCGAGAGAAACTGATGCAGCAGGTAGCCATGGGCAGCGTGCAGTTCGACCACCTTGAAACCCGCAGTGAGCGCGCGCTCGGCGGCTTTGACGAAGGCGTCGATGATCTCCTGGATCTCGCCGGTACTCAGCTCACGCGGTGCAGTGTGCTCCGGGTCGAAGGCTATTTTCGACGGGCCGACCGGCTGCCAGCCGCCGTCCTCCGGTTTGATGCTGCCGTGCTTGCCCAGCCAGGGCCGATGAGTGCTGGCCTTGCGCCCGGCATGGGCCAGCTGAATGGCGGGTACCGAACCCTGGGCAGTGATAAAGCGGGTGATGCGCTGCAGCGGCGCGATCTGCTGGTCATCCCACAGACCGAGGTCTTCAGCGGTAATCCGACCATCGGCAGTGACCGCCACGGCTTCGGTGAAGACCAGCCCGGCCCCGCCTACGGCACGGCTGCCCAAGTGCACGAGATGCCAGTCATTGGCCAAGCCATCGGCCGCCGAATACTGGCACATCGGCGACACGGCGATGCGGTTGGGCAGGGTCAACTGGCGGAGGGTGTAGGGCTCTAACAGCAGGCTCATGGGGGATCTCCCTGGGACTCCAAATGGGTGACCGGCCCGGGCACTGATGTGCAGCCGTGGCCTGGTACCGGTTCTCTTGAGCCTAGACCAGTTTGCTGCGACCAGGGTTCAGCCCGGTCGCAGGAGTATCCCTGCAGCAGCCGGTTAGCGTGGTTCGATGTGCGCGATCATCAGTTGCACGCTTTCGTTGCCGCGAAACTCGTTGACGTCCAGCTTGTAGGCCAGCTCGACCCAACGCACGGTGGGGTTGGGCCAGACTTCGCGGTCGATACCGAAGGCAATACCGTCGAGCTTGACCGCACCGCACTCGCTCTTGAGCACCACCTTCAAATGCCGCTCGCCGACCACACGCTGCTCAACCAGCTGGAACACACCATGGAACAGCGGCTCGGGAAAATGCTGGCCCCACGGGCCGGCGTTGCGCAGGGCGCGGGCCAGGTCCAAGTGGAATTCTTCAACCGCAAGGGTGCCGTCGGTCAGCAACCGCCCGGTCAGGTCGTCTTCATTGAGCTGACGCCGGGTTTCTTCGTCGAACGCGGCGGCAAACGCCGGGAAGTTCTCTGCCGGCAGCGACAAACCGGCGGCCATGGCGTGACCACCAAACTTGCTGATCAGTTGCGGGTGACGCGCAGCCACGGCATCCAGCGCATCGCGGATATGAAAGCCTGGCACCGAACGCGCCGAGCCCTTGAGCACGCCCTCACCCGCATCGGCAAAGGCAATGGTCGGGCGGTGGTAACGTTCTTTCAGGCGCGAGGCGAGGATACCGATCACGCCCTGGTGCCACTGGGCATCGAACAGGCACAGGCCATACGGCATCGACTCCAGCGGCAGGTCCTTAAGCTGGGCCAGCGCCTCGCGCTGCATGCCCTGCTCGATCGACTTGCGGTCCTGGTTGAGGCCGTCCAACTGCTCGGCCATGTCGCGGGCCAGCGCCGGGTCGTCACAAAGCAGGCATTCGATGCCCAGGCTCATGTCGTCCAGCCGGCCTGCGGCGTTCAGGCGCGGGCCGAGGATAAAGCCCAGATCGGTCGAGGTGATGCGCTGGTAGTCACGGCGAGCGACTTCCAGGATCGCCTTCAAGCCAGCGCGGGCGCGACCGGCACGAATTCGCTCGAGGCCCTGATGGACCAGGATGCGGTTATTGGCATCCAGCGGCACCACGTCGGCGACACTGCCCAGCGCGACCAGGTCGAGCAGCTCGCCGATGTTCGGTTGCGCCTGGGTCTGGTAACGGCCAAGGCTGCGCAAACGCGCGCGCAAGGCCATCAGCACGTAGAAGATCACCCCTACCCCGGCCAGCGACTTGCTGGGGAACTCGCAGCCTGGCTGGTTCGGGTTGACGATGGCGTCGGCGTCCGGCAAGTGCTGGCCGGGCAAGTGGTGGTCGGTCACCAGCACCTTGTGCCCGGCCGCCTTGGCAGCGGCAACGCCCTCGACACTGGAAATACCGTTGTCGACGGTGACCAGCAGCTGCGGCTGGCGCTGCAGCGCGACTTCGACGATTTCCGGGGTCAGGCCATAGCCGTACTCGAAGCGGTTTGGCACCAGATAGTCGACATGCGCCGCGCCCAGCAGCCGCAGGCCCAGCACGCCAACGGTGCTGGCGGTGGCGCCATCGGCATCGAAGTCGCCGACGATGAGGATACGCTGGCGCTGGTCCAGCGCCTCGACCAGCAGATCGACCGCCGCATCGATGCCCTTGAGCTGCTGATACGGCAGCAGACGGGCCAGGCTCTTGTCCAGCTCAGCCTCCGATTGCACGCCGCGAGCGGCGTACAGGCGGGTCAGCAACGGCGGCAAGGCACCCAGAAAAGGCAGGGTGGGCGGCAACGGGCGGGGTTCGATACGCATGGGGTCTTCAGCAGTCTATAAAGGTTGAAATCAGCCGCGCTCGCCGAGCAGCCACTGCAGCTGCACTTCGTGCTGGCCGCGGTCGTCGGTGACGAACACCGTGCCTTCGCTGATCATCACATCCCACTTGATCACCCGCGGCATGTCCTTGGCGATGACTTCCAGCACATCTTGCGGGACGGCAGCGATGTTGACGTTTTTCAGGTTCTTGATCGCGCCGAGCACTTTGGTTTCCCACACGCGCAGGCTGCCATAGGCGAGCAGGCTGGTGCGCTCGGTGCGACGCGAGCACCAGGTCAGTCGATCAGCGTCGGGCTGGCCGACTTCGATCCAGTGCAGGACGCGATCATCCAGGCTCTTTTCCCACAGCGCAGGCTCGTCGACGTCCGACAGACCACGGCCGAACGACAGTTGCTCGTTGTACCAGAGCGCGTAGGCGAGCAGGCGCACGGCCATGCGCTCTTCGGTTTCCGAAGGGTGGCGGGCGATGGTCTGCTTGACGCTTTCGTAGACGTTGCGGTCGAGGTCGGTCAGGTTCAGTTCGAACTTGTAGGTGGTGGACGGCTGGGCCATGGGTGACGGGCTTCTAGCTGGAGAAAGTCGGCTAGTCTAACTGATCCTGCCCTGCTTGCGTCGCGACAGTATCTGCCGCAGGCGAGCTGTGATAAAACCAGCGCTTTGTTTCTGCCGCCACGGATGCCCCCATGCCCACGCCCAGCAAACCCCTCGCCGGCCTCAAAGTCATCGAGCTCGGGACCCTGATCGCCGGCCCCTTTGCGTCGCGCATCTGCGCCGAATTCGGCGCCGAGGTGATCAAGGTCGAATCGCCCGACGGCGGTGATCCGCTGCGCAAATGGCGCAAGCTGTATGAAGGCACGTCGTTGTGGTGGTTCGTCCAGGCGCGCAACAAACAGTCGCTGACGCTGAACCTCAAGCACGAGGAAGGTCGCGAGATCCTCAAGCGGCTACTGGCCGAAGCCGACATCCTGATCGAGAACTTCCGCCCCGGCGTGCTGGAAAAACTCGGCCTGGGCTGGGACGTGCTGCATGCGCTGAACCCGCGCCTGGTCATGGTGCGCCTGTCGGGCTTCGGCCAGACCGGGCCGATGAAAGACCAGCCAGGCTTCGGTGCGGTCGGCGAATCGATGGGTGGCTTGCGTTACATCACCGGCTTCGATGATCGCCCGCCCGTGCGTACCGGTATCTCCATCGGCGACTCGATTGCCGCCCTGTGGGGCGTGATCGGTGCATTGATGGCGCTGCGTCACCGCGAGGTCAATGGTGGTGCCGGGCAAGTGGTCGATGTGGCGCTGTATGAAGCGATCTTCGCCATGATGGAAAGCATGGTGCCGGAATTCGACGTGTTCGGTTTTATCCGCGAGCGCACCGGCAACATCATGCCCGGCATCACTCCCTCATGCATCCACACCAGCGCCGACGGCAAGCATGTGCAGATCGGCGCCAACGGCGATGCGATCTTCAAGCGCTTCATGCAGGCAATCGGCCGCGACGACCTGGCCGATGACCCAACCCTGGCCAGCAACGACGGCCGCGACCTGCGCCGTGACGAGCTTTACGGCGTGATCGATCGCTGGGTCAATGGCTTGCCGCTGGAACAGGTACTGGAGGTTTTGAACACCGCGCAGGTGCCGGCCAGCCGGATCTACTCGGCAGAGGACATGTTCAGCGACCCGCAGTTTCTGGCCCGCGAAATGTTCCTGCAGGGCCGCTTGCCCGATGGCAAAGCGTTCAAGATGCCCGGCATCGTGCCGAAGCTGTCCGACACGCCAGGCTCGACTGAATGGGTTGGCCCGGCGCTGGGCGAACACACCACGGCGCTGCTCAGCGGGCTTGGCTACGATGCTGCAGCCATTGCCCGGCTGCGCAAGGACGGCGCGGTCTGAACCGCGCCGCCGTGGTGTTCAGGCTCAAGTTACGCTGGCTGCTGACGCTTGCAGTTAGCTGCGCGCTGCTGCCCGGCGTAGCCACGGCCAAGGAAAAGCTGCTGTGGCTGATCCGCGATCTGCCGCCCTTCACGATCTTTGAAGGGCCTGAACAAGGCCAGGGCGTGCTCGACCGCATGCTGCCGCTGCTGATCGCGCAGATGCCCGAGTACGAGCACAGCATCGTCCGGGTCAACCGCGCCCGCGGCATCCAGATGCTGCAAGAGCCCTCCTTCACCTGCGACCCTACCCTGCTGTGGACCCCGGAGCGGGCCAAGTACGCTTATTTCTCCAGCCCGACCATGGCCACGTTGAGCAGCGGCCTGTTGGTGCGCAACGAGGACCAGGCGCTGATCGAACCTTACCTGCAAGGCGACAGCGTCGACCTCAAACGCCTACTGACCCAGAGCACGTTGAAGCTCGGGATTGTTGCCGAGCGCAGTTACAGCGCCTCGGTCGATAAGTTGCTCAGGCAACTGCCCGACAGCGCTTTCAACCGTCACTACGGCACCGAAGCGACCGCCAGCTTGCTGCAGATGCAGCAGTTGGGCCGTTTGCAGCTGGTGCTGGGTTACTGGCCAGAGTTGCGCTACCTGCTCAATCAGCAAGGCGCGGATACGCACAGTTACCGTTTTTATCCGATCCAGAGCGTGCAGCCCTACCAGCTAATGCATGTCGCCTGTTCCGACACACCGCTCGGGCGTGAGGCGATCGGCCATATCGACAAACTGTTGCCGGCGCTGCGCCGTGACACATTGCCGGATCTGTATGCCCGCTGGCTAGATCCAGAGCAGCGCGAAGCGTATATGCAGCGGGCCGCAGAGCTGGCCGACGATCAGGCCTACGCCACGCCCTGAGCCAGAAAAAAGAAACCCCGGTCGCTGGGGAAGACGACCGGGGTCAAGCGAAAGTCATCTGGACTTTCCGTGGCAGCTCAACGTCACCGGAGCAAAGCGCCGCTGGGCTGCCATTAGCAAATAAGACGCAATCAGCTGGCAAAGGTTCCGTGAATCGGTTGGCGCTGCTGCAGGGCAGCGATCACACAAGGCTGCAGACGTCCTTCGGCAATCTGCACATCCCGATGCAGGCCATCGACCAGATCTATCAGCAGGCTCTGTTCCTGCAATTGTCGCGAGGTGACAGCCCGTTGCAGGGTGACATTGCCTTGAGGGTCACGCAGAACCAGTTGCCGATTGCCATTGGCATCGGCGGCGGCAAGGTGAGCTTGGTAAGGGGTCAGAGCATCATTGAGCAGTCTGCAAATTCTTTCCATCCGGCGCACTCACTTGTTTTTTGGCTATATGGGTACTGACCCTTGGCGGCCGCAGAAAGTTCGTTGCTGCGGGGTTCAGTGAGCATGCGCGCGCATCATGACAGTTTGAAAATCGCTCACAGCAGGCTTATGGCGGCTGCCACCTACTCGCTGCAGCGTTCGTTGCAATGCTGGCATCGACAAAGGCCAGGCCAGTTCGTTGACCACCCACAAGCCTTTTTGCCGGGCCTGCTGGGCGATATCAAGATGCGCGGGACGGGGCTGACCGATCAACAGCAACGCCGTAGATGGGCAGGTCAAGCTCAGGTGCTGCAGCAACGCCTTGCCGTCGGCACTGGGCATGGCGTGGTCGATGATCAGCAGATCAGGTGCACGCCGGCGAGCCAGCAAGGTTGTGGCGATGACCAGGTTGTCGGCGATGCGCACATTGAATATGCCCTGAGCATTGCAAGCCTGATGCAGGCTGATCTGCTGGGCGGGACGAGTGTGATAGATGACGACGTTGAGCCGGTACATAGGGCGCTCCTGAGCGCCGCGCGCCCGGGTTGAAGTAGCGCCAACTGTAGAAAGGGTCAAGTGCGAGGGATATAGGAAAAGGCTGAAAGTGCGAACAGGACAATCCGTGAATGGGGTCTGCTTCGCAGACCTTCGCGGGTGAACCCGCTCCCACAGGATGCGATGCTCTCAGCAGACCTTTGGTTCGACGCTCCAGCAACCTCGCTTCCATACTGCACACCACTCCTGGCAACGCGAACTCTGTGGGAGCGGGTTCACCCGCGAAGCGGCCCCGCTGTTAATCTGCGCCAGCGCAGCGAGGCGTGCTTTTGATCTTGATCTGCTTTTGATGTTGATCCACCGGCGACTCAGGAGGCCGAGCGCAGGTCTTGCGAAGGGAGGTGACGGCCCATGGATGGCCGGCAAGCGCTGCGGGCCAGGATGGCCCGTACAGCGCGGTCCCCCGGGAGCAAGACCGGAGCGAGGGGACCGTCCCCCAGCTACCCCATCACAATGGCTTACCGCGATTGCCATGCTGGCTAACAAACCCCTGCACCACTTTCAGGTCATTGGCCAACACCGTACACCGCTCTTCCCGCTCAAACAGGTCAGTCAGGTGCGCCGGCAATTCCAACGCCTTGCCCACCCCAGCCTTCTCCACCGCCTCGGGGAACTTGACCGGATGCGCCGTCCCCAACACCACCATCGGCGTATCCAGACTGCGCCGGCACTCACGCGCAGCATGCACGCCAATCGCCGTGTGCGGATCCAGCACCTCACCCGTGCTGGCAAACACCTCGGCAATGGTCGTGCAGGTCTGCTCGTCACTGACCGCCAGCGAATCGAACAGCTTGCGCGCCTCGGTCCAGCGGTCTTGCTCGACGCTGAAACCACCACCCTGCTTGAAGTTGGCCATCAACTCGGCAATCGCCGCACCGTTGCGCCCGTGCAGGTCGAACAGCAGCCGCTCGAAGTTGGACGAAACCATGATGTCCATCGACGGCGACAGGGTCGCGTGCAGGGTTTCCTTGACGTACTGATTGCCGCTCATGAAGCGGTGCAGGATGTCGTTACGGTTGGTTGCGACGATCAGCTGGCTGATCGGCAGGCCCATGTTGCGCGCCAGGTAACCGGCGAAGATGTCGCCGAAGTTGCCGGTCGGCACCGAGAACGCCACCGAACGCGCCGGCCCGCCCAACTGCAGGGCGGCGTGGAAGTAGTAGACGATCTGGGCCATGATCCGCGCCCAGTTGATCGAGTTGACTGCCACCAGGCGCGTGCCTTTGAGGAACGACTGGTCGGCGAAGCTGGCCTTGACCATCTCCTGGCAATCGTCGAAGTTGCCTTCGATGGCAATGTTGTGGATGTTTTCGCCAAAGATGGTGGTCATCTGCCGGCGCTGCACTTCCGATACGCGCTGATGCGGGTGCAGGATGAAGATGTCGACGTTGTCGCAACGGCGGCAGCCTTCGATAGCTGCCGAGCCGGTATCGCCGCTGGTAGCACCGACGATCACCACGCGCTCGTTGCGCTTGGCCAATACGTGATCGAGCAGGCGGCCGAGCAGTTGCAGAGCAAAGTCCTTGAACGCCAGGGTCGGGCCGTGGAACAACTCCAGTACCCATTCATTGGAGCCAAGCTGACGCAGCGGCGCCACTGCCGCATGGGCGAAGGCGCCGTAGGTTTCTTCGAGGATCTTCTTGAAGTCGGCGTCGGCAATGCTGCCGGCCACGAACGGGCGCATCACCCGGAAGGCCAGCTCGTGGTATGGCAGGCCGGCCCACGAGGCGATTTCTTCCTGGGTAAAACGCGGCAGGTTCTCCGGCACATACAGGCCGCCATCACTGGCGAGACCGGCAAGCAGGACGTCTTCGAAGTTCAGGGCCGGTGCCTGGCCGCGAGTGCTGATATAGCGCATGGTGCAAACCTTCAATGCTGGGGCCCGGGCCGCAGACGCGGCCCGACGGCGAAATTAGTTGAGCTGCTCGACGCGGATGCGCACGACCTTGCCGACTACATCCTGCAGGCTCTCCAGAGCCAGGATCGCGTCGTTGATGTGCTCCTCGACCACGCGATGAGTGACCAGGATCATCGGCACCAGGCCGTCCTGCTCCTCGGCTTCCTTCTGCATGATCGACTCGATGTTGATCCCGCGCTCGGAGAGGATGCTCGCGACCTGAGCCAGCACACCGGGGTGATCCTTGGCCTGGATGCGCAGGTAGTAGGCGCTCTGGCAGGCTTCGATCGGCAGGATCGGGTGGGCCGACAGCGAATCCGGCTGGAAGGCCAGGTGCGGCACGCGGTTTTCCGGGTCGCAGGTCATCGCCCGTACCACGTCGACAAGGTCGGCGATCACCGACGAAGCAGTCGGCTCCATGCCGGCGCCAGCGCCGTAGTACAGCGTGGAACCCGCGGCATCGCCATTGACCATGACCGCGTTCATCACGCCATTGACGTTGGCGATCAGGCGGTCGCTCGGGATCAGCGTCGGGTGCACGCGCAGCTCGATACCGGCTTCGGTGCTACGAGCCACGCCCAGGTGCTTGATGCGATAGCCCAGTGCTTCGGCATAGTTGACGTCAGCAGTGGTCAGCTGAGTGATGCCTTCGGTGTAGGCCTTGTCGAACTGCAGCGGGATACCAAAGGCAATCGAGGCCAGGATGGTCAGCTTGTGCGCTGCATCGATGCCTTCGACGTCGAAGGTCGGATCGGCTTCGGCGTAACCCAACGCCTGCGCTTCGGCCAGCACATCGGGGAACGCCCGGCCTTTTTCGCGCATTTCGGTGAGGATGAAGTTACCGGTGCCGTTGATGATCCCGGCCAGCCAGTTGATGCGGTTGGCCGAAAGCCCTTCGCGGATCGCCTTGATCACCGGAATACCACCGGCAACGGCGGCTTCGAAAGCAACGATAACGCCCTTCTCGCGCGCCTTGGCAAAGATCTCGTTGCCATGCACGGCGATCAGCGCCTTGTTCGCGGTAACCACATGTTTGCCGTTTTCGATGGCCTTGAGGACCAGGTCACGGGCAATGGTGTAGCCGCCGATCAGTTCGATGACGACGTCGATTTCCGGGTTGCTGGCAACCTCGAACACGTCAGCGGTAATGGGGGTACCGGTAATCTGACAGTTCGGGTTCTGCGAGCGCATGGCAATCTGAGCAACTTCAATACCGCGCCCGGCACGACGGGCAATCTCCTCGGCGTTGCGTTGAAGTACATTGAAGGTACCGCCACCGACGGTCCCCAACCCACAGATGCCTACTTTGACCGGTTTCACTGTGAACTCCCCATAGGACGGCCGGCACTCGGCCGACCGTGAAAACTACCGCCGCCGCATGGCGACGGCGCACTGAATTGGATTACTTGCTGCCGGCAGCCAGGGCCAGCTTGGCCACTTGCGGGGCTGGCTGGTAACCAGGAATCACCTGCCCGCTTTCGAGCACGATGGCTGGCGTACCGTTGACACCGATCGACTGGCCCAACTGGAACTGTTTGCCCACCGGGTTGACGCACTTGGCCGCTTTGACGTCCTTGCCATCGGCCATCTTGTCCATCGCCGCGCGGCGGTCGCTGGAGCACCAGACGGCCTGCAACTGCTCGTCACCGGTCGAACCCAGGCCCTGGCGCGGGAAGGCGACATAGCGCACTTCGATACCGCGACGGTTGAGCTCGGGTACTTCGGCGTGCAGCTTGTGGCAGTACGGGCAGGTGGTGTCGGTGAACACGGTGATATGCGACTTGGTCTCGCCCTTGGCAGGATAAACCACCATCTCGGCAGCTGGAATGCCGTTGATGAGCTTGGCGATACCCTGGCGCTCGGTCTTCTCGGTCAGGTTGACCGGCTTGCCGTCGGCGATCTGGAACAGATAACCCTGCATGACGAACTGGCCGTCGGCGCTGGCGTAGAGCACGCGGCCGCCCTGCAGCTTGACTTCATAGAGGCCATTGAGCGGGCTGCTGGCGACGCTCTCGATCGGCACTTCCAGCTCGAGGGTCTGCAGGCTCTTGCGGATTGCCTGCTCGGCGCCATTGTTGGTTTCGCTGGTTGCAGCCACAGCAAAGGTACTGGCCAGCGCCAAGGCGGCGGCGGCAATGATACGGGTCACGCGCATGGGGTACTCCTGAAGACGGACCGGGCCGAAGACGTCACCTGCGGGTAAAAAACCGCGGCGACCGTGCGGCCCTTGGTGCAAACCGCCCAAGCCTACCACATCAGGCTGTGCTGAATGAGCCCTCAGCGACCGCTCGGCGCAACATGAATTTGCTTCATCCACGCGGATGGTGCTGTGCGTGCAGCTGCTGCAGCCGAGCCTTGGCTACATGGGTGTAGATCTGCGTGGTCGACAGGTCACTGTGGCCCAGCAGCATCTGCACCACGCGCAGGTCTGCACCGTGATTGAGCAGGTGCGTGGCAAAGGCATGACGCAGGGTGTGCGGCGACAGGGCCTTGTCGATTCCGGCAACCTTGGCCTGGTGCTTGATCCGGTGCCAGAAGGTCTGCCGGGTCATCTGCTCGCCGCGCAGGCTGGGGAACAGCACGTCGCTGGGGCGCTCGTTGAGCAGCTCAGGGCGGCCATGACGCACATAGCGCTCCAGCCACAGCACAGCTTCCTCACCCATTGGCACCAGCCGTTCCTTGCTACCCTTGCCCATTACCCGCACCACGCCCTGGCGCAGATTGACCTGATCAAGGGTCAGACTGATCAGTTCGGTAACGCGCAAACCACAGGCATACAACACCTCGAGCATGGCCCGATCACGCTGACCAATAGCCTCGCTGAGATCCGGCGCCTGCAGCAACGCCTCGACGTCAGCCTCCGACAGCGACTTGGGCAGTGGCTTGCCCAGTTGCGGCATGTCGATCTGCAGGGTGGGATCGACCGCGATCAGCTTCTCCCGCAGCAGGTAGCGAAAGAAGCCACGCAGGCCGGAGATGAAACGCGCCGTCGAGCGCGGTTTGTAACCCTGATCGAGGCGCCAGGCCAGGTGATCGAGAATCAACGTGCGACCAGCATCTGGCAGGGCAACGCCATGCTCCTGCAGCCAGCCGTTGAACAGCGCAAGGTCACTGCGGTAGGACACGCGGGTGTTGTCGGACAGGCCTTTCTCAAGCCATAGCGCATCGAGAAACTGGTCAATCAAAGGGTGGTCGAGGGCGGGCATGCACAGTCGCTATCCAGGGAAGATGGGCTGAGTGTTTCACAGCCACCGACACGCTGTCATCGGCGCTCCGCGCTGCAGCCGTCAGAACCCGGCCAGCACCGGCACCGGGCGTTTGTCCTCGTCGATGGCGACAAAGCTGAAGACCCCATGAATGGCGCGCTCGCGGCCATCCAGATACATGTTCTCGACGAACACATCGACCTGCACCTGCAAGCTGGTATTGCCCACCTTGATCACAGTGCCGACCAGCTCGACGATGGTTCCGGCCGGGATCGGGTGTTTGAAGTCGATGCGATCGGTCGACACGGTCACCAACGGCAAGCGGCAAAAGCGCGTTGCGGCGATGAACGACACTTCATCCATCCAGGCCAGCGCGGTGCCGCCAAACAAGGTGTTGTGGTGGTTGGTGGTGTTGGGGAACACCGCCTTGGTCACGCGGGTTATCGACAGTTCGGTGCGGCGCTGGATTTCCTGCTCGCGGGTATTGGTCATGGTTATGTCACATCACTAAGGCAAGGTTGCAGAAAGCAAAAAAGCAGCCCGAAGGCTGCTTTTTTTCTCGCATGGCGGCCGCAGCCGCCAGTCAAACTGTACTCAGGACAGTTTTTCTTTGATGCGAGCGGCTTTGCCGGACAGGTCACGCAGGTAGTACAGCTTGGCTTTACGCACGTCACCACGACGTTTCACGGCCAGGCTGTCGATCTGCGGGCTGTAGGTCTGGAAGGTACGCTCAACGCCAACGCCGCTGGAGATCTTGCGCACGGTGAAGGCGCTGTTCAGACCGCGGTTACGCTTGGCGATAACAACGCCTTCGAATGCCTGCAGACGGGAACGATCACCTTCCTTCACTTTAACCTGGACGACAATGGTGTCGCCTGGTGCGAAGGTAGGGATTTCCTTGCTCATCTGCTCTGCTTCGAGCTGCTGGATGATTTTGTTAGTCATGCTGTGCTCCTAAGGTGGAAAACGTGATCCACCATCGATACGTTAACTATCGTTCCGCTCGCGGAGGTATTCCTCGAGCAGCTTTTTCTCTTCTCCAGAAAGTGAGCGACTTTCCAGAAGATCGGCGCGACGTTCGAAGGTCCTACCAAGGGACTGCTTCATCCGCCATCGCCGGATATGTGCATGGTTGCCACTTAGCAACACGTCGGGTACACGCTGATCCGCATACACCTCAGGTCGGGTGTAGTGCGGGCAATCCAGCAAGCCATCGGTGAAGGAATCTTCCTCCGCCGAGCCTACATGCCCTAAAGCTCCGGGCAGCAGCCGCGTAACCGCATCGATCAGTACCATGGCCGGCAGCTCGCCACCGGAAAGTACATAGTCACCAATCGACCACTCTTCATCGACATGAGCCTCAATAAAGCGCTCGTCAATGCCTTCGTATCGGCCGGCGATCAGGATCAAAGATTCCTGTTCGGCCAAGCCTTGAACCGCCTGCTGATCCAGCTTGCGGCCCTGTGGCGAGAGGTAGATCACCTTCGCCGTTGCTCCGGTCGCTTGCCTGGCGCTAGCCAGTGCATCTTCCAGAGGCTTGATCTTCATCACCATCCCCGGACCACCGCCAAACGGCCGATCATCCACCGTATGGTGACGATCTGTGGTGTAGTCCCGCGGATTCCAGCAAGTGACTTGCAACAAGCCCTGCTTCACCGCGCGGCTGGTAATGCCGTACTCAGTAATGGCCGAGAACATCTCGGGGAACAACGTGATGACTTCTACGCGAAGGTTACCCATCAGTTAGAAATCCGCGTCCCATTCGACCCGCATCACGCCGGCTTCAAGGTCGACTGCAAGCACGCATTGCGCCGTATAGGGCAACAGACGCTCACGGTCATCCAGGCTGCCTGCACAAGGCTTGACCACCATTACATCGTTCGCGCCGGTCTCCAACAGGTGATCAACCGTGCCGAACAGATGCTCGTCCTGGTTGATGACTTTCAGACCTTGCAACTGGTACCAGTAGTACTCGTCGTCAGTCAGGTTGGGCAAAAGGCTTCGCGAGATGCAAATCTCGTAACCGCTCAGAAGACGTGCTTCGTCACGATCGTCGAGGCCCTTGAGCTTGGCGACCAGCTCCTTTTTATTGGAACGGCCACTGACCAGCTCGACCTGCTTGACCGTCCCTTCGCGCCGAAGCGTCCAGTTCTGGTAATCCAACAGGTTTTCAATCGGATCGGTAAAGGAATAAACCTTCACCTCGCCGCGAACGCCGTGTACCGAAAAAATCTTGCCAACGACGATGAGGTCGTCAGCCTTTTCTGGCGTCGCGTTCATACTGTTCAGGCAGCAGCCTTGGCAGCTTCCTTCAGCAGCTGAGCAACACGCTCAGACGGCTGTGCGCCAACGCTCAACCAGTGAGCAACGCGGTCTTGTTTAACGGACAGACGAACTTCCTGACCACGAGCGACTGGGTTGAAGAAGCCAACCTGTTCGATGTGGGAGCCGTCACGCGGGTTACGCGAGTCGGTTACGGTCAGTTGGTAGAACGGGCGCTTTTTGGAGCCGCCACGGGCAAGACGAATGGTAAGCATTGAACATCGTTCCTGTAGTCGGTGCTGCAAATCATGATGCACAGCGGGCACACGGGTGCCCGAAAGGCCGCATATTCTCAAGGAATATCCGGACATTTGCAAATGCCTTTTTTCACCGGGTTGTTCACCCTGAAAAAAGACCCGCCTGCCGATCTGCGATAAAGCTGCCTCTCGCAAGGCAGCGGTGTCCCCGCCGAAGCGGGATCCCGGCCAGCCGCGCCTTCGCGCCACTGGCCTGAGTAGGGTTACATCTTGGGCATGCCGCCACCTGGCATCATGCCGCCAAGGCCGCGCATCATCTTCGACATGCCGCCCTTGGTGGAAAATTTCTTCATCATCTTCTGCATTTGCTTGTGCTGCTTGATCAACCGGCCGACGTCCTGCACCTGAGTGCCGGAGCCGAGGGCGATGCGGCGCTTGCGCGAACCGCTGATCAAATCGGGATCGCGGCGCTCGGCCGGGGTCATCGAGTTGATCATCGCTTCCATCTGCTTGAACTGCTTCTCGGCCGCGCCCTGGGCATTGCCCATCTGCGACAGGTTGACCCCGCCGATGCTCGGCAGCTTGTCCATCAAGCCGCCGAGGCCGCCCATGTTCTTCATCTGTTGCAGCTGGTCGCGGAAGTCTTCGAGGTCGAAGCCCTTGCCCTTCTTCAGCTTCTTGGCCAGCTTGTCGGCCTTGGCCTTGTCGATGGTCTGCTCGGCCTGCTCGATCAGGCTGAGCACGTCGCCCATGCCGAGGATGCGCGAGGCGATACGGTCAGGGTGGAACGGCTCGAGCGCGTCGCTCTTCTCGCCCATACCGATGAACTTGATCGGCTTGCCGGTGATCGAGCGTACCGACAGCGCGGCACCGCCACGGGCGTCACCGTCGACTTTGGTCAGCACTACGCCGGTCAGCGGCAGCGCATCACCAAACGCCTTGGCGGTATTGGCGGCATCCTGACCGGTCATGGCGTCGACCACGAACAGGGTCTCGACCGGCTTGACCGCAGCGTGCAGCGCCTTGATCTCGTCCATCATGTCGCTGTCGATGTGCAGACGACCGGCGGTGTCGAGGATGACCACGTCGATGAACTTGAGCTTGGCCTCGCGGATCGCCGCTTCAGCGATTGCCACAGGCTTCTGGCTGATGTCGGACGGGAAGAAGGTCACGCCGACTTCGCCTGCCAGGGTCTCCAGCTGTTTGATCGCCGCCGGACGATAGACGTCGGCAGACACCACCATTACCGACTTCTTCTTGCGCTCTTTAAGGAAGCGCGCCAGCTTGCCGGCGGTGGTGGTCTTGCCCGCACCCTGCAGGCCGGCCATCAGCACCACGGCGGGCGGGGCGGCGTTCAGGGCAAGGTCTTCGTTGGCTGCGCCCATCAGGCTTTCGAGTTCGGCCTGGACGATCTTCACGAACGCCTGGCCCGGGCTCAGGCTGCGCGACACCTCGGTGCCGATTGCGCGTTCCTTGATGCTGTTGACGAAATCCTTGACCACCGGCAGCGCAACGTCGGCTTCGAGCAACGCCATGCGCACTTCGCGCAGCGTGTCCTTGATGTTGTCTTCGGTCAGCTTGGCCTTGCCGGTGACATGGCGCAGCGTCTGTGACAGGCGGTCGGTCAGGTTTTCGAACATGGTGATCCTTTCAGGCTTGGCAAAGCCGCGATTTGTCAGGCGCCCCGGCGGTAATCGACACGCACGGGGAACAGCAAGCCGGCGATTATAGCGGAGACTTGACGCCGCGCACACCATGTACAGGACCATCGGCCCAATCATCCGCAGCGCGAGGCCTGCGCTGGATCAACGGCAGAGCCGTGCTTCGGCCTTCCTTGGCACCCGCGTTCTATGCCAAACTCGCGATCTTCCCGGGCTTGCCTATCAGGACTTATGCTCTCTTCACCCAGCCTCATCCCCAATCTGCTCGCCGCCGGCCTTTATATTGCCGCTGCGATCTACCACAGCATGCGCCTGGCCCAGGGCACGCGTGCCGACAAGCGCCTGCTCGGTCTGCTCGGCACGATCGCGGTCATCGCCCAGGCCGGCGCGCTGTTCTTCCAGTTGATCACCCCGTTGGGGCTGAGCCTGGACTTCTTCAGTGCCTCGAGCCTGATCGCCGTCGCAGTGATCGCCCTGACCCTGCTGGCGTGCCTGCGCATTCCGGTGGAGAACCTGCTGGTCCTGCTGTTCCCGCTCGGCGCGATCACCGCCTTGCTGGCGCAGTTCGCCCCCGCAGGTACAGTGCCGCTGATCAACGAAGAACCGGGCATCCTTGCCCATATCCTGCTGTCGATCCTGGCATACGGGCTGTTCACCATCGCCGTGTTCCAGGCGCTGCTGCTGTTGCTGCAGGACTACCAGCTCAAGCACAAGCACCCGTCCGGGCTGATCCGCAACTTCCCGCCGCTGCAAACCATGGAAAGCCTGCTGTTCGGCTTCCTCTGGGCCGGCTGGGCACTGCTGTCGCTGTCACTGATCTCGGGCTGGCTGTTCCTCGACAACCTGTTTGCCCAGCACCTGGTGCACAAGACCTTGCTCGCCTGCGTGGCGTGGGTGGTGTTCAGCGTGCTGCTGTGGGGCCGCACCCGCCTGGGCTGGCGCGGGCACAAGGCGATCCGCTGGACCCTGGCCGGTTTCTGCCTGCTGATGCTGGCCTATTTCGGCAGCAAGCTGGTACGCGAATTCATCCTGCATATCTGACGGTGGTCCATGGATAGTCTGCCGCTGTTCGTCCAGTTGCATGCGCCACTGCTGGGTTGCCTGGCCCTGGCGCTGCTGTGGGCGGCATTGTTCACTGCGGTCGATAGCGCCCGCCAACAACTCAACGCGCAACCACGTGGCACAGAGCCTGCCGCACCTGCCTTGCCGGCTCAGGCGTTGGTGTTCGGCGCCAGCCTGGGCAAGCTACTGGTGTTTGGCCTGGGCTGCCTGTTGGGTCAGCGCTACAGCGGCGAGCACGGCTTCTGGCTGGGCGGTCTGATGGCTGCGGTCTTGGTGCTGGTACTGGCCGAATACCTGCCGCGGCGAATGGTACGGCGTAATCCGGAAGCGTTCGTCAGCCTTGGCGCCAACCTGCTGAAGTTGCCGCTGACTCTGCTGCAACCGCTGGCGTGCCTGCTCGACGGCATCGCCAAGCTCATCCTGCGCCCGTTCCGCCCGGCGCCGACTGCGGTTGCGCTGCACCCACAGAATAACGACGATGACGATCAGGACGAGTTCGAAGCCCAGCGCCACGGCCTGCTCGATGGTTTGCGTTCACTTGACGAGATCACCGTCAACGACATTCTGGTGCCACGCAACGAAGTCGATGGGATCAATCTCGACGACCCTATCGAACGCATCATCGAACAACTGATCGTCAGCCGGCATACCCGCCTGCCGGTGTTTCACAACGACATCAACCAGGTCGAGGCAATCCTCAACACCAAGCTGATCAGCCATCTGCTGCCACACGCCGAGCTGACCCTGGAGGCGATTGCCGCCGCCTGCTATGAGCCCTACTTCGTACCCGAAAGCACGCCACTGCAGATGCAGCTGCTGAACTTTCACAAGCAGCAACGGCGCCTTGGCGTGGTGGTCGATGAATACGGCGAAGTGCTGGGCATCGTCACTCTGGAAGACATCCTCGAAGAAATCGTCGGCGAGTTCGAGGACGAGCAAAGCCCGCAGAACCCGCACATTCATCCGCAGGCCGACGGCCGCTTCGTCATCGAAGGCGCCGCCTCGCTGCGCGAGGTCAACCGCAGCCTGGGCTGGCATTTGCCCTGTGACGGCGGGCCGAAGACCCTCAACGGGTTGGTCACCGAGGCACTGGAAAGCATCCCGGCCAGTGCCGTGTGCCTGAAGATTGGCCGCTACCGGCTGGAAATCCTTGAAACCGAAGACAATTGTGCGAGCAAGGTACTGGTCTGGACCGTGACCCGCTAGCTATACTCGGGTCACGCTTACCCAGCCCTGCCGTCGCGCCCGCTATCCGCATTTGGCGCCACACGGCCAGTCCGCTCCACTGATGTACCCCGCGCGCCTGCCTCACCATCCTGAACAGGGCCCGCTCCCCTCGCCTACCCCCAGGGCTTTGATCAGTCGAGCGACCCACAACCATTCGCTCCAGCGCCTGTGCGCGCGCAGCTGCCTGTCTGACCTGCGCCGGCCATGGAGCTTCGACTGTCAGGGATCTACACAGATGACCACCAGCAGCACCTATTCCGATTCGACCCCGGCAGCACCGGTCAACTCGCCAGCGAGGGTGGCTACCGCCAGCTTTATCGGCACCGCGATCGAGTTCTACGACTTCTATGTCTACGCCACCGCCGCCGCGCTGGTGATCGGCCCGGTGTTCTTCCCGTCCGGCTCGGGCACCGCGCAGATGCTCGCGGCGTTTCTGACTTTCGGCATCGCCTTCATGGCGCGGCCGCTGGGTTCCGCCCTGTTCGGCCATTTTGGCGACCGCATCGGCCGTAAATCGACTCTGGTTGCCTCGCTGCTGCTGATGGGCGTGTCGACCACGCTGATCGGTGTGCTGCCGGGCTACGACAGCATTGGCGTGTGGGCACCGATCATCCTGTGCATCCTGCGCTTTGGCCAAGGCCTGGGCCTGGGTGGCGAATGGGGCGGCGCAGCACTGCTGGCCACAGAGAACGCCCCGCCAGGCAAGCGCGCCTGGTTCGGCATGTTCCCGCAACTTGGCCCGTCGATTGGTTTTCTGGCGGCCAACGGGCTGTTCCTCGGCCTCGCTCTGGGCCTGAGTGACGAGCAGTTCCGCGCGTGGGGCTGGCGCATCCCATTCCTGCTCAGCGCCGCACTGGTGCTGGTTGGTCTGTATGTGCGCCTCAAGCTTGAAGAGAGCCCGGTGTTCGCCAAGGCCATTGCCGACAATCAGCGGGTGAAGATGCCGGTGGTGGATGTCTTTGCCAAACACTGGCGGCCAACCCTGCTCGGCGCCGCGGCCATGGTCGTGTGCTATGCGCTGTTCTACATTTCGACGGTATTCTCGCTCAGCTATGGCGTGAGCACCCTTGGCTACAGCCGCGAGACCTTCCTTGGCCTGCTGTGCTTTGCAGTGGTGTTCATGGCCTTGGCCACGCCGCTGTCGGCCTGGCTCAGCGACCGCTACGGGCGCAAACCGGTGCTGATCGTCGGCGCACTGCTGGCAATTGCATCGGGCTTTACCATGGAGCCACTGCTGACCTCAGGCTCGACCGCGGGCGTGGCGCTGTTTCTGGCGATCGAACTGTTCTTGATGGGCGTGACCTTCGCGCCGATGGGCGCGTTGCTGCCCGAGCTGTTCCCGACTCAGGTGCGTTATACCGGCGCGTCGGCGGCGTATAACCTGGGCGGTATTGTCGGCGCCTCGGCGGCACCGTTCTTTGCCCAGAAGCTGGTGAGCATGGGCGGTTTGAGCTGGGTTGGCGGGTATGTGTCGGCGGCAGCGCTGATCAGCCTGCTGGCTGTGCTGTGCCTGAAGGAGACGCGCAACGCGCACCTCTGATGGAAGTTGGGGCTGCAAGGCAGCCCCATTGCTGAATCAGAACTCGACCTTGACCGCCTGCGCTGAACGGGTCGCCTTGGCCCGTGCGGCCTCGATCGACTCGTCACGCGCCAGGCACACGCCCATGCGGCGCTGGCCGTCGATTTCGGGCTTGCCGAACAGGCGGATCGCCGTGTCAGGCTCGCTCAGGGCAGCGCCAAGGTTGGCGAAGCTGGTCTGCTGCGACTTGCCTTGCGGCAGGATCACCGCCGACGCCGACGGACCAAACTGACGCACCAGTGGAATTGGCAGACCGAGAATCGCCCGTGCGTGCAGGGCAAACTGCGACAGGTCCTGGGAAATCAAGGTGACCAGGCCGGTATCGTGCGGGCGCGGCGAGACTTCGCTGAACCACACCTGATCGCCTTTGACGAACAGCTCGACGCCAAACAGGCCACGCCCGCCGAGGGCATCGGTGACTGCCTGGGCGACGCGCTGCGACTCGGCCAAAGCCTTGGCGCTCATCGCCTGTGGCTGCCAAGACTCTTGATAGTCACCCTTCTCCTGACGATGGCCGACCGGTGCAAGGAAGGTGGTGCCACCGACGTGGCGCACGGTCAGCAGGGTGATCTCGTATTCAAAGTCGATAAAGCCTTCGACGATTACCCGACCTTTGCCGGCGCGGCCGCCTTCCTGGGCGTAGTCCCAGGCCTGTTGCAGGTCATCGGCGCTGCGCAGCAGGCTCTGGCCCTTGCCCGACGAACTCATCACCGGCTTGACCACGCACGGGTAGCCGAGGTCATTGACGGCGCTGGCGTAGTCTTCAAAGGTGTCGGCGAAGTGGTACGGCGAGGTCGGCAGGTCCAGCTCTTCGGCGGCCAGGCGACGAATGCCTTCGCGGTTCATGGTCAGCTGAGTCGCGCGTGCGGTTGGCACCACGTTGAAGCCTTCGTTTTCCAGCTCGACCAGAGTCGCGGTGGCGATGGCTTCGATTTCAGGGACGATGTAATGCGGTTTTTCTGCCTCGATCACTGCCCGCAGCGCAACCCCATCAAGCATGTTGATGACGTGGCTACGGTGCGCGACCTGCATGGCCGGCGCGTTGGCGTAGCGGTCGACGGCGATCACTTCGACGCCCAGGCGCTGCAGCTCGATCACCACTTCTTTGCCCAGCTCGCCGCAGCCGCACAGCAGTACACGGGTCGCGGTCGGCGACAGTGGAGTTCCGATACGGGTCATTTCAGGTCCTCGTGGGCGTGCGGGGCGGCGTCAGGCTGAGCGCTACCCGCTGAAAAAGGACCGGTATTCTACAACAGGCGCGGCGCTCAGCGCAGCAGCGCTGCCTTGCGTGCGCGCCAGGTCATCGCCAACCACACGGCGCTGACACCGGCAAACTTGGAGGCCATGGCGGTGCCGACCACAAGCGGCGTCAACGCGCCGATCATGCCGAAGAAGATAAAGGTGTCCACCGGAATGCTCAGCGCCGAACTCAGCCACAGGCGATCGCGCAGCGGCCGCTTGGTGATGCTGAACACCAGCCAGTCGATCAGTTCGGAGACAAAGAACGCGGTGGCGCTGGCCAGGGCGATGGCCGGTTCCGAGGTGATGTATGACAGCACCAGCGCGGCCAGCATCGCCACCAGCGCGCCGTGGCCAAAGCGGGTTTGCACCATGTCACGCAGAATGAACACCAGCCCGCCCCAGGCGGACCAGATCACGTCCAGATGCGGAGCGCTGGAAAACGCGTAGTTGATCAGCACTACGCTGCTGATATAGGCGAGCAGATAGAACATGGTGAGCGACCTTCGGGCAAGCCGCACAGATTACTTGATTTTCAAGTCAACGCCAGCCTCACAGGCCAACAATCATCCCGGACGCCAGCGCCCGCTCATGGCACAGCCTGAGTACCTGCCGACGTTCGTCGTTATCCATCCGCCCCCAGCGGCTGATCTCGGCCACGCTGCGCTGGCAACCGGTGCAGATATCCTGCTCATCCAGCGCGCAGATGTTCACGCAGGGCGAGCTGACCGGACGTTCGACTTCGCTCATGTCAGTCTTCCTGCACGGCCAGGTCGCGGGCATAGCGCTCGGCGTTGTGCACGTAGTGAGCGGCGCTGGCTTCGAGCATGGTTTTCTGCGCATCGGTAAGCTCGCGCACGACCTTGCCCGGCGAGCCCATCACCAACGAGCCGTCAGGGATTTCCTTGCCTTCGGCAATCAGCGCATTGGCGCCGATGATGCAGTGTTTGCCGATACGCGCGCCGTTGAGCACCACCGCGTTGATGCCGATCAGGCTGTGGTCGCCAACCGTGCAGCCATGCAGCATGGCGTTGTGGCCAATGGTCACGCCCTTGCCGATGGTCAGCGGCGAGCCCATGTCGGTGTGCATTACGGTGCCGTCCTGGACATTACTGCCCTCGCCGATGTCGATCAGCTCGTTGTCGCCGCGCAGCACCGCGCCAAACCAGACGCTGGCCCCGGCCTGCAGGCGGACCTTGCCGATCAGCGTGGCAGTCGGTGCCGTCCAGCTGGTGGGATGGGTCTCTACGTGCATGTTACCCAGGCGGTACTTCATGGTTGGCTCCTCACGGTCGGCGGCTTGGTGGGGTCGACCCCACTCAGATATTGATGAAACGCTCAGGCGGCTGATGCAGGCTGATACCTGCGTCATACAACAGGTTGACCAGTTCGACGATCATGATCGCCGACAAACCCCAGATCTTGTAGCCCTCATAGCGATAGCTGGGCACATACCAACTGCGGCCTTGATAATCGATGCGGTGGGTGTGGTCGCGCGGGTCCTGACGGAAGAACTCCAGCGGCACGCTGAACACCGCGGCAATCTCGGCGTCGTTGGGCCGATATTCGACGTAGTCAGGGATCAAACCGACGAACGGCGTCACCTTCAGGCCATGCAGCGAAATCAGCGGGCTGAGCGGCCCGATCACTTCCACCAGGCCCGGCGGCAGGCCGATCTCTTCATGGGCTTCGCGCAGCGCGGTGAACACCAGATCCGGATCTTCCGGGTCACGCCGTCCACCGGGAAACGCCACTTCGCCGCCATGGGTCGACAGGCCCTTGGCCCGCAGGGTCAAGACCAGCTCGGGCTCATCGCTGCGGGTGATGGGCAGCAGCACCGCCGCTTCCGGAAAACGACGGTCACCCGCCATGGCCGCGGGGGTATGGTTGCTCATTCGGCGCAACAGCTCGTCCAGCATACGCACTCTCGATTGCAAGGCCTGCCGTGCATGATGCACCAAAAGCTGCGGGCCACCCAAGCCCTGGCCGACGGGCACTTGCTGGCGGGCGGCAAGGCGCGCCAAGATAGGCGCATATAAAGGGAGCAAAGCATGAATTTCTGCAGCGCGTGCGGCAAGCCGGTCATCCAGCGCATCCCCGACGGCGACAGCCGCCTGCGCTACGTCTGCGATCATTGCCAGACTATCCATTACCAAAACCCCAACATCGTCGCCGGGGTGCTACCGACCCATGGCAGCCAGGTGCTGCTGTGCCGCCGCGCTATCGAGCCACGCCGCGGCTTCTGGACTCTGCCCGCAGGCTTCATGGAGAACGGCGAGACCATCGATCAGGCCGCTCGTCGCGAAACCGTCGAAGAAGCCTGCGCCAGGGTCGGCGAAATGAGGCTGTATCAGCTGTTCGACCTGCCGCATATCAATCAGGTACACCTGTTCTTCCGCGCCGAACTGGCCGATCTGGACTATGCCGTCGGCGTCGAAAGCCTGGAGGTGCGTTTGTTCGAGGAGCATGAGATCCCGTGGGACCATCTGGCTTTTCGCACAGTCGCACGCACACTAGAATGCTATTATCGCGACCGCATCGAGCAGCACTTCCCCATAGGCCATGAATACGTGGCGCCGATGACCGTTGCGCCGCCCATTACCTAGTCTGCAGGGATACCGTTTCATGCGTTGGTTGCTAGCCCTTATCTGCTGTGGTGTCGCTTCGGTGTCGCAAGCGGCGTTTACCGAAGTCATCATTCGCAAGCCCCAGGGCCAGGTGCAAACCCAGGCGCCCGCGCAGCAGCAGCAGCAGCAACAGCAGCAGACCCAGCAACCGCTGATCGACAAGGTGTTGGTGCTCAAGTCCGAACGCCGCCTGCAACTGATCAGCCGCGGCGAGCCGCTCAAGACCTACCGCATCTCGCTGGGCAAGCAGCCCAAGGGCGCCAAGGAGCGCGAAGGCGACAAACGCACCCCGGAAGGTTTCTACTGGCTCGATTGGCGCAAGGCCAGCGACCGCTACAACCTGGCCATGCATATCTCCTACCCAAACATCACCGACGCCGCCAAAGCCCGCCGCGCAGGCGTATCCGCCGGCAGCATGATCATGATCCACGGTACGCCGCTGGATGAGGAATACCCGGAGTGGTATTTCCATACCCTGGACTGGACCGAGGGCTGTATCGCCATGCGCAATGCCGATATGCGCGAGGTATGGAGCATGGTCAAGGATGGCACCATGATCGAGATCCGGCCCTGAAGCGGCCGGCTCCTGACAAGAAATTTCCTACGCACTTCGCGCACTTGTCTGACGCTCCGGTCAGCAAGGTACGGCATATTTTCCAATAGCCAACTTCTTAGAATTTCCGCAAAGAAGCACGCAAACCGTGCCCTAGTTGCGGAAGTTCACCATGCCTACTTGCCTGCCCCGTGTAGGTCGACTAATCCTTTGCGCCCTTTTGCTGGGCCTGTTTGGCACAGTAGAGGCGCTCGCCAGCGACCCCGCCAGCCAGCAGATACGTGATCAACAACGCGCGCTGCAGCAAATCGAGCAGCACCAGCGTTTGCAGCAGTGGCAGCGCCGGGGGCGGGTCGACAGCACTGTCGAGTCGACCACGTCAGCCCCGCCTGATCAACAGTGCTGGGCGATCTCCGGTGTGCGCATCACCGGCAACAAACAGATCTCCAGCGCCGACCTTGAACAACACCTGCGGCCGCTGCTGCCATCCTGCACGGGCGTGGCCGATCTCAATCGCCTACTCAAGGCCATCACCGAACTCTATGTACGCGCCGGTTATCCGGCCAGTCGACCGTACCTGGCCCGGCAACCGGCGACTGGCAAGCCACTCGAGGTGGTCATCATCGAAGGCTTTGTCGAGTCGATCAGGCTTGCCGATCCCGACCTGCCATTGTCGTTACGCGGCGCCTTTCCCAATCTGCTGGGCCGGCCGTTGTACTTGCCTGATCTGGAGCAAGGCCTCGACCAACTCAATCGGCTGCGCGCCTACGACCTGACTGCCGCGCTGCTGCCGGGCACCCTGCAGGGCGGCACCCAGATACTCATCGAGCCGCGCGCAGTGGGTTCGCGCTGGCACCTGGACAGCCGCCTGGACAACCGCGGCAGCCCCCTTACCGGTCGCCACAGGTTGAGCCTCGGCCTCGGCGTCGACAGCCCGCTGCAGGTCAACGACGACCTGCGCCTGACCCTCAACGCCGCCGTATTCGACGCACCGGGGCAGAGCCAGGGCGCCAGCCTGTATTACAGCGTGCCCTACGGCCCGTGGACGTTCGCCGTCAACGCCAGCCAGCTGAGCTACCGAGCGCCGATCCCGGATACCCGTTACACCAGTAACGGCACTAGCCGCTTCCAAGGCGTGAGCGCCGAGCGCGTGCTCTGGCGCGGTCAGCACGGCATGCTCAGCGCCAGCGCGCGGCTTGACCACAAGCAACTGCAGAACCGCCTCGACGACAGCCTGCTGCAACTACAGAGCCCGACCCTGACCACGCTGGACGCCGGGGTCAATCTGCTGTGGCTGGAGGCAGGCCTGTGGCACGGCTACCTCGGCATTGCCCGCGGCTTGGCCTGGTTTGGCGCAGACCCACCGGCTAGCGCAGCCGCGCATCCACAAGCGCAGTTTCTCAAGTACCGGGCAAATCTGCTGCATGTGCGTCAGGGGCCAGCGCAAAGCCCCTGGCGCTGGCAGAGCGAACTCAATCTGCAGTACAGCCGCGATGTGCTGCCGGCCATCGAACAGTTGCTGCTCAGCGACGACTCGGCGGTACGCGGTTTTCGCGCCTACAGCGTCGCCGGCGCCAGCGGCGCGGTCTGGCGCAACAGCGTTAGCCAACCCTTGGCCATACCCCTGCCCTTCAACTTGCAGCTACGCCCACAACTCAGCCTAGACCTGGGTTGGGCCCGCCTCACCAGCGACAGCCCCTGGCAACGACTGGCCGGCGCCGCCGCTGGCGTCGAGGTCAGCCTGCCGGGCAGCCGTTTGCGCCTCGACTATCAATTTCCGCTGTACGCCAGTGACCGTTCTCGACAGGCCCTCGAGCCGGGATTCTGGGTGCTGGATTGGAGCCTGTCCCTGTGATTCACCCACCACCACGAGAAAAACAATAATGAAAAACCTTGCGCAACTCCCCCTGATCCAACCAGACACACTGCGCTGGGCGGTGTTTGTCGGCCTGTTCTGCACGGGCGCAGCCCTTGCCCAACCCGCATTGCAGCCCAGCAGCGGCCCCGGTGGAACGCCCGTAATCAACCCGGCCCATGGCGTGCCGGTGATCGAAATCGTCCCGCCAAATGCCAGTGGCCTGTCGCACAACCAGTTCATCGACTATAACGTCGGCAAGCCCGGGCTGGTGCTCAACAACTCGCTGCAGTCGGGCCAGTCGCAACTGGCCGGCGCCCTGGCGGCCAACCCGCAGTTTCACGGTCAGGCCGCTTCGACCATCCTCAATGAGGTGGTCAGCCGCAACGCCTCGCTGATCGAAGGCCCGCAGGAAATCTTCGGTCGCGCGGCCAACTACATCCTCGCCAACCCCAACGGCATCACCCTCAACGGCGGCAGCTTCATCAACACCACCCGGGCCGGCTTCGCGGTCGGCACTGCAGAGGTCCAGGACCAGCAGTTGAAGCTGCTCGATACCTTGCAGGCGAGCGGCTCGCTGCAGGTGCTGAGCGGCGGCCACCGCAACGACGGCGGTGCGCTGGACCTGATCGCACCGCAGATTCACAGCACGGGCGAGCTCGGCGCCAAGGACGACCTCAACATCACCGTTGGCCGCAATCGAATCGATGCGGTGACCGGTAACGTCGTCGAACACCTGGCTGCGACGCCTTCGAGCATCGACGCCCAGCTGTTCGGTGCGATGCACGCAGGGCGTATTCGGGTAGTCAGTACTGGCGAAGGTGCCGGCGTGCGCGTTGGCGCGGTGCAGGTCAACGGCCGCGACGGCGTCAGCATCGGTTCGGCAGGCGATCTGTTCATCAGCGGTGAACCCGGCCAGGCCGCCATGTTACGCAGCGAGCAGGGCCTGTTGGCGCTGCAGGCCAGGGACAACTTGACCCTGCGCGCTGTTGATGGCCAGGTCAAGCGTATCGAAGCCAAGGCCGGGCAACAGCTGACCCTGGATACCACTACCCGAGAAACCATCGCCCGCGAGCAGGAGAACTGGGATAAAGGCTGGTGGTTCGTGACCACCGAAACTTACAACCGCGACCGCACCAGCACTGAGCGCACTTTGCAAGGCACCACCTTGCAGGCTGACGAAGCGGTCCAGTTGCAGTCGGGCGGCGACCTGCGCATGGTCGCCGCAACGCTCACCAGCGCGGGCCAGATCAACCTCGTCAGCGGCGGCAAACTGGACATCGATGCCGGTGTCGACAGCAAGCGGGTCGAACAGAGCATCCGCCATCGCAAGCACCTGTGGAATGGCGACAGTGACCGCGACGACTACCAGGAAACCGCCCGCGGCAGCCGCCTTCAGGCTGGCCAGGTCAGCGCCAGTGCCACCGGCGCGATCAGGGTCCGCGGCAGTGAAGTGCATAGCCAGAGCGAGGCAGTCCTGCACAGTGACCTGGGAAGCCTTGAGGTCACCAGCGGGCAGGCGCAGTCAAGCTCCAACTCGCACAGCCGTGACAGCAAGTTGTTCGGCCTCATAAGCAAGAGCAAGGACGACGCCGAGCAACATGAACAAGCCCAGGCCAGCGAAGTGCAGGCCCAGAGCAACCTGCACCTGGCCAGCGCCGAGCAGATGCGCATTCACGGCTCCAGGCTCAAGGCTGGCCAGCAGCTGAAGGTCGAGGCCAAGGGCGATCTGCTGATCGACAGTGCCCAGTCTCGATCCCGACAGCAGGCTTCAACTCATCAACGCGGCCTCACCGCATCTGCCAAGCAGACCCAGGAGGCTGAGGACGGCAAGCCTGCTTCGCACCAGTACCAGGCGGGCCTGGGCTATCAGGTAGTCAACAGCCAGCATGAGCAGCAAGACACCACCCAGCTGGGCAGTGAGCTGCAAGCCGGCAACGTCGACCTGCGCAGCGATGCCCACCTGCAAGTCAACGGCTCACAGGTCAAGGCCACCCACGGCGACCTGAACATCAACGCAGAGCAAACCACCCTGAGCGCCACCCACAATCAGTACGAGTCGCTCGACAGCTCCAGCCAGAGCGGCGGCGGTCTGCTGTTGAGCGGCGGCATCGACAAGCTCGGTGCGGCCTTCGAAGGCCACCACAACCGCGATACGCAACAGCAAAAGGACAGCAAGGTGCAGCGCAGCGAACTCTCGGCCACAGGCAACCTTCATATCAACAGCAAGCAACTGGTCACCGAAGCCGCACGGGTGACTGCCGGCGATACTCTGCAAATCGATGCCGAGCACATCGACAATCGGGCGGTGCATGACACTGAAGTGCGCGAGCACAACCGTAACGACTGGAGCGCCAGCCTGGGTGGCAGCCTGGAATACCGCGGGCTCACCCGGCCGATCGAGCAACTGATCGCAGGCGGTGAGGGTCAGCGCTTCCAGCAGGCCTCTGTGGAGGATGCGCTGGTCGCCCCGAGCGCCGGCGCCGACATGACTGTGGAGCACCTCAAACGCTTGGAAAACCAGCGCCGCGGCTATGCGCAGGTCAGCGAGCTGAGTGGTGGCTCGGTGGTGGTCAAGGCAGATCGCATCGATGATCAAGGTACGGCATGGCGAGCCAATACCGGCACCCTGCAGATCGATGCCGACCATCATCACATGGCGGCGGCGGTTGATCAGCAGCAGAGCAAGGTCGACCGCCTGGCCTATGGCGGCGACCTGCGAGTCGACACCAGCACTGGCGAAGACATCAATGTGCGCGCCTCGGCCAAGGGTGACTCACTGGCAAGTCTTGTCAGCAAGGACACGGCCCGCCCAGGCAGCCTCTACGGCAAGCAAGGCATTCAGGTTCAGTTGGGCAGCGAAGGTCGC
The DNA here is from genome assembly GCF_024809895.1 of Pseudomonas sp. BIGb0278. Lineage (NCBI taxonomy): Bacteria > Pseudomonadati > Pseudomonadota > Gammaproteobacteria > Pseudomonadales > Pseudomonadaceae > Pseudomonas > Pseudomonas sp. BIGb0278. The sequence goes on from NZ_JANUEL010000003.1 coordinate 345,025, forward strand.
TATGAGGGCAGCCGCTTCGACGGTGGCGATGCGGGGGTAAGCCTGCACAGCGGCGGGCAACTGAGCCTGGTGCAGGCCACTGATCGGCACAGCGAGCAGATCAATGCCATCGAGGGCAACGCCTGGGCCAAAGGCGGCAACCGCCCCGGCAGCACGGGGGGTGAAGTGCGCGGCTATCTCAAGAGCGAGCAACGCTCGCTCGACGATACGACTGCGCAGGTGGCCCAGATCGACGCCAAGGGCGATGTCAGCCTGAGCAGTGCTGGCGACCTGTTGCTGGAAGGCACACGTATCGGCAGCCGTGCGGCCAAGGTCGCCAACGTCGATATGAACAGCGCCGGGCTGTTACAGGTCAAGGCCGCTACCTCAAATCACGAGGGCCACGGCAACGCCCTCGGCGGCGGCCTGGAATTGGCCCTCAAGCAAGGCGATAGCCGCGGTGGCGCAGTCGGCGGCCACTTCAACAGTGGTCGTGTGGATGAGTCCTCGCGCCAGGCAGTGGATGCGCAGATCGACGCCACCGGCAAGCTGGCCCTGGCCAGCAGCGCACGCGAAGAAACTGCCATGCACCTGCAAGGGCTGCAGGCGACGGCGGGGCAGATCGCGATTACCGCAGACAACGGCGGCCTGCTGCTGGAAGGCTCATCGAACAGCGAGCGGCGCGACAACCTCGCCGTCACTGCCGGCGCCGGCTTTGCCCAATCCAGCGGCAGCCTCGACAGCCAAGGCCTGCACGGCCGGGTCAAGGTCAACCTCGACCGACGCGACAACCAGACCTGGAACACCAGCAACCTGCGCGCCGACCACATCGTCCTGACCAGCAGCGGCGACAGTCGCTTGCTGAGCGCGCGCCTGGATGCAGAACGCATCGACGCCGACATCGGTGGCGACCTACTGGTCGCCAGCCGCAAGGACCAAGTCAACAACCTCAGCGTCGATGTTGATGCGCGCTTGAGCCGCGAGCGCAATCCGCAGGGCTTCAACAATGCCCTGGCTGCGTTGGCAGGTCCCGCGGGCGACAAGCTCACCGGCAAGTTCGGCAAGCAGGTCAGCAAGGTCGACCCAAGCCTGTCGCCTACGCTGAAACTGGACGTGTCGCAGGTTCAGCGCGACACCGTCAGCGAGCAAGCGAGTTTGAGTGGACGCGATGGAGTCCAGCTCAAGGTCGGCGGCAATCTGAAACTGGAAGGTGCCAAGCTGCAGTCAGGCAAAGGCCAGGTGGAGGTGCAGGCTGCATCCGTCACCGAGCAGACCCTATATGGCCGAGACTACCGCCGCGATTTCGCAGTGGATGCGTCAAATTCGCCGGTCGACCTGGGCACGGCTTTGCTTGACGTGATCAAGAACAGCGTCCGCGCCGATGGCGAGAATGGCTTGGACCTGGGCCTGCTGCGTACCAGTGGGCATAGCCGCAGTGAAGAGTGGGTATCGAGTGTCGGGGGCAAGGGCGGGCGCCGATAGATGAATCAGGCGCGGGCCTGTCCCGCGCCAACCGCCAATAACGAAGCCAGTCAGGGCCTTAACCCTGAGGTCCCCACTAAAATCGCCAACAAATGAAACTGTAAGAGCCTGTTAACTTGGTGTTAACAGGCTTACGCGAGTGTGCGCTGCAACTACCACCTTACCTGCCGCTCGCCCTTGCCAGCCTGCGGCCCCAGCCATTGGGCGCCACGTAACAATGGCGTCAGCGCGGCTTCTGGCTGAACCTCAAAAGCGACCCGCGCGCGGCGGGCGAGCAGGTCCGCATCGAGATCAATCTGGTGTTGATTCTGCTGGGCCAGCGCACCCTGCAAGCGCCAGTCACCCGCACAGTGCATTGCAAGCCAGCCCTGCCCTAACTGCAGCGACCACGGCGATACCAGCGCCAGGTCGGTCACCTGTAAACGCCCCTCGGTACCGGCGCACTGTCGCCATGAACCCGTCACACTGACACGCCCCTGCCATTGCCCCGCCAGGCGATAAGCCACCGGCACACTCGGCGCCGCTTCGAGCGCCTCGACCTCCACCCGCCAGCGCCAGGGCCAACCGCTCAACCGCGCCAGCCAAGCCTGCCCCTGATAAGCCAAACGGACCTCAGCCTGCATTCGCCACGGTCGCCACTGCCAACGCAGCGGCCCGACATCGCCCACCTGCTCGGCCTGTCCCTGCCAGAGGCTGCCGCTGACGACCCTGCCTGGCAGCAACCAGCTCGCGGGCAACTCCACAAGCAGGGTTACAGCACACACCAGCGCCGGCCACAACAGCACGCGCACCCTCATGGCCGAAACTGCAAGTCGAAGCGCAACTGCTTGCCAGCCTGCTCCATGCCCCATTGCAGCGGCTGCACGCCCTCGGCCTGCAACGCTTGCAACCACGCCAGCAGCGCCTGCTCGTCGGCGACCGCTCCGCGCACGTGCCAATCATCGTCCTGCAACTCGACCTCGGTCAGCTCGATATGCCGGGCCTGGGCGGATTGGCGCAAACGCTCCAGGCTCAATCCAGGGCCGCGCTCAAGGCTGGCCGCCGCCTCGGCAAGCCCCCGCCACTGGCTCATCTGGGCCCAGCGTGCGTTCACCTCCCGTACCAGAATGACGACCAGCAACAACGCGATCAGCCCCAAGGCCAGGCGCATACGCAGGCGGGGCGAAAGTACGCGGATCATGAACTGCTCCCCAGATCGAACACCACGCCCGCTGCCTGCACCTGTACCGTCGCGCCGACCGCAGCGGCCAGTTCCTCCCACGGCGGCAGCGCGCCCTCGCCATCCAGGAGCAGATGCCAGCGCTGCCCATCGAAGCGCACCGCGCGCAGACGCCACTGCGGATGCGCGTGCAACCAGTCCTGCAACTGCTCCTGCAAGCCATCGAGCCGGCGCAGGCGCAAGGCTCGCTCGCCGTCGGCAGCACGCAGCTGCTTGAGCTCCTGCGCCGCTTCACGCGGTGAGGCCTGTGGGCCAGTGACCGTCAGTACCTGCTCACGATAGAGCTGGGCCTGACGCCATTGCTGGCTTAACCACAGGGCGCCCCAGACAGCGGCGAGCACCAGGCAGGCAGCGATCAAGCCTTTGTGCTGAGCCGTGACATTCAACGATTTGCGCGGGCGGCGCATTTCCCGCAGCCCCGGTGCTGCATCGAGATCCGCAACCCGCTTCGGCCAGGGTCCATCGACCTGCGCAAATAGCTGTGTACCCCATGGCGCAGGCGCACCACCCATCCCCTGTGGCCAGGCCAGCCAGTGTTCGCAGCCCTCCTCATCGACCCGCGCATACAAGGTCGCTTGCTCCTGTCGCCATTGCCATCCACAGCCCCGCTCGAGCGCCGGCAAGAGCTGAAACTGCGACCAGCAACGTTCCACCTCCAGGCCCCACTCCACGCACTGAGCCAACCAGTCATCGAGCCGATCACGTGCCACCACCACCAGCCGTAATTGCCCTGTCGCGCGACCGATGCAAGCACAGTCAACCTCATCGCTTCCTTGCAGCAGGCGATCCTCCAACAGCAGCGGCCATTCCTCACGCTTGAGCCCGGGCGGCGCCGGCACCTGAAAATGGCTGCATGCGTCCCCCGGTATCACCACGCCAACCCGAGCGTTGAGGCCCTGCGGCGGGGGCCCCTGCCCTTCGTCACGGAGCACGCCGTTGTCCAGCAGGCACCAGTGCCAATGCCCATCAGCCACAGGCCGCACCAACAACCAAGGCCGCGCTGGCGAGCGCCACCGCCATTCACGCTTCATGAAAGCCCCCAGGGCAGGACGAACGTGCAGACATAAGGTGCTCCATCACGCTGCAGTTGCAGCCGTACACCGGCGCCGGGGTGTGCCGGTTGATCGGAAGGCCAGGCCAGCCAGCGGCCGCCCTGGTAATAGACAACGCTCCAACTGCTGACCCGCTGCAACCGCTCGCGCACGACCCAATGCGGCATGCCGACGGCATACAGGTCTGCCGAGCTTTCCAACAGCAACTGCTGCTCGCGCGGATCGAAGCGCAGGCGCTGACGTTGCAGCCGCGAGCCGCCCTCGGCCTGTGGCCAGGCGGCGGCAGCCACCCAGAGCAACTGCTGCGCCTGCGGTTGCCAATCGAGCCAGCGCACGGCCAAGGGCAAGCGCTGCTCATAGAGCCGGCGCAGCACCGGGCTGTCGAAACGCCGCTCCAGGGCCAGGCAAAACTCCAGCACACCGCGTTCGTTGCTAGTGCTGTCGAGACGTTCGCGAACTTTGAGCCAGCCGTTGACCAGCGCGGCGAGCATGATCCCGAGCACGGCGGTCAGGGCCAGTGCGACCATCAGCTCGATCAGGGTCAAGCCTGCCTGGCGACGCTTCATGGCCGCTCCAGAAACACGCTGTACAAACCCAGCGGCAGGCGCTGCTCGCGGTCTGCGAACAACTGCAGCTCGCCACGGCGCAGGTCACGCACACCGGTGCTGCGCAATTGCAGTTGCCAATGGCAAGTCTGCCCGCCCTGCTGCAATTCTCCGCTGCCCTGATTGGCCGCAGGCCAGTACTGCTCGACGACAAAGCGCGCCTGCAGTTCACGCGCGCAGAGCAGCCCGAGGCGATGCTGCTGGACGGTCTCCTGCACCGCCAGGCGCTGGCGCAGGACCTGACTGGCGATCACCGCCAGCACCGAGGCGATGGCCAGCGCCACCACGACCTCAAGCAAGGTGAAGCCCACCTGGCGCGACTTCATGGCGCGGCCTGGGTCAGCAAGCGACCGTCGCGCCCCCACTGCCAGCGCTGGCTGCCTTGCGGCCAGCGCCACAGCAGCGTGCCGGGCTGTGCCCAGCCCTCGGGAGTGAACAGCAATTGCGGCGTAGCACTGGCGGACCAGTCCGGGCGCAGCATCTTTGGCCACTGGCCGAGGCGCACCGGTTCGACCACCCAGGCGTCGCCCTCGCGGCGGACAAACTCCGGCTGCCGGCCGTTCCAACGCAGCCCGCGCAATTGCCCGGCATGGCGCGCCAGCGCAGCTTGCTCGCGGGTCTGTGCAGCCAGCCGCTCGAGCGTCTGGCTGACGTTGCTGTTGCCACTGTCGAGCCAGGCCACACTGAGGCCGCTCATCAAGCCGGCAATCGCCAGCACCACGAGCAGTTCGATCAGGCTGAAGCCACGCTGAGCGAGCATCGGTCACAGCGCCCAGTTGCCCAGGTCGGCATCCAGGTCTTCGCCGCCCGCTACGCCATCGGCACCCAGCGAATACACGTCGACCCGACCATGCTCGCCGGGCATGCGGTACTGGTACGGAGTGCCCCAAGGGTCTTCTGGCAAGCGGCGGATATAACCGTCGCTGCGCCAGGCCCGCGGGACAGGTTCGGCGACCGGTTTTGTAACCAGCGCCGCCAAGCCCTGCTCGTTGCTGGGAAAGCGCAGGTTGTCGAGCCGATACATGTCCAGCGCCTGCTCGAGCGTTGCCAGGTCGGCCATGACCTTCTGGCGCATGGCCTTGTCCTGATTGCCCAGCACGCTCGGTGCGACCACGGCAATGAGCAGGCCGATGATGAAAATCACCACCATGATTTCCATCAGGGTGAAGCCTTGTTGGCGCTTACGTCGATGCTGCATTGCCGGTTCTCCTTGTCACAGTTGCAGGCCCTGGTTGAGTTGCATGATCGGCAGCAAGACCGCCAGTACGATGAACAGCACCACGCCGCCCATCACCAGAATCATCAAAGGTTCAAACAGCGCCATCGCGGTATCGACCTGACGGGCAAAGCCACGCTCCTGGTCGTCGGCCACGCGCTCGAGCATGTCGGCCAGGGTGCCGCTGGCCTCACCGCTGCCGACCATGTTCACCAGCAGTGGCGGAAACTGTTGGCTGGCGTCCAGTGCCCGGTGCAGGCTGGTGCCGCCCTCGACCTGCTGGCGGACCTGTTCCATGGCTTGGCGAATGCGCCGGTTGCCAACCGTTTCGGTGGCCACCTGCAGCGCTTCGAGCAGGGCCACGCCACTGCTGCTGAGAATCGCCAGGCTGCGCGCCAGGCGCGCGCTTTCCAGCACTTGCAGCAGGCCGCCGACACGCGGCAGGCGCAGCAGCCATTGATCCCGGCGCAGGCACCAGTGCGCTTTGCGCAGCAGCCAGCGGCTGATCACGCTGAATAGCAGGACCGCCGCCAACAGCCAGGGCCCGGCGCTGACCAGGCCTTGGCTGAGGCCGATGAGGATCGAGGTCACCAGCGGCAGGCTCTGTCCGGAATGGGCAAATTGTTCGGTGAGTTTGGGCACCACGAAGGTCATCAGGCCGACCACTACGGCCAGCGATACACCCATCAGCACCGCCGGATAGATCAACGCCGTACGCGCCTTGTGTTGCTGGCGCTGGACCTGTTCGAGGTGATCTGCCAGCCGCGTCAGCACCTGCGCCAGCCGCCCGGAACGCTCACCGGCTTCGACCAGCGCGCAGTAGAGACCAGTGAACGGCGCGCCCTGCCTTGCCAAACTCCGGGCCAGCCCAAGGCCCTCGGCCAACGCCCCGCGCACACCGACCAATACCGCTTGCAGCGCCGGCTGGCGCAACTGCCGCTCCAGTGTGGCGAGGGCATCGACCAGAGGGATACCGGCGCCAGTCAGGGTTGCCAGTTGGCGGGTCAGCTCGCACAGCTGCACCCGGCTGAGGCGCTGGTGACGGGAGCGACCGGTCGCGTTGTCGTGGCGTTTGAGGTCTTTGGCGAACAACCCCTGCTCGCGCAACAACTGCCGTGCATGGCGCTCGCTGTCGGCCTGCAAAGTGGCGGCGTGGCGTTTGCCGGCAAGGTCGACGGCCTGGTAGCGATAGGTCGGCATAGGTTAGCCCTGGACCACGCGCAACACTTCGGCAAGGCTGGTCTGGCCGCGCTGCAGGCAGTCACTGGCCATGCTCACCAGGCTGCGCCGACGGTCGCTCAGGTAGGCGTGCATGGCCACTTCGCTGGCGCCCTCGTACAGCAAGGCAATCAGCCCGGCATCCAGTTCAACGAATTCGTACAGGCCCATCCGCCCGGCATAGCCGCTGCCCTGGCAGGCTTCGCAGCCGACTGCGTGAAAGGTCTCGCGCAACGCACCCAGGTCGGGGAACAGTTGTTTTTCTGCGGCCTGCAGCGGCTGCGCGACAGCACAGCTGCACAGTTGCCGGACCAGCCGCTGGGCCAATACGCCACGCAGGCACGAGGCAATCAGAAACGGCTCGATGCCCATGTCGCGCAGACGGGTAACGGCGCCCACGGCGCTGTTGGTATGCAGGGTCGACAGCACCAGGTGGCCGGTGAGGCTGGCCTGCACGGCAATCTGTGCAGTCTCCTGGTCGCGGATTTCGCCGAGCATGATCACGTCCGGGTCCTGACGCAGAATCGCCCGCAGGCCGGCGGCAAAGGTCAGCCCGGCGCGTGGGTTGATCGCGGTCTGGCCAATGCCGGCGATGGCATATTCGACCGGGTCTTCCACGGTGAGGATGTTGCGGCTGCCGTCGTTGAGGCTGTTGAGGCTGGCGTACAGGGTGGTGGTCTTGCCCGAGCCGGTCGGGCCGGTACTGAGGACAATGCCATTGGGCCGCGCCAGGCAATTGCGCAAGCCCTGCAACACGGCGGTGGGCATGCCCAGGTTGTCCAGCGCCAGCAGACTGGCCTGCTTGTCGAGCACGCGCATCACCACCCGCTCACCGTGGATGCCAGGCAAGGTCGAGACCCGCACATCGATCTCGCGACCAGCTGCGCGCAGGGTGATCCGGCCGTCCTGTGGCTGGCGTTTTTCGGCGATATCGAGGCGGGCCATGACCTTGATCCGCGACACCAGCATCGCCGACAGTGCCCGCGGTGGGCGCAGCACTTCGCGCAGGTGGCCGTCGACGCGCAGGCGCACCACCAGGCTTTGCTCGAAGGTTTCGATGTGGATGTCCGATGCACGCAGGCGCATGGCCTGGCCGAACAGGCCGTTGATCAGGCGGATCACCGGCGCTTCGTCATCGCTTTCGAGCAGGTCTTCGATGCGTGGCATTTCGCTCATCAGGCTGTCGAGATCGACCTGCTCGCCGATGCCTTCGATCAACGCCTGGTTGGCCGCGCTGCCGGCTTGATAAAGCTGGCCGAGGCGTTGATCGAAGTCCGCCGCCGGCAGGTACTCGACCGCTGCCGGCTGGCCGTGCACGCGCAGCAGTTCCTGCAACTGCGCGCTGTCGGCGTCGGCCCGCAGCCACAGCTGCCAACCTTCGGCGAGTGGCGCCAGGGCCAGGCCGGACTGGCGCGCCAGGCGATAGGGCAGCATCACCAGTTACCGCCTTCGAGCCGCGCGCGGCTGGCCGGAAACACCTGCAACAACTGCGAGCCTTCGGCCAACGTTGGCAATTGCAGCGGCGTGCTCTGCTGCAGGCTGCGGTACTTGTCCTGGCTCAGACCGGCGAGGCTTGGCCCGTCACGCAGGATGCGCGGGCGGATGAACACCATCAGGTTCTGCTTGGTATTGCGGCTGGCATCGGAGCGGAACAAGCGGCCCAGCACCGGGACATCACCAAGCAGCGGCACACGCTGGTTGCTGGTGCTCAATTCATCGCTGATCAGGCCACCGAGAATCACCAGGCCGTTGTCCTCGACCATGACCTTGGTCTTGATCTCGCGCTTGTTGGTAATGACGTCACTGGCGCTGCTGCTGTCGGCAATCGACGAAACTTCCTGGACGATATCCAGGCGCACACTGTTGTCGACGTTGACCTGCGGTTTGATCCGCAGCTTGACCCCGACCTCCTTGCGCTCGATGGTCTGGTACGGGTTGGCGTTGTTCTGGGTTACCGAGCCGGTCACGAATGGCACCTCCTGACCGACCAGGATCGACGCCTCGGCGTTGTCCAGAGTCAGCAGGGTTGGCGTCGACAGCAGATTGAAGCCGCTCTTGCCCTTGAGTGCATTGACCAACATGGCGAAGTTGAAGCCGCCGCCGAAGTTGCCGATGCCGGCAGTCACCCCAGTGGTGGCCGACAGCAGCTTGCCCAGCGCACTGGTATCGCCCTCGGCGGCCGCGCCGGCAATACCAGCGATGTTCACTCCGTTGCTGCCGAAGTTGACCACGCCAGCGCCAAACTTCTCGTCAGCAAACAGCCACTGCACACCCAACTCCTGGGCTTGAATGTCCGAGACCTCGGCAATGATCGCCTCGACCACCACCTGCGCACGACGGATGTCCAGCTGCTCGACAATGTTGCGATAGGCCGCCAGCTCGCTGTCCGGGCCGACCATCACCACAGCGTTGGTGCCCTCCTCGTATTCCAGGCGAATACCGGAGTCACTGGCCATCGCCACCGGCTGATCCTTGCCCTCGCCCTGCCCTTCGGCCGGCACCGCGCCGGTCTGGCTCAGGCCGCGCAAGACCTTGACCACTTCGCTGGCATTGGCGTGGCGCAGGTAGATCACCTGGGTATTGCTGCTGTGCAGGTTGTCGCCGGGCCGATCCAGCTGCGCCAACAAGGCGCGCACGCGCTCACGGCTGTCGGCGCTGCCGCGCACCAGCAAGGCATTGCTGCGCGGGTCGGCCACCACCTGGGCACGGTCGGCGGCCTGTTCACTGGCCAGCAGCCGCGTGACCAACTGGGCGGTATCGGCAGCGCTGGCGTGCTGCAGTTTCATCACCTGCAGTGGCTCCTCGCTGACCTGGTCGAGCTCGCGCAGCAGGCTGTCGATGCGTTCGAGGTTGCTGCGCCAGTCGGTTACCACCAGCAGATTGGCCGCAGGGTACGGCGTGATCACGCCCACCCGGGGATCGATCAGCGGCTTGATGATGCCAAGTATCTGCTCGCTGCCCGCATTGCGCACATTGAACACGCGGGTGGCGACACCATCGCTGCCGGTATTCTTGCTGGCGGCGTTCTCGACCGGCACCGGCTCGAGCCGCGCGGCTTGATCGGGGACGATCTTGACGCTGCCATTGGGCAGGTCGACGGCGGCGTAACCCTGCGCACGCAGCTGGGCGAGGAAGATATCGTAGATGGCGTCAGCGTCATGCCGGTCGACGGTGCGCACGGTGACCTTGCCTTTGACCCGCGGGTCGACGATGAACGTAGTGCCGGTGATCCGCGACACGCTGTCGATGAACTCGACCAGGTCAGTGTCGACGAAATTCACTTCGTACATCGGCGTGCCGCCTTCGTCGAGCACTTCGGGCTCTTCAGCCCAGGCCAATGACAAGCTCAGGCTCAATGCAGCCGCTGCGCAGTATCTAGCAAACATCAACTCATCCTTGCCGCTTGAAGCCGGTCACGGCGGGCCGTGGCGGCCAGGGCAGGCGTTCGCGCCGCCCCTGGTTGTCGATAATCAGGCCTGCGCCATCGATGTCCTGCAGCACGATCCCCGGCGCCAGCCGCTGGCCGCGGCCCAAGGTGCGAATCTGCTCGCCGAAACGCAGCACCACCACCGTCGCCGACAGCGGCTGGGCACGCAGCCCGCCGAGGTACTGCAAGGGCAGCCGGGTCAGAGGGATCTCGCCGGTGTCGAGCGGGGCTTGCCAGTGCCCCGCCATCAGCCCTGGAATGGCCGCGTGTTCAGGCTGCGCCGTCGTGGCCGGCTGCGGCTGACGGCTAAGCTGCAGCACACATTGCGCCGCCAGCCAGCCGGCGAGGGTCAACAGCAAAAAGGCGCCGAGGCGACTGCTCCAGCTCACGTCTTAGCCTGCCGTGGGTGCCAGCCGGGATGCCCCTGTACATAGCGCACCTCAGGCAACTGCAGCGGTGCCAGGCGCCAGTCGCTGGGCTGACGACGCAACCAGGCTTCGAGGGTTTGCCACAGCGGCTCACCGGCATCGGCGGCGAACTGCAGGCCGAAGGTGCGGCACTGGCCCTGCACGGTCGCAAAGTCAGCGATACGCTTGCCTTGCGGGCTATAACTGACGCGCCAGGCCTGGTCTTGCCAGCGTGGTAGATCCTGGCTGTTGTCGAGCAGCAGCGGGTCGCCGAACAACTGCTCGGCGGCGTTTTCCAGCACCTGTTCAACCTGCCGTGCCGGCGCCTCGACCACGGGCGCTGGGTAGCCACCGGTAAGGCTTATCAGGTGCTCGCGGGTGATCATTTCACCGCCTGCCAACGGATAGTCGTAGCGCAGCCCCGGCAACAACACCGGCATGGCGCTGCTGTCAGACAACGCTTGCTGGAGCAAGGCATCCCAACTGCCGCCGCGCGTATCGCGCCGCCACAGGGCTTGCGGCGCTCGCGCCAACGGTAGATCGAGCCAAGCGGCATGGCCGGCACGCTGCGCCCGCACCACACTGCGCAGTTGTGCGGCGCGCGCCTGGGCAGCGGGCGTCAACTGCTGCTCGAAGGCGGGAAAGAAACGCGCCTGAAACTGCCATTGACCCGCCACCTGCTGGCAACGCAAACGGAACGCGCCGCTGCCACGGCAACCGGCGAACAGCACCGGCACCTGCCGGCCGCTGGCCTGGCTGGCCAGCACTGGCGCCGGCCACAAGTCCTGGCCACGGGCGCATAGCAGCACGTCGATTTCAGCCACGCGCTCGGCCAGCCACAGGCCCGGGCCGGTGCCGACATCGGCCAGCGCAATGACCAGATCAGCCTCGCGTCGCGCCTGCTGAAAGACCGCTTGCAGTGACTGATACCACTGCTTCAGAGAGGCTTTTTGATCCTGCGCATAAGGGTCGGTCACCCCCACCACAGCAATCCGCACACCTGCGCGCTGGAACACCCGCAGGCTGTCGATGCCGAGCGCCTTGCTCTGCTCGGCAGACAGGCCTGCACCCAGTGTCGCCGCGGTAGACTGCTGATAGAGCGCCGCACAGCGCTGTGGCCAGAGCACACGTTCATCGCTGCTGACGCGGACATCGCTGCCCAGTAGCTGGCTGCCCTGCACGCCGCTTTCGCCCTGGCTCAGATAAGCCAGGCCGCTGCCATTCCAGCCCTGACCGTTCTCCAGGGTCAGGCAGTTGTCTGCGCCGGCTTCGTTGCGCAGTTGCTCGAGCAACGCGGCCAGCACCGGGTACCCACCCAGCTGTGCGCGGCTGCTCTGGCTGGCATCCAGCAAAGGCGCAAGCTCCGGGGATGCGGCACTGGCGCTGGCGCCGGTCATCCACGGCGCGCGGCCGAGGTGGCTGACCGGCCCCAGGCGCGTCGCCGGCACCACCGCCTGGCCGGGTTGGCGGGCATCCAGGGTGTCGGCGAGATACAGCAGGTCCAGCGGCGCACCGCCGCCACGCTGGCCGGGCAGCGCCGAGCAGGCGCCAAGCAACGGCGTCAACGCCGCGACACCCATCCAGCTGATTACCTCGCGTCTGCCCACACTGCTAACCATCAGGCCCGCATCCTTTTCCGAGTTCACGTTGGGGTTCGGATATTGCGGCGCTCAGATGACAGTTTCATGGCAGATATCCGACAGTAATCGCCGACTGTTCTGTCAATACGCACTGGTAAGAACTGCTGGTTTTAAGCAGACCTTAATATTTCTGCCAAGGAATCATCACACTTGAGCACTACAGTCGCGGTTTCCTCCAACTCAGCCACTATAAGGACACCCTGATGAGTCGAGACACCGGCGACAACCTGGACCGCAACCAAAGCGGCAACCTGCCGATGGCCAGCGTCATGGACACTTACCTGAGCCGTCGCACCGTGATGCGCGGCAGCCTTGGCGCAGCCATCGCAATGATCGCCGGCACCGGTCTGACAGGCTGTTTCGACAGTGGTGGCGGTTCCGACAACGACTCGCCGTCTACCCCGGAGCCGGTCAAGCTCAGGCTCGGTTTCGACTCCATCGCAGGCTCGCGCACCGATGCCTGCGTCGTCGCTGCCGGTTACAGCGCCTACGTGCTGGCGCCCTGGGGCACTCCGCTGAACAGCAACGCCAATCCGTGGAAGTCCGATGGCAGCAACACCTCCACCGACCAGGCCAACGCGATGGGCATGCACCACGACGGCATGCACTTCTTCCCTATCAACGGCAGCTCGGATGACGGCCTGCTGGCGATCAACTTCGAGTACATCGATGCCGCCGCACTGCACCCGGCCGGCCCCACCACCGACGGCAGCGGCAAGCGCCCGGTGGAAGAAGCACGCAAGGAAATCAACGCCCACGGCGCCGGCGTGGTCCGCCTGAGCAAGGTCAGCGGGCGCTGGCAGGTGGTCGACAACGACCCGCTCAACCGCCGCTTCACCACGGTGTCGCTGATGGATATCGCCGGACCACTGCGCGGCAGCGACCATGTCAAGACCAAATTCTCCCCAGCCGGCACCCAGTGCCGCGGCACCAACAACAACTGCGGCAATGGCTACACGCCGTGGGGCACCTACCTGACCTGCGAAGAAAACTGGCCAGGCATCTTCGTCAACACTGCGACCCGCCCGGCGGATCAAGTGCGCATCGGCGTCAGCGCCACCCGTGGCCAGTACCGCTGGGAAACCTGTGCCGGTGATGCCAGCGAAGTGGACGATGAGTTCGGCCGTTTCAACATCACCCCAAGCGGCGCCAGCGCCACTGACGACTACCGCAACGAAGCCAGCACCTACGGCTACATCGTCGAGATCGACCCGTACAACGCCAGCACCCTGGCAGTGAAGCGCACCGCATTGGGCCGCTTCCGCCACGAGGGCTGCTGCCCGGGCCTGCCGGTCGCGGGCAAGCCGTTGGTCTGGTACACCGGCGACGACTCCAACAACGAATACCTGTACAAGTTCGTCTCCGACGCGGTCTGGGACCCGGCGGACGCCACCCCGGCCGACCGCCTGGCTACCGGTGCCAAGTACATGGACCAAGGCAAGCTGTACGTAGCTCGCTTCAATGCCGACGGCAGCGGCAACTGGCTGCTGCTCGACGTGGCCACCGCCACCACCGGCGGCAGCACCCTGGGCGCGCTGTTCGGTGACCTGCCGGGGATCATCATCAATACCCGCGGCGCCGCCGATGCCGTTGGTGCAACGCCGATGGACCGCCCCGAGTGGACCGCGGTACACCCGGTCAACGGTGACGTCTACCTGACCCTCACCAACAACAGCGCGCGCACTGCGGACAAGGTCGATGCTGCCAACCCACGCGGGCCGAACCGTCATGGCCACGTGATCCGCTGGCACGACAGCGACGACCAGTTGAGCTTCAACTGGGACATCTTCGTGTTTGGCGCCAACGCTGCCGGCACTGCCGATATCAACCGCTCCGGCTTGACCGAACTGAACCAGTTCGCCAGCCCCGATGGCATGAGCTTCGACAGCCGCGGCGTGCTCTGGATCGAAACCGACAACGGCGAGTCGACCCTCACCGACTACACCAACGACCAGCTGCTGGCGGTGATCCCGACCGATCTGGTCGATGCTGCCGGCAAGCAGGTCCCGGTGAACGCGCAGAACCAGTCGGCCCTGCGCCGTTTCTTCGTCGGCCCGAACGGCTGTGAAGTGACCGGGATTGCCTTTGCCCCAGACAACAAGTCGATGTTCGTCAACATCCAGCATCCGGGCAACTGGCCGTACAACGACGTCGCTACCGACGCCACTCCGGCAGGTGCCACGGTGCGCCCGCGAGCTTCGACGGTAGTCATTCAGCGTAATGATGGCGGCGAGATCGGCACTGCCTGATCAAACCTGATCAACGCCCCGGTTGCAGCGCCGCCCTGGCACTGCGACCGGGGCGTTCTCGATTGTGGGCTCACAACAACGGTTCGCGCGCCCTGACGCGCACCTGCTGCGCCGGCACCCGCGCATGCCACTGCACCACACCCAGAGCCTCGACCTGCAACTGACTGCGCAAGCTCAGCCCCTCTTCCTCGAACGACAGCTGCAACAGGTAATGGCCGCTGTTGAGCAGCAAGCCCTCACTCAAGCGCTCGAACGTTTCATCATCGACCGCACCCAGCGCCTGGCGCAGATCCGCTGCATCGGCATAACCGGTCGCAGGCCGGCCACTGACAATGCGGCTGAGCAGTGAACGCGGATACTTGCCTTCATACAACGCATCGAGCAGCTCCAGGTGTTCCAGGCCCAAGGCGTTGGCGTTCAAGCGCCAGCCACTGGTCTGCGCGATCGCACACAACATCGGATAGCGGCGCTGGCGGGTCGCGTCCGGCTCCAGCAGCAGGTTCAGCTCGCTGCTGTCGAGCATCGGCTGATTGGCCGCCAGCCGCGGTGGCTGCTGGCGCAGGTACTGGGCACTTTCGGCGCCTTGCAGGCGGGCATCGCTGTCACTGTCGAGCCAGTCCGCCAGGCCGTGCACCAGCCGTTCGGCCGCCATGTTGTCGCCCAGCAAGTAGCGCAGTTGGCGCTCGGCGCGCTCGGCGTCGTTGCCAAGCAGGGCATTGACGTTGAAGCAGGTGTGCTGATCGCGTACCCGCAACTGCGCCGTACCGCCGGCAAAATCGTAATTCAGTGGCTGCCCGCGCAGGGCCTGCCAGAACAGCGGGCTGAGCCGCCAAGCGGGATCGCGCAGGGCTTGTTTGGCATAGGCCAGACCGGCCTGTTGCATCGCCCGCGCCTGCACCCGCTGCTGCAGCAGGCGCACTTCATCGACCTGACGACGGCCACCTTCGACCAGCCAGGTCAAGCCCGCAGCCAGCATCGCCAGCGCCACCATGACCATCAACAGTGCCGCGCCCTGCTGTTGCTTACCGCCCATTGCCGCCTGCCTTTTCATCACCGAAAGCCGCCAGTCAACACCGTGCGTGTTGCAGGCAGATGGCAGCCGTTCCACCGTCATCCAGGCGTCATCTAGGACAGGCAGGATTGCTTCTCTTTTCATGGCCTTACAGGAGTGCGCTGACATGGGTGGTATTGGAATCTGGCAACTGGTGATCGTGCTGTTGATCGTGTTTCTGCTGTTTGGCACCAAGCGCCTCAAGGGCCTGGGCAGCGATGTCGGCGAGGCGATCCAGGGCTTTCGCAAATCCATGGGCGGCGATACCGATGCCAACAACGCTGCCAATGTTCAGGCCGAGCAGGCGCCAACGCTGAACGGGCAGAGCGTGCCGCAGGCGCACACGGACCGTCAGGCCTGATGTTCGAGATCGGCTTCACCGAGCTGATGCTGGTCGGCATCGTCGCCCTGCTGGTGCTCGGCCCCGAGCGCCTGCCGGTGGCGGCGCGCGCGGTCGGCCGCGTGCTGGGCCAGGCCCGTCGCGCGATGCACACGCTGCGCACCCAGGTCGAACGCGAGATCGACCTGCCGGCACTGGACAGCGCGCCGCTGCAACGCCTGGAACAGGACCTGCGCCAGGGTATCCGCCTCGACACGCAGCCGGCCAATGACGCCGCTGCGCCGGTCATCGCCAAGGAGAATGCATCATGAGCATTGCTGTGCCTGAGCAGCCTCGCATGCCGATCACCGAGCATCTGCGCGAACTGCGCAAACGCCTGCTGCGCGCCCTGCTGATGATCGGCCTGCTGTTCGCCGCGCTGTTCCCGTTTGCGCAGACGCTGTACACGCTGATTTCCGAGCCGCTGCGCCGGTACCTGCCGGAAGGCACCAGCATGATTGCCACCAGCGTCACCTCGCCGTTTCTGACGCCGTTCAAGCTGACCGCGATGTGCGCGTTGTTCGTGGCCATGCCGTTGCTGCTGCATCAGGCCTGGGGCTTCATAGCGCCCGGCATGTACCAGCGCGAGCGGCGCATCGCCCTGCCACTGCTGCTGTCGAGCATCGTCCTGTTCTACAGCGGCATGGCCTTCGCGTTCTTTCTGGTATTTCCGATGATGTTCGGCTTTTTCGCCAGCGTGACGCCTGATGGCGTGGCGATGATGACCGACATCAGCCTGTATCTGGATTTCATCATGGCGCTGTTCCTGGCGTTTGGCCTGGCGTTCGAGATCCCGGTGGCGACCTTCATCGTGGTCTGGGCCGGTTTGACCGATGTGGCGACGCTGCGCAAGAGTCGGCCCTACGTGATCGTCGGCTGCTTTGTGGTGGGGATGATCCTGACGCCGCCGGATGTGTTCTCACAGACGATGCTGGCGGTGCCGATGTGGGTCCTGTTTGAAGTCGGGCTGTTGGCCTGCACTTCGCTGCCCACGAGGCGCAGTGGCGACTGAGGCACGTGCAGCAGCGTGTCACTATAAATTGAAAAGCCCCGGCAGTGGCCTGCCGGGGCTTTTCGCGTGTAACGGTGCGACAACAACAGCTCAGAAGTCAGCCAACGGCCAAACCTCATAAGCAGGCGTTTCGTACGGGTGGCTGTGCTTCAAGGCAGTGACAACCTGCTGAATCAGCTCGTCGGCCACCACCAGCTCGACCTTCCACTCCTCGACCTGCTCGACCTCGCCAGCCTGCCCGAGAAACGGCTGGCTGCCGGCCATCGGCCGGAACTGGCCTTGGCCAAGGGTCTGCCAGGCGCAGTGCTCATAGCCACCGATACGGCCGCCACCGGCGGCAAACACGGCGGCCTTGACCACTTCGACATGGCTGGCCGGGACGAAGAAGGCGAGCTTGTACACCGCTTAGTTCACCCACACCCGCGCGTTGCGGAACATGCGCATCCACGCCGCATCTTCCTGCCAGTCGTCTGGACGCCACGAGTTCTGCACTGCGCGGAACACCCGCTCAGGGTGCGGCATCATGATCGTCACGCGGCCATCGCGGCTGGTGAGACCGGTGATACCACGCGGTGAGCCGTTCGGGTTGGCCGGGTAGGCTTCGGTGACCTTGCCGTGGTTGTCGACAAAGCGCAGCGCCACGCAGCCAGACTGGTCGGCTGCAAGCAGCGCGGCCGGGTCGGCGAACTCGGCGTGGCCTTCACCGTGGGCGATGGCGATCGGCATATGCGAACCGGCCATGCCCTGCAGGAAGATCGAGTTGGACTTCTGCACCTCGACCATCGCCACACGGGCTTCGAACTGCTCGGAGCGGTTACGCACGAAGTGCGGCCACAGCTCGCTGCCCGGGATCAGCTCGTGCAGGTTGGACATCATCTGGCAACCGTTGCACACACCCAGGGTGAAGCTGTCGTCACGCTCGAAGAATGCCTGGAAGGCATCCCGCGCGCGGCTGTTGAACAGCGCCGACTTGGCCCAGCCCTCACCGGCACCGAGCACGTCACCGTAAGAGAAGCCGCCGCAGGCAACCAGGCCTTTGAACGCTTCCAGGTCAACACGACCGGCGAGGATATCGCTCATGTGCACGTCGACGGCGTTGAAGCCGGCACGGTCGAACGCCGCAGCCATCTCGACCTGGCCGTTGACGCCCTGCTCACGCAGGACTGCCACTTGCGGGCGGATGCCTTTTTTGATGTACGGCGCCGCGATGTCATGGTTGACGTCGAAACCAAGCTTGACGCTCAGGCCTGGGTTGTCTTCAACCAGCAGGCCGGCGTATTCCTGATCAGCGCAGTCGACGTTGTCACGCAGGCGCTGGATCTGATAGCTGGTCTTGGCCCACTCGCGCTGCAGCTGGCCGCGATCACCGGTGAATACCGCTTCGCCGGCGAGCTTGATCAGCACTTCGCTGTTGTTGATCGGCTGACCGATCACGGCCACGCAATCCTCGCCCAGGCCAGCAGCGCTGAACTGCGCGAGCACGTCCGGGGTGGCATCCTGGCGAACCTGGATGACCGCGCCGAGCTCTTCGTTGAAGAGAATCGCCGCGACTTTTTCGCGCTTGCTGGTCAGGGTGTCGAGTTCAAGGTCCAGACCGCAATGGCCGGCGAAGGCCATTTCCAGCACGGTGGTCAGCAGGCCGCCGTCGGAACGGTCGTGGTAGGCCAGCAGGTGACCATCGGCGTTGAGGCCCTGGATCACGGCGAAGAAGGCCTTGAGGTCTTCAGCGTCGTCGACGTCCGGCGCTTGCGCAGCCAGCTTGCCGTGGGTCTGCGCCAGGATCGACGCGCCCATGCGGTTTTTGCCGCGGCCCAGGTCGATCAGGATCAGGTCGGTTTCGCCCTTGTCCATGCGCAGTTGCGGGGTCAGGGTCTGGCGTACGTCGACCACCGGGGCGAAGCCGCTGATGATCAGCGACATCGGCGAAGTCACGCTTTTTTGCGCGCCCTGCTCGCTCCACTGGGTCTTCATCGACATGGAGTCCTTGCCCACTGGAATGGTCAGACCCAGCTCAGGGCAAAGTTCCATGCCTACGGCTCGGACGGCGTCGAACAGGCGGGCATCTTCACCCGGGTGGCCGGCTGCCGACATCCAGTTGGCCGAGAGTTTGATGTCGGACAGCTTGTCGATACGCGCAGCAGCCAGGTTGGTCAGCGCCTCACCGACCGCCATGCGGCCGGAGGCCGGGGCATCCAGCAGGGCCAGCGGGGTACGCTCACCCATCGCCATGGCTTCGCCGGTGTAGACGTCGAAGCTGGTCGCGGTCACGGCGCAATCCGCTACCGGAACCTGCCATGGGCCGACCATCTGGTCGCGTGCAACCAGGCCGGTGATGGTGCGGTCGCCGATGGTGATCAGGAAGCTCTTGCTGGCCACCGCCGGGTGGTGCAGCACGCGCTCGACCGAGTCGGCCAGGTCCAGCGTGCTTGGGTCGAACTCATCGCCAAGCTCTTCTTCGCGAGTGACCGAACGGTGCATGCGCGGCGGCTTGCCGAGCAGGACGTCGAGCGGCATGTCGACCGGGGTGTTGCCGAAGTGGCTGTCGGTAACGGTCAGGTGCGGTTCGGCAGTGGCTTCGCCGACCACCGCAAACGGGCAGCGCTCACGTTCGCAGATGGCTTTGAAACGCTCGAAGTTGGCCGCATCGACCGCCATCACGTAACGCTCTTGCGATTCGTTGCTCCAGATTTCGTGCGGGGCCATGCCCGGCTCGTCGTTGGGCACGTTGCGCAGTTCGAAGCGGCCACCACGACCACCGTCGTTGACCAGTTCCGGGAAGGCGTTGGAAATGCCGCCCGCGCCGACGTCATGGATGAAGGCGATCGGGTTGTCGTCGCCCAGCTGCCAGCAGCGGTCGATGACTTCCTGGCAGCGGCGCTCCATTTCCGGGTTTTCCCGTTGAACGGAAGCGAAATCGAGGTCAGCCGAGCTGGCGCCGGTGGCAACCGACGACGCCGCGCCGCCACCCAGGCCGATCAGCATGGCTGGGCCGCCGAGCACGATCAGCTTGGCGCCAACGGTGATCTCGGCCTTTTGCACGTGATCTTCACGGATGTTGCCCAGGCCGCCGGCCAGCATGATCGGCTTGTGGTAGCCGCGCACTTCTTCGCCGTGCGGGGTCTGGATCGACTGCTCGAAGGTACGGAAATAGCCGGTCAGGGCCGGACGGCCGAATTCGTTGTTGAACGCGGCGCCGCCGAGCGGGCCTTCGACCATGATGTCGAGGGCGTTGACGATGCGCTCTGGCTTGCCGTATGGCTTCTCCCACGGCTGTTCGAAGCCTGGGATCCGCAGGTTGGACACGGTAAAGCCGGTCAGGCCAGCCTTGGGCTTGGCGCCGCGACCGGTCGCGCCTTCGTCACGGATCTCGCCACCAGAACCGGTGGAAGCGCCGGAGAATGGCGAAATGGCGGTCGGGTGGTTGTGCGTCTCGACCTTCATGAGGATGTGCACCGGCTCCTGCACCGCGCCGTACTGGCGGGTTTCAGGGTTCGGGAAGAAGCGCCCGGCCACGCTGCCGACGATCACCGAGGCGTTGTCCTTGTAAGCCGACAACACGCCTTCGCTGTGCATCTGGTAGGTGTTCTTGATCATGCCGAACAGGCTCTTGTCCTGCGCCTGGCCGTCGATGTCCCAGGTGGCATTGAAGATCTTGTGTCGGCAATGCTCGGAGTTGGCCTGGGCGAACATCATCAGTTCGATGTCGTTCGGGTTACGCTTGAGGCCCTGGAAGGCGTTGACCAGGTAATCGATCTCGTCTTCGGCCAGGGCCAGACCGAGGTCGATGTTGGCCTGCGCCAGAGCTGTACGGCCACCGCCGAGCACGTCGACCGAGGTCATCGGCTTGGGCTGGGCATGGCTGAACAGATCGCCTGCCTGCTCCAGTTGGGTCAGCACGCGCTGGGTCATGCGGTCATGCAGCGCGGCGGCAACTTCTTGCGCGTCGGCCTCACTGAGGTCGCCGGCCACATAGAAGGCAATGCCGCGCTCCAGGCGCTGAATGCTCTGCAGGCCGCAGTTGTGGGCGATGTCGCTGGCCTTGCTGGCCCAGGGCGAAATCGTGCCCAGGCGCGGAACTACCAGGAACAGGCGGCCAGTCGGCTCTTGTACCGGCACGCTCGGCCCGTACTTGAGCAGACGGGCCAACACTTGCTGCTGGTCGGCGGTCAATTCACCATCGACGTCGGCGAAGTGGGCGAATTCGGCATACAAGCCGGTAACAGCGGGGACTTTCTGGCTCAGTTGCTCGAGTAGCTTACCGTGGCGAAAGGCAGAAAGGGCAGGAGCGCCGCGCAGGATCAACATCGTCGGGACAGCCTCAGGAAGGGGTGTGCTTAGAGGCCGTGCATTCTAGCGTAATTCGCGCGATTGGGCACCCGCTGCAAGGCAATGCTGCCGGGCGGCTGAACCGGACTCCGGGGTCAGAAAAGTCGGGGGTTTTTGCCGGTTTTGCTCGGCCATCAGTAAATCCCTGGCCAATCTGCTAGCAGACCTGCCCAGCGTTGTCGAGATATGGCAGTTGCGGCCCTTTGCGTATACTGCAAGCTATGTTCGCCCCCACTGCTTTGCGCAAGCGTTGCGCCCAATGGCTCTTCGCAACCGGCCTCTTCCTGATGCTCGGTGCCTGTGTTGAAAAACCCAGCACTCTCGAGCGCGTCAAGGAAGACGGCGTGCTGCGCGTGATTACCCGCAACAGCCCGGCCACTTACTTCCAGGACCGCAACGGCGAAAC
Source organism: Pseudomonas sp. BIGb0278 (assembly GCF_024809895.1). Lineage (NCBI taxonomy): Bacteria > Pseudomonadati > Pseudomonadota > Gammaproteobacteria > Pseudomonadales > Pseudomonadaceae > Pseudomonas > Pseudomonas sp. BIGb0278. The sequence continues at coordinate 366,693 of NZ_JANUEL010000003.1, forward strand.
CGGCTTCGAATACGAGCTGGTCAAGCGTTTTGCCGATGACCTGGGGGTGAAGCTGGAGATCGAAACCGCCGACAATATCGACGAAATGTTCGATCAACTGGGCAAACCGTCCGGTCCGGTGCTGGCAGCGGCGGGCCTGGTCAGCAGCGAAAAGCGCAACATCCAGGCAAAATTCTCGCATCCGTACCTCGAAGTCACCCCGCAGGTCATCTACCGCAATGGGCGTTCGCGGCCGACCCAGGCCAAGGGCCTGATCGGCAAGAAGATCATGGTGCTCAAGGGCAGCAGCCATGCAGAGCAACTGGCAGCGCTGAAAAAACAGTTCCCGACCCTGGAATACGAAGAATCCGACGCCGTTGAAGTAGTCGACCTGCTGCGCATGGTCGATGAAGGCCAGATCGACCTGACCCTGGTCGACTCCAACGAGCTGGCGATGAACCAGGTGTACTTCCCCAATGTACGGGTTGCCTTTGACCTGGGCGACAGTCGTGATCAGCGCTGGGCAGTCGCCGCGGGCGAAGACAACAGCCTGCTCAACGAGGTCAACGAGTTTCTCGACAAAGCGCAAAAGAACGGCACCCTGCAGCGCCTCAAGGATCGTTACTACGGCCACGTCGACGTCCTCGGTTACGTCGGCGCCTACACCTTCGCCCAGCATTTGCAGCAGCGCCTGCCCAAGTATGAAAAGCACTTCAAGGCCTCGGCCAAGGTCGAGCAGGTCGATTGGCGCCTGCTTGCGGCAATCGGCTATCAGGAGTCGATGTGGCAGCCTGAGGTGACCTCCAAGACCGGCGTGCGCGGGCTGATGATGCTGACCCAGCGCACCGCGCAGGCGATGGGCGTGTCCAACCGGCTGGATGCCAAGCAGAGCATCACCGGCGGCGCCAAGTACTTCATGCTGGTCAAGGAACAGCTCGACGACAGCATCAAGGAGCCGGACCGTACCTGGTTCGCCCTGGCCGGCTACAACGTCGGCAGCGGCCACCTGGAAGACGCCCGCACCCTGGCCAAGCGCGAAGGCCTGAACCCGAACAAATGGCTGGACGTAAAGAAGATGCTGCCGCGCCTGTCGCAGAAGCAGTGGTACAGCAAGACCCGCTATGGCTACGCCCGCGGCGGCGAGCCGGTGCATTTTGTCGCCAACATCCGCCGTTACTACGACATCCTGACCTGGGTGACCCAGCCGCAGCTCGAAGGTCAGGTCGCCGAAGGCAACCTGCATGTGCCAGGCGTCAACAAGGACAAGCCAGCGGAACAGTCACCGCCGATGTAACCGGCTCAGCTCGAGGCTTTTGCCCGCCGCGCCTTGAAGAAATCGCTGAGTATCTGCCCGCATTCCTGCGCCAGCACCCCACCTTCGAACAGCACCCGATGGTTGAGAAAGCCCTGGGTAAAGAACTGCCCCTGGCTCTGCACGATCCCCGCTTTCGGTTCCAGCGCCCCATACACCACCCGCGCCACCCGCGAATGAACGATCAAACCTGCGCACATACTGCACGGCTCCAGGGTCACGTACAGCGTGCTGCCGGGCAGCCGGTAGTTGCTGGCCGCCTGCGCTGCAGCGCGAATGGCGACCATCTCGGCGTGGGCGCTGGGATCGCTGTCGGTGATCGGTCGGTTGAAGCCGCTGCCGATCACTTCGCCACCCTGCACCAGCACCGCGCCAACCGGCACTTCGCCCAACGCCGCACCTTGCGCAGCCAGCTCCAGGGCCATCTGCATAAAAGCCTGATCACGGCTGCGATCAATAATCTGCGCGCGCATCAGACCACCGCAATCGCGGCCATCAGGCCGGTTTCCATGTGGTCGATGACGTGGCAATGGAACATCCAGGTACCCGGGTTATCAGCCACCAGGGCCACCTGGGCGCGCTCGTTCTTGCCCAGCAGGTAAGTATCGGTGAACCACGGCTCGGTGATTTTGTGCCGGTTGGAACTGAGCACCTTGAAGCTCATGCCATGCAAGTGAATCGGGTGCTGGTACTGGGTCATGTTCTTCAGCTCGAAGATGTAGCTCTTGCCCTTTTCCAATGTGGCGATCGGGCGGTCGGCGCAGGTCTTGTCGGTAATGTCCCAGGCCTTGCCGTTGATCTGCCACAGGCTTGGCGGGCGGCCGCTGTCGGTGTCGACCGAAACCTTGCCGACCCACTCGAAATTGAAGTTGATCTTCTCGGCGTTGGCCAGGTCTGGTTCGGCGATCGGGTTGGCCGGTAATGCCGGCGGCCATTCGCCGGGGGCGTCGCTGCTGGCAACCGAGCGCAGGGTGCCGAGGCGCACAAAGCCGTCGCGCAGGGAGATCTCCTCGCCGGCTTCAGGGATGCGGATCGCCAGGCAGATGCGCATGCCAGGGCCCAGCCAATAGTCATCGTCCAATGGCCGCGGCGTGACCGGGTTGCCATCGAGGGCGTAGATCATCGCCTCGCAGTTGCCACGCAGGTTGATGCGGTAGGTCCAGGTATTGTCGAGGTTGAGCAGGCGCACGCGCACGACCTGCCCGGCCGGCAGCTCGGTGACCGAATCGGCCTGGCCGTTGATGGTGATCAAGCGCCCAGCGGTGCCATTGCGCGCAGCTTCACGAGGAATGCTGAACGGCAGCCACCCGCCCTGCTCGTCGACGTGCCAGTTTTTCAGGCTCAGCGTGCGCTCATGCTTGAAGCCGGTGGGCTCGCGCTCTTCGACGATCAGTGGGCCGACCAGGCCCCGACCAAGCTCCTCGGAGCTGCTCACGTGCGGGTGATACCAGTAGCTGCCGGCGTCCGGCACGCGGAACTTGTAGTCGAAGTACTCGCCGGGCTTGACCGGCAGTTGCGAGACATAGGGCACGCCGTCCATTTCCAGCGGCAGGCGGATACCGTGCCAATGGATGGTGGTTTCGACCGACAGGTGGTTGATGAAGCGCACCCGCAGCCAGGTGCCCTGGCGGACCCGCAGCTCGGTGCCCGGCGCCGATGGGCCAAAGGCCCAGGCCTCGGTCTTGAAGCCCGCTACCAGCTCGACTTCAAGCGGCGCGGCGATCAGCTCGTAGTCATGTCCGGCGTTGTCGTCCTCGACCTTGCCCAGCCAGTAGCGCGCTGCGCCTCCAGCGCCCAGGCCAACCACGACCAGGCCAGTCAGGCCCTTGAGCATTTGTCGACGGGTAAAGGACATCGGTGCAGGTACCTCGTTATACGCGATCAGTCTGCCAGCACCGGGCTGGCAATGAAGGGCGAATACGATACACCTGCAAATGCGAAAGATTAAGTGAAGTGTTGATGGTCTTAACCTTCGAACCCCAGCTGGTCAGGCTTTACAACTTCATGTTGAGCGAGACAAACGCCGAGCGGCCCGGTGCTGGCGAAAACATCGGCTGATCGTCGCCGCCCCAGAAGAAGTTGTCGTACCAGACGTATTCGTACTCGCGATCGGTAAGGTTCTTCAATTGCAGATCGACACTGGTCGCGCTGGAGATACGGTAGCGCACGCTGGCATCCAGCACGGCAAAGCCACCGTACTTGCCTTGCTGATTCTGCGCATCGATGTAGTAGTCGCCCTGGGCCCGGGCCTGCAGGCCAAAGCGCCAGTCATCGTTGTACTGGTAGTCGGCGCCGAGGTTGCTGATGTAACGCGGCGTCGAAAACACCTCCTTGCCCGCCAGCGACTCGCCAGTGGCGGCGAAGGCCTTGACCACCTTGGCCTCCTGAATCGAGTGCGAGCCCCACAACGTCCACTGTTCGTTCAATTGCGCGTTGAGCTGCAGGTCGATGCCGCGCCGACGGGTTTCGCCAAGCCCCACCGAGGTGCCGGTGGCCGGCATATTGGCCACTTCATCGGTAGCATCCTGCTGCCACACGGAAGCGCGCGCCTCAGCGCCGTCGAACGGGCGGAACTTGACCCCCAGTTCTTTGCCGGTATTGATCGACGGGGCATAGCTGGCCTGGCCGGCGCTCAAGTAGGCCGGGAAACTGCTACCGGTAAGAATCTGGAACGTGCGGCCCCAGTTGGCGTAGACGTCGACGCTTTCGCTGACGCTGTAGACCACGCTCAACTTCGGCTGCTGGATCCAGCCGTAGTCCTGCAACGAGGCCTTCTGGCCGCCGAGGGTGGTGGTATTGCCGTCGAACTTGTCGACACGCATGGCCGGGATGATCTTCAGTGACTCGGTCGGCTGGATGATCGCCTGCACATAGCCACCGAGGTTGCGCAAGGTGTAGTGGTCGTCGTCCTGAATGCGCGCGGGGGCTGCATCGAAATCGGTCGGCACGCCAAAGCTGTAGCGTTGCCGGCGATAAGTGTTGTCCTGCTCTTCTACGTTAATACCGCCGTCCAGGGTCAACAGGTCGTTGGCGCGCCAGGTCAGCGTGCTCAGCAGGCCGGCCTGCTGCTCGTCCCACATGCGGCGCTGGCGCGGGGCGTTGCCCAGCGGGTAGTCAGTGAAGGTGATGGTGCGATCATCGTTGTAACTGTTGTAGTAGAGCTTGTTGCTCATGCTCAATTGATCGCTGAGTTGCCAGTCCATGTGCAGGCTCAGCTGCTTCATGTCGCGGTCGTCGCCGTCGTTGGCGTTCTTGGCGGGCGACTGGGTGCGGCTGGCGCGCAGCTCATCGCGGGTGAGAAACCCGCTCTCCTCGGCCTGGTGGTGATACAGCCGGGCGATCAGGCCAACGCGCAGGGTCTGCTCGTCATCAGTAACGAACCATTTGCCGCCGAGGGCGTATTTATTGGAGTTGCTGTTGTCGCGAAAGCCGTCCGAGTCCTGCTTGGCCAGGATGTAGTTCTGGGCGAAGTTGCCCTCTTCATGGCCGATCGCCAGCTGTACTTCACGGGTATCGAAACTGCCGTAAGTGACTCGGCTGTCGATGTAGTTGCCACCTTGGCGGGTGACGTAGTTGATGTTGCCGCCGATGTTGTGCAGGCCGTAGCGCGGGTCGTTGGTACCGCGGACCACTTCGATGTAGCTGATGTCGAGCGGGAACACCATGTCGACAAAGCGCTGGTTGCCGCTGTTGACGTTGCTCGGGATGCCATCGATGAGCATCTTGATGCCGTTGATGTAACCCTCACCGTTGAAGGCGCGGAAAGTCGCCTTGCCCGACTCGGCGCCCTGCCCTGTCTCAGTCAACTGGATGCCCGGCATCTGCCCGAGCAACTGCCAGCTGTTCATCACGTTCTTGTCTTCGACCTGATCGCCGCCCAGCACATCGACCGAGGTCAGCACGTTCTCGGTGCGCAGCGCGGTGCCGGCTGCCTGCGAGACCTTGATCTCGCCCAGGGTGATGACCGAGCTACCGGTTTGATTGGCATGAAGGTCGGTCATGACCAGCGCGGTCAGCGCGGCAAGTGATAGCGGGGCGGTTCTCATTACAACTCCTGATCGAGCACAAGTGCGGCTAAAGACGAGGCGAGATTCTACGGTTGTTATAACATAACAATCCACAATAAATTTTATGCCTGCACACCGTCCCCTGTAGGAGCGGCCTTGTGTCGCGAAAGGCCCGCAAAGCGGGCCCGGCGATTTTACGGTGCTGCATAAATCCTGAGGCCGCTACGCAGACCGCCTACCGCTGGCAAACGCGACCAACGCCTCCCCGCTCAAGCGATAGCCAATCCACTCATCCTGCGCCTTGGCGCCAATGGCTTCGTAGAATTCGATCGCAGGGGTATTCCAATCCAGCACCGACCATTCAAAGCGTCCGCACCCGCGTGCCACTGCCATCTTCGCCAGATGGCGCAGCAATGCTTTACCCGCGCCTGCACCACGCTGTTGCGGCGACACGTACAGGTCCTCCAGATACAAGCCGTGCTTGCCCAGCCAGGTCGAGTAATTGAAGAAGTACACGGCAAAACCAATCGGCTCGCCGTCCAGCTCGCAGATCAGGCCATGGGTCGTACTGTGCTCGCCGAACAGGCTGCTCTCGATCCCGGCGACGTCGGTCTTGACCTCGTGTTCGGCCTTTTCATAGATCGCCAGTTCAGTGATAAAACGCAGGATCAGCGCAGCATCGGCGCGCTCGGCAGGGCGGATTGTCAGCGTCATTGCGAGGGTTCCGGTAGGGAGTGGCGGCTCAAGCTTAATTGAAAACTCTGCCGACAAGCGCTTGCCAGTCACCTGCATGCCTCCATGCAAGTGACTGGCAAAGCTCAAGCCCTAGTGTTCGCGGCTTACAGCTTGAAGGTGCTGACCAGCTGATTGAACGATACCGCCAGGCGCGACAGCTCCTGGCTGGATGCGCTGGTCTGGTTGGCGCCTGCTGCGGTCTGGGTGGAAAGATCCTGAATGTTGACCAGGTTACGATCCACTTCCCGCGCGACGTTGGCCTGCTCTTCGGATGCGGTGGCGATCAGCATGTTGCGGTCGTTGATGCCAGCGATGTTCTGAGCGATACGCTCAAGCGATTCGCCAGTGGCCTTGGCCAGTTCCTGAGTATTACTGGCCAGGGCACGGCTGTTGCCCATGGCCTTGACCGCGTCGTCGGCGCGCGATTGCACGCTGGCGATCATCGCTTCGATCTCGCCGGTGGAGGCTTGGGTGCGCGCGGCCAGGGCTCTGACTTCGTCGGCCACCACAGCAAAACCGCGGCCCTGCTCACCTGCCCGCGCCGCCTCGATGGCCGCGTTGAGTGCGAGCAGGTTGGTCTGCTCGGCGATACCACGGATGACGTCAAGGACTTTGGCGATATCGCGCACGCTGCCTGCCAACTCATCGACAATCACGGTCGACTGGCCGATCTCGGCATTCACACTGGTGATCGCCTTGACCGCCTCACGCGCCTGATCGCGGCCGCTGGCTGCTTCATTGCTGGTGTGGCGGGAAGCCTCGGAGGTCGATGTGGCGTTGCGCGCCACTTCGTCAACCGCAGCGCTCATTTCGGTGACGGCGGTAGCCGCCAGCTGGATTTCGTCATTTTGACGGACCAGGCCGCGGCTGCTCTCTTCGGTCACCGCGTTGAGCTCTTCGGCCGCCGAAGCCAGTTGATCTGCCGCACTGGCAATCTGCTGGATAGTGCCCTTGAGCCCGCTTTGCATCGCGCCTAACGCCGCGAGCAACTGGCCGCCTTCGTCACGATGGCCGCTTTCAATGGTTTTGCTCAGATCGCCACCGGCAATTCGCTGCGCGTTGCCAACCGCCAATGCGATCGGCGCACTGATCACCCGGCTGATGAAAATACCCAGCAGCAGCGCAGTGATGAAGGAGGCACCGATGCCAAGGTAGAGGTTGAGCTTGGCAGCAGCCTCGCTGTCGCGAGCATCCTGTGCACCTTCACCGATCTGCCGGTTGTTGGACTTGACCATGATCTCCATCTCGTCCATCACGGTGCGATACGCCTGGTGCATTTCTCCAGCCATCAGCTGCTTGGCTGCGGCCAGATCACCACGCTCGATGGTCGCCGCCACACGCTCAATGATGGCCTGATACGCTGGCCAGTCCTTTTCCATGCGATCGCCCGCGGCACGCTCGTCATCCGCCAGCGGTGTGGCGCGGTAAACGGCGAAGGCGCGCTCGCTGGTTTGGCGGTTTTCATTCATGGAAGCAACAATGGCGCTGCGCTCAGCGGCGTCGCTGCCTGCGATGGAAGCTGCCAGCAGACGATACAAATCGCGGTTTTGGGCAATGGCATCGGACCGCGCCTCTGCGGTCTTGGCCACCGACACCAGGTTGTTGCTGAAGACCAACTGCAAGTTTGTAGACAACGAGCCAATTCCCTGGCTACCGATAATCCCAACGATCAACGTGATGGAAGCGCATAGCGCGAATGCAACATACAACTTGGTTGAAATCTTGGCGTCGTGGAACCAGTTCATATACGGACCTGCACGGGGGAGAACGAGCTGCGATCGCCGCGGCGGGCGCATCGTCAGGCTATCGACCGTTCCCAGCAAGCCTGAAGCCCGTGGCGGGCTGTTTATTTCAATCCTGAGCGGGGCGTGTTGGCGTGCCAGGGATCATCTGGCTCTGTAGTATCGGTAGACGTCGCGCAATTTGCACCAACCGAACCAGACTGCCACTCCAAGCAACCATAGAAGTATCAAGATCTTGGCTACTGCAGAGGCCACCTCGATCTGGACGCCGGCGAGCTATTAAATATCAGCCATGGTAATCCACAACCGATGAGCAATAGATACGCCCCCTACTCTCAGGCACTGGTCTACCTCGGTAAAGCCTGGCTGGTGGTCATAAGCGCGCTGCTTGTGGCCTGCCAATCGCCGCGCGAGGCGTTGCAGCACCTAGCTGACGCACAGGGTCGCCAGGTTGAGGTGCTGCCGGGACGCGCCTTCCCGCTGCTGGTACTGACACCGCACGCTGCAGGCAACCAGACTCGCCTGCGCGTCTACCTCGAAGGCGACGGCCATGCCTGGGCCACGGCCAGCCAACCCAGCCTGGATCCGAGCCCGCACAATCTGTTGGTGGCCCGGCTGGCGCTGGCCGACCCGGCACCAAACGCCTACCTGGCACGCCCTTGCCAGTTCGTCATGAGCGCGGCGTGCCGCCCAGAACTGTGGACCAACAGACGGTTTTCTCAGGACGTGGTCACTCGCCTCAGCCAGGCGCTGGACCAATTGAAACAGCGCTATGGCAACCAGGAATTCGAACTGGTGGGGTATTCAGGTGGCGCCGCGCTTGCCTTGCTGTTGGCAGCCCAGCGGACTGATGTGACCCAGGTGCAGACACTGGCTGGCAATCTCAGCCCGCGCTTGTGGGTCGCAATGAAAAACCTGTCGCCACTCGACGGTTCGCTGGAGCCACTGGACTACCGGTCTCAGCTCGCCTCTGTTCCACAGCGGCATCTGGTTGGAACAGCGGACCAGATCATTCCAGCGACTCTGGCTGACAAATACCAACAAGCGCTTGATTCCCCACTCTCCCAAACAGTCCGCATTGACGGCGCCAGCCATGACCAGGGCTGGGAAGCGGCATGGTCTGAGTGGCTTGAAACTCCGCTGAAAAATGAGGCTTGGCAAAAAAAGACTACTGTTGACCATCTCACGAACGGCAAAGTTCCGGTTATTGCTGATTAATCCTGTATTTCTCTAGAAAATAGCTAGCTGGTCGCATTTCTTGGATTTTTCCCCTTAAAAAACCCGATCAAGGATGAATCATTCTAATGGTTTGGTGTAAATTCGCTCGCGCTTGACTCAGCACTTCACTGACAAGCTGGCAGGGATGCCTGAAACAGACGCTGACGCGTAGGTCCTCCCATGTCAGTTTCTGCCCTGTAAGGATACTGCCTTGAACATTTCTCCTATGCGTCGCTCATTGCTCGCGCTCGCCATTGCGGCTACCACGACTACCGCAGCCAATGCCGTTCCCGTGGCCGACGTCAATTACGACCTGAGCACCGGCCAATTCATCAGCATCGATGAGACCTTTGGCAACGCCACTTTCACCGGAACGTCGACGGGCGCAGGTGTATACCTGCAAGATGTGACCCTGGGTGGCAATCTGGTCAATCAGGGCAATATCAACCTGACAACCAAGAGCCTGACCGACTACGCGGGCGGTATCTCCATGACCCTGAGTTCTACCGTCGCTGGTGACGTGGTAAACCAGGGCAACATCACGGTGGACGGCCCCGGCGCGATGGGCTTGGATCTGTACAGAGCGGTCATCGCCGGTGAAGTGAACAACAGCGGCAACATCAACGTCACGGGTGAAAACGCCAACGGCATGATGATCACCTCGACTCAGGCACGCATCAACAACACCGGCATCATTACCGCGCGCGGCCTCGACTCCGCCGGTATCGAGATCGACCACGCTCAGTTCACCGGTCAGATCACCGACGTCTTCAAGACCGACGTCAACAATAGCGGGACCATCTCGGGCGAAGGCTTTGGCATTCACTTCGTCGGCCTGGATCCCGCTGCCGGTTTCGACACCTTCGCCATCACCCAGACAGCTGGCCTGATCGAAGGCGGCGAGGCTGCAATCAAGGCCAATGACGATGCAGCTCCATCGTATTTTTACTGGCAAGGCGGCCAGGTAAAGGGTGATGTACTGGGCTTGAGTGGCGTGCTGGTGCAAGGCGAGGCGATGTTCGATGGCTCGACCATCCGCGCCGGCTTCGTCGATATCGACGGCGGCCGCCTGACCCTGCTACGCCCGCAGACGACGATTGACGGCGACCTCGACATGGACAGCGACACCGCCCGCCTGCGCCTGCTGCTGGACAACGACACCCTGCCGAACAGGCCGATCCTGACTGTCACCGGCAATACCTTCTTCTCCGCCGGCAGCCAGATCGAACTGCAGGCGCGCTCCGACGACTTCCGCACTTCGGCCCAGGGCACCCGCTACACCCTGCTCAACTCCGGCACTTGGGAAGACCCAGAGAACCTCTCGGTGGTCTCCTCCTCGGCGCTGCTTGAAGTGAAGAACTTCGGCATCGAAGGCCAGGATGTGAAAGCTCTGGTTGCCACCCGCAGCGATGAGGTGATCACGGAAAACCTGCTGGAAGCGCGTGGTTCGCGCAACGCAGTGAACGCCATCAAGCCGTTCAAGAACACCGTCATGGGCCAACTGGACGAAAGCGACCCGGTGTTCCAGCGTTTCGCCAACGCCGCCACCAGCGAAGAGCTGGCCAAACTGGCCGAAACCCTGACCCCAGACGTCAGCGGTGGCGCAATCCACGCCGCCACCAACAGCCAGAACCTGGTCGCCGGTGCCATCAACCGCCGTGCCAGCAAGGCGCGTAGCGGTCTGTCATCCGGTGACGTGCTGGCCGAGCAAGGCGTATGGCTGCAAGCGCTGACCAGCGATGCCAACCAGGACCGCCGCCACGGTATCGACGGCTACGACGCCAACACCAACGGCATCGCCGTGGGTGCCGACGGCAAGCTCAACGCCGACACCACCGTGGGCCTGGCCTACAGCTACCTGACCAGCGACGTCAAATCCGACCTGGGCAGCAAAACCGATGTCGAAGGCCATGCACTGACCTTGTACGGCAACTGGACCCACGACAACTTCTTCGTCGACACCTCGCTGATGTATGGCTGGAACGACAACGAGTCCAAACGCTACATTGCCGGCACCCGCGCCAAGGCCAGCTTCGACAGTGAGATCTTCGGCGTCAACGCCCTGGCTGGCTACACCTTCCAGCTCGACAAGCAATGGCTGCTGGAACCTCAGGTCGGTGCACGCTATGCCAACGTGTCGATTGATTCGTACCGTGAAAAAGGCAGCTCGGCCGCCCTCAACGTCGGCAGCCAACGCTACGAAATCGGCGAAATGGGCCTCGGCGCTCGCCTGGCAGCAGCCTTCGATGTAGGTGTGGGCACGCTGGAACCAGAAGCCAAGCTGATGGCCTGGCACGACTTCATCGGCGACAAGACCGCCACCACTTCCACCTTCGTCCTCGGCGGTACGCCGTTCACCACCACCGGTGCGACACCTGCGCGTGATAGCTACGAGCTGGGCCTGGGCGCCAACTACCGCGTCGGCGCGTGGAGCGTGGGCGGTAACTACAGCTACCTGACCAGCAGTGGGTTCGACGCGGATACCTTTACCGCAAACGTGCGTTACGACTTCTGATAGAGGTCTGCGCTTGAAACGACAAAGCCCGCGAATGCGGGCTTTGTCGTTTCAGGCTGTGGTTGACTTGAGGACGCCAGGGCTGCTTCGTAGCCCTCGCTTACCGCCCGCAGATAGAGAAAAACCGGCCTAAGCCGGTTTCTCAATCGCTGCGCTAGCAGATCATTCCCACTCAATCGTCGCCGGCGGCTTGCTCGACACGTCATAAGTAACGCGCGAGATGCCTTCGATCTCGTTGATGATCCGCCCGCTGACCGTTTCCAGCAGCTCGTAAGGCAGGTGTGCCCAACGTGCGGTCATGAAGTCCACGGTCTCGACGGCGCGCAGGGCGACGACCCAGGCGTAGCGACGGCCGTCACCGACCACACCAACCGACTTGACCGGCTGGAACACTACGAAGGCCTGGCTGGTCTTGTGGTACCAGTCGGCTTTGCGCAGTTCTTCGATGAAGATGTGGTCAGCGCGACGGAGGATGTCGGCGTATTCCTTTTTCACTTCACCAAGGATACGTACGCCCAGGCCCGGGCCTGGGAACGGGTGGCGGTAGACCATGTCGTACGGCAGGCCGAGTTCCAGGCCGAGTTTGCGCACTTCGTCCTTGAACAGCTCACGCAGTGGCTCGACCAGCTTGAGGTTCATTTCCTCTGGCAGGCCGCCGACGTTGTGGTGCGACTTGATCACGTGGGCCTTGCCGCTCTTGGCGCCAGCCGACTCAATCACGTCGGGGTAGATGGTGCCTTGGGCGAGGAACTGGATGTTTTCCAGTTTGCTGGCTTCGGCATCGAACACGTCGATGAAGGTGCGGCCGATGATTTTGCGTTTTTTCTCCGGGTCGGCTTCGCCTTCCAGGTTGCCCAGGAACTGAGCTTCGGCGTTGGCGCGGATCACCTTGACGCCCATGTTCTCGGCGAACATGGCCATCACTTGCTCACCTTCGTGCAGGCGCAGCAGACCGTTGTCGACGAATACGCAGGTCAGCTGGTCGCCAATGGCGCGGTGCAGCAGCGCAGCAACCACCGACGAGTCGACGCCGCCGGACAGGCCGAGCAGAACGTTGGCAGTGCCGACCTGGGCGCGAACCTGAGCGATGGCATCTTCAACGATGTTGGACGAGGTCCACAGCGCTTCGCAGCCGCAGATGTCGAGGATGAAGCGCGACAGGATGCGTCCGCCCTGCTTGGTATGGGTCACTTCAGGGTGGAACTGCACGCCGTAGTAGCCGCGGCTGTCGTCGAACATGCCGGCGATCGGGCAGCTTGGGGTGCTGGCCAGAACGTGGAAGTTCTCTGGCATGCGGGTGACCTTGTCACCGTGGCTCATCCAGACATCGAGACCGAATACGCCGTCGGCGTCTACATGGTCTTCGATGCCGTCGAGCAGGCGGCTCTTGCCGACCACGTCAACGCGGGCGTAGCCGAATTCGCGCAGCTCGGAGCCTTCAACCTTGCCGCCCATCTGCTCGGCCATGGTCTGCATGCCGTAGCAGATGCCCAGCACTGGTACGTTGAGGTCGAACACCGCTTGCGGTGCACGCGGGCTGTTGGCTTCGTGGACCGACTCTGGGCCGCCAGCGAGGATGATGCCGCGCGGGTTGAATTCGCGGATCGCTTCATCGTCCATGTCGAACGGGTGCAGCTCGCAGTAGACACCGATCTCGCGCACGCGGCGGGCGATCAGCTGGGTGTACTGGGAACCGAAGTCGAGGATCAGGATGCGGTGAGCGTGAATGTCGAGGGCCATGACTCAATCTCGTCAGTGGAAATCGGAAACAACACGGGGCTGTCGTAACAGCCCCGCTTGCTAATGATGCTGGAAGCCTCAGCCTACGCGGTAGTTTGGCGCTTCCTTGGTGATCTGCACGTCATGCACGTGGGACTCGGCCATGCCGGCACCGGTGATGCGTACAAACTCAGGCTTGGTGCGCATCTCTTCGATGGTGGCACTGCCGGTGTAGCCCATGGACGAACGCAGGCCGCCCATCAGCTGGTGAATGATTGCAGCCAGTGCGCCCTTGTACGGTACGCGGCCTTCGATGCCTTCCGGGACCAGCTTCTCGGCGCCGGCCGAGGAATCCTGGAAGTAACGGTCGGACGAACCTTGCGCCTGAGCCATTGCACCGAGCGAACCCATGCCGCGGTAAGCCTTGTAGGAACGACCCTGGAACAGCTCGACTTCGCCTGGCGCTTCTTCAGTACCGGCAAACATCGAACCCATCATCACGCACGAGGCGCCAGCGACGATGGCCTTGGACAGGTCACCGGAGAAGCGGATGCCGCCGTCGGCGATCAGTGGTACGCCGGTGCCTTCGAGGGCAGCGGCAACGTTGGCGATAGCGCTGATCTGCGGCACGCCGACACCAGCGACGATACGCGTGGTGCAGATCGAGCCTGGGCCGATACCGACCTTGACTGCGTCAGCGCCGGCGTCAGCCAGGGCCTTGGCGGCAGCACCAGTGGCGATGTTGCCGCCGATCACCTGCACGTGCGGATAGGTTTCCTTGACCCAGCGAACGCGGTCGATCACGCCTTTGGAGTGACCGTGGGCGGTGTCGACCACCACCACGTCAACGCCGGCAGCAACCAGCGCAGCAACGCGCTCGCCGGTGTCCTTGCCGGTGCCGACCGCAGCGCCGACGCGCAGACGACCCTGGTCGTCCTTGCTCGCCAGCGGGTAGGCCTTGGCCTTTTCGATGTCCTTGACGGTCATCATGCCCTTGAGGCTGAAGTTGCCGTCTACGATCAAAACTTTTTCCAGGCGGTGCTTGTGCAGCAGCTCGCGGACTTCGTTCTTGTCGGCGCCTTCGCGGACGGTGACCAGACGCTCTTTTGGCGTCATCACATCACGCACCTTGGCGTCCAGACGGGTCTCGAAGCGCACGTCACGGGAAGTGACGATACCGACCAGGTCGCCATTGGCCAGCACCGGAACACCAGAGATGTTGTTCAGGCGGGTCAGGTCGAACAGGTCACGCACGGTGGCGTCGGCTTCGATGGTGATCGGGTCCTTGACCACGCCAGCCTCGAACTTCTTGACCTTGCGCACTTCGCTGGCCTGTTGTTCGATGGTCATGTTCTTGTGGATGATGCCGATACCGCCTTCCTGCGCCATGGCGATGGCCAGGCGGGCTTCGGTAACGGTGTCCATGGCAGCGGATACCAGCGGAATGTTCAGCTCGATGCCACGGGTCAAACGGGTCTTGAGACTGACTTCATTGGGCAGTACCTCGGAATAACCAGGTACAAGGAGAATGTCGTCGAAGGTCAGTGCTTCTTGGCTGATACGCAGCATCGCGGGGGCTCCCGGGCGGGAAAATTGGAAGCGCGCCATTATACTCATCCACGGCGCGCCACTCAATGCAAAATAAGGGCCTTCGGTCAGGCCTGTGGCAGTTTTACCTGCACCACGGCTACCGGATGGTCGAGCCAGTCGGCAAACGCGGCGAGGAAGGTCGAGGTAAAACCGGCCTCGCCCCAGTTGTTGAAGATGAACCCCAGGTTGGAAAAGGCACATGGCTGCAGGAATAGAAAGCCATTGATATCGTCTTCGAAGGCGCACAGCGGGCAGGTGAAGTTGTCGCTCACCCCCGGCATCCACTCCTCCAGGCTGTCGAACAGCGGCTCGCCGACTTCGCGCCGGCACTCCGGGCAGCCGGCTTCTTCAAGAAAGCCTTCGGTCGGCGTATAGATGCAGCGCTTGAGCATGACTTCCAGGCCGTTGACCGGCTGATCGAACGGCAGCAGGTCAGGTCGCAGGGCGATCTTGCGCGCGCCTGGCGCCAGCGCGTAGGCCATGCGGTTGCCGCTGCGCCCACAGGTGCTCAACTGCTCCTCGACGATTTTCTCCCTGACCAGCCAGCGCAGGATCGCCCGCGCGCGGGCCTCGTGCACCGGGACGGTGGACAGTTTGGGGACGATGATGCTCTGGGTGTTCATGAACAAGGCAGGCCTGGGACTTCAATAATCGGCCAATTCTACCCCCTGCTCAGCTCGTCAGGTAGCGAACAATCAAGGCCACACCGCTGGCCAGTACCAGCCAGGTCACCAGCCGCACGAAGGCTTCGCGGGAGAGTTTGAAGCTCAACCGACGGCCAATCCAGGTGCCCAGAAACATCACTGGCAGCAAGCACGCCGCCAGCAACAGCAGGCTTAGGTCGGCATACACCCCGGCGATAACGAACAACGACAGGCGCACGATGGTGCTGCAGCTGATCAGGGCGCACTGGGTCGCGCGGGCCTCATCCTTGGAATCCAGCCGTGCATTCAGGTAGATCGCATAAAGGAAACCACCACTGCCGAACATGGCGCCGAACAGCCCGCCGACGGTTCCCATGGGCACCGCCCAGAGCGGATTCAGACGTGTCGGCCGGGTTTTGATCGCCAGGCCATAAATGGCATAGGCCGTAACAAACACGCCCATCAGCAGCAACAGCAGGTCTGATTTCAGCTGCAACAAAAACACCACGCCCAAAATGCAACCGATGGCCATGAACGGCAGCAGCCGCAGCAACTCGGCGCGGGCGACGTCCTTGCGCGACGGCAGCAAGTTACCGAACGCCGCGATGAAGTCGAGCAGCACCAGCAGCGGCACCACCTTGGACAGCGGCATGAAATGAATCAACACCGGCGCTGCAATCAACGCCGTACCAAAGCCGGCAATGCCGAACACAATGTAAGCCGCGCTGACCGCGAGCAGCACGGGTAGCCAGTCGAGGCCGGTAAACGGCAATTGAGCGAGCATGCAAGTCCCTCCCTGGGCAATGCGCAAAGGTAGCATTCCAGCGCATGCTCGGTGCAGAGGGCGATGCACAAGCTGGCCTTGTCCTTTATGATGCCGAACATGATCAAAGACCCTTTCGAACGACTCGGCCTCGACCGCGAGGTCCTCACCGTCAGCCAACTCAACGGCCGCGCCCGCGTGCTGCTCGAGGACGTGTTCCGCAACGTCTGGGTTGAGGGCGAGATTTCCAACCTGGCCCGGCCCGCCTCTGGCCACATCTACTTCACCCTCAAGGACAGCGGCGCGCAGGTGCGCTGTGCGCTGTTCCGGCAGAACGCCACGCGCGT
The DNA here is from genome assembly GCF_024809895.1 of Pseudomonas sp. BIGb0278. Lineage (NCBI taxonomy): Bacteria > Pseudomonadati > Pseudomonadota > Gammaproteobacteria > Pseudomonadales > Pseudomonadaceae > Pseudomonas > Pseudomonas sp. BIGb0278. The sequence continues at coordinate 383,264 of NZ_JANUEL010000003.1, forward strand.
GCGTCAGGCACTGCGCGATGGCCTGGCAGTGCGCGTGCGCGGCAAGGTCTCGCTGTTCGAGGGGCGTGGCGACTATCAGCTGATCCTCGATACGGTCGAACCGGCTGGTGACGGCGCCCTGCGCCTGGCCTTCGAAGCGCTGAAAGAGAAACTCAGCGCCGAAGGCCTGTTCAGCACCGAGCGCAAGCAGCCACTACCGGCGCACCCACAACGCATCGGTATCATCACCTCGCCGACCGGCGCGGTGATCCGCGACATCATCAGTGTGTTTGGCCGGCGCGCGCCGCAGGTCGAGCTGAACCTGATCCCGACTGCCGTGCAGGGTCGCGAGGCGATCAACCAGATCGTGCGCGCCCTGCGCCTGGCCGACAGCCGCGGCTTCGACGCCCTGATCCTGGCCCGTGGCGGCGGTTCTCTGGAAGACCTCTGGTGCTTCAACGAAGAAGCGGTAGCGCGTGCGATTGCCGCCTGCGTGACGCCCATCGTCAGTGCCGTAGGCCATGAAACCGACGTTTCGATCAGTGACTTCGTCGCCGACGTGCGCGCACCCACGCCGTCCGCTGCCGCCGAGCTGCTGGCCCCGGACAGCAGCGGTTTGCAACTGCGCCTTGAGAGCCTGCAACGGCGGCTGTTGCTACGGATGCAGAACCGCCTGAGCCATGACCGCCTGCGCGTCGAAGGCCTGGCCCGCCGCCTGCGACATCCCGGCGAACGCCTGCGCCAACAGGCGCAGCGTCTGGACGATCTGGACATGCGCCTGCGCCGCGCCTTTGCGCTGAACATGCGCGCACGTCAGGAGCGCCTCGGCCGCCTCGACACGCGCCTGGCCGCGCAGCACCCGGGGCGCACGCTGAAGTTGCTCGGCCAGCGCCTGGACAGCCTCGCCGAGCGCCTGCCACGAGCCATGCGCGAAACCCTCAAGGACCGCCGCCAACGCTTCCAGGCCCAGTTGCAGACCTTGCAGGTGGTCAGCCCGCTGGCGACCCTGGCGCGTGGCTACAGCATCCTCCTGGATGAGCGCGGCCAGGCCATCCGCAGCGCGGCGCAGACGCGCAACGGTCAACGCCTGACCGCTCGCCTCAACGAAGGTGAGCTGCAGGTGCGGGTCGAAGACAACCACCAGACTCCGGTCACCCTTTCGCTATTGGATTGACACATGCCTCGTTTGCTCGCCCCGCTGCTTGCCCTGTCCTTGCTGCTGCTGACCACTGCGGCCCAGGCCAGCTACATCACCCGCACCCTCAACAAGCCAGTGCCGGGCGGCGTCGCCGTGGTCGACCTGGGCCCTGCTGCCAACGCCCCACAAGCGCGCTTTGACGGCAAGCCGGTGCTGGTGGTCAAGGAGCAGGACAACTGGCTGGCGATCGTCGGCATCCCGCTGACGCAGAAGCCCGGCACTGCCACCCTCAGCCAGGGCAACCGCAGCCTGCCGTTCACCGTCGGCAGCAAGAAGTACCCCGAGCAGCACATCACCCTGAAGAACAAGCGCCAGGTCAACCCAGACCCGGCCGACCTCAAGCGCATCGACCGCGAGCTGGCCGAGCAGATCAAGGCCTACCGCAGCTTCAGCCCGGCCCTGCCGAGCAACCTGATCCTCGACAAACCGGTCAACGGGCCGCTGTCTAGCAAGTTTGGCGTGCGCCGCTTCTTCAACGGTGAAGAGCGCAATCCGCATGCCGGGCTGGACTTTGCCGTACCCGCCGGGACGCCGATCAAGACCCCGGCCAATGGTACGGTGATCCTGATCGGTAACTACTTCTTCAATGGCCAGACCGTGTTCGTCGACCACGGCCAAGGCTTTATCAGCATGTTCTGCCACATGTCGAAAATCGATGTGAAGAATGGCCAGCAGCTGCGCCGTGGCGACGTGGTTGGCCGGGTCGGCGCGACCGGTCGCGCCACCGGCCCGCACATGCACTGGAACGTCAGCCTGAACGATGCGCGGGTTGATCCGGCGATTTTCATCGGGGCATTCCAACCCTGAGCGCAGGCCAGGCAAGAGCTCCCCTGCTACCGGGAAGCTCTTGCGCTGATGAAATGTACTGCGCAATTTAATCGGGTTCTGAATTTGATCGCGGCGATTCAATCTCGCCAACTGCACATTCTTGAACATTTATCTCAATTTTTTTTCAAGGCTTGCCAACCCTCACCGCTGTGGTTAGGGTTGAAGCCATGAAAACCTCTAGCACCCTCATTTTGCTCCGCCAACACCGCAGCCTCTGCCTGGTCAGTGCCCGACTACCAGGGTGAATCGCGTCGCCTCGCCTATTCATCTCGTTATCGTCCGGCAGGCCCGATCTCGGCCGCACCCAAAAGGATTATTCGCATGACCATGCTCAAAGACCCGTCGAAGAAATATCGCGCCTTCCCCACCATCGATTTGCCCGACCGCACCTGGCCGTCCAAGACCATCACCGAAGCGCCGATCTGGTGCAGCTCGGACCTGCGTGATGGCAACCAGTCGCTGATCGAGCCGATGGACGCGGAGAAGAAGCTGCGTTTCTGGAAGACGCTGGTGCAGGTTGGCGTGAAAGAAATCGAAGCGTCGTTCCCGTCTGCCTCGCAGACTGATTTCGACTTCGTGCGTACCTTGATCGAAGGCGGCCACATCCCGGATGACACCACCATCCAGGTACTGACCCAGGCCCGCGAAGACCTGATCGCACGCACCTTCGAGTCGCTGCGTGGGGCGAAAAAGGCCATCGTCCACCTGTACAACGCCACCAGCCCGTCGTTCCGCCGCATTGTCTTCAACCAGGACAAGCAAGGCGTCAAGGACATCGCCGTCAACGCCGCCAAGCTGTTCGTCAAATACGCAGCGCAGCAGCCCGAGACGCACTGGACCTTCCAGTACTCGCCAGAGACCTTCAGCGCCACCGAACTGGAGTTCGCCAAGGAAGTCTGCGACGCCGTGACCGAAGTGTGGAACCCGACGCCTGAGCACAAGATCATCTTCAACCTGCCAGCTACCGTTGAAGTGGCCACGCCGAATATCTACGCCGACCAGATCGAATGGTTCTGCCGCAACGTCAATCGCCGCGACAGCGTGATCATCAGCCTGCACTGCCACAACGACCGTGGCACTGGCATTGCTGCCACCGAGCTGGGCCTGATGGCCGGTGCCGACCGCGCCGAAGGCTGCCTGTTCGGCAACGGCGAGCGCACCGGCAACGTCGACCTGGTGACCCTGGCGCTGAACCTCTACACCCAGGGTATCGACCCACAGCTGGACTTCTCCGACATCGACGGCGTACGCAAGGTCGTCGAGGAGTGCAACCAGCTGCCGGTGCACCCGCGTCACCCGTACGTCGGCGACCTGGTTCACACTGCGTTCTCCGGCTCGCACCAGGACGCCATTCGCAAAGGTTTCAGCAAGCAGCAGGAAGGCGAGCTGTGGGAAGTACCGTACTTGCCGATCGACCCGGCCGACATTGGCCGCAGCTACGAGGCGGTGATCCGCGTCAACAGCCAGTCGGGCAAAGGCGGCATCACCTACCTGCTCGAGCAGGAGTACGGCATCAGCCTGCCACGCCGCATGCAGATCGAGTTCAGCCAGGTCGTACAGGGTGAAACCGACCGCCTGGGCCTGGAAATGACCGCCCAGCAGATCTACAAGCTGCTGCACAAGGAGTACCTCCAGGCCAACGCCCCGTACGCCCTGGTCAGCCACCGCCTGCAGGAAGAAAACGGCAGCAGCAAGGTCGAAGTGGAAGTAGCCGGTGAAGGCGAAACCAACCTGCACTGGCACGGCAAGGGCAACGGCGCGCTGGAAGCGCTGGCGGCCTGCATGCCGGTTGCGGTAGAAATCATGGACTACAACGAGCATGCCATCGGTGCCGGCACCAACGCCAAGGCTGCCGCCTACATCGAGCTGCGCGTTGCCGGTGGCCGCCCGGTGCATGGTGTGGGTATCGATGAAAACATCACTACCGCAAGCTTCAAGGCGCTGTTCAGTGCCCTGAACCGCTCGCTGAGCCAGGAAGAGGCCAAGGCGGCTTAACTCACCGCCGGCCCATAAAAAACCGCATCCAAGGATGCGGTTTTTTTTTGTCGAGCATTTCAGCGCTGTCGGTAGGAGCGGCCTTGTGTCGCGAAAGGGGTGCGAAGCGCCCCCATATTTTCAGCTTCGCCGCTGACATAGCCGGGCCCGCTGTGCGGGCCTTTCGCGACACAAGGCCGCTCCTACGGGGATGCGCGCACGGCGGGGCAAACGTTGATTTTCGAACTAATTATCTTTATGTCGCAACTAACTGAACATGCACTGACATGGATCAACACTTTGTTTATTGCACTAAAGCTGGGCAGCAAATTCTCCGACGAAATACGTCGCTTATTACCTTCGCTTTATTTTATTAAACATTTAACATAGTGGCTGCGTGCCACCAATGACAACAACAGCTTCGGCACTCGCCATATTTACTTCTGCTCACAAGTATATCGAGGCCAAAGCCAATGTTGACCAACGCACCGCTACGCCAGAAACTGTTGTTGATATTGCTGTTCCCCCTGCTCGGCTTTCTGGTGCTAGCCGGCCTGTTTCTGAACGACAACCTGCGCACCCTGCGGGACATGCAGGCCACGGTCAGCGCCAGCGGCACCGCCCAGTCGATCAGCCAGCTGATCACCCGCCTGCAACGCGAGCGTGGCGCCAGCGGCGTGTTCATCGGTAGCCAGGGCAAGAACATGGGCGATCGCCTTGGTCAGTTTCGCCAGGACAGCAGCGCTGCACTGGAAACACTGCGCAACCTGCCGGAAAAATCCGCTGAGTTGAGCCAGACACTAAGCAGCCTCGAGCAACTTTCAGCGCTGCGTGGCCAGGTCGACGGTTTGAGCATCGACAGCACGCAATCCAGTCTGCGTTATACCGAACTTATTCAACAGCTGATCGGCTATACCCATTCATTGGAAAACCGCGTCACCGATACTGCCGTGGTACAAGCGCTCAGCGCGCTCAATCAATTTATCGAACTCAAGGAGCGCGCGGGCCGTGAGCGCGTTATCCTCGGCCTGGCATTCAATCAGGATCACTTCGATGCGGCACTGTTATCGCGCTTTAGCCGTAACCTGGGTGAATTCACCGCTTATAGCGAAGGTTTTATGCGCAAGGCACCCGCCGGCGTATTGAGCCAATACCAGAACGCTCTGCAAAGCCCGGCAGCTCTGGAAGTGTCAAAACTGCAGAAACTGGGTTTCGACGTACCGCTGGGCCAGCCTCTGAATACCAAGCCTGAAGCCTGGTTTGAACTTGCGACCCAACGCATCGACCAAATGAGCGAAGTCGAAACCAGCCTGGCGCAGACCGTCGGCCAACTTGCCGAGCAGGCCCGCAGCGGCGCCGCCCGCGCGCTCTGGCTGACCGCTATTGGTGCAGCGCTGGCGCTATTCTGCGTGGCTCTACTGGCATCGCTGATCATCCGCAGCATGGGCCGGGCGGTGCATGACATCAACGCCACCCTGAATGCCCTGGCCGGCCGCGATCTGACCGCACGCACCCACTATCGCAGCCAGGACGAATTCGGCCAGATCGCCGCCAACCTCAACCGCATGGCCCAGGAGATCACCGAGATCGTCCAGGAGATCGGCAGCGCGACTGCTCAGGTGGCCACGGCTGCCGAAGAGTCGTCGGCCGTCACCCTGCAAACCAGCCGCAGCGTCGAACAGCAACGCCAGAGCACCGAACTGGTCGCCACCGCGATCAATGAAATGAGCGCCACCGTGCGCGACGTGGCCCAGAGCACCAGCGATGCAGCCAACCTTTCCCAGCAGATCCATGGCAGCACCGTGGTGGGCCGCGAGGAGATCGAAACCACCATCACGCTGATCCGCGAGTTGTCCAGCCAGGCCCAGCAGACCGCCACCATCATCGATGAGCTCAAGGACGAAAGCGACGCCATCACCTCGGTGCTGGACGTGATTCGCGGCATCGCCGAGCAAACCAACCTGCTCGCCCTCAACGCCGCCATCGAGGCCGCCCGCGCCGGCGACCATGGCCGTGGCTTTGCTGTCGTCGCCTCGGAAGTGCGCACGCTCGCTCAGCGCACTCAGGAGTCGACTGGCAATATCCAGCAGATGATCAGCAACCTGCAGGCAGGCTCGGACCGCGCCAACGCCTCGATGCTGGAGACCCTGAGCAAGGCGCAGTCAGGCGCCGAACGTATCGGTCGGGCCGGCGAATTGCTCGGCAATATCGCCGAAGGCGTGGCCACCATCAACGACCGTACTATCCAGATCGCCTCGGCCGCTGAAGAGCAGAGTGCGGTCTCGGAAGACATCAGCCGCAACGTCAACGAGATCAACGACCTGGTCATCCAGGTCAGCGCCGGCGCCCAGCAGACCGCCGTCACCAGCCAGGAACTGGCGCGCCTGGCCGAGCATCAGCAGCAACTGGTCAGCCGCTTCCGCCTGGCCTGACCAATCCGCCTGTAGGAGCGGCCTTGTGTCGCGAAAGGGCTGCGCAGCGGCCCCTCGATTTGTGCAGCGCCGCGAGATTGCTGGGCACGCTACGCGCGCCTTTCGCGACGCAAGGCCGCTCCTACACAGCCGTTCGGCCCAAAAAAAAGGGGCGCTGACCAAGCGCCCCATAAGCCGTGCAGCACACAACGAATTCAATCAGTCGAACAATGCCAGCGCCTCGGCGCTGCATTCGGTAATGCGGTTCCAGTCGCCGTTCTTGATCCAGCTGCTGTCAAGCATCCAGGTGCCACCCACGCACATCACGTTGTTCAGCGCCATGTAGTTGCGCACATTGCCTGGATTGACGCCGCCGGTTGGGCAGAAGCGGATATCGCCAAACGGCCCGCCAAAGGCCTTGATCGCTGCCACGCCACCGCTGATTTCGGCCGGGAACAGCTTGAAGCGGCGGTAACCGAGGGCGTAGCCCTGCATGATCTCCGACGGCGTGCTGATGCCTGGCAACAGCGGAATGTCACTCTCTACACCGGCAGCGAGAATGTCGGCAGTGATCCCCGGGGTCACCACAAACTGCGCGCCTGCGGCCTGGACAGCAGTGAACATACCGCGATCGAGCACAGTGCCGGCGCCGATGCACAGTTCCGGGCGCTGCTCGCGCAGCACTTCAATGGCCTTCAAGCCATGCTGCGAGCGCAGGGTTACTTCCAGCGTGCGAATGCCGCCAGCGGCCAGCGCATCGGCCAGCGGCAGGATGTCCTGCTCACGGGCGATGGTAATCACCGGCAGGATCCGTGCAGCGGCGCAGATCACATCGATCCGCGCGGTTTTTTCGGCCATCGACAGCAAAGGCTGGGGGCGTTCAAGGGTGGTCATGACAGTGGATCCTTGGCTCATGGGCACCAGTAGATGCTCAGGGGGTCGTGAAGAAAGGCGCGAATCGGCATTTCGCTGGGGTCATCGCCCGCCAGCGCGGCGCGCAGGGTCGCCAGCTTGCCGGCCCCCTGCACAGACAAAGCAGTAAAGGCAGCGCTGGCCAGCAAGGCGCGGGTCATGCTCAGGCGCTGATGCGGGACGCTGGGCGCAAGCATCGGCAACACTCGCTGCTCCCCGACCTTGGCCAGGCCCTGGCGCAACAACGGGCTGGCCGGGAACAGCGAGGCGGTATGGCCATCGTCACCCATGCCCAGCACCAGTACGTCGATCGGCGGCAACTCGGCGAGGGCTTGATCGGCCTGCTCGGCGGCGGCCTCAAGGTTGCCGGCGTTTTGATACAGGCCGATGAAACGGGCCTTGGCCGCCGGGCCTTTGAACAGGTGCCGGGCCAACAGGCCAGCATTGCTGTCGGCATGCTCGACCGGCACCCAGCGCTCGTCGGCGAGGCTGACGGTGACTTTGCTCCAGTCCAGCTCGGCGCTGGCCAGCTGTTCGAGAAACGGCACGGGGCTACGCCCGCCAGACAACACCAGGCAGGCCTGGTCTCTACTGGCAATGGCCTGGCGCAGACGCTCGGCGACATCCGCCGCCAGGCGTGCAGCCAACGCCTTGGCATCAGCCAGTTGGTGCGTCGTGACGACGCTTGGCAGTTGCAGTTCAGATATCGCCATACCATGACCTCCCATCACGTGTAATCAGTGCAATCGAGCTCATCGGCCCCCATGAACCGGCCGCATAGGGCTTGGGCGCGTCACCGGCGTTTTTCCAGCCAGCGATCAGCTGATCGCACCACTTCCAGGCATATTCGATTTCATCCTTGCGCACGAACAGGTTCTGGTTGCCGCGCATCACTTCCAGCAGCAAGCGCTCGTAGGCATCCGGAATCCGCGCACTGCGCCAGGTGTCGGAAAAATTCAGTTGCAGCGGGCCGCTGCGCAGTTGCATGCCCTTGTCCAGGCCCTGCTCCTTGGTCATCACCCGCAGCGAAATACCTTCGTCCGGCTGCAGGCGGATGATCAGCTTGTTGCCGATCTGCAAGCGCTGTTCCGGAGCGAAGATATAGTGCGGGGTTTCCTTGAAGTGGATGACGATCTGCGACAGCTTGCCAGGCATACGCTTGCCGGTGCGCAGGTAGAACGGCACCCCCGACCAACGCCAGTTGCGGATATCGGCACGCAGGGCGACGAAGGTTTCGGTGTCGCTCTGGGCGTTGGCATTGTCTTCTTCGAGGTAGCCCGGCACTGGCTTGCCATCGCTGTAACCGGCGATGTACTGGCCGCGGACCACGGCGGTGCTGAGGGCCTCGCCAGTGATCGGCGCCAGGGCCTTGAGCACCTTGACCTTCTCGTCGCGGATACTGTCGGCCGAGAGGTCGCTGGGCGGGTCCATGGCAATCAGGCAGAGCAGCTGCAGCAAATGGTTCTGGATCATGTCGCGTAGCTGGCCGGCCTTGTCGAAGTAGCCCCAACGGCCTTCGATACCGACCTTTTCGGCCACGGTGATCTCCACATGGGAGATCGAATTCTGGTTCCACTGAGTCTCGAACAGGCTGTTGGCGAAGCGCAGGGCGATCAGGTTCTGCACCGTCTCCTTGCCCAGATAGTGGTCGATGCGATAGACCCGGCTCTCGGGGAAGAACCGCGCCACCGCGTCGTTGACCCGCCGCGATGACTCAAGATCGTGCCCGATGGGTTTTTCCAGCACCACCCGGGTGCGCTCGACCAGGCCGGCCTTGTCGAGGTTCTCGCAAATCGCGCCGTACACCGCCGCCGGGGTGGCAAAGTAGGCGATCAGCGGCACGCCTGGGGCGGCCTGTTCAGCGAGGGTCTGATAGCCCTCGGGTTGGAGGAAATCCAGATGCAGGTAGCTCAGCCGGGCCAAAAAGCGCCCAAGCGTAGCCGCTTCAATATCGGCATCGGGCACAAACCGGCGCAGGTGCGCTTCGATGTTGGCCAGGTGCTGCTGGCTGTCACCGGCCTCGCGGGCCAGCGCCAGCAAGCGCGAATCGGCGTGCAGGAGGCCGGCACGGTCGAGCTGATAAAGCGCGGGGAACAGCTTGCGCAGTGCCAGGTCGCCCAAGGCGCCAAACAAGGCAAAGGTGCAAGGTTCAACACTGATCGCAGCCATGATGTTGGTTCTTTCCTAAAGTTGGCCTAGGAATATCGTTTTCAACCGCACTTTTCAAGAGGTAATGTAGTAAAAACCACAACATTGCCGACAAGTGTTACAGACAAGTGGTAGATCAACCCCTACCGACAGTACGATAGACAACCCTGCAAAAAGCCTGCTGTAACGCCAGCCGGCCGTCTTCTCGACCCAAGGACATACCATGGACCGCGTGCGCAACCTTCTGGAACAGATCCAGGGACGCCTCGATGAGCTGAACAAGGCCGAACGCAAAGTCGCCGAAGTCATCCTGCTCAACCCGCAACAGGCCACCCGTTTCAGCATCGCCGCACTGGCCCAGGCGGCCAAGGTCAGCGAACCGACCGTCAACCGCTTCTGCCGCTCGTTCGGCGTCAGCGGCTACCCGGAACTCAAGCTGCAGCTGGCGCAGAGCCTGGCCAGCGGCGCCGCCTACGTCAGCCGTGCGGTCGAGGCTGATGATGATCCGGCCGCCTACACCCAGAAGATCTTCGGCAGCGCCATCGCCTCGCTCGACAGTGCCTGCCAGCAACTCGACCCGCAGCAGGTCAGCCGCGCCGTCGACATGATGATCCAGGCCCGCCAGATCCACTTCTTCGGCCTCGGCGCCTCGGCCCCGGTGGCACTGGACGCCCAGCACAAGTTCTTCCGCTTCAACCTGGCCGTGTCGGCCCACGCCGACGTGCTGATGCAGCGCATGCTCGCCTCGGTAGCACACACCGGCGACCTGTTCGTGATCATCTCCTACACCGGGCGCACCCGTGAGCTGGTCGAGGTTGCCCGCGTCGCTCGCGAAAACGGCGCCTCGGTGCTCGGCCTGACCGCCGCCGGCTCGCCGCTGGCCAACGCCTGCAGCATGAGCCTGCATATTCCGCTGCCGGAAGACACCGACATCTACATGCCGATGACTTCGCGGATCATCCAACTGACCGTGCTCGACGTCCTGGCCACCGGCATGACCCTGCGCCGCGGCGTCGACTTCCAGCCGCACCTGCGCAAGATCAAAGAGAGCCTCAACGCCAGCCGCTACCCGATCGAGGACGACGAGCTCAATTGAGCCGGTGCGCCTGCAGGCTCAGGTGCGCCTGCTCGCCCGGCGCCAGGCTCAGGCCAGCGGTGCTGCCGCTGGCGGCTTCGACACAGACGAAGCGCTGACTCTCGCGGCCACTGACGCCCATCAGCGGACGGCTGCCGGGGTGCCAGACCACGGTGTCGTCGCTGTCGCCGGTATCGATGCACAGCTCGCGGTCCCAGGTCGGGTCGTGCAACTGCACCGATGAGGTGCCTGGATACACTCGCTGACACCCGCCGCCGACCTTCAAGGCGCCCTTCTGCCGGCAGCTCTGCCGGCTGAGCTGGTCATAACCTTCAATGTTTTCGAGCCCAGACAGCGCTATCTTGGCAACGTCACTAATACGCCAGTAAGCCAGCAGAGCATGACTCAATTGGCAGGTTTCACTGTCCTGATGCACGGTGCTGAGCTTGAGCTCCATGTTCTTGCCGAGCCGCGCGTGCAGGTCGACCTGCCACTCACACAGCTGCAACTGCCACACCAGGGTCACACCGTCATCGTCGGATGTGCTGCTCAGCAGCTTCCAGTCCAGTAGCCGGGCCCAACCATGGGTAGGCCACAGGTCTTCACTGGGGTGGCGCCCGTACCAGGGCCAGCACACCGGCACTCCCCCGCGGATCGCGCCAACTTGCGGCCATTGCTCGGCGCACCACAACCACGGCCGTTCGCCGCTCGGCTGAAAGTGCAGCAATTGCGCACCCTGACGGCTGAACACCGCCTGGCAGTGCGGGTGATCGATGACAAGGACATCGCGCTGTTGATGACGCTCCCACTCGAAGACGGGCCTGGGCCGCTGCGGGGTGAACAAGCAGTGGAGCGGATGTTCGGGCATGGCTGGTAACTCTTGTTGTCATTAGGGCCGCGGTTGCCGGCCAAACGCGTCGCCACGCACTGCTGAAACAGCCTGCGTGACAACGGCTGGGCGACAAGCGACCGCAGTGCGGTCGCTACGATGGCGTAAATTTACAACATTTAGCCTCAGAATGACGACTGAATCTTCAGCCCTGCGACCAGCGCGTTGTCGACTTCATCAACCCCACCTGGGCTTTTGATGTACTGCAGGTTGGGCCGCACGGTCAGCCAGTTGGTGACGTGGAAGCCGTAGTACAGCTCGGCGTTGTACTCGGTGCGCTGCAGCGGCACAAAGCCCATGTCGTTGTAATCACTGATACCGCTCTGTGCGTTGAGCTGCTCGGCGCGCTTTTTCACGTCATCGTTGACGTGGATCCGGGCGATGCCGAAGCCGATGTCATCCTTGGGCCGTGAATCGAAAGCGCCTTTGTAGACCATGCCGACTTGCTGGTAGTTGTCGACCACGTTGGTGGCCTTGTCGTGCACGGTGAAGTTGGCGAACAGGCTCAGGCCACGATTGACGTCACCGGCATGTGCAGTGACTTGCTGCTGGGCCACCACCCACCAGCCGTGCTTGCTCGAGTGCGACTTGAAGCCGACGCCGCTGATGCCCTGGGCGTTGCCGTTGACATCCTTGTAGACGTCATCGGCCGAGGCCGTGCTGTAGTAATAACCCAGGCGGTATTCACCCGGCAGGCCATTGACCCTGGGCTGCCAGACCGCCTCGACCGGAATGATCGCGCCTTTGGTGCCACTGCCGCTGAGCTTGAAGCCGTTGCCGGTTTCGAGGTTGGACGGGTTCTGCTCGAACGCACCGACCTGCACGAAGACTTCCGGGGTGATGTTGTACTTGACCCGCAATGCCCACTGGCTAACGGGCCAGTTGTACCAGATGCCGCCAACCCAGTTACCCACCTGCGAGCCGCAGAACGCCAGGTTCTGGAAGTCGCAAGGGAAGCTGTTGAAGTCCTCGCCCGGGCCGTAGCGGCCGAATTTGACGTCCAGCGCGCCATCGAAATACTTCTGCTTGATCCACATCTGGGTCAGCCGCCAGGTCTGGCCGCGGCCCCAGACTTCCTGCACCGAACTGAACTGACCGGCGCGCGGGTCGCTGATGCGGTCGTTGGACAGGTTGCGGCCGCTGCGCTCGGTGACCGCCAGCTTGAACTCGGTGTCGTGCCAGCCGAGGATTTTCTCCAGGTCCAGGTGCATGCCGAGGGCGAACTGGTCGCTGTAGCGCGCAGTCTTGTCGTCGTTGTAACCGCCATTGAGGTTGCCGGCGACCTCACCGACGTAGTCGAGGGTGAAGTCGTAGCCCTTGTCGAGCAGCTCGGTGCGGGTGCCGCCCCAGTCGCCACTCATCCATTTCGATTCGCTGGAGAAGGCCTCGGCGGCCTGTACGCTGCTGCTGCCGACCACGGCCAGCAAGGCCAGCGAACCCAACGTGCTGATGCGATTGCGATGTTCCATCCCTGTGCGTCCTCTTTTCTTGTTATGAAGGGTCCAATCAACGGCCCGCGATGTGGGCAACGTTGTCTTGCAAGGGTGCGGCGTGGCGAGCCAGGTGCAGGCGCTCACCGGTTTGCGCGTCGAACAGCAGCACCCGTGCCGGGTCCAGCTGCAGGTTGAGGGTGTCGCCGACCTGGCAGCTGATATCCGGCGCCAGCCGGCAGCACAGCTTGGTCTGGTTGACCGTGACGAAGACCAGCAGGTCCGGCCCGGTCGGCTCGGTGATCTGGACTTCGGCGCGCAACAGCGACAGGCCGTCGCCCTCCCCTGCACCGAGGCTGATCTGCTCGGGACGAATGCCGAGAATCACTTCACGGCCATCGAAGCCTTGGCTGGCCGCGCCCAGCGCCAGCTCGCAGCGCGCCTGGCCACTGTCGAGCAGCGCCAGCACACGGCCGCCCTGCTCGCGCAGGCGCACCGGCACGAAGTTCATCGGCGGCGAGCCAATGAAGCTGGCCACAAACTGGTTGGCCGGGTCGTTGTAGATCTGCTGCGGGGTGCCGAACTGCTGGATGATGCCGTCCTTCATCACCGCCACCTTGTCGCCCAGGGTCATCGCCTCGATCTGGTCATGGGTGACGTACACCGTGGTGGTTTTCAGCCGTTGGTGCATCAGCTTGATTTCGGTGCGCATCTCAACCCGCAGCTTGGCGTCGAGGTTGGACAGCGGCTCGTCGAACAGGTAGATCTTCGGCCGCCGTGCCAGCGCCCGACCCATCGCCACGCGCTGCTGCTGGCCGCCGGAGAGCTGGCCCGGCTTGCGCGTGAGCAGGTGTTCGATCTGCAGCAGCTTGGCTACCCGCGCCACTTCTTCGTCGATGGCTGCCTGGGGCAGCTTGCGGATCTTCAGACCGAAGGCGATGTTGTCGCGCACGCTCATGGTCGGATACAGCGCGTACGACTGGAACACCATGGCGATGTCGCGATCCTTCGGGCTCATGCCGCTGACGTCGTCGCCATCGATCAGGATCGCCCCGCCGCTGATGCTCTCCAGGCCAGCGATGCAGTTCATCAAGGTCGACTTGCCGCAGCCGGAAGGGCCGACCAGGATCAGAAACTCACCGTCCTTGATCGCCAGCTGGATGTCTTTCAGTGTGTCTGGCACACCAGTGCCGTAGGTCTTGTTGACGTTGCGAAGTTCGAGTGTGGCCATGACTTACCCCTTGACTGCGCCGGCGCTCAGGCCGCGCACGAAATACTTGCCTGCGACCACATAGACCAGCAGGGTTGGCAGGCCGGCGATCATTGCCGCGGCCATGTCGACGTTGTATTCCTTGGCCCCGGTGCTGGTGTTGACCAGGTTGTTGAGGGCCACGGTGATCGGTTGCGAATCGCCGCTGGAGAACACCACGCCGAACAGAAAATCGTTCCAGATCTGGGTGAACTGCCAGATCAGGCAGACCATGATGATCGGCGTCGACATCGGCAGAATGATCCGCCCGAAGATGGTGAAAAACCCGGCACCATCCAGCCGCGCCGCCTTCACCAACGCATCGGGGATGGTCACGTAGTAGTTGCGGAAAAACAGCGTGGTGAACGCCAGGCCATACACCACATGCACCAGCACCAGGCCAGCGGTGGTGTTGGCCAGGCCGAGCTTGCCGAGGGTGAACGAGGCTGGCAGCAGCACGGTCTGGAACGGCAGGAAGCAGCCAAACAGCAGCAGGCCGAAGAACACCTGCGAGCCACGGAAACGCCACATCGCCAGCACGTAGCCATTGAGTGCGCCGAGCGCGGTAGAGATCAGCACCGCCGGTACGGTGATCATGATCGAGTTCCAGAAATAGCCACTGACCGTGGCCCAGGCCTTGGCCCAGCCGATGCTGGTGACCACCGCCGGCCAACTGAGCAGGTTGCCGCTGCCGATGTCTTCCGGGGTCTTGAAGCTGGTCAGCAGCATCACCACCAGCGGCACCAGGTACAGCAGCACGGCAAACAGCAATACCGCATGAATGGCCAGCCGACTGAGGCTGATGGCCGGTTTGTCGAGGCGGCTAGTCATGGCGTTTGTTCCTCAGCTCCGAGTACAAGTAAGGCACCAGAATCGCCAGGATCGCGCCCAGCATAAGAATCGCGCTGGCCGAACCCATGCCCATCTGGCCACGGCTGAAGGTGAACGAGTACATGAACATGGCCGGCAGGTCGGACGAGTAACCCGGGCCGCCAGCGGTCATCGCCGCCACCAGGTCAAAGCTCTTGATGGCGATGTGCGAGAGGATCATCACCGCACTGAAAAATACCGGGCGCAGGCTGGGCAGAACCACCTGCCAATAGATCCGCGGCAAGCTCGCACCGTCGATCTGCGCCGCGCGGATGATCGACTGATCGACCCCGCGCAGGCCGGCCAGAAACATTGCCATGATGAACCCGGAGGCTTGCCAAACGGCAGCGATCACCAGGCAGTACACGACCCGGTCGGGGTCGATCAGCCAGTCCAGGCGAAAGCCTTCCCAGCCCCAGTCGCGCATCAGCTTGTCCAGGCCCATGCCCGGGTTGAGCAGCCACTTCCAGGCGGTGCCGGTGACGATCATCGACAGCGCCATCGGGTATAGGTAGATGGTGCGGATAAACCCTTCGCGGCGGATACGCTGGTCCAGCAGGATCGCCAGCAGCACTCCGATGACCAGGCTGATGCCGATGAACAGGCTGCCGAACACCAGCAGGTTCTTGCTCGCCACCCACCAGCGGTCGTTGTCGAGCAGGCGTGCGTATTGCGCCAGCCCTGCCCATTTGTAATTGGGCAAAAAGGTCGAGGTGGTGAACGAGAGGACAAAGGTCCACAGGATATAACCGTAGAAGCCCACCAGGATGATGACCATGGTCGGCGCCAGTACCAGTTTAGGTAACCAGCGCTGCACGGCGTCCAGGGGTGAGGCCCGCAGTTGCGCGGTCGCAGTAGTCATGGCAGCGATACCTGTCAGTACAGAACGTTAACTGAGGGTGGCGTACAGCCGCCGCGAGGACGGCTGCGCCGGACCAGCCGTTACTGGGCGGACTTGATCGCCGCGCCGAGCTTTTTCGCGGCATCGGCCGGGTCGGCCTTGGGGTCGTTGATGTAGTTGGTGACCACATCGAAGAACGCGCCCTGCACTGCCAGGTTGGTCGCCATGTTGTGCGCCATGCTTGGTTGCAGGCCGCCGGTCTGGGCGTCGGCAAGGAAGTCCTTGGCCGAGGTCTGCGCGCAGGCATCGAAGCCATGCTTGGCCATGTCGACGAGCATGTCCTTACGTACCGGGATCGAGCCCTTGTTGCTGCTGAACAGCTTCTGGAAGTCCTGGCTCATCACCACTTTGGCGATGTCCTGCTGGCCAGCCGAAGTGCCGGCGTCCTTCTGCTTGAACACCACCAGCGAGTCGATGTTGTAGGTGAAGGCCTTGTCGGTACCCGGGAACGGCACGCACTGATAATCCTTGCCGGCGACCTTGTTGGCCAGGGTCCACTCGCTCTTGGCCCAGTCGCCCATGACCTGCATGCCGGCCTTGCCGTTGATGACCTTGGCGGCTTCCAGGTTCCAGTCCTGGCCTTTGCCGTCAGCGTCCATGTAGGTAGCGACGCGCTTGAGTTCGGTCAGCGCCTTGACCATGCCCGGTCCGGTCAGCACCTTTTGGTCAAGATCAACCAGCGCCTGCTTGTAACCGTCCGCGCCCATTACCGACAGCACCACCGCTTCGAACACGGTGCTGTCCTGCCATGGCTGGCCGCCGTGGGCGAGCGGGATGAAGCCGGCTGCCTTGAGTTTTTCGGCTGCGGCGTAGAACTCGTCGAGGGTGGTCGGCGCCTTGTCGATGCCGGCCTTGTTGAATACTTCGGGGTTGATCCACAGCCAGTTGACGCGGTGGATGTTGACCGGCACAGCGACATAGTCGCCCTCGTACTTGACGGTGTCGGCGACTTTCTGCTCCAGCAGGCCGTCCCAGTTCTGCTCTTTGGCCACGTCCTTGAGCACGTCACTGTCGAGCAGGCCGGTGGAGGCCCACTCCTGGATGTCCGGGCCCTTGATCTGGGCCACGCCTGGCGGGTTGCCGGCCACGGCTCGGCTCTTCAGTACGGTCATTGCGGTGGCACCGCCGCCGCCGGCAACAGCGCCATCTTTCCAGATGAAGCCGTCTTTTTCGATTTGAGCCTTGAGTACATCGACAGCAGCCTTTTCGCCACCAGAGGTCCACCAGTGCACCACTTCGACCGAGCCTTTGGCATCGGCGGCAGACGCGCTCAGGGGCAGCAGGGAGGCGAGGGAAATCGCGGCGGCGAGACGCAGAGTGGAGTTCATCGCAATACCTTTCTTGTTGTTATGCAGGGCAAGACTGTCGCTTGCATTGCACAGGAGTGTAATAACCCGGCAAGGCGCCTCAGGTAACGAAGCGCTGCGCGATTGTCATCAGTTGGTTACATTCGCCGCGCGAGGCCCGTGGCAAGGCTTGGCGCCAGAGCCAGGGTGGGCAACAGCACGGCCTGATAAGCGTGATAGAGGTCCGGTTTGCCCGCCCATATCGTCGCACTGGGGAGGTTGTCCGGGCTCAGTTCGTGGTGCCAGCTGCCGGCGTCGTTATCGATCAGATGCGCCTGGATGAACGCCCAGAAACGCCCGTACCAGCACTGGTATTGCGACTCCCCCGTGCGCTGCCACAACGCAGCGGCAGCGGCGCTGGCCTCGGCATGCACCCAGTGCAGGCGCTGGCGTACTACCGGGCGTTGTTGCCAGTCGAGGGTGTAGACGATTCCGGGGGCGCCGTCGGCGTGCCAGGCGTGCTGACAGGCGCTGGCAAACAGGCCGCGTGCGTCGGCCAGTAGCCAGTCGGGTGTCGCTAGATCGGCCAATTGCAGCGCAGCTTCAAGGTGCAGCAGCAGCCGCGCCCACTCGAAGCCGTGGCCGGGAGTAACGCCGTAGGGTCGATAGCCATCGGCGTGGTTGTCGCTGTTGTAATCGGTGAGCGGCTGCCAGTGCAGGTCGAAGTGCTCGATCACACTGAAGCCATTGGCACGCGCATGGCCGTGGATCACCCGCTCGACGATGCGCAGCGCACGCTGCAACCAGATCGGCTCGCCAGTCACGTCGGCAAGGGCCAAAAACGCTTCGGTGCCATGCATGTTGCTGTTGGCCCCGCGATAGGCCTCCTGCTGCTGCCAATCGCGACTGAAGCTTTCGCGCAGGGCACCCTCGCTTTCACTCCAGAAATGCGCCTCGATGATCTCGATGGCTTGCGCCAGCAAGGCCGGCGCAGCAGCGCTGCCGGCCACCTGCGCAGAACTCGCAGCAAGGGCAACGAAGGCGTGCAGGTAAGCGGCTTTGATGCTGTCGCCAGCGGGGGCCGCGCTGGCGTACCAGCCGCCGTGCTCGACATCGCGCAGCCTGCCGGCCAAGGCGGCGATGCCGAGCTCAACCAGTTCCAGACAACCGGGCCTGCCTTGTAGATGAGCCAAGGCGAAGCTGTGGGTCATCCGCGCGGTGGTAATGGTGTCGGCAATTGCGTCGGCGGCAAGGTGGCCGTAGCTGTCGAGGTTGCCGAAGCCGAGTTCCAGCTGTGAGGCTCTGGCGAAGGCCAGCAAACGCTGCCCTTCGGCATCCAGCCAGGCACTGTGCGGCCCGTCGATCAACGGCGATTGAGCATGATTCATCGGCCTGCTGCGTCCTTGTCGAGAACAGGCACGGCGCCTGTCGTGGCGGCCAAGTCTAGCCAGAGTGCTACGGCCAATAGGTCACAAAGGCCGCCATTGCTGTCACTGGCTGGTGACCAAGCGTTGCTCACTCGGCGCTGCGCGGCAGGCACAGGGTCACCCGCAGGCCGCCCTCGCGCAGGTTGAGCAAACTGACTTCACCGCCATGACTGTGGGCAATATTGCGCGCGATGCCCAGGCCCAGGCCATAGCCTTGCTGCTGCCCGGCCAGACGAAAATGCGGCTCGAACACCTGCTCCATTTGCTGCTGCGGCACACCCGGGCCGTGGTCATCGACCTGCAGCACAAAGCCCTCCGGGCCATCGATGATGCGCAGGTGCGCGCGCTCGCCGTACTTGATCGCGTTGTCGACCAGGTTGCCGATGCAGCGGCGCAGGGCCAACGCCTTGCCCGGATACGGCGCCAACGCCCGCCCCTCGACGGTGATCCGGCCGTCACGCAGGTACGGTTCAGCGAGAATTTCCAGCAGCTGGTTGAGATCGATCGGCTCGATGTTCTCGTGGATATCCGTGTCTTTGACGCACTGCAGTGCGCCTTTGACCAACAGCTCCAGCTCGTCCAAATCACGGCTGAACTGCGCTTGCAGGCGTTCGTCTTCAAGCAGCTCGACGCGCAGGCGCAGGCGCGTGATCGGCGTGCGCAAGTCGTGCGAGATCGCGCTGAATAGCTGGCTGCGCTCGGTCAGGTAACGGCTGATGCGCTCGCGCATACTGTTGAAGGCGCGACCTACCTCGACCACTTCGCTGCCGCCCCCCTCGGTCACCGGCACCACATCGGCGCCCAGCGACAGATCGCGGGCCGCGCGGGCCAGACGCTTCAACGGTCGACTTTGCCAGTGCACCAACAGGCCGATGAACAGCAGCAACATGGCCGTGGTCAGGGCAATGAAGCCGATCTGCTGACGCGGCAGGCGCTCGGCCTCAAGGCTGGTGTAGGGCTCCGGCAGCAGCGAGGCGATGTACAGCCACTCGCCTTCGGCCAGGCGGATCTGGTTGACCAGCACCGGTGGGTTGAGCGGTTCCAGGGTCAGCGAATAATGCGCCCACGAGCGCGGCAATTCATCGAGCTTGAGGCCGCTGTTGAAGATGCGCAGCTGATCGGGGCTGACGAACTCGACCGAAACTTCCACCTGCTGGCCGAGGCGCTCGTGCAGCACTTGCTGGAACACGTCGATGACTGCCTGCTTGCGCGGAGTGATCGGCAGCGTGGCCATGTCCAGCGGCTTGTCGTTGAGCGATACGAAAAAGCGCGTGCCGCCCATGCTGCGCAATTGGTCGAGGACCATTGGCCGATAGGCCACCGGCAACGAGCGGAAGTAACTGACACTGGCGCTCATCGAGTGGGCCAGGCTCTGCGCGCTGGCGCGCAGGCCCTGCAACTGGCTGGCGCGCAACTGCGCCACCCAGATCAAGCTCGACAGGCCCTGCGCCAGCAATACCACCAGCAGGGTCAACAGCAGCATGCGCCCCAGCAGCGAGCGCGGCAGCAGGCGCCAGCGGCGCTCAGTGGCTGCGGTTGACATGTGCCGCCAGCAGGTAGCCACTGCCGCGCACGGTGCGGATCAGCCGTGGCGGTTTGTCGGTATCGCGCAAGCGTGAACGCAGGCGGCTGACGGCCATGTCGACGATACGGTCGAGCGGCATCGGCTCGCGGCCACGGGTAGCATTGCCGATGGTGTCGCGATCGAGGATCTGCTGCGGGTGGTCGAGAAACAGCTTGAGCAAAGCAAAGTCGGCGCCCGACAGAATCACCTCTTCACCGTCGCGGTGGAACAGTCGATGGCTGACGGTATCCAGCTGCCATTCGTCAAACGCCAGCACGGCACTGGCGGGCGCTACCTGGCCAAACTCAGCACGGCGCAGCAAGGCCTTGATCCGCGCTTGCAACTCCCGTGGGCTGAACGGTTTGCCGAGGTAGTCATCGGCGCCCAGCTCCAGGCCGATGACCCGATCGGCCTCGTCGGAACTGGCGGTGAGCATGATGATCGGCACCCGCGACTGGCGCGGGTGCTGGCGCACCCAACGGCATAGGCTGAAGCCGTCTTCGTCGGGCAGCATCACGTCGAGAATCACCAGGTCACACGTCTTGCTGTCCAGCGCCTGGCGAAAACCCTGGCCATCGGCCTCGGCGCGCACCTGAAAGCCGGAGCGGCTCAAGTAGGTCTGCAGCAGTTCGCGGATGTCATGGTCGTCATCGACCATCAGGATCGATCGGGGGGCAGTGCTCACTGAAGTTCTTCCGTGTTGTTGGGCCCGCTCTGCGGCCCTTCGCGGGTGAACCCGCTCCCACAGGGTGAGGACGGCGCGGTCCTTGTGGGAGCGGGTTCACCCGCGAAGGGCAGCGCGGCGGCCCCAAGAAATCTAACGAGCCATCGCTTGCTGCAGCGCCACACCGGCACCCAACAGGCCAGAAAACTCAGCGGTGACCAACCATACCGGGATCCCGGCAAAATAGCCGCTCATGCAGCCCTTGTCGGCAAAGCTGGCAGCAAAACCGCTGCGCAGGAACAGCTCGGCAAACCGCGGGATCACGCCACCGACGATATACACCCCGCCGCGCGCGCCGAGGGTGAGTACGTTGTTGCCGGCAACCCGGCCAAGGAAGCAGCAGAACTGTTCGATCACGGCCAATGCCTGCGGCTCACCAGCCAGCGCAGCCTCGGTGACTTCCGCTGGGCTCAGGTGAACTGGCTGAACACCATCCAGCGCGCACATCGCCTGATACAAGCGCACCAGGCCGCCGCCGCTGAGTACGGTTTCGGCACTGACATGACCAATCTGGCTTTGGATCTGCTGATGGATCGCGGCTTCACGCGCGTTACCGACGGGCAGGTCGACATGGCCGCCCTCGCCTGGCACCGCCATCCACTGTTGCTGGTTGAGGTGCAACAAGCTGCCGACGCCCAGCCCGGTGCCAGGGCCGATCACCAGCGCCGGACGGGCTGGGTCGGCGTCACCGGCGCATACCGCCTGGAATTCACCAGGCAGCAAACGGGTCATGCCCAGCGCCATCGCCGAGAAGTCGTTGAGCAACAGCAGCTGCTTGACCTGAAGCATTTCGCAGAACGCCCGTCGGCTCAGCCGCCAGTGGTTGTTGGTGAACTGGAACTCATCGCCATCCACCGGCCCGGCAACCGCCAGACATACCGCCGCAAGCTCACCGCGTGCGATGCCCTGCTCCTGCAGGTACGCCTGGATCGCCTGTTCCAGACTGGTGTAGTCAGCCGTCGGCAACACCCGCACGGCGTGCAGCTGGTTGTCGCGCCAAAGGGCAAAACGTGCGTTGGTGCCACCGATGTCGCCAACCAGCAACTCATTCACTTGAGATTCTCCAGGCCAGAGGTAAAGGCGCTTGCGCCCTGTTCCGCTGAACTGAACGCCATGCGCATGAAACCAAACAGTTCGCGCCCGCAGCCCAGGTCATTGCCCTGGGGTGCAGGCGGCAGATCGCGGCTGGCCAGCTCTTCGGCCGAGACCATCACCCGCAAGGTGCCTTCGACACCATCAACGCGCACCATATCACCATCGCGCACACGTGCCAGCGGGCCGCCGTCGAACGCTTCCGGGCAGACGTGGATCGCCGCCGGAATCTTGCCCGAGGCGCCAGACATACGCCCATCGGTGACCAGCGCGACCTTGAAGCCGCGATCCTGCAGCACGCCGAGAAACGGCGTCATCTTGTGCAGCTCGGGCATGCCGTTGCAGCGCGGGCCCTGGAAGCGCATCACCGCGACGAAATCGCGCTCCAGCTCACCGGCCTTGAACGCATCGGCCAATGCCTGCTGATCTTCGAACACTCGCGCCGGCGCTTCGACCACGCGGTGCTCGGGCGCCACGGCGGAGACTTTCATCACGCCGCGGCCGAGGTTGCCTTCCATCACCCGCAGGCCGCCCTCGCTGGAGAATGGCCGCGAAGCCGGGCGCAGGATGTTCTCGTCCAGGCTTTGCAACGGGCCTTCGCGCCAGACCAGTCGGCCATCCTCAAGGAACGGCTCCTGGGTGTAGCGGCGCAGGCCGGGCCCGGCCACGGTGTTGACGTCGTCGTGCAGCAGCCCGGCATCGAGCAGCTCGCGAATCAGGAACGACATGCCGCCGGCGGCCTGGAAGTGGTTGATGTCGGCTTTGCCGTTGGGGTAGACGTTGGACAGGGTTGGCACGACCTCGGACAGGTCAGCCATGTCCTGCCAGGTCAACTGGATGCCGGCAGCCTGGGCAATCGCCGGGATGTGCAGGGTGTGGTTGGTCGAGCCGCCGGTGGCATGCAGGGCGACGATAGAGTTGACCAGGGCCTTTTCATCGACGATTTCGCCCAGCGGCATGAAGCTGCCGCTGGCTTTGGTCATGCGCGTGACCTGCTGCGCAGCTTCGGCGGTGAGGGCATCACGCAACGGCGTGTAAGGATTGACGAACGAGGCGCCGGGCAGGTGCAGGCCCATCACTTCCATCACCAGCTGGTTGGTGTTGGCGGTGCCGTAGAAGGTGCAGGTGCCGGGGCTGTGGTAGGAGTTCATTTCCGACTCGAGCAGCTCTTCGCGGCTGGCCTTGCCTTCGGCATAGCGCTGGCGCACATCGGCCTTCTGCTTGTTGGAAATGCCCGACGGCATTGGTCCGCCAGGGACGAAGATGGTCGGCAGATGGCCGAAGCGCAACGCGCCCATCATCAGGCCAGGGACGATCTTGTCGCAGATGCCGAGCATCAAGGCGGCGTCGAACATGTTGTGCGACAGGGCAATCGCGGTGGACATCGCGATCACTTCGCGGCTGGCGATGGCCAGCTCCATGCCCGGCTCACCCTGGGTGACGCCATCGCACATGGCCGGCACACCGCCGGCAAACTGACCGACCGAGCCGATCTCGCGCAGCGCCTGTTTGATCTGCTCGGGGAAATGCTGGTACGGCTGATGCGCAGAAAGCATGTCGTTATAAGCCGAAACGATTGCCACGTTGGCGGCATTCATCATGCGCAGGCTGTGTTTGTCTTCGCTACCGCAGCCGGCCACGCCGTGGGCGAAGTTGGCGCACTGCAGGCTGGCGCGCATCGGGCCGTCACTGGCCGCACCGCGAATCAGTTGCAGATAACGTTCACGGGTAGGACGGCTACGTTCGATCAGCCGTTGGGTGACCTCTAGGATGCGCGGGTGCATGTACTGAACTCCAGGCTGACGGTAAGGGTGATCTGAAGCGGGATTTCCCCTCCCCCCGATTGCGACCTAGGCTCAAGTGAAACCTGCCTGGTGCAACGTGGAAGCAGCTCGCCCGACCACTCGTTGTATGTTTACACAAAATACTGCCATCAAAAGGGCTTGTTTTCTATCCCATAACGCATAATCTTGTAATTCCAATAACAAAATCGTTTCAGTGAATGCGTGCTCCACGGCAATAGGCCTTGTGCCACAGCCTTCACCCGACTGCCAGAGGTATTACCATGACCCTACGCATCGCCATCAACGGATTCGGCCGTATCGGGCGCAACGTCCTGCGCGCACTGTATACCCAAGGCTACCGGCAAGACCTGCAGGTCGTCGCCATCAACGATCTGGGCGACAGCGCAATGAACGCCCACCTGCTCAAGTACGACAGCGTCCACGGCATTTTCGATGCACAGGTCGAGGCCGATCATGAAAGCCTGACCGTCAACGGCGACCGCATCGCGGTCAGCGCCATCCGTAATCCGGCCGAGCTGCCGTGGAAGGCCGAAGCCATCGACGTCGTGTTCGAATGCACCGGGCTGTTCACCGACCGCGCCAAGGCTGCAGCACATTTGAGCGCCGGCGCCGGCAAGGTGATCATTTCGGCGCCGGGCAAGGGCGTTGACGCCACCATCGTCTACGGGGTCAACCATGATGTGCTGCGTGCCTCGCACCAGATCATCTCCAGCGCCTCCTGCACCACCAACTGCCTGGCGCCGATTGCCCAGGTGCTGCACCGCGAGTTCGGCATCGAGCAGGGTTTGATGACTACCATTCACGCCTACACCAACGATCAGGTCCTCACCGACGTGTACCACAGCGACCCATACCGGGCGCGTTCGGCCACCCAGTCGATGATCCCGAGCAAGACCGGCGCCGCCGAAGCGGTCGGCCTGGTGCTGCCGGAACTGGCGGGCAAGCTGACCGGCATGGCCGTGCGCGTGCCGGTGATCAATGTGTCGCTGGTGGACCTGACCGTCAACCTCAAGCGCGAAGCCAGCGCCGAGCAGGTCAACCAGCTGTTCCTCGAAGCCAGCCGCCATTCGCGGGTCCTGGGTTACAACGCCCTGCCGCTGGTATCATGCGACTTCAACCACAACCCGTTGTCGTCGATCTTCGATGCCAACCACACCCGCAGCAATGGTCGCATGCTCAAGGTGCTGGCCTGGTATGACAACGAGTGGGGCTTCTCCAACCGCATGCTCGACAACTGCCTGGCGCTGCACAACGCGCAGTAAGCTGGCTCGCCCAGCAGCAGCGCAGACATTGCGCTGCCTGCTCGGGCCGGACATACGCCTCGCAAGGGATCAGTTTTAACGCTTGACCAATACAGGTGATGATAAGCATTATCATTAACCTCCGTATCGGCCAGGTCGCCCCGTGAGTCAGTCACGCTTCAATATCGTCTTCCTAACCCAACGCCTCAGCCTGCTGCGCACGCTGCAAGGCATGGTGGGCAACCCCAGTACCGCTGAAGACCTGCTCCAGGAAACCTACCTGCGGGTAACCCGCGCCCTCGGCGAACGGCCGGTCGAACACCTTGAGCCGTTCGTGTTCCAGACTGCCCGCAACCTGGCCCTGGATCACCTGCGCGCCCGCCGCGTACAAGCGCGCACGCTGGTCGAGGATGTACCCGAGCAAGTCCTGCACAACGTCGCCGCCCCCACCAGCAGCAGCGAGGACGCAGCCCACGCCGAGCAGTTGCTCAAGCACCTGAGTGTCAGCCTTGGCCAACTGAGCACGCGCCAGCAGCGCATCTTCATCCTCAGCCGCCTGCACGGCGCCAGCTACCTGGAGATTGCCGAGCAGTTGCAGGTTTCGGCGAGCACGGTGCAAAAGGAACTGAAACTGATCATGGCCATCTGCATGGGTGTGGCCGAGCGGCTCAAGTAAGCCGACCGCTGGCCCGCCAGGATCGGTAAAGCGCTTGCCTTGGCCCGTTGCAGCCCCGATCATTCGGCAAAATCCCCCAAGCAAGGACCCTTCGTGACCGACAGCCCCAGCCCACGCCCGACACCTGCCGGGCCCGATGCCCGCGCGCGTGCCATGGACGAGGCACTGGACTGGCTGCTGCGCCTGCAATGCGCCAGCGCAGCAGACACCGCAGCCTTCGAGGTCTGGCTGAGCGCTGCGCCGGAAAACGCCGAGGCCTATGTCGAGGCCGAAGCGGTGTGGAACGGTGTGCCCCTGCGTCAGGCCGCCGGGCAGATCCACCAGACCCAGCGCAACGCTCCAGCCGCTCGCCTGCGCCGCCACTGGAAGCCACTGGCCAGCGCAGCCGTGCTACTGGTCGGCCTGTTCAGCTTCGGCAACCTGCCGGTGCGCCTGCAGGCCGATCACCTGACCGTGGTCGGCGAGCGCCAGCGGCTGCAGCTGGACGACGGCACCAAGGTCCTGCTCAACACCGACTCGGCGTTTGCCAGCGATGTGCGCGACGGCCAGCCAGTGGCCCGCCTGCTGCAAGGCGAGGCGTATTTTCAGGTAAACCGTGCCGGTGAGCAGGCGCTTGAGGTGCAGGCCGGGCCGATGCGTGCGCAGGTCCGCGACACCGACTTTGCCGTGCGCTACCTGGATGGCCAGGCGCAGGTCCGCGTGCAGCGCGGCGATGTTGACCTGCACGCTGCCAGTGATCAGCACATTCGCCTGCGCGCCGGTGACAGCATCAGCGTTGGCCCGCAGGGTTTTGGCCAGCCCAGCCGCCCCGATATGCGCCAGGATCTGGCCTGGGTCGAGGGCCGCCTGGTGTTCGAGAACTGCCCGCTGAGCGAAGTGCTGGCCGAGGTGCGCCGTTACTATCCGGGCTGGATCATCAGCCGCAACGGCGCGCTCGAGCAGGTTGCCGTGACTGGTAACTACCGCCTCGACCAACCGCTGGAAACCTTGCGCGCGCTGGCCCAGATCACCTCAGCCAGGCTGCATGAATACCCGGCGCTGGTGATCCTCAACTGAATCGCTGACTGCCGCCTGAATTATTTTTACGCGATCGCTACCGACAACACGTCTCGTTATAGCCAATGCAACTGATTCTTGTTTTTAAACAAGAACAAGCATCACCTATAACAGTTCGCGCGTCTGGGAGCGCTTTCGATGTCCACAGCTCAACTCCGCCCGTCACCCCGCCGCCTGGGGCAGCTGTCTCTGCTGACCTTGGCCCTGATCGCCAGTGGCGCCGTCAGCCTGCCGGCCCTGGCCGCAGAGCCGGCCCAGGCCAGCAGCCCGCGCATGGGCGATTACCGCTTCAGCATCAGCCAACAACCGCTGGTTGCGGCCATCAACGCCTTCAGCCAGGTTACCGGCTGGCAGGTCGGCTTCAGCGCCGAGGTCGCCGAGGGTATCTCATCGCCCGGCGTCCAGGGCTCGCTGCCAGCCGAGCCTGCGCTGCAGCGTTTGCTGCAAGGCACCGGGCTGAGCTACCGCAAGATCGGTAACGGCAACGTGGTGCTTGAACGCCAGTCGGCCAGCAGTGTGATTGCCCTGCAGCAACTGACCGTCAGCGCCACCCGCAGCGCCCAGGATGTCAGCCAGGTACCGAGCACCGTCACTGTGCAGACCCGCGAGCAGCTGGATCGACAGAACGTCAACGATATCCAGCAATTGGTGCGTTACGAGCCGGGTGTTTCGGTTGGCGGCACCGGCCAGCGCAGCGGCCTCAACGGCTACAACATCCGCGGCATCGACGGTGAACGGATCCTGACCCAGATCGACGGAGTGTCGATCCCCGACAGTTTCTTCTACGGCCCCTACGCGCAGACCCAACGCAACTATGTCGACCCGGAAATCGTCAAGCGCGTAGAGATCCTGCGCGGCCCGGCTTCGGTGCTGTACGGCAGCAACGCCATCGGCGGCGCGGTCAGCTACTTCACCCTCGACGCGGACGACATCATCAAACCGGGCAAGGACATCGGCGCACGCTTGAAGACCGGCTACAGCTCGGCTGACGAAAGCTGGCTGACCTCGGCCACCATCGCCGGCCGTCAGGGCGATGTCGACGGCCTGCTGCACCTGAGCCAGCGTAACGGCCATGAGACCGAGTCCTATGGCGAGCACAACGGCACTGGCCTTGATCGCACCGCCGCCAACCCGGAGGACGTGCGCACTACCAACGTGCTGGCCAAGGCCGGCTGGAACTATGCCGATGATGCGCGGCTGGGTTTCACCTACGAAAACTACAAGGATGATCGCGACCAGAACATCCTCAGTGCCGTGGGCGGGCCATTCATTCCAGGGCGTGGCCCGATGAACTCGTACCGCGAGCGCCAGGGCAATGACACGGTTACCCGCGAGCGCTTTGGCATCAATCACGAATTCGGCCTCGACAGCCTGTTCGCCGACCGCGCCAAGTGGAGCCTGAACTACCAGATCGCCAAGACCGACCAGCGCACCGAAGAGCTGTATGTCGCCTCGGGCCGCCAGGTAGCGCGTGATCGCAAGACCACCTACAAGGACCGCCAGTGGGTATTCGACGGGCAGCTGGACAAGTCCTTCAGCATCGGCCAGACCGACCATCTGCTGACCTACGGCACCACCCTCAAGCACGAAGAAGTCACCGGTACGCGCAGCGGCAGCGGCACCTGCCTGAACGTCGGCGGCAGCTGCACGGCAGTAGGCCAAGCCAGCGATGGCCAAGTGCTGGTCAGCGACTTCCCCGACCCGACCGTCGACACCTACAGCCTGTTCGCCCAGGACGAAATCCGCTGGAACAGCTGGACCTTCCTGCCCGGCGCGCGCTACGACTACACGCGCATGCGACCGGAGATGACCGACGCCTTCCTGCGTGGCATTCAGGGCACCGGCGTTGCTCCGACTGCAATCGACGACTCGGACAAGAAGTGGCATCGCCTGTCGCCCAAGCTTGGCGTGACCTACGCCTTTGACGACAACTACACCTGGTACGGCCAGTACGCCGAAGGCTTCCGCACGCCGACGGCCAAGTCGATGTACGGGCGCTTCGACAACCCGATTGTGGGCTACCGGGTAGAGGGTAATCCGGGCCTGGAGCCGGAAAAAAGCAAGAGTTATGAAACCGGCCTGCGCGGCAACTTTGCCGCAGGTAACTTCGATGTCGCGGTGTTCTACAACAAGTACCGGGATTTCATCAACGAAGACGCCGTGCAGTCGGCCAACCTCGGCACCACCTTCCAGGCCAGCAACATCAAGCACGCCACCATCAAGGGCGCCGAGTTCAAAGGCCGCTTGAACCTCGATCACTTTGGCGCACCGCAGGGACTGTATGGCCAGACCTCGATTGCCTATGCCAACGGTCGCAACGATGACAATGGCCAGCCGATCAACAGCGTCAACCCGCTGACCGGCGTGTTTGGTCTCGGTTATGACCAGGCCGACTATGGCGCCCTGCTCAGCTGGACTTTGGTCAAACGCAAGACCCGCGTCGACGACAGCGCCTTCTTCGCTCCGGACGGCGCCAGCACCCAGTTCCGCAGCCCGGGCTACGGCGTGCTCGACTTGAGCGGTTTCTACAAAGTCACCGACGACGTCACCGTCAACGCCGGGCTGTACAACCTGACCAACAAGAAGTACTGGCAGTGGGATTCGGTGCGTGGCTACGACGGCCAGGGCGAAGCGGCGGTGACCCAGCCGGCCAACCTCGACCGCCTGACCATGCCCGGGCGCAATTTTGCCGTGAACGTCATCTGGGATATCTGACCTGCGCCGGCGCGATGCCCCGGCGAAACTGATATCTGGCGGGCGCCGCGTTCCCTGTAGGAGCGGCCTTGTGTCGCGAAAGGGTCGCGTAGCGGCCCCGGCATTCTGTGGTGCTGCGCAGATCCTGGGCCCGCTACGCGCGCCTTTCGCGACACGAGGCCGCTCCTACATGGACCTGCGCTGCCAGGACTATTGAGCATGAATTTTTACTGTGTTCAGCCCGCTTGTTCGTCTCGTAACTAGACCGCCCTTTTTCCAAGGATCCACCATGACCAACGCCGCCAACGCCGAGCGCCCGCTGCTGCGCTCGCAACGCCTGAATCAAGCGACCAACGCCCCACACACCGAGCTCGACGCACTGGTCAAAGCCCACGCGCCGTTTGCCAACCGTGACAACTTTGCCCGCTTCGTGGTCGCCCAGTACTTGTTCCAGTCCGAGCTGCAGGCGCTGTACAACGACCCACAACTGATCGCTATCGTGCCCGACCTGGCCGCACGCTGCCGCGCCGATCAGGCTCGCCTGGACCTGGCCGATCTCGATACCGCAGTGCCGGCGCCCGTGGCTGGCGCGTTGCAGGCGCCGAGCCTGGGCGAGGCACTGGGCTGGATCTTCGTCTCCGAAGGCTCCAAACTGGGCGCCGCTTTTTTGATCAAGCGTGCAGTGGCACTGGAGCTGTCCGACAGCTTTGGCGCACGTCACCTGGGTGAGCCGGCCGGTGGCCGTGCCGAAGGCTGGAAACAGTTCACTCGCATCCTCGACGGCCTGGAGCTGTCGGCTGAAGAAGACGCAGCCGCCGAGCGTGCTGCAGTCGCCGCCTTCGAGCGCTTCACCGAGTTGCTCAAGCATGCCTACGCGGCAGAAGTCGCGCCGGCCTGATACGCTTTACCCGGTCACCGCGGTGGTGGCCGGCCGTTTTTGCAGTGAGACCATGACCCAACTTGCCCGCTCGAAACTGACCCGCCTGCTGTACGCGATCCTGGCTTATGTGAGCCTGGGGATCGGCTTGGTGGCGATTGTCATTCCGGGCCTGCCGACCACCGAGTTCATTCTGCTTGCAGCCTGGGCCGCGACGCGCAGCTCGCCGCGGCTGAGCGCCTGGCTGGAGAACCATCGGCTGTTCGGGCCGATCCTGCACAACTGGCGCAACGGCCGGGTGATCCAGCGCCGGGCGAAAATCAGCGCCACCGTGAGCATGCTGATTTGCGCCTGCCTGATGCTGACCTTTCTCGAGCACCGTTGGCCGGTGTTTCTGGCCATCGCCGGCATGAGCCTGGGCAACCTGTGGATCTGGTCACGCCCGGAGCGCGTTCAGCCCGCAGCCTCCAACTGCAACGCCGGCTGAGCTAGAGCGTCAACAACCCCGCGTACAGCGCATACGCGGCCACGCCTGCACCTGCCAGCACCGCAGCGAAAATCAGCTTTTCCCAGCCGGTGAAGAGCGCCTGGCCCTGCTCGTGCTTGGCCCTTGCAAACAGAATCACCCCTGGCGCATACAGCAACGCCGAGAGCAGCAGGTACTTGAGCCCGCCGGCGTACAACAGCCAGATCGCGTAGACCAGCGCCAGGCCGGCCACCACCAGGTCCTTGCGGCGCAGCCCGGCTTGCTCGGCATAGCCTTCACCGCGCAGCGCCAGCAGCACCGCATAGGCCGCCGACCACAGGTACGGCACCAGAATCATCGACGACGCCAGATAGATCAGGCTGGTGTAGGTGCCTGCCGAAAACAGCGTGATCAGCAAAAAGCCCTGGATCATGCAGTTGGTCAGCCACAGCGCGTTGGCCGGCACGTGATTGGCGTTCTCGACGGTGAGAAAACGCGGCATGGTCTTGTCCTTGGCCGTGGCGTAGAGGATCTCTGCACACAACAGTGCCCACGACAGCAGCGCGCCCAGCAGTGACACCGCCAGGCCAAGGCTGATCAGCAGCGCGCCCCATGGGCCGACGATATGCTCCAGCACCGCTGCCAGCGACGGGTTCTGCAACCCCGCCAGCTCCGGCTGGGTCATCACCCCAAGCGACAGCACGTTGACCAGCACCAGCAAGGCGAGCACGCCGAGAAAGCCGATCACGGTCGCCTTGCCCACGTCTGAACGGCGCTGGGCCCGCGCCGAGTACACGCTCGCGCCCTCGATGCCGATAAACACGAACACGGTCACCAGCATCATGTTGCGGACCTGCTCCATGACGCTGCCGAACTGCGGGTTGCTCGCGCCCCAGAAGTCGCGGGTGAAGACTTCGGCACGAAACGCCACGGCGGCAATCACGATGAAAATCAGCAGTGGCACTACCTTGGCCACGGTAGTGATCAGGTTGATGAACGCGGCTTCCTTGATCCCACGCAGCACCACAAAGTGCACGCACCAGAGCAACATCGAGGCGCAGCCGATCGCCACCGGCGTATTGCCCTCGCCGAACATCGGGAAATAAAACCCCAGGGTGCTGAACAGCAGTACGAAGTAGCCGACGTTGCCCAGCCAGGCGCTGATCCAGTAGCCCCACGCCGAAGAGAAACCCATGTAGTCGCCAAAGCCGGCCTTGGCGTAGGCATACACCCCCGAGTCGAGTTCGGGTTTGCGGTTGGCCAGGGTCTGGAACACGAACGCCAGCGCCAGCATGCCTACGGCGGTGATGCCCCAGCCGATCAACACAGCGCCGGCGTCGGCGCGGGCGGCCATGTTCTGCGGCAGCGAAAAGATTCCGCCACCTATCATCGAACCCACTACCAGCGCAATCAATGCACCGAGTCGCAGTTTATTTCCAGGCTCGCTCATTGGGCGCCCACCGTTGGTTGATGTCATCTGCACGCAAAACTTTTGAGCCCATATAAATAGCGCTGTATATGCGCTGTCACCCTTAAACGCTATAGCACTAATAGCAACACTGTCTATAGGCGATCCTGTGCGCCAGTGGGAGACTGCCGGGCAACTATAGCCTCTGCAGTAATAATTTTAATTTACGCTGAAAATTTGCCTATCCAGTAAAAGCGGCTAGTTTGAAACATCGCAGGCAGAACAGAGTGTTTACTCTACCTAGACATGGAGTTGCCGGTGCAAAGGCCTGCAGCAGAGCGGTCGGCACACTCCAGGAGACACGTCTGGCCCAGGCCTTACGTTGCCATGAACTGATCTACATCAGCGAATGCCGGCGGCGTCAGGTTTACCATGACGTCAACTTTCTCCTGGTACGGAGTCGTTAAATGTCTGATTCTCCCGAAAAACTTAAACTCGGCGCACTGGTCGCACTTGTGGTCGGCTCGATGATTGGTGGCGGGATATTTTCCCTGCCGCAAAACATGGCCGCCAGTGCCGGTGTGGGCGCGGTATTGATTGGCTGGGCAATTACCGCAGTAGGCATGTTGACCCTGGCGTTCGTATTCCAGACCCTGGCCAATCGCAAGCCCGATCTGGACGGTGGCGTGTATGCCTACGCCAAGGCTGGATTTGGTGACTACATGGGCTTTTCCTCAGCCTGGGGTTACTGGATCAGTGCCTGGCTGGGCAACGTCGGTTACTTCGTGCTGTTGTTCAGCACGCTCGGTTATTTCTTCCCGGTATTTGGCGAAGGCAACACGCCGGCGGCGGTGATCGGCGCCTCGATCCTGCTCTGGGCCGTGCATTTTCTGGTGCTGCGCGGGATCAAGGAAGCCGCCTTCATCAACCTGGTGACGACCATCGCCAAGGTGGTGCCGCTGGCCTTGTTCGCGCTGATCTGCCTGTTCGCGTTCAAGCTCGACGTGATCACCGCCGACATCTGGGCGGTCGGCTCGCCGGACCTGGGCAGCGTGATGAACCAGGTGCGCAACATGATGCTGGTCACCGTGTGGGTGTTCATCGGCATCGAGGGCGCGAGCATCTTCTCCTCCCGCGCAGAAAAACGCGCCGACGTCGGCAAGGCCACGGTAATCGGCTTTATCACCGTGCTGCTGTTCCTGGTGCTGATCAACGTGCTGTCGATGGGCGTGATGACCCAACCGGAACTGGCCAAGCTGCAGAACCCGTCGATGGCGGCAGTGCTTGAGCATGTGGTCGGCCACTGGGGCGCGGTGCTGATCAGCGTCGGCCTGATCATCTCGCTGCTCGGGGCGTTGCTGTCGTGGGTGCTGCTGTGCGCCGAGATCATGTTCGCGGCGGCCAAGGACCACACCATGCCGGAGTTCCTGCGCCGCGAAAACGCCAACCATGTCCCGACCAACGCCCTTTGGCTGACAAACGCGATGGTGCAGGTGTTCCTGATCATCACCCTGTTCTCGGCCAGCACCTACCTGTCACTGATCTACCTCGCCACCTCGATGATCCTGGTGCCCTACCTGTGGTCGGCGGCCTACGGCTTTCTCATGGCGCTGCGCGGCGAAACCTACGAACAAGCACCCGGTGAGCGGCGCAAGGACCTGCTGATCGGCGCCATCGCCCTGCTCTACGCGATCTGGCTACTGTATGCCGGCGGCATGAAGTACCTGCTGCTGTCGGCGCTGCTGTATGCGCCTGGGGCGATCCTGTTCGCCAAGGCCAAGCGTGAACTGGGGCAACCGATCTTCACCAGCATGGAGAAGCTGATCTTCGCCGCAGTAGTCGTCGGCGCGCTGGTGGCGGCCTACGGCCTGTATGACGGTTTCCTGACCCTTTAATCACCGAATCTGCATCATGGAGGCAATCACCATGTCCACCGAAAACCTCAAGTACGGCGTCCATTCCGAAGCCGGCAAACTGCGCAAAGTGATGGTCTGCTCCCCAGGCCTGGCACACCAGCGGCTGACCCCAAGCAACTGCGACGACCTGCTGTTCGACGATGTGATCTGGGTCAACCAGGCCAAGCGCGACCACTTCGACTTCGTTACCAAGATGCGCGAGCGCGGCATCGAAGTGCTGGAAATGCACAACCTGCTGACCGAGACCGTGCAGATCCCTGAAGCTCTGAAGTGGATCCTCGACCGCAAGATCACCGCCGACACCGTCGGCCTGGGCCTGACCAACGAAGTGCGCAGCTGGCTCGAAGGCATGGAGCCGCGCCGTCTGGCTGAGTTTCTGATTGGCGGCGTGGCCGGCGAAGACCTGCCTGAAAGCGAAGGCGCCAGCGTGATCAAGATGTACCGCGACTACCTCGGTCACTCCAGCTTCCTCCTCGACCCGCTGCCCAACACCCAGTTCACCCGCGACACCACCTGCTGGATCTACGGCGGCGTCACGCTGAACCCGATGTACTGGCCAGCGCGCCGTCAGGAAACCCTGCTGACCACCGCCATCTACAAATTCCACCCACAGTTCACCAACGCCGAGTTCGAAATCTGGTACGGCGACCCTGACCAGGACCACGGCAAGGCCACCCTGGAAGGCGGCGACGTGATGCCGATCGGCAATGGCGTGGTCTTGATCGGCATGGGTGAGCGCACTTCGCGCCAGGCCATCGGCCAACTGGCGCAGTCGCTGTTCGCCAAGGGCGCGGTAGAAAAAGTAGTGGTCGCCGGCCTGCCCAAATCGCGCGCGGCGATGCACCTGGACACCGTGTTCAGCTTCTGCGACCGCGACCTGGTCACGGTCTTCCCGGAAGTAGTCAAAGAGATCGTGCCGTTCGTGATCCGTCAGGACAGCAGCAAGCCGTATGGCCTGGACGTGCGCCGCGAGCACAAGAGCTTCATCGAAGTGGTCGCCGAGTCGCTCAACCTGAAAGAGCTGCGCGTGGTGGAAACCGGCGGCAACGCCTTTGCCGCCGAGCGCGAGCAGTGGGATGACGGCAACAACGTGGTCGCGCTCGAGCCTGGCGTGGTCATCGGCTACGACCGCAATACCTATACCAATACCCTGCTGCGCAAGGCCGGGGTCGAGGTCATCACCATCAGTGCCGGCGAACTCGGCCGTGGCCGTGGCGGCGGCCACTGCATGACCTGCCCGATCATCCGCGACCCTATCGATTACTGAAATAGCCAGCACCCCGGCCGCGCTCACCAGGCGCCGGCCGGGTACCTCACCGAATCCAAGGAGAACTGTCATGGCGTTCAACATCCACAACCGCAACCTGCTCAGCCTGGAACACCACACCACGCGCGAGCTGCGCTACCTGCTCGACCTGTCCCGCGACCTCAAGCGCGCCAAGTACACCGGCACCGAGCAGCAGCACCTGAAGGGCAACAACATTGCCCTGATCTTCGAAAAGACCTCGACCCGCACCCGCTGCGCGTTCGAAGTGGCCGCCTACGACCAAGGCGCCAACGTCACCTACATCGACCCCAATTCGTCGCAGATCGGTCACAAGGAAAGCATGAAGGACACCGCACGGGTGCTCGGGCGCATGTACGACGCCATCGAGTACCGCGGCTTCAAGCAGGAGATCGTCGAGGAGCTGGCCAAGTTTGCCGGGGTACCGGTGTTCAACGGCCTGACCGATGAATACCACCCTACCCAGATGATCGCCGACGTGCTGACCATGCGCGAAAACAGCGACAAGCCGATCCACGACATCAGCTACGCCTACCTGGGCGACGCCCGCAACAACATGGGCAACTCGCTGCTGCTGATCGGCGCCAAACTCGGCATGGATGTGCGCATTGCCGCGCCCAAGGCGCTGTGGCCGCACGATGATCTGGTCGAACGCTGCCACAAATACGCCGAAGAAAGCGGCGCGCGCATCACCCTCACCGAAGACCCGAAAGCGGCGGTTAAAGGCGTCGATTTCGTCCATACCGACGTCTGGGTATCGATGGGCGAGCCAGTCGAAGCCTGGGGCGAACGCATTCAGCAACTGCTGCCGTATCAGGTCAACGCCGAGCTGATGAAGGCCACCGGCAACCCGCGGGCCAAGTTCATGCACTGCCTGCCGGCGTTCCACAACTCCGACACCAAGGTCGGCAAGCAGATCGCCGAGCAGTACCCGCACCTGGCCAACGGTATCGAAGTGACCGACGACGTGTTCGAGTCGCCGGCCTGCATTGCCTTCGAGCAGGCGGAAAACCGCATGCACACGATCAAGGCGATCCTGGTCTCGACCCTGGCTGATCTCTGACCGACCCGCTGGGCTGGCGTGGCCGCTGCTGGGTGAATTGCTGCTTGTCAGCACGTTCACGTGCAGCGGCCACGCCGTCTGCTCCTCTCTGCCAAAGGACACTTCACCATGCGTATCGTTGTTGCACTGGGCGGCAACGCCCTGCTCCGCCGAGGCGAGCCTCTGACCGCTGACAATCAGCGAAGCAACATCCGCACCGCCACCGAACAGATCGCCAAGATCCACCCCGGCAATGAACTGGTCATCGCCCACGGCAACGGTCCGCAGGTCGGTTTGCTGTCGCTCCAGGCCCAGGCCTACAAGCCGGACGAAGCCTACCCATTGGACGTGCTTGGCGCTGAAACCGAAGGCATGATCGGCTACATGATCGAACAGGAGCTGGGCAACCTGCTCGACTTCGAAGTGCCGTTCGCCACCCTGCTCACCCAGGTCGAAGTCGACGCCAACGACCCGGCCTTCAAGGACCCGACCAAGTTCATCGGCCCGGTCTACAGCAAGGAGGACGCCGAGCGTCTGGCCAAGGACAAGGGCTGGGTGGTCAAGCCTGACGGCGACAAATACCGCCGGGTAGTCGCCAGCCCGAAACCCAAGCGCATCTTCGAAATCCGTCCGATCAAATGGTTGCTGGAAAAACGCAGCATCGTGATCTGTGCCGGTGGCGGCGGCATCCCCACCATGTACGATGAAAACCGCAAGCTCAAAGGCATCGAAGCGGTGATCGACAAGGACCTGTGTTCGGCCCTGCTGGCTGAACAGCTGGACGCTGATCTGCTGGTCATCGCCACTGACGTCAACGCCGCGTATGTCGACTTCAACAAGCCCACGCAGAAGGCGATTGCCCAGGCTCACCCGGATGAACTGGAGCGGCTTGGCTTTGCCGCAGGCTCGATGGGACCCAAGGTGCAGGCTGCCTGCGACTTCGCCCGCAACACCGGCAAGGTCGCGGTGATTGGCTCGCTAGCCGACATCGAAGAGATCGTCAAAGGCACCGCCGGCACTCGGGTATCCACCGCCAAGCCTGGAATAAGCTACCGTTGATTGCAGTTGGCGGGTGCCGGTCGCCCGCCGTTTTCACACCTTTGCGAGGAGCTATCATGGCCAAGTTCGAGCCAGGTCACGTGCATATCGAGCGCATGGCGCTGCACAACCAGGATCACAGCTACGACCTCAACATCAATTACGAAGTGGCCACGGACCCCAAGGACGGCGCCGGCATCCAGTTTCGTATGCACGGCAGCATCGAAGGCAAGCCGGTCGAGGAGACGTTCTTTCTGGCCAAGGATCAGGTCCTGCCGAGCTTTCTCAGCATCGCCACGCGCAAGGCCCAGAGCTACATGCCGCAGCCGAAAAAATTCGAGAGCATGGGCTCGTCGCACAAAATCTATGACCTGATGTTTGAAGACATCCGCCAGAAGCTCGCGGTCAAATCCGGCGACTGCGTCAAGCCGGAGCACCTGGAATAGCCTCTACGGCGACAGTACCGCCGGCAGTTTTGTTGATGCACAAGGCTTGAAGCCTGAGGCGGGCGCGGCATACTGAGCGCCTCTGCGGCCACAGCCTTGTACGCTCCCCATGCGCATTCACGTCAGCTTCATCGACCGCGTCGGCATCACCCAGGAAGTCCTGGCCCTGCTCGGTGCCCGCCATCTCAATCTGGACGCCGTGGAGATGGTCCCGCCAAACGTCTACATCGACGCCCCGACCCTCAGCCCGGCGGTACTCGAAGAACTGCACGATGCCCTGCTGGAAGTGCACGGCGTGCAATCGGTGGAAGTGGTCGACATCCTCCCCGGCCAGCGCCGCCACCTGCAGCTGGACGCCTTGCTGGCAGCCATGAGCGACCCGGTGCTGGCCGTCGACAGCGCCGGCAAGGTGTTGCTGGCCAACCCGGCGCTGATCGCCCTGTGCGGGCGCGAGTCGGCCGGGCGTTCGGTTGGCGAGCTGTTCAAGGACCCGGCCCTGCTGCAGGCGCTGCTGGACAACAACTTCCACCTGCCGATGCGCGAGATGCAGTTCGACGGCCACAGCCTGCTCCTGGATGCCACGCCGATCACCCATGCCGGCGGCCTGCTGACACTGTACCCGCCCAAGCGTATGGGGGAGCGCTTGTCGGCGCTGCACCATGATCACGCCGAAGGCTTCGATGCGCTGCTCGGCGACTCGCCAGCCATTCGCACCCTCAAGGCCCGTGCCCTGCGCGTGGCGGCGCTGGATGCGCCGTTACTGGTGCATGGCGAAACCGGCACCGGCAAGGAGCTGGTGGCCCGCGCCAGCCATGCCCTGAGCAGCCGTCAGGGCGCGCCGTTTCTGGCTCTCAACTGCGCCGCATTGCCTGAGAGCCTGGCCGAGAGCGAACTGTTTGGCTATGCCCCGGGCGCGTTTACCGGCGCGCAGCGCGGCGGCAAGCCGGGGCTGATGGAGCTGGCCAACCAGGGTACGGTGTTTCTCGACGAAATCGGCGAAATGTCGCCGTACCTGCAGGCCAAGCTGCTGCGTTTTCTCAACGACGGCAGCTTTCGCCGGGTCGGTGGCGATCGCGAGGTCAAGGTCGATGTACGCATCATCAGCGCCACCCACCGTGACCTCGAGCGCATGGTCAGCGAGGGCAGCTTTCGCGAGGACCTGTTCTACCGCCTCAACGTGCTCAACCTGCAAGTGCCGCCGCTGCGCGAGCGCGGCCAGGACATTCTGCTGCTGGCGCACTACTTCATGCAGCAGGCCTGCACGCAGATCCAGCGCCCGACCTGCCAGCTCGCCCCAGGCACCCATGCAGCGTTGCTGGCCAACCCGTGGCCGGGCAACGTGCGCCAATTGCAGAACGTGATCTTCCGCGCTGCGGCCATCTGCGACAGCGACCTGGTCGACATTGGCGACCTGGACATCGCCGGCACCGCGGTGCGCCGAGGCCAGGACACCGAGGTGGCCAGCCTTGAGCAGGCAGTTGGCGATTTCGAGCGTGAGCTGCTGCAGCGCCTATACCCCAGCTATCCCTCGACCCGGCAGCTGGCAGCACGGCTGAATACCTCACATACTGCGATTGCTCAGCGCCTGCGCAAGTACGGGATCCCCGCCAAACCCTGAGGCTTGACCACTGGTCGCGTTGACCGCGCATGCACTCCAACTCCCGCGGATGAGCTCCTTCCAATAACAGGAGCCTTTCATCTCAACAGGAGTACCGACCATGCGCGATTACCCTACGCCACCGTTTCCGGCACAACCGCAGGACGTACCCGGCGAGCAGCAGAAGATGCAACCGCTCCCCGATTGCGGTGAGCACAGCTATAAAGGCAGTGGCCGCCTGCAGGGCAAGATTGCCCTGATCACTGGCGGCGACAGCGGCATCGGCCGCGCCGTGGCGATTGCCTATGCACGTGAAGGTGCCGACGTCGCCATTGCTTATCTGAACGAACACGAAGACGCCCAGGAAACTGCCCGCTGGGTCGAGCAGGCCGGTCGCCAATGCCTGCTGTTGCCGGGCGATCTGGCGCACAAGGCGGTGTGCTACGAAACCGTCGACAAAACGGTGGAGAAATTCGGCCGCATCGACATCCTGGTCAACAATGCCGCGTTCCAGATGTCCCACGAAAACCTCGAAGACATCACCGATGACGAGTGGGTGATGACCTTCGATGTGAACATCACTGCCATGTTCCGCATCTGCCAGCGCGCGCTGCCGTCGATGGCCAGGGGCAGTTCGATCATCAACACCAGCTCGATCAACTCCGATTCGCCCAAGCCGACACTGCTGCCGTACGCGACGACCAAAGGTGCGATCGCCAACTTCACCGCCGGGTTGGCGCAGATGCTTGGCAGCAAGGGCATTCGCGTCAACAGCGTCGCACCTGGCCCGATCTGGACACCATTGATCCCGGCGACCATGCCGGTCGAAGAGGTCAGCGAATTCGGTACGCAAACGCCGATGGGCCGCCCTGGCCAGCCGGTCGAAGTCGCCCCGATCTACGTGCTGCTGGGCTCGGATGAGGCCAGCTACATTTCCGGTTCGCGCTATGGCGTGACCGGCGGTAAGCCCATCCTGTAAACCCCGCAAAAAAAGCGGCGCGCATCCCGAGAGATGCGCGCCGCTTTTTCATTTTTACTTGCGCTGCTGGTCTTCCTGACGTGCAGTTTTCTGCGCGGTCGAATCATGCTCGGTGCCCGTCGAGCCGTCTGGCCGGCGTGCATCGTTGTCGCGCTCGGCTTCTCCGGCGGACTTGCTCGGTGTTTGTTGCTGGTGTTGTTTATCGGCGGGGTTGTGCATACATTTTTCTCCTAGCCTTTGCTGTAGTCGGGCGATACCGCAGAACCGCGTCATCTACCTATTGGGAGAAAAACGGTTAGAAATCGTGCCCTATTTTTATCAAAAAAAGACGAATGGTCGGGCAATGAACGTTCAAAAGTTGAATTCAACTAACGCTGCCGTAATCTTTAGCGCGCCGATTACCCGCTGCCGTTATGAGTGCGCCAACCTAACCAAACTGTAATGGCCCACTCACCCTCGCGTTAACTTCGCCTGGTTAACCTGCATGCGAGAGAAACCGCCGTTCCCGGCAGGTTGACGATAGCGAGGTTAATTATGAAACTGCTGAAGCGCATGGCCATGGCCAGCCTGCTGATTGGAATGACCGGCACCGCATATGCTGAAGGCGGGCATGAGCGCGCCAAGCAATTCAATAAGGATTTTCGGACTGAACAGGCACGACTTTGGGATAGCAAGTCGTTGCAGCAGGATGACAAACAAAAAGTTGCGCAACAGCAGAAACAGCCACGCACTGAAAGTAAGTAAGTTGTCATACCAATAACGGGGCCGCTGCGCGCCCCTTCGCGGCGGTCCGGCGTCCCGGTGAACCCGCTCCCACAGGGTTGTGAGTTAACTTATCAACCTGTGGGAGCGGGTTCACCCGCGAAGGGCCGCGCAGCGGCCCCGCTCTATTCAATCTTCAATAAAAAAACCCACAATCTGCATTGTGGGTTTTTTGTTGGGCAACTACTTCAAGCCTGCTCTACCTCATCATCACGCCGATGCACCCAGTGATACAGCGCCGGCAACACCAGCAGCGTCAACGCCGTAGACGACAGAA
This sequence comes from Pseudomonas sp. BIGb0278, assembly GCF_024809895.1. Classification (NCBI taxonomy): domain Bacteria; kingdom Pseudomonadati; phylum Pseudomonadota; class Gammaproteobacteria; order Pseudomonadales; family Pseudomonadaceae; genus Pseudomonas; species Pseudomonas sp. BIGb0278. Next base: position 424,786 of record NZ_JANUEL010000003.1, read on the forward strand.
TCCCGCCAATCACCACGGTCGCCAGCGGCCGTTGCACCTCAGCGCCGGTGCCGGTGGCCAAGGCCATCGGGATGAAGCCGAGCGACGCCACCAGCGCCGTCATCAACACCGGTCGCAACCGGGTCAGCGCTCCTTCATCCACGGCCAGCCTGACACTGCGACCCTCCTCACGCAGCCCACGGATGAACGCGATCATCACCAGTCCGTTGAGCACCGCGACCCCGGACAAGGCAATAAAGCCGACCCCAGCCGAAATCGACAGCGGGATATCACGCAGCCACAGCGCCACCACCCCGCCGGTCAGGGCAAAGGGAATCCCGGTGAATACCAGCAAGCCGTCCTTGAGGTTGTTGAACATCAAGAACAGCAAGGTCATGACCAACAGCAAAGCCACCGGCACCACGATCTGCAGCCGCTTGGCCGCCGACTGCAACTGCTCGAACTGGCCGCCCCAGCTGGTCCAGTAACCTGCCGGGATGGCGACCGTGCTGGCCAGGGTCTCGCTGGCCTGCGCGACGAACGAGCCAAGGTCACGCCCGCGCACGTTGGCGCTGACCACCACCACGCGCTTGCCGTTCTCGCGGCTGATCTGGTTGGGCCCCAACTGCAGGTCCAGGCTGGCCACCTGCGACAAGGCGATGAAGCCAATCTGCTGGGCCCCGCTGGCGGCGCTTGCCGGCACCGGGATCAACAGGCTGGACAGCCCGGCAACGTCGGTGCGCAAGGTCTCCGAGAGGCGCACCACCATGTCGAAACGGCGGTCGCCTTCATACAAGGTGCCAGCCTCACGGCCACCTACCGCGATGGCGATGGCGTCCTGCACAGCGCCCATGCTCAGGCCATAACGTGCGGCCTTGTCGCGGTCGATATTGATGGTCAGTACCGGCAAGCCGGTGGTCTGTTCGACCTTGACCTCGGACGCGCCTGGCACGCCCTGCAACGCCGTGGCGATCTTGGCCGCAGTGCGGTTGAGCACATCCATGTCATCGCCGAAAACCTTGACCGCAACATCACTGCGCACACCGGAGATCAGCTCGTTGAAACGCAACTGAATCGGCTGCGATAGCTCATAGTTGCTTCCCGGCACGCTGGCGGCTGCCTTCTGCACCTGGGCGATCAATGCCTCCCGCGACAGGCTCGGGTCGGGCCACTGACTCTGCGGCTTGAGCATGATGTAGGCATCGGAGATGTTCGGCGGCATCGGGTCGGAGGCGATCTCGGCGGTGCCGGTACGGGCAAATATCCGTTCCACCTCTGGGACCTGCTCAATGATGGCTTTTTCCAGACGCTGCTGCATGTCGACCGACTGGGTCAGGCTGGTGCCCGGCACACGCAACGCCTGCAAGGCCAGATCACCCTCGCTCAGGCTGGGGATGAACTCGCTGCCCATGCGCGTCGCCAGCACGCCGCTGAGCAGTACCACGATGAACGCCCCGGCGAAGGCAAACCGGCGATGCTCTAGCACCCAGCGCAGCACCGGCTGGTAGCCCTGGCGCGCGGTGCGCATGACCACGCCTTCCTCTTCCTTGACCTTGCCGGTGACGAACATGGCAATCGCGGCAGGCACGAACGTCACCGACAGGATCATCGCGCCGAGCAGCGCCAGCACCACGGTGAACGCCATCGGGTGGAACATCTTGCCCTCGACCCCGGTAAGGGCAAAGATCGGCAGGTACACCACCATGATGATCAACTGACCGAAGATCAACGGCCGGCGCGCCTCGCGGGCCGCCGCGAACACCTCATGGAAACGCTCGGTCTTGCTCAGCATGCGCCCGTGCTTGTGCTGGGCATGGGCCAGACGTCGGATGGCGTTTTCCACGATCACCACCGCGCCGTCGACAATGATGCCGAAGTCCAGCGCGCCCAGGCTCATCAGGTTGGCGCTGACCTTGTTGTTGAACATGCCGGTGAAGGTGAACAGCATCGACAGCGGGATCACCATCGCCGTGATCAACGCCGCGCGGATATTGCCGAGGAACAGGAACAGAATCACGATGACCAGGATCGCCCCTTCGATCAGGTTCTTCTTGACCGTGGCAATGGCTTTTTCGACCAGATTGGTGCGGTCATAGACGGTGACCGCCACCACGCCCTTGGGCAGCGTGCGGTTGATCTCGGCGAGCTTGCTGGCAACAGCTTGCGACACGCTGCGGCTGTTCTCGTTGATCAGCATGAACACGGTGCCGAGCACCACCTCACGGCCGTTCTCGGTGGCAGCGCCGGAGCGCAGTTCCTTGCCGATGCTGACTTCGGCGACATTGCTGACGCGGATCGGCGCGCCGCCAACGCTGCTGATGACGATGTTGGCGATGTCATCGACAGTGCCCACCTGGCCTGGTGCGCGGATCAGCAATTGCTCGCCACTGCGCTCGATGTAGCCGGCGCCAACGTTGCCATTGTTGCTTTCCAGGGCAGTCAGCAAATCATTCAAGGTCAGCTTGTAGGCAGCCAGGCGCTTGGGATCGGGCGCAATCTGGTACTGCTTGGCGTAGCCGCCAATGGTGTTGATTTCGGCAACCCCGGGCACGTTGCGCAACTGCGGTTTGATGATCCAGTCCTGGATCACCCGCAGGTCGGTCGGGGTGTAGGGCGTACCGTCTTCCTTCAACGCGCCAGGCTCGGTCTCGACGGTCCACAGGAAAATCTCGCCGAGCCCGGTCGATACCGGCCCCATGATCGCTTCGACGCCTTGCGGCAATTGCGCCTTGGCCACCTGCAGACGCTCGTTGACCAGCTGCCGGGCGAAGAAGATGTCGGTGCCGTCCTTGAAAATCACCGTGACCTGCGACAGGCCCGAGCGCGACAGCGAGCGGGTCTGCAGCAGCCCCGGCAGGCCGGCCATGGCCGTTTCCACGGCAAAGGTGATGCGCTGCTCGGTTTCCAGCGGTGAATAGCCTGGTGCGGCGGTGTTGATCTGAACCTGGACGTTGGTGATATCCGGGACCGCATCGATGGGCAGCTTCTGGTAGCTGTAGACCCCGACCGCAGCCATGATCAGCACCGAGATCATGACCACAATACGCTGCTCGATGGCGAATCTGATAAGACGTTCAAACATGGGCAATCTTCCTTTCGCGGCGCATCAGTGGCTGTGCTCGGCAGTGGCCTTGCCCAGCTCCGACTTGAGCGTGAAACTGCCACTGGCAGCGACCTCGACACCGGCCTGCAGGCCCGTGGTGATTTCCACATAACCGCCGTCACGCCGACCAAGGCTGACCGGGTGCGCCTCGAAGCCGTCGACGCTGCGCACGAATACCGCAGGCTGTGCTTCGAGGGTTTGCACGGCCGACTCGGGCACGGCCACGGCGACCTGGGCCGACTGCGCCGTGACCGCGATATTCACGAACAGGCCCGGGCGCCAGGCGCCCTCGGGATTGGTCAGGGTGACGCGCACGGTCGCCGCGCGGTTCTGCTCACCGAGCAGGCTGCCGACATAGCCGACCTTGCCGTCGACTTCGGCATTCATGTCTGGCGAGGACACTTTGACCGCGCGGCCGGTGGTGACCTTGTTCAAGTCACTGGGCGGCACCGCAAACGTCGCCCAGACCTGGCTGAGGTCAGACAGAATGAACGCGTTGGTGGCCTCGCTGACCACTTCGCCGACGCTCAGGTGCTTCTCCACCACCACTGCATCGAACGGTGCTCGCAGTTCGTAGCGGTTGCCGCCAGCGGCCCCGATGGCAGAGCCGATTGCGGCGATTTTCTGGCGGGCATTGGCCTGGGCAATCTCAGCCTCTTGCAGGGCCTGGCGCGCCTGCAGGTAGTCCTGCTCGGCAGAAATCTTGTCCTGCCACAACTGTTGTTCGCGGGTGAAGGTCAGCCGGGCAAGCTCCAGTCGGCGCTGGGCGGCCTGCTGTTCGCTGCGCAGGTCGGAGATCTGCTGGCTGGCGATCACCGCCAGAACCTGGCCCTTGCGCACCGCCTGGCCGAGATTGGCCTGCACGCTTTCGACCACGCCAGGCACCCGCGGCACCACGTGCGCGGTGCGGTCTTCGTCGAAGCGGATTTCACCCGGGAAGCTCACCACGGTGCCGAGCTGGCGTGGCCCTGCAGGGGCGAGGACGATGCCCGCAGCCTTGATCTGCTCAGCACTGAGGGTCAGCTTGCCCTCCTCTTCTCCATGGCCTGCTTCGGCGTGCTCGTCTTCAGCGCCTTCCTGGTGGTCGTGATCATCCTCGCCTGAGTTTTTGGCTGGCGTCGCCTGCGTCTCGGCATGGCCATGATCGTCATCCTTGCCATGGGCATCGGCGTGCTGCTCGGCATTCGAGCTCCAGAGCAGGCTGCCCAGGCCGAGGGCGGCCACGGCGGCAACCGCGAGGGCGATCTTGCGTGTGTTGTTCATTGCTACTCCTGCTGATCGTGGGCAGTGACGGGCTCAGCCGCCAGGTACCGAATAAAGCGTCTGGCCGCTCAACGCGCGGCAACGGCACCATCAAGGTCGCCGTAGATGCGTTCCACTTGCGCCCGGGCAGCACTGGCGGCGCCCAGCGAGTCGAGGTACTGGCCGCGTGCGGTGATCAAGGTGCGCTGGGCATCGAGCACTTCGATAAAGCCGAACTTGCCCATTTCGAAACCGCGGGTAGCGCTGTCGAGCGCCTGCTGGGCTGCCGGTAGGATGGTCTGCTCGTAGGTCTCGACCTCGTGCATTGCGCGGGTCCATTGCAGCAGCGCGGTCTGGGTTTCACTGCGCAGCCGCTGCTCGACCGCGTTGCGTTGGTCGCGCGCCTGATCGGCGCGGCGCGCCGCCGAGAGCACGTTGCCCTGGTTGCGATCGAACAGCGGCAACGGCATCGACAGGCCGACCACGTTGACCCGCTCGCGCACGGTGCGGTCGTATTGGCTGCCGACACTGACGGTGAGGTTGGGCACGCGCAGGGCCTTTTCCGAGCCAAGCGCGGCATCGCTCTGGTCGATCACGGCAAGCGCGTGGCGCATCTCGGCGGTCTGCTCGAGCCGGGCCAGCAGGTCGACGGAGGATGGCGGCAAGCCAGGCGACAGGCTCGGCGCATCCAGCCGCTGAACATCGGCAGTGGCGCTGCCGCTGATCAGGGCCAGGTTCTGGTAAGCCATGGCCTGTTCGGTTTCAGCCCGGCGCAACTGCAGGCGCGCTTCGGCCAGCTCGACCTGGGCGCGGGTCGCCTCGACCGGCGACGACTTGCCCGCCCGCACCCGGCCATCGACAACCTTCAGGCCGCGTTCGCCGAGCTGCTGCGACTGGCGCGCCAGATCGACCCCGACCTGCGCGCGCAGCGCGGCATGAAAGGCCTCTACAACATCGGCGCGCAGGCTGTTGACCTGACGCGCCAGCTCCAGCTGGGCGACGCTCTGGCCGTAGCTGGCAGCTTCGATGCGCGCACCACGCTTGCCACCCAGCTCCAGCGCCTGGCTGAGCGTGACCGTGGTCGTGCTGCTGTTGCGGTCAGTGTCTTCAACCTCGTAAGACAGCTCAGGGTTGGGCATGACCCCAGCCTGGTCACGCGCACCTTGAGCGATGCCGATTTCCTGGCGGGCAGCTGCCAACTGCGGGTTGGCCGCCATGGCCTGGGCCAGGGCCTGGGTCAAACTCAGGCCCTGGGCCAGTGCCGGCGCGGGCAGGCCGGCGCCGATCAGCGCGCAGACAGCCAGCAGCCGGCACGCCCAGGCTGGCTTGCTGATCAAGGTGGAACGGTTGAACCGGGGCACGGTAAGGGTCCTCTGCACACATTTCACTGAAACCTGGCAAGCACCCTGCGGCCGCCGCCAAGCCCTGTTGAATCAAGTGCAGGCACGCTAATGAACGGCAGCTATCAGCGCGGTGGCGGCAACATTACAATTTTGCAAGGAAGTGAATGCGGCGTAACTTTCCAGCGCGTCCCGTTGACGTGGTCGGGCAACAGGCAAATGACCAAATTGTAATGATCGGATTACCCTGCCGTTATCTTCTGACTGCAACGATATATCCAGCGCAAATATCCCTGCGCCGCCGAGGCAGATTTCATAAAAACAACCTTTGGCACACTAATAAAAACTGCCGTATCAGGGGAGCTCTGGATGAATGTCAAACTAGCGCTGTGTGTAGCGGCAAGTTCCGCGTTATCGGCAACTTATGCAGTTTCGGCTAACGCTGCTGACCAAGCCGAAGGTTTTATCGAAGGCAGTAGCCTGACCGTCCTCAACCGCAATTTCTATTTCAATCGGGATGATCGCAGCGCGGCAGCGCCCACTTACAACAGCGGCAAGGGCAATACCAACGGCTACTCCGAGGCCTGGGCCCACGCGATCATCAGCCGTTTCAGTTCCGGCTTCACCCAAGGTACAGTCGGCTTCGGTATCGACGCCTTTGCCATGCTCGGGCTGAAACTCGACACCGGCGACGGGCGCAACGGCGGCCGCAGCTCCTTCGACATCCTGCCTGTCGCCAGCAATGGCGAGGCCCGCGATGAGTACAGCAAACTCGGCGCTGCGGCCAAGGTGCGCCTGTTCGACACCACGGTCAGAGTCGGTGATGTGTTCCCGTCGACGCCAGTGGTGGCTGCCGGCGATTCGCGGCTGCTGCCAGAGAGTTTTCGTGGCGTCACCGTCGAGAACACCAGCATCGATGGCCTGACCGTGCAAGGTGGCCGCCTGCATGCAATGAGCCAGCCGGTCTCCAGCGACCTCAATGACAGCTTCGTCACGTTCTACGGCGGCGCAGTGGGCTCACCGTGGATCGGCTACGGCGGCGGTGATTACCAGGTCAACGACACCATCAGTGTCAGCGCCTATGCCAGTCAGTTGAAAGACGTGTGGAATCAGTACTACACCGGCATCAGCCTGAATTATCCGTTGAGCGATCAATTGGCGTTGATCGGCGGTGCCAATTACTACAAGGCTGTCGATCAAGGCAAACAGCGCCTGGGCGAATTCAACAACAACATCTGGAGCGCCAAAGTAGGCGTTCAATTTGGCGCGCATACGTTGGCCCTGTCACACCAGCGCAACAACGGCGACGACGATTTCGATTACCTGCGCCAGTCGGATTCGATCTTTGTCGACAACTCGATCCAGTACAGCGATTTCAACTCGCCGAAAGAGCGCTCATGGATGCTGCGCTACGACCTGGACATGGCCAGCTATGGGATCCCCGGGCTGTCGTTCATGACCCGTTATGCCCGTGGCAGCGGCGCGGACTACAGCAACGCCAACCGCTTCTACCTGCGTACTGACAGCAACGGCGACCCGCTCACCGAGCAGAAACGCTGGGAGCGCAACATCGAGGTCAAGTACGTGGTGCAGGCGGGCCCGGCCAAGGACTTGTCAGTGCGCATGCGCCAGGCCAACACCCGCGCTACCGCCTTTGAATCGGACCTGGATGAAGTTCGCCTGATCATCGAATACCCGTTGTCGATCCTGTAATACCGCAAGTTGTACCCATTCACCTTGAGTAGCCAAGCGCTCCTTTGGTAAAGGTGGATCTTTTGGCGCCCTGCTGGGCGCCTTTTTTTTGGCCACGCTCCACCTGCAAATACCGGATGGACCCGTATCAAGGCTTACACCTGCCACATTCGGGCCGCTCTGCGGCCCTTCGCGGGTGAACCCGCTCCCACAGATTGGACTGCGCTGCAAAACCCTGTGGGAGCGGGTTCACCCGCGAAGGGCCGCAAAGCGGCCCCTTTCCAAACACCACCGTATCGATTTCAACACACCGTATCGAATACGTTCCGACATGCCGAAGCGCCACATATGCAAGGGTTTGATACCTCTAAGCATTTCTACCCCACCCCGCCCGTATCGAAATCATTCCAATATCTGCCAACAATTAGCCCGAAATAAAATCAAGTCATTGAATTTATTCAATATTTTTCAATTGGCAACGTTATTGCTAACCAATCCTCAACCCAAGAGCGCGGAAGACCGCGCCAACGCCCTGTTTCCTTGAGGAATCCCCATGAGCGAATTGCGTTTCACTGAAGATCACGAATGGCTGCGCAGCGAAGCCGACGGCAGCGTCACCGTAGGCATCACCGCCTTTGCCCAGAACGCCTTGGGGGACGTGGTGTACGTGCAACTGCCTGAGCTGCAGCACTACGAGCAAGGCGCAGAAGCCTCCACCGTGGAATCAGTGAAAGCCGCCAGTGGCGTGTACATGCCGCTGACCGGTGAAGTGCTCGAGGTCAATCAGCAACTGGCTGACAACCCTGAACTGGTCAACGAAGACCCGTTGGGCGCAGGCTGGTTTTTCCGCTTCCAGCCGGCCGATGCCGACGCCGTGGCTAAACTGCTTGACCAGGATGCCTACGACCGCCTGATCAAAGCCAACGCTGACGCTTGAGGACCGACCATGACCAGTAACCTCGGCACTGCCGACGAATTCATCGCCCGCCATATCGGCCCGCGCACCGCTGACGAGCAGAGCATGCTCGCCAAGTTGGGTTTTGACAGCCTCGACGCCATGAGCGCCGCGGTGATCCCCGACAGCATCAAGGGCACCAGTGTGCTCGGCAGCAGCGACGGCCAGAGTGAAGCCGAGGCGCTTGCCGCGCTGAAAGCCATCGCTGGCAAGAACCAGCTGTTCAAAAGCCTGATCGGCCAGGGCTACTACAACACCCACACGCCTGCCCCGATCCTGCGCAACCTGCTGGAAAACCCGGCCTGGTACACCGCCTACACGCCTTACCAGCCAGAGATCTCCCAAGGCCGCCTGGAAGCCCTGCTGAACTTCCAGACCATGATCAGTGACCTGACCGGACTGCCGATCGCCAACGCCTCGCTGCTCGACGAAGCCACCGCCGCCGCCGAAGCCATGACCTTCTGCAAGCGCCTGTCGAAAAACAAGGCCAGCCACAGCTTCTTCGCTTCGCAGCATTGCCACCCGCAGACCCTCGACGTGCTGCGCACCCGTGCCGAGCCGTTGGGCATCGAAGTGGTAATCGGTGACGAGCGCACACTGGATGACACCAGCCGCTTCTTCGGCGCGCTGCTGCAATACCCGGCCAGCAATGGCGATGTGTTCGACTACCGCGAACTGGTCCAGCGCCTGCACGCCGGCAACGCCCTGGTCGCGGTGGCCGCTGACCTGCTGGCGCTGACCTTGCTGACCCCACCCGGTGAATTCGAAGCCGACGTGGCCATCGGCAGCGCGCAGCGCTTCGGCGTGCCGCTGGGCTTCGGCGGCCCGCATGCGGCCTACTTCGCCACCCGCGATGCATTCAAACGCGATATGCCAGGCCGCCTGGTCGGCGTGTCGATCGACCGCTTCGGCAAGACCGCCCTGCGCCTGGCCATGCAGACCCGCGAGCAACATATCCGCCGCGAGAAGGCCACCAGCAACATCTGCACCGCGCAGGTCCTGCTGGCCAACATCGCCGGCATGTATGCCGTTTACCACGGCCCGGCTGGCCTCAAGCGCATCGCCGAGCGTACTCACGCGCTCACCGCAATTCTCGCCGCTGGCCTGCAGCAACTGGGCGTCACCCTGCAGACCCAGGCGTATTTCGACACGCTGACCCTGGCCACCGGCGCAACCACCGCCGCCCTGCACCAAAAGGCCCGCGAGCAGCGCATCAACCTGCGCCAGATCGACGCCGAGCAACTGGGCCTGTCGCTTGATGAAACCAGCACCCAGGCTGACGTCGAAGCACTCTGGCAGCTATTTGCCGGCGAGCAGTCGCTGCCTGACTTCGCCGCCCTGGCTGCGGCCGATGAGTCTCGCCTGCCAGCAGCGCTGCGTCGGCAGTCGGCGATCCTCGAACACCCGGTGTTCAACCGCTACCACAGCGAAACCGAGCTGATGCGCTACCTGCGCAAGCTGGCCGACAAGGACCTGGCGCTGGACCGCAGCATGATCCCGCTGGGCTCCTGCACCATGAAGCTCAACGCCGCCAGCGAAATGATCCCGGTAACCTGGGCCGAATTCGGCAACCTGCACCCGTTCGCCCCCGCCGAGCAAAGCCAGGGCTACCTGCAGATGACCAACGAGCTGGAGGCGATGCTCTGCGCTGCCACCGGCTATGACGCGGTGTCGCTGCAACCCAACGCCGGCTCCCAGGGCGAGTACGCCGGCTTGCTGGCGATCCGTGCCTACCACCGCAGCCGTGGTGACGCGCACCGCAATATCTGCCTGATCCCGTCGTCGGCACACGGCACCAACCCGGCTACCGCGCACATGGCGGGTATGCGTGTGGTAGTGACCGCCTGCGATGCACGCGGCAACGTCGACATCGCCGACCTGCGCGCCAAGGCCGTCGAGCACCGCGAGCAGCTGGCAGCGATCATGATCACCTACCCGTCCACCCATGGCGTGTTCGAGGAAGCCATCGGCGAAATCTGCGCGATCATCCATGACAACGGCGGCCAAGTGTACATCGACGGCGCCAACATGAACGCCATGGTCGGCCTGTGCGCGCCGGGCAAGTTCGGTGGCGACGTCTCGCACCTAAACCTGCACAAGACCTTCTGCATCCCCCACGGCGGTGGCGGCCCGGGCGTCGGCCCGATTGGCGTCAAGTCACACCTGGCGCCGTTCCTGCCCGGCCACGCCGCGCTGGAAAACACCACCGGTGCGGTCTGCGCCGCGCCGTTCGGCAGCGCCAGCATCCTGCCGATCACCTGGATGTACATCCGCATGATGGGTGGCGCTGGCCTGACCCGCGCCTCGCAGATGGCCATCCTCAACGCCAACTACATCGCCCGCCGCCTGGAAGAGCACTATCCTGTGTTGTACACCGGCAGCAATGGCCTGGTGGCGCACGAGTGCATTCTTGACCTGCGCCCGCTCAAGGACAGCAGCGGCATCAGCGTCGATGACGTGGCCAAGCGCCTGATCGACTACGGCTTCCACGCCCCGACCATGTCGTTCCCGGTGGCCGGCACGTTGATGATCGAGCCGACCGAAAGTGAATCGCGGGAAGAACTGGACCGCTTCTGCGATGCCATGATCAAGATTCGCGAAGAGATCCGCGCCGTCGAAAACGGCTACCTGGACAAGGATGACAACCCGCTGAAGAACGCCCCTCACACCGCCGCCGAGCTGGTCGGTGAATGGGCCCACGGCTACAGCCGCGAGCAGGCGGTGTACCCGCTGCCAAGCCTGGTTGAAGCCAAGTACTGGCCACCAGTGGGTCGGGTCGACAACGTGTTTGGTGATCGCAACCTGATCTGCGCCTGCCCGTCGATCGAGAGCTATCAGGACGTCTGATAGCCGCCTCGCCCGCCTCCACTGGAGGCGGGCGCACCCGACAGCCAGGCCTGTTCCGAGGAGCAATCCATGTCCCTGAGCGTGTTCGACCTGTTCAAAATTGGCATCGGCCCCTCCAGCTCACACACGGTTGGGCCGATGCGCGCGGCCGCGCGCTTCGCCGAAGGCCTGCGCCGCGACGGCCTGCTGAGCCAGACGACCAGCGTCAAGGCCGAGCTGTATGGCTCGCTCGGTGCCACCGGCAAGGGCCACGGCAGCGACAAGGCGGTGCTGCTCGGCCTTGAAGGCGCCCAGCCCGACAGCGTCGATACCGACAGCATCGCCCCGCGTCTGCAGGCTATTCGCAGCAGTGGCCGGCTGTGCCTGCTCGGTGAGCACGAAATCGCCTTTCACGAAAAGCAGCACCTGGCGATGATCCGCAAGCCGCTCGACTATCACCCCAACGGCATGATCTTTCGCGCCTTCGACGAGGCCGGTTTGCAGTTGCGCAGCCGCGAGTATTACTCGGTTGGCGGCGGCTTCGTGGTCGATGAAGAAGCGGCCGGGCACGACCGCATCGTCGAAGACCGCACCGTCCTGGCCTACCCGTTCACCACCGGCAAACAGTTGCTCGCCCATTGCAGCGCGCAGCAGCTTTCGTTCAGCCAGGTGATGCTGGCCAACGAAGCGGCCTGGCGACCGGAACAGGAAACCCGGGACGGCCTGCTGCGGATCTGGCAGGTCATGCAGGACTGCGTCACTGCCGGCTGCCAGCACGAAGGCATCCTGCCTGGAGGACTCAAGGTCAAACGCCGTGCGGCGGCGCTGTACCGTCAGCTCAGCCAGCACCCGGAAGCCAGCCTGCGCGATGCCTTGTCAGTGCTCGACTGGGTCAACCTGTATGCACTGGCGGTCAACGAAGAAAACGCCAACGGCGGGCGCGTGGTCACAGCGCCCACCAACGGTGCCGCCGGGATCATCCCGGCCGTGCTGCACTACTACATGCGCTTTGTGCCCGGTGCCAACGAGGACGGCGTGGTGCGGTTCCTGCTGACCGCCGCAGCGATCGGCATTCTGTACAAGGAAAACGCGTCGATTTCCGGCGCCGAAGTCGGCTGTCAGGGCGAGGTCGGCGTAGCCTGTTCGATGGCTGCCGGGGCGCTGTGCGAGGTCATGGGCGGCACTGCCCAGCAAGTCGAGAACGCCGCCGAAATCGGCATGGAGCACAACCTCGGGCTGACCTGCGACCCGATTGGCGGGCTGGTCCAGGTGCCGTGCATCGAGCGCAACGCGATGGGCTCGGTCAAGGCGATCAATGCCGTGCGCATGGCCTTGCGCGGCGATGGCCAGCACTTCGTCTCGCTCGACAAGGTGATCCGCACCATGCGCCAGACCGGCGCCGACATGAAAAGCAAATACAAGGAGACCGCCCGCGGCGGTCTGGCCGTCAACATCATCGAATGTTGATCTGAACCACTCTCAAGGAGTCACCGATGTCCGAAGTACAGCTGCACAAGACCCCGCTGCACGCGCTGCACCTGGAACTGGGCGCGCGCATGGTGCCGTTCGCCGGTTATGACATGCCGGTGCAGTACCCGCTCGGCGTGCTCAAGGAACACCAGCACACCCGCGCCCAGGCCGGTTTGTTCGACGTCTCGCACATGGGCCAGATCCGCCTCAGCGGCAGCGCTGCGGCGCAGGCGCTGGAAACCCTGGTACCGGTCGACATCATCGACCTACCAGTCGGCATGCAGCGTTATGCGATGTTCACCAACGACGCTGGCGGCATTCTGGATGACTTGATGGTGGCCAACCTGGGCAACGATGAGTTGCTGCTGGTGGTCAATGCTGCCTGCAAGGAGCAGGACCTGGCGCACCTGCGCCAACACCTCGAAGGCCAGTGCGAGATCCAGCCGCTGTTTACCGAGCGTGCGCTCCTGGCCCTGCAAGGCCCGGCCGCAGCAACGGTGCTGGCGCGCCTGGCGCCAGAGGTGGCGAGCATGACCTTCATGCAGTTCCGTGCAGTCAAGTTGCTCGGTCTGGACTGCTACGTCAGCCGCTCGGGTTACACCGGCGAAGATGGTTACGAGATTTCGGTACCGGCCGAAGGTGCAGAGCTGCTGGCCCGGCGCCTGCTGCAAGAGCCTGAAGTGCAGGCCATCGGCCTTGGCGCGCGGGACTCGCTGCGCCTGGAAGCCGGCCTGTGCCTGTATGGGCATGACATGGACAGCGCGACCACACCAATCGAGGCCAGCCTGCTCTGGGCCATATCCAAGGTACGCCGCGCCGACGGCGAACGTGCCGGTGGCTTCCCCGGTGCCGAGCAGATCTTCGCCCAGCAGCACCAGGGGGTGGCGCGTAGACGGGTCGGTTTGCTGCCGCAGGAACGGACTCCGGTGCGTGAGGGCGCCGAGATTGTCGATGCCTCAGGCAAGGTAGTCGGCAAGGTCTGCAGCGGCGGCTTCGGTCCGACCCTGGGAGCACCGCTTGCGATGGGCTACGTGGATCTCGCCCACACCGCACTCGACACTCCCCTGAGTGCGGTAGTGCGGGGTAAGAACGTGCCATTGAAAGTCAGCAAGATGCCTTTCGTTGCGCCACGTTACTACCGCGGCTAAGCCGGCCTGCTTATTCGATTTCGAACCTGTTCGATAACCTTTTGAAAATGGCGCCAGCCCAGGCGCCATGGTATCTGGAGCACTATTGAACAGTGCGCCCGAGATCCTCTTGGTGGGTGCTATGCGAGGGCTTGTCATGGTCGCAAAAGTTGGCGTACATTCAGCCCACTGTGTTTGCATGGGTCGCAATTGATCGTGACTTGGGCCAGTAGCCGCGGTCCGCTACAACCCGTTCGACGACGCTTGGTTTCCTGCACTACAGCGTAATTTTGCCGACTGCCTGCACCAGCAGTGCGCGGTTATCACCCTCTAGAAGATTCATGGGAAACAAGACAATGGCTCAGCGTCAGAACGGTACCGTCAAATGGTTCAACGATGAAAAAGGCTACGGCTTCATCACCCCGGAAAGCGGCGCGGACTTGTTCGTGCACTTTCGCGCAATCCAGGGCGACGGCTTCAAGAGCTTGAAAGAAGGCCAGAAGGTCAGCTTCGTGGCAACTCAGGGGCAAAAAGGCCTGCAAGCTGATGAAGTGCAAGTAATCGCCTGACAACTGATATAAAAAAGCCCCCGCATTGACCTGCGGGGGCTTTTTTACGCCTGCAATTTCATAGAATGCGCTTTTGGCCTGACGAGTTGCCTGCATGCCCAAGCACACCCTGCACCCCCAAGGCGAGTTCCCACCCGCCGGCCTCGGGCGCCGACTGGCGGCGATGTTCTACGACTTCCTGCTGTGCACGGCACTGCTGATCGTCACCGCCGGGGCGTACAAGCTGATCCAGATGTCGATCATTGGCCAGGACCGCATGCGCACCCTCACCGACGCCGGCGCGCTGGATGGCGACCCGCTGCTGTCGACGGTGCTGCTGTTCGCGCTGTTCGGTTTCTTCGCCAAATTCTGGACCCACGGCGGCCAGACCCTGGGCATGCAAGTATGGGGCGTACGCGTACAGAACCCCGACGGCAGCGCCATCAGCCTGTGGCAGGCGCTGTTGCGTTTTGTCGTGTCGATTGCGTCGTGGCTGTGCCTGGGTCTGGGCTTTGTCTGGGCATTGTTCGACAAACGCAAACGCGGCTGGCATGACATCTATTCGCAGACGGAACTTGTGAGGGTGCCAAAGCAAAAGAAGTGATTCTGGGCCGTTGAAAACATAGCAGCCACGCCACTCACGCTCTGCGCCAGCGTAGCGAGGCGTGCCCTTGATCTTGATCTGCTTTTGATCTTGATCCACCGGCGACTCAGAAGGCCGAGCGCAGGTCTTGCGAAGGGAGGTGCCGGCCATGGATGGCCGGCAAGCGCTGCGGCCCAGGATGGGCCGTACAGCGCGGTCCTCACGGGAGCAAGACCGGAGCGAGGGAACCCCGCAGCGCAGCGAAGGGGCCGGATGTGGAGCCAAGCCCTTTTTTGGTTACGTTTTTGGGGCGTTTGCCAAAAAAGTAACTCGCCGTAAAGGCGAAAGGGGCCCGATCAGCCACCAAAAAAGCCGCATAAGCTCACATTCCCACATCCCAGCCAGATCACCCAGCCCGACGCAGTAACCAAACCCCAGCCAACGCACAAATACCAGCCGGCAACAGCACCGCCAACAACGGCGGGAAGCCAAACACCTGACTAGAAGGCCCCAGCAAATCCTGAGCAATCTTGAAGGTGAACCCAACCAGCACACCGGTAAACACCCGTTGCCCCAAGGTCACCGACCGCAACGGCCCAAAGATAAACGAGATCGCCATCAACACCAGCGCCGCCGTCACCACCGGTTGCAACACCTTGCCCCAGAACGCCAACCAGTAACGCGCATTGTTCAGCCCCTGATCAGCCAGGTAATGGATGTAATCCCACAACCCGGTAATCGACAGCGACTCAGGCGCCAACACCACGGTATTGAGCAGCTCAGGCGTAACCGACACATCCCAACGCTCTTCCGGCGCCTTGATCACCTCAGTGTGATCCCCGCGGAAGTGCGTAGTAGTGACGTCATTCAGCTGCCAATGATCAGTGCTGTAGGTAGCACGACGAGCAAAGCTCGAGGTGATGATCTTGCGCTCGGCATCAAAGCGATAACGGGTCACACCCAACAACAAGCCATTGGGCTGCACCGAGTTGATGTGCACATACTCATCACCCTGCCGGTGCCACATACCGCGCTTGGAGCTCTGCGCCTCACCGCCACCCTGAGCAAGCGACCGCTCGGCCTGCCCCTTGTTCTCCGTCACCGGCGCGATGTATTCGCCGATCAACAGACCAACCAGCATCAGTACCAGCATCGGTTTCATCACTGCCCAGACGATGCGCCCGATGGACACGCCCGCCGCACGCATGATGGTCAGCTCGCTGCTGCTGGCCAGGCTGCCAAGACCGATCAGGCAGCCGATCAAGGCCGCCATCGGCAGCATCTCGTATAGCCGCCGCGGCGCGGTCAGTAACACGAAGTAACTGGCGTCGAGCACGCTGTAGGTGTCGCTCAGGTCACCCATCTCATCGATGAAGGCAAACAGCGAAGCCAGCCCGAGAATGATGCCGAGGACCGCCAGAATGGCCACCAGCACGCTCATGCCGATATAACGATCAAGCTTGGCCACGGGTCACCTCCGCGCGCCGTGCAGCCTGTTTCAGACGCATCGGTTCCCAGTACATCAGGCCCAGGCCGATGAGCAGGAACAACCCGTGCACCCACCACATGCCCAGGGCCATTGGCAGCTTGCCCTTCTCGAGGGCGCCGCGTACGGAAATCAGCATTGTCAGGTAAGCCATGTAGAGAAGAATCGCCGGCAACAGTTTGAGGAAGCGCCCTTGGCGTGGGTTGACCCGCGACAGCGGCACCGCCATCAGGGTCACGATGAATACCAGCAGCGGCAGCGACAAGCGCCACTGCAGCTCGGCGCGCTCACGCAGGCCCGTCTGGCCGAACAGCTCGGAAGTCGGGATGGCTTCACGCTCGGTGACTTCTTCGCTGACCTCAGGCTTGGGCAGCAATACGCCATAGGTGTCGTACTTGATCGCGCGGTAATCGGCCTGGCCGGGGTTACCGTCGTAGCGATAGCCGTTTTCCAGCACCAGGTAGCGGTTGCCGTCGGCCTGTACTTCCTGGTGGCCCTTTTCAGCCACCAGCACCGAAGGCGCGCGGTCCTTGGTCTTGTCCTGATTGAAGCGCTTCTCGGAGATGAACACGCCACTGAGGTTGACGCGGTCGTCCGACAGTTGCTCGGTGTAGGTCACCCGCGAGCCGTCACGCAAGGTCTGGAAACGCCCAGGCACCAAGGTATCGAACTCGGTCAGCGCATCCTGCTGAGAGATGATCTGCTGCACCTGCGCGACGCCCTGCGGGGCCAGGCTCAGGCTCAGCCAGGCCACCAGCAGTGCCACCAGCGCAGCCGGTGCCAAGGTCATGGCGAGCAGACGCTGCTGGCTCATGCCGGTGGCAGACAGCACGGTCATTTCGCTTTCCAGGTACAGCCGGCCATAAGCCAGCAAGATACCCAGGAACAGCCCCAATGGCAGGATCAACTGCAGGAAACCCGGCAGCCGGAAGCCCATGATCAGGAACAGCACGCTCGGGTCAAGAACCCCCTGTGCGGCCTGCGCCAGGTATTTGATGAAACGCCCGCTCATGATGATCACCAGCAGCACAGCGCTGACGGCGCTCAAGGTCAGCAGGACCTCGCGGGACAAATAACGAAAGACGATCAAACCAGACACTCCTGGGTTGTCAGGGGCGGACGCCAAACAATGGCTTCAGACAGCCAAGACCAATGCCGGTTCGCCAGGGGCGAACCTCCATGTAAAGTGCGCGCATTATCCTGTGATTGCCCTCGCCTGTCACTTGGCTACGCATCAGCGCAGACATCGGGGTTGTCAGCACGCTTGCGCGAGGCTCAAACTGGCAGCTTTCCTGCTGGCACGCGAGTACGCGGCCAGGCTCGCATCGAGCGTATCCAGGGCTGACAAAAGCCCATGCGCTATCTGACTGACCATTCGGGGACCCGTACATGGAACTGGTTGTAAAGAGCGTAGCTGCTGCATCGGTGAAAACCGCCACTTTGGTACTGGCCGTTGGCGAAGGGCGCAAGCTCGGTGAAATCGCCAAGGCTGTCGACGAAGCCAGCAACGGCGCCATCAGCGCCGTGCTCAAGCGCGGCGACCTGGCCGGCAAGCCGGGCCAGACCCTGCTTCTGCACGGTCTGGCCGGCTTGAAGGCCGAGCGCGTGCTGCTGGTCGGCAGCGGCAAGGATGACCTTGGCGACCGCAGCTGGCGCAAGCTGGCCAGCGCTGTCACCGGCGTGCTGAAAAACCTCGGTGGCAGCGATGCCGTACTGGCGCTGGACGATATCGCCATCACTGGCCGCGAAGGTCATTACGGCAAATACCGTCTGCTGGCTGAAAGCCTGCTCGATGGCGAGTACGTGTTCGACCGCTTCAAGAGCCAGAAAGCCGAGCCGCGCGCCCTGAAGAAAATTACCCTGCTGGCCGACAAGGCTGGCTTGGCCGAAGTCGAACGCGCCGTGCAGCACGCTACCGCGATTGCCAGCGGCATGGCCTTCACTCGCGACCTCGGCAACCTGCCGCCTAACCTGTGCCACCCGGTGTTCCTGGCTGAACAGGCCAAAGAGCTGGGCAAGACGCACAAGGGCCTCAAGGTCGAAGTGTTCGACGAGAAAAAAATCAAAGAACTGGGCATGGGTGCCTTCTATGCGGTCGGCCAGGGCAGCGAGCAGCCGCCACGCTTGATCGTCATGCAGTACCAGGGCGGCAAAAAAAGCGAAAAACCCTACGTTCTGGTCGGTAAAGGCATCACCTTTGACACCGGCGGCATCAGCCTCAAGCCTGGCGCCGGCATGGATGAAATGAAGTACGACATGTGCGGCGCCGCCAGCGTGTTCGGCACCCTGCGCGCCGTGCTTGAACTGAAGCTGCCGATCAACCTGGTGTGCATCCTCGCCTGTGCCGAGAACATGCCGAGCGGCAATGCCACTCGCCCGGGCGACATCGTCACCACCATGAGCGGGCAAACCGTCGAAATCCTCAACACCGACGCCGAAGGCCGTCTGGTGCTGTGTGACGCCCTGACCTACGCCGAGCGCTTCAAGCCGCAGGCGGTGATCGACATCGCCACCCTCACCGGCGCCTGCATCGTCGCTCTAGGCAGCCACACCACCGGCATGCTCGGCAACAACGACGAACTGCTCGGGCAACTGCTCGACGCCGGCAAGCGCGCCGACGACCGCGCCTGGCAGCTGCCACTGTTCGATGAGTATCAGGAGCAGCTCGACAGCCCGTTCGCCGACATCGCCAACATCGGCGGGCCAAAGGCCGGCACCATCACCGCTGCCTGCTTCCTGTCGCGCTTTGCCAAAGCCTACAACTGGGCCCACCTGGACATCGCCGGCACCGCCTGGATCAGCGGCGGCAAGGACAAGGGCGCCACTGGCCGCCCGGTGCCGATGCTGACCCAGTACCTGCTCGACCGCGCCAACGCCTGACCGGGCACGGCGGCAGCCCGCAGGGGCTGCCGCCAACGGACTGAATCATGAGCCAAGTAGACTTCTATGTGCTGCCTACCGACGCCCTCGACGCGCGGTTGGATTTTGCCTGCAAGCTGTGCGAGAAAGCCTGGCGGCTGGGCCATCGGGTGTACCTGCATTGCGAGGATGCCGCCCAGCGCGCTCAGCTCGACCAACGCCTGTGGCAGTTCAAGGGCGAAGCCTTTGTGCCGCACGATCTGGCCGAGGTCGATGCCAACGCGGTGGTGGTGCTGGGCCTGGGCAACGATGCCGGCAGCCATGCCGACCTGCTGATCAACCTTGGCGGCGAAGTGCCAGGCTTTGTCGGCAACTTCCAGCGTGTAGCGGAAATCGTCGTCGAGGCGCCAGCGATTCGCGAGGCGGCCCGAGAACGGTTCCGTTTCTACCGGGAACAGGGCTATGCTCTGCACAATCACCGCCTACAGCGACTTTAACGACGATGGACAAGCCTTCTTCTCTGCCTACCTCCGCCCACCTGCTGGATGATCTCGAGTCGATTCGGGTGCTGCTGGGCGACGACAACCTGCAACCGCCGCTGCTGACCGATACCGTCGAGCAAATCCCGCTAGTGCTCGACGAGCCGCAAGGCAACCATGCGCCGCCGCCCGTGGCCGAAATCGAAGCCGAGGACGACGACGCTGCCCAGGCGCGCCGCCAGGACACCTTGCTGCGGCTGGACGCCGAGCTGCGTGCTGCCGCGCAGTTGATCATGCAGGACGTCATCAACGACTATACCCCGCACATCGAGACCGAAATCAAGCGCCGCCTCGATGCCCGCATGGAGCGCCTGCTCAAGCGCCCCGAGTAACCGCACAGCCCGCAGTGCCGCGTAGCGGCGGCTGGCGAAGTCTGCACGCAGCACTCGCTGCGATCGACTCAGGCGCCTGTCGCGTGCAACCAGCCGCTCCGTTATACTGCTCGGCTTTCCCGAATTAATGCCTAAGGGTCCCGCCGCGCATGGATAAGACCTACCAGCCGCACGCCATTGAAACTTCCTGGTACAACACCTGGGAGTCCGAGAACTACTTCGCCCCACAAGGTGCAGGCGAGTCCTACACCATCATGATCCCGCCGCCAAACGTGACCGGCAGCCTGCACATGGGCCATGGTTTCAACAACGCGATCATGGATGCCCTGATCCGCTTCCGCCGCATGCAGGGTCGCGACACCCTGTGGCAGCCGGGCACCGACCACGCCGGTATCGCCACGCAGATGCTGGTAGAGCGTCAGCTCGAGGCCAAAGGCCAGAGCCGCCACGATCTGGGCCGCGAACAGTTCCTCGACAAGGTCTGGGAATGGAAGGAACAGTCCGGCGGCAACATCAGCCGGCAGATCCGCCGTCTGGGCTCGTCGGTCGACTGGAGCCGCGAGCGCTTCACCATGGATGACGGCTTGTCCGATGCGGTCAAGGAAGCCTTCGTGCGTCTGCATGAAGACGGCCTGATCTACCGCGGCAAGCGCCTGGTCAACTGGGACACCAAGCTGCACACGGCAATCTCCGACCTTGAAGTGGAAAACCACGACGAGAAGGGCCACCTGTGGAACCTGCGCTACCCGCTGGCCGATGGCGCCACCACCGCTGATGGCAAGGACTACCTGGTAGTCGCCACCACTCGCCCGGAAACCCTGCTGGGTGACGCGGCGGTTGCGGTCAACCCGAACGACGAGCGCTATCAGGCGCTGATCGGCAAGTTCGTCAAACTGCCGCTGGTCGGGCGTCTTATCCCGATCATCGCCGACGACTACTGCGATCCCGAGTTCGGCACCGGCTGCGTGAAGATCACCCCGGCCCACGACTTCAACGACTATGAAGTCGGCAAGCGTCACAACCTGCCGCTACTGAACATCTTCGACAAGAATGCGCTGGTGCTGGCCAACGCCCAGGCGTTCAACCTCGACGGCAGCCTCAACGAGCAGCTCGACACCAGCCTGCCTGCGCAGTACGCCGGCCTCGACCGCTTTGTCGCGCGCAAGCAGATGGTTGCCGACCTGGATGCCCAGGGCTTGCTGGTCAGCGTCGATGACCACGCCCTGAAGGTGCCCAAGGGCGACCGTTCCGGGACCATCATCGAGCCGTGGCTGACCGACCAGTGGTACGTGTCGACCAAGCCGCTGGCCGAGCCTGCGATTGCTGCCGTTGAAGACGGCCGTATCCAGTTCGTGCCCAAGCAGTACGAAAACATGTACTTCTCGTGGATGCGCGACATCCAGGACTGGTGCATCAGCCGTCAGCTGTGGTGGGGCCACCGCATCCCGGCCTGGTACGACGAAGCCGGCCAGGTCTACGTTGGCCGCAACGAAGCCGAAGTCCGCGCCAAGCATCAGCTGGGCAGCGACGTGGTACTGCGTCAGGACGACGACGTGCTGGATACCTGGTTCAGCTCGGGGCTATGGACCTTCTCCACTCTCGGCTGGCCAGAGCAAACCGAGTTCCTGAAGAAATTCCACTCCACCGACGTGCTGGTCACCGGTTTCGACATCATCTTCTTCTGGGTTGCCCGGATGATCATGCTGACCATGCACCTGGTGAAAAACGAGGACGGCACCCCGCAGGTACCGTTCAAGACCGTCTATGTGCACGGGCTGGTGCGTGATGGCCAAGGCCAGAAGATGTCCAAGTCCAAGGGCAACGTGCTTGACCCGCTGGACATCGTCGACGGTATCACCCTCGATGCCCTGCTGGAAAAACGCACCAGCGGCATGATGCAGCCAAAACTTGCCGAGAAGATCGCCAAGCAGACCAAGGCCGAGTTCCCGGAAGGCATCGCCAGCTACGGCACCGATGCCTTGCGCTTCACCTTCTGCTCGCTGGCGTCGACCGGTCGCGACATCAAGTTCGACATGGGCCGCGTCGAAGGCTATCGCAACTTCTGCAACAAGATCTGGAACGCCGCGCGCTACGTGCTGGACAAGGGCGAAGACTGCGGCCAGAACGGCGAAGCCTACGAGCTGTCGCTGGCTGATCGCTGGATCATCTCGCAGCTGCAGCGCACCGAAGCCGAAGTGACCCGTCAGCTGGAGCAGTTCCGCTTCGACCTGGCCAGCCAGGCGCTCTACGAGTTCATCTGGAACCAGTATTGCGACTGGTACCTGGAGCTGTCCAAGCCGGTCCTGTGGGACGAAAACGCCCCAATCGAGCGCGCCCGTGGCACGCGTCGCACGCTGGTGCGGGTACTTGAAGTGGCACTGCGCCTGGCGCATCCGTTCATGCCCTTCATCACCGAAGAGATCTGGCAGCGCATCGCGCCGCTGGCCGGCGTCAGCGGCAAGACGATCATGCTGCAACCGTGGCCGGTGGCCAACGAGAGCCGTATCGATACCGTTGCCGAAGGCGATATCGAATGGCTGCAACAGCTGATGAACGGCCTGCGCAACATCCGCGCCGAGATGAACATCGGCCCGGGCAAACCGCTGCCGCTGTTCCTCAAGAACGCCGGTGCCGAAGACCAGCGCCGCCTGCAGGAAAACGAACCATTGCTGAAGAAGCTGGCAAAGGTCGAGTCGTTCACCGTGCTCGGTGAAGCCGACGAAGCGCCGCTGTCGGCGACTGCACTGGTGGGTGATCTGCAGGTGCTGGTGCCAATGGCTGGGCTGATCGACAAGGATGCCGAGCTGGCGCGCCTGAACAAGGAAATCCAGCGTCTGCAGGGCGAAGTCCAGCGCGTTGGCGGCAAGCTGTCGAATGCTGCCTTTGTCGATAAGGCACCGCCTGCGGTGATCGACAAGGAACGCGCCAAGCTGGCCGAAGCCGAACAGGCACTGGCCAACTTTACCGAGCAGCATGCGCGGATTGCAGCGCTGTAACTCGACATTGCTGACCTGAGCGGCGAGGGCTTTGCCCTCGTTTCGCGACACAAGGCCGCTCCTACACCGACCGCGTTCACCTAGACTGACGCGGTTACTGTAGGAGCGGCCTTGTGTCGCGAAAGGGCCGCAAAGCGGCCCCAAGGCTTGCAACACCGGATCCGACCATGACCGAAAAACCCACCCTGCACCCGAGAAACCGCCACCAGGGCCGCTACGACTTTCCCGCCCTGATCAAGGCCCACCCCGATCTGGCCCGCTTCACTATCACCAACCCCTACGGCAACCCCAGCATCGACTTCGCCAACCCCGAAGCCGTGCGCGTGTTCAACCGTGCCCTGCTCAAGGCTCAGTACGGTATCCAGCACTGGGATATTCCGGCCGACTACCTGTGCCCGCCGATCCCTGGCCGCGCCGATTACCTGCACGTCCTCGCCGATCTGCTGGCTGCCGATAACGGCGGTGAAATCCCCCGCGGCCCTCAGGTGCGCGCGCTGGACATCGGCGTTGGCGCCAATTGCATCTATCCCCTGCTCGGCCACAGCGACTACCGCTGGAGCTTCCTCGGCTCCGATATCGACCCTGTGGCGCTTGCTTCGGCCAAGGCCATCGTGCAGGCCAATGGCCTCCATAAGGCCGTTGCCCTGCGCCAGCAAAGCAACAGCAAGCTCATCTTCAGCGGCCTGCTACAGCCCGACGAGCGCTTCGATGTGACGCTGAGCAACCCACCCTTCCACAGCTCGCGCGACGAGGCTACCCGTGGCAGCCAGCGCAAATGGAAAAACCTCGGCAAGCAAGACCCCAAGCGCAAGCTGCCGGTGTTGAACTTCGGCGGGCAAAACAATGAGCTGTGGTGTGAAGGCGGCGAGATCCGCTTCGTCAGCCAGCTGATCAGCGAGAGCGTCGCTTGCGCGCCTCAGGTGCTGTGGTTCACCAGCCTGGTGTCCAAGGCGGGTAACCTGCCGGTGATCGAAGCCGCACTGAAAAAGGCTGGCGCCGTAGCAGTACAGACGCTGGCAATGGGCCAAGGGCAGAAACAGAGCCGCGTGGTTGCCTGGAGCTTCCACGACGCAGCTGCGCGCAAAGCCTGGCATGCGCAGCGCCAGGGCAAATCGCAGGCGTAAAAAAACCGCGCCCGGCAAGCCGGGCGCGGTTTATCCAAGCGTCGACAATTACTTGTTGACGGCGTCGGTCAGCACTTTCGCAGGTACGAACTTGACGACTTTCTTGGCAGCGATTTCGATGGCAGCGCCAGTCGAAGGGTTGCGGCCGGTACGGGCAGGACGCTCCGAGACTTTCAGCTTGCCGATGCCTGGCAGAGTGATTTCGGCGCCGTTTTCCAGTTGGTCGGCAACGATCTGGCCAAGTTGCTCCAGGGCGTTACGAGCGGTGGTTTTTGGCGCGTCGATTGCTTCGGCGATGTCGGCAATCAGTTGGTCTTTGGTCAATGCCATGGTGGTGTTCCTTCCCTAAAAAATTCAGAGGTTATGCAGCATGCTACGTCGGTATCGGGCCAGCCCGGTAATTCCGGCGGGCCGCGCCAATTGCGTATGTAGATACACAAATCGGCGTTTGGTTCGACATAACGCAAGTGATCTGCCAGCGATGCGCCATTGATGCAGCGCAAGACCGCGAAAAGTACCACAGGACTGGATAAATATCCGCTGTCGAGGCCGATTTAATGCAGCTAATTCGGGGCTTTTCACATAAATCGGCAAAAATTGAGCAAAAAACCAGCAACCGCTATTTGCGCCAACTTCTGGCCACTGCATCACTGGTGGTCTGGGTTAAACTTAGCCACTTTGCCCAGCGCCCCGCGAGTACTCGCAAACCGCGCTCCAGCTACTGCCGAGATTTTCCATGCCTATCCGTCATTGCATCGTCCACCTGATCGACAAGAAGCCCGATGGCAGCCCCGCCGTGCTCCACGCACGGGATAACGAGCTGGCTGCATCGGATGCCATCGAAAACCTCCTGGCCGACCTCAACGACAACTACAACGCCAAGCAGGGCAAGGCCTGGGGTTTCTTCCATGGTGAGTCCGGTGCCTACCCGTTCAGTGGCTGGCTCAAGCAGTACCTGAACGACGAGCAAGGCTTTACCGCCTTCAGTCGCACCGCCGTCGAGCACCTGCAAAAGCTGATGGAAGAGTCCAACCTCTCCACCGGCGGCCACGTGCTGTTCGCCCATTACCAGCAAGGCATGACCGAGTACCTGGCGATTGCCCTGCTGCACCACAGTGACGGCGTGGCCGTGAACGCCGAGCTCGACGTAACGCCCTCGCGCCACCTGGACCTGGGGCAGTTGCACCTGGCCGCACGGATCAACCTGTCGGAGTGGAAGAACAACCTCAATTCCAAACAGTACATCTCGTTCATCAAGGGCAAGAACGGCAAGAAGGTCTCGGAGTATTTCCGCGACTTCATCGGCTGCCAGGAAGGCGTCGACGGTCCCGGCGAAACGCGCACGCTGCTCAAGGCCTTCAGTGATTTCGTCGAGAGCGAAGACCTGCCGGAAGAGTCCGCGCGCGAGAAGACCCAGACCCTTGTCGACTACGCCACCAGCCAGACCAAGATGGGCGAGCCGGTCGGCCTTGAAGAGCTCTCCAGCCTGATCGACGAAGAGCGGCCCAAGGCGTTCTACGATCACATCCGCAACAAGGACTACGGCCTGTCGCCAGAGATCCCGGCGGATAAACGCACACTGAACCAGTTCCGCCGTTTCACCGGCCGTGCCGAAGGCTTGTCGATCAGCTTCGAGGCGCACTTGCTCGGGTCAAAAGTGGAGTATGACGAAGAAGCCGGCACTTTGATCATCAAGGGCCTGCCAACCCAGCTGATCGATCAGCTCAAGCGTCGGGCTGAGTAAAACCAGACCAGGACGCGACCAAGGCTTCCTTGGCCGACTTGCGCAGCTTCTTCACCAGCCGCTCCTGACGCAAAGCCTCGGAGCGGTCTGGCCAGGCTTCGACATAGACCAGCGCCTGCGCCGGGCTGGTCTTGAAATAGCGCGCACCACGCCCCTGCTGGTGCACCTTGAAGCGGCGCTGCGGATCATCACTGATACCGCAGTACAGCGAGCCATTCAGCGCGCGCACCAGGTATACGTACCAGGGTTTTTCCGCCAGAGGCGGAACTTGTTCACTCACGACTTTGCTCCTGCCCGGCATTAGCTTGATGAGCCCCACATCAACGGGGCTTCATCATGTCCAAGAAAATCTTCGCCGCAACGCTGTCGTTTCCGTGGAACGAGGTGATCGTCGCAGCGTGGGATAAGGCCGAGTCCCCGGAGGAACAGGCGGTTGGTGCAGACTAGACCAGCTCAACGGGCTCGGGTAAACGCCTGCAAGCCCTTGCGCGCTTGCTGACGCACCTTGTTCTGCAGCAGCGGCGTCCAACCCAGCAGCACGCCAGGCATGCCCAATGCCTGGCGCGACCAGCGCCACAGGTCGAAGTTGTCATGGTGCTCTGTGATCAGACCGTCCTCGATCACGAACCGTGCGCGGATATCGTTGATCACGGTACGCCCGGTCTGGCTGAACAGATAGGTTGCCACCCAATGCGCGCTGGCGCCGCCTGGCTCGCCACGCACTTGATCGAAGGTCAGGCTGAAGTCTTGCGCGCGCGAGGTGAGCATGCGCCACATGGCGCCCGCCTCCTGACCGCGCAAAGTACCGAAGACCGGGTCAGTGAAGACGATGTCCGCGCTGTAACAGGCGATCATGGCCTCGGCATCCAGGCGCTGGAACGCCTGGTAGAAGCGGGTAATCAGGGCGTGTGAGGTGTCGCTCATGCGTGGCATCCATGGTCCGGGTCAACAGCGGCACGATAAAGCCAGACGCCAAGGATTGCCACGCTCATTTGCCAGGTGAATGCCAGGCCCTGCTCAGCCTTGGATACGCTCACAGGTCACCTGTACATGCAGGGCCCGGCCGGCCTTGAGGCCAAACAGGATGGCACCGCCACCGATCACGGCAAAGATCCACCCCAAGGCAGCCCAGCCGCCCGTCAGATCATGCACCACGCCAACGGCAAAGGGTCCCATCGACGCCAGGGTGTAACCGACGCCTTGAGCCATGCTCGACAGATTGGCGGCCACGTGGGCATCTTTGGAGCGCAGCACGATCAGGGTCAGCGCCAGGGCGAAAGTGCCGCCCTGCCCCAGCCCAAGCAACACCGCCCAGCCCCACAGCCCGCCCAACGGCGCGTACAAGCAGCCAAACAAACCCACCAGTGTTACCAGCATGACCAGCACAATCGCCAGCCGCTGATCCTTGCCGCGGGTCGCCAGCCACGGCGCACCCAGCGCGCTGATCAGCTGCACGATGACCGAACCGGACAACACCAGCCCTGCTTCGGTGGGGCTCAGGCCACGGCCGATCAGAATCGACGGCAGCCAGCCAAACACGATATACGCCAGCGACGACTGCAAGCCCATGTACAGCGTCACTTGCCACGCCAGCGGGTCACGCCACAGGCCACGCACGCGATAAGCGACCTTGTGCCCGGCATGCCGCTGCTTCGCCTGCGGCAACCACACCAGCATCGCCAGCAGCGCCGGCAGCATCCAGAAGCCCAGCCCGAGCGACCAGCTGTCGCCCAGGGCGTGGCTCAGCGGAACGGTGGCGCCAGCGGCCAGCGCTGCACCCAGACACAAGGCCATGGTGTAGACACCGGTCAAGGTCCCGGCATGCTTGGGAAAGTCGCGCTTGACGATACCGGGCAAGAGCACGCCAATGACGCCGATACTCGCCCCCGCCAGCAGGCTGCCGAGAAATACTCCGGTCGCGCCGAAGGTACTGCGCAGGACAATCCCCAGGGCCAACGTGAAGAGAATGCCCAATACCACCCGCTCACTGCCGAAGCGGCGTGCCAGCAACGGCGCCAGTGGCGCAAACAAACCCAGGCACAGCACCGGCAAGGTCGTCAGCAGGCCCGACTGCGCAGCACTCAGGCCCAGGCTCTCGGCAACCTGGCCGAGTACTGGCGCCATGCTCGACAAGGCCGGCCGCAGATTCAGCGCAACCAGCACCAGCCCCAACAGCAACAGCCAGGGCCGGTGAATGGCTGGCGGCTGCTGTTGCACCTGTTCGTCATCGGCCTCGGCATCGATCAGCAGTTCATCCAGTTCGGTCTCACGCACAGGCGCAGAGCGGGTCAGTTGGTCAGCCATGATGGTCTCGCAGTCAGGATTCGATAAGGGCCCGGCACAGACGCTTGGCCCGTTCCGGATCGCGTTGTTCAACCGCATCGAGAATCTCTCCGTGCAGATCGAACACCGCCTGGCAGCGCGGCAGCGCGCTCATGTTGCGTTCCAGGGCAGCGGCCACGACACCGGAGAAGTATCGGTACAGCTCGCTCAAGGCAGGGTTGTGCGCGGCATCGACCAGGCGCTGGTGGAACAGCAGATCGCAGTGCACATAGGTATCGAGGTCGGCGTGATAGTGCTCGGCGCTGCCGGCAAGGGCTGCGCGCAGCTCCAGCAGGTCCTGCTCGGTGCGCCGCAGGGCTGCCAGACCAATCGCTTCAGCCTCGAGAATGTGGCGGGTCTCGCGCGCCTGTTCGGGCGTGCAGCGGGCCATGGCCTGTATCGCGTGGAGCGGATCCTGCGCGGTACGCAGGTAGCTGCCATCACCCTGGCGGACTTCGACCAGACCGCTGAAAGCAAGCACGCGCATGGCCTCGCGTACGGTATTGCGGCTGATGCCGAGCTCGGCGGCCAGCTCTGGCTCGGTCGGCAGGCGCTCACCTACTTTCCAACTGCCCTCGACGATCCGCCGGCGCAATTGCTCGACCGCCAGCTCCACCAGCGAACGCTTGATCAGTTCATTTCCCATGTCGCAGCCAACTCAACCAATCATCCTACGAATTATCGGATTGTAACTGAAAGCTGGCCTGCCGCCACTTGGCATTTTTGTCAGTTGCGGCTGCGGTGCGGCTTTGGGAGGCTGTAGCGCTTTTTTACAGGGCTGAACGTGAATGCGTAACCACGTAGCCATGGGTATCGTCATCGGGCTGGTGGTACTGACGCTGTTGCTGTTGGCGATCGTCATCAAGTCCGATGAGCAAAGCCGGCCCTCGCAAGTGAGGGCCGGGCCGCCTGGCTTACTCAGCCCAGGGCATCGACCAGCGCCTGGTTCATCTGCGGCGTACCGATGGTGATGCGCAGGAACTGGGCAACTCGCGCTTGTTTGAAGTGACGCACGATCACCCCTTGCTCGCGCAGGCGCGCCGCAAGCTCGGCAGCGTCGTGCTGCGGGTGGCGGGCAAAGATGAAGTTGGCCGCTGACGGCAGCACCTCGAAACCCTTGGCCTGCAGCTGCGCGACCAAGGCCTCGCGGCTGTCGATGACCTGGCGACAGGTCTCGTTGAAGTACTCGCGGTCCTCGAACGCTACCGCGGCGCCGACGATCGCCATGCGGTCGAGCGGATAGGAGTTGAAGCTGTTCTTGATCCGCTCCAGCGCATCGATCAGGTCCGGGTGGCCCACCGCCAAGCCTACCCGCAGGCCGGCCAGCGAGCGCGACTTGGACAAGGTCTGGGTGACCAGCAGGTTGTCGTAACGGTCGACCAGGCTGATCGCCGTCTGGCCGCCGAAGTCGATGTAGGCTTCGTCTACCACCACCACCGAGTCAGGGTTGGCCTGCAGCAACTGCTCGATCGCCTCCAGCGCCAACAGGCAGCCCGTAGGCGCGTTCGGGTTGGGGAAGATGATGCCGCCGTTGGGCTTGGCATAATCTTCGACGCGGATCTGGAACTGCTCGTCCAGGGCGATCTGCTCGAACGCAATGCCGTACAGACCGCAGTACACCGGATAGAAGCTGTAGCTCACATCAGGGAACAGCAGCGGCGCGCCGTGCTGGAACAGGCCATGGAAAATGTGCGCAAGCACCTCGTCCGAGCCGTTGCCGACAAACACCTGGCCGCTGCTCACACCGTAATACTCGGCCACGGCCTGCTTGAGCCGGTCACTGTTAGGGTCCGGGTACAGCCGCAGGTTGTCGTTCAGCTCCCCACGCATGGCCTCCAGCGCCTTGGGCGACGGGCCATAGGGGTTTTCATTGGTGTTGAGCTTGATCAGGCGGGTCAGCTTGGGCTGCTCGCCGGGTACGTAAGGCACCAGGTCCTTGACGAATGGGCTCCAGAATCGACTCATGTTCAGTTGCCCTCGGCAGTGGTGCGGATACGGTATTCGGCGCTGCGGGCGTGGGCCGTCAGCGATTCGCCACGGGCCAGCACCGATGCGGTGTGGCCGAGCTCGGAAGCGCCCTGCTCGGAACAGAAGATGATCGACGAGCGCTTCTGGAAGTCATACACGCCCAACGGCGACGAGAAGCGCGCGGTGCCGGAGGTTGGCAGGACGTGGTTGGGGCCTGCGCAGTAATCGCCCAGCGCCTCGCTGGTGTGGCGGCCCATGAAGATCGCACCGGCGTGGCGGATCTGCGGCAGCCACGCCTGCGGGTCGGCAACCGACAGTTCAAGGTGCTCCGGAGCAATCCGGTTGGCCACTTCGATGGCCTGCTGCATGTCGCGCACGTGGATCAGTGCACCACGGCCATTGATCGACTTCTCGATGATCTCGGCGCGCTCCAGGGTCGGCATCAGTTTGTCGATACTGGCCGCCACCCGATCCAGAAACTCCGCATCCGGGCTGACCAGAATGGCTTGGGCATCTTCATCGTGCTCGGCCTGGGAGAACAGGTCCATGGCGATCCAGTCCGGATCGGTCTGGCCGTCGCAGACCACCAGGATTTCCGACGGGCCGGCGATCATGTCGATGCCGACCTGACCGAACACATGGCGCTTGGCGGTGGCCACATAGATATTGCCCGGGCCGACGATCTTGTCGACCTGCGGCACGCTCTCGGTACCGTAGGCAAGCGCAGCCACGGCCTGAGCGCCGCCGACCGTGAACACCCGGTCAACCCCAGCGATGCAGGCCGCCGCGAGCACCAGCTCGTTGAGCTCGCCACGCGGCGTCGGCACCACCATAACTACTTCGCCAACACCGGCAACCTTGGCCGGAATCGCGTTCATCAACACCGACGACGGATAGGACGCTTTGCCGCCGGGAACGTACAAGCCAGCGCGGTCCAGTGGCGTGACCTTCTGGCCAAGCACGGTGCCGTCGGCTTCGGTGTACTGCCAGGAGTCCTGCTTCTGCCGCTGGTGGTAGCTGCGCACACGCTCGGCGGCTTTTTCCAGGGCTTCACGCTGGCTCGCGGTAATCCGCGTAAGCGCAAGCTCCAGCCGGGCACGGTCAAGAATCAGATCGTTGATGGAGGTCGCCTGCACGCCATCGAAACGCTGGGTGAACTCGACCAAGGCGGCATCACCGCGCTCACGGACGGCTTTGATGATGTCGAGCACGCGCTGGTTGACCGCGTCATCGGACACACTCTCCCAGCTCAGCAGATGATCCAGATGTCGGGCGAAATCCGGATCAGCGGCGTTGAGACGGGCAATTGCAGTGGACACGGTCATGGCGAGGGCCTCGAATAGTAGCGAATGCTCAGGCGCCCTAGGCTACCAGTCGATCCGCGCGGGCACCTGAGAAAATTGGCTATGACGCGGATAGACGGGCACGACAGCGAAGGTCGTGCGCAGGAGTCAACCGCGGTGTCGCGACTCGACCGCTTGGCGCAGGGTGTCGATCAGGTTCTGGATGCGCGCATGCTGCATCTTCATCGAAGCCTTGTTCACTACCAGACGCGAGCTGACCATGGCGATCAGCTCTTGCGGCTCGAGGCCGTTGGCACGCAGGGTATTGCCGGTGTCGACCACGTCGATGATCTTGTCGGCGAGGTTGATCAGAGGCGCCAGCTCCATCGAGCCGTACAGCTTGATGATGTCGACCTGACGGCCCTGTTCGGCATAGTAACGCTTGGCAACATTGACGAACTTGGTGGCCACACGCAGACGGCCCTTAGGCTCGGGTGCGCCGACAACACCGGCGGTCATCAGCTTGCAGCAGGCGATCTGCAGGTCCAGCGGCTCATACAGGCCCTGGCCGCCGTACTCCATGAGCACGTCCTTACCAGCCACACCGAGGTCGGCCGCCCCATGCTCGACATAGGTCGGCACGTCGGTGGCGCGCACGATCAGCAGGCGCACGTCATCCTGAGTCGTGGGGATGATCAGCTTGCGGCTCTTGTCCGGGTTCTCGGTGGGCACGATACCGGCTTCGGCCAGCAACGGCAGGGTATCGTCGAGAATGCGGCCTTTGGATAGCGCGATGGTCAACATGGCAAACGTCGGTCCTTAAGCGGCTACAGCAGCCGGGAGCAAAGCCCGGCTGCATTGAATTCGTTGGCGCGTCCATGCGCCTGGGCAGGTTAGCCCGGTACGCGGCGGATCTTCGCGCCGAGCATTTGCAGCTTCTCTTCGATGCACTCGTAACCACGGTCGATGTGGTAGATGCGATCGATCAGGGTGTCGCCCTCGGCAACCAGAGCCGACAACACCAGGCTCGCCGAGGCACGCAGGTCGGTGGCCATCACTGGCGCGCCCTTGAGGGTCTTGACCCCGGTAACGATGGCAGTGTTGCCTTCAACCTGGATGTGCGCGCCCATGCGGTGCATTTCGTAAACATGCATGAAGCGGTTTTCGAAGATCGTCTCGATCACTGCACCAGTGCCTTCGGCAATGGCGTTGAGCGAGATGAACTGCGCCTGCATGTCGGTCGGGAACGCCGGATACGGAGCGGTGCGCAGGTTGACGGCTTTGGGCCGCTTGCCGTGCATGTTCAGCTCGATCCAGTCTTCGCCGGTGGTGATATCGGCGCCGGCTTCCTTGAGCTTCTCGAGGACTGCTTCAAGGATGGTCGGATCGGTGTCCTTGACCTTGACCCGACCGCCAGTGACGGCAGCCGCCACCAGGTAGGTGCCAGTCTCGATACGGTCAGGCATGACCCGGTAGTGGGCCGAGTGCAGACGCTCGACGCCATCGATGGTGATGGTGTCGGTGCCCGCGCCCTGGACGTTGGCGCCCATGGCGATCAGGAAGTTGGCCAAGTCGACCACTTCCGGTTCGCGTGCGGCGTTCTGCAGAACGCTGCGGCCGCGGGCCAGAGCAGCAGCCATCATGATGTTTTCGGTGCCGGTCACGCTCACCGTGTCGAAGAAGAAGTGCGCACCGCGCAGGCCGCCTTCAGGCGCCTTGGCCTTGATGTAGCCGCCTTCGACTTCAATTTTTGCACCCATGGCCTCCAGGCCGCGGATGTGCAGGTCAACCGGACGCGAACCGATCGCGCAACCGCCAGG
Organism: Pseudomonas sp. BIGb0278; assembly: GCF_024809895.1. Lineage (NCBI taxonomy): Bacteria > Pseudomonadati > Pseudomonadota > Gammaproteobacteria > Pseudomonadales > Pseudomonadaceae > Pseudomonas > Pseudomonas sp. BIGb0278. The sequence goes on from NZ_JANUEL010000003.1 coordinate 458,124, forward strand.
CAGGGCAACTTCAGCCTCGCCGAAGCGGGCAACCATCGGCCCCAGTACCAGAATCGAGGCGCGCATGGTCTTGACCAGCTCGTACGGCGCAACCAGTGTCTTGATTGCACGCGGATCGATTTCGACTGCCAGCTTCTCGTCGATCACAGGCTCGATGCCCATGCGCCCGAACAGCTCGATCATGGTGGTGATGTCGTGCAGGTGCGGCAGGTTGCCGACGGTCACTGGACCATCGCACAGCAGCGTTGCTGCAAGGATCGGCAGGGCAGCGTTCTTTGCCCCGGAAATGCGGATCTCGCCATCGAGACGAGGGCCGCCAGTAATAATCAGTTTGTCCATTAGGATCTCGCCGCCAAGTTGGCTCAGGTGCGCTCAGCCCAGGCTGCGCTGCTGAAAAATTTCATGGTTACCGCGTGGATACTGCCATCGGCAATCCACGGATTCAGGTGAGCATAGATCGCCTGTTGACGCTTTACCGGGCTCTGCCCCGCCAGCTCGTCGCTGATCACGTTCAACTGGAAGTTGCAGCCTTCGCCTTCAACTTCGACCCGGGTTCCGGGCAATTTCGCTTCAAGGAAGCTCTTAACTTCTACGGCCTGCATGCTCAACCTCAATCGGCGCCCTGTGCGCGCGGGTCGGCCATCATACAAAAAAGCCCCTCGCCTGCGAAGCCCATGAATGGGCACGCTGACCGAGGGGCCTTTTCACCTTGCCGGGCAATCAGCCCGCCAACACTTCGTCGAGGTCATAGACCTCGGCGATTTCACGCATGTCATCAGGCATGCCACGCAGCGCCCAGGACTTGCCTGCGGCCTGCGCATCACGCATGAATGCCAGCAGTAACGACAAGCCGACACTGCTCGACTTGACTACCGCCGAGCAGTCCAGCATTACCTGCTGCTCACCACAGGCGGCAATCAGTGCCTTGCCCTGCTTGCGTAGGGCGGGGCCCGTGCGAAAGTCCAGCACGCCAGCCAGACGCAGCACGCCCGGCTCGGCCATGCTTACGCTGGTTTCACTCATTTGACTGCCTTCTCCGGCGAACTGTCGGCGGTTTGCTTGGCCTTGGCCACTTCACCTGCCCAGCCGTCGATGGTCTTGTCCAGGTCATTGCCATTTCGCGACATGGCGTCGGCGAACTGGTCACGGAACAGCTTGCCGATGTTGATGCCGTTGACAATGACGTTACGCACCTTCCACTCGCCATCCAGTTTGACCATGGTGTATTGCACCGGGTAAACCGAACCGTTGGTACCAGTGACCTTCATGCCCACGCTGGTGCGGTCACCTTCATCGCCCTTGGCAGGGTCGAGGGTGATGCCCTGGTTGTTGTACTCGAGCAAGGCATTGCCATAGAACTGCATCAAGCTGCGCTTGAAGTTCTCCTGGAAGCGCTGCATCTGCGCAGGCGTAGCCTTGCGCGAATACTTGACGGTCATGATGCTCTTGGAGATGCCATCAGCGTCGACCACCGGGCCGAGGTTGCTGTTGAGAGCATCGTAGAACGCCTGCGGGTCAGCCTTGTATTGCTGCTTGTTGGCCTTGAGGTCGCTGAGCAACTGATCGGTAGTGGTCTGAATCACTTCTCGGGCGGTTTGCCCAGGTGCAGCGGTGGTCAGCAGGGGGAAAGCCGCCAGCAGGACCAGCAAACCGCGTCGCAGGATCGAGATCATGGAAACTCCTTAATTAGCTGGGTTGGCTTCTTTCGGTTCTTTGCCAACGGTATTGAGCAGGAACTTGCCAATCAGATCTTCCAGTACCAGGGCAGACTGGGTGTCATGGATGGTGCTGTCATCTTTGAGCACCTGATCCTCACCACCCACGCTGATACCGATGTACTTCTCGCCGAGCAACCCGGCGGTCAGGATCGATGCAGTGGAGTCGACCGGCAGATTATCGACGTTCTTGTCCAGCTGCAGCGTGACCCGACCGGTGTAGGAATCGCGATCCAGATCGATGGCCGTGACCTTGCCGATGGTCACACCGGCCATGGTCACTTTAGCTCTGACCGTCAAACCGGCGATATTGTCGAAGTACGCGTAAACTTTATAGGTATCGCTGGTCGGGCTGGCCGACAGCCCGCTGACACGCAGGGCCAGCAGCAGCAACGCCAGGATCCCGGCCAGGAGGAACAGGCCGACACCGATTTCCAGGGTGCGGTTTTGCATCAGAAATCTCCAAACATCAAGGCGGTCAGAATAAAGTCCAGACCCAGCACTGCCAACGAGGCATAGACCACGGTCTTGGTGGTGGCACGGCTGATCCCCTCTGAAGTGGGCTCACAGTCATACCCCTGGAAAACGGCAATCCAGGTCACGACGAAGGCAAACACCAGGCTTTTGACCAGGCCGTTGAGCACGTCATCGGTGAATGAAACACTGTTCTGCATGTTGGCCCAGAACGAGCCTTCGTAGACACCCAGCCAGTCGACTGCCACCCACGAGCCACCCCAGATCCCTACCACGCTGAACATCAGCGCCAGCAGCGGCAGCGAAATGAAGCCGGCCCACAGCCGCGGTGCAACGATGTACTTGAGTGGGTCGACGCCGATCATTTCCAGGCTCGACAACTGCTCGGTCGACTTCATGTTGCCGATTTCGGCAGTCAGCGCAGAGCCGGCGCGACCGGCAAACAGCAGCGCAGTGACGACCGGGCCGAGTTCGCGCAACAGCGTCAGGGCAACCATCTGCCCGACCGCTTGCTCGGAGCCGTATTTGGTGAGGATGCTGTAGCCCTGCAGGGCCAGCACCATGCCGATGAACATGCCGGAGACGACAATGATCGCCAGCGACAGCACGCCGACTGAATAAAGCTGCTTGACCAGCAGCTGGAAGCCACCGCCAAGCCCGCCCCGGCCGACCAGGGCATGGCCCAGGAACAGGCACGAACGACCCAGTACTGCCACTACATCGATGGCCGAGCGACCGAGCAGGCGTACGCGTTCAAGTAAGGATCTTCGGCGCATCAACGCGTCCCCAGCAGATCGGCGCGGTAGTCAGGCGCAGGAAAATGGAAAGGTACCGGTCCGTCCGGATCGCCCTTCATGAATTGGCGGATGCGCGGATTGTCCGAGCCCATCAGCTCGTCCGGAGTGCCCTGACCCAGCACCTGGCCATCACCCACTACGTAGATGTAGTCGGCGATGCTCGCGGTTTCCGCCAGGTCGTGCGACACGACGATACTGGTAATGCCAAGGGCATCGTTGAGCAGACGGATCAAACGCACCAGAACACCCATCGCGATAGGATCCTGGCCGACGAATGGCTCGTCGTACATGAGAATCTGCGGGTCCAGGGCAATTGCCCGCGCCAACGCTACCCGCCGCTTCATGCCGCCGGAGAGTTCGTCGGGCATCAGGTCGATGGCGCCGCGCAGGCCAACGGCCTGCAGTTTCATCAGGACGATGTCGCGGATCATCTCTTCCGACAGCTCGGTGTGCACCCGCAGCGGGAAGGCAACGTTCTCGAACACGTCGAGGTCGGTGAACAATGCACCGCTCTGAAACAGCACGCCCATCTGCTTGCGTGCATCGAACAGATCACTGCGCGACAGCGTCGGCAAATTCTGCCCGGCCACCCACACTTCGCCGCTGGCGGGGCGCAGCTGGGCGCCCATCAGGCGCAACAGGGTGGTCTTGCCGCACCCCGATGGCCCCATGATGCCAGTGACCTTTCCGCGCGGAATGCGGATGTCGACATTACTGAAAATGCTGCGCGAACCGCGCTTGAAGGTAACCCCCTTCAACTCGACCGCGTAGGCGCTATCCACACTCATCTAGACTCCTTGCAATACAGCCTCGTCCAATGGACGCCTGCCCTCATCGTGAAGGCACACACGCCCCACCCGGGCCGAATCAGCGGCGAACTATAGCACCGCAGGCGAGCCCGCCCCAAGGCTATCGCAGCGTCATTCAGGCGAATGACAGGCGGCCGCGGCAGGCTTATGACAATCCAGTGATGAGCCTTTCGCACATTGCGGCTATAATCGGCGCCTTTTCATCAGGCATTGCTTTTCGACATGAGCCAATCCAGCGAGCTGATCCAATCTGCCCAGCGCACTTTGCGCCTGGAACTCGAGGCTGTTGAGGGCCTGTTGCCGCGTATCGACGACAATTTCGTCAAGGCCTGCGAACTGATTCTGGCCAGCAAAGGCCGTGTGGTCGTGGTTGGCATGGGCAAGTCCGGGCATATCGGCAACAAGATCGCGGCGACCCTGGCCAGTACCGGTACGCCGTCATTTTTTGTCCATCCGGCCGAAGCCAGCCACGGTGACATGGGCATGATCACCCGTGATGACGTGATCCTGGCGCTGTCCAACTCCGGCAGCACTGCCGAGATCGTTACCCTGCTGCCATTGATCAAGCGCCTTGGCATTCAGCTGATCAGCCTCACCGGCAACCCCGATTCACAGCTGGCGCAAGCGGCCGAGGCCAACCTCGATGCGCGCGTGGCGCAGGAAGCCTGTCCGCTGAACCTGGCACCAACTTCCTCGACCACCGCAGCGCTGGTGCTCGGCGACGCCCTCGCGATCGCCCTGCTTGAGGCCCGCGGCTTCTCGGCCGAGGATTTCGCCTTCTCGCACCCCGGCGGCGCCCTTGGCCGACGCTTGCTGCTCAAGGTCGAAAACGTCATGCACTCGGGCGACGAGCTGCCGCAGGTGCGACGTGGCACCCTGCTCAAGGAAGCGCTGCTGGAAATGTCCCGTAAAGGTTTGGGCATGACCGTCGTGCTGGAAAACGACGGTACCCTGGCTGGCGTGTTCACTGACGGCGACCTGCGCCGCAGCCTGGACCGCAATATCGATGTACACACCACCCTGATCGATGAGGTGATGACCGTGCACGGCAAGACTGCCCGCGCCGAGATGCTCGCCGCTGAAGCCTTGAAGATCATGGAAGACCACAAGATCGGCGCCCTCGTCGTGGTCGATCAGCACGATCGCCCGACCGGCGCGCTGAACATGCACGACCTGCTCCGCGCCGGAGTCATGTGATGAACGGAGATGCCATGAGCGAAGACATCCTGCAACGCGGCAAAGCCATCAAGCTGGCCGTTTTCGACGTCGACGGTGTGCTCACCGACGGCCGCCTGTGCTTCCTTGAAGACGGCAGCGAATTCAAGACCTTCAACACCCTCGACGGCCAGGGCATCAAGATGCTCATGGCCTCGGGTGTGACCACGGCAATCATCAGCGGGCGCAAGACCCCGGTGGTCGAGCGTCGGGCGAAGAACCTCGGCATCCCGCACCTGTTTCAGGGCCGCGAGGATAAACTGGTGGTTCTGGACGGCCTGCTCGCTGAACTGGGCCTAAGCTATGAGCAGGTCGCCTACCTGGGCGACGACCTGCCCGACCTGCCAGTGATTCGCCGGGTCGGCCTGGGCATGGCCGTAGCCAACGCTGCCGTGTTCGTCCGCCAGAACGCCCACGGGGTAACCCAGGCCCGCGGCGGCGAAGGTGCTGCCCGCGAGTTCTGTGAACTGATCATGCAGGCCCAGGGTACCCTGGACGCTGCCAACGCCAACTACCTGTAAGGCCGCACATGTTCAGCAAAAAAGCTAAAAACATCGCGCTGCTGGGGCTGATCGCTGCCCTGCTGGTAGCGGTCGGCTACTGGAACGTCAGCCCCGAGAGCTTCCTCGACAAGCCACAGGCCCAGGCCGACGAAAGCGCCATCGACTACTATGCGATCAATGCCCACAGCGTGCAGTTCTTGCCTGACGGCAAGATGCAATATGAAATGACCGCCGACAAGGTCGAGCACCTCAAGGCCAGCGAAGTCACACTGCTGACCACGCCAGACCTGCACATGTATCGCGGCACCGCGTACCCCTGGCATGTCCAGAGCGTGCGTGCCGAGGTCAACCCGGATGGCACCGAGGTCGAGCTGATCGACAAGGTACGGGTTGCTCGCACCGACGAAAAACAACGCGAAACCATCATTACCAGCACGCGCATGACGGTGTTCCCGCAGAAGCAATATGCGCAGACCGAGCAAGCCGTTAGAATCGACGGCGCCGGCGGCACCACCACCGGCGTTGGCATGAAAGCGTATTTGAAAGACGGCAGGATGGACCTGCTGTCCAACGTAAGAGGACAGTATGAGGCTCGTTAAAACCCTCCCTTTTTTGCTCAGCCTGAGCGCAGCACTGGGAAGCGCGAGCGCCTTGGCCCTGCCGAACGATCGTGACCAGCCAATTCGTATCCAGGCCGACGACGCTCACCTGGATGACAAACAAGGCGTAGCTACCTACCGCGGCGACGTGATCATCACCCAAGGTTCGATGATGATCAAAGGCAACACCGTGACCATGACCCGTGCCGCCAATGGCGACATCGACGTGGTGACTTCGGTGGGCAACCTGGCCTACTTCGAGCAACAGCAGGATGCCGCCAAGCCCGACAAGATGAAAGGCTGGGCCGTGACGATTCAATACCAGGCGCAAAAAGACACGGTGATTCTGACCGACCGCGCCAAGGTCGAGAATGAAAGCAACACCACCGAAGGCGAGAAGATCGTCTACAACACCAAGTCGCAGGTCGCAACCGCAGGCAATGCCGGTGGCGCTGCCACGACCAAGCGTCCGCGCATCGACATGGTGATCCAGCCGAAGAAGAAGGCCGAGTAAATGGCGACTCTCAAAGCCCAGCATCTGGCCAAGAGCTACAAGGGCCGCCAGGTGGTTCGCGACGTCAGCCTGTCGATCGACAGCGGCCAGATCGTCGGCTTGCTCGGCCCCAACGGTGCCGGCAAGACCACCTGCTTCTACATGATCGTCGGCCTGGTTCAGGCCGATCAAGGCCGCGTGCTGATCGACAACAATGACGTCAGCCACCAACCCATGCACGGCCGCGCCCGTGCCGGGATTGGCTACCTGCCGCAGGAAGCGTCGATTTTCCGCAAGCTGTCGGTTGCCGACAACATCATGGCGATCCTCGAAACGCGCAAGGAACTCGACCGTGACGGCCGTCGCAAGGAGCTGGAAAGCCTGCTGCAGGAATTCCATATCAGCCACATCCGCGACAACCTCGGCATGAGCCTTTCCGGTGGCGAACGCCGCCGTGTCGAGATTGCCCGCGCCCTGGCCACCGCACCCAAGTTCATTCTGCTGGATGAACCGTTCGCTGGCGTCGACCCGATCTCGGTAGGTGACATCAAGCAGATCATTCATCACCTCAAGGCCAAGGGTATCGGTGTGTTGATCACCGACCACAACGTCCGCGAGACGCTGGATATCTGTGAGACAGCCTACATCGTCAACGATGGTCAACTGATTGCCGAAGGCGATGCCGAGACCATTCTGGCCAACGATCTGGTCAAGGAAGTCTACCTGGGCCACGAGTTCCGGCTCTGAGGCCCTTGCCTGGGCACTGGCAGCAGCAAGCTAAAACAGCTTAAGTGTTACAGTGCTCTAGGCAAACGCTACAAATTAAGGCATATAACTTGCTTGAAATTGGCGCCGCGGCGCCCTTCGTGTAGTGGATGGCGCAGATGCGCCGGCGGACAAGGTAATAAGCCCAAGCTATGAAACCATCGCTCGTCCTAAAAATGGGCCAGCAACTGACGATGACCCCGCAGTTGCAACAGGCCATTCGTCTGCTTCAGCTCTCGACCCTGGACCTCCAACAGGAAATTCAGGAAGCGCTGGAATCCAACCCGATGCTCGAACGCCAGGAAGACGGCGAAGACTTCGACAACAGCGACCCGCTGGCCGACAGTGCCGAAAGCAAGCCAAGCGCCGAAAACCTGGAGAACAGCTTCCAGGACAGCGGTTTTCAGGATGGCAGCCTGCAGGAAGGCAGCGCCGCCAGTCAGAACCTTGAAGAAGGCGACTGGAACGAGCGCATTCCCAACGAACTACCGGTCGACACCGCCTGGGAAGATGTCTACCAGACCAGCGCCAGCAGCCTGCCCAGCAACGACGATGACGAGTGGGACTTCACCACCCGCACCTCTGCTGGCGAGAGCCTGCAAAGCCACTTGCTGTGGCAGCTGAACCTGGCGCCGATGTCCGATACTGATCGCCTGATTGCAGTAACGCTGATCGACAGCATCAACCAGCAAGGCTATCTGGAAGACACCCTCGAAGAAATCTGCGCAGGCTTTGACCCGGAGCTCGACATAGAGCTCGATGAAGTCGAGGCCGTGCTGCACCGTATTCAACAGTTCGAACCCGCCGGCGTTGCCGCACGCAACCTGGGCGAGTGCCTGCTGCTGCAGCTGCGTCAGTTGCCGGCCAATACGCCTTGGTTGACCGAGGCCAAGCGCCTGGTCAGCGACTTCATCGATATGCTCGGCAGCCGCGACTACAGCCAGCTGATGCGCCGTATGAAGCTCAAGGAAGACGAGCTGCGGCAAGTCATCGAGCTGGTGCAGAGCCTCAATCCGCGGCCTGGTTCGCAGATCGAGTCGAGCGAGCCGGAGTACGTGGTGCCTGACGTGATCGTGCGCAAGGACACCGACCGCTGGCTGGTCGAGCTGAACCAGGAAGCCATGCCGCGCCTGCGGGTCAACCCGCAATATGCAGGCTTTGTCCGCCGCGCCGATACCAGCGCCGACAACACCTTCATGCGCAACCAGTTGCAGGAAGCGCGCTGGTTCATCAAGAGCCTGCAGAGCCGCAACGAGACCTTGATGAAGGTCGCCACGCAGATCGTCGAGCACCAGCGCGATTTTCTCGAGTACGGCGACGAGGCGATGAAACCGTTGGTGCTGCATGACATCGCCGAAGCAGTGGGCATGCATGAGTCGACCATCTCCCGCGTCACCACCCAGAAGTACATGCACACTCCGCGTGGCATCTTTGAGTTGAAATACTTTTTCTCGAGCCACGTCAGCACCTCCGAAGGCGGTGAATGCTCGTCCACGGCGATCCGCGCGATCATCAAGAAACTGGTTGCAGCGGAAAATCAGAAAAAGCCATTGAGTGACAGCAAGATCGCTGGTTTACTGGAGGCACAAGGCATCCAGGTAGCCCGTCGCACCGTCGCCAAGTACCGCGAGTCGCTCGGCATAGCACCGTCGAGTGAACGCAAGCGACTGATGTAGCCCCGGGATGTGCCACAGCGTTTTTGTGGCAGGTGCAAGACCTGCCTCTTTATGCACGGGCAACAAAGGAGAAGCTGTATGCAAGTCAACATCAGTGGACACCATGTAGAAGTAACCCCACCACTGCGCGACTACGTCGAGCAGAAGCTGAAGAGACTCGCAGGGCACTTTGACAAGATCACCAACGTTACGGTGATCATGAAAGTCGAGAAACTGCAGCAGAAGATCGAAGCGACTCTGCAGATTCCGGGCGGCGAAGTGGTTGCCAATGCCGAAGATCTAGACATGTATGCAGCCATCGACAATTTGGCTGACAAGCTCGACCGCCAACTGAAAAAACACAAGGAAAAACAGCAAAGTCTCCTGCAAGGTGCAGCTGCTCGCTGATCCCCCTCATCCATGATCCGACTTGAAACCATCCTGACCCCCGGCCGTTCCCTGGTGAACGTGCCGGGCGTCAGCAGTAAGAAACGCGCCCTCGAAGAAATCGCCAAGGTCGTAGCCAGCGAAGTCAGCGAGCTCGACCAGCAAGAAGTCTTCGAGAAGCTGATCGCCCGCGAAAAACTGGGCTCCACCGGGTTCGGCAATGGCATCGCCATTCCGCACTGCCGCCTCAAGGGCTGCGCCAATCCGGTCAGCGCCCTGCTCCACCTGGATCATCCAATCGATTTCGACGCCATCGATGGCGCCCCCGTGGACCTGCTGTTCGTCCTGCTGGTGCCCGAAGCTGCCACCGATGCTCACCTTGAGCTGTTGCGCCAGATTGCCAGCATGCTCGATCGCGAAGATGTGCGTAAGCGTCTGCGCGCTGCGAGAGACAACAAGGCCTTGTACCAGGTCGTCCTGGACGTGCAAAACGGGAGCTGAGCATGCGCCTGATCATCGTCAGCGGCCGCTCTGGCTCCGGCAAGAGCACTGCACTTGCCGTGCTGGAAGACAATGGCTTCTACTGCATCGACAACCTGCCCGCCGGGTTGCTGCCGCAGCTGGCTGAAAACGCGTTGATCAATACCGAGCTGATGCAGCCCAAGGTTGCTGTCTCGATTGATGCGCGCAACCTGCCAGGCCATCTGTCACGCTTCCCCGAGCTGCTCGAGGATGCCCGCGCACGGCACATCCAGTGCGATGTGCTGTACCTGGACGCTGACGAAGACACCCTGCTCAAGCGCTTCTCCGAAACGCGCCGCCGTCACCCACTGACCAACGCCAATCGCTCGCTGGCCGAAGCCATTCGGGTCGAGAGCGATATGCTCGGGCCGATTGCCGACCTTGCCGACCTGAAGATCGATACCACCAACCTCAACCTTTACCAGCTACGCGATTCGATCAAGCTGCGCCTGCTCAACCAACCCGAGCCGGGTACGGCGTTTTTAGTTGAGTCGTTTGGCTTCAAGCGGGGCATGCCGGTAGACGCCGACCTGGTGTTCGACGTGCGCTGCCTGCCCAATCCGTACTGGAAGCCGGAAATCCGCGAGCACTCAGGCCTGGATCAGCCAGTCATCGATTACCTGGCTGCGCAGCCGGATGTCGAAGAGATGTTCCAGGACATCTCCAGCTATCTGCTCAAATGGCTGCCGCGCTTCGCCGCCAGCAACCGTGCCTATGTCACCATCGCCATCGGCTGCACCGGCGGCCACCATCGCTCGGTGTACCTGACCGAGCGCCTCGGCCAGGTTCTGCAGCAATCCTTGAAAAACGTCCAGGTCCGCCACCGCGACCTCTAGCCCACAGGATTTACCCGAACATGCCCGCCCGCGAAATCACCATCATCAACAAGCTGGGCCTGCACGCCCGAGCGGCCGCCAAGTTCGTCGGCGTGGCCGGGCGCTTTCCTTGCCAGGTGAGGGTCGGCCGGGCGCCAGACAAGCTGGTCGATGGCAAAAGCATCATGGCGGTGATGATGCTCGCAGCGGGCAAGGGCACTCAGGTGCACCTGTTCACCGAGGGCGAGCAGGAAGACGAGGCACTCCAGGCCGTGGTGGATTTGATCAACAACTACTTCGACGAAGGCGAATAACGCCCCGCCGCTGCCAGGCCCAGCGCTGCCGCAGCGCTGGACCAGCAAACGGTCACGACATGGCCGTGTCCATCACCATCATCAGGCAGAAGCCCACGCACAGCCCCAGGCTTGCCAGGCGATAGTTGCCGTTGCTGCGTGATTCCGGAATGATCTCCTGCGTCACCACCAGCAACATCGCTCCCGCCGCGCAGGCCAGGCCCAACGGTAACAGCAGTTCGGCAACATTCACTAGCCACGCGCAGATCACTGCTGCCAGCGGCTCGACCAGGCCCGAGGCCGCGCCGATCAAGAAAGCCTTGAGGCGCGACATCCCCGCCCCGGCCAGCACCAAAGCGATCACCAGACCTTCCGGCACATCCTGCAGGGCGATGCCCATGGCCAGGCTGTCGGCGTCCGGCATGCCGCCACCGGCCGATACGCCAATGGCCATCCCTTCAGGAATGTTATGGGCAATGATGGCAATCACGAACAACCAGATCCGCGCCGCGATAACCGGCTGATTGCCGTTACCGACCAAGGCTTCGGGTGAAGCACCCGAGACCTTGAGGTCGACCAGAAACAGGCAAAGCGCGCCGAACAGCAGGCCAAAACTGATCAGCCCACCGGCGCCCCATGGGCTGAAACCGATCGCCTCTGCAGCGGCCAGGCCCGGCATGATCAGCGAGAACGCAGTCGCTGCCAGCATCACTCCAGCGCCGAAGCCGAGCAAGGTGTCAGCCACCGCCACCGGCATATTGCGGATCACCAACACCGGCACCGCGCCCAGCGCAGTACCCAGAGCGCACAGTGCACCGCCCTCCAGAGCCCGCAGCATGCGCGGCTCCAGGCCCAGCCAATCGATCCCGCGTGCCACCAGCAGCGCAGTCCCGACCAGCAACAGCACAGTCCCAAGCGCCAGACGAAACAGGCGCACACTGCTGACAGACATCACCTGCGAGCGCATACCGGTTAGGCTCACTTCAAGGCTTGCTGATAGCGGCGTTCCACTTCGGCCCAATCGACCACGTTGTAGAACGCGCCAATGTATTCAGGCCGGCGGTTCTGGTACTTCAGGTAGTAGGCGTGCTCCCACACGTCCAGACCGAGGATCGGCGTGTTGCCGTGCATCAGCGGGCTGTCCTGGTTGCCGCTGCTCTCGACCACCAGTTGCTTGGTCGGGGTCACGCTGAGCCAGGCCCAGCCACTGCCGAAGCGGCTCAGCGCAGCCTTGGTGAAAGCCTCCTTGAAAGCATCAAAGCCACCTAATTGCTGCTCGATGGCCTTGGCCACCTCGCCTTGCGGCACGCCGCCGCCATTGGGCGCCATAACAGTCCAGAACAAGCTGTGGTTGGCGTGGCCACCGCCCTGGTTGATCACCGCTGCCTGCAACTTTTCAGGCAATTGCTTGACCGCGCCAACCAGTTTTTCCACCGGCCACTCAGCCCACTCGGTGCCCTCGATGGCCGCGTTGAGGTTGTTGATGTAGGTCTGGTGATGCTTGCTGTGGTGGATTTCCATGGTCTGGGCATCGATGTGCGGTTCCAGCGCATCGTAGGCGTACGGCAGTGCAGGCAAGGTATGCGGCATGTCAGTGGATTCCGTAATTATGTGAGTGAGGTGCAACTTCCGGCGCAGCAATCAGCTCGCTCGCCGCGCCAGCCTGGCGGTTGAGCAAGCGCGCGGTGCGCGGGTACTGGCCGTACTCGGCAATGAAATTGAGCAGCTCGGTGTAGGTACGTGCGCTGTGGCGCAGTGCCGCCTCGCGTAGCGGCTGCGGCAGTCGTGGCTCGTGGCTGGCCTGCAGCAGGCGCTGATGGGCAGCGCAGAGGTAATCCGCGCTTTCGTGGGGTTGGTTCAGGCGCAGGTGCAGATCGGCCAGGTTGTGATGGGCGATGACCAGTGCGGCAACCGCCTCGTCAACGTCATGCCAGCGCTCGAGCAGCACCTGGGCCAGGGCCAGCGCTTGCAGGTAATACTCCCGAGCGTCGACCCAGTCGCCTTGGGCAAACAGCCGATTGGCGTGATCGGTGGTGCGTTTCCAGTGCTGCATGACGTGCCTCCTGGACGGTCAGATACCGCCAGCGGTGAGTTTTTCCGGGTCAAGCAAGGCTTCGAGCTGGTCACGCGAGAGGTCGGTGTGCTCCAACGCCACGTCGATGATCGGCCGGCCTTGCTTGTAAGCGGTCTTGGCGATCTCGGCGGCCTTCAGGTAGCCGATGATCGGGTTCAGCGCGGTGACCAGAATCGGGTTGCGCGCCAGGGCTTCCTTGAGCTTGCTTTCATTGACCTTGAAGGTCGCGATGGCCTTGTCGGCCAGCAAGCGGCTGGCGTTGGCCATCAGCTCGATGCTCTCCAGCAGGTTGCGAGCGATTAGCGGCAGCATCACGTTGAGTTCGAAGTTGCCCGACTGTCCGGCCACGGCGATGGTGGCGTCGTTGCCGATGACTTGTGCAGCCACCATGGCGGTCGCCTCGGGAATTACCGGGTTGACCTTGCCCGGCATGATCGAAGAGCCAGGCTGCAGGGCCTGCAGTTCGATCTCGCCCAGGCCCGCCAGCGGGCCGGAGTTCATCCAGCGCAGGTCGTTGGCGATCTTGGTCAGGGCAACGGCGGTGGTTTTCAGCTGGCCAGACAGCGCCACGGCAGTGTCCTGCGAACCGATCAGGGCAAACAGATTGTCACCGGGGGTGAATTCGATCGCGGTCAGGCCGCTCAGCTGGCGGGCGAAACCGGCGGCGAACTGCGGGTGAGCGTTGATCCCGGTACCTACCGCAGTGCCGCCTTGGGCCAGCGCCTGCAGGCTCGGCAGGGTCGCTTCAAGATGGCTCAAGGCAGCGCGGATCTGTGCCGCCCAGCCAGCCAATACCTGGCTCATGCGCACCGGCATGGCATCCATCAGGTGAGTGCGGCCGGTCTTGACGTACTGATGCACCTCGACGGCCTTGGCATCGATCACCTGCACCAGGTGGCGCAGTGACGGCAGCAACTGCTCGTGCATGGCCAGCGCAGCGCTGACATGGATGGTAGTGGGGATGATGTCGTTGCTGCTCTGGCCACAGTTGACGTGGTCATTAGCGTTGACTGGCTCGCCCTGGACGCGGCTGGCCAAGGTGGCAATCACCTCGTTGGCGTTCATGTTCGAGCTGGTACCAGAACCCGTCTGATAAACGTCGACCGGGAAGTGCTGAATGAAATCCTCGGCCAGCAACTGCTCGACCGCCTGGACGATGGCCTGGCCTTGCGCCGGCGAGATCTGCTCGAGTTCGACGTTGGCCTTGGCCGCTGCCGCCTTGGCCAGCAACAGTGCACGGATGAACTGCACCGGCATGCGCTGGCCGCTGATCGGGAAGTTATCGACCGCGCGCTGGGTCTGAGCGCCATACAGGGCCTGGGCCGGCACCTGCAGTTCACCCATGCTGTCACGCTCGATACGGGTATTACTCATGGTCAATTCCTTGCAACAGTTCGTCGGGGGAAATCGAAGGCAGCAGCACGCAATTGGCGAGCTGCATGGCATAGGGCTGCCAGCGCTGGTTCTGCTCGAGGCGATCGAGGCTGCGCAGGTCCAGCAGCGGCCGCCAGGCCTGGTCCAGGCACTGCGCGCGCCAGTGCCAGGGCAGCATGCGGTCGCTGGCGGTATCCAGCAGCAGGCGCAGGGAAGTCAGGGCGACGGTCCATGGCGAGGTCGCGGTGCAGCACACCAGGTAGCGACCTTCGGCCAGGTAATGCTCGATCAGTCGCGGCTCGTCGGGGTCGAGCGCGCAGCGAATGCGTCGGCTCAGCCAACGCCAGTTTTCCAGGTAGGGCAACTCATGGAGTACGGTATTCATGAATATCATCACTGCTGGACGGTGTAATGATACTCATTATTAAGTGATAAATAGAATCACTTCAACCCCGAAGGCAAAAACAAAAGACCCGGCGCGATGGCCGGGTCCGGGATGTGCAACTGGCACAACGGAGGGTTTTAGCTGCCCGCGACCGTCATGCGCTCGATCAGCACAGAGCCGCTGTGGATATTGCTGCGGGTTTCAAGATCGCTGCCAATCGCCACAATCTGCTGAAACATGTCCTTCATGTTGCCGGCAATGGTCACTTCCTGCACAGCGAACTGAATCTCGCCGTTCTCGACCCAGTAGCCCGCTGCGCCACGAGAGTAATCACCCGTGACCATGTTCAGACCATGTCCCATCAGCTCGGTTACCAACAGGCCACGGCCCATGCGCCGAATCAATGCAGCTTGATCTTCGACGCCATGGGTGACGAACAGGTTGTGCACGCCCCCCGAGTTGGCGGTGCTTGGCAAGCCCAGCTTGCGCCCCGAATAGGTACCGAGCAGGTACGCCACCAGTTCGCCGTTTTCGACGAACGGCTTGGCGTAGGTGGCCAGGCCATCGCCGTCGAACCCCGCGCTGCCCAGTGCCCGCGGCAAGTGCGGGCGTTCATCCAGGGTCAGCCAGCTGGGGAACAGGCGCTGCCCCAGCGAGCCTTCGAGGAACGACGACTTGCGGTACAGGTTGCCGCCCGAGATCGCCCCAAGGAAGCTGCCGAACAGGCCACCGGCAAGCTCGGCAGAGAACAGTACCGGCACTTCGCAGGTCGGCACCGGGCGCGCACCCAGGCGGCTTGCAGCACGTTGCGCTGCACGCAGGCCAATGCTGCGCGGGTCGGCCAGCAGTTCGCCCTGGCGGTTGACGTCATACCAGTAGTCGCGCTGCATCTGCCCGTCGGCTTCGGCAATCATCACGCAACTGAGGCTGTGCCGGGTCGAGGCATAGCCGCCGATAAAGCCATGGCTGTTGCCGTAAACACGGCAGCCCTGATGGGTGTTGAGGGTGGTGCCGTCGGCATTCTTGATCCGCGGATCGGCATCAAAAGCAGCGGCCTCACAGGCCAGTGCCTGCTCGATGGCCTGCTCGGGGCTGATGTCCCAATCGTGATACAGGTCAAGCTCAGGGATATCGCGGGCCATCAGGGCGGCATCGGCCAGCCCGGCGCATTCGTCTTCCGAGGTGTGC
Organism: Pseudomonas sp. BIGb0278; assembly: GCF_024809895.1. Taxonomy (NCBI): domain Bacteria; kingdom Pseudomonadati; phylum Pseudomonadota; class Gammaproteobacteria; order Pseudomonadales; family Pseudomonadaceae; genus Pseudomonas; species Pseudomonas sp. BIGb0278. The sequence goes on from NZ_JANUEL010000003.1 coordinate 474,187, forward strand.
TTGGCAATCGCCAGGGCTGCAGCAACGGTTTCGCGAATGGCCTCATGGCCGCTGGCCGAGGTACTCGCCGAGCCCTTGCGCTGGCCGACATAGAGGGTGATGCCAAAGCCCTGGTCACGGTTGAACTCGACCGTCTCGACCTCGCGCTGACGCACCGTGGTCGACAAACCCTGCTCCAGCGACACCGCCACCTCGCAGGCGCTGGCACCCTGGCGGCGCGCTTCGGCAACAATCGCCTCGACTTGCTCCTGCAAGGCCGGCAGGTCCTTCGGGCCTATGCTCTGGACTGCACTCATGGTCTTCTCCACTCAAATTCTGCTTACGGCTAGGGTCATTCTACGACCGGGCCGGACAATTGGCCCCCGACTGGTTATCATGGCGGCGATTTCTAGCGGACGGCCACCATGGTTGATTCATACGACGACGCCTTCGATGGCGAAAAAAGCAAAACCCAGATCAAGCGCGAGCTACATGCACTGGTTGAACTCGGCGAGCGCCTGACGACGCTCAAGCCTGACACCCTGGCGCGCCTGCCCTTGACCGACCCGCTGCGCAAGGCCTTGGCCGATGCCAGCAAGCACACCGCGCACATCGCCCGCAAACGCCATATGTCGTTCGTCGGCAAGCTGATGCGCGACCAGGACACCGACGCAATTCTTGCGGTGATCGAGCAACTCGACAGCTCTACCCGCCAGTACAACGAACGCTTTCACGGCCTTGAGCGCTGGCGCGATCGGCTGGTCGACGGCAACGACGAGGACCTTGAGCGGTTTGTTCAGGAATACCCTGAAACCGACCGTCAGCAACTGCGCTCGTTGATCCGCCATGCCCAGCACGAAAAAGCCCGGGACAAGCCGCCGGCTGCTGCGCGCAAGGTGTTCAAGTACATCCGCGAACTTGACGAAGCTCAGCGCGGCCTGCGCTAGGTAATGCCTCGTGCGCGGCAAGCCCGCCCCCACCGTGGTGGAGGCGCGCTTGCTGCGCACTACGCTCACCCGCCGGTACCGCCGACGGTGATCGCATCCAGCTTCAGGGTCGGCTGGCCAACGCCCACCGGCACCGACTGACCATCCTTGCCACAGGTACCGACGCCGCTGTCCAGCGCCAGGTCGTTACCGACCATCGATACCCGGCTCATCGCCTCCGGCCCATTGCCAATCAACGTCGCCCCCTTGACCGGCGCGGTGATCTTGCCGTCTTCGATCAGATACGCCTCACTGGTGGAGAAGACGAACTTGCCGCTGGTGATATCGACCTGGCCACCGCCCAGGTTGGCACAGTAGATGCCCTTCTTGACCGAAGCGATGATCTCTTCGGGATCGCTCTCGCCTGCGCGCATGTAGGTGTTGGTCATACGCGGCATCGGCAGGTGCGCGTAAGATTCGCGGCGGCCGTTACCGGTCACTGCCATGCCCATCAGGCGCGCGTTGAGCTTGTCCTGCATGTAGCCTTTGAGGATGCCGTTCTCGATCAGCGTGGTGCACTCGGTTGGCGTACCTTCGTCGTCGACGCTGAGCGAGCCGCGACGATCCTGCAGAGTGCCGTCATCGACGATGGTGCACAGGCTGGAGGCAACCTTCTGGCCGATCTGCCCGCTGTAGGCGGAACTGCCCTTGCGGTTGAAATCGCCTTCCAGGCCATGGCCGACCGCCTCGTGCAGAAGCACGCCGGACCAGCCCGGGCCAAGCACCACTGGCAAGGTGCCGGCCGGCGCCGGCTTGGCTTCGAGGTTGACCAGCGCCTGGCGCAGGGCTTCACGGGCATAGCCCATGACCCGCTCCTCGGTGAAGAAGCGGTAGTCGGTCCGCCCACCACCGCCCTGCCCGCCACGTTCACGGCGGCCGTCCTTCTCGACGATCACACTGACATTGAAGCGCACCAGCGGACGCACGTCGGCAGCCAGGCCGCCATCGGCAGCGGCCACCAGAATCCGCTCCCAGACCCCGGCCATGCTCACGCTGACCTGCTGGATGCGCGGGTCAAGGGCCCGCGTGGCGACGTCGACGCGCTTGAGCAGTTCGACCTTGTCGGCACGGCTGAGCACATCCAGCGGGTTGTTCGGGGTGTACAGCTGGGTCACATCCTGGCTGCGAAACGCCTGCACCGTGCCGTTCTGGCCGGCACGCGAGATCGACCGGGCGGCGCGTGCGGCCGAGGTCAGGGCTTCGAGGTTGATCGCATTGCTGTAGGCGAAGCCGGTTTTCTCACCAGACAGGGCGCGCACGCCAACGCCTTGGTCGAGGTTGAAGCTGCCTTCTTTGACGATGCCGTCTTCCAGCGCCCAGGTTTCAGAAATCTGGCCCTGGAAGTACAGATCGGCAGCATCGATGCCGGGCCCGGCCAACTCGCCCAGTACAGCCTGCAGGCTGTCCAGGGTCAGTCCGCCCGGGGCAAGCAGCTGGTCGCTGACGGTGGTTAACATCTGGCTCATAGTCACTCCGAGGTGTGCGCAGGCCGCAAAGCGTCCTGCGAGAAAAAGCGCCGGTGCGTAATCACCGGCATCCGCGCCCGGATGGACGCTTGTTGATCTATGTCGCGCTCGGCCAGCAGCACCGCTTCACCGCGAGCCTGCTGGGCGATGATGCGCCCCCAGGGGTCGACGATCGCCGCCTGACCGTGGGTTTCGCGGGGGCCGGGGTGGATTCCGCCCTGGGCCGCCGCCAACAGATAGCATTGGGTTTCGATGGCTCGGGCGCGAATCAGTACCTCCCAATGCGCCGCACCGGTCACCGCAGTAAATGCTGCGGGGGCCGTGATCAACTCCGCGCCGGCCGCCCTCAGTGCACTGTACAGTTCAGGGAAGCGCAGGTCATAACAGACCGACAGGCCTACCTTGCCCAGCGGCGTGTCGGCCACCACCACCTGGCTGCCGTGGGCATAGTCATCCGATTCACGGTAACGACCGCGGTTGTCGGCCACATCGACATCGAACAGGTGCAGCTTGTCGTAGCGTGCGACCACCTCACCGTGCTCGTCGATCAGCAGCGAACAGGCATGCGCCTTGGCGTCCGGCTGGCCGAGCGGGGGCAACGGCAAGGTGCCGGCAACTATCCATAACTTGAGGGCGCGAGCGGTGCGTTTCAACCATGGCAGGATCGGCCCTTCGCCACGCGCCTCGGCCAGGCCGATCGCAGCGGCATCGCGCCGGCCCATGGCAGCGAAGTTTTCCGGCAGCACCGCGAGCCGAGCGCCGGCGGCAGCGGCTTGCTCGAGCAATACACCGGCCCGCTGCAGGTTGGCCATCACATCGTCCTGGCTGACCATCTGAATCACCGCTGCTTTCATCGGCACTCCTAGCGAGACTTTTCGAAAGGTTTCACAAAGGTGATCTTAGGCTCTTTCCACGAGCCATCGACGCGATAGTGCACGCTGGCAAAGCGCGAAATTCGATCACCAATCAATTGATCGACCAGAAACAGCGCACCACCAATGGCCGGCGCGCCGACGATCAACGCCGCCAACGGCAGGTTGTTGGTGACCGGCAGGGTGACCTGGAGGTTGGCAGCGATGCGATCACGCACCATGTCCATGGTGCCATCGAGCTCGAAGTTGCTGGACGGCCCGGTGACGGTAATCGGCTCACGGGTCACGTAAACGCCTTCACTAGCCACCAGCAGGCCCTTGACCCGGTCATAGCCAAGACCCTTCTCGAACAGGTCGGAGAAGTCCAGGCGCAGGCGCCGACCGATCGAGTTGAAGTTGAGTAGACCGAACACGCGCAACGCCTGGGCGCCGCCCTCGACCTCGACGAACTGACCACTGCGCAACGACGCATCGAGGCTGCCGGAGAAGCGCTTGGTGTCGATCCAGGCCGGCGAGCCAGGCCAGCGGCCATCGACATCCAGATGGAAGTCGCGGCTGGTTACCGTTGGCGCAAAGCCAAAGCCCTGCAGCACATCGGCCAGGTTCTTGCCATCCAGGCGGCCCTTGTACCAGCTCGCAGTGCTGCCCGGCGGACCTTCCCAGGCGCCATTACCGTCGATGTGCAGGCCCTTGATCAGCAGGTCGACGCCATTGAAAGACACGCCGCGCGGGGTCGGTCGCAATTTCAGCGCTACCGAACCGAACAGGTCATCACCGCGATACAGCTTGTCGATGCTCAGGTCCAGCGCAGGGACCTTGCGCGGGTCGAAACTGGCCAGCGGGTCGGGGGCATTGTCGTCCTGCGCTTGCGCTGGATCGGCCGGTGGCAGGCGCAGGCTCTGCAGTTTGACCACCATGGGCTGCGCCTTGGCATCCGGAATGCGTGCGTTGCCGATCACCTCGCGGCTGTCCAGGCGCAGGTCCCAGGCACTGGCGACACGGGCCAGGCGGACCACGGCCTGGTTCAGTTGGGTGCCGAAAGCTTGTATCTGGCCGATGCTCAGATCGACGCTTTGCAGGGTCTGCCGGGCACTGCCACCGGGGTCATCGCCGGCCAGGCGCTGTGCCTGCTGCTGCCACGCTTCAAGATCGAGCGTGTCGAGCCGGCCACGCACGCGCAGGCCCTTGCCACCAGGCAGCTGTGGCTCGCCCGCGCCCAGCAGCAGCTCGCCGAGGCCTTGGTCAAGCTTGCCGCCGGGCGCTGCGTAGGCGAAGCGTGTGCTGTCCCCATAACGGGCATCGAAGCGTCGCTCGTTACCTTGCAGGGTCATGCTGAAGCGGCTGTCACGGGTATCCTGGGCAGCCTTGGCAAAGGGCGCCGGCAAGTCGATGCTGAGGCCTTTGAGCGAAGAATCGACGGTCAGGCGATTGTCCCGGCTGCCCAGGCTCAGCTGCAGCTGATAGGGAATCTCGCCGCTGGCAGGCAAGGCCTGCTTGACCTGCAGCCAGTCGGTCAAGGTCTTCAACGCGACCTGGCCAGAGGCATTGATGCGGGTCTGCATCTGACCGGGCTGGCCCTCGGCGACGATTTGCGCGGTGACCGGTTTGCCAAAGGCCTGCAGGCTGATGTTGTTGCCGCTCAGGCCCTTGTCCAGGTCGAAGGTGAAATCGCCCTTGAGCTTGCTCAGTTGCAGCTCCGGCGGCTCGACCTTGAGGCGCGCATCAGCGGTGCTGAAGTCGACCTTGACCTTGGGTAGCTTGCGGTGTGCCATTGGGATATCGAGGTTGAGCTTGCCGTTGAGCGGGCCTTCACCTTCCCAGCCAGCGAAAATATCAGCAGTGCCGATCGGCGCCTCTTGGAGGATCTTCAGGCCATCGCCGAGCGGGCCGGCGAAGTTGCCGGTCAGGTACAGATGGCTGTCCTGGCCAGCGTCAACGTGGGGGATGTTCACCGTGACATCGCTGACCTTGGTGTCGAGCAACAGGCCTTGCCGGGCCTTGATGCGCACGCCGCTGTCTTCGATCAGCACATCGCCGGCCACCTGCTGCACCTGAGGCCAGCCGGGCTGGAAGTCCAGCGCCGCGTCACGCACCTTGAAGAACAGGCTGATACTGCGCGCTTCGGGGGTGGCATCGTGGTTCAGCGAACCCTGATACTGGAAGTAGCCCTCATCCACAGTGCCCTTGACGATGGCACTGCGCAGCCATTCATCGAGGGCCGGGCTAAGGACTTCGGGCAGATATTTGGCGGTGTAGCGACCATCGCCTTCGGTCAGGCCGACGCGAAGGTCCATGTAGTCTTCGCGGCCTTCCTCGAACAGCAGGCGGATCAGGAAGTCGCCGGCGATCTTGCCTTCTTCGCCAAGTACCTTGAGGTACGGTGCGATCAGGGTGAAGCCCTCCTGATCCAGGCGCCAGGTGAGCAAAGCATTGGCTTTCTGGTAATGCCAGGGTTTGGCGAAGATCGGATACAGATGCAGCATGAACGCATCGGTATCCAGGCGCAATTCGCCATGACCGAGGTCGCCGCTGATGCTGCCGCTGACGTTCCCCGCCGCCGGCGCACCGTGGTAGGCGTTGAAGCCGACGCGGTCCAGGTTGGCGGCAAACTGCAGGCGCTGATCACCTTCGGCCTTGGGCCGGATATCCAGCTTCACGTTATGCAGCGCGCCGGTCACCTTGAGCCCGTCGACCACCGCCATGAGGTTGTCCGGCAACGGCGCCAAAGCATTGATCAAGGGGGTCAGAGGGGTCAGGTCGAGGGTGTCGGCCTGGACCTGCCAGGATTCTTCGAGAGGTGTCGAAGCGCTGTGCTGTCGGGCTTGCAGGTGGGTTTCCCAACGCTGCTTGCCGATGCTGGCCGCCAGCGAGTCGAGCACTAGCTGGTAACCGTCCTCACCACGCTGCAGCCAGGCGGACAAGGCAAGGTCATCCAGGCTGACGGGCTTGCGGCTGCTGTAGGCACCGCGCAGGTGCGGCGCGTTGAGGCGCACGCTTGCGTGCTGCAACTGGCCCTTGCGCACACCTACCCAGAATTCGCCGCCCGCGCGCAGTGCTTCGGCGCGCCACTGGCCAAGCAGCTTGGGTGGCAGCCAGTGCGACCAGTCGCTTTGCGGCAGGCTCAGGTAGCCGTCCAGGGAGCCATCGCGCCAGTTATCAGCCGTGGCCCGGCTACGCAGATTGAGCGCCAGTGGCTGCCCATCGGGCAGGGTCGCCCGTGCATCCAGCGCCTGGCGCGAGGCGCCGGCCTGCAAGCCAACGCTGACGTAAGTCAGGGTCAGGGGATCGCGCTGCCAGGGGTGCAGTGTGACCTGGCTATCGAATACGTCGATCCGCCCCAGCTGCTGCAAGCGCTGCAGCAACTGCACCGGGTCGAGCGGGGTGTCGTCCTGCTTGGGCAGGCCTTCCAGCGCCCAGGAGCCCTGCTCGTCCTCGCGCAGAATCAACTGCAGGCCGCCCAGCTGGATGCGCGCCAGGCGCACTTCGCGGGCCTTGAGGCTGCCCCACAGATCAGGCACGGCCTTGACGTCATCCAGGCGCAGCGCATCGGCGCCCTCGCCCAGCTGCAGATCACGCACACGCAGCACCGGTGCCAGGCCACTCCAGCGGCCTTCCAGTGCGCCGATATGTACCGGCAGGCCGAGGGCCTGCTCAGCCTTGCTCTCAACGTCGGCGCGATACTCTGCCACCAGCGGCACCAGTTGCCGGCCGATGCTCACATACAGCGCCACCAGCACCGCCAGCAAGGCACACAAGCCCAGCCCCCAACGGGTCAAGGCGCTCAGAACGCGGGTCAGACGCTCCATGGCCATGGCCCTCCAAAACGTGCTTTAACTATGGCTGCAAGCGCGACTTTCGCCAACCGGCGATGGTTTTCAGGACGCGTCAGAGGAGCACCACATCGTATTGTTCCTGGGAGTACATGGTCTCGACCTGGAAGCGGATGGTGCGGCCGATGAACGCTTCCAGCTCAGCAACGTTACCGGACTCTTCATCGAGCAGACGATCGACCACCTTCTGGTTGGCCAGCACACGGTAGCCCTCGGCCTGATAAGCCCGCGCTTCACGGAGGATCTCGCGGAAGATTTCGTAGCAGATGGTTTCGGCGGTTTTCAGCTTGCCGCGGCCCTGGCAGCCGGCGCACGGCTCGCACAAGACTTGCTCAAGGCTCTCGCGGGTGCGCTTGCGGGTCATCTGCACCAGACCCAGCTCGGTGATGCCGATGATGTTGGTCTTGGCGTGATCACGTTCGAGCTGTTTTTCCAGGGTGCGCAGCACCTGGCGTTGGTGCTCCTGGTCTTCCATGTCGATGAAGTCGATGATGATGATCCCGCCGATGTTGCGCAGGCGCAGCTGGCGGGCGATCGCCGTGGCCGCCTCGAGGTTGGTCTTGAAGATGGTTTCTTCGAGGTTGCGATGGCCGACGAAGGCGCCAGTATTGACGTCGATGGTGGTCATCGCCTCGGCCGGATCGACCACCAGGTAGCCACCAGACTTGAGCGGCACCTTGCGCTCGAGCGCACGCTGGATTTCGTCTTCGACACCATACAGGTCGAAGATCGGCCGCTCGCCCGGATAGTGTTCGAGGCGGTCGGCAATCTCCGGCATCAGTTCACCGACGAACTGCGTGGTTTTCTGGAAGGTTTCCCGCGAGTCGATGCGGATTTTCTCGATCTTGTGGTTGACCAGGTCACGCAAGGTCCGCAGCGCCAGGCCGAGGTCTTCGTAAATGACTGTCGGTGCACCGCAGGTCTGGATCTGGCTGGCGATCTGCTCCCACAGCCGGCGCAGGTAGCGGATGTCCTGGAGGATGTCGTCCTGGCGAGCGCCTTCGGCAGCGGTACGCAGGATGAAGCCGCCGGCGTCCTTGACGTTTTCCTGCTCGATGCAGCTGTTGACCACCTGCTTGAGGCGCTCGCGTTCGGCTTCGTCCTCGATCTTCAGCGAAATACCGACGTGACTGCTACGCGGCATGTACACCAGATAGCGCGACGGAATCGACAGCTGAGTAGTCAGCCGCGCGCCCTTGGTGCCGATCGGATCCTTGGTGACCTGCACCACCAGTGACTGGCCTTCATGCACCAGCGCAGTGATGGTCTCGACCGCCGAGCCTTCGCGCTGGGAAATCTCCGAGGCATGAATGAACGCCGCGCGGTCCAGGCCGATATCGACGAAGGCTGCCTGCATGCCCGGCAGAACCCGCACCACCTTGCCTTTGTAGATATTGCCAACGATACCGCGGCGCAGGGTGCGCTCGACATGCACCTCCTGCAGAACACCGTTTTCAACCACTGCCACGCGCGATTCCATCGGCGTGATGTTGATCAGGATCTCTTCACTCATGGCAGGTTCTCATCAAAGGTCTGGGGTTATGATGGATCGCTGACCGATCCCTGGCTAGCGCTGCGTTCAACCCTCTGCCTGAGCTGCTGGCAGTTGCCAGCAGGGGATGCCGAACTGGCCGAGCAAATCGGCGGTTTCGCTGAGCGGCAGGCCGACCACGGCCGAATAGCTGCCGCTCAGTGCGGTGACAAAAATCGCGGCCAAACCCTGGATGGCATAGCCGCCGGCTTTGTCCAGCGGCTCTCCGCTGGCCCAATAGCGGCTGGCCTCGTCAGGGCCGATCGAGCGAAAACGTACGGTGCTGGCGACGCACAGGCTGCGGACCTGCTGGCCATCATCCAGAGCAACTGCGGTAAGTACCTGATGCTCGCGCCCAGCCAGCTCAGCGAGCATAGCCAGGCCGTGTTCGCGGTTTTCAGGCTTGCCGAGAATGCGCCCATCAAGCACCACCGCAGTATCGGCGCCGAGTACCACACCAGCACCCGTGACATGGGCCAGTCCGGCAGCTGCCTTGGCGCGAGCCAGGCGCTCGACATAAGCCTCGGCGTTTTCCTCGGCAAGCGGGGTTTCATCGATGGGTGCGCTGACGGTGGTGAACGGCACGCCAATCTGGGTCAACAGTTCACGACGACGCGGCGAGCCAGAGGCGAGATAGAGTGGCTTCATGTGGACATATCCCTGTCAGGCGCGGCGATGCCGGTCAGTTGATGTGCAGGCGGCGGCGCAGGTCGCGCAAGGCAAAGCTGATCCACGGCCAGAGCAGCGCACTGATGACTGCCGACCACACCAGCGCCAGGGTCGGCAGGCGATTGCCGGTCAGGGCACTGAGCCACAACTGGATCAACTGAGCGATGCCGAAGATCACCAGGATCACCAGGCTCTGCTGCCACAGCGGGAACATGCGCAGGCGCTGCTGCAACGACAGCACCAGGAAGGCGATCAGGGTCAGGATCAGCGCGTTCTGCCCCAGCAGGGTGCCGTACAGCACATCCTCTGCCAGGCCCAGCACGAAGGCGGTGGTCATGCCGACCTTGTTCGGTACGTTGAGTACCCAGAATGACACCAGCAGGGCCAGCCACATCGGCCGGAACACTTCCATGAACTGCGGCATCGGCGAGACGCTGAGCAACAGGCCGATGGCGAAGCTGAGCCAGATGACCCAACCGTTTCTACTGCGCGAACTGGCCATCATTGCCTCCGCGGTTGGCTGGGCGACGCAGCAGGCGTCGCAGCCGGATTGACGGGTGCCGCTGGCGTTGCCGCAGGAGCAGCCGGGGTGGCGGGCACAGTGCTTGCTGGCGCGCTGGCAGCAGGCGTGGCTTGCTCGGTAGCAGCTGCGGCTGGCGGCTGCGCCGTACCCTGCCGATCAGCTTCCTCCTGGGCCATGGCTGCCTCGGTCGCACGCTGCTCCGGGGTGCGGCGGTCGCTGAACACAAGCAGCATATAGCGGCTGCGGTTGAGCGCCGCAGTAGGGATGGCGCGCACGATCGCGAACGGCTGACCGGAATCGTGGATCACTTCATTGACCGTGGCCACCGGGTAACCGGCCGGGAAGCGCTGACCCATGCCCGAGCTCACCAGCAAGTCGCCCTCTTTGACATCGGCAGTGTCGGCAACATGGCGCAGCTCAAGCCGCTCCGGGTTACCGGTACCACTGGCGATGGCGCGCAAGCCGTTGCGGTTGACCTGCACCGGAATGCTGTGGGTGGAGTCGGTGAGCAGCAGTACCCGCGAGGTGTAAGGCATCAGCTCGACCACCTGGCCCATCAGGCCGCGGGCATCGAGCACCGGCTGGCCGAGGAAGACGCCGTCGCGCTCGCCCTTGTTGATCAGGATACGGTGGGTGAACGGATTGGGGTCGACGCCGATCAGCTCGGCCACTTCAACCTTCTCGTTGACCAGCGCCGACGAGTTGAGCAACTCGCGCAGGCGCACGTTCTGCTCGGTCAGGGCCGCCAGCTTCTGCAGGCGCCCCTGCAACAGCAGGGCTTCGGTCTTGAGTTTTTCGTTCTCGGCGGCAAGCTCGGTGCGGCTGCCGAACTGGCTGGCGACACCCTGAAATACGCGCTGCGGGAGGTCTGTGAGCCAATACGACTCCATCAGCACCAGGCCCATCTGGCTACGCACTGGTTTGAGCAGGGCGAAGCGCGAGTCGACCACCATCAAGGCAACCGAGAGCACCACCAGTACCAGCAGACGAACGCCCAGCGAAGGGCCCTTGGAGAAAAGCGGTTTAATGGGCCGTTCCTCGTGGACGACGATTCAGGAGGTGACTGGACATGAAGCGGAGCACCGGCCTGCTGCGAATTGACGGAAACAGCGCCCCACGGACGCCAACCCAGCGCATACAGGTAGCACTGCGAGTGCTACCTGTAAACCAGGCGATCATTACCGGACGTTGAATAGCGCCGTGAATCACTCGCTCGAGAGCAGATCCATTGCGTGTTTGTCCATCATTTCCAACGCACGACCACCGCCACGAGCCACACAGGTCAGCGGGTCTTCGGCGACGATCACCGGCAGGCCGGTTTCCTGCGCCAGCAGCTTGTCGAGGTCGCGCAGCAGCGCGCCACCACCGGTCAGCACCAGACCGCGCTCAGCGATGTCCGAGGCCAGTTCCGGCGGCGACTGCTCAAGGGCGCTCTTGACCGCCTGGACGATGGTCGCCAGGGATTCCTGCAGCGCTTCGAGCACTTCGTTGGAGTTCAGGGTAAAGGCACGCGGCACGCCCTCGGCCAGGTTACGGCCACGTACGTCGACTTCACGTACTTCACCACCTGGGTAGGCGGTGCCGATTTCCTGTTTGATGCGCTCGGCAGTGGATTCACCGATCAGGCTGCCGTAGTTGCGGCGCACGTAGGTAACGATAGCTTCGTCGAAGCGATCGCCGCCAACCCGTACCGATTCGGCGTAGACCACACCGTTGAGCGAGATCAGCGCGATTTCAGTGGTACCACCACCGATATCGACGACCATCGAGCCACGCGCTTCTTCGACCGGCAGGCCGGCACCGATGGCCGCAGCCATTGGCTCCTCGATCAGGAACACTTCACGTGCACCGGCGCCCAGCGCCGATTCACGGATGGCGCGGCGCTCGACCTGGGTCGATTTGCACGGCACGCAGATCAGCACACGTGGGCTGGGCTGCAGGAAGCTGTTTTCGTGAACCTTGTTGATGAAGTACTGCAACATTTTTTCACAAACGCTGAAGTCGGCGATGACGCCGTCTTTCATCGGACGAATGGCTGCAATGTTGCCGGGCGTTCGGCCCAGCATACGTTTGGCTTCAGTCCCGACGGCGACGACGCTTTTCTGGTTGCCGTGGGTACGGATGGCAACAACCGAGGGCTCATTCAGGACGATACCGCGCTCACGCACGTAAATAAGGGTGTTGGCAGTACCCAGGTCGATAGACAGATCGCTGGAAAACATGCCACGCAGTTTCTTGAACATGGGAAAGTGACCCTGGGGAAAGCGTGGGTAAAAAAGTGCGGCAAACTCTAACAATGGCAGGGATTTTGGGCAAGGAGCCAATATGTTAAATTGGCAGTTTTTCCGAGCAAGCCTGCAGATGATCGCGGCTGTATGACCGCCAAAATGCCGGCATGTTCCTCATCGCGGAACTAATTCCGTTTGGTTTTTCTGGAGATTCCCCATGGCGCTGCAACGCTCCGACGTGGAAAAGATCGCCCATCTGGCCCGACTGGGGCTGAATGAAGGCGAACTGCCGCGCATCACCGATGCCTTGAACAGCATCCTCGGGTTGGTCGACCAGATGCAAGCTGTCGACACCAGCGGTATCGAACCGCTCGCCCACCCCCTGGAGGCCAGCCAACGTCTGCGCCCCGACCAGGTTACCGAAAGCAACCAGCGCGACGCGTATCAAGCCATCGCCCCGTCGACCGAGAACGGTCTGTACCTGGTTCCAAAAGTCATCGAGTAAGGGAAAGCACCTGCCATGCATCAATTGACCCTGGCCGAGATCGCCCGCGGACTCGCCGACAAGTCGTTTTCATCCGAAGAGCTGACCCAGAGCCTGCTGGGCCGGATCAAGCAACTCGATCCGCAACTGAACAGCTTCATCAGCGTCACCGAAGAACGCGCGCTGGATCAGGCGCGCGCTGCCGACGCCCGTCGCGCCGCTGGCGAAACCGGCCCTCTGCTGGGCGCGCCGATCGCCCACAAGGACCTGTTCTGCACCCAGGGCGTACGCACCAGCTGCGGCTCGAAGATGCTCGACAACTTCACCGCGCCGTATGACGCCACCGTGGTCAGCAAGCTGGCCGAGGCCGGCATGGTCACTCTGGGCAAGACCAACATGGACGAATTCGCCATGGGTTCAGCCAACGAATCCAGCCACTACGGCCCGGTGAAGAACCCGTGGAACCTCGAACACGTGCCGGGCGGTTCGTCCGGTGGTTCGGCGGCAGCCGTGGCGGCACGCCTGCTGCCGGTGGCAACCGGCACCGACACCGGCGGCTCGATCCGCCAGCCGGCGGCGCTGACCAACCTGACTGGCCTGAAACCGACCTACGGTCGTGTTTCGCGCTGGGGCATGATCGCCTATGCATCGAGCCTCGATCAGGGCGGCCCGATGGCCCGTACTGCCGAAGACTGCGCCCTGCTCCTGCAAGGCATGGCGGGCTTCGACGCCAAGGACTCGACCTGCATCGACGAGCCAGTGCCTGATTACAGCGCCAACCTCAACGCGCCGCTGCAAGGCCTGCGCATCGGCCTGCCGAAGGAGTACTTCGGTGCCGGCCTCGACTCGCGCATCGCCGACCTGGTGCATGCCAGCGTCAAGGAACTGGAGCAGCTCGGCGCGGTGGTCAAGCAGATCAGCCTGCCGAACATGCAACACGCCATCCCGGCGTACTACGTGATCGCCCCCGCTGAAGCCTCGTCCAACCTGTCGCGTTTTGATGGCGTGCGCTTTGGCTATCGCTGCGAAGATCCGAAGGATCTCACCGACCTCTACAAGCGCTCGCGCGGTGAAGGTTTCGGCGTTGAAGTACAGCGCCGGATCATGGTTGGCGCCTACGCGCTGTCGGCCGGTTACTACGACGCCTACTACCTGCAGGCGCAGAAGATTCGCCGCCTGATCAAGAACGACTTCATGGCAGCGTTCGAAGACGTCGACCTGATTCTCGGCCCAACCACGCCCAACCCGGCCTGGAAACTTGGCGCCAAGAGCAACGACCCGGTCTCCGCCTACCTCGAAGACGTCTACACGATCACCGCCAACCTGGCCGGCCTGCCCGGCTTGTCGATGCCAGCCGGTTTCGTCGACGGCCTGCCCGTCGGCGTGCAACTGCTGGCGCCGTACTTCCAGGAAGGCCGCCTGCTCAACGTCGCGCACCGCTACCAGCAAGTCACCGACTGGCACACCCGCGCCCCTACCGGCTTCTGAGGAATTCACACATGCAATGGGAAGTTGTGATCGGGCTGGAGATTCATACCCAGCTCGCCACCCAGTCGAAGATTTTCTCCGGCAGCGCTACCACCTTCGGCTCCGAGCCGAACACCCAGGCCAGCCTGATCGACCTGGGCATGCCTGGCGTACTGCCGGTGCTCAACCAGGAAGCCGTGCGCATGGCGTGCATGTTCGGCCTGGCCATCGAAGCCGAGATCGGCCCGCGCAACGTGTTCGCGCGCAAGAACTACTTCTACCCTGACCTGCCCAAGGGCTATCAGATCAGCCAGATGGACCTGCCGATCGTCGGCAAGGGGCACCTCGACATCGCCCTTGAAGACGGCACCATCAAGCGCGTCGGCATCACCCGTGCGCACCTTGAAGAAGACGCCGGCAAAAGCCTGCACGAAGACTTCAATGGCGCCAGCGGCATCGACCTCAACCGAGCCGGCACGCCGCTGCTGGAGATCGTCTCCGAGCCGGACATGCGCAGTGCCAAGGAAGCCGTGGCCTACGTCAAGGCGATCCACGCGCTGGTGCGTTACCTGGGCATCTGCGACGGCAACATGGCCGAAGGTTCGCTGCGTTGCGACTGCAACGTGTCGATCCGGCCGAAGGGACAGGTCGAGTTCGGCACTCGCTGCGAGATCAAGAACGTCAACTCGTTCCGCTTCATCGAGCGCGCCATCAACAGCGAAATCCAGCGCCAGATCGAGCTGATCGAAGACGGCGGCCGGGTCATCCAGGAAACCCGCCTGTACGACCCGAACAAGGATGAGACCCGCTCCATGCGCAGCAAGGAGGAAGCCAACGACTACCGTTACTTCCCCGACCCTGACCTGCTGCCGGTGGTGATCGAGAGCAGCCTGCTCGAGAGCATCCGCGCCAGCCTGCCAGAGCTGCCACCGCAAAAGGTCGAACGCTTCCAGAGCCAGTACGGCCTGTCGGCCTACGACGCCAACGTGCTGGCCGCCAGCCGCGAACAGGCCGACTACTTCGAGGCCGTGGTGCGCATTGGTGGCGACGCCAAGCTCGCCGCCAACTGGGTCATGGTCGAGCTGGGCAGCCTGCTCAACAAGCTCGGTGTCGAGATCGACCAGGCGCCGGTCAGCGCCGAGCAACTGGGCGGCATGCTCCTGCGTATTCGCGACAACACCATCAGCGGCAAGATTGCCAAGACCGTGTTCGAAGCGATGGCCGCAGGCGAAGGCGACGCCGACAGCATCATCGACAGCAAGGGCCTCAAGCAGGTCACCGACAGTGGTGCAATCGAGACCATGCTCGACGAAATGCTGGCAGCCAATGCCGAGCAGGTCGAACAGTACCGCGCTGCCGATGAAGCCAAGCGCGGCAAGATGTTCGGCTTCTTCGTCGGCCAGGCGATGAAAGCCTCCAAAGGCAAGGCCAACCCGGGGCAGGTGAACCAACTGCTCAAGGCCAAGCTCGAAGGCTAAGCCCTGCGCGGTGCGCGGCCAGCCATGGCCGTGCACCGCGCAACTCATTCTTTGCGGAGCGTACGCGAGCATGCGGCATACCCTTGGCGCACTTGCGCTTATCTCCCTGCTGGCCGGCTGCGCCAGTCACGATATCGACCCTAGCGGTTACGACAAGACCGGCACCGCCTCCTATTACGGTTCGCGCCACCATGGCAAACGGACCGCCAGTGGCGAGCCCTTCAACCAGCACGGCCTTACCGCCGCCCACCGCAGCCTCGCTTTTGGCAGCCGGGTGCTGGTCACCAACCTGGCCAACCAGCGCAGCGTCGTGGTGCGCATCAATGACCGCGGACCACACAGCCGTGGCCGTTTGATCGATCTGTCCCGCGCGGCCGCAGAAAAAATCGGCATGATCCGTAGCGGAACCGCGCGAGTGCGGGTACAAGGTCTGAGCGACTGAGCCAACGGGAGCCTGACCATTTTCGACCTCGCCACCCTACCCACCTTCAGCCTACTGCAATTGGCTGTGGGCCTTGTTCTGCTGGTGCTCGGCGCCGAACTGCTGGTGCGCGCCGCCCTGCGCCTGGCCACGCGCCTGCATGTGCGGCCGCTGATAATCGGTTTGAGCCTGGTTGCCTTCGGCAGTACCGCGCCGCAATTGACTGTCAGCCTGCAAGCGGCCTATCAAGGTGCGCCTGACGTCGCTGTCGGCAGCGTGATCGGCAGCAACATCTTCAATGTGCTGGTGATTCTCGGCTTTACCGCGCTGATCATCCCGCTGCGCGTGTCGCGCCAACTGGTGCGTCTGGACATCCCGTTGATGGTGGCCGCCAGCGCCTTGGTCTACCTGCTCGCGGCCAACGGCCAGCTGGGCCGCTTCGAAGGCGCGCTGTTACTGCTCGGGCTGCTCGGTTATCTGTTGATCCTCTGGCACCAATCGCGCCACTACGCGCGTACTTATCCGGCACCGAATGCCCTCGAGGTCAGCCGCCTGCGCTTCTGGAGCGGTGCTGTGGGGCAGACCGCGTTGGGCCTGGTATTGCTCAGCATTGGCGGCCATCTGCTGCTGGAAGCCGCAGTGGAAGTGGCCACTGACCTTGGCCTGTCGGAACGGATCATTGGGCTGACCGTAGTCGCCGTCTGCACCTCGTTGCCGGAGCTTGCCGCTGCGCTGGTTGCGGCGCTGCGCGGTGAGCGCGAAGTGGCGGTAGGTACGGTGATCGGCAGCAACCTGTTCAATTTGCTGGCGGTGCTGGGTGCGACCGCGCTGGTCACCCCTGCCCCGCTGTCGATCTCACCGAATGCGTTGGCCTTTGATTTGCCGGTAATGCTCGGCGTCGCCTGCCTGAGCCTGCCGGTGTTCTACTCCGGCTACCGCGTCACCCGCGCCGAGGGACTGGTATTTCTCTGCCTGTACCTGGCCTACGGCCTGCATGTGGTGACCTTCACCACCGGCATGCCGTTGGCGGGCAAGCTGGAGAAACTGATGCTGTTCTACGTGCTGCCGCTGCTCGCCCTGACGCTGCTCTACACCACCGTGCGCGCCTGGCGGCGCCAGCACTGAGGCCTGCGCAGGTTTAGCCGCGCAGGCCTTGCAGCAAACACCTCAGCGCTTGGCCTGGCGCTGCTTCTTGAGCTTGAACGCAATGCCCAGTGCGGCAATCCACAGCGGGATCAGCATCACCGAGATGCGGATCGGCGGAGTCAGGTACATCACCACCAGGATCAGCACGATGAACGCCAGGCACAGGTAGTTGGTGATCGGATGACCCCAGCTGCGGTAGAACGGCGTTTCGCCGGCAGCGATCTTGGCCTTGCGGAATTTCAGGTGGGTGATGCTGATGCTTGCCCAGTTGATCACCAGCGCTGATACCGCCAGCGCCATCAACAGGCCGAAGGCTTCGCCCGGCATCAGGTAGTTGATCACCACGCACAGGCCGGTGGCCGTAGCCGACACACCCAGCGCGGTCAGCGGCACGCCGCGACGGCTGACCTTTAGCAATTGACGCGGTGCATCGCCCTGGCTGGCCAGGCCGAACAGCATGCGGCTGTTGGCGTAAACGCAGCTGTTGTAGACCGACAGCGCGGCGGTCAGTACCACTACGTTGAGGATGGTCGCGACCAGGTTGCTGTCCAGCTCATGGAAGATCATCACGAACGGGCTGCCGCCCTGCACCACCTTCTGCCACGGGTACAGCGACAGCAAGATCGCCAGCGCACCGATGTAGAAGATCAGGATGCGGTACACCACCTGGTTGGTCGCCTTGGGAATGCTCACCCGCGGGTTTTCCGCCTCGGCGGCGGTGATACCGACCAGCTCCAGGCCGCCGAACGAGAACATGATCACCGCCAGAGCCATGATCAAACCGCCGACGCCATTGGGGAAGAAGCCACCGTATTGCCACAGGTTGGCGACGCTGGCATCCGGGCCACCCTGGCCGCTGGTGAGCAACCAGGCGCCAAAGCCGATCATGCTGACAATCGCCACTATTTTGACCAGAGCGAACCAGAACTCCATCTCGCCGTAGACTTTGACCTGAGTCAGGTTGATCAGGTTGATCACCACAAAGAAGATCGCTGCCGTGGCCCAGGTCGGGAAGTCCGGCCACCAGTACTGCACATAGATGCCGACTGCGGTCAGCTCGGCCATGCCTACCAGCACATAGACCACCCAGTAGTTCCAACCCGAGACAAAGCCGGCGAACTCGCTCCAGTATTTGTGGGCGAAGTGGCTGAAGCTGCCGGCAACCGGCTCTTCCACCACCATTTCGCCAAGCTGACGCATGATCAGGAAGGCCATCAGGCCGGCAATGGCATAACCGAGCAACACCGATGGGCCGGCCATCTGGATGGTCTGGGCAATGCCCAGGAACAGCCCGGTGCCGATGGCCCCGCCCAGCGCGATCAGCTGGATATGGCGATTTTTCAGGCCGCGCTGTAACCGCTCGGGCGAGTTCTGGTCTTGCATGGAGTGTCCTTAGGTCAGGTGGCAGCGTTGTTGCTGTTGTTGTTCTGTTCAGGCAGCAAGGATCTAGATCCAGCCGCCCCACTGCAAGATGAAGATGCCGATATTGGTGGTAATCGCCGCCATCAGGGTCGTGATGACGATGATCGCCGCCGCTAACTGATGATTGGCATTGGCCGCGCGGGCCATGACATAGCTGGCGGCAGCGGTAGGGCTGCCGATGTACAGGAACAGGATGCCCAGCTCGGCACCGCGGAAACCACATAGCCAGGCGCCGAGGGTGCCGACCAGCGGCAACCAGACCATCTTCACCAGGCTGACATCCACCGCCAGCTTGCCGCTGTCGCGCAGCGCCGCCAGCGACAAGGTGCCGCCAATGCAGATCAGCGCCAGTGGCAGGGTCATCTGCGCCAGATAGTCGCCCGAGGTCAGCAGCCAGTTCGGCAGCGGCACCTGGGCGTAGGCCATGGGTGTGGCGAGCAGCACGCTGATGATCAGCGGGTTGCTGAAAACACTTTTGCAGATGCTCCACGGATCGGACTTGAGGTCCGGGCTGTACACCGCCAGCACCACCGCCGACAGCGAGTTGTACAGGAGGATCACCAGGCCGGCGAGCACCGCGCCCAGCGAAATGCCGTAATCACCGTAAAGGCTGGCCGCCAGGGCCAGGCCAATAACGCCGTTGTTGCCGCGAAAAGCCCCCTGGGTGTAGATGCCGCGCTCGGCCAGCGGCGCGCGCCAGATCGCCAGGCCCCAGGACAAGGCGAAGCCGATCAGGGTAATTGCGGTGAAGTAGACCAGCACACCGGGTTTGATCGCTGCATCCAGATCGGCATGGTAGATGCCAAGGAACAGCAGCGCCGGCATGCACACGTTGAACACCAGCGTCGAGGCAACCTTGGTGAAGTTGTCGTCGATCAGGTGCAAACGTTTGAGCAATACGCCCATGAACAGCATGGCGAACACCGGTGCAGTGATGTTCAGCGTCTGGATAAGAAGGGCGAGCATGCGCGAGCGGTCCTGGTTTTGGGGTTGCCGTTAGGGGGCTAATGATACGCCAGGCGCTGGGTTTTGCGGACAATAGCCACTGCTAAAAGGATATTTCCTACATAACTGCCGCTTTTTGCTGTCAGCCTCGCCCCCTGCACAGCGGCCGATTCAAGAAATCCGAGTGCCCAGCACTTTCAGAAACGCTGCCAGCCAGGCGGGATGCGCCGGCCATGCCGGTGCGGTAATCAAGTTGCCCTCGACGTGGGCCTGATCCACCGCGATATCGATGAAAGTACCTCCGGCCAGACGCACTTCCGGCGCGCAGGCAGGGTACGCGCTGCACTCGCGGCCACGCAGCACGCCTGCCGCTGCCAGCAGCTGGGCGCCATGGCACACCGCGGCAATCGGCTTGCGCGCCTCGTCGAAAGCCCGCACCAGCGCCAGCACCTGCTCGTTCAGGCGCAGGTACTCAGGTGCGCGGCCGCCCGGGATCAGCAAGGCGTCGTAGCTTTCGGCGCGGGCCTGGACGAAGTCGAAGTTGAGGGCAAAGTTGTGCCCGGGTTTTTCGCTGTAGGTCTGCTCGCCTTCGAAGTCGTGGATAGCGGTACGCACCGTCTGCCCCGCGATTTTCTCCGGGCACACCGCATGCACGGTGTGGCCGACCATGCTCAGCGCCTGGAACGGCACCATCGCTTCGTAGTCTTCGACATAGTCGCCCACCAGCATTAGAATCTTCTTGCCTGTCATCGCCACCGCTCCTTGCCTAGCCTGGAATCAATCAGAGCACGATAGACCGCTTCGGCGCTTACCGATATGCGCCGTTCATCTCAATTGCGCCGATCCAGCAGGTTGGCCACCAGCCGGTCCATCCAGCCCCAGATCCGTTGCTTGACTCGCCGCCACAACGGCCGCGCGTTCCAGTGGGCCAGATCGACCTCTTCGCTGAGGGCAAAGTCGCGCTCGAAACTGGCGCTGACTGCTGCGGTCAGGCTGGGGTCGAGCGCTTCGATGTTGGCCTCCAGGTTGAAGCGCAGGTTCCAGTGGTCGAAGTTGCACGAACCGACGCTGACCCAGTCATCGACCACGACCATCTTCAGGTGCAGGAAGCACGGCTGGTATTCAAAGATGCGCACGCCAGCGCGCAGCAAGCGTGGGTAATAGCGGTGCCCGGCGTAGCGCACCGAGGGGTGGTCGGTGCGCGGCCCGGTCAGCAGCAGGCGCACGTCGATGCCGCGCGAAGCAGCCCGACGCAGAGAACGGCGCACACTCCAGGTCGGCAAAAAATACGGCGTCGCCAGCCAGATGCGCTGCTGCCCGCTGTTCAGGGCACGCACCAGCGAATGCAGGATGTCGCGGTGTTGCCGGGCATCGGCGTAAGCCACCCGGCCCATGCCCTGCCCTTGCACCGGCACTTTGGGCAGGCGTGGCAGACCGAACCCAGCTGGCGGTCGCCAGGCGGTGCGACGGTCATTGGCATGCCATTGGCGATCGAACAACAGCTGCCAGTCGCTGACCACCGGTCCCTGGATCTGCACCATCACTTCATGCCATTCGCTGCGCTCGGCCTGCGGCTGCCAGAACTCATCGGTGACGCCCGTGCCGCCGACTACCGCCCAGCGGCTGTCGACCAGGAGAATCTTGCGGTGATCGCGGTACAGATTGCGCACGCCGCGGCGCCAGTGCAGGCGGTTGTACCAGCTCAACTGCACACCGGCGCCAAGCAAGCGCTGGCGCAGCGCCGTGGTGAAGGCCAGCGAGCCGTAGTCATCAAACAGGCAGCGCACCTGCACACCGCGCCGGGCGGCCTGCTCCAGCACAGTGACCACTGCCTCGGCGCACGTGCCGGCCTCGACCAGATACAGCTCCAGATCGACCTGGCGCTCGGCCTCGGCAATCAGGTGCAACATCCGCGGGAAGAAATCGGGGCCGTCGATCAGCAGCTCGAAATGATTACCGTCGCGCCAAGGAAAGACCGGCCCTGGCATATCAGCGGGCGTTGAAGATCAGCACCGCATTGACCGGTACCGAGGGGTTGATGGACTTCAGCTTGGCGAACTTGCGCAGGCTCTCGAGCCCAGGCAGCAAGCCATAGTCAGCGGCGCGCAGGATCAACGGTTCAAGGGTAACCACCTGAAAGCGCCGCTCGTCCAGGCGCGTGGCCATCAGCAATGCGTTGTAGCTGTGCGAGTGGCCGTGCAGGGTGACGGTCAGCGGCAGGCGCAATTCGATCTGCGCGCCGTTGGCGAGGTTGTCGATCGGGCGCAGGTCGATCTGCGCCTTGACCTTGGCTTCGGGGAACTGGTCGACCTCGAACAGGCCATCGCGCATGCGCTCGTCACGCAGCGGGATACCACTGCTGACCGAATCCATCTCGATCCGCAGGCCGGCTGCGCCCTTGCGATCGACGCTGCCGTGCAGCACCAGAAAGCGATGCACTTCGGTGATCTCGCCGTTTTTGCCGGTGACGAACGACAAGCGCGAAGACTCACCGTCCAGGTGCCAATTGGCATGAGCGGGCAGGCACAACGCCAGGAACAGGGCGGGAAGCAGACGGGCAAGCATGGGCATGGGAAATTCCGTGAAACAAAGCCGTGAACATTACCCGCCCGCCTTCGGTGCAGCAAGCAGCAGTCTCGCGGCCCCTCAGGTACGGCCAGCGGTGGCTGTCACGCAAGCATCACCAAAGATTCACCGAGGTGACACCCCCCCTACCTAGGCTGACCCTGCACAACAAAGCCGACCGGCAGCCCCGCACATGGTTGGCCAATGGAGACTCGCAATGACCCAGATCGCTCGCTCAGGCGACACCAGCACTGAACGCCGTCTGCAAGCCGAGCGCCTGCTAGGCGCTGCGGCCCTGCAAGAAGCTCAGGCCCTGCGTTTCAAGGTGTTCAGCGGTGAACTCATGGCCAAGCTCAAGGGCGCCGAACAGGGCCTGGACATGGACGATTTCGATATCCACTGCCGCCATATCGGCGTGCGTGACCTGAGCACTGGCCGCCTGGTTGCCACCACCCGCTTGCTCGACCACCAAGCCGCGAGCAGCCTCGGGCGTTTCTACAGCGAAGAAGAGTTCAGCCTGCACGGCCTGCTGCAATTGCAGGGGCCGATCCTTGAACTGGGCCGCACCTGCGTCGACCCGGCCTATCGCAACGGCGGCACCATCGCCGTGCTCTGGGGCGAGCTGGCCGAGGTGCTCAACGAAGGCAGCTACAGCTACCTGATGGGCTGCGCGAGCATCCCCATGCAGGATGGCGGCGTGCAGGCCCACGCGATCATGCAGCGCCTGCGTGAACGCTACCTGTGCACCGAAAACCTGCGCGCCGAGCCGAAAAAACCGCTGCCGACTCTGGCCCTGCCGAACAACGTGATTGCCGAAATGCCCCCGCTGCTCAAGGCCTACATGCGCCTGGGCGCGAAGATCTGCGGCGAACCGTGCTGGGACGAGGACTTCCAGGTCGCCGACGTGTTCATCCTGCTCAAACGCGACGACCTCTGCCCGCGCTACGCCCGCCACTTCAAGGCAGCGGTGTGATGCTGAGGCTGCGGGTCGCCGCCCGCCTGGCACGTTTGCTGTGGGTGCTGCTGATCGGCGTGACCATGGCCAGCGTTACCGCGCTTGGCCAGCGTCTGCGTGTGCCGGTGTCGCTGGCTCTGCGCCAGCGCTGGAGCCGCTGGTACATGCAGCGCCTGGTCGGCGCGCTGCCATTTCAGGTCGAGGTGCTCGGCGAGCTGCCGCAGCGGCCGATGCTG
Organism: Pseudomonas sp. BIGb0278; assembly: GCF_024809895.1. Classification (NCBI taxonomy): domain Bacteria; kingdom Pseudomonadati; phylum Pseudomonadota; class Gammaproteobacteria; order Pseudomonadales; family Pseudomonadaceae; genus Pseudomonas; species Pseudomonas sp. BIGb0278. The sequence goes on from NZ_JANUEL010000003.1 coordinate 497,390, forward strand.
TGGGTCGGCAATCATGTGTCATGGACCGACATTCCGCTGCTCGGCATGCTCACCCCGCTATCGTTTCTGTCCAAGGCCGAAGTCCGTCACTGGCCGCTGGCCGGCTGGCTTGCCGAGCAGGCCGGGACGCTGTTCATCCGCCGCGGTGGCGGTGACGCCCAAGGCCTGCGCGAGCAGATCAGCCAGCAATTGGGCGACGCCCTGCCGCTGTTGATCTTCCCGGAAGGCACCACTACCGATGGCCGCAGCCTGCGCACCTTCCACGGCCGCCTGCTGGCCGGCGCCATCGATGGCGCTACCCCACTGCAACCGGTGGCGATTCAGTACTGGCGCAGTGGTGAGGTTGATCCAATTGCACCTTTCGTTGGCGATGACGACCTGGTTTCACACCTGCTGCGCTTGTTTGCCCAACCGCGTGGGCAGGTACGCATTCAGTTGCTGGCGCCGATCAGCAGCGTCGGCAAGGAGCGCGCGCAGCTGGCGTTTCAGGCACAACAAGCCATTCATGGCGCCCTGTTCGGCCACGAGCAAGCCGAGTTGGCCCCACGCCGGCAAGCGCGAGCGGCTTGATCAGCGGGGCCAGCGGGCGCTGGCGAACGCCTGCAGCTGTGGATAAAACGCTCTGAAGTCTTCCAGCAACGGCTGGTACAGCGCCTCCAGTTCGGGCATTACTCCCGCCAAGCCTTCGGGGCGCGACAGGCGCCGGCCTATGCCTCGGAATACGTACTCCAGCGTAGCGAAATCGCCGTACGCGGACAGCCAGTCGTCCGCGGCCATCATCGGAGCGATATGCGCGAGCCGGCCTGGCAGCTCGGGCTCGGCGAGCAGGACCTGGTAAAAGCGCTGGGTAAACTCGGTCAGCGGCTGGGCGGCGTAGTCGTGCCAGTGGTGCGCCAGGCAATGGTCGAAAAATACGTCGAGCACGATTCCGGCGTAGCGCCGCCGCTCCTGCGGGAAACGGGCCAGTGCGGCTAGCACTATGGGGTGGCTGTCGGTGTAGCTGTCGATCCAGCGGTGGAGCTGGATGGCAGCTTCCAGGGTGGGCGGGAAACGGCCGTGCAGGGTGCCTTTGACGAAATCGCCGTATAGGCTGCCGAGTAGTTGTTGCGGCTGTTGGCCGCCTAGGTGGAGGTGGGCTAGGTAGTTCATGGGGGCAGTATAGGGTTTCTGCGGGTGGGTCGGCTTGGGATGATGGATAGCTGGCTGCGGGCTTATCTGGTTTTTGTGGTGTTTTACTGACCACCAATATCGTTATAACCCGATATAGCGATTCGACCCGAGCTAAGACCAACATCATATTTGTATATCGCGAAATACCGATTTATATTTCGTCCTATCGCGATATAGCGCCCTACCCCAAGAGCCTCCCCCATGCCCCTGGACCTCGACGAAACCATCAAAGCCCTGTCCCACCCAGTCCGCCGCGAAATCCTCGGCTGGCTCAAGGACCCGGCCACCCAGTTCCCCGATCAACAGCACAGCATCGAGCACGGTGTCTGCGCCGGCCAGATCGACCAACGCTGCGACCTCTCGCAATCCACCGTGTCGGCCCACCTGGCCACCCTGCAACGCGCAGGCCTGATCAGCAGCCAGAAAATCGGCCAGTGGCACTTTTTCAAACGCAACGAGGACGCGATCCAGGCGTTTCTAAAGCAACTGAGCGAAACGCTCTGACGAGGATTCAGCGATGCCCCTTCCACTCTTGATGCTGGCGCTGAGCGCCTTCGCCATCGGCACCACCGAATTCGTCATCATGGGCCTGCTGCCCGAAGTGGCGAGCGACCTCGGCGTGTCCATCCCTGGTGCTGGCTGGCTGGTTACCGGCTATGCCCTGGGCGTCGCCATCGGCGCACCGTTCATGGCCCTGGCCACCGCGCGCCTGCCACGCAAGGCCGCGCTGGTCACGCTGATGGGCGTGTTCATCGTCGGCAACCTGTTGTGCGCCGTCGCCGCTGACTACAACCTGTTGATGTTCGCCCGTGTAGTCACCGCGCTGTGCCATGGGGCCTTCTTCGGCATCGGTTCCGTGGTCGCCGCCAGCCTGGTACCGGCCAATCGTCGTGCCTCCGCCGTAGCCTTGATGTTCACCGGCCTGACCCTGGCCAACGTGCTCGGCGTGCCGCTGGGGACTGCGCTGGGCCAGGTCACCGGCTGGCGTTCGACCTTCTGGGCAGTGACCGTGATCGGTGTGATCGCGCTGATCGGCCTGATCCGCTACCTGCCGCTGCAAGGTGACGAAGAGGCGGTCGACATGCGCGCTGAACTGGCCGCGCTGAAAGGGGCCGGTATCTGGTTGTCGCTGAGCATGACCGTGCTGTTCTCGGCCTCGATGTTCGCCCTGTTCACTTACGTCGCGCCGCTGTTGGGTGATGTCACCGGGGTTTCGCCCAGCGGCGTGACCTGGACCTTGCTGCTGATCGGCCTTGGCCTCACCCTGGGCAACATCATCGGCGGCAAGCTCGCCGACCGCCGTCTGGGCGCAACTCTGATTGGCGTGTTTGTGGCCATGGCGGTGATCTCGACGTTGTTCAGCTGGACCAGCAGCGCCGTGATCCCCGCTGAAATCACCCTGTTCCTGTGGGCCACAGCTGCCTTTGCCGCCGTGCCGGCACTACAGGTCAACGTGGTCACCTACGGCAAGGCTGCACCGAACCTGGTGTCGACCTTGAACATCGGCGCCTTCAACCTGGGCAACGCCCTCGGCGCCTGGGTCGGCGGTAGCGTGATCGCCCATGGTCTGGGCCTGACCCGCGTACCACTGGCCGCCGCAGCCCTGGCGCTGTTGGCCCTGATCGTCACCCTCATCACTTTCAACCAGCGCGGCAACGATGCCGAGCTGGCCACCGCTGGCAACTGAACCTTTGCGAGGCTGAACCGATGACTACGCTATTCGATCCACTGCTGCTGGGTGACCTGCAGTTGCCCAACCGCATCATCATGGCGCCGCTGACCCGCTGCCGCGCCGACGAAGGCCGCGTGCCCAATGCGCTGATGACCGAGTACTACGTGCAGCGCGCCAGCGCCGGGCTGATTCTCAGTGAGGCGACTTCGGTGACGCCAATGGGCGTTGGCTACCCGGACACCCCCGGCATCTGGTCCAACGACCAGGTGCGCGGCTGGCACAGCCTGACCAAGGCAGTGCATGCTGCCGGCGGGCGGATCTTCCTGCAGCTGTGGCACGTCGGGCGCATCTCCCACCCCAGCTACCTCAACGGTGAACTGCCGGTTGCGCCCAGCGCGATCCAGCCCAAGGGCCATGTCAGCCTGGTGCGTCCGCTGGCCGACTACCCAACCCCGCGGGCACTGGAAAGCGAAGAGATCGCCGACATTGTCGAGGCCTATCGGATCGGTGCCGAGAACGCCAAGGCGGCGGGCTTTGATGGCGTCGAGATTCATGGCGCCAACGGCTACCTGCTGGATCAGTTTCTGCAAAGCAGCACCAACCAGCGCAACGACAACTACGGCGGTTCACTGGAGAATCGTGCCCGGCTGCTGCTGGAGGTGACCGATGCGGTGATCGAAGTGTGGGGCGCCCAGCGCGTCGGCATGCACCTGGCGCCACGCGCCGATGCCCATGACATGGGCGATGCTGACCGCGCCGAGACCTTCACCTACGTCGCCCGCGAACTGGGCAAACGCGGTATCGCGTTTATCTGCTCGCGGGAAAAACTCGCCGACGACAGCCTCGGCGCGCAGATCAAGCAAGCATTCGGCGGGCCGTACATCGTCAACGAACGCTTCGACAAGGCCAGCGCCAACGCTGCCCTTGGCAGCGGCCTGGCCGATGCCGTGGCGTTTGGCGTGCCGTTCATTGCCAACCCGGACCTGCCAGCACGTTTGGCCGCCGATGCGCCGTTGAACGAGGCGCGGCCGGAGGGGTTCTATGGCGGTGGCGCGGTGGGCTACATCGACTATCCACGGCTGTAAACAGATGAATGGGGCCGCCTTGCGCGGCCCCCATAGCATTACGGCTATGGCCGGGCGTTGATCTGCTGTTGCAGGTTCTGCACCTGGTTCTGCAGGGTGTTCAGGCTGCGCGTGGTCTGCCCCCTGAAAGCGTCGAATTCCTGCACCGAGGCGCCGCTGCTGGCCGCTGCTGCGGGGCGATTGTCGATCTGGCTCTTCAGCACCAGCACGTCCTGCTCCAGACTGCTGATCGCCGCGCTCGGGTTGCCCTGCTTCTTCAGCGCGGCAATCTCGCTGTTCAGGCTCTTGAGCTCGTTGTCGAGCTTGCCGCCATCCAGCTGGCCCGCCTTCAGCGCCGCCAACTCGGCATTCACCGCCTTCAACTGCGCCTGCAATTGGGTCTGCAATTCAGTTACAGCTTTTTGCTGCTCGCGGGTATCGGCCAGCACCTGTTCCAGACGCTTGCCGAGGTCGCCGGCCTGACCGGCCACGCCCTGCTGCTGCTTGCCCTGCTCGGCCAGGCTGGCCTGCAACTGGCGAATCTGCAGTTTCAAGGCTTCGCTGCCGGTGTTGACGCTGGCATCGCTGGCTTCGACCTTGCCGCTGATCGCTTGCAGCCGGCCGGCGGCTTCCTCGCTGATGCGGGCAAAGCTCTCCTGGGTCGCAACCAGTTGCTGCTCCATCAGCGAAATCTGCTGGAAGCTCCACCAGCCGAGCCCGGCCAGGGCGATGAACGAGGCCACCAGCAAAGCCCAGAGCGGCGCGGTGTTGGTCGGCCGTGCGGCTTTCTGGCGGCTGCGCGCCACGTGCTCGGGGAGCAGTTCATCGTCATCTCGGGTGCCGGCACGCAATGTTGGCACGTCGTCGAAGTCGTCGCGAAGATCGTTACGCATGGGGGCTTTCAACCACAGTCATAGCAAAGAGACACAGTATAAACCGCCAGCGCGTTACGTTGATGACCATCATCAAGGCGCGCGCTTCAGCGGTTGTGCGGGACGTTCTTCCACCAGCCGCAGAACTCGTCGAGCGCGCTCCACAGGCTGACCTGAGGTCGGTAATCCAGATGCTGCCGGGCCCGACTGATGTCGAGGGTGAAGTCCTTGCTCATGACCTGCATACCCAGGCGTGACAAGGTTGGCTGCGGGCGGCCAGGCCAGAGCATGCACGCCGCTTCGTTGAGTGCTGCCAGGCTGTAACCCAGGCCGTAGGAGCGGTAGCGGGTGACCTGCGGCAACTGCATCTGACGCATGACGTAATTGACCACATCCCACAGCGGCAGCGGCTGGCCGTTACTGATGTTATAGGCCTGGCCGAGCGCCTCATCATCTGCAAAGAGTGCGCTGAGCAACGCTTCGTTGAGGTTGTGCACACTGGTGAAGTCGGCCATGTTCAGGCCGTTGCCGATGATCGCCAGGCGGCGCTTGCGCTGCATCTGCAGCAAGCGCGGGAAGATGTTCGCATCGCCGGCCCCGGTGACCAGCCGTGGGCGCAGGGCGAGCACTTCGAGGCCGAACTCCTGCGCGCCGAAGACCTTCTGCTCGGCGAGAAATTTGGTCGTGGCGTAATGGTCATGCATGCGCCGGGGCAGCTGCTGTTCCTGCACATTCAGGCGGGAGCGGCCATTGAAGTAGATCGACGGCGACGACAGGTGTACCAGCCGGCGCACATGTTCCTTGAGGCAGCCTTCAACGACGTTTTCGGTGACCACCACATTGCCCTGATGGAAATCCTGGTAGCGCCCCCAGGCGCCGGTCATGCCCGCGCAATGCACCACGGCATCGACGCCCTGGCACAGACGCCGGGCCAGCTCGGCATCACCGAGGTCACCCGGGATGAACTGCGCGCCGCGCTTGACCAAATGCTCCACGCCTTCGGCACGCCGCCCGTTGACCCGGACCTCAAGACCCTGCTCCAGGGCAAAACGCGCAAAGCGCCCGCCGATAAAGCCGCTCGCGCCGGTGACCAGAATTCGCATGTAACACTCCGCCTTGCCAGATTTCAGATGCAGTTGACGTCGCGGCCGGCTACAACGGCACTAGCCAACCTGGCGCCATTTGGCGCAGGTGCTCGGTCAATTGGGCGAGCAGTTGCCCGCCATTGCGCCAATGATGCCAGTACAGCGGCACATCGATGGGAGTATCGGCGCAGATTTCCACCAGTTCGCCACACTGCAGCTGCGCAGTCACCTGCCGCTCCGGCACCAGGCCCCAGCCCAGGCCGGCTTCGGTCATGCGCAGAAAGCCCTCCGAGGACGGGCACAGGTGATGCAAAAAACCATCGGCAATGCCTAGCGATGCGAGATAACGGTGCTGGAGGAAGTCATCCGGGCCGAACACGATCGCCGGGGTCCGCGCCAGCCGGCTGGCGTCGAAGCCCTGCGGGAAATGCCGGGCCATGAATGCCGGGCTTGCCAAGGCGCGATAGCGCATGGCGCCCAGTGGCTGGCTGCGCGCGCCGGCCACCGGGCGCTCGCTGCCACACAGGCAAGCCGCAACCTCACCGGCGCGCATGCGCTTGAGGCCGACGTCCTGATCCTCGACTACCAGGTCCAGCAACACCGGCTGTTCGGCGCAAAACGCACCCACCGCACCGGCCCACCAAGTCGCCAGGCTATCGGCATTGAGCGCAATGCGCAGACGTTCGGGCATACCGCCTTCGTCCAGCGCCGGCACCTGGCGCTGCAGGTCACGCTCGAGCAGGCGCACCTGCTGCACATGGTTGAGCAGTTGCCGGCCGACTTCGGTCGGGCTCGGCGGCATGGCGCGCACCAGCACCGGCTGGCCGACCCGCGCTTCGAGCAGCTTGATCCGCTGCGACACGGCCGATTGCGACAGGCCAAGCACTTGTGCTGCGCGCTCGAAACCGCCTTGTTCGATGACCGCCGCCAGGGCCGCCAGGAGCTTGTAGTCGAACATCGATTTCTCTAATGCCTGATCAGCTTTATTGGTTTTTCTTATACAACGCAGATCGGCACAATGACCAGCATTCGATCAAGCAATCAGCGCCAGCCAATCGGTTGGTGGCAGTGGAGTGTCTGCGCTATGTGGCAAAGTTATATGAACGGCATGCTGGTTGCCTTTGGCCTGATCATGGCCATCGGCACGCAAAACGCGTTTGTCCTGGCGCAGAGCCTGCGCCGTGAACACCATCTGCCGGTGGCCATCCTCTGCGTGGTCTGCGACGCCCTGCTGGTTGCCGCCGGAGTGTTCGGACTGGCCACGGTGCTGGCGCAGAACCCGACGTTGCTGGCTGCTGCGCGTTGGGGCGGCGCGGCGTTCTTGATCTGGTACGGGGCCAAGGCCTTGCAACGGGCCTGCTCCAAACAAAGCCTGGAGCAGGAGCAAGGCCAGGGCTCCCGCTCGCGCCGGGCGGTGCTGCTCAGCGCCTTGGCAGTGACCCTGCTCAACCCCCATGTGTACCTGGATACGGTGCTGCTGATCGGCTCCCTGGGCGCCCAGCAAACCGTGCCCAGCGCTTACGTAGCGGGTGCGGCCAGCGCCTCACTGGTGTGGTTCTTCACCCTCGCCCTCGGCGCAGCCTGGCTGGCACCGTGGCTGGCACGGCCGGCGACCTGGCGCCTGCTCGACCTGATGGTGGCAGTGATGATGTTCGCGGTGGCCGCGCAGCTGATTCTGGGCTGAATGCCACTGGCGCCGGCGCTGCAACTATTTGTCCCTATAGTTGTTGCGTGGTTATGCGCGGGGGCTGGTGATATGATCCAAGGCTTGCGTCGCAAAGAGTACAAACTCGCCGACGTACCTCGGGCCGCCCGTGATCGGCCTTGCGCAAACCGCGAATTAGACCTGAATCAGGAGATCCACCATGGCTTTTGAATTGCCGCCGCTGCCGTACGCCCATGATGCCCTGCAGCCGCACATCTCCAAGGAAACCCTGGAGTATCACCACGACAAGCACCACAACACCTATGTCGTGAACCTGAACAACCTGGTCCCAGGCACCGAATTCGAAGGCAAGACCCTGGAAGAGATCGTCAAGACCTCTTCGGGTGGCATCTTCAACAACGCCGCTCAGGTCTGGAACCACACCTTCTACTGGAACTGCCTGGCACCAAACGCCGGCGGCCAACCGACTGGCGCACTGGCCGAGGCCATCAACGCCGCCTTCGGTTCGTTCGACAAGTTCAAGGAAGAGTTCACCAAGACTTCGGTCGGCACCTTCGGTTCCGGTTGGGGCTGGCTGGTGAAGAAAGCTGACGGTTCCCTGGCACTGGCCAGCACCATCGGCGCCGGCAACCCGCTGACCAACGGCGACACTCCGCTGCTGACCTGCGACGTCTGGGAGCACGCTTACTACATCGACTACCGCAACGTCCGTCCTAAGTATGTCGAGGCGTTCTGGAACCTGGTCAACTGGAAGTTCGTTGCCGAGCAGTTCGAAGGCCAGACCTTCAAGGCCTGATCGGCTTCGCTTTTGGCACAAAAAAAACCCGGCACTCGCCGGGTTTTTTTATGCCCGCTCGCACCGCTGCAAATCCAGCTTGATCCGCCCGCATAGCGCGCTAACATCAAATCTCTGGGAAAGTTGGCGCATAGCACTAAAGTAGCAAGCCTGCGCAACCGATACAGTAGCAATGCAACAAAGGGTCGATAGTGTCTTGCCACAACTACTGGCAAAATAATGGCATGCGCATGGATTAAGGAATCCCCATTGAAGCTGCAATTGCGGAACAGCTTATCGGTCAAGTTGCTCAGGGTAGTGCTGCTGTCGGCGCTAGCGGTTGGCGTCGTCCTTAGCTGTGCGCAGATCGTCTACGACACCTACAAGACGCGTCAGGCGGTGAACAGCGATGCCCAGCGCATCCTCGACATGTTCCGTGACCCGTCGACGCAGGCGGTTTACAGCCTCGACCGGGAAATGGGCATGCAGGTCATGGAAGGCCTGTTCCAGGATGACTCGGTGCGCATGGCCTCGATCGGCCACCCCAACGAAACCATGCTCGCAGAGAAATCGCGACCGCTGCGCGACATGTCGATGCGCTGGCTGACCGATCTGTTGCTCGGTCAGGAACGCACCTACACCACGCAACTGGTCGGCCGCGGCCCCTACAGCGAGTATTACGGCGACCTCAGCATCACCCTCGACACTGCCGCCTATGGCAAAGAATTCCTGATCAACGCCGTGATCATCTTCATCTCCGGCGTACTACGAGCGCTGGCCATGGGCCTGGTGCTGTACCTGGTCTACCACTGGCTGCTGACCAAGCCGCTGTCGAAGATCATCGAGCACCTTACCCAGATCAACCCTGATCGGCCCAGCCAGCATCAGATTCCGCTGGTCAAAGGCCACGAAAAGAATGAACTGGGTTTGTGGGTCAACACCGCCAACCAGCTGCTGGCCTCGATCGAGCGCAATACCCACCTGCGCCATGAAGCCGAGAACAGCCTGCAACGTATGGCTCAGTATGACTTTCTGACCGGCTTGCCCAACCGCCAGCAATTGCAGCAGCAACTGGACAAGATCCTCGTCGATGGCGGCCGCCTGCAGCGCCGAGTGGCGGTGCTGTGCGTAGGTCTGGATGACTTCAAAGGCATCAACGAACAATTCGGTTATCAGGTCGGTGACCAGTTGCTGCTGGCCCTCGCCGACCGTCTGCGCGCGCACAGTGGCCGCCTCGGCGCCCTGGCCCGGCTGGGCGGCGACCAGTTTGCGCTAGTCCAGGCCGACATCGAGCAGCCTTACGAGGCGGCCGAACTGGCCCAGAGCATCCTCGACGACCTGGAGGCGCCGTTTGCCCTCGAGCAGCAGGAAATCCGCCTGCGCGCGACCATCGGCATCACCCTGTTCCCGGAGGACGGCGACAGCACCGAAAAGCTCCTGCAAAAGGCCGAGCAGACCATGACTCTGGCCAAGGCGCGCTCGCGCAATCGCTACCAGTTCTACATCGCCAGCGTCGACAGCGAAATGCGCCGACGCCGCGAACTGGAAAAGGACCTGCGCGAAGCCCTGCCGCGCAACCAGCTGTACCTGGTTTATCAGCCGCAGATCAGCTACCGCGACCACAGCGTAGTCGGCGTCGAGGCCCTGCTGCGCTGGCAGCATCCGCAGCTGGGCATGGTCCCGCCCGACCAATTCATCCCGCTGGCCGAGCAGAATGGCCACATCATCCCGATCGGCGAATGGGTCCTCGACCAGGCCTGCCGGCAACTGCGCGAATGGCATGATCAGGGCTTTGGCGAGCTGCGCATGGCGGTCAACCTGTCGACCGTGCAACTGCACCACAACGAGCTGCCGCGGGTGGTCAACAACCTGCTGCAGGCCTATCGCCTGCCGCCACGCAGCCTTGAGCTGGAAGTCACCGAAACCGGCCTGATGGAAGACATCAGCACCGCCGCCCAGCACCTGCTGAGCCTGCGTCGCTCAGGTGCGCTGATTGCGATTGACGACTTCGGCACTGGTTATTCTTCGCTCAGCTACCTGAAATCGCTGCCGCTGGACAAGATCAAGATCGACAAGAGTTTTGTCCAGGACCTGCTCGATGACGACGATGACGCCACCATCGTTCGCGCCATCATCCAGCTCGGCAAGAGCCTTGGCATGCAGGTCATCGCCGAAGGCGTGGAAACCGCCGAGCAGGAGACCTACATCATTGCCCAGGGCTGCCATGAGGGGCAGGGCTATCACTACAGCAAGCCGCTGTCGGCGCGCGAGCTGACTGCCTACCTCAAGCAGGCCCAGCGCAATCAGGTCTCAGTGCTGTAAACCCCGCCAGAACAGGAAAATGCCCCACCCGCGGGCATTTTCATGAATTCACTGCCCACCCCTTTACAGCAAATGCAAATCTTTCGCATGATGTCACGGTTTCGCGTGCCACGGCACACGTCCAAACCCACCACGCAGGAAACCAACAATGATTCGTATGCCTCTGGCCTCCGCCAGTCTGCTGGCCATCGCTATCGCCCTCGCCGGTTGCGGCGAAGGCAAAAATGACAAGGCCGCCGCTCCGCAAGCCCAGGCACCTGCTGCCGCCAGCACCACCGCCGCGACCGCCGGGGCGATCGACGAGGCGGCTGGCAAGGCCGTGGTCAAGCACTATGCAGAGCTCGTCTCGGCCGTCTACAGCGACTCGCTGAGCACCGCCAAGACCCTGCAAAGCGCGATCGACGCGTTCCTCGCCACGCCGAACGACGAAACCCTGCAAGCCGCCAAGGATGCCTGGGTCGCTGCCCGCGTGCCGTACCTGCAGAGCGAAGTGTTCCGCTTCGGCAACACCATCATCGATGACTGGGAAGGTCAGGTTAACGCCTGGCCACTGGACGAAGGCCTGATCGACTACGTCGACAAGAGCTACGAGCATGCGCTGGGCAACCCTGCCGCCAGCGCCAACATCATTGCCAACACCGAAATCCAGGTTGGCGAAGACAAGATCGACGTCAAGGACCTGACCCCGGAGAAACTCGCCAGCCTGAATGAGCTGGGCGGTTCCGAGGCCAACGTCGCGACCGGTTACCACGCAATCGAATTCCTGCTCTGGGGCCAGGACCTGAACGGCACCGGCCCAGGTGCGGGCAACCGTCCGGCGTCTGACTACCTGGAAGGCGCTGGCGCCACCGGTGGCCACAACGACCGTCGCCGTGCCTATCTCAAGGCGGTCACCGACCTGCTGGTCAAAGACCTCGAAGAGATGGTCGGCAACTGGGCACCAAACGTTGCCGACAACTACCGCGCCACGCTGGAAGCGGAGCCGGTCAACGACGGCGTGCGCAAGATGCTGTTCGGCATGGGCAGCCTGTCGCTGGGTGAACTGGCGGGCGAGCGCATGAAGGTTTCGCTGGAAGCCAACTCGCCGGAAGACGAGCACGACTGCTTCAGCGACAACACCCACTACTCGCACTTCTATGATGCCAAGGGTATCCGTAACGTCTACCTGGGCGAGTACACCCGCGCCGACGGCAGCAAGCTGACCGGCCCGAGCCTGTCGTCGCTGGTGGCCAAGGTTGACCCGGCTACCGACGCCACCTTGAAAGCTGACCTGGAGGCCACCGAGGCCAAGATCCAGGTGATCGTCGATCATGCCCTCAAGGGTGAGCACTACGATCAGCTGATCGCCGCCGACAATGCTGCCGGCAACCAGATCGTGCGTGATGCGATTGCTTCGCTGGTCAAGCAGACCGGTGCGATCGAGCAGGCCGCGGGCAAGTTGGGGATTGCCAACCTGAATCCGGATACTGCTGATCACGAGTTCTGATTCGGGCTGTAAACCTACTCTATTGGGGCCGCTTTGCGGCCCCAATTGCAGCAGCAACCTGACAACGATTTCATCCAGTAATTGCAAATTGCTCTTATTCAAACAATCCCGTCCTGCTAAGCTTGCACGCCGGTTTTCTGCCCAAGCCCAGGATTGTTGATGTCCTTGCTCCGCCTAAGCCCCCTGCTGCTGGCCGCTGTTCTGGTCGCCTGTGACGACGCCCCGCGTTTCACTCAGGCCGAACCAGGCGAGGCCCTGTCCGGTGGCAAGGCAACCGTCCTGCGCAGCGATCGCCAGGCCTTCTCCCTACCCTCTGCCAACCTCAGCCCCGAACGGCGGCTGGACTTTGCCGTGGGCAACAGCTTTTTCCGCAACCCGTGGGTAATCGCTCCGGCGACCACCACCGCGCGTGACGGGCTCGGCCCGTTGTTCAACACCAACGCCTGCCAGAACTGCCACGTCCGCGACGGCCGCGGGCACCCGCCGGAACTCGACGACAGCAACGCAGTGTCGATGCTGGTAAGGCTGTCGATCCCCGACCAGCCCGCCTACGCCAAGGAAATCGAACGCCTGGGCGTGGTCCCAGAGCCGGTCTACGGCACGCAGTTGCAGGACATGGCCATCCCCGGCATCAAGCCCGAGGGCAAGGTCCGCGTCAGCTACAGCAGCGAGACCGTACGCTTCGCCGACGGCCACACGGTGGAATTGCGCCGCCCGCAATTGCAGATCACCCAGCTCGGCTACGGCCCGCTGCACCCCGCCACGCGTTTCTCGGCGCGGATCGCGCCGCCGATGATCGGCCTGGGTTTGCTCGAGGCAATCCCCGAAGCGGCGATTCTGGCCAACGCCGACCCGGACGATCGCGACGGCGACGGCATCCGCGGGCGCGCCAATCAGGTCTGGGATGACGCCCAGGGTAAGACCGTGCTCGGCCGCTTCGGCTGGAAAGCCGGGCAGCCCAACGTCAACCAGCAGAACGTGCATGCCTTTGCCGGCGACATGGGCCTGACCAGCACGCTCAAGCCCCATGACGACTGCACCCCGGCCCAGACCGATTGCCTGGCCGCGCCCAACGGTGACGGCGCCGACGGCGAGAAAGAGGTCAGCGACAATATCCTGCGCCTGGTCACCTTCTATACCCGCAACCTGGCCGTGCCGGCCCGCCGCAACGTCGACGCACCACAGGTGCTGGCCGGCAAGAACCTGTTTTTCCAGGCCGGCTGCCAGGGCTGCCACACGCCGCAGTTCACCACGGCCAGCGCAGGCGTCGAGCCGGAGCTGGCCAACCAGCTGATTCGCCCCTACAGCGACCTGCTGTTGCATGACATGGGCCCCGGCCTGGCCGACCAGCGCAGCGAGTTCGCCGCCGGTGGCCAGGACTGGCGCACAGCGCCGCTGTGGGGCCTGGGCCTGACCGAAACGGTCAGCGGCCACACTCAGTTACTGCACGATGGGCGCGCCCGCAACCTGCTCGAAGCCGTGCTCTGGCATGGCGGCGAAGCGCAGGCGGCGCGCGACCAGGTCTTGACCTTCAATGCCGAGCAACGCGCCGCGTTGCTGGCTTTTCTGAATTCACTTTAACGCGCAAGGAGCCGGGCATGTTCCGACCCAAACTGTTGTTCACCAGCCTCGCCGCAATCGCCCTCGGTGCTTGCTCGCCGCAAGACCCGCAGGCCGTCACCTCGGCGGCAATCGCCAAGCAGGTGATCTTGCCGACCTACAGCCGCTGGGTCGAAGCTGACCGCCAGCTGGCCGCCAGCGCCCTGTCCTACTGTGAAGGCAAAACCACCCTGGACGCCGCTCGCGCCGACTTCCTCAACGCGCAAAAAGCCTGGGCCGAGCTGCAGCCTCTGCTGGTCGGCCCGCTGGCCGAAGGCAACCGCCCGTGGCAGGTTCAGTTCTGGCCCGACAAGAAAAACCTGGTCGGCCGTCAGGTCGAGCAACTGGTCAACGGCGACAAGCCGATCGACAACGAGACCCTGGGCAAGTCCAGCGTCGTCGTGCGCGGTCTGTCGGCCTACGAGTACATCCTCTTCGACAGCAAGCCGGACATCGCCACCCCTGAGCAGAAGGCCCGCTACTGCCCGCTGCTGGTGGCCATCAGCGAACACCAGAAGGCCCTCGCCGAAGAGATCCTCAAGGGCTGGAACAGCACCGACGGCATGCTTTCGCAGATGACCAAGTTCCCCAACCAGCGCTATGCTGACTCGCACGAGGCGATCGCCGATCTGCTCCGCGCCCAGGTCACCGCACTGGACACCCTGAAGAAAAAGCTCGGCGCACCGATGGGCCGCCAGAGCAAGGGCATCGCCCAGCCGCTGCAGGCCGAAGCCTGGCGCAGCCACTCTTCGATGAAGAGCCTGGAAGCCAGCCTGAAAGCCGCCCAGGCGGTCTGGGTCGGGGTCGACAACCGCGGCTTGCGCGGCCTGCTCAGCAAGGACCAGAGCGCCCTCGCCGACAAGATCGACGCCGCCTATGCCAACGCGCTGAAGCTGCTGGCCGCCAACGACAAGCCCCTTGGCGAGCTGCTCGCGGACGACGCCGGCAAGCAGACCTTGAACGATATCTACGACAGCCTCAACGTGGTTCACCGCCTGCACGAAGGCGAGCTGGCCAAAGCGTTGAACATTCAGCTGGGCTTCAATGCCAACGACGGTGACTGACATGCTGCGACGCCAGGCCCTGAAACTTGCCAGTATCGCCCTTAGCGCCCTGACCCTGGGCGGCTGGAGCCTGCTGCGCAACAAAGGCAGCGAGCCACTGCTGCTGTCGGCCCGCGACGATGCCGACGGCAAGCACTACGCCGTCGGCTATCGCCTCGACGGCAGCCAGGTGTTCGCCACCGAAGTGGGCCAGCGTTGCCACGCCATCATTCATCACCCGCAACAGCCGATTGCGCTGTTCGTGGCGCGTCGCCCCGGCACCGAAAGCTATCTGGTCGACCTGCGTGATGGGCGTTTGCTGCAAACCCTGACGGCGCAGCCCAACCGGCATTTCTATGGCCATGCGGTGATGCACAAGGACGGCGAGTGGCTGTACGCCACCGAGAACGACACCACCGATCCGGGCCGTGGCGTACTCGGGGTGTATCGCTTCGACGGTGAACGCCTGGTGCACAGCGGCGAGATCTCGACCCACGGCATCGGCCCGCACGAGCTGGCGTGGATGCCCGACGGCGAAACCCTGGTAGTGGCCAACGGCGGCATCCGCACCGAAGCCGAAAGCCGGGTGGAGATGAACCTCAACGCCATGCAACCAAGCCTGGTCATGATGCAGCGCGATGGCACCCTGCTGTCCAAGGAAACCCTCGGCCAGCAGATGAACAGCGTGCGCCACCTGGCCATCGGCAGCGACGGCACCCTGGTCGCTTGCCAGCAGTTCATGGGCGCATCGGATGAGACCGCCGAGCTGCTGGCGATCAAGCGCCCGGGCGAACCGTTCCAGGCATTCCCGGTGCCGGAGCGGCAATTGCAGTCGATGGCTCAGTACACTGCCAGTGTGGCCATCCACAGCGAGTTGCGGCTGGTCGCCCTGACTGCGCCGCGGGCCAACCGGCTGTTCATCTGGGACCTGGACACGGCAGCGATCAAGCTCGACGCACCGATGCCCGACTGCGCCGGCGTGGGTGCGGTGAAGGACGGTTTTGTGGTCACCTCCGGCCAAGGCCGTTGCCGCTTCTACGACTGCCGCAAACAGCAGCTTGTGGGCCAGCCGCTGGAGCTGCCGTCTGGCTTGTGGGATAACCATCTGCATCTGGTTTGATCAGATAGAGCCGTCGGATAGCCGGGGCCAGCTGCGCTGGCCTATCGCGATCGTTCCGGCGCCCCGGCACCCGCGTTCCATCGACATGCGCGGTCCACTGTAGGAGCGGCCTTGTGTCGCGAATGGGCTGCGCAGCGTCCCCAGCATTCTTTGGCGCTACGCAAATCCCGGGCCCGCTACGCGCGCCTTTCGCGACACAAGGCCGCTCCTACAAAGACAGCGTGCGTTCGATGTTCGCGGGATGCCGCGATTTATTTGTCTCGCTCAACGATTGCTGGGCAGATTTAGATCAACGAACGGCCCATTCGAAACACTACTCACTGAAAACCAGCGATACTCAGTGCATTCGCACGTGGGCAGGAACGCCCGTGGTCGTGCCTCAGCCATAACAATGACTACCTCCAGGGAAGTGGACCTATGCTGCGCCGGCGCATGCTGATCATGTTGGCCATCGTGCTGTTGATCGTGTTGATTCTGGGGGGCTACAAGGCCTTTTCGATCTATCAGCAGATCCAGATGTTTACCGCACCGAAACCGCCGGTCAGCGTTGCCGCCGCAACGGCTGAGCAGCGCCCATGGCAGCAGCGCCTGCCGGCGGTCGGCAGCCTCAAGGCGTTGCAGGGCGTCGAGCTGAGCCTGGAGCAGGCCGGTACGGTGAAGTCGCTGCACTTCGAGTCTGGCCAGCAGGTCAAGCAAGGCCAGTTGTTGCTGCAACTGGACAGCGATCAGGAAGCCGCCCTGCTCGGCACCGCCCAGGCTGACCTAGGCCTGGCCAAGGTGGACTACGGCCGTGGTAGTCAGCTGGTTGGTGACCAGGCTATCTCTCGCGGCGAGTTCGACCGGTTGACTGCGCAGTACCGGCGTAACCAGGCGGTGGTCGATCAGCTCAAGGCCTCGCTGGAGAAGAAGAGCATCAAGGCGCCGTTCAGCGGCACCATTGGTATCCGTCAGGTCGACATCGGCGATTTTCTTGCCAGCGGTACGGTGATCGCTACCCTGCAGGACCTGTCCAGCCTGTACGTCGACTTCAACATGCCCGAGCAGAGCCTGCCGCAACTGGCCCTCGGCCAAAAAGTGCTGCTGCAGGTGGCGGCGTTCCCTGGCCAGACCTTCAATGCCACGCTCAGCGCGATCAACCCCAAGGTCGACGAGAACACCCGCAACCTGCTGGTCCGCGCCAGCCTGGCCAACCCCGATGGCAAGTTGCTGCCGGGGATGTTTGCCAGCCTGCTGGTGCTGCTGCCCGATCCTCAGCCACAGGTGGTAGTGCCGGAGAGCGCCATCACTTACACCCTGTACGGCAACTCGGTATACGTGGTCAGCCCGAAACAGAACGCAGACGGCCAGCCGGAAAACGCCGCCGACGACAAGCCGCAGCTGATCGCTGAGCAACGCACCATCCGCACCGGCGAGCGCCGTGACGGTGTGGTGGTGGTCAGTGAGGGGCTCAAGGCGGGAGAACGGGTGGTCAGTGCCGGGCAACTGAAACTGACCCCGGGCGCCGCCATCCAGATCACCGAGCAAGCGTCGACCACCCCAGCCAGCGCTCCGCGCGGCAACTGAGCAGGAGGCTGACATGGCGTTCACAGACCCGTTCATCCGCCGCCCGGTGCTGGCCAGTGTGGTCAGCCTGCTGATCCTTCTGCTCGGCTTTCAGGCCTGGAGCAAACTACAGATCCGCCAGTACCCACAAATGGAAAACGCCCTGATCACGGTGACCACCGCCTACCCCGGGGCCAACGCCGAGACCATCCAGGGCTATATCACCCAGCCGCTGCAGCAGAGCCTGGCCAGTGCCGAAGGCATCGACTACATGACCTCGGTGAGCCGGCAGAACTTCTCCATCATCTCGATCTACGCACGGGTTGGCGCCAACAGCGACCGTTTGTTCACCGAGCTGCTGGCCAAGGCCAACGAAGTGCGCAACAAGCTGCCGCAGCAGTCCGAAGCGCCGGTATTGAGCAAGGAGGCAGCAGACGCCTCGGCGCTGATGTACATCAGCTTCTACAGCGAGCAGATGAGCAACCCGCAGATCACCGACTACCTGTCACGGGTGATCCAGCCCAAGCTGGCGACCCTACCGGGCATGGCCGAGGCCGAGATCCTCGGCAACCAGGTGTTTGCCATGCGCATCTGGATCGACGCGGTCAAATTGGCCGGCTTCGGCCTGACCGCCAATGACGTCACCGATGCCGTGCGCCGCTACAACTTCCTCTCGGCCGCAGGCGAGGTCAAGGGCGAGTACGTGGTCACCAGCATCAACGCCACCACCGAATTGAAATCACCGGAGGCGTTTGCTGCATTGCCGCTGAAGACGGCCGGCGACACCAGGGTGCTGCTCGGCGATGTCGCCCGGGTCGAGATGGGCGCAGAGAACTACGACACGGTCAGCTCGTTCGACGGCACGCCCTCGGTGTACATCGGCATCAAGGCCACGCCGTCGGCCAACCCGCTCGAGGTCATCAAGGAAGTGCGGCGGGTCATGCCGGAGCTGGAAGGTCAACTACCGGCCGGGCTCAAGGTGTCGATTGCCTACGACGCGACGCTGTTTATCCAGGCCTCCATCGACGAAGTGATCAAGACCCTCGGCGAAGCGGTGCTGATCGTCATCGTCGTGGTGTTCCTGTTCCTCGGCGCGCTGCGCTCGGTGCTGATCCCGGTCGTCACCATCCCGCTGTCGATGATCGGCGTGCTGTTCTTCATGCAGACCATGGGCTACTCGCTGAACCTGCTGACCTTGTTGGCGATGGTGCTGGCGATCGGCCTGGTGGTGGACGATGCGATCGTGGTGGTGGAAAACATCCATCGCCATATCGAGGAAGGCAAGACGCCGTTCGATGCGGCGCTGCAAGGCGCCCGCGAAATTGCGATACCGGTAGTGTCGATGACCATCACCCTGGCCGCGGTGTACGCACCAATTGGTTTTCTCGAAGGCCTGACCGGTGCGCTGTTCCAGGAGTTTGCCCTGACCCTGGCGGGTGCAGTGGTGATCTCCGGCATCGTCGCCCTGACTCTGTCGCCGATGATGTGCGCGTTGCTGCTGCGCCGCGAGCAGAACGCCAGTGGCCTGGCGCATCGCCTCGACCGGATCTTCGACGGGCTCAAGCTGCGTTATCAACGGCTGCTGCACGGCACCCTCGACAGCAGGCCGGTGGTGGTGGTGTTTGCCGTGATCATCCTGTGCCTGATACCGGTGCTGCTCAAGTTCACCCAGAACGAGCTGGCGCCCGACGAGGATCAGGGCGTGATCTTCATGATCAGCAGTGCGCCGCAGCCGACCAACCTTGATTACCTGAACACTTATACCAATCAGTACACCGGGATCTTCAAAGGCTTCCCGGAGTATTACTCGTCGTTCCAGATCAACGGCTTCAATGGCGTGCAGAGCGGCATCGGTGGCTTCCTGCTCAAGCCATGGAACGAGCGCGAGCGCAGCCAGATGGAGCTGCTGCCGCTGGTCCAGGCCAAGCTTGCCGAAATCGCCGGCCTGCAGATCTTCGGCTTCAACCTGCCGGCGCTGCCCGGCACTGGAGAAGGTTTGCCGTTCCAGTTCGTAATCAATACCGCCGGTGATTACCCGGCGCTGCTCGAGGTCGCCCAGCGAGTCAAGGAGCGCGCGCAGGCGTCCGGCAAGTTCGCCTTCCTCGACATCGACCTGGCGTTCGACAAGCCCGAGGTGGTGGTCGACATCGACCGGGCCAAGGCGGCGCAGATGGGCGTGTCGATGGACGTGCTCGGCGGTACCCTGGCCACCCTGCTCGGCGAAGGCGAGATCAACCGCTTCACCCTCGAAGGGCGCAGCTACAAGGTCATCGCCCAGGTGGAACGCGCCTATCGCGACAATCCCGACTGGCTCAACAGCTACTACGTGAAGAACAACCAGGGCCAACTGCTGCCGTTGTCGACCCTGATCACCCTGAGCGACCGTGCTCGACCGCGCCAGCTCAACCAGTTCCAGCAACTGAACTCGGCGATCATTCAGGGCGTGCCACTGGTGAGCATGGACGAAGCGCTGGCGACGGTGCGGCAGATCGCCAGTGAAGAAGCGCCAGAAGGCTTCTCGTTCGACTACGCCGGGGTATCGCGGCAGTTCGTCCAGGAAGGCAGCGCGCTGTGGGTAACTTTCGGCCTGGCGCTGGCGATCATCTTCCTGGTGCTGGCGGCGCAGTTCGAGAGCTTCCGTGACCCGCTGGTGATTCTGGTGACGGTGCCGTTGTCGATCTGCGGGGCCTTGCTGCCGTTGTTCCTGGGCCTGTCGAGCATGAACATCTACACCCAGGTCGGCCTGGTGACGTTGATCGGGCTGATTACCAAGCACGGCATTCTGATCGTCGAATTCGCCAATCAGCTGCGCAAGGACAAGGGGCTGGATGTGCGCGAAGCCATCGAAGAGGCGGCGGCGATCCGCTTGCGGCCAGTGCTGATGACGACCGCGGCGATGGTGTTCGGCATGGTGCCGTTGATTCTGGCGACAGGCGCTGGGGCGGTCAGCCGCTTTGACATCGGTATGGTGATTGCCACCGGGATGTCGATCGGGACCTTGTTCACGCTGTTTGTGCTGCCGTGCATCTACACGCTGCTAGCGCACAAGACCGTGGCACGGGAGGCGGAGGTAACGCGCGGGTGAAGTACACGCTGCCTGCTGGGTCGTCACTCGACCCAGTCGGCAGCGCTCACCTCAGCGGCGTACCGGGCGCTTCTGCAGCTTGCGCTGCAAGGTGCGCCGGTGCATGCCCAGCGCCCGCGCCGTGGCGGAGATATTGCCTTCGTGCTCGCCGAGCACGCGCTGGATGTGTTCCCACTGCAGGCGGTCCACCGACATGGGGTTTTCCGGTACCAGCGAATCCAGATCAGCGTGCTCGGACAGCAACGCCGCCAGCACGTCATCGGCATCAGCCGGTTTGCACAGGTAATTGCAGGCGCCACGCTTGATCGCCTCGACCGCAGTGGCAATGCTCGAGTAACCGGTGAGGATCACCACGCGCATTTCCGGGTCCATCTCGAGCAGCTTGGGCAGCAGCACCAGGCCCGAATCACCGTCCATTTTCAGGTCCAGCGCGGCATAGTCGGGCAGGTCGTGCTGGGCCAGGATCAGACCTTCCTCGGCCGACGACGCGGTGCTTACGCGGAAACCGCGGCGGCTCATGGCCCGGGACATGACCCGGGTGAAGGTGGCATCGTCGTCTACCAGCAACAGGTGCGGCAGCTCTTCGCCGTCGATCTGGGTTTCATCAGTCATCATTCATCTCCTCGCTTGCCACGGGGCAGGCGCAGCTCGGTAAGCGTGCCGCCCTGCTCATGACTATAGAGTTTCACCGAGCCGCCCGCACGCGTAACGCTGGCCTTGCTCAGAAACAGGCCAAGACCGAAGCCTTTGCCCTTGGTGGTAAAGAAGGGTTTGCCGATGGCCTCGGCAATGGCCGGAGGAATGCCCGGGCCATGGTCGCGGATACTGATGATGATGTCCTCGGCGTTCCAGTCGAGGCGCACTTCAAGGTCATCCGGGCAGGCATCGGCAGCATTGTTAAGCAGGTTCAGCAGCGCTTGGGTCAGGTCGGGCGGTGGGGTCAGTTGCGGCACCTCGCCATCGCGCAGGCGCTGGAAGCGGTAACTGGCTTCGGGGCGCATCAGGTGCCAGCGGTTGAGTGCTTCGTCGAGCCAGGCGGTAACGTCCTGCTCGACGATGGCCATGCGTCGGTTAGCCTCGGCGGCGCGCACCAGTTGCTGCAGGGTCTGTTTGCACAGCTTGACCTGGTCTTGCAGGATCGCCAGGTCCTCCTGCAACTGCGGGTCGTGATGGTCCTGGCGCATCTCGTTGATCAGTACGCTCATGGTCGACAGCGGCGTGCCCAGCTCATGCGCGGCACCGGCGGCCTGCGTGGCGACGGCCAGCAATTGCTCATCGCGCAGACTCTCTTCGCGGCGCTCGCCACGCCATTGCTCCTGGCGGCGCAACTCTTCGGCCATGCGTGCGGCAAAGAAGGTGATCACCGCCGCGGCCAGGGCAATACTCAGCCACATGCCGTAGACCTGCATGGTGTCGCGCGCCAGCGGCAGCGTTTCCAGCGGATAGAACTGCACCAGCAACAGACTGTAGGCGACCAGGGCCAGGCCCGAGAGCACCAGCGAGTAGATCCACGGCAAGGTCACCGCAGCAATCGCCAGCGGCACCAGGTAATAGGAGACGAACGGGTTGGTCGAGCCACCCGAGTAGTACAGCAAGGCGCTGTGAATCAGCAGGTCACAGGCCAGCTGGAAGGCGTACTCGAGTTCGGTAACCGGCAGCGACAGGCGCAGGCGCAAGGCGGTGAAGGCGCACAGCAGCGATGACAGCGCCAGGGTTGCCGCCAGCGACAGCCACGGCAGCGGCAGCAGTTCGGTCCAGTAGGCAACGCCGACCGAGCCGGCCTGGGCGGCCAGCACCAGGACCCGAATCACGGTCAGGCGCCAGAGGTTCTGGCGAGTTGCAGACAACGGTTGTGCGGCAGCGAGCATGAGCTCTCCTGATGAGTGCTCCAGGGACATCGGCGGGAGTATACCCAAGCCTGGCCTTGCACTGCAGCGCTGCGGCAAAGCGCCACACTTTGTCACAGCTTGATGATGGCACTTTTGAACCCACTACACTGAAACCGGTCCTATGGGCCATGCGTGGCATGGATAATTACTCGCCACGCCTATTCTTCGCCAAGGAGTCACCTATGCATATGTCTCGTCGCAGCACTGCCCTGCTGCTTTCCTGCGGCCTGTTGGCCAGCCTCCCGGCGCTGGCTGAAGAGCCGCGTTACAACCAGGTCTCGCTACGCGCCGAAGTCAGCAAGGAAGTGCCCCGCGACCTGATGGTCGTGACCCTTTACAGCGAAGCTCAGAACAGCGATCCGGGCAAGCTGGCCAAGGACATTACCGAGACCATGAACAAGGCCATGCAGCAGGCGCGTCAGGTCAAGGAAGTGAAAATCAGCCAGGGCAGCCGCAACAGCTACCCGGTCTACGATGCCAAGGGTCAGAAGATCACCGCCTGGCGCGAGCGTGCCGAGCTGCGCCTCGAGAGCGCCGACTTCCCGACCCTGTCGAAACTCACCGGCGAGCTGCTGCAGGACCTGAAGATGGGCGGCATGGACTTCTCCATTGCCCAGACTACGCGCAAGACCAGCGAAGACGAGTTGCTCAAGGATGCGGTAAATGCCTTCAAGGCTCGCGCTCAGCTGGCGACCGAGGCCCTCGGCGGCAAGGGTTACAAGGTGGTCAACCTGAACCTGAACAGCAGCGGCTATCCGCGCCCTTATATGCGCAGCGCGCCAATGGCGATGAAAGCCATGGGGGCTGATGAGGCGGCGGTGGCGCCTGAAATCGAAGCGGGCACCAGTGAAGTCAGCATGAATGCTGACGGTTTGATTGAAGTGCTGATGCCTTGATCGATTGATCTGCACGTTATACAGGGGGCCGCTTTGCGGCCCCTTCTTACATCGCTTTAAGCCCTTTCCTACGCCCCAATGCGGCGCTTCTTCCTTGACATCCCGCTGCGCAACATATGGCAAAAAGCCGCCATCTTCGCCGCGCAAACGATCAACTTCGCCATTACTTACACCCAGGCGACATTATCGTACGCTCGTTCCACATTCCGCCTGCCAGCTATCACCCACACTGTTGCATTGCCAATCTGCCACGCATAAAGATCGATGGGTCGGCTCACAAGGCCATCTCAGCTAAAAATGACAACAATGAGGCCATCATGCTCAAACATGCAGTCATTCCGCTTTTATTCGGCGCAGGTTTGCTCGCCGGAGCGCCGTCGGCCAGCGCCGTGAGCAACCTGGTGTTTTGTTCGGAGGGTAGCCCGGCAGGCTTCGATCCTGGTCAGTACACCACTGGCACCGATTTCGACGCTTCGGCCGAGACCATCTTCAATCGCCTCAGCCAGTTCGAGCGCGGCAGCACCAAGGTGATTCCGGGTCTGGCGACCAGCTGGGACGTCTCCGACGACGGCAAGACCTGGACCTTCCACCTGCGCGAAGGGGTCAGGTTCCACACCACGCCGTACTTCAAACCGAGCCGCGACTTCAATGCCGATGACGTGCTGTTCACCTTCCAGCGCATGCTCGACAAGAACCACCCGTTCCGTAAGGCATACCCCAGCGAATTCCC
Organism: Pseudomonas sp. BIGb0278; assembly: GCF_024809895.1. Lineage (NCBI taxonomy): Bacteria > Pseudomonadati > Pseudomonadota > Gammaproteobacteria > Pseudomonadales > Pseudomonadaceae > Pseudomonas > Pseudomonas sp. BIGb0278. The sequence continues at coordinate 521,406 of NZ_JANUEL010000003.1, forward strand.
TTATTTCACCGACATGGGCATGGACCGCAACATCGCCAGCGTCGAAAAAATCGATGAGCACAGCGTGCGTTTTACCCTCAATGAGGTAGATGCAGCGTTCATCCAGAACATGGCGATGAGCTTTGCCTCGATCCAGTCAGCGGAATACGCCGATCAACTGCTAAAGCAGGGCAAGCCGGCCGACATCAACCAGAAGCCGATCGGCACCGGCCCGTTCGTTTTCAACAAGTATCAAAAGGACGCGCTGATCCGTTTCAAGGGCAACAAGCAGTATTGGCAAGCCGGTGAGGTCAAGCTCGACAACCTGATCTTCGCCATCACCACCGACGCCTCGGTGCGCATGCAGAAGCTCAAGCGTAACGAGTGCCAGGTGACACTGTTCCCGCGACCGGCCGACATCCAGCCGCTCAAGGCCGACAAAGACCTGCAGATGCCTGACCAGGCTGGCTTCAACCTGGGCTATATCGCCTACAACGTGATGGACCAGATCAAAGGCAGCAACCAGCCCAACCCGCTGGCCCAGCTCAAGGTTCGCCAGGCCCTGGACATGGCGGTGAACAAGCCGCAGATCATTGAATCGGTGTACCAGGGCGCCGGCCAGCTGGCAGTCAATGCCCTACCGCCGACCCAGTGGTCTTACGACAGCAGCATCAAGGACGCCCCCTACGACCCGGAAAAAGCCAAGCAGCTGCTCAAGGAGGCCGGCATCAAGGAAGGCACCGAGATCACCTTGTGGGCCATGCCCGTGCAGCGCCCATACAACCCCAACGCCAAGCTGATGGCCGAGATGCTGCAGGCCGACTGGGCCAAGGTTGGCATCAAGGCCAAGATCGTCAGCTATGAATGGGGTGAGTACATCAAGCGCTCCAAAGGCGGCGAACAGGGCGCCATGCTGATCGGCTGGAGCGGTGACAATGGCGACCCGGACAACTGGCTGGGCACCTTGTACGGCTGCGATGCGGTCGACGGCAACAACTTCTCCAAGTGGTGCTACAAGCCCTATGACGACCTGATCAAGCAGGCCAAGGCCACCCCAGACCAAGCCAAGCGCAGCGAGCTGTACCAACAGGCGCAGCACATCCTCAAACAGCAGGTGCCGATTACCCCGATCGCTCACTCGACGGTGTACCAGCCGATGCGCAGCACGGTGCAGGACTTCAAGATCAGCCCGTTCGGCCTCAACTCCTTCTACGGCGTAAGCATCGCCAAATAACCCCGCCAGGCCCACTGCCAGCCCTTGGCAGTGGGCGCTGTAATCAGGCCATCGGACGGATCCCCCACTTCCGTCGGAAAATCCCTACAGCCCTTGGGGAAATCACAACCTGTCGCCCCCTTCCCTCCCGACGTAACGTCAGGAACGAGCAATTGCTGCCGTTCCAGCGCCCCCGCTGCGGCTGACATTGGATGAGGAGAAGGATCTGCCATGCGCCATATTCCGCTGTATTCGGTTGTATTAGGCCTGGGCTTGCTGACCCAAGCATCGCTCAGCCATGGCAACAGCCTGGTGTTCTGTTCCGAGGGCAGCCCGGCCGGCTTTGACACCGCCCAGTACACCAGCGCCACCGACAATGACGCCGCCGAACCGATCTACAACCGCCTGGTCGAGTTCGAGCGCGGCGGCACCGCAGTGCAACCGGCGCTGGCCGAAAGCTGGCAGGTCAGCGACGACGGCCTGCATTACACCTTCAACTTACGTGCGGGAGTGAACTTCCACAGCAGTTCAACCTTCAAGCCAAGCCGCGACTTCAACGCCGATGACGTGCTGTTCACCTTCCAGCGCATGCTCGACCGTCAACACCGCTTCCGCCTGGCGTACCCCAGCGAGTTTCCCTACTTCGTCAGCATGGGCCTGGACAAGAACATCGCCAGGATCGAAAGCAACGATCCGCTGAGCGTCAACTTCACCCTGAATAGCGTCGATGCAGCGTTCATCCAGAACATCGCCATGAGCTTCGCCTCGATCCTCTCCGCCGAGTATGCCGAGCAGCTGCTCGCCACCGGCCGCCCGACCGACATCAACCGCAAGCCCATCGGCACCGGGCCGTTTGTGTTCAGCAAGTATCAGAAAGACTCGCAGATCCGCTACAAGCGCAACGCGCACTACTGGGCGCCTGAGCAAGTGCAGCTAGACAACCTGATCTTTTCGATCAACGTCGACCCGTCGGTGCGGATGCAGAAGCTGCGGCGTAACGAATGCCAGGTGACCCTGAATCCAAGGCCTGCCGACCTGCCGATGCTCAGCACTGACGACAACATGCAGGTGTTGAGCATGCCGGGCTTCAACCTCGGCTATATCGCCTACAACACTCAGCACGCGCCGTTTGACCAGTTGCAGGTGCGCCAGGCCATGGACATGGCGGTCAACAAGCAGGCGATCCTGCAGGCGGTGTACCAGGACGCCGGGCAACTGGCCGTCAATGCCATGCCGCCGACGCAATGGTCGTACGACACCAGCATCAAGGACGCCCTCTACGACCCGGCCAAGGCCAAGCGCCTGCTGGACGAGGCCGGGGTCAAGCCCGGCACCGAAATCACCCTCTGGGCCATGCCCGTGCAGCGCCCTTACAACCCCAACGCCAAGTTGATGGCAGAGATGCTTCAGGCCGACTGGAACAAGCTCGGCTTCAAGGTGCGCATCGTCAGCTACGAGTGGGGTGAATACGTCAAGCGGATGAAAAGTGGCGAGCATGACGTTGCCCTGATCGGCTGGACCGGCGACAACGGCGACCCCGATAACTGGCTGGGCACGCTTTACAGCTGCGCCGCCATCGGCAGCAACAACTACTCGCGCTGGTGCGATCGCGAGTACGACCAACTGGTCCAGCAGGCCAAACAGGTCACCGACCCCGCCCAGCGCAGCGCGCTGTATCAACAGGCCCAGCAGCGCCTCAAGCAGCAGGTACCCATTACCCCGGTAGCCCATTCGACGGTCAATCAGCCGCTCAGCACTCGGGTCCAGGGCTTCAAGGTCAGCCCATTTGGCCGCAATGCCTTCACTGGCGTCAGCGTCGATTGAGCCGCTGCGCCCGCCCTCTTCGCGGACACCCCGCGTCCTCCGGCAACACCGCAACCACCCCGCGCTCACAAGGCGCGGCGATAACTAAAAAAATACAATGGAGCTGTAGCCATGAAACTACCCGTAACCACTGTACTGGCACTGTCGCTAGGTGCGTTCTGCACGGCCGCCCAGGCCGACACGCTCGGCGATGAGTTCTTCACCCTCACGCTCAGGCCCAGTGCCCAGGCTGACGCCAGTGGCTTTTTCGACGGCCAAAGCGTCACCGGCAGCACCCGCAACTGGTATGCCCGCGAACGCGCAGCACGCGCGCCGCTGTGGAAGTACAGCAAAAGCGACGGCAGCCGCCACGACACGCATAGCCGCAGCAACTGGCTGCAGGGCAGCATCCTCAACTACAGCTCAGGCTTCACCCAGGGCACCGTCGGCTTCGCCGCAGAAGTGGCGGCCTACAACGCTGTAGCCCTGGAGCGCGACCGCCGCTCGGTGGCCGGCCCCAACAACCGTACCCTGACCCACAGCAATGGCGACCCGCTCGACCAGTGGAGCAAAGCCGGCCTGGCCAATATCAAGGCGCGCATTTCCAACACCACCCTGACCGCGGGCCGCCAGTCGCTCGATACACCGATGCTGGCCAGCATCGGCAACCGTGCTCTGCCCTCGAGCTTTCAAGGCGTCAGCCTGCACAGCGCCGAATTCGACAAGCTCTCGTTCGACTTCGCCAGCTTCGACCGAGTCTCGCCACGTACCGAACAAAGCTTGAGCAAGTTCCGCAGCGAGTATGGCGCTGCTGGCCTGGAAACCGACCGCGCCAGCACCGTCGGCCTCAACTATCAGCCGCTGCCCAACCTGAGCGCCAGCCTGTACGCGGCCAAGGTGGATGACTTCTGGAACCAGTACTACTTCGGCGCCAACCATGTGCTGGGAGACAGCGCTAGCCTGAGCCTGACCAGCGCCCTGCACTACTACAAAACCAAGGACGAAGGCCGCAAGAAGCTCGGTAAAATCGATAACGACACTTACAGCCTGTCGCTGGGACTGACTCATCAGGCGCACAGCCTGACGGCGTCCTGGCAGCAGGTCATGGGCAACGAGTATTTCGACTACCTGCATGAAACCAACGGCATCTACCTGGCCAACTCATTACTCTCGGACTTCAACGGCCCCAACGAGAAATCGCTGCAGCTGGCCTATGTCCTGAACATGGCTTATTACGGCGTGCCCGGACTCAGGTTCAACCTGTACAACGCCCGCGGCTGGGGCATCGACGGCACCCACTACCGCGGTACGGCCTATGACGTGCGCGGTCTGGACGGCGAGACCCACTACGAGTGGGGTGTCGGCAGCAGCTATGTGCTGCAGAGCGGCCCATTGAAAGACACCAGCATCCGCGCTACCTATACCACCCACCGGGCCAGCAAGGCGCAGTCCGACGGCAGCCTGGATGAACTGCGCATCGTCACCACCATCCCTTTCAACATCCTTTGACCGTAGCCGCCGCGGCTCGCTGAGGCCGGCCGTGGCGGCTACGCTGGATCATTCATAGCAGGGAGGTTGCATGACATCTCTATCCCTACGCGCTGCCCTGGCAGCCCTGTTGACCCTCGCCGCAGCGGCAAACGTTGCGGCCAAGCCGCTGGTGGTGTGTACCGAGGCCAGCCCTGAGGGCTTCGACATCGTTCAGTACACCACCGCAGTGACTGCCGACGCTTCGGCCGAGACCGTGTTCAACCGCCTGGTCGATTTCAAACCCGGCACCACCGATATCCAGCCAGCGCTGGCCGAGCGTTGGGAGATCAGTGCCGATGCCCTGACCTACACCTTCCACTTGCGCCCAGGAGTCAAATTCCACAGCACCGATTACTTCACGCCGACGCGCGACTTCAACGCCGACGACGTGCTCTGGAGTTTTCGCCGTCAGCTCGATCCGAACCATCCCTGGCACAACAAGACCAGTGTCGGTTATCCGTACTTCGAGAGCATGGCGTTCAGCAAACTGATCAAGTCGGTCGAGAAGACCGATCAGCTCACCGTGGTCTTTACCCTCAATCGGCCGGAAGCGCCGTTCCTGCGTGACATGGCCATGGCCTTCACCTCGATCTACTCCGCCGAATATGGCGATCAGCTACTCAAGGCCGGCACCCCCAACCTGCTCAACAGCAAGCCGATCGGTACCGGTCCGTTCATCTTCCAGCGTTATCGCAAGGATGCTCAGGTGCGCTACAAGGCCAACCCGGAGTATTTCCGCGGCAAGCCGCCGGCTGACCCGCTGATATTCGTGATCGCCACCGACAACAACGTGCGGGTCCAGAAACTGCACGCCAATGAATGCCAGGTCGCGCTGCATCCCAAGCCTGACGATGTGCCTTTGATCAGGCAGGACAAACGCCTGAAGGTGGCTGAGCTGGAAGCGCTGGTCACCGGCTATATCGCCATGAATACCCAGCGCAAATACCTCAGCGATGTGCGCGTGCGCCGCGCGATCAACCTGGCCTTCGACCGCCAGGCGCATGTCGACCAGTTGTTCGGCAAAGGCAACGCGCTGATGGCGGTAAACCCTTATCCGCCAAGCATGTCCGGCTTCAATACCGACAACCACAACCCACCTCGTGATCTGGACAAGGCCCGCGCGTTGCTGGCAGAGGCCGGAGTGCCGCCCGGCACCGCGCTTACCCTGTTCACGCGCAACGGCGGCGGCCCGACCAACCCCAACCCGCGCTTGTCTGCCGAGATGCTCCAGGCAGACCTCGCTCAGATCGGCATCAAGCTTGAAATCCGCGTGATGGAGTGGGCCGAGATGCTGCGCCGGGCGAAAAACGGCGAGGCCGATCTGGTCTCTACAGGCTGGGGCAGCGACAACGGCGACCCGGACAACTTCCTTACTCCGCTGCTCAGCTGCGATGCGGCCAAAAGCGGCGAGAACTATGCACGCTGGTGCAACTCTGAGTTTCAGGCACTGATCAGTCAGGCGCGCACCGTGATCGACGAAGATCAACGGGCAAACCTCTATTTCAAGGCCTTGGCGGTGTACGATGGCGACCAACCCTGGATCAGCATGGCCCATCCGAAAGTGTTCACGGCCATGCGTGCGAATGTGGAGGGTTATCAGCTCAACCCTCTGACCAACAATAACTTCGCCACAACCCGGGTGGAGTAGCACGACAACAATGACCGCTGGCAGCCTGCACGGGAGCCGGCGGCGCAATCCGGACCAGCCGCCCCGATGGCGGGCTGGCCGGCTGATGAGGTACACCAAGCATGTTGAGTTTTATTGCCCGACGTCTGGGCCTGCTGATTCCGACGTTCTTCGGTATCACTCTGCTGACCTTTGCCCTGATTCGCCTGATCCCCGGCGACCCGGTCGAAGTGATGATGGGCGAACGCCGGGTCGACCCTGAAATGCACGCCCAAGCTATGGAGCGCCTGGGCCTGAACAAGCCGCTGCCGGTGCAGTACCTGGACTACATCGGCAAGCTCGCCCAGGGCGATCTGGGTGAATCGCTGCGTTCTCGCGAAAGCGTCTGGAGCGAGTTCACCACGCTGTTCCCGGCGACCCTCGAACTGGCCCTGGCGGCGCTGTTCTTCGCCGGCGTCGTCGGTTTGCTCGCCGGCGTGATCGCCGCCCTCAAGCGCGGTTCGCTGTTCGATCACGGTGTGATGGGGCTTTCTCTGGCCGGCTACTCGATGCCGATCTTCTGGTGGGGCCTGATCCTGATCATGTTCTTCTCGGTGAGCCTTGGCTGGACGCCGGTATCCGGGCGCATCGATCCCTTGCTGGATATTGAGCCGCGGACCGGCTTCATGCTCATCGATAGCCTGCTCAGTGACGAAGAAGGCGCGTTCAAGGATGCGCTCATGCACCTGATTCTGCCGGCCATCGTGCTTGGCACTATTCCACTGGCGGTAATCGCCCGCATGACCCGCTCGTCGATGCTCGAAGTGCTGCGCGAGGACTACATCCGCACTGCCCGCGCCAAGGGCCTGTCGCCAGCGCGGGTGGTGTTCGTGCATGGCCTGCGCAATGCGCTGATCCCGGTGCTGACGGTGTTCGGCCTGCAGGTCGGCGCGTTGCTGGCAGGCGCGGTCCTGACCGAAACCATCTTTTCCTGGCCGGGCATCGGCAAATGGCTGATCGAAGCCATCGGCGCCCGTGACTATCCCGTGGTCCAGAACGGCATCCTGCTGATCGCCTGCCTGGTCATTCTGGTCAATTTCGTCGTGGATATTCTCTACGGCCTGGCCAATCCACGTATCCGTCACCAGCGCTGAGGCCCCGTCATGAGCAGTAATACACGCAACACCGTGACCGCGCCCAGCCCGGTCGATCAAAGCCTGCTATACCCGTCACCGTACAAGGAATTCTGGCAAGCGTTCGCGCGCAACAAGGGCGCGGTCGCAGGCCTGGCATTCATGACCCTGGTGGTGTTCTGCGCGCTGTTCGCGCCATGGGTTGCACCGCACAGTCCGAGCGAGCAGTACCGCGACTTCCTGCTGACCCCGCCGGTGTGGCTCGAAGGCGGTACCTGGCAGTTCATCCTCGGCACCGACGAGCTTGGCCGTGACCTGCTGTCGCGGCTGATCCAGGGCGCGCGCCTGTCGCTGCTGATCGGCCTGTCGTCGGTGGTGATTTCGCTGATCCCGGGCGTGCTGTTCGGCCTTTTGGCCGGGTTCTTCCCGCGGATTCTCGGGCCGTCGATCATGCGCCTGATGGACGTGATGCTGGCCCTGCCTTCGCTGCTGCTGGCAGTGGCCATCGTCGCGATCCTCGGCCCTGGCCTGATCAATACCGTGATCGCCATCGCCATCGTTTCGCTGCCGGCCTACGTGCGCCTGACCCGCGCCGCGGTGATGGGCGAACTCAACCGCGACTACGTCACCGCTGCCCGCCTGGCCGGCGCCAGCCTGCCGCGGCTGATGTTCGTCACCGTGCTGCCGAACTGCATGGCGCCGCTGATCGTGCAGGCGACCTTGAGCTTTTCCTCAGCCATCCTCGATGCCGCAGCACTGGGCTTTCTTGGCCTGGGTGTGCAACCGCCAACGCCTGAGTGGGGCACCATGCTGGCCTCGGCCCGCGACTACATCGAACGCGCCTGGTGGGTGGTGAGCCTGCCCGGTTTGACCATATTGCTCAGTGTGCTGGCAATCAACCTGATGGGCGACGGACTGCGCGATGCGCTGGACCCGAAACTCAAGAACGCCGCCTGAGGACCACGCCATGTCACTATTGCAGATCAACAACCTCAATGTGCGCTTCGGCGATGCCTCGGCAGTGCCGGTGGTGGATGGCCTGGACCTGGCGGTCGATGCCGGCGAGATCGTCGCCATCGTCGGCGAGTCCGGCTCGGGCAAGTCGGTGACCATGATGGCCCTGATGGGCTTGATCGACGCCCCCGGCTGGATCACCGCAGACACCATGAGCTTCGCCGGCACCGACATGCTCAAGCTCAGTGGCCGCCAGCGGCGCAAGATCGTCGGCAAGGACATCGCGATGATCTTTCAGGACCCGATGACCGCGCTCAATCCCAGCTACACGGTCGGCTTCCAGATCGAAGAAGTACTGCGCCAGCACCTTGGACTGAAAGGCAAAGCGGCCCGGCAACGGGCCCTGGAGCTGCTCGAAAAAGTCGAGATTCCGGCTGCCGAAAGCCGCTTGCAGGCCTACCCTCACCAACTTTCCGGCGGCATGAGCCAACGTGTGGCGATTGCCATGGCCATCGCCGGTGAGCCCAAGCTGCTGATTGCCGACGAGCCGACCACGGCGCTGGATGTGACCATTCAGGCGCAGATCATGGAGCTGCTGGTCAACCTGCAACAGGAGCGCAACATGGCGCTGATCCTGATCACCCATGACCTCGCCGTGGTGGCCGAAACCGCCAAGCGGGTCTGCGTGATGTATGCCGGCCAGGCCGTTGAAGTTGGTCAGGTGCCTGAACTGTTCGACGTGCCCGCGCATCCCTACAGCGAAGCCTTGCTGGCGGCTATCCCCGAGCACAGCATCGGTGCCGAACGCCTGGCCACCCTGCCCGGCATCGTCCCCGGCCGCTATGACCGGCCGCAGGGCTGCCTGTTGTCGCCGCGCTGCCCGTATGTGCGCGACAACTGCCGCACGCAGCGACCAGCGCTCGAGCCCAAGAACCAGAGCCTGGCGCGCTGCTTCTATCCACTGAACCAGGAGGTGGCGTGATGACTGCCGTACTCAGCGCACGTGACCTTACCCGCCATTACCAGGTTTCTCGAGGCCTGTTCAAGGGCCACGCCCTGGTGCGGGCACTCAATGGCGTGTCGTTCGAGCTCGAAGCGGGCCAGACCCTCGCGGTGGTCGGCGAGTCGGGTTGCGGCAAGTCGACCCTGGCCCGCGCCCTGACCTTGATCGAAGAACCCACTGCCGGCTCGTTGCAGATCGCTGGCACCGAAGTCACTGGCGCCAGCAAGGAGCAGCGCAAGCAACTGCGCCGTGATGTGCAGATGGTGTTCCAGAGCCCGTATGCCTCGCTCAACCCGCGGCAGAAGATTGGTGACCAGTTGGCCGAGCCATTGTTGATCAACACCTCGCTGAGCAAGCAGGAGCGCCGCGAGAGGGTTCAGGCAATGATGCAGCAGGTGGGTTTGCGACCGGAGCATTATCAGCGTTATCCGCACATGTTCTCGGGTGGCCAGCGCCAGCGCATTGCCCTGGCCCGGGCGATGATGCTGCAGCCAAAGGTGCTGGTGGCGGATGAGCCGACATCGGCGCTGGATGTGTCAATCCAGGCCCAGGTGCTGAACCTGTTCATGGACCTGCAGAAGGAATTCAACACCGCTTACGTGTTCATCTCGCACAACCTGGCGGTGGTGCGGCATGTGGCTGATCAGGTGTTGGTGATGTATCTGGGCAGGCCTGCGGAGATGGGGCCGAAGGCGGATATCTATGACAAGCCGCTGCACCCTTATACCCAGGCGTTGTTGTCAGCGACGCCGGCGATTCATCCAGACCCGTTGAAGCCGAAGATTCGGATTGTGGGTGAGCTGCCCAATCCGTTGAATCCACCAGATGGCTGTGCCTTTCACAAGCGTTGCCCGTATGCCACGGAGCGTTGCAGCAAGGAGGTGCCGGCGTTCCGGCAGGTGGGGACGCGGCAGGTGGCGTGTCATTACGCGGAGCAGTTTCTTTAGATAGCTGGGGCTGCTTTGCAGCCCTTTCGCGACACAAGGCCGCTCCTACAGACACCGCGAGATAACGAAATACGCGGTCTGAGCTGTAGGAGCGGCCTTGTGTCGCGAAAGGGGCGCAAAGCGCCCCCCGGTTTTATCAGTGCATGAAGATCGCGATCAAAATGATCACAGGGATCGGTACCCCAATCATCCAAAGCAGAATCGAGCGCATGGTAGTTCTCCTGGTCAGTTAAGTTGATTAGCGAATCGGCGCGCTGTTGGTGTGAACGGTACGGCGACCGACATAAGCCGCGTCGTCGACGTCGATCCAGCGAGCCTGATCACGCTGACGGCCACCAAACAGGGCAGCAAGGCAGGCGAAGAACGCGCCGCAAAGCAGGCCGATGAAGGTCCACAGAGCGGTCCAGGCAGCGACCTTGGCGGCGGTATCAGCGGCTTCTTGAGCAGCTACCTTGGCTTTCTGTGCATCCTGCTGCACTTCGGTATAGATCTGGTCGACGCGAGCTTCGGCCTCGGCCTGAGTCAGGCGGGTACGCTGAGCAACCAATTGCGCCAGGTAGGTACGGTCATCAGCAGACAGAGCACCGTCGTTGGCTACGGCACGGGCAACGATGCGACCGGCAACTGCGGTAGCAGCGTCGTCTGTTACAGGCGCTGGGCCTTCGCTGCGGAACAGGTTGTCGATGTAATAACCCATTGGGTCAGCATCGGTCTTGCCAACTACTGCGGTCGCAGCGGTAGCCGCGCCGCCCACTGCAGCTGCACCGGCCTGCGCGCCAGCGCTGAGGACGTTGCCGAGCATGCTGACGATCAGTACTGCGGTTACCAGAGTCGCCACAGCCCAGGCCAGGAAGCCATGCGCGGTGTCGCGGAAGTACACTTCATCAGCATGCAGATTGGCCCACTTGACCCGCAGGCGACCGGCAATATAGCCACCGGCGCCCGAAGCAATAATCTGCGTCAGCAGCAGCCAGATAATGGTCGAGATACCCAACGCCTTGGCACTGGCGCCCTCATGGGCCCATGGCGAAGTTGCAGCGAAGCCCAGGCCCGCGCCCAGGATCATCAGGATCAATGAAAGGGCCGCAGCAGCAGCGGCACCGGCGAAGATCGCCGCCCAGGACACGCCCGAATGGTTCGAGGCATCGGCGGCAGTGGGTGATAGCTCGGCAGTGGTAATCATGTGGCAGCGCCTTTTGTAGTTAGCAACGGTTCCGTTTGCTTGCACTTGCACTAGTGCAGACACTGTGCCAATTGCGACAAAAAATGACATCTATATAAATCAACTACTTACAAAAAAACCTATAGGGAAGATCGTGCATAAAACCCGAATGGCCATATACCACTCAGGGTTTCTGCAATGGGGCCTCGGCAACGCGCACTTGCCCGGCGCTGAGCGGCCCGGCACCATCACCCCATGACATCGATTACCCTGCCCGACGGCCCCGCCCAGACGCCCGTTACAGCCGACACCGTGCTGCGCTATCACCTGTGCTGGAAACACCGCGACCTCGACGGGGTGATGGCCCTGTATCACCCCGACGTCGAGTACCACGACTTCTTCCAGAACCGTGTAATGGGCCATGCCGAGCTGCGCGAGTACGTACGCGCCTGCCTGCCCCGTGAAGCAGGCGAAGACATCATTCACAGTGACCGCATCAGGGTCGACGGCTGCACCGCTTTCATCCAGTACGAGGTCACGGTGCAGGGCGGCGATGGCCTGACTGCGTTTCACTCCAGTGAGGCGATCACCGTCAAGGACGGCTTGATCTGGCGGGTCAACGAATACGCCACACTGGTCCGTCAGGGCAGCAAGAGCATCAGCAACGGCGGCCTGCGCCCTGCCACCAGCCGGCTGGGCCTGTCACCGCGTCAGCTGAGCACCATGGCACAGGATCTTGAGCATTACTTTCAGCGCCAGCGGCCCTACCTGGACCCTGAGCTGGACCTGCAACAAGTGGCCAAGGACAGCGGCTACAGCCGCAATCAGATTTCCTACCTGCTTAATCAGGTGCTCGGCCAGAGCTTCTATCGCTACGTCAACCAGGCGCGTCTGCAGCACCTGCTGGCCGGGCTCGACGGCAGCAGCGGCGGTGCCACCATGGATGCGCTGGCGTTCGGCGCCGGTTTCAACTCGCTGTCGGCGTTCTACAAGGCGTTTCGCGAGCACACCGGGCTGTCGCCCAAGGCTTACGTAAAACAACTTTCGCTGCGTGCACGCACGTAAGACAGCCGCCGCCAGCACAACCTAGGATCAGCCACAGACCTTACCGATGTGGAGCTGCACCTGATGCAACCCTGGCGCACGATCAGCCTTTGGATGGACCAGCTCGACGAGCCCCTCGACGCCCGCCCGGCCCTGGCCAAGGACCTCGATGTCGACGTGTGCATCATCGGCGCCGGCTACACCGGCCTGTGGACCGCTTATTACCTGAAACAGCAGGCGCCGCAGTTGAGCATTGCCATTGTCGAAGCCAACATCGCCGGCTTCGGTGCCTCCGGGCGCAACGGCGGCTGGCTGATGGGCAACCTGCTGGGCGAAGACCGCCTGCTCGCTACCCTGTCGCCGCAGCTGCGCCGCGCCAGTATCGACCTGCTGCATGGCATCCCTGACGAAGTGCACAACGTGCTGCAGCATGAAGGCATCGACTGCGACTACCGCAAAGGTGGCGTACTGTACTGCGCAGCGCGGTATCCGGAGCAGGAGCGCAGCCTGCGTGCCCACCTCGACGAGCTCTACCGCCAGGGCATGAACGAAGACGACTACCGCTGGCTGCGTCCTGAACAACTGGATGCACAGCTGCGCGTTAGCAGCCCTTACGGGGCGATCTTCAGCCCGCACACCGCCACCATCCAGCCGGCCAAACTGGTGCGCGGCCTGGCCCGAGCGGTCGAGCGCATGGGCGTGACCATTTACGAGAACAGCCCTGCGCTTGATCTGCAGCCTGGCATGGTGCGCACGCCCCATGCCAACGTCCGCGCCCATTGGCTGGTGCCGGCCGTGGAGGGTTACGCAGCCAGCCTGCCGCCGCTAGGCAAGCACCAATTGCCGGTGCAGAGCCTGCTGGTCGCCACCGAGCCGTTGCCGGAGTCAACCTGGGAGCAGATCGGCCTGAACCAGGGGCAGGCCTTCAGCGAGAACAGCCGCCAGGTCACCTACGGCCAGCGCACCGCCGACAACCGCCTGGTGTTCGGTGCGCGTGGTGGCTATCGCTTTGGCGGCCGCCTGCGCGAAGACTTCAACCTCAAGGACCACGAGATCGAGCTGCGCCGCTATCTGTTTGGCGAGCTGTTCCCGCAGCTGAAAAACGCCCGTATTACCCATTCCTGGGGCGGCAACCTGGGCATGGCCAGGCGCTTCCGCCCGCACATGCTGTGTGATCGTCAGCGCGGCATCGCCCTCGCCGGCGGCTACGGCGGCGAAGGTGTAGGCGCGACCAACCTGGGCGGGCGCACCCTGGCGGCGCTGATTCTTGGCCAGCACAACCAGCTGACCGCACAGCCCTGGGTACACGACAACTGCCCGCTGACGAGCCTGGCGAGCTGGCCGCCCGAGCCCTGCCGCTGGCTGGGCTATAACGCGATCATCCGCAGCTTCGTCCATGAAGACCGCACCCTTGCCAACCCTGCCAGCGCCCCCTGGCGCCGGCGCCTGGCCAGCGGCGTGGCCGACTTCATGGAAGGCTTCATGCACTGACTTGCCCTTTTCTCAACACAGGATTCACTGGTCATGAACATCACCCAGTTCAAACACACCGACAGCGCCGTACTCGAGGAATCCAACCCGGTCGCCGTGCCGCTCGGGGAGCCAGTCGCCGTGACGTCGGTGACCAGCGTCGAACGCAGCGATGGGGTCGAAACCGGTATCTGGGAGTGCACCCCAGGGCGCTGGCGCCGGCAGATCGTGCAGCAGGAGTTCTGCCATTTCATCAAGGGCCGCTGCACCTTCACCCCTGATGGAGGCGAACCGCTACTCATAGAAGCCGGAGACGCACTGATGCTACCGGCCAACAGCACCGGGATCTGGGACATCGAAGAAACCGTGCGCAAGAGCTATGTATTGATTTTCTGATCGCTGATCGCCTCTGCCGTCCTTCGATAACAACACACAAAGCAAGGTACCCCGGACATGCGCACGCTTCTAATCGCTCCCCTGATGCTCGCCGCTTGTGTCAGCAACGCCGCCGAGTCGGTAAAGATCTACAACTGGTCGAGCTACATCGCCCCCGATACCCTGAAGAACTTCCAGCAGGCCAGCGGCATCGTGCCGACCTATGACGTGTTCGACAGCAACGAGACCCTCGACGGCAAGCTGATGACCGGCAACTCCGGCTATGACGTGGTGTTCCCGTCGAACCACTTCATGGCCCGGCAGATCCAGGGCAAGGCCCTGAAGAAGCTCGACAAGAGCCAACTGCCCAACTGGCAGAACCTCAATCCGGTGCTGCTCAAGGCGCTGGAGGTCAATGATCCGGGCAACCAGTATGGCTTCCCCTACCTGTGGGGCAGCACCGGCATCGGCTACAACATCGACAAGGTCAAGGCGGTGCTCGGCGACAACGCGCCGGTCGATTCCTGGGACCTGATCTTCAAGCCCGAGTACATGAGCAAGCTCAAGAGCTGCGGTGTGGCGGTGCTCGACAACGGCCCCGAGCTATTGCCGATTGCCCTGCACTACCTCGGCCTGCCGCACCACAGCCAGGATCCGAAGGACTACGAGAAAGCCAAAGAACTGCTGATGAAGGTGCGCCCGTACATCAGCTACTTCCACTCATCCAAGTACACCGGCGACCTGGCCAATGGCGACGTGTGCGTGGTGGTTGGCTTCTCCGGCGATGTGCTGCAGGCGAAGAACCGCGCCGAAGAGGCCAAGAACGGCGTCAAGGTTGGCTATTCGATCCCCAAGGAAGGTGCACCGATGTGGTTCGACATGGTCGCCATGCCAGCCGATGCGCCCGACGAGAAGCAGGCCTACGCCTACATGAACTACCTGTTGCAGCCTGAGGTGATGGCCAACATCAGCAACCATGTGCAGTACGCCAACGGCAACCTCAAGGCCGACACGCTGGTCGACCCTGCACTTAAAAGCAACACGATGATCTACCCGAGTGACGATGTGATGGGCAAGCTATACGCACTGGAGGCGATGCCCGCCAAGATCGACCGCATTCGCACTCGCCTGTGGACCAGTATCAAAGCCGGTAACTGAACAGCATTGGGGCCGCAGATGCGGCCCCAATAATCAGATCAGTGATGTTCCCGCGTGGCGCGGAATTTCACGTCCGGCCAGCGCTCTTCCATCAGCGCCAGGTTGACCCGGGTCGGGGCGAGGTAGGTCAGGTGACCGCCGCCATCGACGGCGAGGTTTTCCACGGCCTTGGTCTCGAATTCCTCGAACTTCTTCTTGTCGTCGCAGCTGATCCAGCGCGCCGACCAGACCGTGATTGGCTCGTAGCCGCACTCGACCTTGTACTCTTCCTTCAAGCGGCTGGCGACCACGTCGAACTGCAGCACACCGACCGCACCGAGGATGATGTCGTTGCTGCGCAGCGGGAAGAACACCTGGGTCGCGCCTTCTTCGGCGAGCTGCTGCAGGCCCTGGCGCAGCTGCTTGGATTTGAGCGGGTCTTTCAGCCGCACGCGGCGGAACAATTCCGGCGCGAAGTGCGGGATGCCGGTGAAGCCTAGGCTTTCGCCTTCGCTGAAGGTGTCGCCGATCTGGATGGTGCCGTGGTTGTGCAGGCCGATGATGTCGCCGGCAAAGGCTTCTTCCAGTTGCTCACGCTCGGAGGAGAAGAAGGTCAGGGCGTCGCCGATGCGTACGTCCTTGCCGGTGCGCACGTGGCGCATCTTCATGCCCTTTTCGTACTTGCCCGAACAGATGCGCATGAAGGCGATGCGGTCGCGGTGTTTCGGGTCCATGTTCGCCTGGATCTTGAACACGAAGCCGGTGAATTTCTCTTCGACCGGCTCGACGGTCCGCTCGTTGGCTACGCGCGCCAGCGGGCGTGGCGCCCAGTCGACCACAGCGTCGAGCACATGGTCGACACCGAAGTTGCCCAGCGCGGTACCAAAGAACACCGGAGTCAGTTGGCCGTTGAGGAACTCTTCCTGGTTGAACTCGTGGCAGGCGCCTTGTACCAGCTCCAGTTGCTCAAGGAAGCGATCGTACTCGTCACCCAGGTGCGCGCGGGCTTCATCGGAGTCGAGTTTCTCGATGATCTTGACCTCGGTGCGCTCGTGACCATGGCCTGGGGTGTAGACGATGATGTAGTCGCCGGCCAGGTGGTAAACGCCCTTGAAGTCGCGGTAGCAACCGATCGGCCAGGTGATTGGCGCGGCCTTGATCTTGAGTACCGCTTCGATCTCGTCGAGCAGCTCGATCGGGTCGCGGATGTCGCGGTCGAGTTTGTTGATGAAGCTGACGATCGGCGTGTCACGCAGGCGGCAGACGTCCATCAGGGCGATGGTGCGTGGCTCGACGCCTTTACCACCGTC
This sequence comes from Pseudomonas sp. BIGb0278, assembly GCF_024809895.1. Taxonomy (NCBI): domain Bacteria; kingdom Pseudomonadati; phylum Pseudomonadota; class Gammaproteobacteria; order Pseudomonadales; family Pseudomonadaceae; genus Pseudomonas; species Pseudomonas sp. BIGb0278. Next base: position 538,072 of record NZ_JANUEL010000003.1, read on the forward strand.
GAGCACCATCAGGGCCGAGTCGACCGCGGTCAGGGTGCGGTAGGTGTCTTCCGAGAAGTCTTCGTGGCCCGGGGTGTCGAGCAGGTTGATCATGTGTTCGCGGTAAGGGAACTGCATGACCGAGGTGGTGATGGAGATACCGCGTTGCTTCTCCATTTCCATCCAGTCGGAGGTGGCGTGGCGGTCGGACTTGCGCGACTTCACGGTACCGGCGACGGCAATGGCCTTGCCCATCAGCAAGAGTTTCTCGGTGATGGTGGTCTTACCGGCGTCGGGGTGGGAAATGATTGCGAAAGTGCGGCGCTTCGCGACTTCGGCGGCCTGGTTGGTCATGGGAAATCGCCTGAATGGGGATCGAAAAAAGGGCGCAGATTATACCCGAAACCGCCCATAGACCCAAACACAGCCGCAGCGCCCTGCCCAGCGGCGTAAGCCATCAGCCAATGCCTGACCAGCCAAGTTTTTTTCAGCCACCCAGGCAAATGTCCACGAAGCGGCCCAGTGTAGGTATTTCAACGCCTGCAGAGGATAAATCCGCTGTTTTGTCGCGCCATAAATTGGCCTTGCCAGTGATTAACACTGGCCAACTGCCGCCGTAGATGGGAACCTTTGCGTCCCCGGAGACGTCCACCCCCTGCTGACCATTGCAGTTTGGGGCTGGTAATACCTGCATTTTCGAGCCCGACGGGGCTTGGCTCATGGCATGTCCGCGCAGCTTTGCTGAGCGCCACGCTGCTACTCGCGATCACTCTGCCCGCCGCCTGCACTGGCCGCGCTGCGCAGCACTGTTCGCCGACGACAAGAAAAGGAGTCCACCTGTGGCTAGACGCTACGGAAAAGGGCTGATGGGATGGGCCACCGCGCTTGTCATCCTGGCCCTGCTGATCCACTGGATCGGCCTTGATACGATCGCGCGTTATCGCGACGATCTGTGGTTTTACCTGCAAGCGCACCTTGTGCTGGTGCTGGCTTCGATGGCGGCGGCGTTGGCCGTGGGCATCCCCGCCGGGATTGCCTTGAGTCGACCGCACCGGGTCGACAAAGCCGAGCGCTTCATGCAGTTCTTCAACGTAGGCAACACCATCCCTCCCCTGGCCGTACTGGCCATCGCCCTGAGTTTTCTGGGCATCGGCGCAGGCCCGGCGATCTTCGCGCTGTTTCTCGCCTCCCTGCTGCCGATCGTGCGCAACACCTACGAAGGCCTGAAAAACGTCCCCGCCTCACTCAAGGAAGCCGCTACCGGCATCGGCATGACTCCGCGCCAGCAACTCTGGCAAGTCGAACTGCCCAACGCCGTGCCGATCATTGTCGGCGGCGTGCGGGTTGCTCTGGCGCTGAATGTCGGCACCGCGCCGCTGGCGTTTCTGATCGGCGCCAACAGCCTTGGCAGCCTGATCTTCCCTGCCATTGCCTTGAACAATCAGCCACAGCTACTGCTCGGCGCGGCCTGCACGGCGGCGTTGGCGTTGTTGCTGGATGTGCTGGTGAGTTTCTCCAGCAAACGCTGGCTGGAACGCGGTCTGGCTCAATAAGTAGAGGGAACCCATGAGAAAAACCATCGCCTTGTTGCTTGGCGCGGGCCTGCTGTTGGCAGGATTTGCCCAAGCGGCGGAAAAACCGCTGATTCGCATCGGTGCCCGGGTGTTCACCGAACAGACGGTACTCGCCGAAATCACCGCGCAATACCTGCGCGCCAATGGCTTTGCCGTGCGCGTGACCGGCGGCCTGGGCAGCAGCCTGGCGCGCCAGGCGCAAGAGACCGGCCAGCTCGATTTGATGTGGGAATACACCGGTGTGTCGCTGGTCTCGTACAACCATATCGACGAGCGCATGCCCAGTGCCGAAGCGACCTACGCCAAGGTCAAACAGCTAGACGCGAAAAAGGACCTGATCTGGCTGACCCCGTCGCGGTTCAGCAATACCTACGCCCTGGCCCTGCCCAGCAAGGTCGCCGAAAAGTATCCGCAGGTGCGCAACATCAGCCAGCTCAATCAGGTGCTGCGTGACGAGCACAAGCGCAAGCATCTGGTCGCGCTGGACACCGAGTTCGCCAATCGCCCGGATGGCCTGGTGGGCCTGAAAGAGCTGTACGACCTGCAGGTCGGCCGCGCCAACATCCGCCAGATGGACGCCGGCCTGGTCTATACCGCGCTGCGCAACGATCAGGTGTTTGCCGGCCTGGTGTACACCACAGATGGTCGCCTCAACGCGTTCAATCTGACCTTGCTGGAAGACGACAAGCACTATTTCCCCGACTACACCGCTGCGCCGGTGGTACGTAAAGCGGTACTCGACGCCAACCCGCAACTGGCCACCCTGCTCAAGCCGCTGGCCGAGCAACTGGACGACGAGACCATGCGCCAGCTCAATGCCAAGGTCGACGTCGAACACCAGAGCCCGTCGGTGGTTGCCGCTGCATTCCTGCGTGAGCACCCGCTGCCCGGCACTGCCGACAAAGAGGTACAGCCATGAGCCTGTTCGATACCTTTGCCCACCTCGACTGGGCGCTGGTGCTGCAGCTGACCTGGCAGCACATCACCCTGGTCGGCATCGCGGTCAGCCTGGCGATTGTCTTCGGCGTGCCGCTGGGCATTCTGATGACACGCTTCCCGGTCCTGGCCGGCCCACTGCAGGCCAGCGCCACGGTGCTGCTGACCATTCCCTCGATTGCCTTGTTCGGCCTGCTGCTGCCGTTCTACTCCAAGTTCGGCCAGGGCCTGGGCCCATTGCCGGCGATCACGGCGGTGTTCCTTTATTCACTGCTGCCGATCCTGCGCAACACCTACCTGGCCCTGACCAACGTCGAACCGGGCATCCGTGAAGCCGCCCGCGGTATCGGCATGACCTTCGGCCAGCGCCTGCGCATGGTCGAGCTGCCGATCGCCGTGCCGGTGATCCTCGCCGGGGTGCGCACCGCCGTGGTGATGAACATCGGCGTAATGACCATCGCCGCGACCATCGGCGCCGGTGGCCTGGGTGTGCTTATTCTGACTTCCATCAGCCGCAGCGACATGTCGATGCTGCTGGTCGGCGCGGTGCTGGTGAGCCTGCTGGCGATTGTCGCCGACCTGCTCCTGCAAGCCCTGCAACGTGCCCTGACTCCACGAGGACTGCGCTCATGATCGAATTGAAGAACCTCAGCAAGACCTTCCATGCCAACGGCAAGGACGTCAAAGCCGTCGACTCGGTCAACCTGACCGTCAACGAAGGCGAAATCTGCGTGTTCCTCGGCCCGTCGGGCTGCGGCAAGAGCACCACCTTGAAGATGATCAACCGCCTGATCACACCGACCTCAGGCCAGGTGTTCATCAACGGTGAGGACACCACCGGGCTGGACGAAGTCAGCCTGCGCCGCAGTATCGGCTATGTGATCCAGCAGATCGGACTGTTCCCCAACATGACCATCGAAGAGAACATCACCGTAGTGCCGCGCCTGCTCGGCTGGGACAAGCAGCGCTGCCACGACCGCGCGCGCGAACTGATGAGCATGATCAAGCTTGAACCCAAGCAGTACTTGCAGCGTTACCCGCGCGAGTTGTCCGGTGGCCAGCAACAGCGCATCGGCGTGATCCGCGCACTGGCCGCCGATGCGCCGGTACTGCTGATGGATGAACCGTTCGGCGCGGTCGACCCGATCAACCGCGAGATGATCCAGAACGAGTTCTTCGAGATGCAGCGGGCGCTGAACAAGACCGTGATCATGGTAAGCCACGACATCGACGAAGCGATCAAGCTGGGTGACAAGATCGCTATCTTCCGCGCGGGCAAGCTGCTCCAGCTGGATCATCCGGATACCCTGCTGGCGCACCCGGTGGACGACTTTGTCAGCAACTTCGTCGGCCAGGACAGCACCCTCAAGCGGCTGCTGCTGGTGCGCGCCGAGGACGCCGCCGACAACGCGCCGTCGGTCAGCCCGGAAACACCAGTGGCCGATGCGCTGGAGCTGCTCGACGAGCACGACCGCCGCTATGTGGTGGTGACCGACGCGGCGAACAAGGCGCTGGGCTATGTGCGCCGCCGCGACATGCACCGGCAACAGGGCACTTGTGCTGACTTCCTGCGGCAGTTCAACGCCACCGCTTCGCACGATGAGCACCTGCGCATCCTGTTGTCGCGCATGTACGAGTTCAACCGGGCGTGGTTGCCGGTGCTGGACGCCGAGCAGGTGTTCCTTGGCGAGGTGACCCAGGAGTCGATTGCGGCCTACTTGAGTTCGGGGCGCTCTCGCGGCGCCAAGACCAGCATCGTCTCCCCGGCCGAGACGGTGGCTTCCTGAATCAACGGGGGCGTCTGTGATCGGGCGCCCCCGCTGTAGTAACAAAAAATTTATGCTTTTTTTGGCCACTCGCAGGCACTGACTGTGTGGCCATAAATGTGAACACTCCCTGCCTCGACGTGTGATCCAGCGAACCACTGACCAACGGTCTCCAGAGCTTACTTGCGGGTTCTTGCAGTGAAATATCACCGACCTGCAATGAACACAGCTTTTCAGGGGTTCGCCGCCAGATCCCTGCCTGTTCCACAATTATTTACGTTTGAGCCTGCTCAGGAACATCTGTCGGTAATACGAGTCGGTTATTCCAGTAACTGCTCGTCGATCCGCGACGAACAGGTGGGGATTGCCTGTTGATCTTGCCTGGTTCACGCCCTAAAGTGCGCGCCGAACGTCCATGCTGGAAACGATCCATCCGGCTCAAGTACTGACGACGAGACAGCAGGCGCAACCATGCGGTTGGCCTTTTTGCTTTCGGCGACATGCCTTGGGAAGTAGGCGAACCAAAGTGGGGATACGGAGGGCGTTCAGTTTGCAGCCACTTTCTTTTTCAGTTTGCCCATGGAGTCCTTGAGCATGTCGATCCAAGTCGAAGATTATTTCGCACGTGACACCTTCCAGAAGATGAAGGCGTTCGCCGACAAGCAGGAAACCCCGTTTGTGGTCATCGATACGCAGATGATCAGCAAGGCCTATGACGACCTGCGCGCCGGTTTCGAGTTCGCCAAGGTCTACTACGCAGTCAAGGCCAACCCAGCGGTCGAGATCATCGACCTGCTCAAGGACAAAGGCTCGAACTTCGACATCGCCTCGATCTACGAGCTGGACAAGGTCATGAACCAGGGCGTCAGCCCGGACCGCATCAGCTACGGCAACACCATCAAGAAGTCCAAGGACATCCGCTACTTCTTCGACAAGGGTGTGCGCCTGTACGCGACCGACTCCGAAGCCGACCTGCGCAACATCGCCAAGGCTGCGCCGGGTTCCAAGGTCTACGTGCGCATTCTCACCGAAGGCTCGACCACTGCCGACTGGCCGCTGTCGCGCAAGTTCGGCTGCCAGACCGACATGGCCATGGACCTGCTGATCCTTGCCCGTGACCTGGGCCTGGTGCCTTACGGCATCTCCTTCCACGTCGGCTCGCAGCAGCGCGATATCAGCGTCTGGGACGCCGCCATCGCCAAGGTCAAAGTGATCTTCGAGCGCCTGAAGGAAGAAGACGGCATTGTTCTCAAGCTGATCAACATGGGTGGCGGCTTCCCGGCCAACTACATCACCCGGACCAACAGCCTGGAGACTTACGCTGAAGAAATCATCCGCTTCCTCAAGGAAGACTTCGGCGACGACCTGCCGGAAATCATCCTCGAGCCGGGCCGTTCGCTGATTGCCAACGCCGGTATTCTGGTCAGCGAAGTGGTGTTGGTTGCGCGCAAGTCGCGTACCGCGGTCGAGCGTTGGGTGTACACCGACGTGGGCAAGTTCTCCGGCCTGATCGAAACCATGGACGAGTCGATCAAGTTCCCGATCTGGACCGAGAAGAAAGGCGAGATGGAAGAAGTGGTGATTGCAGGGCCTACCTGTGACAGCGCCGACATCATGTACGAGCACTACAAGTATGGCCTGCCGCTGAATCTGGCCATCGGTGACCGCCTGTACTGGCTGTCGACCGGCGCCTACACCACCAGCTACAGCGCAGTGGAGTTCAATGGTTTCCCACCGTTGAAAGCTTACTACCTGTAAATCATGAACGGGGCCGCAAGGCCCCGTTTTTGTATGTAAACGCAGCGCTTTGCTAGCCCAGCTCCCGCTGGCGCAGCTCCTGCGCAAACACTGCCGCCTCATCAGCCAGCAACCGTCCAGCACCTTGCAGAGTCAGCACTGCACTGCGCAGGAAGTTGACGTTGCCTTGCACCCGCGCACGCGCCAGCCAAGGCCGCGCCTCGCCCAACTGGCCACGCTCGATCAGCACCATGGCCAGGCTGAACATACCGCGGAAATCCCCAGCCTCGGCCGAGCGCTTATACCAGCGAAACGCCCGCGCTGGGCTGGCAGGGCCGGCGATGCCTTGTTCCAGGTAACGCCCATAGAGGTTCATCGATTTGGCGTGGCCCAGATGTGCAGCCTTCTCGTAGCAGGCCAGCGCCAGCTTCTGGTCAAGCTCGACACCGCGCCCGGTGGCCAGCAGGTTGCCCAGGTTGTACCAGCCCCAGTCCAGCCCCTGCGCGGCTGCGCGCTGGTACTGCACTGCTGCGCCAGGCAGGTCGGCCGGCCCGCCCCAGGCGTGCTCCAGGCAGCGCCCAAGCATGTTGTGCGCCATGCCGCTGCCGGCGCGGATGGCAATGCTGAACCATCGCCGCGCCAGCTGCGGATCCTGCTCGATGCCGCGGCCATCGAGCAGGATCTGGCCCAGCAACAACTGCGCCTCACTGACGCCCTGCCCGGCCGCTGCCAGGATCGCTTGGGCGGCCTTAGCGGGGCTGGCTTCGAGCATGGCTCGCAGCGCTGTGACATCCACGACCTCATCGCGGCGCAACGTATAGGACATGTTCAGACCTCTGCCCAGCGCCGCAGCAAGTTGTGATAGGTGCCGGTCAGTTGCAGCAGTGAAGGGTGATCGGGCAGGTCAGCACTGAGCTGCTGAATGGCATTGTCCATCTCGAACAGCAGCGCCCGCTGGCTGTCTTCACGGACCAGGCTCTGAGTCCAGAAGAACGCCGCGTAGCGCTCACCGCGAGTGACCGGGTTGACCTTGTGCAGGCTGGTGCCGGGGTACAGCACCATGTGGCCTGCGGCCAGCTTGATCTGCTGCGTGCCATAGGTGTCCTGAATCACCAGTTCGCCGCCGTCATAGCTGTCCGGGTCACTGAGAAACAGCGTCGCTGACAGGTCGGTGCGCACTCGCTCGGCGCTGCCCTTGGGCTGGCGCAGGGCATTGTCGATGTGAAAGCCGAAGTTGCCACCCTCGCGATAACAGTTGATCAACGGCGGGAACACCTTGTGCGGCAGGGCCGCAGACATGAACTGCGGGGTCTGCCAAAGACGCTCGATGAGGGCGCTGCCGATTTCCTTGGCCAATGGATGCGCCTCTGGCAGCTGCAGGTTGTGTTTGGCCTTGGCCGATTGGTGGCCTGCGGTGACCTTGCCATCGGCCCAATCTGCCTGCGCCAGCGCTTCACGAATCCGCAAGAGTTCATCGGCGGCGAACAGGCTAGGGATGTGCAGCAGCATGGAAATGGACCGGGTCGGGACTAGGGCGCCAATGATATTGATTCCCTTTTACTCACGGCAAGCCCTTTCGCCAGGCCCTGACGAATGAGACCGGAGAAAATGCAGGGTTAAATTGTAAAGAATGTAAATTTGTACCGAATGGTAATATTTCTCAATTGTGACTTACAATTGCTTACATTACTCTTCGCGTCCTTCACACCTTGGGGAAGGTCATAAAAAAATGCGCCACGTGCCGTCTGCTGTAAGTTCACCACGCCTGCTCGCCTCAGCCATTGGCGTTGCCATCAGTGCTTCGTCTGCCTATGCCGCAGAGCCCGCAGCCATCACGCTCGACGCGACCAGCGTCAACGGCAAGGCAGAACAGGCCGCAACCGAGTACAAGGTCGACAAAGCCTCGTCGCCCAAGTACACCGCGCCGCTGGTGGACACCCCGCGCTCGGTAACCGTGATCCCGCAGCAGGTGATCAAGGAAACCAACGCGCTGAGCTTGCAAGACGCCCTGCGCACCGTCCCGGGGATTACCTTCGGTGCCGGCGAAGGCGGCAACCCCCAAGGTGACCGGCCGTTCATCCGCGGCTTCGATGCCCAGGGTGATACCTACCTGGACGGCGTGCGCGACACTGGCGCGCAAACTCGGGAGATCTTCGCTGTTGAATCGGTGGAAGTGGCCAAAGGGCCGAACTCGGCTGTTGGCGGGCGTGGCGCCGCCGGCGGCACCATCAACCTGGTGAGCAAGCGCGCGCACCTGGGCAACTCGCTGGACGGTGCCTGGACCTGGGGCAGTGACCAGACCCAGCGTTACACCCTGGATGGCAACTACCAATTCAGTGACAGTGTTGCCGGGCGCCTCAACCTGATGACCCACGAGAGCAACGTCGCTGGCCGCGACAAGGTCAATTACGACCGCTGGGGGATCGCCCCGTCGCTGGCGTTTGGCCTGGGCACGCCAACCCGGGTCAACCTTGACTACTACCACCTGGAAAGCGACGATCTGCCGGACTCGGGAATCCCCTATTCGATCCCGACCGCGGGCAGCAACGCGCGCACCTCGGCCCACCCGAGCAAACCGGATGACGGTGGCGACAGCGACAACTTCTACGGCCTGACCGGGCGTGATTTTCGCAAGAGCCGGGTCGACATCGCCACCTTCGCGATCGAGCATGACCTGACCGACGCGCTGACCATCAAGAACACCCTGCGTCATGGCAACAGCATGCAGGACTACATCCTCACGCAGCCCGACGACAGCAAGGGCAACGTCAACAACGGCAGCGTCTGGCGCCGCGCCAACACCCGAGTTGGCAACACCGCTACCACAACCAACCAAACCGATCTGTTTGGCGAGTTCTACCTGGGCGGCATGAAGAACAGCTTCTCCACCGGCATTGAGCTGAGCCGGGAAGAAAGCCAGCGCTCGTCTTACAACGTCAATACCAACACCGGCGGCGCAACAGCATCTACCTGCACCCCGGGCCTGATCGGCCCTAACAGCGGCTACAACTGCACCTCCCTGAGCAATCCCAACCCGGACGATCCGTGGAACGGCGCCATCGCGCGCAACTATGCTGGCACTGACACCAAGAGCAACACCCGCGCGCTGTATGTGTTCGACACCCTTGAGCTGACGCCACAGTGGCTGCTCAACATGGGCCTGCGCTATGACCACTTCGACACCCAGTACCGCGGCTATACCGCCTCTGGCGCTACCGCCGTCAACAGCAAGGGCGTTGCATCCAAGGGCAGTGACACCAGCGAGTTCATCACTGGCCAACTGGGCCTGGTGTGGAAGCCCGCCGAGAACGGCAGCATCTACGTTTCCTACGCCACCTCGGCAACCCCACCCGGCGCGCAGTTGGGCGAAGGCTCCGAAGGCAACCCGCTGGGCAACACCACCGACCGCGCCGGCAACCTGTTGGCCAGCGACATGGAGCCGGAAGAAACCACCAACTACGAACTCGGTACCAAGTGGGATCTGCTCGACGAGCGCCTGTCGCTGACCGCCGCTGTATTCCGCACCGAGAAGGAAAACGCCCGCGTTCAGGTCAACACCACCACCTACGAAAACATCGGCGAGACCCGCGTGCAGGGCGTCGAACTGTCGGCCAGTGGCAAGCTCACCGACAAATGGCAGGTGTTCGCCGGTTACACCTACATGCAGGCCCGCCAGATCGACGGCGGCGCGCTGGGTGCGGTCAACGACGGCAATCAATTGCCGAATACGCCGAACAACAGTGCCAGCCTGTGGACCACCTACGCCCTTACGCCAAAGCTGACCGTGGGTGGCGGCGCCTTCTACATGGATGATGTGTACGGCAACATAGCCAACACCACCATGGTCGACAGTTATGTGCGCTATGACGCAATGGCTGCGTACAAGCTGAGCAAGAACGTCGATCTGCAGTTGAACGTACAAAACCTCACCAACGAGGTGTACTACGACAAGGCGTTTTCTACTCACTTCGCCAACCAGGCAGCCGGACGCACAGCGTTGCTGACCACCAGCTTCCATTTCTGACGCAGCAATCGCCAAGCCCCGCTCACGCCAGTGAGCGGGGCTTTCGCGTAGCAAGGCATAATGTCCGCCGGTTGAGTTTGCGCGGCAAGACAAGGTGATCGACGTGCTGAAGAAGTCGCTGTTTCAATTGCACTGGTTGTTTGGCATCACGGCCGGGCTGGTCTTGGCATTGATGGGTACCACCGGGGCGATCTGGTCGTTTCAGGAAGAACTGCTGCGCCTGTTCGATGCCGATGTGCTCAAGGTGCAGGTGCGCGCCGAAGGCGTGCTGCCACCGGCAGAGCTGGTGCGGCGGGTCGAGGCGGCGCACGGCGACAAGGTCGCGATGCTGCGGGTCGACACCCGCGAGGGCAATGCCGCACGAATCTTCTTCACCGCGCCACCCGGCCAGCGCCGCGGTGAGATGCGCTATGCCGACCCCTACACCGGCGGGATCAAAGGCGAGGTCTCCGGCCAAGGCTTCTTCGACCTGATGCTCAGCCTGCACCGGTTTCTCGCCATGGGCGAAAGCGGCCGGCAGATCACCGGTGCCTGCACCTTGATGCTGATCTTCTTCTGCCTGTCAGGCCTGTATCTACGCTGGCCCCGCAAAGCGCTGAACTGGCGCACCTGGCTGACCCTGGACTGGGCGAAGAAGGGCCGTGCGTTCAATTGGGACCTGCACGCCGTGTTCGGCACCTGGTGCCTGCTGTTCTATCTGCTGTTTGCGTTGACCGGTCTGTCATGGTCGTACGAATGGTACAGCCGCGGGCTGAACAAGCTGCTCGGCGACGCCCCGGCTGCGGGCCAGCAGCACAAGCGTGGCGAAGGCGGTGGCCGCCGTGGCCCGCAGTCGGTCAACCAAAAGGCCCCGCCGCTGCGGGTCGACTACGACGCCATCTGGAGCAACCTGCAGGCTGCGGCAGGGCCCGGCCTGACTGGCTACAACCTGCGCCTGCCGCCGGTTGGCGGGCAGCCGGCGACGCTGTTCTATCTGCTGGACGATGCCGATCACGAACGCGCCTTTGACACCGTCACCCTCGACCCGGCTACCGGCACGTTCACGCGCATCGAGCGTTATGCCGACAAGTCGCTCAGTGCTCAACTGCTGCAAAGCATCTATGCCCTGCACGTGGGTAGCTATTTCGGCTTGCCCGGGCGGATCATCTTTACCATCGCCAGCCTGTGCATGCCGCTGTTCTTCATCACCGGCTGGCTGCTGTACCTCGACCGCCGGCGCAAGCAACGCCAGATCCGCGTGGCCCGTGGCAGTGTCGACAGCACCACGTCGGCAGGTGACAGCTGGTTGATTGGTTTTGCCAGCCAGAGCGGCCTCGCCGAGCAATTGGCCTGGCAGAGCGCCGGCCAGCTCCAGGCGGCAGGCCTGTCGGTGCAAGTACGCGCCTTGGCCGAGCTGGGTGAGGATGACCTGCGCCAGGCACGCCGGGCGCTGTTTGTAGTCAGCACCTTTGGCGATGGCGAGGCACCCGACAGCGCCCGTGGTTTCGAGCGCAAGATACTCGGCCAGGCGTGGCCGCTGGAGCATCTGGATTATGCCCTGCTCGCCTTGGGCGATCGCCAGTATCAATACTTCTGTGGCTTTGCCCGGCGCTTGCAGGCATGGCTTGCCGAGCGCGGCGCCAGCACTGCATTCAGCCCGGTCGAAGTCGACAACGCCGACCCGGCCGCGCTCCAGCACTGGCAGCAGCAACTGGCGCAGTTGACCGGCGCCAGCGTCGTCAGCGCCTGGCAAGCGCCCGCCTTCAACAGCTGGACCCTGACCGCGCGCAGGCTGCTCAATCCTGGTAGCCAGGGCCAGCCGGTGTACCTGCTCGACCTGCAATCCGAGCAGACGGTGCGCTGGGATGCAGGCGACCTGGTTGAGGTATTGCCGCGCAATGCCGCCGCCCAGGTTCAAGCGTTTATTCAAGGCCTGGGCTTGAATCTGGATACCCCAGTGCAACTTGAAGGTTCGCGCGAAACTCTGGGTCAGGCACTGGGCAGTCGGCAATTGCCGGTCAGCCGCGAGCATCTGGTCGGCCTGCACGCGCAGGCGGTTATCGATGCGCTGGTGCCGCTCGGCACGCGTGAATACTCGATCGCATCGATTGCCAGCGATGGCGTGCTGCAGCTGATTGTGCGCCAGCATCGGCACACTGACGGCAGCCTTGGCCTAGGCTCAGGCTGGCTGACTGAGGTGCTGCCCCTGCAAGGCTCGCTGAGCCTGCGCCTGCGCCGCAACAGCAGTTTCCACCTGCCACTGGCCCCAGCACCGATGCTGCTGATCGGCAACGGCACCGGGCTGGCCGGACTGCGCAGCTTGCTCAAGGCACGTATCAGTGAAGGTGAACCGCGCAACTGGCTGCTGTTCGGTGAGCGCAATCGCGCCAGCGATCTGCTCTGCGCCGATGAACTGCAAGGCTGGCTGGCGCGCGGTGAGCTGCGCAAGCTGGACCTGGCGTTCTCGCGTGATCAGGCTGAAAAGGTCTATGTCCAGGACTTGCTGCTGGCGCAGGCCGACGAGGTGCGCCGCTGGGTCGCCGACGGCGCCTGCATCTATGTTTGCGGCAGCCTGCAGGGCATGGCCGCGGCAGTCGACGCGGCGCTCAGGGGCATCCTCGGCGAGGCCATGCTGCAACAGCTGGTAGAAGACGGTCGCTACCGACGCGACGTGTACTGAGTCGGTTGAACGGCCGGAGTGCTATGCCCCGGCCGGCAACGCTCAATGCAGGTCGAAGGTATCGGCATCCAGGTTGGCCGGGAAACGGCTGCGGTACGCCGCCAGTTCCGCCGCGCGCAGCTCGACGGTGAATACGCCGTCCGCTTCGCCGGCACTGAGCAGGCTCTCGCCCTGGAAATCCAGCACCTGGCTGTCGCCTGAGTAGGCAAAGCCTTTGCCGTCGGTGCCGACCCGGTTGACCGCCGCCACGAAGCACAGGTTCTCGATCGCCCGCGCCGGCAACAGCCGGTTCCAGTGCAGCCGCCGCGCTGCCGGCCAGTTGGCGGTGTACAGCAGTAGGTCAGTGTCATGGGCATCGCGGCTCCATACCGGGAAGCGCAGGTCGTAGCAGATCAATGGGCGGACCCGCCAACCCTTCAGCTCGAACTGCACCTGGCGCTCGCCCGGGGTGTAGTGCTTGTGCTCGCCGGCCATACGGAACAGGTGGCGCTTGTCGTAGTGCAGGATTTCACCGTCCGGGCGCGCCCACAGCAGCCGGTTACGGTGGCTGCCGTCAGCGGCCTGGACGATCACGCTGCCGGTGATTACTGCGTTGAGCTTCTTCGCCTGGGCCTTGAGCCACTTGGCGGTCGGGCCGTTCTCGGGCTCGGCGAGGCGCTCGGACTCCATCGAAAAGCCGGTGGTGAACATCTCTGGCAAAATCACCAGGTCAGGGCTGCCGACTTGCTTGAGCAACTCTTCGAAATGGGCGTAGTTGGCCTCGCGGTCATGCCAGGCCAGCGTGGTCTGCACCATGGCAATTTTCAGGTTGGGCAGTGCGGTCAGATCGCGCATAGTTTCTCCGCTGCCTGCTGCAGCGTCTCCTCTCGTTTGGCAAAGCACAGGCGGATCAAGCGTTGCTGCGGGACTGGCGTCTGGTAGAACACCGACACCGGAATACTCGCCACGCCATGCTCGCGGGTCAGCCACAGGGCCATGTCGACATCGTTCAGATCAGGGCGGATGGCGCTGTAGTCGACCAACTGGAAGTAGGTGCCTGGGGTACGCTTGAAGCTGAAGCGTGAGCTATGCAACAGATCGCAGAACAGATCGCGCTTGGCCTGATAGAAGCCCGGCAACTGCTCGATGTGCTCAGGGTGTTCGGCCATGAAGTCTGCCAGCGCGCACTGCAGCGGCGTCACTGCGCAGAAGTTGACGTACTGGTGTACCTTGCGCAGCTCGGCGCTCAATTGCGGGGGCGCGATCACGTAGCCGGTCTTCCAACCAGTGACGTGGTAGGTCTTGCCGAACGAGCTGATGACGAAGGCGCGCTGATAGAGCTGTTCATGAGCCAGCACGCTGGCATGCGCCACGCCGTCGTAGATCAGGTGCTCGTACACTTCATCGCTGACCAGGTAGATATCGCGGTCGGCAATCAATCCCGCCAGCTGGTCGAGATCGGCACGGCTGATCAAAGCTCCGCTGGGGTTGTGCGGCGAATTGAGCACGACCATGCGCGTGCGCGCCGTGAGGGCATCGCTGAAGCGTTGCCAGTCGATGGCAAAATCGTCGTTGCTCAGCGGCACATGCACGCAGCGCCCGCCGGCCAACTCTACCGAAGGCTCGTAGCTGTCGTAGCACGGGTCGAAAACGATTACCTCGTCGCCCGGATTGATCACTGCCTGGATCGCGCAGAAGATCGCCTCGGTGGCGCCTGGCGTGATGGTGATTTCCTGCTCGACATCCACGCTAACCCCATACAGCCGAGCCACCTTCGCAGCTACTTGCTGGCGCAGGGCCGGCAGGCCGGTCATGGGCGCGTATTGATTGTGCCCGGCGGCCACGTGCCGGCCTACGGCATCCAACAGCGCCTGCGGGCCGTTGAAGTCGGGGAAGCCTTGGGACAGGTTGAGCGCGCCGGTTTGCACGGCCAGCTGCGACATGGTGGTAAAGATGGTCGTGCCGACGTTCGGCAGTTTGCTGCGGATCATGAAGCCCTCTTTCCTGGGGGTATCCGGCACGGACTGGAGTCCGAGCATAGCGGATCGAGCAATCAGGAAAAAGGTTGAAACAATACACTGATGCAACAGGGGCCGCGCAGCAGCCCCGGTGCAGGGTTAGGCCAGAATCAGCGCTTGTCTTTGCGCTTCTTCTCGGCCTTCTTGTGGTGCGACATCAAGCGGCGCTTCTTGTTGACCTGGCGGTCGGTGAGGGTGTTCTTGTTACCCTCGTACGGGTTCTCGCCGCCTTTGTACTCGATGCGGATCGGCGTACCGACCAGCTTGAGCACGCGACGGTAAGTGTTCTCCAGGTAACGCGAGTACGAGCGTGGAATCTTCTCGGTCTGGTTCCCGTGGATCACGATAATCGGCGGGTTGGCGCCACCCAGGTGAGCGTAACGCAGCTTGATCCGGCGGCCATTGACCAACGGCGGCTGGTGGTCGCCGATAGCGTCTTCCAGAATCTGCGTCAGGCGGCTGGTCGGCCAGCGGGTGACCGCCGACTTGAACGCGGCCTGCACCGACTTGTACAGGTTGCCCACGCCGGTGCCGTGCAGCGCCGAGATGAAGTGGATGTCGGCGAAGTCGACGAAGAACAACCGGCGCTCAAGCTCGGTCTTGACGTAGTCGCGCTCGCCCGGCTGCATGCCATCCCACTTGTTCAGGGCAATGACGATGGCGCGGCCGGCCTCAAGGGCAAAGCCGAGCAGGTTGAGGTCGTGGTCGACCACACCTTCGCGGGCGTCCATGACAAAGATCACCACGTTGGCGTCTTTGATCGCCTGCAGGGTTTTCACCACCGAGAACTTTTCGACTTCCTCGTGGATCTTGCCGCGCTTGCGCACCCCGGCGGTGTCGATGAAGGTGTACTTGTCACCATCACGCTCGAACGGGATGTAGATACTGTCGCGAGTGGTGCCTGGCTCGTCATAGACCACCACGCGCTCTTCACCGAGCATGCGGTTGACCAGGGTCGACTTGCCCACGTTGGGACGGCCGATGATGGCGATCTTGATGCCGTCTTTTTCGCTCGGGCCTGGAATCCGAACGGCCTCTTCGCCTTCGGCAACTTCCTGGTCGAGTGCGTCTTCTTCCTGATCGCGCGGGATGTGCCCGAGCAGCTCTTCCATCAGGGCGTTGATACCGCGGCCCTGGGAGCCGGCGACCGGAATCGCGTTGCCCATGCCCAGCGGCGAGAACTCGGCACGTGCCAGGTCAGGATCGATGTGGTCGATCTTGTTGGCGACCAGCACCGCAGACTTGTTCCGCTTGCGCAGGTGGTCAGCGATCATCTGGTCGGCAGCGGTCATGCCGGCGCGGGCATCCACCAGGAACAGCACGTAGTCGGCCTCTTCGATGGCCATCAGCGACTGCTCGGCCATCTTCTCGTCCATGCCCACTTCGTCACCGGTGATACCGCCGGTGTCGATCAGGATGTACGAACGGCCCTGCCACATGGCATCGCCGTACTGGCGGTCACGGGTCAGGCCCGAGAGGTCGCCGACAATGGCGTCGCGGGTTTTGGTCAAGCGGTTGAACATGGTGGACTTGCCGACGTTCGGCCGCCCCACCAGGGCGATTACGGGAACCATACGGCTCTCCACTCTTGAATTCTTGAAAATGCAAAGGCCGCTGCAGAGCAGCGGCCGGAGTTCGCGCGGCGCATCATGCGCCACTGCTCGAAGCCTCACGGCTTCAAGCTTAGCCTCAGCGGATGGTCAATGCCTCGAGCTTGCCGCTGTTGCCGAAGACATAAATGGTGTCGCCGACCACCAAGGGGCGGGCGCGCAGGCCATCACTGTCAATACGCTCACGGCCAACGAAGCGACCATCGACCTGGCTCAGCAGGTGCAGGTAGCCTTCGAAGTCACCGACTGCGACGTAGCTGGAGAACACTTCAGGGGCGCTCAGCTGACGGCGCGCCATGGAATCGTTGCTCCACAGTGCGCTCGACGAACGCTCATCGACGCCTTCAACGGTGCCGGAAGCTTCGCTGACGTAGACGTTGCCAAAGCCCTGGGCGACACCGACGTAGCTGGACGCATCACGCTGCCACAGCACGCGGCCGCTTTCCAGATCCAGACCGGCAACCCGGCCCTGATAGGTACCGACGTACAGGGTACCACCAGACAGCAGCAAACCGCCGTCGATATCGACGACGCGTTCGAGTTCGGAGCGACCTTGCGGGATCGCGACGCGGCTTTCCCAGACCGGCACGCCGTTCTGGATGTCGACAGCAACAACCTTGCCGGTCGACAGGCCGGCAACGGCCATGCGATTGGTCACGATCGGTGCGCCAGTGCCACGCAGAGTCAGTACCGCTGGAGTGCTTTCGTAGATCCAGCGACGGTCGCCGGTCGCGGCGTCCAGACCAATCAGACGATCGTCCTGAGTCTGCACCACCACCACGTCACCGTTGTTGGCCGGCGGCGCCAGCACTTCGCTGGTCACGCGGGAGCGCCAGCGCTCCTCACCGGTGCTGCTGTCCAGGGCGATCACTTCACCTTTGAGGGTGCCGAGCATGACCAGGCCATAGCCGACGCCGACTGCGCCGGAGACCGGCAGGTCGAGGTCCTGTTTCCAGACGATGTCGCCGGTGTTGCGATCGAGCGCGAAGACTTCGCCGTTGACGTCGGAAGCGTAGATGCGGTCGTTTTCGATGGCCGGCACCAGGGTATTGTAGGTCTCACCCTGACCGTCACCGATCGAGCGGCTCCACTGCTTTTTCAGCACGACTTCTTCGGTGAACTTGGTAAGCTCGGCCGGAGGCAGTTCCTTCTTGCTGTTGCTGCTGCAACCCACGACCAGTACGGCCAGGCTCAGCACTGCTGCTTGTTTCCAACCGATCACGTCAAGCGTCCCCTTTGGCCAGGTCATCCAGCTTCAGTTGCAGGCCACCGACCGCTGCTTCATCAGACAACGCGGCCTTGGCTTTTTCGTATGCGCTATGGGCATCGCCAGCGCGGCCCAACTGTACCAGCAGATCGCCCTTGAGCTCTTCGCGGCTGGCCTGGAACGCCTTGTCAGCGTCGCCTTCGAGCAGCTTCAGTGCTTCGTCAGCCTTGTCCTGAGCAGCCAGCACACGGGCCAGACGCTGGCGTGCGATCTCGCCCAGGGTGGCATCGGCAGGTTTTGCCAGCACGCTGTTGAGTTCGCTGGCTGCGTCGTCCAGCTTGCCGCTGTCGACCGCGACCTTGGCCACGAACAGGCTGCCGTACTGGGCATAGGCGGTGCCGCCAAACTCGCTCTTGAGCTTGCCAGCCAATTCGGCAACCTTGCTTGCATCAGGCTCGCCGGTCGGCGTCAGGGCCGTTTCCAGCAGGTTCTGGTACAGCACCGAAGCGCCTTGTGACTGATTGCTCTGGTACTTGTGCCAGGTCTGCCAGCCAGCTACCAAAGCAGCAGCCAACAGGGCGCCGGTCAGCAGCGGCTTGCCGTTGCGATCCCACCAGTCCTTGGCCGCGCTCAGGCCATCATCATCGGTACTCGACACCCCAATACTCCTATTCAGCAAATTCGGCTGTTTGACTGCTTCACGCGTTCGCGAGGGCAGCTTGCAGGTGCTCGGCCAGAGCATCCCAGGCTATGTTCTGTTGTTCGCCCTGGCCACGCAGGGGTTTGAAACCTACCACTTGTTGCGCCAGTTCGTCGTCCCCCATGATCAGGGCAAACAACGCCCCGCTCTTGTCGGCCTTCTTGAACTGGCTCTTGAAACTGCCGGCACCGGCGTTGACCGCCAGGCGCAGGCCCGGTACCTGGTCACGCAACCGCTCGGACAGGCCCAGACCGGCCAACTCGGCTTGCTCGCCAAAGGCGCACAGGTAAACGTCGATCTGGCGACTGATCGACTCCGGGACCTTGCCCAGGGTTTCCAGCAGCAAAATCAACCGCTCGATGCCCATGGCAAAGCCAACACCAGTAGTCGGCTTGCCGCCCATCTGCTCGACCAGGCCGTCGTAACGACCACCGGCACACACGGTGCCTTGGGCGCCGAGCTTGTCGGTGACCCACTCGAACACGGTCTTGCTGTAGTAGTCGAGGCCACGCACCAGCTTGGTGTTGATCACGAAGGGAATGCCGGCAGCGTTCAGGCGAGCCTTGAGGCCCTCGAAGTGCAAACGGGATTCTTCGTCCAGATAATCTTCCAGCTTCGGCGCGCCGACCAGCACGGCCTGGGTGCCCTGATCCTTGCTGTCGAGAATGCGCAGCGGGTTGCTTTTGAGCCGACGCTGGCTGTCTTCATCAAGCTGCTCGAGGCGCGCCGAGAGAAACTCGACCAGCGCGTCGCGATAGCGTGCACGGGCTTCGCTGGTGCCCAGGCTGTTCAGCTCGAGCTTGACCGCGTCCTGAATGCCCAACTGGCCCCACAGGCGCCAGGTCAGCATGATCAGCTCGGCATCGATGTCCGGGCCATCCAAGTTGAACACCTCGACGCCGATCTGGTGGAACTGGCGATAGCGGCCTTTTTGTGGGCGCTCGTGGCGGAACATCTGCCCGGTGTACCAGAGTTTCTGCACTTGGCCGTTGCCGGTGATGCCATGCTCGAGCACGGCGCGCACGCAGGCAGCGGTACCCTCGGGACGCAGCGTCAGCGAATCGCCGTTGCGGTCCTCGAAGGTGTACATCTCTTTTTCGACGATGTCGGTGACTTCACCGATCGAGCGTTTGAACAGCTCGGTGAATTCGACGATCGGCGTGCGGATCTGGCTGTAACCGTAGCCGTCCAGCAAACTGGCGACCGTGCCTTCGAAGTAACGCCACAGTGGCGACTGGTCAGGCAGGATGTCGTTCATGCCACGAATGGCTTGCAGCGATTTGCTCACGAAAAGTCCTTTCGAATCTGTGTATCAGCCGCGGGCGATCAGCGCCGCGTCGGCTTCGACCTTTTCGGCCGCTTTCTGGCGAATGAGCTTTTCCAGCTCCTCGACCAGGTTGTCGTTGTTCAGTTTCTGCGCAGGCTTGCCGTCGATGTAGATCAGGTTCGGCGTGCCGCCCGTCAAGCCAACATGGGCTTCCTTGGCTTCACCCGGGCCGTTGACCACACAACCGATCACGGCGACGTCCAGCGGGACCAGCAGGTCTTCGAGGCGACCTTCGAGTTCGTTCATGGTCTTGACCACATCGAAGTTCTGCCGCGAACAGCTCGGGCAGGCGATGAAGTTGATCCCACGCGAGCGCAGGCGCAGCGACTTGAGGATGTCGTAGCCGACTTTGACTTCTTCGACCGGGTCGGCGGCGAGAGAGATCCGGATCGTGTCGCCGATGCCTTCGGCCAGCAGCATACCGAGGCCGACCGCAGATTTCACCGTCCCCGAACGCAAACCACCGGCTTCGGTGATGCCCAGGTGCAGGGGCTGGATGATCTGCTTGGACAGCAGACGGTAGGCTTCAACGGCCATGAACACGTCGGACGCCTTGACGCTGACCTTGAAGTCCTGGAAATCCAGGCGATCGAGGTGCTCGACATGGCGCAGGGCCGACTCGACCAGCGCTGCTGGGGTCGGTTCGCCGTACTTCTTCTGCAGGTCTTTTTCCAGCGAGCCGGCATTGACCCCGATGCGGATCGGAATACCACGATCACGCGCAGCATCGACCACCGCGCGCACGCGGTCTTCACGGCCGATGTTGCCTGGGTTGATGCGCAGGCAATCAACACCCAGCTCAGCCACGCGCAGGGCGATCTTGTAGTCAAAATGGATGTCGGCCACCAACGGCACGCTGACTTGCTGCTTGATGCGGCCGAAGGCTTCGGCGGCGTCCATGTCTGGCACCGAGACGCGGACGATGTCGACACCGGCATCGACCAGGCGCTGGATCTGCCCGACCGTGGCGGCGACATCATTGGTGTCGGTGTTGGTCATGCTCTGCACCGCGATAGGCGCATCACCGCCCACCGGCACATTGCCCACCCAGATTTTGCGGGTTTCGCGACGCTTGATTGGAGATTCGCCGTGCATGAGTTACTGCCCCAACTTCAGGCGAGCGGTTTCGCCACTGGTGAACGGTGCAACATCAACGGCCTGGCCGTTGTAGCTGATCTGAGCGCCGCGGGCGAAGCCCAGGCGTACCGCGAACGGTGGTGTGCCGGTGACTTCCAGGCTGTCGCCCTTGCGCTTGGTGGCGTTGACCAGCAGCTTGCCGTTGGCATCAGTGACCTGGGTCCAGCAATCCGCCGAGAACTGGATCGCGACA
Source organism: Pseudomonas sp. BIGb0278 (assembly GCF_024809895.1). Lineage (NCBI taxonomy): Bacteria > Pseudomonadati > Pseudomonadota > Gammaproteobacteria > Pseudomonadales > Pseudomonadaceae > Pseudomonas > Pseudomonas sp. BIGb0278. Next base: position 558,918 of record NZ_JANUEL010000003.1, read on the forward strand.
CGGCCACTGCCGGCGGGGACTGGCGCTGCTGCGACAGGTACGCTGGGGGCTGTGGCGGCAACGGCTGGTGCGCTGACCGGCGCAGCTGGCGCAGGTGCAGTCGGTGCGGTGGTGGCATTATTGGTCGCGGCCGGGGTCACCGGAGCGGCGGCAGTGCTCTCGGCGACCGCCGGGCTTGCCGGAATGGCTTCTTCGTTGGCCGAGCCACTGCTCTCGCCAGTGGCAGCCTGCTCCAATGGCAGCGGCGCACTCTGGCCTTGCTGAGCTTCGCTGACAGCCTGGTCTTCCGGCTCATCCAGCGGGTGAATCTGGGTGGTGCCGTCGGCGCTCTCGACTTCGACGTGCTCCAGGGCGATTTTGCCAAGGTCGCTGTTGCGCAGGCTGCTTTGGTCCTTCCAGAGGAAGAAGCCGCCACCTACTACTGCCACCAGCAGCACCAGGCTGACAACGCGCATGACGTTGTGCGACAGGCGCACCGGTTCTTCGATTCGTCCCAGCGAGTGCACCTGGCTGCCTTGCGCGTGGGTACCGGTGACCTGGTCAAAGGCGGCGACCAGAGGCGCCTGGTCCATGTCCATCAGCTTGGCATAGGCACGGATGTAACCACGGGCAAAGGTGTGCCCTGGCAGCTTGTCGAAGGCGCCGGATTCGAGATTGTTCAGCGAGCTCAGGGTCAGGTTGAGCTTGCGGGCTACCTCGGCCTGCGTCCAGTCGCGGTTTTCGCGGGCCTGGCGCAAGGTCTCACCAGGGTGCTGGTGAGTCGCTGCTGCTACTTCGGGATGCGCGGCTTTCATCATTGCTCCGACAGGTATTGCTGATATTCCGGCGTACCGGGATAAAGTCGTTGTAGTTGCTGGCCCAGCTCGGCCACCGTTGCCGGTTGCTCGAACACCCGCGCCAGGCGGCTGCCCATCAGCAGGCTGCGAGCATCCGGGGCGCTCAGTTGGCTGAAACGATCGTAGTAATCCCGGGCTGGCACATAATGCCTGTTTTCGTAGGACAACTCAGCCATTTCGAACAACGCTCGCGGTTGTCGCGGGTTGAGCTGCAAAGCCTTGTGCAGATGCGCCTGGGCATCGTCGCGGCGACCTTGCCTGAGAACCGTCAGGCCAAGGTTTTCGAAGACGCGCGAGCGCTCAGGATACAGGGTATCGGCAGCAGCCAGGCGAAACACTGACTCGGCTTCGGCAAAACGCTCCTGAGCATATAGGAAACTGCCGTAGTTGTTGCGAATCCGAGTGTCATCCGGATTTTGCGCCAGCGCCTTGTGGAAATGCTCGGTTGCCAGCGTCGGCTCGCCCTCGACCTGAAACACCAGCGCCAGCGCGGCATGCGCATCGGCATCACGGCTGTTCAGGGCAAGTGCCTTGACCAGCGGCGCCTTGGCCTGCTCGGTCAGACCTTGTTGCAAATAGCCCAGCCCCAACTGCACATACGCCCTGCCCGCCTCGGCCCGACCCTGCTGGGTGGCCAGCGGGTCATTGCTGCCGCCCGACACGCAGCCGGCCAGCAGCAACAGGGTCAGCAGCGACAGCGCTGCGCGCAGGATCATCGCTGCCGGCCCGCTCAGTGACGCGCAGCGTTGTCGGCGATCTGCACGTCGTCATTGAGCTGACGCACAGCGATGTAACGCTCGCTGCGGCGGGTACGGTCCATGACCTGACCAACCAGCTGCCCACAAGCGGCGTCGATATCCTCACCACGGGTGGTACGGGTGGTGACATTGTAACCACCGTGGTGGAGCAGGTCCTGGAAGCGGCGGATTGCATTGTTGCTCGGCCGCTCGTAACCGGAGTGCGGGAACGGATTGAACGGGATCAGGTTGATCTTGCACGGGATATCGCGCAGCAGCTCGATCATCTGCGTGGCATGCTCGGGCTGATCGTTGACGTCCTTGAGCAGGGTGTATTCGACGGTCAGTACACGCTTGCCACCGAGGGTGGCCATGTAGCCCATGCACGACTCGAGGAGGACCTTGAGCGGATACTTCTTGTTGATTGGCACCAGCTTGTTCCGCAGCTCGTCGTTCGGCGCGTGCAGCGACAGTGCCAGGGAAACGTCGATGTGCTTGGCCAGCTCGTCGATCATCGGCACTACGCCTGAGGTCGACAAGGTGACGCGACGCTTGGAAATGCCATAGCCAAGATCGTCCATCATGATCTTCATGGCGGCAATGACATTATCGAAATTGAGCAACGGCTCGCCCATGCCCATCATCACCACGTTGGTAATCGCGCGGTCGACTTTGGCCGGGATAGTGCCGAAGGATTTGTTCGCAAGCCACACCTGACCGATGACTTCGGCGGCGGTGAGGTTGCTGTTGAAGCCTTGCTTGCCGGTGGAGCAGAAACTGCAGTCCAGGGCGCAGCCCGCCTGCGACGATACACACAAGGTGCCACGGTCGTCGGTCGGGATATAGACGGTTTCGACGCAGCTGCCGGAGGCAACGCGGATCACCCATTTGCGGGTGCCGTCGGCGGAAATGTCTTCACTGACCACTTCTGGTGGCCGAATCTCGGCAACAGCCTCGAGCTTTTCGCGCAAGACCTTGCCGACATTGGTCATGGCGGCGAAATCATCGACGCCAAAATGGTGAATCCATTTCATTACTTGACCGGCACGGAAGCGCTTCTCGCCAATGGAGTCGAAGAATTGTTCCATTTCCGGCTGGGTCAGACCCAACAGGTTGATTTTGCCAGTAGATGTCGTCATGGATTCACCCTCACCCGTAAGCTTTCGCTTAGCGAGCGGTTACCTCGGTAGCTGCGAAGAAGTAAGCGATTTCGCGAGCGGCAGCAGCTTCGGAGTCCGAACCGTGAACGGCGTTGGCGTCGATCGATTCAGCGAAGTCAGCACGGATGGTGCCGGCAGCAGCTTCTTTAGGGTTGGTAGCGCCCATCAGCTCACGGTTCAGAGCGATGGCGTTTTCGCCTTCCAGAACCTGAACAACAACTGGGCCGGAGATCATGAAGGCAACCAGGTCACCGAAGAAACCGCGCTCGCTGTGCTCAGCGTAGAAGCCTTCGGCTTCGGCTTTGGACAGTTGCTTGAGTTTCGAAGCGACGATTTTCAGGCCAGCTTCTTCGAAGCGCGAAGTGATCTTGCCGATGACGTTTTTGGCAACTGCGTCAGGCTTGATGATCGAGAAAGTACGTTGAACAGCCATGGTAACTCCAGAAAATTGAGTATTACGAAAAATTAAACCCGCGAATTATACGCGGGTTCCAGGGGAATGCCTAACCTGCAGGTGACGCTCAGTCGGCTTCTTCGATCCAGGCCCCCTGGATCGCCTCAAGCACCTTCTCTCCGCCGCGTGTCGGATCGTCGCTGAACTCTGGCAGAGCCACTACCCAGCGGTGCAGATCGAGGAAATTCACATAACGAGGATCGACCTCCGGCTTGCTTTCTGCAAGCTGGATAGCGATCTCAAGTACATCAACCCATTTCAGACTCATGCCAGCCTCCAGGCTTCAGTGCGGCGCTTCGGCGGCGTGGTTGAGCGAATACTTGGGGATTTCGATGGTCAGGTCGGTATCACCGACGACCACCTGGCAACCCAGCCGGGACTGCGCTTCCAGGCCCCACGCCTTGTCCAGCATGTCTTCTTCGAGCTCGTCGGCTTCGTCGAGCGAGTCAAAGCCCTTGCGCACGATGCAGTGGCAGGTGGTGCAGGCCTTGACCCCGCCGCAGGCGCTCTCCATCTCGATGTGATGGTCGTGGGCCAGCTCCAGGATGTTGGTCCCAGTTGCGACTTCCACGGTCAGCCCTTCGGGGCAAAACTTCTCATGCGGCAGGAATGTCACCAGCGGCATCGATTACTCCTCGATCTCATTCAGGTTGCGCCCGGCCAGTGCGGCTTTGACCGTCGAATCAAGGCGACGGGCGGCAAATGCATCGGTCACCTGCGACAGACGCTTGGTCTGTTGCTCGATGGCAGGGCCATCGGTGCCGGCCAGCAAATCACGTAGTTGTTGCATCTGGAAGCCAATGGCTTCGCGCTCTTCGGCGCTCAGCAGGCGCTCGCCGTCGGCATCCAGCGCACCCTGCACCGCTTCGAGCAGACGTTCGCCGTCGACCTGATGCTCGCGCAACTGGCGGGCCTGCTTATCGGTGCCGGCGTGCTCGAACGAATCCTTGAGCATGCGGGCGATTTCACCGTCGGTCAGGCCGTACGACGGCTTGACCTGAATGCTTGCTTCCACGCCCGAGCCCAGTTCGCGTGCAGCGACGCTGAGCAGGCCATCGGCGTCGACCTGAAAGGTCACGCGGATCTTCGCCGAGCCGGCAACCATCGGCGGAATCCCACGCAGTTCGAAGCGCGCCAGCGAGCGGCAGTCGCTGATCAGTTCGCGCTCGCCCTGCAGGACGTGGATCATCATGGCCGTCTGGCCATCTTTGTAGGTGGTGAATTCCTGAGCGCGGGCCACCGGGATCGTGGTGTTGCGCGGGATCACCTTTTCCATCAGGCCGCCCATGGTCTCCAGACCGAGCGACAGCGGGATCACGTCGAGCAACAGCAACTCGCCACCTTCGCGGCGGTTGCCGGCGAGGGTATCGGCCTGGATCGCGGCGCCAATGGCGACTACCTGATCAGGGTCGATCGAGGTCAGCGGAACACGGCCGAAGAGGCCACCGACGGCTTCACGCACACGCGGTACGCGAGTCGAACCACCGACCATGACCACTGCAACCACTTCTTCGAGCTCGACCCCACTGTCACGCACGGCGCGGCGGCAGGCCTTGAGGCTACGGGCGATCATCGGCTCGATCATCGCTTCGAAGTCTGCCCGACTCAGTTCGCCCTGCCAGTCACCGTGAACAACGCGCACGCTGGCGGCATCGGTCAGGGCTTCCTTGGCCGCGCAAGCGGTCTGCAGCAGTTGACGCTGAGTCGCTGGATCCAGATCAGCCGACAAACCAGCCTGCTCAATGATCCAGCTGGCAATCGCGTGATCGAAGTCGTCACCACCCAGGGCGGTATCGCCACCGGTGGCCAGCACCTCGAAGACGCCGGCAGTCAGGCGCAGGATGGAGATATCGAAGGTACCGCCGCCCAGGTCGAAGATCGCCACCAGGCCTTCAGCGTTCTGGTCCAGGCCATAGGCCACGGCCGCAGCAGTCGGCTCGTTGAGCAGGCGCAACACGTTCAGCCCGGCAAGCTTGGCGGCGTCTTTGGTCGCCTGGCGCTGAGCATCGTCGAAGTAGGCCGGGACCGTGATGACGGCACCTACCAGATCGCCGCCGAGGGTTTCCTCGGCGCGCTGACGCAGCACCTTGAGGATGTCGGCAGACACTTCGACCGGGCTTTTCGGCCCTTGAATGGTCTCGATGAACGGCATGTGCGACTCGCCACCGACAAAGCGGTACGGCAGTTGCTCGCCGAGCTGCTTGACGTCGGCCAGGCCGCGCCCCATCAGACGCTTGACCGAAAGGATGCTGTTGAACGGGTCGCTTGGGGCTGCTTCGCGCGCGGCCTGGCCGACTTCGACAGCCGCCTCCAGGTAGCGCACAGCCGAAGGCAGGATGACCTGCCCCTCGGCATCGGGCAGCGGTTCGCTGCGGCCGCTGCGCACGGCAGCAACCAGAGAATTGGTAGTACCCAGGTCAATCCCTACCGCCAGGCGGCGCTGGTGCGGCTGGGGGCTTTGACCGGGTTCGGCGATCTGCAGTAGGGCCATGCTTATCTAGCTACCTTAGGCGTTGTCACGGCAACACCGGGTTAATCGTCGAGGCGCTCTTCGAGCTGGCGCACTTCCTGGGCGAGCTTGTCGAGAAACTGCATGCGGCGCATCAGGCGCTCGGCCTGTTCACGCTGCGCAGGATCATCCCAGCAGGCGGCGAATTCCTCGAACAGCGTATCTTGCGCGAGCTTGAGGCGCTTCTTGAATACCGCGACACCGTCGAGGTCGGTAAGCTCTTCAAGTTCTTCACGCAGCTCCATCTGCTGCAACAGGAAGGCCGGATCATGTACGGTGACTTCCTGCGGCACTTCGTGGCCACTGATGGCCAGCAGATAGCGCGCCCGACGGGGGGCGCTGCGCAAGGTCTGATAGGCGTCGTTCAACGCTGCCGAGTTTTCCAGGGCGACACGCTGCTCGCGCTCGGAAGCATCGGCGAAGCGGTCCGGATGGACCTCACGGGCCAGTTCGCGGTAACGAACGGCCAGTTGATCGAGGTCCAGGCGAAAGCCCGGCTGCAGATTGAACAGGGCAAAATGACAAGGAGTACCCACATCAAGCCTCAAACATTGAAGCTTTCGCCGCAGCCACATTCACCGCGCACGTTGGGGTTGTTGAACTTGAAACCTTCGTTCAACCCTTCCTTGACGAAATCGAGTTCGGTGCCGTCGAGGTAAACCAGGCTTTTCGGGTCAATGATGACCTTCACACCGTGGTTCTCGAAGACCTCGTCTTCGCCTGCCACTTCGTCGACGAACTCCAGCACGTAGGCCAGGCCCGAGCAACCGGTGGTGCGTACGGCCAGGCGAATGCCTTCACCCTTGCCACGCCCGTCGAGGGAGCGCCGCACGTGGTTGGCGGCGGCTTCTGTCATGCTGATAGCCATCGGAACTCCTTAGCGTCCAGTCAAACGACTCAGATCAAGCCTTTTTTCTGCTTGTAATCGCGTACGGCCGCCTTGATGGCGTCCTCGGCGAGTACCGAGCAGTGGATCTTGACCGGTGGCAGCGCCAGCTCTTCAGCCAGCTGGGTGTTCTTGATAGTCTCGGCTTCGTCCAGGGTCTTGCCCTTCATCCACTCGGTGGCGAGGGAGCTGGAAGCGATAGCCGAACCGCAGCCGTAGGTCTTGAACTTGGCGTCTTCGATAACGCCCTGCTCGTTGACCTTGATCTGCAGACGCATCACGTCACCGCAGGCCGGCGCGCCGACCATGCCGGTACCGACGTCCGGGTCTTCAGCGTCCATCTTGCCGACGTTGCGCGGGTTTTCGTAGTGGTCGATGACCTTTTCACTGTATGCCATGGTGCAATTCCTTCCTCATCAGGTAGCCGCTCTTGCCGGCGACTGCTTAGTGGGCGGCCCACTCGATCTTGGAGATATCGACGCCGTCTTTGTACATGTCCCACAGCGGCGAGAGTTCGCGCAGCTTGGTGACAGCCTTGCAGACTTCCTGCGCGGCGTAGTCGACTTCTTCTTCGCTGGTGAAGCGGCCGAAGGAGAAGCGGATCGAACTGTGTGCCAGCTCGTCGTTGCGGCCCAGGGCGCGCAGTACGTACGACGGCTCGAGCGAAGCGGAGGTGCAGGCCGAACCGGACGATACCGCGATGTCCTTGAGGGCCATCAGCAGCGACTCGCCTTCAACGTAGTTGAAGCTCAGGTTCAGGTTATGCGGCACGCGTGCAGTTTGGCTGCCGTTGACGTACAGCTCTTCGAGGTTGGAAACCTGCTTGAAGAAGCGATCGCTCAGCGCCTTGATGCGGGCGTTCTCGCTGGCCATCTCCTGCTTGGCGATGGCAAATGCCTCACCCATGCCGACGATCTGGTGCGTAGGGAGGGTGCCGGAACGCATGCCGCGCTCGTGACCACCGCCGTGAATGATTGCTTCCAGACGCACGCGCGGTTTGCGGCTGACGTACAGCGCGCCGATACCTTTAGGGCCGTAGGCCTTGTGCGCGGAGAACGACATCAGGTCGACCTTGAGCTTCTGCACGTCGATCTCGACCTTGCCGGCAGATTGTGCAGCGTCAACGTGGAACAGCACGCCGCGAGCACGGGTCAGTTCACCGATTGCAGCGATGTCGTTGATCGAGCCAACTTCGTTGTTGACGTGCATCAGCGAGACCAGAATGGTGTCGTCGCGCAGCACCGCTTCAACCATGCCCGGGGTAACGATGCCGTCTTCGCCTGGCTCGAGATAGGTCACTTCAAAACCTTCGCGCTCGAGCTGGCGAGCGGTATCGAGCACAGCTTTGTGCTCGATCTTGGAGGTGATGATGTGCTTGCCCTTGGTCTGATAGAAGTGCGCAACGCCTTTGATCGCGAGGTTGTCGGACTCGGTGGCACCGCTGGTCCAGACAATTTCACGCGGGTCGGCGTTGATCAGCTCGGCCACCTGGCGACGGCCGTTTTCGACCGCTTCTTCAGCGCGCCAGCCAAACACGTGGGAGCGCGACGCCGGGTTACCAAAGTTGCCGTCGACCAGCAGGCATTCGGCCATCTTCTGGGCAACGCGTGGGTCGACCGGCGTGGTCGCGGAGTAATCGAGGTAGATCGGCAACTTCATTGAATATCTCCTATCAGGCGGTGGCGTCGCTCGTGACCAATGTCAGTCGACGGCGGACGTCTCAATCTTGTCCAGCTGGGCGGATCGACCTGCAACACGGCGCAGGTCCTGGCGATGAGCGACTTCTTGCACCTCACGGCGCTTGACGAGGTCGGCCAGGCTGATGCCACTGAGGAATTCATGGATCTGCTGACTGAGGTCACACCACAGGTGGTGGGTCAGGCAGGTATCACCGGCATGGCAGTCACCCAGGCCCTGGCAACGGGTAGCGTCGACCGATTCGTTGACCGCGTCGACGACCTGGGCAACCTGGATGGTTTCCATGCCGCGCGACAGCTGATAGCCGCCGCCTGGGCCGCGCACGCTGGAAACCAGGCTGCTGCGGCGCAGCTTGGCGAACAGCTGCTCCAGATAAGAGAGGGAGATGCCCTGGCGCTCGGAAATATCGGCCAGTGACACCGGCCCATGCTGCGCGTGCAACGCCAAGTCAAGCATGGCGGTCACTGCGTATCGGCCTTTGGTAGTCAGTCGCATGGCGTATGGGTACCACGGGAGTTACAGAATGTGAGCAAGTATGCGATTCCCGAGCATTTAAGTCAACTATTAGACCTACTGCTTTAGTCGGGTTTGCACTCGAAGGGCGGGCGCGAGTGTAGCAGACACTGGCCGCGAGCACACGCCCACGGCTAGCGCCATCGTCGCTGTCAATGTGGTTGGGTGTCGCTCTGCGCCTGCTGCCTTGCCTCGACCGGTGCGACGTCAACGAAATCTTCTTCGGGCAGCGCCGGCAGCGCCTTGCCGTGATAGTCGCTACCCAGCTTGGTCAACGCGCCGCACATGCCCTGCAGACGCTCGTCGACCGCTTGCAGGTGGTCGAGCATCTGGCCAATGGCGCGGGCAACCGGGTCAGGCATGTCGCCACTGACGCCATAGGCATCGAAACCGATCTTCTCGGCCATGGCCTTGCGCTTGGCTTCGACTTCGGAGTCTTCCTGCGCCTTGACGATAATGCGACCGGGGATACCCACTGCGGTGGCGCCTGGCGGAACCTCCTTGGTGACCACAGCATTGGAGCCGATCTTGGCTCCGGCGCCGACAGTGAATGGGCCGAGCACCTTGGCGCCGGCACCGACTACCACGCCATTGCCCAGCGTCGGGTGGCGCTTGCCGGCGTTCCAGCTGGTACCACCGAGGGTCACGCCCTGGTAGAGGGTGACGTCGTCACCGATCTCGGCGGTCTCACCAATGACGATCCCCATGCCGTGATCAATGAAGAAGCGTCGGCCGATGGTCGCGCCCGGGTGGATTTCGATGCCAGTCATCCAGCGGCCGAAGTTCGACACCAGCCGCGCCAGCCACTTCAGGTCACGCGTCCACAGGGCGTGGCCAAGGCGGTGCAGCCAGATCGCGTGCATGCCGGGATAGCAGGTCAGCACTTCAAAAGCGTTACGCGCCGCCGGGTCACGATGGAATACGCTTTGGATATCTTCACGCAGACGTTCGAACATTGCTCAATCCTTCCGCTTATGCGACTCACCCCGAGCGACCTTCTGAGTCTCGGTGAGGATGCCGCGTAAAATGCTCATTTCCGTACGCTCTACCGAACTGCGACCGTACAGGCGACGCAGGCGCGCCATCAGGTGCTTGGGTTTGTCCGGATCGAGGAAGGCGATGTCCACCAGGGTTTTTTCCAGGTGGTCGTAGAAACGCTCCATCTCGTCCAGGGTCGCCAGTTCGACGGCGTCGGCCTTGTCACTGATCGACGGCGCACCCTGCGCGGCCAGCCAGGCCATGCGCACCTCATAGCCAAGCACCTGCACGGCGGCGGCCAGATTGAGCGAGCTGAAGTCAGGGTTCGAGGGAATGTGCACATGGAAGTGACATCGCTGCAATTCGTCGTTGGTCAGCCCGGCATGCTCGCGACCGAACACCAGGGCGATTTCGTCACCCATGGTGGCACGCTCGACCGACTTGGCGCCGCACTCGCGCGGATCCAGCATCGGCCACGGCAGGCTGCGGTCGCGGGCACTGGTGCCGATCGCAAGGCTGCAACCAACCAGCGCCTCTTCCAGCGAGTCGACCACCAGCGCGCCACTGAGCACGTCGTCTGCGCCAGAAGCGCGGGCGCTGGCGTCAGCTGCCGGAAACTCCTGTGGCTGGACCAGCACCAGGCGCGACAAGCCCATGTTTTTCATGGCACGCGCAGCGCCGCCGATGTTGCCGGGGTGGCTGGTATTGACCAGAACAACACGAATATTTTGCAGCACGGTGGGTGCTCTCAAAGGCAGATATCAGGGCGGTCGATCTTACAGAACCGACGGACGTTACGCCATGAAAGCAAATGCGGCGCTGCCGTTGTCAAAAAACTCTGCTAAAATGGCCGGCTTTCTTCTTTAACATCTCCAGGTGAACCGCCCATGCAGCCTATGCTGACTATCGCCCTGCGCGCTGCTCGCAGCGCCAGTGAACTGATTTTCCGCTCCATCGAACGCCTGGACACCATCAAGGTGGACGAAAAGGACGCCAAGGACTACGTGTCCGAGGTTGACCGCGCTGCCGAGCAGAAAATCGTCGATGCTCTGCGCAAGGCCTACCCGAACCACTCGATCCAGGGTGAAGAGACCGGCTTCCACGCTGGCTCAGGTGAAGAAGGCAAAGACTACCTGTGGATCATCGACCCGCTCGATGGCACCACCAACTTCCTGCGTGGCATTCCGCACTTTGCAGTGAGCATCGCCTGCAAATACCGCGGTCGCCTGGAGCACGCAGTGGTACTGGATCCGGTTCGCCAGGAAGAGTTCACCGCCAGCCGTGGCCGTGGCGCCCAGATCAACGGTCGCCGCCTGCGCGTCAGCTCGCGCACCAGCCTTGAAGGCGCCCTGCTGGGTACCGGCTTCCCGTTCCGCGACAACCAGATGGCCGACCTCGACAACTATCTGGGCATGATCCGCGCCCTGACTGGCCAGACTGCCGGCATCCGCCGCGCCGGTTCTGCCAGCCTTGACCTGGCCTATGTAGCGGCCGGTCGTTTCGATGCGTTCTGGGAGTCGGGCCTGTCCGAGTGGGACATGGCTGCAGGCGTACTGCTGGTGCAGGAAGCTGGCGGCCTGGTCAGCGACTTCAACGGTGGCCACGAATTCCTCGAGAAAGGCCACATCGTTGCTGGCAACATCAAGTGCTTCAAAGCCGTGCTGACTGCCATCCAGCCGCACGTACCACAATCGCTGAAGCGCTAAGCGCCGGTCAGCCACAAAAAAGCACCCCACGGGGTGCTTTTTTTATACGAGTACGTTGAGACTCGACCCCTGTAGGAGCGGCCTTGTGTCGCGAAAGGCCAGCGTAGCTGGCCCGGCATTCTTTGGTGCTGCACAGATCTTGGGGCCGCTGCGCGACCCTTCCCGACCGGTCCGGCGCCCCGGCAGGCCGCTCCTACAGATTACTGCGACTTGCTCAGCACCAGCTTGCCATTCTCGTCCAGCGGGATAGTCGAACCTGGCTCGTGGTCCATCTTCACTTTGCCGACCTTGTCGCCAATCGAATAGGTGACGTTGTAGCCAACCACTTTCTCGCTCAGGTCATGCACGGTGTTACAGCGGGTCTGGGTGGTGGTGTAGGTGTCACGCTCTTGCATGCCTTCCTGCACCTTGTTACCGGCGTAGCCGCCGCCGACCGCACCGGCCACGGTGGCAATCTTCTTGCCGGTGCCGCCACCGATCTGGTTGCCGAGCAAGCCACCCGCCAACGCACCGACCACGGTACCGGCGATCTGATGTTGATCCTTGACCGGCGCCTGGCGCGTCACGGTCACGTCCTTGCACACTTCACGTGGAGTCTTGACCTGCTGCTTGATCGGCTGCACGTCGGTCACCTCGGCGACCTCTGGGCCTTTGTTCACCAAGCTGTAGGTCGCCATTGCGCCTGCGGCAGTTACACCGACGGCACCGAGCACCGCACCCACCAGCATTGATTTATTCACGTGAACCTCCTGATCGTACCAGCGGGCCATAACCCGCGCTTGTCCCAGCCTTGGAGCAAAAAAAAAGCCGCGAGTTCAACACTCGCGGCTCTCTTGGCGCCAAACGGCGGCGGCTTGCGGTTATGGACGCTCGTCCACACCCTCGGCCTTGACCGGTGGAATCAGGTCTTCGCTGTTCAGGTTCAGCCAGATCAGTACCACGTTGGCGATGTAGATCGACGAGTAGGTACCGGCCATGACCCCGATGAACAGAGCCAGGGAGAAGCCGAACAGGTTGTCACCCCCGAAGATCAACAGCGCAGCGATGGCCAGCAAAGTCGAAACCGAAGTGGCGATGGTGCGCAGCAGGGTCTGCGTGGTCGAGACGTTGATGTTCTCGATCAGCGAGGCCTTGCGCATGACGCGGAAGTTTTCCCGCACGCGGTCGAATACCACGATGGTGTCGTTCAGCGAGTAACCGATGATCGCCAGCACTGCCGCCAGCACCGTCAAATCGAAAGTGATCTGGAAGAACGAGAGGATACCCACGGTCACGACCACGTCGTGGATCAGCGAGATGATCGCGCCGACGGCGAATTTCCACTGGAAGCGGAAGGCTAGGTAGATGAGTACCCCGCCCAGCGCCAGCAGCATGCCCAGGCCGCCCTGGTCACGCAGTTCTTCACCTACCTGCGGGCCGACGAACTCGACTCGCTTGAGGGTCGCCGGGTTGTCGCCGCCGACTTTCTGCAGCGCTGCAGCAACCTTGCTGCCCAGTTGCGGGTCGTCGCCCGGCATGCGCACCAGCAGATCGGTAGTCGCACCGAAGCTCTGCACGATGGCGTCCTCGAAGCCCGACTGAGCGAGCTCGGCGCGGACCAGCTTGAGGTCTGCCGGACGCTCGTAGGTCAGCTCGATGAGCGTACCGCCGGTGAAGTCCAGACCGAAGTTCAAACCCTTCTGCCACCAGCTGAACAACGCCAGGATGGTCAGCAGGACAGTGACGGCGAACGCAACGTTGCGCACGCCCATGAAGTTGATGGTTTTCATGGTTATTCCCTCAAACCCACAGCTTCTTGATGTCACGCCCGCCGCAGGTCAGGTTGACCATTGCGCGGGTCACCATGACGGCGGTGAACATCGAGGTGAAAATCCCGAGGGACATGGTTACCGCAAAGCCTTTGACCGGCCCGGTGCCCATCGCGAAGAGGATACCGCCGACCAGCAGGCTGGTCAGGTTGGCGTCGATGATCGCGGTGTAGGCACGGCTGAAGCCTTCGTGGATGGCGCGCTGCACCGACATGCCGTTTTTCAGCTCCTCGCGAATCCGCGAGAAGATCAGCACGTTGGCGTCGACCGCCATACCCATGGTCAGCACGATACCGGCGATGCCCGGCAGGGTCAGGGTGGCACCCAGCAGGGACATCAAGGCCAGCAGCAGGATCATGTTGCCGGTCAGGGCAACGGTCGCGATCACGCCAAAACCACGGTAGATGGCGATGATGAAGATGGACACGAACAGCATGCCCCACAGCGATGCATCGACACCTTTGGTGATGTTGTCGGCACCCAGGCTTGGACCAATGGTGCGCTCTTCAGCGAAGTACATCGGCGCAGCCAGACCGCCGGCACGCAGCAGCAGGGCCAGTTCGGACGATTCACCCTGGCCATTGAGGCCGGTGATGCGGAACTGGCTGCCCAGTGGCGATTGGATGGTCGCCAGGCTGATGATCTTTTTCTCTTCCTGGAAGCTCTGTACGGCAACTTCCTTCTCGACGCCATCGACGGTCTGCTTGACGTAGCGAGTGATCGGCTTCTGCTCGATGAAGATTACTGCCATGCTGCGGCCGACGTTGCTGCGCGTCGCGCGGCTCATCAACTCGCCGCCATGGCCATCGAGGCGGATGTTGACCTGTGGCCGGCCTTGCTCGTCGAAGCTGGCTTGGGCGTCGGTGACCTGGTCACCGGTAATGATCAAACCACGCTCGACCGGCGCCGAACGGCCGCCATCACGGAATTCGAAGACCTCGGTAGTGGCCTTGGAGGCACCTGGTTCGGCACCGAAGCGGAACTCGAGGTTGGCGGTCTTGCCGAGGATGCGCTTGGCTTCGGCAGTGTCCTGCACGCCTGGCAGCTCGACCACGATACGGTTGGCACCCTGACGCTGCACCAGCGGCTCGGCCACACCCAGTTCGTTGACCCGGTTACGCACGGTGGTCAGGTTTTGCTTGATCGAGTATTCGCGGATCTCGGCAACCTTGGCCGGGGTCAGCGCCAGACGCAGCACAGCGAGCTCGTTGCGCTCGGTGGTGGTCAGGTCGAAATCGGTGAAGCTCTTGCGAATCAGGGCACGGGCCTGTTCGCGGGTGGCGTCGTCAGAGAAGCCCAGCACGATGCCGCCATCCTGCTGAGGCAGGCTGCGGTAGCGGATGCGCTCTTTGCGCAACAGGGTCTTCACTTCGCCTTCGTAGACCTTCATGCGCGCGCTCATGGCCTTGTCCATGTCCACTTCGAGCAGGAAGTGCACACCACCGGACAGGTCCAGACCGAGCTTCATCGGGCTTGCACCCAGGTTACGCAGCCACTGCGGGGTGGTCTGGGCCAGGTTCAGGGCCACGACGTAGTCATCGCCCAAGGCCTTGCGCACCACATCCTTGGCTGGCAGTTGGTCTTCCTGGTCGGTCAGGCGTACCAAGCCACTGCCCTTCTCGCCCAGGCTAGTGCCCTTCACGGTGATACCCGCTTCGGTCAGCGCCTTGTTGACGCGATCGAGGTCGGCCTGGTTGACCTGCAGCGCCGAGCTGGCACCACTGATCTGTACAGCCGGATCATCCGGATAGAGGTTGGGAGCGGAATAAATGAAACCGATCGCCAGCACCAGCACGATCAGTGCGTATTTCCACAGAGGATATTTGTTCAGCATCACGCCGCCCGTTCAAGACGCGGGGCGCTTTGCGCGCCCCGACTGGAAAAAGTAAAACCGGTACCTCAGATAGCCTTGAGCGTACCTTTAGGCAGGGTCGCAGCCACGGCGCCCTTCTGGAACTTCATCTCGACGGTGTCGGACACTTCCAGTACCACGAAGTCATCGGAAACCTTGACGATCTTGCCGGCGATGCCGCCGTTGGTGACAACTTCGTCACCTTTCTGCAAGTTGCCCAGCAGGTTCTTCTGCTCTTTGGCGCGCTTGGCCTGTGGACGCCAGATCATCAGGTAGAAGATGACCAGGAAGCCGACCAGGAAAATCCACTCGAAACCACCACCCATAGGGCCGGCGGCAGGGGCTGCGGCGTCCGCGTAGGCGGCGGGGATCAAAAAGCTCATGTGACACTCCAGTTGTTATGTTGCAACGTGTTGGGTTGGCAAACGGTTACAGTCAGTCAGTCCAAAGGCGGCACAGCAAGCCCGCGTTTGGCATAGAAGGCGTCGACAAAGGCGGCCAATTTACCTTGTTGAATAGCCTCGCGTAAACCGGCCATCAGGCGCTGGTAATGACGCAAGTTATGGATTGTATTCAACATGCTGCTCAACATTTCTCCGCACTTGTCCAGGTGGTGCAGATAGGCGCGCGAGAAGTTGCTGCAGGTATAGCAATCGCAGGTCGGATCCAGCGGCGAATCATCATGGCGATGGAACGCGTTGCGGATCTTGATCACCCCGGTGTCGATGAACAGATGGCCGTTGCGCGCATTGCGCGTCGGCATCACGCAGTCGAACATGTCGACGCCGCGGCGCACACCCTCCACAAGATCCTCGGGTTTGCCTACCCCCATAAGGTAACGAGGTTTGTCAGCGGGCATCATCGCCGGCAGGTAATCGAGCACCTTGATCATCTCGTGCTTCGGCTCACCGACCGACAAGCCGCCGATCGCCAGGCCGTCGAAGTCGATGTTGACCAGCGCCTCCAGCGAGCGTTCCCGCAAGTCTTGATACATGCCGCCCTGAACGATGCCAAACAGCGCCGCAGTGTTGTCGGCGTGGGCGTCCTTGGAGCGCTGCGCCCAGCGCAGCGACAGCTCCATCGAGGTGCGCGCGACGTCATGCTCGGCCGGGTACGGCGTGCATTCGTCGAAGATCATCACGATGTCCGAGCCCAGATCACGCTGGACCTGCATCGACTCTTCCGGGCCCATGAACACCTTGGAGCCATCGACTGGCGAGGCGAAGGTCACGCCCTCTTCCTTGATCTTGCGCATGGCGCCCAGGCTGAACACCTGGAAGCCACCGGAGTCGGTCAGAATCGGGCCTTTCCACTGCATGAAATCGTGCAGGCCGTTGTGCTTCTTGATCACCTCGGTGCCCGGGCGCAGCCACAGGTGGAAGGTGTTGCCGAGAATGATCTCGGCGCCGGTGGCCTCGATGTCACGCGGCAGCATGCCCTTGACCGTGCCATAGGTGCCCACCGGCATGAACGCCGGGGTCTCGACCGTGCCACGGGGGAAGGTCAGGCGGCCACGACGGGCCTTGCCGTCGGTGGCCAGCAGTTCGAAGGACATACGACAGGTGCGACTCATGCTTGATCCTCGGGGCCGCGCGGCGCCGGATTGCGGGTGATGAACATCGCATCACCGTAACTGAAGAAGCGGTAGCCATGCTCGACCGCAGCGTCGTAGGCCGCCATGGTCTCGGGGTAACCGGCGAAGGCCGAGACCAGCATCAGCAGCGTGGACTCCGGCAGGTGGAAGTTGGTGACCAGGGCATCGACCACATGGAACGGCCGGCCCGGGTAGATAAAGATGTCGGTGTCGCCGCTGAACGCCTTGAGCTGGCCATCACGCGCGGCACTCTCCAGCGAGCGCACGCTGGTGGTGCCGACGGCAACCACTCGGCCGCCACGCGCACGGCACGCGGCCACGGCATCGACTACCTCCTGGCTGACTTCGAGCCATTCCTTGTGCATATGGTGGTCTTCGATCTTGTCGACCCGCACCGGCTGGAAGGTGCCGGCGCCCACATGCAAGGTAACGAACGCGCTCTCGACGCCCTTGGCTGCGATTTTCTCGAGCAGCGGCTGGTCGAAGTGCAGGCCTGCGGTTGGCGCCGCGACGGCACCTGCGCGCTCGGCATAAACAGTCTGATAGCGCTCGCGGTCGGCGCCCTCGTCCGGGCGATCGATATACGGCGGCAGCGGCATATGGCCGACGCGATCGAGCAGCGGCAGCACTTCTTCGCTGAAACGGAGCTCGAACAGCGTGTCATGGCGGGCGACCATCTCGGCCTCGCCGCCGCCGTCGATGAGCAACTGTGTACCGACCTTGGGCGCCTTGCTTGCACGCACATGGGCCAGCACCCGGTGGCTGTCGAGCACGCGCTCGACCAGCACTTCGAGCTTGCCGCCCGAGGCTTTTTGGCCAAACAACCGCGCCGGGATCACCCGGGTGTTGTTGAACACCATCAGGTCACCTGGGCGCAGGTGTTCGAGCAGATCGGTGAATTGCTGATGAGCCAGCGCGCCGCTCGGTCCATCAAGAACCAGCAGTCGGCTGCCATGGCGCTCGGCCAATGGGTGGCGGGCGATCAGGGAATCGGGGAGTTCGAAGGAAAAATCGGCGACGCGCATGATTGTGTTCGGTTCGACAGGGCCGCAAAGTTTAGCCCAACCTGTGAAAATTCTCCATGAAAGCCGATTGACCGACCCGCGGAGCCTCTCTATACTGCCGCCCCACAAGCCCTGATGGCGGAATTGGTAGACGCGGCGGATTCAAAATCCGTTTTCGAAAGGAGTGGGAGTTCGAGTCTCCCTCGGGGCACCAAACGCAACACATAGACGCCTTACCGGCGTCTACGCAACATCCCAAAAGCCCGCTGATTGCGGGCTTTTTAGTTTCTACAGTTTGAACGTTTTCTCCAGCAAAGCAGTGCTCTTTGATGTGCTGCTCAGTCAGTTATGCCCTCAAGCGCATAAGCACCAGCCGTCAACTGTTCAGTCAGAAACTCAAGGCACACTTTGATTTTCTCCGACTGTGAAGCACGGACCGTCGTGACCGCGGAAATATCCGCAACCTGATGCCAAGCAGGCAGCAGTCGCATGAGCTTGCCCTGCGCAAAACTGGGGGCGACGTCCCATGTGGAGGCCATGATGATGCCCAGCCCTTCATGCGCCCACTCGCGCACGATGTCGCTGTTGTTCGATGCCATAGGCCCGGTCACCTTGACGGTCTCCATGCCAGCTGGCCCCTCTAGACGCCACAAACCAAAGCTACTGTCCCTGTCGCGCAGCAGCAGGCAGTCGTGCTGTGCCAGATCAGCCAGCGAAGCGGGATGGCCTCGCTCCGCGACATAGCTCGGGGCGGCGCACAGAATCCTCTGGCTGCTGGCGATTTTGTGGGCAATCAGATGCTGCTCGGTCACCTCCCCTACTCGAATATCGATATCGAACTGTTCACCGATCAGGTCCGTGCGCCTGTCCATCAACTCGATCCAGACCTCAAGTCCTGGGTAGCGCTTACGCAGCAGGCCGAGAATGGGTGCCACGTGGAAACGGCCCAGTCGTTGACTGGTGCTGATCCGCAGCAGCCCTCTGGGCTCTACCCGGTCTCCATGGGACGTTTCCAGCATGCCGTGGACGTTTTCCAGAATCTGTTTGGCCCAGACCAGCATCGCCTCGCCTTCACGGGTGATGGTGACGCGGCGCGTCGTGCGGTTGAACAGCTTGCAGTTGAGGCTTTGCTCAAGTGTCGCGATGCGCTTGCTGACGTGCGCTGGCGAGATCCCCAACTCAGCCCCTGCGCTGACGAAGCTCGAACAGCGGGCGATCGCAGTGAAGAGCAAAAGGTCACGCAGGAACGGGTCATTGTTCAGTAATTGAGAATTCTGATATTTCATCTGAGCCCATTATGACCTTCGCCGGCGATAGTAGGCTGGATCCTAACAGCACCTGATGAGCCAGCGCTGCTCCTCAGGAACACAAAAACAACTGTGAAGATCAAATCATGTCCAGAATCAGAATTGCAGTGGCCGGCGTCGGCATGATCGGTCGCCGCCATATCGAACTTGTACAAGCGAGCCTGTCTTGTGAACTGGTTGCCGTTGTTGATCCGGTAACGATCCCGGACGATTACCTGACCGCTCTGGGCGTTCCTCAATATGCAGATCTGGCGGCCTTGTTCGACAACGTCAAACCGGACGGCGTTATCCTTGCCACGCCCAATGCGCTGCATGTTGCGCAGGCGTTGCAATGCGTCGAGGCAGGCGTTGCCGCCTTGATCGAAAAACCCGTCGCCCACAGCGTTGAAGAAGGTAAGCGTCTGCTCGCTGCGGCAACCGCAAAGGGTGCGCGTCTGCTGGTCGGGCACCATCGAGCACATAGCCCTGTGCTGGCCAAGGCACGGGAGATCATCGGCGAAGGCGTGCTCGGCGAGATTGTTGCCGTGCAGGGCAGCGCGCTGTTCTACAAGCCGGATGACTACTTCGATGCGGCCGTGTGGCGGCGCCAGGAAGGTGGCGGCCCGATCCTGATCAACATGATTCACGAGATCGGCAACTTGCGCTCGCTGTGCGGAGAGATCGTTGCCGTCCAGGCCATGCAGTCGAGTGCCGCGCGCAACTTTCCGGTCGAAGACACGGTGTGTATCGGCCTGCGCTTTGCCAACGGAGCCCTGGGCTCGTTTCTGCTGTCGGACTCTGCGGGGTGTGCCCGCAGTTGGGAGCAGACGTCCCAGGAGAATGCGAGCTACGCCGCTTACGCCGATGAAGACTGCTATGTAATCAGCGGCAAGAACGGGTCGCTTGCAGTGCCCACAATGCGCCTCAGATACTATGCCCGCGCTGAAGAGCGCTCATGGTTCAAGCCTTTTCAAACGGCGACCGCCGGTGTTGAACGTCGGGATCCACTGGAGCTTCAGCTCGAGCATTTCTGCCGGATCATTCAGGGACTTGAAGCGCCGCTGGTCACGGTGCGCGATGGCCTCAGAAATCTGATCATCACTGAGGCCATTGCCGAAGCGGCGAAGTCTGGAGCGGTCGTCAGCACAGCCCCTGTCTGATCGACTAGAACTGCCTCTCAAGCTTTAGGTGGATATTTCCCTTTGCGGGTACTACCAGAGCGAGGCCTGTTTGCAGTATGACAACCCGGCTGTACAAAACTCCAGGCAGGATCAAATCATCAGAAATCTACCGACGCACTGACCGAAAACGTGCGCGGGGCGCCCAGCACCAGGTAGTTCGAGCCGGGGTAGCCGCCAGTTGAAGCCCAATAGTTACGGCCCGCAACGTTATCCAGCCGCGCGCGCAAGGTTACATCCTTGTCATCGACTTTAAGGCCGTACCGCGCGCCCAGATCAAACCTGGTCCAGGAGGGGATCTCGAGGCTGTTGGCGTTGTTTACGTATTGACTGCTGGTATAGACAACGCGACTGGTCAGGGTCAGGCCGTCGACGCCGGGCACATCCCATTCGCCGCCGATGTTTGCTTGCACCTTAGGCACGCCGATCGGCTCGTTGCCGTCGTTTTCACCGTTTTGAGTCTTGCTCAGTTCTGCGTCAAGCAGTGTTACCCCACCGAGCAGGCGCACGCGTTGAATTGGTGTGCCAAACAGCGACAGTTCGATGCCGCGGTTACGTTGTTCGCCGCCATCCTTGAATACCTGATTCTCGACAATACCTACAGGTTTGCGCGTTTCGAACACTGCGAGGCTACCGCCCAGAGCACCGCCATCGTATTTCACGCCGAACTCGGTCTGTTTGGCGACATACGGTGCGAGTGACTGACCAGCATTTAGAACAGGCGCGCTGGAGCCGTCAGGCAGGGTTGTGGTGGCGCTGGCCGTATCACCCTTGGTCAGCCCTTCGATGTAATTGGCATATACCGAGAACTGCTCGTTCAGTTGGTATACAGCACCCGCAACAGGTGTGGTCTCATAGCGGTTGTACTTCGACGTCTTGTCGCCACTGTTGTAGTCATAACCGGTCACATCCATGCCCTGACGACGAGCACCGAGCGTCAGCAGCAGTTGATCATCAAAGAAGCCAAGCGTGTCGGCGATTGCGAGACTTTGCGTGTGCGTGCGGGCAGTGATGTGCGGATCGGACATGGAACCGCTGAAGCTCACATTGTCCGGTTTAGCAAAATCTGCGGGATCATACAGGTCACCGGCGAAGCCGCCGAAGTTACCCGCCCACGCGTTTCGATCCTTGCTGTCGAACATCGCACCCGACACCACCCACTGGTGCGACACCGGGCCGGTCTGCAGGTTGAAGCGCATCCCGACTTCGCCGGTAGTGATGGTTTCTTCGCGATAGTTGTCGAAACGATTGGCTCGGGTTACGCCTGCGGCATTGGAAGAGGGGTTGGCGAGCACGTTCTTCTCTTCGCCTTTGCGCATGCCGATCGCTGCCCACGTGGTGACAGCGTCGCTCAGGTCGTACTCCGCGCGAAAGGTGCCGAACGTCTGCTTCTCTTTCGAATAGGTCCACGACTGCCCGTAGTTCTTGTCTGCATCGGGCGGGCTCGGCACTCTGCCCGTCGGCGTGACGCTGGGCAATGGGTTGTCGATGAAGTGGTATTGATGGCCGACATCTGCGGACAAACGCAAGCGCTCGCCTTGATAGTCCAGGCCCAAGGCGAACATGTCCAGGCTACGGTCCTGGTCTTCTACCGCAGTCTCGCCTCCGCGCTTGGCCACATTGACGCGCACGCCGAAGCGATCCTCTTCGCCAAAGCGTCGTGCCAGATCCGCGGCGGCGGTACCAAAGCCATTGTTCTCGGCACCTACAGTCAAACGGGTGAGCGCCTCGTTGGGGGCGCGCTTGGGCAGGATATTGATCGCACCGCCGATCCCGGTACCGCCCGGCGCCGCACCGTTGAGGAAGGCGTTGGCGCCGCGGAACACCTCCACCCGCTCGATAAATTCGGCAGCCACATACTGGCGTGGCAGTAACCCGTACAAGCCGTTGTAAGCAATGTCATCGGAATACAGAGGAAAGCCGCGCACTACGTAGAGTTCCTGGAAATTTCCAAAACCACGGGCAATGCGCACCGACGGGTCGTTCTGAAGGATATCGGCGACACTTTGTGCCTGTTGATCCCGAATCAGCTGATTGGTGTAGGACGTCGAGGTGAATGGCGTACTCATGTAATCCTTGTTGCCCAGAATACCCACGCGCCCACCGCGGGCCACCTGACCACCCTCATATTCAGGCACCAAGCCTTCTCGCGAGGCATCGGCGCTTGCCGAGATCGCAGTTTCCTCCAACTCCAGAACGACGCCCGGGCTATCGCTCGCGCTAGCCGTTTGCTGGTTCTCCAGCGCCGTTTCTGCCAAGGCGAACGGTGTTGAGATACTCGCGACCAGCCCGATCGGCAGCCACACGGAATTAAACGCACTTTTGCGGGGGACGTTAGGGATAAGCATGAGCGGACCTGCTGGTCGTGATGGAATAGGTTCGATCACGCACTCTAGCAAATACGAATCATTATCTGTAGCACTTTGATTTTCTAGTTTGCCATTGCCGTAGAAACGGCCTTGCTGCGGCGCCGGAGCGGTGGATGGGGTAAGAATGCTGGGGATCGTGGCGGGGGCAGATATTTGGGGGCCGCGTTGCGGCCCCAGATTTCCGGATCGCGGAAAAGACAAAACCCCTACCTGCTCGCGCAGATAGGGGTTTTGCGAAATGAATCTTGACGATGACCTACTCTCACATGGGGA
>NZ_JANUEL010000004.1:0-378989 GCF_024809895.1 Pseudomonas sp. BIGb0278
GTGTGGGGTCTCCCCATGTGAGAGTAGGTCATCGTCAAGATTCATTTCGCAAAACCCCTATCTGCGCAAGCAGGTAGGGGTTTTGTCTTTTCCGGGATCCGGAAATCTGGGGCTTTATAGCGGCCCCCATCGCATTACCCCCGCCCATGATATGGTTCCCCCCAGGACGAACGCCTTTCAGAGAGAGCGCAATGGCAGATACCCGCTTGCACCCCGGCTTCATGATTGTTCACGGCAACCGCCTGGACGACCTGCGCAGCCTGGTGGTGAGTATGATGCGCCGCTTCCCTCTGGCCCCGTTGGAAAACGAAGTCGCCCTGGTGCAAAGCAATGGCATCGCCCAATGGCTGAAACTCGCCCTGGCCGAAGACCCACAAGACGATGACAGCGGCGGCTGTGGCATCGCTGCCGCCATCGATGTGCAATTGCCCGGTACCTTCATGTGGCAGCTGTACCGCAAGGTGCTCGGCCGCGACGAAATCCCCGAAGTATCCCTGCTCGACAAGGCCCCACTTACCTGGCGCCTGATGCGCTTGCTGCCGGCGCTCATCGAGCGCCCGCACTTCGAGCCGCTACGGCGCTTTCTGACTGACGACAGCGACCTGCGCAAGCGCTACCAGCTGGCCGAGCGCCTGGCTGACCTGTTCGACCAATATCAGGTCTACCGCGCCGACTGGCTGCAGGATTGGGCAGCCGGTAAGCATGTTCTCAACACTGCCCGCGCCCAGCGCAAGCCACTGGCTGCCGGCAACTGGTGGCAGGCCGAACTGTGGCGGGCGTTGCTCGAAGATGTCGGCCAGGCCGGTATGGAGCAGAGCCGTGCCGGCGTGCACCAGCGCTTTATCGAGCGTATGAAGAGCCTCGAGCAGCCGCCCAAGGGCTTGCCAGCGCGAGTCATCGTCTTTGGTATCTCGTCCCTGCCGGCGCAGGCACTCGAGGCTCTGGCGGCGTTGGCCCGTTTCAGCCAGGTGCTGCTTTGCGTACACAACCCATGTCGTCACCACTGGGGCGATATCGTTGCCGACAAAGACCTGCTCCGCCACCAGTACAAGCGCCAACAGCGCAAGCAGGGCATGCCCCTGCAACTGGACGACGAGAGCCTGCACCAGCATGCCCACCCATTGCTCGCTGCCTGGGGTAAACAGGGCCGTGACTACATCAACCTGCTCGACAGCTACGACGACCCTGCCAGTTACCTTGGCGTGTTCAACGAAGGCCGCATCGACCTGTTCAGTGAGGCCCAGCCAGGCAATCTGCTCAACCAGTTGCAGGATGACATTCTCGAGTTGCGGCCGTTGGCCGAAACCCGCGAAGTCTGGCCCGCGGTGGACCCGACCAAGGACCGCTCGGTCAGGTTTCACATCGCCCACAGCGCCCAACGTGAAGTCGAGATCCTCCACGACCAACTGCTGGCCCGCTTCAGCGCCGATCCTACTCTGCGCCCGCGCGATATCATCGTCATGCTGCCGGCCATCGATGACTACGCCCCGCATATCCGCGCGGTGTTCGGCCAGCTCGATCGCCACGACCCGCGCTATATCCCGTTCACCCTGACCGATCAGGGCCAGCGTGGCCGTGACCCTTTACTGATCGCTCTTGAGCATCTACTCAAGCTGCCCGACAGTCGCTTTGCCGTTAGTGAGGTACTCGATCTGCTCGACGTGCCCGCACTACGCGCGCGCTTCGCCATTCAGGAAAGCGACCTGCCGACTCTGCATCGCTGGATCGAAGGCGCCGGCATCCGTTGGGGCCTGAGTGCCGCCCAGCGCGCCAGCCTCGGCCTGCCCGAAGGGCTGGAGCAGAACAGCTGGCGGTTTGGCTTGCGGCGGATGCTGCTCGGTTACGCAGTGGGCGTAGGCGAGGGCTGCGATGGCATCGAGCCCTACGACGAGATCGGCGGCCTCGATGCCGCCTTGATCGGGCCGCTGGTGGCGTTGCTCGATGCGCTTGATGTGGCCTGTGTCGAGCTCGCTCAAGCGGCAACAGCAGTTGAGTGGGGCGAGCGCCTGAATGCACTGCTGCAGGTGTTTTTCCTGGCCGAAAACGAGCATGACGAGTTTCTCCTAGTACAGCTTCAGGACCTGCGCGACACCTGGCTGCAAACCTGCGATACGGTCGCCCTGCACGAGCCACTACCACTGACGGTAGTGCGCGAGGCGTGGCTGTCAGGTCTCGATCAAGGCAAACTTTCGCAACGCTTTCTCGCCGGCTCAGTAAACTTCTGCACGCTGATGCCGATGCGAGCGATCCCCTTCCGGGTGGTCTGCCTGCTGGGCATGAACGACGGCGATTACCCACGAGCCCAGCAGCCGCTGGATTTCGACCTGATGGCCAGTGACTACCGCCCAGGCGACCGCTCGCGTCGTGAGGATGACCGCTACCTGCTGCTCGAAGCCCTGCTGTCTGCCCGCGACCAGCTGTATGTCAGCTGGGTAGGGCGCAGCATCCGCGACAACAGCGAGCGGCCGGCCTCGGTCCTGATCGGCCAGTTGCGCGATCACCTGGCCGCCGGTTGGCAAGTCGCCAACGCCAAGCCAGGCCAGCGCGAAGACGCCGGCCAGCAACTGCTGCACGGCCTGACTCAGGAGCACCCGCTGCAGCCGTTCAGCCAGCGCTACTTCCAGAAAGGTAGCCCGCTGTTCAGTTACGCCCATGAGTGGCAACTGTTGCATCAGGCCGAGGCTGCCACACCGCCCGCAGACGACACGCTAGCGCCCTACGTCAATGACGAGCCGCTGAGCCTGACCCAACTGCAGGACTTTCTGCGTCACCCGGTGCGGCATTTCTTCCGCCAGCGCTTGAAGGTGTTCTTCGAGTCACTCGAGGCACCGACCCCGGACGAAGAACCGTTCGTGCTCGACGCACTGCAGCGCTACGGCCTCAGCGAAAGCCTGCTGGATACCGCCCTGGCTGACCCAGGCAACGCCGAATCGGCCCTGTACGCCCAGGCGCGCCGCCTGCAAGGCCATGGCCTGCTGCCGTTGGCCGGTTTTGGCGAGATCCTCCAGGCCGAGCTGATCGAGCCCCTGCCCAATCTGCTGCAACGTCATCGACACCTGCTGCAACGCTGGCCGAGCCTGGTCGAAGGCGCGCTGCCGATTCACTTCGAGCATGGCCGCGAGCGCCTGCAAGGCTGGCTTGGGCGGGTGTATCAGGCGGCCGACCAAAGCCTGCTGAGCATCACTACCATCCCCAACACCATCAGTGCCGGGCGTAACAACCTCAAGCGCCATCGGCTGATTCCGACCTGGGTCATGCACCTGGCTGGCTGCGCTGCCGGCTACCCGCTGCACAGTGCACTGGTGGCCAGCGACCTGACCCTGCTGCTGGAACCTTTGCCACAGGCTGAGGCCAGTGAGCGGCTTGCTGATCTGCTGGTCGCACGCCAGGCCGGCATGAACGCGCCGCTGCCGGTGGCGGCCAAGACCGCCTTCGCCTGGCTCGGCCAGGACGACCCGGACAAGGCCTTGGCCGCTGCCGCCCGGGCCTACGAAGGCGACGGCCAGAACAGCTTTGGTGAACGCAGCGAAAGCCTCGCCCTGGCGCGCCAGTTCCGCGACTTCGCCGCACTCAGCGCCGATGAAACCTTCGAAGGCTGGTGTGAAGCCCTGTACCGCCCCCTGTTCGCCGCGCCTTGGCAAACCCAGGGCAATCCGGAGAGTGCCGCATGACCCAGGCCCGCCCCTTGGCCTTGAGCTTCCCGCTGCATGGCAGCCAGCTGATCGAAGCCAGCGCCGGTACCGGCAAGACCTTCACCATCTCGGCGCTGTACCTGCGGCTGATCCTCGGCCATGGCGATGCGCACGGCTTTGGCCGCGAGCTGTTGCCGCCGCAGATCCTCGTGGTGACCTTTACCGATGCGGCCACCAAAGAGCTGCGTGAGCGCATTCGTACGCGACTGGCCGAAGCCGCACGGTTCTTCCGTGACGAGCTGGGCGACGCCGACCCGCTGTTGCAGATGCTCCGTGCCGACTACCCGGCAGAGCTCTGGCCACGTTGCGCCAGCCGCCTGGAAGTGGCCGTACAGTGGATGGACGAAGCCGCCGTGTCGACCATTCACGGATGGTGCCAACGGATGCTGCGCGAACACGCCTTCGACAGCGGCAGCCTGTTTACCCAAAGTCTTGAGACCGATCACAGCGAACTGCTCGGCCAGGTCATGCGCGACTACTGGCGGCGCTTCTGCTATGGCATGCGCGGCGAGTCCCTGAACTGGGTACGCGGCAACTGGGTCAGCCCCGATGCCTTGTTGCCGCGCCTGCGTCCGCTGTTTGGCCGTGTCGCCAGCAGCGCCGATGATATCGAGCCGCAGGCACTGATCGAGACCACTCTGGAGCAACGCGCGCAGCAGCTGTGCCAGCTCAAGGCGCCTTGGGGCGTCTGGGCCGACGAGTTGCAGCAGATCTGCCACGCGGCGGTTGCGGCCAAGCACGCTGATGGGCGCAAGCTGCAGGCGCGTTACTTCGAGCCGTGGTTCGAAAAACTGCGCGCCTGGGCTGGTGACGATCAGGTCCTCGAACTGGATCTGGGCACTGGCTTCACCCGCCTGACTCCAGCCGGCATGGCCGAAGCCTGGAAGCACGGTGACCCACCCGATCACCCGGCCCTGCGCGCCATGGAAACCCTGCGCCAGCAGCTACAAGGCCTGGCCAGCCCCGAAGTGCCTTTGCTCGAGCATGCCGCCAGTTGGGTGTCGGCACGCTTCGAGCAGGAGAAGCGCCGGCGCGCCGAGATGGGCTTCGACGACATGCTCCTGCGCCTGCAGCACGCGCTCAATCAGGAGTCCGGCGAACGCTTGGCCGCGCTCATCCGCGAGCAGTTCCCGGTCGCGCTGATCGACGAATTCCAGGACACCGACCCGGTCCAGTACGGCATCTTCGAGCGCATCTACCAGATCAGCCAGAACCACGCCGAAACCGGCCTGTTCATGATCGGCGACCCGAAGCAGGCGATCTACGCTTTCCGCGGTGCCGACATCTTTACCTACCTGGCGGCCCGCCGCGCCACTGCCGGGCGCCTGCACAGCCTGGACACCAACTACCGTTCCAGCAAAGCCATGGTCGGTGCGGTCAACCGCCTGTTCCTCGCTGCAGAAGGGCGTAGCAGCGGACGTGGGGCGTTCCTGTTCCGCGACGGGCAAGACAACCCCTTGCCGTTCATCGAGGTCCACGCCAAAGGCCGCAGCGAGCAACTGCTGATCAACGGTCAGCCATCCGCCGCGCTGCATTGCTGGCGGCTGGACAGTGACGAACCGGTGTCCAGTACCCTCTATCGTCAGCAACTGGCCGCCAGCTGCGCCAGCCATATCGTCGGGCTGCTCAACGGTGGTCAACAGGGCGTCAGTGGATTCAAAAAAATCGATGGCAAACTCAGGGCGTGCCTGCCTTCGGATATCGCCATCCTTGTGCGCGACGGTCGCGAAGCGCAGCTGGTCCGCGCCGAGCTGGCAGCGCGCGATGTGCGCAGTGTGTACCTGTCGGACAAAGACTCGGTGTTCGCCGCCCAGGAGGCGCACGACCTGCTGGCTTGGCTCAAGGCCTGCGCCGAACCCGACTCCGAGCGCCTGCTCAAGACCGCCTTGGCCAGCCCGACCCTCGAGCAGTCACTGCTTGAACTCGAGCGGCTGAATCAGGACGAGCGGGTCTGGGAAGACTGGGTCATGCGCTTTCGCCAGTACCGCGAAACCTGGCAGCGCCAGGGCGTATTGCCGATGCTGCGGCGCCTGCTGCATGACTTCGAACTGCCGCGCCGGCTGATTGCCCGCAGCGACGGCGAGCGGGTGCTGACCAATTTGCTGCACCTGGCCGAACTGCTGCAGCAGGCCGCTGGCGAACTGGATGGCGAGCAAGCCTTGATCCGCCATCTGGGCGAGAACCTGGCCGGCTCCGGGCAGGCGGGCGAAGAGCAGATCCTGCGCCTGGAGAGCGACGAGCAACTGGTCAAGGTCGTGACCATTCACAAGTCCAAGGGCCTTGAGTATCCGTTGGTGTATCTGCCGTTCATCTGCACCAGCAAGCCGGTCGATGGCCAGCGCCTGCCGCTGATCTGGCACGACAGCGACGGCCACGCGCACCTGACCCTGACACCCGACCAAGAGCAGATCGAGCGCGCCGATGATGAGCGCCTGGCCGAAGATCTGCGCTTGCTCTACGTCGCCTTGACCCGCGCCCAGCATGCCTGCTGGCTCGGTGTCGCCGACCTCAAACGCGGTAACCAGAAACACTCGCTGCTGCATCGCTCGGCCCTGGGCTATCTGCTCGGCGGCGGCCTGCCGCTGGCCTCGTCGGCACAGCTGGCCGAGTGGCTGCAAAGCCTGCAAGCGAGCTGCGCGGATATCGTCTGTGAAGAGCTGCCTGGCGCAGACGAACAGCGCTATCTGCCCCCACAAGATGGTCACGAGCTGATTGCTGCGCGCAAGCCACGCCGGGCTGCGGCAGAGAACTGGTGGATCGCCTCCTATAGCGCCCTGCGCGTGGGCGACCAGAGCCTTGCCGGTGACAGCTCGCTGGCCCAGCAGCTGACCGATGACGAGCGCATCGACGCCCAGCAGTTGCGTGATATCCCGGCTCAGAGCGGCGACATTCATCGCTTCCCACGCGGGCCCAATCCCGGCACCTTCCTGCACGGTCTGCTCGAGTGGGCCGGGCGTGAGGGCTTCGCCGAAGTCAGCCAGCAGCCTCAGCTCATCGAACATACGGTCGGCCAACGCTGCAACCGGCGGGACTGGAAAGGCTGGATCCCGGGCCTCACCGAGTGGCTGCAGCATCTGCTGGTCGAGCCGCTGCCGTTACATGGCGAGGATCGCCAATTGACCTTGGCGCACCTGCAGCAGTATCAGATCGAGATGGAATTCTGGTTTGCCAGTCACAAGGTCGATGTCATCGAGCTTGATCAGTTGGTGACCCGGCATACCCACGGCGGCGCCGCGCGTGCCGCCGCCGAGCCGAGCCAGCTTAACGGCATGTTCAAAGGTTTTATCGACCTGGCCTTCGAGCTGGACGGCCGTTATTACGTGACCGACTACAAATCCAACTGGCTCGGCCCGGACCTGCACAGCTACAACGCGCTGGCCATGGAACAGGCGATTCTCGATCACCGCTACGACCTGCAGTACGTGCTCTACCTGCTCGCGCTGCACCGCCAGTTGCGCGCGCGCATGCCCGACTACGATTACGACCGCCATGTCGGCGGTGCGCTGTTCATCTTCCTGCGTGGCGCCAGCCGGGCAGGCCACGGGGTGTATTTCAGCAAGCCGCCACGTGAGCTGATCGAAGCCCTCGATGCCCTGTTCCGCGGTGCCCCGGTGCCGGCACAGCAGGACCTGTTTGCCGGAGCCGCGCCATGAGCCGCCGCCTTGAAGACCTGTTGCCAACCCCCCTGCAAGCCGAGCAGCTGGCTGCCTTGGCGCCGCTGCAGAGCAGCCATGACCTGCTGATCCTGCTCGACCGCTGGGTTGAGCGCGGCTGGCTGCGCGCGCTCGACCGCGCACTGGTGGGTTTTCTTGAAGAGCGTGCGCCCGGCAGCGACCCGCTGCTGTTGCTCGCCGCTGCCCTGGCCAGCCACCAGTTGGGTCACGGGCATGTCTGCCTGGACCTCGCCCAGACCCTGGCCGAGCCGGACTTCGCCCTGTCGCTGCCACCGGAAGGTGATGCCCTCGACGGGCCATTGCTGCTGCCATCCCAACTGCTGACCAAGCTCGATCAGCACACCTGGTGCGAGCGCATCGCGGCCAGCCCGCTAGTGGCTACTGGCAATACGCCGGGGCACAGCGCGCGACCACTGGTCCTCAGCGGCTTGCGCCTGTACCTGCGCCGCTACTGGAGCTACGAGCGGCAGATCGACAACGCGCTGCGCCAGCGCCTGGCAGCGGATCAAGTCATCGCGCCAGCGCTGCCGGAACGGCTTGAGCAACTGTTCAAGGGTGGCGCGCCGCAAGGCCAGGTCGACTGGCAGAAACTCGCCTGCGCCTTGGCTACCCGCGCCTCGTTCAGCATCATCACCGGCGGCCCCGGCACCGGCAAGACCACAACAGTGGTGCGCCTGCTGGCACTGCTGCAAGGGCCTGCGGTGGAGCAGGGCAGGCCGCTGCGGATTCGCCTGGCAGCGCCCACCGGCAAGGCCGCTGCGCGCCTGACCGAGTCGATAGGCCAACAGGTCGAGTTGCTTGAGGTCAGCGCCGAGGTCCGCCAGCAGATTCCGACCGACGTCAGCACCGTGCACCGCTTGCTCGGCAGCCGCCCGGGCTCGCGCCATTTCCGCCACCATGCTGGCAACCCGTTGCCACTGGATGTGTTGGTGATCGATGAAGCATCGATGATCGACCTGGAGATGATGGCCGTGCTGCTCGACGCCTTGCCACCGTCGGCGCGGCTGGTGCTACTGGGTGACAAGGACCAGTTGGCCTCGGTCGAAGCCGGTGCAGTGCTCGGTGACCTGTGCCGCGACGCCGAGGAGGGTTTCTATTCGGCGGCCACCCGCGCCTGGCTGGAGCAGGTCGGCGGACAGTCCCTGCAGGACCGCGGGCTAACCCCCGGCGACGCCGAGCAGCACCCACTTGCGCAGCAGGTGGTGATGTTGCGCCACTCGCGGCGTTTTGGTGAAGGCAGCGGGATCGGTCAGCTGGCCCGCCTGGTCAAACGCCAGCAAGCTCAGGCGGCGCGCGAACTGCTGACGCAAAAGCTCGACGACGTGCACGGCCTGTCGCTGCAAGGCGAGCATGATCGACGCTTCGACAGACTGCTGCTCGATGGCCTTGATCGCGGCACCGACGGCCCACAGGGCTACCGCCATTACCTGCGCAACATCGGTCGCCTGCGCCCCCCGCCCGCGACCGCAGCAGACGACCCGCGCTGGGAGCAGTGGGCCGGCCAGGTGCTGCAAAGTTTCGAGGACTTCCAACTGCTCTGTGCAGTACGCAAGGGGCCGTGGGGCGTGCAGGGTCTGAACGAGCGCGTCACCCGCGTGCTGCACAGCGCTGGTCTGATCGACAGTCAGCAGCCGTGGTACGAAGGCCGGCCGGTGCTGGTCACCCGCAACGACTATGGCCTGGGACTGATGAACGGCGATATCGGCATTGCCCTGCGCCTGCCCGACGAGCGCGGCGTCGCCTTGTTGCGCGTGGCCTTTGCGCGTAACGACGGCAGTGGCGGGGTGCGCTTCGTGTTACCCAGCCGGCTCAATGAAGTCGAAACCGTCTATGCCATGACCGTGCACAAGTCGCAGGGCTCGGAGTTCAGCCACACCGCTCTGGTGCTGCCGGACGCGCTCAATCCGGTGCTGACCAAGGAGCTGGTATATACCGGCATCACCCGCGCCAAGCACTGCTTCAGCTTGATCGAGCCGCGTGCGGGAGTATTCGAAGAGGCGGTTGAACGCCGCGTGCGGCGCATCTCCGGCCTGATGTTGGAGCAAGGCTGACGTTCTGCCGCAGCGGCAATATGCTATCGTTGCGGCATCATCTGACAAGATTTTGAGAAAATTCCCACATGATGGTGGCTGTCTCGACCTGGGCGCGCGCAACGGGCGCTGCGCTTGCCCTGCTGCTCGCCGCCCTATTGCTCTACGCCAGCCCCAGCCGGGCAGAGCCCGCTGCCAGCGCCGCCCTGGCGCAGCAGCGGGGCAAGGCCGTGACCCAGGTGGTGTTGGGCATTTTCAGCTACGCGCGCTGGCCCAGTGAGCCGGCCCCGTTGCGGCTGTGCCTGATCGGCCCGACCGAATACGCCGATGACTTGATCAAGGGCACCGAGCAGAACTCTGGCAAGCCGCTGCAGACCCGTCGCCTTCTGGCCGACGATCCGCAAACCGCCGGTGCTTGCGATGCGGTGTATATCGGCAAGCTCGACCGTGGCCAGCGCGAGCGGTTGTTCCATGCCCTCAGCGGCCGGCCGGTGCTGAGCATCAGCGAAGCAGACGACCCCTGCACGGTCGGTAGCCTGTTCTGCCTGCGCGTGAGCGACGAGCAGGTAACCTTCGAGGTCAACCTCGATTCGGTAGCCCGCAGCGGTGTGCGTATCCACCCCAGCGTGCTGCAGCTGTCGCGTCGCCGCGCGGTGCAGCCATGATCCGCTCAGCCAGGCGCGACCGCCGGCCGACCCTGCGCGCTGTGCTCGGCCGCGGGCATTTGGGCGTGGCCCTGCTCGCGGTCGGCCTGGCTGGCCTGTGCGTGACCCTGCTTGGCGTGCTGGCCTTGCGCGTATATGCCAACCAGAACCTGCACCTGATCGCGCGCTCGATCAATTACACAGTCGAAGCCGCGGTGGTGTTCGACGACAGCGCCGCCGCCAACGAGTCACTGGCGCTGATCGCCGCCAACGAAGGCGTGGCCGACGCCAAGGTGTTCAACAACGAGGGTGAGCTGCTGGCCCACTGGCAAAGGCCCGAAGACGGCGTGCTGGCGCCGCTGGAACGGTCGCTGGCAAGCAGCTTTCTGGTCGAGCCGGTGCACATGCCGATTCTCCATCAGCAACAGCAGGTCGGCCACATCGAAGTCACCGGCCAGGGCCGCAGCGTATTGCGCTTTCTGCTCAGCGGGCTGACCGGCATCCTCTTGTGCATGCTGCTCAGCGCCTGGGTCGCCAGCCACTGGTCGCGGCGCCTGTTCGGCGACATCATCCGGCCCCTGCGCAACCTTGCCAGCGTCGCCCATGCCGCCCGCCGCGAGCGCAGCTTCGACCGCCGCGTACCGGAAACCCACATCGCCGAGCTCAACGAGCTGGGCAACGACTTCAATGCCCTGCTCGACGAACTGGAGAACTGGCAGAACCACCTGCGCAGCGAGAACGCCACCCTGGCCCATCTGGCCAGTCACGACAGCCTGACCGGGTTGCCGAATCGCGCTTTCTTCGAGGGGCGCCTGAGCCGCACCTTGCGCACTGCCGAGCGTCACCAGGAGTATCTGGCGCTGCTGTTCATCGACTGCGATCACTTCAAGCAGATCAACGACAGCCAGGGCCATGCCGTTGGCGACGAGGTGCTGGTCACCGTTGCTGCGCGGGTGCGTGCGCAGTTGCGCGAGCATGATCTGGTCGCGCGGCTGGGCGGTGATGAGTTCGCGGTATTGCTGACCCCGCTGCAATCCTGCGAGGACGCCCAACGGATTGCCGAGAAGATCGTTGCCAGCATGAAGCTGCCGATAGCCCTGAACGATGGCACCAGCATCAGCGCCTCACTCAGCGTTGGCATCGCGTGTTACCCGGACGATGGCCATGACCCGGCCAGTCTACTCAATGCCGCTGATGCGGCGATGTACCAGGCCAAACGCGCACGCCGCGGCCAGTGGCATGTGGCGCATACGGAAAGTAGCGCCGCAGATTTTGAAAAAAGGAGCTGATCGTGTTGCAACTGTTTGTACGTTTGCGCCTGCCTTGCATGGCAGTGTTGTTGAGTCTGCTGGCCTTGAGCGGTTGCCAGAGTGTGCCACCGCCGGGACTGACTGCCGAGCAGATCGCCGTGCTCAAGCGCGAGGGCTTCACCCCCACCGATGATGGATGGAGTTTCGATCTGTCCGGCAAAGTGCTGTTCGGCAGTGATCTGGACAGCCTCAACAGCCAGAGCCGAACCATCGTCGAGCGTATTGGCCGGGCCTTGCTTAGCGTCGATATCCAGCGTGTCCGCGTTGACGGCCACACCGATGCCTCGGGCAAAGCGACCTACAACCAGCAACTGTCCGAACGCCGCGCCCAGAGCGTGGCCAAGGCGCTGATCGAGATCGGCATGCAACCGCAGAACATTCAAAGTCGCGGCCTCGGCAGCAGCCAGCCAGTCGCCGACAACCGCACCAGCGCCGGGCGCACGGAAAACCGCCGGGTGTCGATCGTGGTGGCGTCCAACTGAGTCAGTCCTGGGCGAAGCGCATCTCGCGTGATTCGCCTAGCAACAGCGGCGCATTGGCCTCGGTCACCTCGCGGATGTAATCCCACAACAGGGTAATCCGCTTGAGCTTGCGCAAATCCTCCCGGCAGTACATCCAGAACTGCCGGGTAATCGCGATCTCCTCCGGCAACACTGTCACCAGCCGTGGATCCTGTGCAGCCAGGAAGCATGGCAGAATCGCCAACCCCCGCCCTTGCAGCGCAGCCGTGTACTGGGCAATGACGCTGGTGCTGCGCAGGTGGGCGTGGGCGTTGGGGATCAGGTTGGCCAGGTACAGCAGCTCTGAACTGAAGGCCAGGTCGTCGACATAGCTGATGAACGGGTGCTCGGCCAGGTCGCTGACCTGGCGAATCGGCGCGTGGTTGTCGAGGTAGTCCTGGGTGGCGTACAGGCGCAGGCGGTAGTCGGTCAGCTTGCAGCACACGTAGG
The DNA here is from genome assembly GCF_024809895.1 of Pseudomonas sp. BIGb0278. Taxonomy (NCBI): domain Bacteria; kingdom Pseudomonadati; phylum Pseudomonadota; class Gammaproteobacteria; order Pseudomonadales; family Pseudomonadaceae; genus Pseudomonas; species Pseudomonas sp. BIGb0278. Next base: position 12,301 of record NZ_JANUEL010000004.1, read on the forward strand.
GGCCATGTTCTGGGCGCTCGAGGGCGATAACGATGTCGGCTTCGCGCTTGGACAGGCTGATGAAGTGCGGTAGCGGCAGGATGTCCACGGTGATCGCCGGCCAGGCGTCGACGAAGTGGCTCAGCTGCGGGGTGACGAAGAAGCTGCCAAAACCTTCGGTGCAGCCCATGCGTACGTGCCCGGACAAGGCCACGCCGGAGCCTGATACCTGCTCGCAGGCCATGTGCAGGGTGCTCTCGACGGATTCGGCGTAACCGAGCAGGCGCTGGCCTTCGTTGGTCAGGACAAAGCCATTGGTGCGCGACTTTTCGAACAGCAACGTGCCCAGCGCCGCCTCCAGCGAGCTGATTCGCCGCGACACCGTGGTGTAGTCGACATTCAGCCGTTTCGCCGCGCTGCTGGCCTTGCGCGTGCGCGCCACTTCAAGAAAGAACTTCAGGTCATCCCAGTTCAGCGAACTGAGGGAGGTAAGGTCTTTTTGCATGATGATCCGGTTTTTATGTGCGTTCTTATTGGATGTTTGCACATCTATACTCGAAATCAGCGCCTCGACGCCAGCCCCGCCTGGCGATCTCGTCTCCCACAATAATTCCAAGGAACGCGCAGATGAACGCACCCCAATCCCCGACCCAGACTCAGATTGAGCAGGTCAAGCTGCTGATCGACGGCCAATGGGTCGAGTCGAAAACCACCGAATGGCGCGATGTCGTCAACCCGGCTACCCAGCAAGTGCTGGCACGGGTGCCGTTTGCCACGGTCGACGAGGTCGCTGCCGCCGTCGCTGCCGCCCAGCGTGCATTCGCCAGCTGGCGCGACACGCCGATCGGGGCGCGCATGCGCATCATGCTCAAATTGCAGGCGCTGATCCGCGAGCACAGCAAACGCATCGCCCAGACCCTCAGCGCCGAGCAGGGCAAGACCATTGCCGACGCCGAGGGCGATATCTTCCGCGGCCTGGAAGTGGTCGAACACGCAGCGTCGATTGGCACCCTGCAGATGGGTGAGTTCGCCGAGAACGTCGCTGGCGGCGTGGACACCTACACGCTGCGTCAGCCGATCGGCGTCTGCGCCGGGATCACCCCGTTCAACTTCCCGGCGATGATCCCGCTGTGGATGTTCCCGATGGCCATCGTCTGCGGTAACACCTTCGTCCTCAAACCGTCCGAACAGGACCCGCTGTCGACCCTGATGCTTGTCGAGCTTGCGCTGCAGGCCGGGGTGCCGGCCGGTGTACTCAACGTGGTCCACGGCGGTAAGCAGGTGGTAGATGCGATCTGCACGCACAAGGACATCAAGGCAATCTCGTTCGTCGGTTCGACCGAGGTCGGTACCCACGTCTACAACCTCGGCAGCCAGCACGGCAAGCGCGTGCAGTCGATGATGGGGGCCAAGAACCACGCGGTGGTGCTGCCTGACGCCAACCGCACGCAAACCATCAACGCCCTGGTCGGCGCTGCTTTTGGTGCCGCCGGGCAACGCTGCATGGCCACCTCGGTGGCGGTGCTGGTCGGCAAGGCCCGCGAGTGGCTGCCGGACATCAAGGCTGCCGCCAGCCAGCTCAAGGTCAACGCCGGTTGCGAGCCAGGCACGGATGTTGGCCCGGTGGTCTCGAAACGGGCCAAGGAGCGCGTGCTGGGCTTGATCGAAAGCGGCATCGCCGAGGGCGCCAAGCTGGAGCTGGATGGCCGTGACGTCAGCGTGCCGGGCTATGAGCAAGGCAACTTCGTCGGCCCGACGCTGTTCTCCGGGGTCACCACCGAGATGCAGATCTACACCCAGGAAATCTTCGGCCCGGTGCTGATTACCCTTGAAGTCGACACGCTCGACGAGGCCATCGCCCTGGTCAACAGCAACCCGTTCGGCAACGGCACCGGCCTGTTCACCCAGAGCGGCGCTGCGGCGCGCAAGTTCCAGAGCGAGATCGACGTCGGCCAGGTCGGCATCAACATCCCGATCCCGGTGCCGGTGCCGTACTTCAGCTTCACCGGTTCGCGCGGCTCCAAGCTCGGCGACCTCGGCCCGTATGGCAAGCAGGTGGTGCAGTTCTACACTCAGACCAAGACGGTCACGGCCCGTTGGTTCGATGACGACAGCGTCAACGACGGCGTCAACACCACCATCAGCCTGCGCTAAGGAGGCTCCATGCGTATTGCATTCATTGGTCTGGGCAACATGGGCGCGCCCATGGCCCGCAACCTGATCAAGGCTGGGCATCAGCTCAACCTGTTCGACCTCAACCAGAGCGTACTGGCCGAACTTGCCGAGCTTGGCGGGCAGATCAGCGCCTCACCCAAGGACGCAGCGGCCAACAGCGAGCTGGTCATCACCATGCTGCCGGCGGCAGCGCATGTGCGTGGCGTCTACCTCAACGATGACGGCGTGCTGGCCGGGATTCGCCCAGGTACGCCGACCGTCGATTGCAGCACGATCGACCCACAGACCGCCCGCGAAGTGTCCAAGGCTGCTGCGGCCAAGGGCGTCGACATGGGCGATGCGCCGGTGTCCGGCGGTACCGGTGGCGCAGCGGGCGGCACCCTGACCTTCATGGTCGGCGCCAGCGCTGAACTGTTTGCCAGCCTGGAGCCGGTGCTCAAGGACATGGGCCGCAACATCGTCCATTGCGGCGAAGTCGGTACCGGGCAAATCGCCAAGATCTGCAACAACCTGCTGCTGGGCATCTCGATGATCGGCGTGTCCGAGGCGATGGCGCTGGGCAATGCGCTGGGCATCGACACCCAGGTGCTGGCCGGCATCATCAACAGTTCCACAGGCCGTTGCTGGAGTTCGGATACCTACAACCCATGGCCGGGTGTGATCGACACGGCGCCTGCCGCGCGCGGTTATACCGGCGGCTTTGGTGCCGAGCTGATGCTCAAGGATCTGGGGTTGGCCACTGAAGCTGCGCGACAGGCGCATCAGCCGGTGATTCTCGGTGCCGTGGCGCAGCAGCTGTATCAGGCGATGAGCCTGCGCGGCGATGGCGGCAAGGACTTCTCGGCAATCGTCGAGGGCTATCGCAAGAAGGATTGAGCGTCACGTGTCTTGATCGTGGCTCGAAGCGCCCTCCCACTGTAACTGCGCACCTGGGGGAGGGCGGTTCGAGTCGCGATTTTTTTTGCCTTGCGCTTAGCCGATCAACTCAATCTTTGATCAGGCAAAGACAAAATACTTGCGCACGGTTTCGACCACTTCCCAGGTGCCTTTCATGCCCGGCTCGATGACGAACACATCGCCGGCCTTGAGGTGCTTGGGCTCTTCGCCTTCCGGGGTGATGATGCAGTAGCCGTCGAGGAAGTGGCAGAATTCCCACTTGTCGTAGTTGACCTCGAACTTGCCCGGGGTGCAGATCCAGGTGCCCATGATCTTGCTGCCGTCAGCCGACAGGTAGGCGTTGAGGTTGACCGTGTGCGGGTCACCGCCAATGCGCTTCCACTTGGTCGCGTCGACTACCGGGATCGGGCAGGTTTCACGCAGGACGGTAATGAAATCGGACATGGCAGGTGTTCCCTTTGGGATGCTTATGGACGCATCACCATAGGGCTATCGCGCGTGGCCCAGTTGCCTGCGCTCGACCTCTACCTGCCTGCCCGCGCTATCGCGGCGCGGTTATGCCCACCAGTAACGCACGAAGTGAAAGAACACCGGCGCGGCAAAACACACCGAGTCGATGCGGTCGAGCATGCCGCCGTGGCCTTCGATCATGTGCCCCCAGTCCTTGACCCCGCGGTCGCGCTTGATCGCCGACATCACCAGCCCGCCGAAGAAGCCCATGGCGTTCACGGTCAGCGCCATCAACGCCGCCTGCCAGAAGCTGAACGGGGTGATCCAGCACAGCGAGGCGCCGATCAGGGTGGCCAGGGCTACACCGCCGAGCAGGCCCTCGAGGGTTTTCGACGGGGACAGGTTGGGTGCCACTTTGCGCTTGCCGAACAGCTTGCCGCAGACGTACTGCAGCACATCGCTGATCTGCACTACCAAGATCAGCCAGGCGATCAGCAGCAGGTTGCGGCCTTCGAAACCGGGGATGTCGAGGGTCATCAGCGCCGGCACCGCCGACACGCAGTAGACGGCAATCATCAGCCCCCACTGCACTTTCGAGGCGCGTTCGAGAAAGCGCGTGGTATCGCCGCCAAAGCTGGCCAGAATCGGCAGCAACAGGAACAGGTACACCGGGATGAAAATGCTGAACAGGCCGTACCAGTCCATCGCGATCAGCAGATACTGCAGCGGCAATGCCACATAGAACGCTGCGACCAGCGCCGGGTAGTCGCTGCGCCGGGTCGGGGTCAGGGTCATGAACTCGCGCAGGGCATAGAACGACACGCAGTAGAACAGCACGATCACGCCGTACTTGCCGAACAGGAAGGCGATGCCGATCACCAGCACCATCACCCACCAGGCGTTGATCCGCGCATTGAGGTTGTCGATCACCGCATGGGGGCCGGCGCCGGCGCGCCACTTGAGCAGGCGGCCGATGACGCTGGCGAGCAGCAGCAGCGCGCCGATCCCGGCAAACAGCAAAACAGTGTTGTGGTCCATCTCAGGCTTCCTTGGGGGCCAGGTTCAGCAGGGCCTGGCGGGCCCGCTCGAGAAACGCGTGCTTGTCTTCAGCGGCCTGCACCTGCAGCGGTTCGCCAAAGCTCAAGGTGCACAACAGCGGCAGCGGCAGGGCGCGGCCCTTGGGCATGACCCGGTTGAGGTTGGCGATCCACACTGGCACCACTTCCATGTCGGGGTTGGCGACGGCGAGGTGGAACAAACCGCTCTTGAACGGCAACAGTGGCTCATCGCCGAGATTGCGCGTGCCCTCGGGGAAGAAGATCAACGAATCGCCACCGGACAGCGCATCAAGCACCGGCTGCAGCGGGTTGGCCTGGACTTCGCTGCGCTGCCGGTCGATCAGCACACCGTTGAATACCTTGCGGATGACGAAGTTGCGCAGGCCCGGTTTGGCCCAGTAGTCGGCCCCTGCAACCGGTCGCGTGCGCTGGCGCAGCGGCCCCGGCAGCGACGCCCAGAGCAGGACGAAGTCGCCGTGGCTACTGTGGTTGGCGAAGTACAGGCGCTGCACCGGCTGCGGCGTGCAGCCGAGCCAGAGAGCGCGGGCGCCGGTGATCAGGCGCGCGGCGGAGGTGATGGCAAAGGCAGTCAGGGCGGTGAGCATGGCACGGGTCTTATCCGATCAAAGGGAGTGTCAGCAGCGTAGTCAGGCACAGCGCGATCTGCAGCGCCAGGCACAGGCCTTGGCGGCGTAACAGGCCGAGAGCAGCCTGGCTGCGAGCGGGCCAGTCGCGCGGGTCGCTGGCGCTGGGTTTGAGGTTGAGGTCGAACAAGGCGCGGTCCAGCTGGCCCGTAGCGGCTGGCAGGTCGCTCCGCGAAGCCAGCTCGGCAAAAAGCTCGGCATCCAGCGCGACTCGCACCGCCAGGTATTTATGCACAAGGCCGAGTATCACCAGCAGGGCGCATAACCCACTGCCCAGCAGCGGCAGTGGGGCGCCCAGCAGCGGCGCCAGGCCATAGCCCAGCGCGATCAGGCTGATGCCGTCGGACAGTCGCTCCAGTTGCTGGCCGCGGCCGAGCAGGCTGGCGGTTACGCGCAGGTGCATGCTTGCCCCTCCAGTTGCCTGAGCATGTGCTGGTGTGCGCTGCGCAGGACGATGCCCGGGCGCGCCTGGCGCAAGCGCAGTTCGGCTTCAGCCAGGCTCGTGCAGCGGCCACTGAGCAGCAACCAAGCGGCGACGGCGGTGGCGCTGCGCGAGTAACCCAGCGCGCAACAGACCAGCAACGGCCCTTGCTGGCGCAGCGTCTCGATAGCGTCGGCGGCGGCGCGGCACAGCTGTAGATCGGCGACCACCAGATCCAGGGTCGGCAGGCTACGGTAATGGTTTGCCAATGGTTTGGCTGCCAGGCATGGCAGTTCGGCACACAGGTCGACAATCGCCGAAAACTGCCCCGCCTCACCGGCTGCCGGAATACGGCCGAGGAAGACCCCGTCACAGATTTCGTCCGCCTGCGGATGGCGTCGCGTCCACAGCCGCGAGTTGATCCAGGCGCCGAGCAGGTAGGGTGCAAACAGCCAGCTGGCGGCCATCGACAGGCGCCCATCAGCGCCTTTTTGAAACGCGCTGGCACCGAGTACCGCGTAGCTCAAGGCCACCAGCAGCAGCGCCAGTGCCGGCCACAATAGCCACAGCCAGGCGCCGCCGGCCCAGCTCGCCAAACCGGTGCACAGCGCAGCGCCCAGGGTGTAGTAAAGCGCCAGCCGCCAGCGCTTGGGATCCTGCGCCAGACGCGCAGCCTGCAACGGCGGTTGACCGTCGCGAGGCCACAGCCAGACGCATAGCAGCCCGACCAACGCACCGCTCGGCAAGTCGATGAAGTGGTGCTGCCAGGTGGTCAGCACCGACACCCCGATCAGCGCCATCCAGCCGTGCATCAGCCAGCGCCCAAGCGGGTTGCGCAGGTGGCGGGCGAACATCGTCGAGATGATCACCAGCAGGGCGATGTGCAGCGAGGGCGCCTGATTGAACGGTTTGTCGAAGCCCATCAGCACATCGAACAGCCAGCCGAACAGGCCGCTCAGCTCCGGTCGCTCGAAGGTAAAGCGCAGCGGCCAGAGCAGAAAGCCGGCCACGCAGATCAGCTGCGCGCTCAACAAGGCCAGGGCGTGGCGATCCATCTCGCGGCGGTTGCGTGGCAGCAGAAACGACAGGCCGTAGAGCAGGTCGATGGACCAGTACGGGATGATCGTCCACGGCCACAACGGCATCTGGCTTTCCCAGCCGAACACCAGGCTGCCGACATCGGCACGGCCCGCCGTGTAGGTGTTGGCCAGGCCGTAGCTGAGAAAGAAAAACGGCCCGAGCAGCAGTAGCCACAAGACCCCACGACGGATCAGCCCGGCTTCACGCGCCATCACTCGACCCGCTGCGCCAGGCTGACACTGAAGATGCCCCATTCGTCGATGCGCTGGGTGATCTTGCGAAAACCAGCGGCGGCAACCAGCTGATCCATTTCGGCCTGGCTGCGTCGACGCATGACCCAGGCCTGACCGCCACGGTGGCTGGTCAGGGCGCGGGCGATCATCTCCAGCTGCGGGTGCCACGGCTGGCCGGTATAGACCAGATAGCCGCCCGTTTCGACGGCATCAGCCAGGCCGGCCAGCGAGGTGCTGACCATCTGGTTGCTGGCGAATAGTTCGTACAGCCCGGAAACCACAGCCAGGCTCGGGCGCGGCTCGAGTGTGGCCAGGCTCTGCCGGTCAAAGGCGTCGCCCTGGACGAAACGCGCGATATCGCCCAAGCCCTTTTCGGCAATCAGCGCAGTGCCCTGCTGCACATTCAGTTCGCTGTAGTCGCGCAGCAGGATCGAGTCCGGCAGTTGCTCGAGTTCCTGCAAGGCTTCAAGAATGTAGCGGCCATGGCCGGCGGCGATATCGACTATATCGACTGTGCGGCCCTGCTCGCGCAGGCGCCGGATCGCTTCGCGCAGCAGCTCTTCGACATGCAGCTTGCGCTGGCGAATACCGCGCCAGCCAATGGCGTCGAGGTAGTTGCGGTCGATCATCTGGCCCAGCTTGCCCTTGCCAGTGGCCTGGTTGCGATAGACATAGTCAAGGGTGCTGCCGGAGTCGAAGCCAGTATCGAAGCCCAGCTTGACCCCGTCTGCCATGCCTTTGCCCAGACGCAGGCCGGCGCGGGTGGCGCGCCAGTACAGATCCCGTGGCGAGTTGCGCGGCAGCTTTGCTGCGAGGCTTTCGGCTTCGGCGCAGCTGGCGCCGGACTGGTCGGCATCGAGCAGCGAAGGTGCCGCCAGCGGGGCATCGAAGCAGTGCTCGACGAAGCGCTTGATGCGCGGCAGTACATGGCCGCGGTCACGCTCGCCAAGGGTGTCGTGGAAGAACCCAGGCAGCAGGTGCAGCTCTTTGCGGGCACTGTCCAGGCGCTCGAAGAACTGCTCCTGCGGCGCCCGCTCGACCACCAGGTCGGCGCCCGAAACCAGCAATTGGGTCGGCAGTTGGATCGCCTGAGCGTCCGCCACTACCCGGTCTGCGGCTTCATACAGGCCGAGCAGCATGGTCACCGAGATGGGCCGGCTGATCAGTGGGTCGGCCACATACGAAGCCACCCGCTCCGGGTCGTGGGTGAGCAGCCGTGGCTTGACGTAGCTGTTGACGAAGAAGTTGCCGCGCGCGGCTTTCATCAGCTTCAGGCCAGGGCGGGCGAACGGCACGTAGAGTTTGACCTTGAACGCCGGCGAGGCCAGCACCAGGCAGCGTACCTTGGGCGCGTAGTCATGCGCCCAGGTGGCAATCAGCACGGCACCGACGCTTTGCGCCAGCACCACGGTGTTGTCTTCGGCGATGCCGTGGCGGGTTTGAATGTGCTCGATGAAGGTCTGCACATCGCGCACGCTGGTGGCAAAGCTCGGGCTGTCGCCGCGCGCCCCTGGCGACTGGCCGTGGCCACGTGCGTCCCAGGCAAAGAAGTCATAGCCGGGCATGTCCAGTTCGTCTGGCAGGTGCGCCAGGCGCCCGCCGTGCTCATGGCCGCGGTGGAACATCACCACCGCTCGACGCGGCTGATGCTCGCTGCGGATGGCCGGCCAGTAGCGATAGTGCAGCTCGACGCCGTCATGGGTAGAGAAGTGCAGCGATTGCGCCTGGCGCATGGCAAAGGTCCTTTTGGCTGGCGGCGGTGCGGTCAGTGGCGACGATCAGTTGGCGTGGGTCAGGCCCTGACGTACCCGGTTGTAGAGGGTATAGAGCGAGAGCAGCAGAATCACCAGCAGCAGGCCGTTGATCCAGGTTGGATCGAGCAGGCCAAAGGCGACACCGGTACCGAGCAGGCCAAAGGCAAACGCGCGATCGCTCTTGCCCATCGGCCCGTCGTAGCGCCGCACTGCACCGGCCAGCGGGCCCATCACCCCCGCGTATTCGCTGATCAGTGCGCTCAACACCAGCAGCACCACCAGCACGGGCGATACCCCGACCAGCAGGGCAAACGGCAGGTACAGCGCAGCGTCGGCGATCACGTCGCTCAGTTCATTGAGGTAGGCACCAAGCCTGGACTGCTGGCCAAACTCGCGGGCGAGCATGCCATCCACCGCGTTGAGCGCCATGCGCAGCAGCATCCAGATCGGCAGCAGGATGAACAGCCCGTGGATGTCGGCAAAGCAGGCCAGCAGCAGGCCCAGCAGCAGCGAGACTATCCCAGCGGCAACCGTGACCTGATTGGCCGTCACCCCGCGGTCGTACAGGCGCTGCACGGTGGGCCGCAGCAGGGCCTGGAAGCGGGGTTTGAGCTGATAGATGGACGGCACGGGGAGATCCTTATCGGGTGCGCAATGAAAGCCAATCGGTGGATTGTGAGAAGCCCGGCGGCTGGCGGCAAGCGACATTTGTCAGCTATTTGAACGGCTCAACGTTTACCCGAGGCGGCGCTGAGCATGTCGATGCGTTGCACCTCGAAATCGCGCTCCAGATAGTCCATGCGCTGCGCGGCAAACTGCTGCATATGGGCCAGCGCGCAGTGCGCATCGAACGCCGCCTGATCGGCCCACACCTCATAGAAGATGAACAGGCTCGGGTCCTGCTGATCGCGCAACATGTGGTATTCGACGCAGCCCGGCTCCTGGCGGCTTGGTTCGACGTAGGCGCGGAACAGTTGCTCGAATGCTTCGGCCTTTTCCGGGCGGGTCTTGGCTTTGAGAATAAAGGCGTATTGAGCGTTCATGACTGCACCTTGCAAATAAGTGGAGAAGCGATTTTAAAGCAACAGTATGGTGATGATTCGTGATTACAAGGCAAAACTGATTTGCCCAAGGCTGGCTGTTTCCGCCACGGGCGAGCCTCTAACCTGCAGCCATCTGAAGTGCATCGGTCTGCGGATCGACACAGAACCTTAGAGGCTCGACATGAAAAAGATTCTTCTGCTCAATGGCGGCAAACAGTTCGCCCACTCCGACGGCCGCTTGAACGAAACCCTGCACGATGCCGCGCTGGCCTACCTGGACCGGGCAGGTTTCGATGTCAAACAAACCTTCATCGACGGCGGCTACGACATCAAGGAAGAAGTGCAGAAATACCTTTGGGCCGACGTGATCATCTATCAGATGCCCGGCTGGTGGATGGGTGCCCCGTACACCGTCAAACAGTACTTGGATGAAGTGTTCACCGAAGGCCACGGCAGCCTCTACGCCAGCGACGGCCGGACCCGCTCCGACGCTTCGCAGAAGTACGGCAGTGGCGGCCTGATCCAGGGCAAGCAGTACATGATTTCGGCCACCTGGAACGCGCCGCAACAGGCCTTCGACGACCCCAACGACTTCTTTGAAGGCAAGGGCGTGGATGCGGTGTACTTCCCGTTCCACAAGGCCAACCAGTTCCTCGGCATGAGCGGCCTGCCAACCTTCCTCGCCGTCGATGTGATGAAGCGCCCGGATGTGGCCGCTACCGTGGCAGCCTACGAGGCGCATCTGGCCAAGGTGTTCGGCCAGGCCCGGTAAGCGATGCGCGGCGTGACCGACGCGGCAGTTGCTTGCCCGGCAATAAACGGCCGACAATCCAGGCCTCATCCTGGCCCAGGCACTGCCGTGAAAACCCGCTCAGAAGAACTCCAGGTATTCGTCAGCGTGATCGACTGCGGCTCGATTTCCGCCGCTGCCGAGCAACTCGGGCAAACCCCGTCTGCGGTCAGCCGCACCCTGGCGCGGCTGGAAGGCAAGCTTGGCACCACGCTGATCAACCGCACCACGCGGCGCATGGACCTGACCGAAGAAGGGCGGTTCTTTGTACTGCACGCGCGGACCATCCTCGAACAGATGAGCGAGCTCGAAGAGCGCCTGTCGCTGCACCGGCAGACGCCGTCGGGGCGCCTGCGCATCAACGCTGCAGCACCATTCATGCTGCACGCGATCGTGCCCTGGATCGCTGAGTTTCGCGCGCTGTACCCGGCCATCGAGCTGGAGCTGAACACCGATGACCTGATCATCGATCTGCTCCAGCAAAGCACCGACGTCGCCATCCGCATCGGCGAGCTGGCCGACTCCAGCCTGCATGCGCGCTCGCTGGGCTGCAGCCCGATCCAGATTCTGGCCAGCCCCGAATACCTGCAACGCCACGGCGTGCCGCGCCAGGTCAGTGACTTGAGCGAGCACTGCCTGCTCGGCTTCAGCTCGCTGGACAGCCTCAACCAATGGCCGCTGCGCCACGCCGACGGCGACAGTTGGCGAATCCGCCCGCAGTTGACCGCATCCAGTGGCGAGACCTTGCGCCAGCTGGCGCTGGCCGGGCAGGGTATCGTCTGCCTGTCGCATTTCATGACCCACGAAGATATCCGCGCCGGGCGCCTGCACGTGCTGTTGAGCGAGGCCAACAATGGGTACCGGCAGCCGATTCATGCGGTTTACTACCGCAACACCCAGCTGGCGCTGCGGATTCAGTGCTTCCTTGATTTCATCCAGGCCAAGCTGGCGGCGTATGCCTGCTGAGCGCGTGGTACTGGTCCGGGATTGCCGGGGGTGCTGCGCACCCCTTTCGCGACACAAGGCCGCTCCTACGCCGACCGCGTCCACTCAGGCTGACGCGGCCCCAGCAATCTCGATCCTAAGAACCGTTCTAAAAACGACACGAATGACGCAATGCCGTCGTCCTGTGTCTGGTGCGTTTGCTTAGTCAAAACGCTTCAGTGTTAATAAGTGATCAACAAAAACAACACCAAGGAAGTGCTCATGCGTCTCGTCATGTTCCAGTCCATGGCCCTCGGGGCCGCGATCCTGAGCTGTTCGTCGGCCTTCGCGGTGACTCTTGAAGGCGGCGCAGTGGCCGCGCCCGATCAATATGGCGCACAGGTCGCCGCCGATATCCTGAAAAAAGGCGGCAACGCCGTCGATGCCGCCGTGGCCACTGCCTTCACCCTGGCAGTCACCTATCCAGAAGCCGGCAACATCGGCGGCGGTGGCTTCATGACCCTGTACGTGGACGGCAAAGCGTACTTCCTCGACTACCGCGAAGTGGCGCCCAAGGCGGCCACCCGCAATATGTACCTGGACGAAAAAGGCGAGGTCATCGAGAACCTCAGCCTGGTCGGCGTGCGCGCCGCTGGCGTACCGGGCACAGTAATGGGCTTGTGGGAGGCGCATCAAAAGTTCGGCAAGTTGCCCTGGAGCGAGCTGCTGACTCCGGCCATCGGTTACGCCAACAACGGCTTCAAGATCGCCCAGAAGCAGTACCAGTATCGCGACGATGCCCAAGGCCTGTTCAAGACCGCGACCAACTTCAACGATTATTTCGGCAGCATGAAAGTCGGCGAGCTGTTCAAGCAGCCGGAGCTGGCGCAGACCCTCGAACGCATCGCCGACAAAGGCGTCAGCGAGTTCTATCAAGGCAAGACCGCCGATCTGCTGGTTGCGCAGATGAAGGCCGATAACGGCCTGATCAGCAAAGACGACCTGAAGGACTACAAAGCCCTCTGGCGCGAGCCGATGGCCATCGACTGGCGCGGCAACGTGGTCTACACCGCGCCACCGCCAAGCTCAGGCGGCGTAGCACTGGCGCAGTTGCTCGGGATCAAGGAAAACCGCGCGGCAGACTTCAAGGGCGTCGAGCAGAACTCGGCGCGCTACATCCACCTGCTGGCCGAGATTGAAAAGCGCGTGTTCGCCGACCGCGCCGACTATCTTGGCGACCCGGCCTTCACCGAGGTACCGGTAGACAAGCTGGTGGCCAAGGACTACCTGAAAAAGCGCGCCGAGCAGGTCAACCCAACCGCCATCTCCGCCACCGACAAGGTCCGCCCGGGGCTGGAGCCGCATCAAACCACGCACTTCTCGATCGTCGACAAACAGGGCAACGCGGTCAGCAACACCTACACCCTCAACCTCGACTACGGCAGTGGTGTGGTGGTCAAGGGCGCAGGCTTCCTGCTCAACGACGAGATGGATGACTTCAGCAGCAAGCCCGGTACCGCCAATGCCTTTGGCGTGGTCGGCGGCGATGCCAACGCGATTGCTCCGGGCAAACGCATGCTGTCGTCGATGAGCCCAAGCCTGGTGACCCGCGACGGCAAGGTCAGCCTGGTCATCGGTACGCCGGGCGGCTCGCGCATCTTCACCTCGATCTTCCAGGTAATGAACAACCTCTACGACTACGACATGCCGCTGGCCAAGGCCGTTGCAGCGCAGCGCGTGCATCACCAGCTGCTGCCCAAGGACACTATCTACTTCGACAGCTATGCACCGTTGACCGGCAAGGTCGCCGACGAGCTGAAAAAGATGGGCTATGTGCTTGAGGATCAGGGCTGGGAGATGGGCGATATCCAGGCCATTCGCGTCACCGATGGCAAGCTTGAAACCGCCTCCGACCCGCGCGGTCGTGGTGTTGGCATGATCGTCAAGTAACGCCAGTGCTGCTCAGCCCGGCCAGCATTGCGCTGGCCGGGCTGAGCAGTTCACAAGGCAGCGGTCACACGCGGAACTTGCTTACCAGCGTCTGCAGATGACTGCCAAGGCGTGCCAGCTCGACGCTCGACGCGGCGGTTTCATCACTGGCTGCGGCTGTCTGTTCCGACACATCGCGTACATTGAGAATGCTCCGGCTGATCTCCTCGGCAACCGCGCTCTGTTGCTCGGCGGCTGCGGCGATCTGCTGGTTCATCGACTGGATGTTGGACACAGTGCGGGTGATGTTCTCCAGCGAACCACCGGCCTTGCGCGCCAGCTCGACGCTGCTTTCAGTCAGGTTGCGGCTGCCCAGCATGGCGTTGGCCACTTGCTGGGTGCCGTTCTGCAGGCTGGCGATCAGCTCTTCGATCTCTTCGGTGGACTTCTGCGTACGCTGCGCCAGGCCGCGCACTTCGTCGGCGACCACGGCAAAACCACGCCCGGCTTCACCGGCGCGGGCGGCTTCGATGGCCGCGTTCAATGCCAGCAAGTTGGTCTGCTCGGCAACCGACTTGATCACGTCCATGACACTGCCGATCTTCTGGCTTTCCTGCTGCAGCAGGTTCATTGCGTCAGTCGAGCGCTGGACTTCGTCGGCCAGGCGTTCGATCTGGTTGATCGCCTCGCCCACCACCCGGTCACCGGCACGCGCTTCATCATCGGCACCCGTTGCTGCGCGCGAAGCCTGTTCAGCGTTGCGGGCGACTTCCTGCACGGTCGCAGCCATCTCGTGCATGGCAGTGGCAACCTGGTCAGTCTCGACTTTCTGGCTGTTGGCTCCGGCGCTGGTCTGCTCGGTCACGGCCGACAGCTCTTCGGCGGCGCTGGCAATCTGCGTTACGCCATCACGAATACCACCGATCAACTCGCGCAGGGTGCTGCCCATGCGGCTGATGCTTTGTTGCAGCACGCCCAACTCGTCACGGCGGGTGACCCGCAGCTCACTGGACAGGTCGCCTCCGGCAATACGCTCGACGGCGTCCATGGTTTCGCGCAGCGGGCGGGTGATCTGGCGGGTGATGATGATCGCGGCGCATACTCCGACCAACAATGCCAGCAGGGTCGAGATGATCTGCAGATGGCGCGCCTGGTCGCTTTCGATGTCGCGGCGCTCGAGCTGGATCTTGTACAGGGCGTCGCTGCGTTTGACGATGTCGGCACCTTGCACGGTCATCTCGGCGCGGGCCACGGCGATAGCGGCGGTGGCGTCGCGGAAGTCACGCACGGCCGAGCGGTAAGCCTGCACGCTCTGGTCGAACTGTTGCAGGCGGGTGCTTTCGTTGGGTAGCTGGCGCTTGAGGTTGTCGATCTCGACCAGGGCCGCGTCGAGCTGGCGCAGGGCGGCCTGTTCATTGGCCGCGCTGTTGTCAGCGATGTAGCCGCGTACATCGACGCGCACTTGCAGCAACTGCTGACGCGTCTTGCTGATGGCCTGATACTGGGCCAGGCGTACGCTGTCGACTTCCGGCTGGGCCAGCACGTCGCGGCTGATCGCATCAAGGATCTGATCGGCCTTGGCGGCAGTCTGGTTCATGTTCTCGCGGTTGGCGAGGGTGGTCTTGTAGCCCGCGCGCATCTTGCTCAGCGACAGTTTGTAGTCGCTGATGATCGCGCCCAGTTCGTTGAGCAGCTTGACGTTTTCAGGGCTCTTGAACGAGGCCACCAAGCGCTGCTGCTGGGCACTGAAGGTGTCCAGTTTGGTCTGGGTGTTGGCCGCAGCGGCGTCATCGCCGTTGGCGATCATGTACTGCAGACGTGCTACGCGCAGGTCGGTGAGGTCTTTGTTGAGCTGGCTGATGTCGCTCATCCAGTTACTGCGGTCGATCAAGCTGCCCAGGCTGTTCCAGCCGGTCAGGGCCAGCAGGCCGGTCAAAAGCAGGACCAGGCCAAAGCCCAGGCCCAATTTGAGGTTGACGCTGATGTTGGCAAACCAACTGTTCATGCACGCACTCCATAAAGATCATTCGCTCAGTTGTTGTCAATCGCTGGCGTTATTCTTCCCGGGGCCCGCTGATTCGTGCATGAGTTATCGGCCACAATCGGGCTAGCTGAAACGCTTTTTCAGCAGATTTGTAACTGTCTGAAAATCCGAGGGTTTTACTGCGGCATTGGCGTTAAAAAGCGGCGCATTCAACGACACCTCCTGAGCGCAAAGTGCTCAAGAGGCGTTGTTGCATGCAGATTGGCGGGGAATTACAGCGTGCGTGCGTTGAAGGTATCGCAGCGGTTGACGTCACCGTCGCTGAAGCCGGTCTTGAACCAGCGTACGCGCTGCGCCGACGTGCCGTGGGTGAACGAATCCGGCACCACGCGACCTTGGCCTTGCTGTTGCAAGCGGTCATCACCGATGGCGTTGGCGGCGTTAAGTGCCTCTTCGATGTCACCCGGTTCCAGCCAGTTCAGGCGTTTCTGCGCCTGATAGGCCCAGACCCCGGCAAAACAGTCGGCCTGCAATTCCTGACGCACCAGCAGGCCGTTGTCACCCTCCATCTTCTGCCCGCGCTGGCGAGCGGCCTGGACCTGATTGGAGACGCCGAGCAGCGTCTGCACATGATGGCCGATCTCGTGCGCGATGACGTAGGCCTGGGCGAAGTCGCCGGCGGCGGCAAAGCGCGTTTCCATTTCGCGGAAGAAGGTCATGTCCAGATACACCCGCTGGTCAGCCGGGCAGTAGAATGGCCCGACCGCCGAGGAGGCGAAGCCGCAGGCCGAATTGACCTGGCCGCTGAACAGCACCAGCTTGGGGTCACGGTATTGCTTGCCGGCCTGGGCGAACAGCGCCTTCCAGGTGTCTTCGGTGTCACCCAGGATCGAGGCGACGAACGCTGCCTGATCATCATTGGCCGGCGGCGCCTTGCCTTCGACGTTGGCCGGCGCGCTTTGCTGCATCTGCCCGGTCAGTTGGCCGAGAATCTGCAGCGGGTCCTGGCCGGTCATCCAGCCGATGCCGACGATCAGCAGGATGGCGCCCAGGCCCAGCCCCTTGCCGCCGCCAAAGCGCATGCCGCCGCCACCGCCGCCGCCTGCACCGCGAGCATCGACCACATTGTCGCTACGCCGACCTTTTCGCCATTCCATCGAGCTTCTCCAAACCGCGAGGTTGAGGGTATAGATTAGTTCAGTGCTGCTGCCTTGTGCAGGCACGCTGCAAGGCATAACCAAACAGTTATGGCTAAGACCGCTGATTTCAATATTCATCCCATCCAGGCTATCGGAAACTGCAAGTCCGCCCGCCACGCACGGGCGCTCGCACAACTCCAATAAGAGGAACACCGGTATGCCTGCCGAGGACACCAGCCGCTTCGTGATCCGTGATCGCAACTGGCACCCGAAAGCGCTGACCCCAGATTACAAGACATCGATTGCCCGCTCGCCGCGCCAGGCGCTGGTCAGCATCCCGCAGTCGATCAGTGAAACCACCGGCCCGGACTTCACTCACCTGGGCTTTGGCCAGCACGACAACGACCTGCTGCTCAACTTCGACAACGGTGGCCTGCCGATCGGCGAGCGCATCATCGTCGCCGGCCGAGTTATCGACCAGTACGGCAAACCAGTGCCAAACACCTTGGTGGAAATGTGGCAGGCCAACGCCGGCGGCCGTTACCGCCACAAGAACGACCGTTACCTGGCGCCGCTGGACCCCAACTTCGGCGGTGTCGGCCGGGCCCTGACCGACCGCGATGGCTATTACAGCTTCCGCACCATCAAGCCCGGCCCGTACCCATGGCGCAACGGCCCGAATGACTGGCGCCCGGCGCACATTCACTTCTCGATCAGCGGCCCGTCGATCTCGACCAAGTTGATTACCCAGCTGTATTTCGAAGGTGACCCCCTGATCCCGCTGTGCCCGATCGTCAAGTCGATCGCCAACCCGCAAGCGGTGCAGCAACTGATTGCCAAGCTCGACATGAGCAACGCCAATCCGATGGATTGCCTGGCGTACCGTTTTGACATCGTTCTGCGCGGTCAGCGCCAGACCCACTTCGAAAACCGCTGAGGAGCCGCGACATGCCAATTGAATTGCTGCCGGAAACCCCGTCGCAGACTGCCGGCCCTTACGTGCACATCGGCCTGGCCCTGCAAGCAGCGGGCAACCCGGTTCGGCCGACCGAAATCTGGAACACCCTGGCGCGCCCTGAAGCCGCCGGCGAGCACATCCTGCTGATCGGTCAGGTCTACGATGGCAATGGCCATCTGGTGCGTGATTCGTTCCTGGAAGTGTGGCAGGCCGATGCCGACGGCCAGTACCAGGATCAGTACAACCTGGAAAACCCGTTCAACAGCTTTGGCCGCACCGCCACCACCTTCGACTCCGGTGACTGGACGCTGCACACGGTCAAACCGGGGGTGGTCAAGAATGCCGCCGGCGTGCCAATGGCGCCGCACATCAACATCAGCCTGTTTGCCCGCGGCATCAATATCCAACTGCACACGCGGCTGTATTTTGATGACGAAGCCGAGGCCAACGCCAAGTGCCCGGTGCTCAACCTGATCGAGCAGCCGCAACGGCGCGAGACGCTGATTGCCAAACGCTGCGAAGTCGACGGCAAGACTGCCTATCGCTTCGACATGCGGATTCAGGGCGAAGGCGAGACGGTGTTCTTCGACTTCTGATACAAGCCTGAAACCAGCCTACGCCAGCGAGGCCCCCAAAAGCCTCGCTGGCGCCGGCATCAGCACATCGCACTGCTCGTCTGCCGGGCTGCGCAGCTGCAAGCGCTGCGGGTGGGTCAGGCGGCTGTAGCCGAGCAGGGCCTGGCTGGCCAGTTGCTCGATGCTGGTGGGGTGGCCGTGCCGAAGCATTGCAGCCCCAGCAGAGGTCGGTTCAGCGTCGGACCAGCAGCACACCGCTTTCCATATGGTGGGTATAGGGGAACTGGTCGAACAGGGCGCAGCGTTCGATCCGGTGTGTATCGTGCAACTGGGCGATGTTGGCCGCCAGGGTTTCCGGGTTGCAGGATATGTACAGGATGCGCTCGAAGCGTCGAGTCAGCTCGCAGGTATCCGGGTCCATCCCAGCGCGCGGCGGGTCGACGAACACCGTGCCGAACTGATAACTCTTCAGGTCGATGCCCTGCAGGCGGCGGAACGGGCGCACCTCGTTCAGTGCCTCGGTCAGCTCTTCGGCCGACAGGCGCACCAGGCGCACGTTATCCACGCCGTTTTCGTCGAGGTTGTGCAAGGCGGCATTGACCGAGGTCTTGCTGATCTCGGTGGCCAGCACCTGGCGTACGCGGGTTGCCAGCGGCAGGGTGAAGTTGCCGTTGCCGCAGTACAGCTCGAGCAGGTCGTCGTCGCGCTCGCCGATGGCCTCAAAGGCCCAGTTGAGCATCTTCTGGTTGACCGCGCCGTTGGGCTGGGTAAAAGCACCCTCGGGCTGGCGGTAGCTGAAGGTGCGGCCGGCGACGTCGAGTTTTTCCACCGCATAGTCACGGCCAATTACCAAGCGCTTGCCTTTGGAGCGGCCAACCAGGCTCACGTCGAGCTCGGCGGCCAGCTCGCGGGCAGCAGCTTCCCACTCGTCGTCGAGCGGGCGGTGATAGCACAGGGTGATCATTGCATCGCCGGCCAGGGTGGTCAGGAACTCCACCTGGAACAGCCGATTGCTCAGCGTCTCGCTCGCCTGCCAGGCCGCTTTCAAGCGCGGCATCAGCGCATTGATGCGTTGGCTGGCAATCGGGAAATCCTCGATCAGGATCGCCTTGTGCTTTTCGCCCGGGGCGAACATGGCGTAGTGACGCTGGCCGTCTTCACGCCACAGGCGAAACTCGGCGCGCAGGCGGTAATGCTCGCGCGGCGACTCGAACACCACAGGCTCGGGCGCGCTGAACGGCGCCAGCAGCTCGCGCAGGCGCTCGACCTTTGGCGCCAGCAGGCTTTGGTAGGCAGATGGATCGAAAACAGAACTCATGCGTTGAACCAGCCCAGCTTGATAACGAACAGAATCGACAGGATGATCAGCGCCGGGTTCAGGTCCTGGCGGCGGCCCGACAGCAGCTTGATCGCGGTCCAGGCAATGAAGCCGAAGGCGATGCCGTTGGCGATCGAGTAGGTCAGCGGCATGGCCAGGGCAGTCACCACCACAGGGGCGGCCTCGGTGACGTCGTCCCAGTTGATTTCAGCGAGGCCCGAGGCCATCAGCACGGCGACGAACAAAAGCGCCGGTGCGGTGGCGAAGGCCGGCACACTGCCGGCCAACGGCGCGAAGAACAGCGCCAGCAGGAACAACACCGCGACCACGATGGCGGTCAGGCCCGTACGGCCACCGGCGCTAACGCCTGCTGCCGACTCGATGTAGCTGGTGGTGGTCGAGGTACCCAGCAGCGAGCCGGCCATGGCTGCGGTACTGTCGGCGATCAGTGCTCGGCCCATTTTCGGCATGTGGCCGTCCTTGCTCATCAGGCCCGCGCGTTTGGCCACGCCGATCAAGGTGCCGGAGTTGTCGAACAGGTCGACGAACAGGAAGGCAAAGATCACGCTGACCAGGCCCACATCCAAAGCACCAGCGATGTCCAGCTGGAGGAAGGTCGGCGCCAGCGATGGCGGCATCGAGACTACACCGGCAAACGGCGTCACGCCCATCAGGATCGAGGCTACGGTGACGGCCAGAATGCCGATCAGTACAGCCCCGCGAACCTTCATCGCTTCCAGCGCGACGATCAGGAAGAAGCCCAGTGCAGCGAGCACCGGAGCAGGCTTCTTGAGGTCGCCTAAACCAACCAGGGTGGCTGGGTTATCAACGACGATGCCGGCATTGTTCAGCGCAATCAGCGCGAGGAACAGGCCGATACCGGCGGCGATGGCCGAGCGCAGCGGCAGCGGAATGCTGTTCACGATCCACTCGCGGATGCGGAAGATCGACAGCAGGAAGAACAACACCGCCGAGATGAACACCGCACCCAGCGCCACCTGCCAGGTATGGCCCATGTGCAGGACCACGGTGTAAGTGAAGAAGGCGTTCAGGCCCATGCCCGGCGCCAGTGCGATCGGGTAGTTGGCGATCAGGCCCATGGTCGCCGAGCCGATGGCCGCAGCCAGGCACGTCGCGACAAAGATCGCGCCCTTGTCCATACCGGTCTCGCCGAGGATGCTCGGGTTGACGAAGAGGATGTAGGCCATGGCCAGGAACGTGGTCACGCCCGCAAGTATCTCGGTGCGCACGTTGGTGTTGTGTGCTTTTAGTTGAAACAGCCTTTCCAGCATGCCCGCTCCCAAAGACGCCTCCGGGGCGCCGTTAATGTATCGACCTCATCAGCAAAGCACAGACCGTACCGGATGCCGTGGTTTTATCTGGGGTAGAAAAAAGCCGCGCATCATACCAGCATGCTTGCTGAGCGGTAATCAATGTCGCGATACACTGCGCATTCAGTGCCGATCACCCAGACGGCCGCCGCCGAGATGCCGCTGTGCAGCTGATTGACTACTCGCAGCTAACCCCGGCCCAGCGTGGGCAACTGCTGGAGATCCAGCTACCGTCAGAGCAGCAGTGCTTCGCCGGCGATATCGCTGATGCCTTGTATCTGTTACTCGGTTGCGGCTCTGATCAGCGCCGCGGCGTCGCGCTGTTGCTCGATGATGTGCCCAGAGCGTTTCTGCTGCTTCAGCGTGGCGCATTTCTGCCCGCCTGGGGTCAACCTGATGCAGCGATGATGACTGCGTTGCAGGTCGACTGCAGGTTTCAGGGGCAGGGCCTTGGGCGCTTTTGCATGCAGGCGCTACCGGCTCTCTTGCGCACCATGTGGCCTGAGATCAGGCGCCTGCAGTTGTCAGTGGACCGCGCCAACCTCGGCGCTTTGGCCTTGTACCGTGCAACCGGCTGGCGCGAAAGCGGCAATGGCTTTCGCGCCCGGGTCGGCTACGAGCAGCAGATGAGCCTGCTGCTGGCGGGGTCAACCTTTGATCGGTGCGGCTGACGCCGCTGGCGCTTCTGCTACCGGCTGGCTGTGCAGTTGATCGCGGTTGGCCAGGCTCGGGAACAACTTAATCCACACCCCGGTCACCACCAGCGTGCCGACGCCGCCCAGCACCACTGCCGGTACGGTGCCGAACCAGTGCGCGGTAATGCCTGACTCGAACTCCCCGAGCTGGTTCGAAGCCCCGATGAACAATCCATTTACCGCGCTGACCCGGCCGCGCATTTCGTCAGGCGTTTCCAGCTGCACGAAAGCGCTGCGGATGACCATGCTGATCATGTCTGCCGCGCCCAGCACCACCAGCACCGCCAGCGAGAACCAGAACGAGGTCGACAGGCCAAAGGCGATGGTGGCCACGCCGAACACGCCGACTGCGGTGAACATGGTCCGGCCGACCTTGCGCTCGAACGGGAAGCGCGCCAGCCATACCGACATCAACAGCGCGCCGACTGCCGGCGCCGAACGCAGCAGGCCCAGGCCCCACGGGCCAGTCAACAGGATGTCCTTGGCAAACACCGGCAACAACGCTGTGGCGCCGCCCAGCAGCACGGCGAACAGGTCCAGCGAGATGGCACCGAGGATGTCCGGCCGGCTACGGATGAAGCGTATCCCGGCCAATAGAGACTCCAGCGTCGCCCGGCCGCGCTGCTGGACCTGCTGGCGGGCATCCAGGCTCAGGGTCAGGCCGCAGGCGATCACATACAGCGCCACGGTCGGGCCGTACACCCAGATGCTGCCCAGCGCATACAACAAGCCGCCGACCGCAGGGGCGACGATAGTGGCGGCCTGGGTCGCCGATGCCGAGGCTGCCACGGCCCGCGGGAACAGTCCGGGCGGGACCACGTTGGGCAGCAGGGCCTGAGTCGCCGGCATTTCAAACGAACGTGCGGCGCCGAGCAGGAAGGCCAGGCAGAAGATCAGCTCACGGCTGACGTTGTCGGTGGCACTGCCGAGCACCAGTGCCAGCGCAATCAGCGCTTGCAGGCTCTGGCACAGCGCCGCCACCCGGCGCCGGTCATAGCGGTCGGCCACGTGCCCGGTATGCAGCATGAACAACACCCGCGGGGCGAATTCGACCAGGCCGACCAGGCCCAGATCGAGCACGTTGCCGGTCAGCTGATAGAGCTGCCAGCCAATCGCCACAGTGAGCATCTGAAAGCCGCTCGCGGTAAACACGCGGGCCAGCCAGAACGCGAGAAAGGGGCGGTGGTGACGCAACAACAGCGGAGCAGAGTCGGACATCGGCAGCCTGCGACCTATAAGAAACCCGGGGCTCTGCAGCCTATCATCTGTTTGTAACAAAGAGTTGCATAAGTCCTGCTCAAGCACCTTTTGCCATTGCATGGAAGAGGGTGGGGCAATGCGCCACGCGGCATCCAGCCACAGGCCCTGGGGCGGAATTCGGGGCTATGCTGGATACAGCCATTGATCTGGGTCAATCGTTGCAAATGCATTGATCGGCCTGTGCGGCGTGAATCCCTGCAATCGAATAGAACAATTCCAACAGGTCGCACTCGATAACCGTGGGGGCAGTGGGCATCAGGGCCACAAGCCCGAAATGCCGGTTCACCTGAAGAGGAAGCACCATGTTCGGCTTAGAAGCCCTAGAGCTCGCCCGAATCCAGTTCGCCTTTACCGTGTCCTTTCACATCCTGTTCCCGGCCATCACCATTGGCCTGGCCAGTTATCTGGCGGTTCTCGAAGGCCTGTGGTTGAGAACCGACAACCGCATCTACCGCGATCTCTACCATTTCTGGTCGAAGATCTTCGCCGTCAACTTTGGTATGGGCGTGGTCTCGGGTTTGGTCATGGCCTATCAGTTCGGCACCAACTGGAGCCGCTTCTCTGATTTCGCCGGCGCCGTCACCGGGCCATTGCTGACCTACGAAGTGCTCACTGCCTTCTTCCTCGAAGCGGGCTTCCTTGGCGTCATGCTGTTTGGCTGGAGCCGAGTAGGCCGCGGCCTGCACTTCTTCTCGACGCTGATGGTGGCGCTGGGCACGCTGGTCTCGACCTTTTGGATCCTGGCTTCCAACAGCTGGATGCAGACCCCACAGGGCCACGAAATCATCGATGGCCGGGTAATCCCGGTGGATTGGCTGGCGGTGATCTTCAACCCGTCGTTCCCCTACCGCCTGGCGCACATGGCCACCGCCGCCTTCGTCGCTACGGCGTTCTTCGTCGGCGCCTCGGCGGCCTGGCATCTGCTGCGCGGGCGCGACAACCCGGCCGTGCGCAAGATGCTCTCGATGGCGATGTGGATGGCCCTGATCGTGGCCCCGGTGCAAGCGATCATCGGCGACTTCCATGGGCTCAATACGCTCAAGCATCAGCCGGTGAAAATCGCCGCCATCGAAGGCCACTGGGAGAACAAGCCCGGTGAGGCGACCCCGCTGATTCTGTTCGGCATCCCCGACATGGAAGCCGAAACCACTCGCTTCAAGGTCGAGATTCCGGTGCTGGGCAGTTTGATCCTGACTCACAGCCTGGACAAGCAAGTGCCGGCCATGAAGGAATTCCCCAAAGAGGATCGGCCCAACTCGACGATCATCTTCTGGTCGTTCCGGGTCATGGTTGCGCTGGGCATGCTGATGATTGCCGCTGGCCTGTGGAGCCTGTGGCTGCGTAGAACCGGCGCGATCTACCATTCGCGGCCGTTCCTGTACTTCGTGTTGTGGATGGGGCCATCCGGGCTGATCGCTATTCTGGCTGGCTGGTTCACCACCGAGATCGGCCGCCAGCCGTGGGTGGTGTATGGCTTGATGCGCACGGCCGATGGCGTCTCCAACCACAGCTACGGCCAGCTCGGCTTCACTCTGGTGATGTTCGTGGTGGTCTACTTTGCGGTGTTCGGCACCGGCCTGGCGTACATGATGCGCCTGGTGCGCAAAGGCCCGCATACCGGTGAAGAAGAGCAGCCACCTGGCGGCCCAGGGCAAAAACGGACCCCGGCGCGGCCCTTGTCCGCTGCCGATGACGGCCATGAGGCCAACTCCAGCCTGACCGAGAGGAACTGAGCCATGGGTATCGATCTTCCGCTGATCTGGGCTGTGATCATCATCTTTGGCGTGATGATGTATGTGGTGATGGACGGGTTCGACCTGGGCATCGGCATTCTCTTCCCGTTCGTCAAGGCCGAGCATGACCGCGACGTGATGATGAACACCGTCGCGCCGGTCTGGGACGGCAACGAAACCTGGCTGGTGCTGGGCGGAGCGGGCTTGTTCGGGGCGTTTCCGATGGCCTACGCGGTGGTGCTGGAGGCACTGTATCTGCCGCTGATCCTGATGCTGATCGGGTTGATCTTCCGCGGTGTGGCCTTCGAATTCCGCTTCAAGGCCACTGCTGCCAAGCGCCACGTGTGGGATAAGGCGTTCATCGGCGGCTCGCTGCTGGCGACGTTCTTTCAGGGTGTGGCATTGGGCGCGTTCATCGAGGGCTTCAAGGTGGTCGACCGCCACTATGCCGGCGGCGCCTGGGACTGGGTCACGCCGTTCAGCCTGTTCTCCGGGCTGGGCCTGATCGTCGCCTACGCCTTGCTGGGTTGCACCTGGCTGATCATGAAAACCGAAGGCCCGCTGCAACAGCAGATGCATGTGCTTGGCCGGCCCCTGGCTCTGGTACTGCTGGCGGTCATCGGCATCGTCAGCCTGTGGACGCCGATCGCTTACCCGCAGATTGCCGAGCGCTGGTTCAGCATGCCTAACCTGCTGTGGTTCATGCCGGTGCCGATTCTGGTCATGGTGACGTTCTATGGCTTGTTCAAGGCGATTGCCCGCTCAGCGCACTACACGCCGTTTCTGCTGACCCTGGTGTTGATCTTCTTGGGCTACAGCGGCCTGGGGATCAGCGTCTGGCCAAACATCATCCCGCCGTCGATCTCGATCTGGGAGGCCGCCGCACCGCCGCAGAGCCAGGGCTTCATGCTGGTGGGGACGCTGTTCATCCTGCCGTTGATCCTCGGTTACACGTTCTGGAGCTATTACGTGTTCCGCGGCAAAGTCACTCATGACCAGGGCTATCACTAGGAGGTGCGCGGCATGACCGGTGTCGAACAGAAGAAGCCACTGTGGCAGCGGCTAGGTTGGCTGGTGATGATCTGGGCGGCGAGTGTCGCCGCCCTGGGTGTGCTGGCTTGGCTGATGCGCATGTTCATGAGCGCAGCCGGGCTGAGCACGCATTGACCGGGCGAATTACTTGCGCGCTTTGAGGATGACGAACTTGGGGGTCGCGGCAACTTGCTCGACCCCACGGAACAACCGCGCTAGCTTGCTGTGATAGCCCAGGTGGCGGTTGCCGACGATGTACAGCGCGCCGCCCACCACCAGCGCATCGCGGGCCTGCTGGAACATGCGCCAGGCGAGGAAGTCACCGACCACCTGTTGCTGGTGGAACGGTGGGTTGCACAGCACCACATCCAGTGATTGCTTCTCGAACCCGGCCAGGCCGTCTGCCGCGAGCACCTCAACCGGCCGCTCGGGCAATGCTGCCTGCCAGTTTTCCAGTGCCGACTGCACGGCCATGTACGACTCATCGACCAGACTGAACTGCGCCTGTGGGTTGAGCAGCGCACAGGCGATCGCCAGCACGCCGTTACCGCAACCCAGGTCGGCGACCCGGGCCTGACCAAGATCGCGCGGCAGGTGCGGGAGAAACGCACGGGTGCCGATATCCAGTCCTTCGCGGCAGAACACATTGGCGTGGTTGACCAGCTCCAGGGGCGGTTGATCCAAGGTGTAACGGCTAGGGTAGGGCGATTGAGCCGGAGCCCGTTCGCTGAAGCTGGCCGTCAGCAGCCGCGCTTTTTTCTGCGCCAGCGAGGCCTGCACCGGGCCGATGTACTTTTCCAGCAAGTCGCCAGCGGCACGCGGCAAGTGCTTGATCATGGCCGTGGCGATCACCTCGGCGCCCGGTGCCAGGTGGCCTTGCAGGCGGATCAACTGCTCTTCAAGCAAGGCCAGGGTTTTCGGCACCCGCACCAGCACCCGATCGAACGTCCCCTGCCAGACCTGGTTGGACGGCACGAACGGCACGCTGTCGAACGCCTTGGCGTTGCGCACGAGGTTCTTTTCCAGAGCCATGCGGGCCAGGTGCGAATCGCCGCTGCTGGTCACTTGCAGGCTGTCGCACAGGCTGGCCGCCAATGCGCCAAAGCTGTCATTGAGTACCAGCACACGGCAGTCGGCGGGCAAACCTTGGCTGGCGAGGTGCTCGAGCAGGTACTGGTCGGCAGCGTCGAACGCTTGCAGCGGGTCGTCGGCCTGTTCCGGTTGGCGGATCAGATCGAGTTCGGCGAAGGGGCTGGTCAGCAGGGGCATGGCGTGGGGCTCAGCTATGAATCTGCTCGGCGCAGACCACGACGAGCTTGAGGGGCGAGATTCTACAGGGCTTTATCCACGGGGGGGAGGTTGCGCTCAGAACAGCCCACGGCTGGCTGCGATGGCGATGGCGCCGGCTTTGTTGGAGGCGTTGCTCAACCTGCCTGACTCAGTGTAGGAAAAGAGTCGTCCTCTTGTTTGTTTTCTTTCTCATTAACGCTGTTCCCGCCATTCATTTCGCGCCTTGCCCCTGCAAACCGTCGGTGTTCATTCAGTCAGCTTTAGGCGAAACTGGGCGCATCTGATTTATGGAGCCCGTCATGACCGCCAGCGCCGACAAGTTCACCCGCCAGACTCTGCTCGACGTTCGGCCGTTGACGCCTAACCTGTTTTCCCTGCGCGTGACGCGCGATCCAGGCTTTCGTTTTCGCGCAGGGCAGTTCGCTCGGTTGGGCGTGAGCAAAGCCGATGGCAGCGTGGTCTGGCGCGCGTACTCGATGGTCAGTGCGCCGCATGACGAGTATCTGGATTTCTTCTCGATCGTTGTGCCTGGCGGCGAATTCACCAGCGAGCTCAGCCGCCTGGCGCAGGGCGACAGCTTGCTTATCGATCGCCAGGCGTTCGGCTATCTGACCCTTGATCGACTGCCAGCTGGCCGCGATCTGTGGCTGCTGGCAACCGGCACCGGCATTGCACCGTTCATGTCGATCCTGCAGGACTTCGAAGTCTGGGAACGCTTCGACAACATCAAACTGGTGTATTCGGTACGCGAGGCCGCGGAATTGGCCTACGTCGATGAAATTGCCGGGCTGGAGCAGCGCGACTATCTGGCCGAATATGCCGGCAAGTTGCAGTTCATTCCAGTGGTCACGCGCGAAGCGTATCCGGGTGCACTGAATGCCCGGATTACCCAGTTGATTGAAAGCGGCGAGCTGGAGCGGGCGGCGGGGCTTGAATTATCCCCCGAGCATTCGCGGATCATGCTCTGCGGCAACCCGCAGATGATCGACGACACGCGCCAGGTGTTGAAGGCGCGCGATCTGCAACTCAACTTGAGCAAACGTCCAGGCCAGGTTGCGGTGGAAAACTACTGGTAAAGGGGCGCACCGCGCCCCTTTGTTTTAATCAGGGCAGACGGTTCTGATTCTGCGTCTTGAGCAGATCGCGAATCTCGGTCAGCAGGGTTTCCTGAGGGGTTGGCACCGGTGGCGTGGTAGGCGCCACGGCTTCTTCGCGCTTGAGGCGGTTGATCGCCTTGACGCCCATGAAGATGGCGAATGCGACGATGACGAAGTCGATCACGGTCTGAATGAACTTGCCATACGCCAGCACGACAGCCGGGATATCCCCTTGCGCGGCTTTCAGGGTGATTGCCAGGTCACTGAAGTCGACGCCACCGATCAGCAGGCCCAGTGGGGGCATCACCACGTCGCCAACGAACGACGAAACGATTTTGCCGAAGGCGGCGCCGATGATGATACCGACCGCCATATCGACCACATTGCCTTTGACGGCAAATGCCTTGAATTCACTGATCATGCCCATGGTTTATTCCTTGTAACAAATGGATAAGTAAAACGCAGTGTAAGCCACTAAAACGCTTCATGCGTGACGCTGCAGTGACTGAGGTTAGTAAGTGACTGCGGTTAGATCGAATAGTTTTGTCGCATCCTGCAGCGTTCGAGACACGTCTGGCTCGGCTATCATGACCACTTTTTTCCGGGAGACTGCCTTATGGCCAAGGCCAAGCGCTTGTATGGCTGCACTGAGTGCGGCGCGACCTTTCCCAAATGGGCGGGCCAGTGCGGCGAGTGCGGCGCCTGGAACACCTTGGTCGAGAGCATGATCGAGAGCGGTGGCGCAGCGGCGCCCAGCGGGCGTGCCGGCTGGACTGGCCAGCAGGCCCAGCTCAAGACCCTGGCCGAAGTCAGCGTCGAAGAAATCCCCCGTTTCAGCACCAGCAGCGGCGAACTCGACCGGGTGCTGGGTGGCGGTCTGGTCGATGGTTCGGTGGTGCTGATCGGTGGTGACCCGGGTATCGGCAAATCGACCATCCTGTTGCAGACCCTGTGCCACATGGCCGCCGCCATGCCGGCACTGTATGTCACCGGCGAAGAGTCGCAGCAGCAGGTAGCGATGCGCTCACGGCGTCTGGGCCTGCCGCAGGACAAGCTCAAGGTCATGACCGAAACCTGCATCGAGACCATCATCGCCACCGCTCGCGTCGAGCAGCCGCGGGTCATGGTCATCGACTCGATCCAGACCATCTTCACCGAACAGCTGCAATCCGCACCAGGCGGGGTCGCCCAGGTCCGTGAGAGCACGGCATTGCTGGTGCGTTACGCCAAGCAGAGCGGCACGGCGATCTTCCTCGTTGGTCACGTGACCAAGGAAGGCTCGCTGGCCGGGCCGCGGGTGCTCGAGCACATGGTCGATACCGTGTTGTATTTCGAGGGCGAGTCGGATGGCCGTCTGCGCTTGTTGCGTGCGGTGAAAAACCGCTTTGGCGCGGTCAACGAACTGGGCGTGTTCGGCATGACCGATCGCGGCTTGAAAGAGGTCTCCAATCCGTCGGCGATTTTCCTTAACCGCACCCAGGAAGAAGTCCCCGGCAGTGTGGTCATGGCGACCTGGGAAGGCACCCGGCCGATGCTGGTCGAGGTGCAGGCGCTGGTCGACGACAGCCACCTGGCCAACCCGCGCCGGGTCACCCTGGGCCTGGACCAGAACCGCCTGGCCATGCTCCTGGCCGTCTTGCACCGGCACGGCGGCATCCCGACCCACGATCAGGACGTGTTCCTCAACGTGGTCGGCGGGGTCAAGGTGCTGGAAACGGCCTCTGACCTGGCGTTGTTGGCCGCAGTAATGTCGAGCTTGCGCAATCGGCCCCTGGCCCATGACCTGCTGGTGTTCGGTGAAATCGGCCTGTCTGGCGAAGTACGGCCGGTGCCCAGCGGTCAGGAGCGTTTGAAGGAAGCCGCCAAGCATGGCTTCAAGCGTGCCATCGTGCCCAAGGGCAATGCGCCCAAGGAGTCTCCGCCGGGGCTGCAGGTGATTGCCGTGACCCGGCTTGAACAGGCCCTCGACGCGCTGTTCGAGTAACCAGGCAAAACCGCCGCATAAAAAAGGGGAGCCGACGATGCGCGTCGGCTCCCCTTGTTACTGCTCGGCCAGGCGTCAGTGCTCGGCCACCGCGTTGCGCCGTCGCGCCGCGCCGTCCTGCTCTGCGCCCTCTTGCAGTGGCACCTCGTTGCCTTCGGCGTCGAACAGTTTGCCGTCCTTGAAGTAGTCGCCATCACGCAGGGCGGAGATGTCCGAGTACTGGATGGTGCGCTCGTAGGCTGCGGCGAACACCGACTGGTTCTCCGAGTTACCGGTGGTGAAGTGGTTGAACATCAGGTTGAGCAGAATCGCCATGATCGCCGCCGAGCTGATGCCGGAGTGGAAGATGGTCTCGAACCAGTTCGGGAAGTGGTGGTAGAAGTTCGGTGCGGCAATCGGGATCATGCCAAAGCCCAGCGAGGCGGCGACGATGATCAGGTTGACGTTGTTCTTGTAGCTGACCTTGGACAAGGTGCGAATTCCGCTCGCAGCCACGGTGCCGAACAGCACGATGCCAGCACCGCCAAGTACTGGCGTCGGCACTGCGGCGATCACCCGGCCCATCACCGGCAGCAGCCCCAGCACGACCAGGATCAGGCCGCCGGTAGCCACCACATAGCGGCTCTTGACTCCGGTCACAGCCACCAGGCCGACGTTCTGGGCGAAGGCGCTCTGGGTGAAGGAGCCAAAGATCGGTGCCAGGATGCTGGAGGCCATGTCGGCGCGCAGACCGTCGCCCAGGCGCTTGGAGTCAACCTTGGTATCGATGATCTCACCGACCGCAAGGATGTCTGCCGAGGTTTCGACCAAGGTCACCATGATCACGATGCACATCGACAGGATCGCGGCGATATGGAAGGTCGGCATGCCGAAGTGGAACGGCGATGGCATGGCGAACATCGGGCCTTCGGCGACCTTGCTGAAATCGGCCATGCCCAGCGACCAGGCAATCAACGTACCGACCACCATCGCCAGCAGGATCGACAGTCGCGAGATGGTCGCGCTGCCGAGTTTGCTCAGCACCAGCACGATGGCGAAGGTCAGCGCGGCCAGGCCGATGTTGGCCATGCTGCCGAACTCTGGCGAGGCACTGTTGCCGCCCATGACCCAGCGCGCCGCAACCGGCATCAGGGTCAGGCCGATGGTGGTGATGACGATGCCGGTCACCAGCGGTGGGAAGTACTTGGTGATCCGCGAGAACACCGGCGTGATCAAAAAGCCGAGCACCGAGGCCGCCATCACTGCGCCGAGCACCCCCGGCAGGCCACCGCCACCTTCACTGCTGAGGATCGCGCCCATGGTCGCCACACCGGCGAAGGACACACCTTGAACCAGCGGCAGCTGGCAGCCGAAAAACGGTAAACCAAGTGTTTGCAGCAAGGTCGCCAGGCCACCGGCAAACAGTGAGGCGGCGATCAACAGACCGATCTCGGCGGGGTTCAGGCCCGCTGCCTGGCCCAGGATCAGCGGGACCGCAACGATCCCGCCATACATGGTCAGCACATGCTGCAGACCGTAGGCCAGGTTGGCGCCAAGGCCGAGGTTTTCGTCCTCGGGACGTTGGGTCGCAGATGTTCCAGGGGGCGTCGTCATGGAGCAGGCTCTCTGTTTATTGTTGTGGGGCTACTGTAGACACTTCCTACAAAGGATGGCCACAAAAATTGTATACAATATTTTGATCGGAGCGCGCACAAGAGTGCCCGTAAACAGCGTCTTAGCTGAATGCAGAAAGCGTTCCAACAGAGCGCAAGCGTGATTATAAAGTTGTGTACAAGTCCCCAGACCGCTTGCAAGAAGCTGTCTGGGTAGACAGGAAACACATTGAGGAGGGGCAGGTTAGCTAGCTAACAGATAGTATTATTCGATGAGTTCGCGCAGTTCGCGCATCATTTCGGTGCGATCAGCCAGGTTCAATTCCACAAGACGGTGCAGATGGCTCATCGAGTCGAGGTCGATGTGGAGGCAGACGAAGCCCAGCTTGCCGGTTTCTTCATGACGCAGCTCGACCTGCACTTCCAGTTGCACCTCAGGGCTGAGGTGTACCGTCGCTTCAAAATCCTGCGTGGCATCTGGCTCCCAGCGCTCGGGGCGGCTGACCAGAATGCCCTTCAGGGAGATATCCAGCAGCTTTACCTGCCATTTTCGCGAGCCTTGGCGCAGTTCTGCGGTGGCATCGAAAGCAATTCGCTGGAAACGCCGACGTTCGTCGTGATCGCTCATGGTCAAAGCCCTCTGCAAGACATCCTGACTATAGTTTAAGGTATGGGCGTATGTGCTTGCGCAATCGGGCGGCAAAGGCTCTAGAACAAAGCAAATGTGGCAATGCGCCTTGACTGGCCCTAGACTCGCTTGGCGGTCTTTCCAATCCACCAGCTGGAAGTAAACCATGAACAACAATAATAGCCTGCTACGCCACATTCCGTGGCTGGTGTTGGCAGTACTGGGAGCCTGTGCGCTGGGTGTAGTTGCCCTGCGTCGCGGCGAGGCAGTCAACGCCTTGTGGATTGTGGTTGCGGCAGTGGCCTTGTATCTGGTCGCCTATCGCTACTACAGCCTGTTCATCGCCACCAAGGTGATGCAGCTCGACTCACGTCGGGCAACCCCTGCGGTACTCAACAACGATGGTCTGGACTATGTGCCGACCAACAAGCACATCCTCTTCGGTCACCACTTCGCCGCCATCGCTGGCGCGGGGCCGCTGGTCGGTCCGGTACTCGCCGCGCAGATGGGTTACTTGCCCGGTACGCTGTGGCTGATTGCCGGTGTGGTCCTGGCAGGTGCCGTTCAGGACTTCATGGTCCTGTTCATGTCCACCCGCCGCAATGGCCGCTCGCTGGGTGACATGGTCCGTGAAGAAATGGGCCGGATCCCGGGCACCATCGCCCTGTTCGGCTGCTTCCTGATCATGATCATCATCCTCGCGGTGCTGGCGCTGATCGTGGTCAAGGCCCTGGCTGAAAGCCCGTGGGGCATGTTCACGGTGATGGCGACCATCCCGATCGCGATGTTCATGGGCATCTATATGCGCTACATCCGCCCGGGGCGGATTGGTGAGATCTCGATCATCGGCGTGGTCCTGCTGCTGCTGTCGATCTGGATCGGTGGCCTGGTGGCTGCCGACCCGGTCTGGGGCCCGGCGTTCACCTTCACCGGTGTGCAGATCACCTGGATGCTGGTGGGCTATGGCTTCGTTGCCGCTGTACTGCCGGTATGGCTGGTACTGGCGCCGCGTGACTATCTGTCGACCTTCCTCAAGATCGGTACCATCGTCGCGCTGGCGCTGGGCATCCTGATCCTCGCGCCTGAACTGAAGATGCCTGCGCTGACCCAGTTCACTGACGGCACTGGCCCGGTCTGGAAGGGCACGCTGTTCCCGTTCCTGTTCATCACCATCGCCTGCGGTGCGGTATCCGGTTTCCATGCGTTGATCTCCTCGGGCACCACGCCCAAGCTGCTCGACAACGAAACCAACGCCCGTTACATCGGTTACGGCGGCATGCTGATGGAGTCGTTCGTGGCTATCATGGCCATGGTTGCTGCTTCGGTAATCGAGCCAGGCGTGTACTTCGCCATGAACAGCCCGGCAGCAGTGGTCGGCTCCGACGTGGTAAGCGTCGCGCAGACGGTCAGCAGCTGGGGCTTCCTGATCACCCCTGAGCAACTTGAAGCGGTTGCCCGCGACATTGGCGAGCACACCATTCTGGCCCGTGCCGGTGGTGCGCCAACGCTGGCAGTCGGTATCGCGCAGATCCTGCACCAGGTATTGCCGGGTGAAAACACCATGGCCTTCTGGTACCACTTTGCGATTCTGTTCGAGGCGCTGTTCATCCTCACCGCAGTGGACGCCGGTACCCGTGCCGGGCGCTTCATGCTGCAGGACCTGCTCGGCAGCTTCGTGCCTGCACTCAAACGCACCGAATCGTGGGGCGCCAACCTGCTTGCCACTGCTGGCTGTGTGGCGATGTGGGGCTACCTGCTGTATCAAGGCGTGATCGATCCGCTGGGTGGCATCAACACCTTGTGGCCGCTGTTCGGTATCTCCAACCAGATGCTGGCCGGTATCGCGCTGATGCTCGGCACCGTGGTGCTGATCAAGATGAAGCGCCAGCGCTACATGTGGGTCACCCTGGTACCGGCGGTATGGCTGCTGATCTGCACCACTACTGCAGGCTTCATCAAGCTGTTCGATCCGAACCCGGCTGTTGGCTTCCTGGCCCTGGCGAACAAGTACAGCGTCGCGCTGGACGCCGGTCAGGTATTGGCCCCGGCCAAGGACGTTGGTCAGATGCAGCACGTGATCTTCAACGCCTATACCAACGCTGGCTTGACCATCCTGTTCCTGGTGGTGGTGTTCAGCATCCTGTTCTTCGCCCTCAGAGTCGGTTACTCGGCACTGGGTCGCAAAGAGCGCAGCGATAAAGAAACCCCGTTCCAGGCGCTGCCTGACGCGTAAACGAGAGGACTGCAGCCATGTTCAACGACCTGGGTCGCCTGGGTAAGTACCTGGGGCAAGCTGCCCGGCTGATGGTCGGCATGCCCGACTACGACAATTATGTCGAGCACATGCAGGGCAAGCACCCGGACAAGCCGATGATGAGCTACGAGGAGTTCTTCCGCGAGCGACAGGAAGCCCGTTACGGCGGCAAGTCCGGGCCCAAGTGCTGTTGAACCAGCGGCAAGTGTGATCGAGTGGGAGCCCGGGCAACCGGGCTCCCACTTTCATTTATGGCCAAAGGAGATGTCTGCGTGCAAACGCCTATTCCTGTAACGGTCCTCACCGGTTTTCTCGGTGCGGGCAAGACCACCCTGCTCAAGCACATGCTCAAGGCCGAGCATGGCCTGAAGATCGCCGTGATCGAAAACGAATTCAGCGAAGCCGGCATCGACAGCCAATTGCTCGGAGACGAGCCGGTGCAGGTCATGACCCTGGCCAACGGTTGTGTGTGCTGCACCATCCACACCGACCTGACCAAAGCCCTGTACCTGCTGCTGGAGCGGCTGGATGCCGGCGACATCGCGTTTGACCGGCTGGTGATCGAATGCACCGGTCTGGCTGACCCGGCGCCAGTCGCGCAGACCTTCTTCATCGAAGAAGAGCTGCGCGATCGCTACATCCTCGACGGCATCATCACCCTGGTCGACGCCGCCCACGCCGATGTCCACCTGACCCAGGCCATTGCCCAGGCTCAGGTCGGCTTTGCCGACCGCTTGCTGTTGAGCAAGACCGATCTGGTCACGGCTGAGGCTGTCGAGGCCTTGCAGGAGCGCCTGGCGCGGATCAACGGCCGCGCGGCGATTCGCATCGTCGAGCAGGGCCGCATCGACCTGGCTGAGTTGCTTGATGTGCGCGGCTTCAATCTCAATCCTGACCTGGGCGCGAGTATCACCCGCAGCCTGCGCCCGGTGCTCAAGCCGGCGACCCCGGATCGCATCTCGACGCTGGTTTTGCGTACCAGCACGGCGCTGGATATCGATCGCCTCAGCGAGTTCATGAACGAGCTGCTGGAAAACCACGGCAAGCAGTTGTTGCGCTACAAAGGCGTGCTCAATATCGCTGGGGATGAGCGCCGTTTGGTGTTTCAGGGCGTGTTGAAGCTGTACGGCTTCGACTGGGACAGCGAATGGAAGGCCGACGAGGCGCGTGAAAGTGTGATGGTGTTTATCGGCGATGAACTGCCCGAAGACGAGATCCGTGCAGGCTTTGCCGCGCTGACCTGAGCAAAAAAAAAGGCCACTGCACGTGCAGTGGCCAATCTGGACGTTAGATCAAGGAGCTTCAAAATCAACGTCGTCGAGCGTGGCCTGCACTCAGGGCGGGGGAGTGCGCTGCGTGCTGGCCAGTGAAGTCAGCATAAGCCGCTGTTGCGGCGAGAAAAATAGCCTCAGGCGACATTCACCTTTACGCGCCGAGTAAGAGTCACTGTTCAGGCCGCGTAGCCCATCCGCCAGCTGATGTCGCGGGTGGCCGCCAGCAACTGCTGCGCCGCCGGGCCATGCTCATCGGCATGGAAAATCGAGGTCGGCCCAACCACGGTCATCACCGCTACGATGTGCCCCATGGCATTGAAGATCGGCGCCGAAAGTGCGTCGACGCCAGGCATCAACAGCCCATGCACATGGTGCAGCCCCTGCTCGCGAATCCCTGCCAAAAGTGGCTGATAGGCGTCGAATGTCTGCGTCATGGCGGCCAACTCACGTTCACGCAGGTCAACCGTTTCGCGCTCGGGCAAATGCGCAGCGAACACCAGCCCGGTCGATGAGCTGAGCAGCGGCAGCACCGAGCCGATCTGAGTGACCACAGTAACGGCGCGCACCGCCGGCTCGATACTGACCACGGTCGCGCCCTGATTACCCCACACAGCAATGAAGCAGCTCTCGTTGAGCGCGTCGCGCAATGCCGACAGCGGCAGCGCCGCCACCTTGAGCACATCGATGCTGCCCAGCGCGGCCATGCCCACTCGCAACGCTTCGCGGCCCAGGCCGTAGTGGTTGGTGGCGCGATCCTGCTCGGCGAAACCGCTGGCAATCAGCGCCTGCAAATAGCGATGCACCTTGCTCGCCGGCATGCCGACGTGCTCGGCCAGGCGCGACAGCGAGGTCGACGGCGAAAGCTCGGCAAGGGCCTTGAGGATATCGGTGCCGACTTCCGCCGAGCGGACCTTTTGCTTGCCGGTGTCGGCAGGGGTGCTGGCTTTGGACATGGGGAAAGGAATCCACATTGACAGATGGCGACTTTATAACTTGACGACGGGCGGCGAGCAAATTACGTTATTCGTAATCTGATTACGACAATAACAATGCAGACGCGCTGCCAGCCACCGTGATACGGCCCGGTTCAGCCCAGCAGCCCCTGCCAGCATGGCTCTCAGTGAGCCTGGAGGCACAGATGACCCGCGACACCGCCCTCGACTACCTCAGCGGCTTTGGCAACGAGTTTGCCAGTGAAGCGCTGCCTGGCGCCCTGCCGGTCGGGCAGAATTCACCCCAGCGTGCGCCTTACGGCCTGTACGCCGAGTTGCTCTCGGGCACCGCGTTCACAATGGCCCGCAGCGAACTGCGGCGCACCTGGCTGTATCGCATTCGCCCGTCGGCGCTGCACCCGCGCTTCGAACGCCTTGCGCGCCAACCGCTGGCGGCGCCACTGGGCGCGGTGACGCCCAACCGCCTGCGCTGGAACCCGCAGCCGCTACCGGCCGAAGCCACTGATTTCATCGAAGGTTGGCGGCCGATGGTTGCCACCGCCGCGGCGGACAAGCCATCCGGCGTCAGCATCTATATCTACAGCGCCAACCGCTCGATGCAGCGGGTGTTCTTCAATGCCGATGGCGAGCTGCTGCTGGTGCCTGAGCAAGGCCGCCTGCGTATCGCCACCGAGCTGGGCGTACTCGATGTCGAACCGCTGGAAATCGCCGTGATTCCGCGCGGCATGAAGTTTCGCGTCGAGCTGCTCGACGGTCAGGCGCGTGGTTATCTGGCCGAAAACCACGGCGCGCCACTGCGCCTGCCCGATCTTGGCCCGATAGGCAGCAACGGCCTGGCCAACCCGCGAGATTTCCTCACCCCCGTGGCGCATTACGAAGACAGCAGCGGCCCGGTCCAGTTGGTGCAGAAATTTCTCGGCGAACATTGGGCCTGCGAACTGCAGCATTCGCCGTTGGATGTGGTCGCCTGGCACGGCAGCAACGTCCCGTACAAATACGATCTGCGTCGCTTCAATACCCTCGGTACGGTCAGCTTCGACCACCCGGACCCATCGATCCTCACCGTGCTGACTTCACCGAGCAGCGTCCACGGCTTGGCCAACATGGACTTCGTGATCTTCCCGCCACGCTGGATGGTCGCCGAGAATACCTTCCGCCCGCCGTGGTTCCACCGCAACCTGATGAACGAATTCATGGGCCTGATCCAGGGCGCCTACGACGCCAAGGCCGACGGATTCCTGCCCGGTGGCGCGTCGTTGCATGGGGTGATGAGCGCTCATGGCCCGGATGCCGAGACTTGCCACAAGGCCATCAATGGCGAGCTGGCACCGCACAAGCTCGACAACACCATGGCCTTCATGTTCGAGACCAGCCAGGTCCTGCGTCCGAGCCAGAGTGCGCTTGAATGCCCGCAATTGCAGGCCGACTACGACAGCTGCTGGGCCACCTTGCCGAGCACCTTCAACCCGAATCGGAGATAACCCATGAATCACACCGCGACTGCCCGTAGCTGGGTCCAACAGGCCAACGGTCACAGCGACTTCCCGCTGCAGAACCTGCCATTGGGGATTTTCAGCCGGCCGGGTGAAGCACAGCGCTGTGGCGTGGCCATCGGCGATTCGATTCTCGACCTGCAGGCCGTGCTTGCCGCCGGCCTGTTCGAGGGTGAAGCCAAAACTGCGGTCGAGGCCACCGCCGACGCCACGCTGAATGCCTATTTCGCCCTTGGTCGTTCGGCCCGGGTTGCGTTGCGCCAGCGTTTGCTGGAACTGCTGGGCGAGCACAGCGAGCATCAGGCTGCACTGCAAGCGGCGCTGTACCTCGCCAGCGACTGCCAAATGCACCTGCCGGCCAAGGTGGGCGACTACACCGACTTCTATGTCGGCATCGAGCACGCGAAGAACGTCGGCAAGCTGTTCCGCCCGGACAACCCGCTGCTGCCCAACTACAAGTACGTGCCAATCGGCTACCACGGCCGCGCCTCGACCCTGCGCCCGTCGGGCACCGATGTGCGTCGGCCGAAGGGCCAGACCCTACCTGCGGGTCAGACCGAGCCAAGCTTTGGCCCGTGCGCCCGGCTCGACTTCGAGCTGGAACTGGGCATCTGGATTGGCCAGGGCAATGACATTGGGGAAGCGATCCCGATTGGCGATGCGGCCGAGCATGTCGCTGGTTATTGCCTGCTCAACGATTGGTCGGCGCGCGATATTCAGGCGTGGGAATACCAGCCGTTGGGGCCGTTCCTGTCGAAGAGCTTCATCACCACGCTGTCGCCGTGGGTAGTCACTGCCGAGGCACTGGAACCTTTCCGTTGCGCTCAGCCGGCGCGTCCTGAGGGTGATCCGCAGCCACTGTCGTATCTGCTCGATGCACGCGATCAGGCCAACGGCGCGCTCGACATCGAACTGGAAGTGCTGCTGATCACCGAAGGCCTGCGCGAACAGGGCTTGCCGCCTCATCGCCTGAGCCTGAGCAACACCCTGAGCATGTACTGGACCGTGGCGCAGATGGTTGCCCACCACAGCGTCAATGGCTGCCAGTTGCAAGCAGGCGACCTGTTCGGCTCGGGGACATTGTCCGGCGCGCAGCCAGGGGCATTTGGCAGCCTGCTGGAGATGACGGATGGCGGCAAGCAGGTGATCGAACTGGCCAGCGGCGAGGTGCGCAAGTTCCTCGAAGACGGTGACGAGATCATCCTGCGTGCTCGCTGCAAGCGCGACGGCGCGGTCAGCATCGGCTTTGGCGAGTGCCGCGGCAAAGTCATCGCGGCCAACTGAGAGGGCAGGCCATGCGGCTGTTCGGCTATTACCGTTCGACCTCGTCCTATCGGGTACGGATTGCCCTGGGGTTAAAGGGCCTTGCATTCGACAACGTGCCGGTCAACCTGCTCAAGGGCGAGCAGCGCGGCGATGCCTACCTTGCGCTCAATCCGCAGGGCAGGGTGCCCGCGCTGGGCTGTGACAGCGGTAGTGTGCTGGTGCAATCGGCGGCGATCATCGAGTACCTGGAGGAGGTTTATCCACAGCCGCCGCTATTGCCTGCCGAGGCTGAGGCGCGGGCGAAGGTACGGGGCGTCGCGGCGATCATCGGCTGCGATGTGCACCCGCTGCACAACGTCAGCGTACTCAATCAGTTGCGTCAGCTGGGGCTGGACGAGGCGCAGGTCAATCTATGGATTGCCCAATGGATTGGCCAGGGTCTGGCAGCGGTGGAGCAGTTGATCGATGATCAGGGCTTCTGCTTTGGTCTTGCGCCGGGTTTGGCTGATGCCTACCTGCTGCCACAGCTGTATGCGGCCGAGCGGTTCAGTGTCGATCTGAGCCGCTACCCGCGGATCAACCGGGTGGCAGCGCTGGCGGCGCAGCATCCGGCGTTTATCCAGGCGCATCCATCACGTCAGCCTGATACCCCGCTTCAGTGAATCGATGGGCTGCTGGCAGGCAGGTGACCAAGACGTTCGCTCAGCTTCAAGCGCTGCGCCGGGTCTTCGCTGAGCAGCAATGCCCGTTCCAGGTCAAAGCGCTCGGCCTGCGGGCAATCCAGGCGCTGGTACAGCGTGGCTCGCGCCAGATAGTCGCTGACCAGCACCGGCCCCAGCTGCATGACCCGTTCGGCGTCGATCAATGCGGCCAGGTCATTGTCGTTGCTGATATGCAGCTGGCGCAGGTTGCGTGACAGCCGCTGCAGCATCTGCAACGGACTGGCCACCTGCATATGTTCAGCCGTCAACGCTACCTGGGGGCCGAACTGACGGGCCAGTAGCTGACGGCACTCAGCCGGGTACAGACGACGACCGCCGCACGGGTCGAGCAGGTGATCCGCGCCAGGCACGCGCAGCAGGAAATGGCCCGGGAAGTTGACCCCTTCCAGCGGGATCGACAAACCCCGGGCCAACTCCAGGGCGAGGATTGCCAGCGCCAGCGGCTGGCCACGGCGGCGCTGCAACACTTTGTCCATCAATGCCGCGTGGGCACGCAGTGGCAGCATTTCGTCTTGCTGAAAGCCCAGCGTGTTGAGCTGGCGCAACAGCGGCTGGGCGAGCTCACTGAGCGGCAACATCGGCAGGCTGGCATTGATTTGCTGGTGCAGCTCGCGCACCTGGGCGAGGGCGTGGGCGGGCACGATACTGGGATCGTGCTCGGCGGCGATCCACAAGGTTGCTTCCAGCAGGTCGACGGGCGCGCGTTCCAGGCACGCCAGGCAGGCTTTACGTGGGTTCATCAGACTCTCCCCCGACATGCTTGAGTATTAGCTCTGACAGCGTGGTTCGTCCAGTGGTCCGACCAGCCTGCGCTGTGCATCGCGCTGCCTATACTGTCAGGAGCACCTCGCTGGAGGCGGTCGATGTTCGCGCTCATGCAAAGCACCCGCACGCAGTCACTGCACCTGTTCGTCGATCCACCCAGCGGCCTCAGAGCCGTGGTGGCGATCCACAACGAGCAGTTGGGCCCTGCCATGGGCGGCTGTCGCTACCTGGCCTATGCCGACGACGAAAGCGCCGTCACCGACGCCATTCGCCTGGCTCAGGGCATGAGCTACAAGGCTGCACTGGCAGGCCTGGCACAGGGCGGTGGCAATGCCGTGATCATGCGCGGCGCCCATGTGGAAAACCGCGCAGCACTGTTCGAGGCGTTTGGCCGCGCGCTCGACAGCTTGAATGGGCGCTTCATCACTGCCGTCGACAGTGGCACCTCAACCCTGGACATGGACTGCATTGCCCAGAGCACTGCCCACGTTACCAGTACCACCGCTTCGGGAGACCCCTCGGCACATGCAGCCATCGGGGTGTTCGCTGGCATCCGGGCCACAGCAATGGCACGGCTGGGCACCGATAATCTGGAAGGCTTGCGGATTGCTGTACAGGGCTTGGGCAACGTTGGCTTCGCGTTGGCCGAGCAACTGCACGCGGCGGGCGCGGAACTGTTGGTCAGCGATCTTGACGCGGGCAAGGTACGTTTGGCGGTGGAGCAATTCAATG
Source organism: Pseudomonas sp. BIGb0278 (assembly GCF_024809895.1). NCBI lineage: Bacteria > Pseudomonadati > Pseudomonadota > Gammaproteobacteria > Pseudomonadales > Pseudomonadaceae > Pseudomonas > Pseudomonas sp. BIGb0278. The sequence continues at coordinate 53,753 of NZ_JANUEL010000004.1, forward strand.
CCCAACCAGTGACCAATGATGCGCTGGTCAGCACCCCGTGCGACATCTTCGCACCTTGTGGCGTGGGTCAGGTACTCAGTGGCCAAAGTGTCACGCAATTACGCTGCGCTGCCGTGGCGGGGTCTGCCAACAACCAGCTGACGACCCTGCAGGTGGCTGATCATCTGGAAAAGCGCGGGATCCTCTATGCGCCGGATTACGTCATCAATGCCGGTGGCTTGATCTACGTGGCACTGACCCACCGTGGCGAGAGCCTCGGCACCATTACCGCGCATCTGGCCCGAATTCCGTCACGCCTGACCGAAGTGTTCGGCCATGCCCAGGCGGAAAAACGCTCGCCAGCGCGGGTGGCGCAGATGCTGGCGGAGCGCTTGCTGTATGGCTGACGGCAGTTATTCTGCCGCGTTGCCCTCAAGCAATTCGGCCAAGGCATCGGGCTGGCTCTTGAACGCTCGGGCGAACACATCGCGATTCTTCGCCATGTAAATGCCGGCTTCCTCGACTTGTTGTTCGGTCAGCGACGGCACCGCTTTTTGCAGCACATCAGCCAGGCGCTCGGCCAGCTCGAGCATCTTGTCGTGACGATCCGCTTCGGCTTTATCCATGAACAACTGCTCCGGGTCGCGACTGCTGCGGTATACCACTTCGACGGCCATTCATCACCTCTGTGCCTTTATAGCGGGTTATGCAAATAATTTACTGTATGGGTGTACAGTACTCGCATAGGCCACCCCAGCGCAACCCGATAGTGGCCATTTATCTGCACGAAAGCGTAGCTCATAGGTGCCTTGCGGCAATCGGTCGCCTTCCAACCCTCGTGTCTGGCCTTTTAACTGCATGGCACAAGCGTCACACAGGTGGCGCACCATCCTTCAGTCGTATCGGGGAATCGAGCATCGTGAACATCAAATGGGCAGAAAAAATGCGCAAGGGCCTGCACGGCTCTGCCGACTCGCTGGGCAACCTGTGCGTCGAGGGGTTTCACTACCTGGCGTTGTTCGGTATCGGCGGAATTACCGCGTGGGCGGCGGTCGAGGCGTTTCTGGACATGCTCAGCAAGGGCGGGGTCAGCGTCGATGACATTCTGCTGCTGTTCATCTACCTGGAGCTGGGGGCGATGGTCGGGATCTATTTCAAGACCAACCACATGCCGATCCGCTTCCTGCTGTACGTGGCAATCACGGCCCTGACGCGCCTGCTGATCGGCGATGTGTCCCATCACAAGGCGCCGGACGTCGGCCTGCTGTACTTGTGCGGCGGCATCTTGCTGTTGGCCTTCGCGATTCTGGTGGTGCGCTATGCATCCTACCGCTATCCCTCAAGCCGGGCGCTGGACGCTCACGGCAAGGAAGTCGACGAAGGCCGCTAGCGCTCAGTTGGCGAGCTGGCTGGCGGCGTGACGTTGCTGGCCAGGGTCGCGGGTGAGGGCGGCGAGTACCTGTAGCGGGTTTTCGCCTTGTTCGATGGCCAGGCCCAGACGGATGCTGTCGATGACCCGCTGCAAGCGTACCGGATCGTTGCGTTGGGCCTGGCTGATCAAACGCTTGGCGACGGCGCCGCTGTCGTCGGACAGGGTCAGCATGATGCTGCCGTCGAGGCGGGTGATGCTCAGGTTGACCCGATAACGCGGGGCGAAGGCATTGCTGATCTGATCGAATGGATTGTGCATGGTCGCGGATCTGCAGGTTAACTGGATGGAAAAGTTGACCGGGTATCCGCGCAGATGGTTCACAGCCGCTGATCGGCGTGGCTTTGTGGTGAGTTGGTTGAATCAGAAAGGGCCGCGGAGCGGCCCTTGTGCAACTAACCGAACAGCGCTGTCATCACTCCTCGATTTCTTCGTTCACTTCCAGCACTACACGCTTGCTGCGCAGTTTGCCGAACAGGTGATCCAGTGCGTGGTCGAGCTTGGTCGTGGCACCCTCTACAGCCTGCTCCAGCGAAGTGGCCGTGTGGCTTACGGAAATCGGTTGATGGCCTTTGGGGCGAGCCTCCATCTGGCAACGTTTGTCATGCGGTCCGGGCTTGGCGCCGTTGTCGTCGCGCAGGTGCACCTCGATGCGGGTGAGATCGTCCTCGTAACGTTCAAGACTGCTCTCAAGAGTACTGCGTACCCACTCTTCAAGCCGGATGCTGCCGTCGATCTGGTTGCTGCTGTTGACTTGGATTTGCATGACTTCAATCCTTATTCAGCTTGCTCGCAAGAGTCGCCCAGGCCATTGAGGCCTGTGGAAATTTATCGCCTCTTGACTGTAAGGTCAGGCATCCGAGCGGCGATTTCAAGCCCTTTTAAAATATAAATTTTTTGAATTAAATCAGCGCTGGATGGACGCAGCCGAGCGCAGCATGATTCGGCTTGGGGCGCCGATGCGCCCCTCACCCCGTCAGAATTCGACCGAGGTCTGAACGTACAACGTGCGTGGCTCACCGACATATTTGCCGCGATTGTTATCGTCAAACGAGCGCGTGTAGTACTCGCGGTTGAACAGGTTCTTCACCCCAACGGCGAGCTTCAGGTTAGATAGCTGCGGGCCAAAGTCGTAGCCCGCGCGGGTGCTTACCAGCATGTAGCCGGGGATGCGCCCATTGGCGCCATTGGCGCTTTCCTCGCGAGTGTTGGCGTTGTCGGCGAACTGGCTGCTCTGGAAGCTGCTGTCCAGGTTCAGCTGCCACGGCCCATCGGTATAACCCAGGCCGAGGGTGCCCTTGTGACGAGACGAGAACGGCACCTGATTACCCTTGTTGGCGCCGTCTTCACGGATGGTCGCATCGACGAACGCGTAGCCAAGGTGCACATCGAAGCCGCTTAATGCCGGGCTCAAACCATCGAGCGCGTAACGCAGGCTGGTCTCGATGCCCTGGTGGCGCGTTTCGCCGCGTGCGATGACCGCGTCGTTGCTCTGGTTGCTTTCATATTGGTTGTCGAAATTGATCAAGAATGCGCCGATCTCCGCCTGCAGGTCGCCATTGTCGTAGCGCGTGCCGACCTCCCAGGTGCGGGCTTTTTCCGGCTTTACTTCGCCGCTGCTGACGCGATTGGGCATCTGGCTGTACTGCACGCTGCCGAATGAGCCTTCAGTGTTGGCATACAGATTCCAGCTGTCGGTCAGGTGGTAAAGCACGTTCAGGGCGGGCAGGGCGGTGTTGTAACTGCCCTGGTAACGCTGGCCGCTGATCTTGTTGCTCTGCTCGGAGTCGATCATCTCGTAGCGCACGCCCGGGGTGATGGTCCAGCGGCCGATATCGATACGGTCGTCCAGGTAAATCGCATGCGCTTCGGTGCTGCCGCGGGTGTCGCGACCGAGAAAGCTGCTGCTGGTCGGCAGGTCGCCATTGACCGGTGCCTGGTAGCGCAACTCGTGGCCGGCTTCGTTGATGTAACGGTAGCCGACGCCGATTTCATGCCAGCTGTCACCCAGGGCCAGGCCTTGCGAGAAGCGCGTTTCGATGCCGCGTACCCAGTATTCGCGTGGCGACAGCGAGACGAAGTTGCCCTGGTCCAGATAGCCGCTGCGCAGGGTCTTGGTGAAGAAGCTGTTGATGCTGACCTGGCGATCATCCTGCTTGTAGTCGTAACCGACGTTGACCAGCGTGCGCCGGCCCCAGAACTTGTCCTTGAGTCGGGTCGACTGATATGGATCGGCGTCGTAGGCTGCCTGGCTCAAGCCGCCGGGCATCTCGGCTTCGCCTTCATAGTATTGCGCCATGGCGTGCAGGCTGTTGGCCTCATCGAGCTGCAGCTTGCCCTTAAGCATCAAATCGTCGATCTGCGTATCGCTGTGCTCACGCCAGTCGCCGCCGCGGCTGCCGGAATACAGCAGGGCGCCGCCCAGGCCATTGGCGTTGGTGCCGCCGACCAGCAGGTTGGCGCTGTTCTTGATGCCATCGTGGCTGGACGACGGCGTCAGCTGGTTCTGCATGGCCGCCTTGAACGTGGCCTGTTCGGGGATCGCCCGGGTCACGAAGTTGACGATGCCGCCGACGTTCTGCGGCCCATAGCGCACCGCACCGCCGCCGCGCACCACGTCTACCGCGTCCATGTTGCCCAGGCTCAGTGGGGCCAGCGACAACTGTGGCTGGCCATACGGCGCGAACGGCACCGGGATGCCGTCCATCAGCACCGTCGAGCGCGAGGCCAGGCGCGGGTTGAGGCCGCGGATGCCGAAGTTCAGCGCCAGGTCGTGGCCGCCGGTGCCGCTGGTGTCCGGCGCATTCACCCCTGGGATGCGGTTGAGCACTTCACGCGGGCTGCTGGCGCCGCTGCGTTCGAACTGCTCGCGGCGGATCACGTCACGTGCGCCGGGGTGGTCGAAGACATTGTCGGCTTGCGCTTCGGCCAGCCAGTCACCGACCACGGTGGACGCGCCCAGCTCGATCGGCGCGCTGGCCGCAGGTGCCGCGACAGGCTGCAGGCTGAAGGCATTGGCACCTTCCTGGCGAGCTTGCAGGCCGCTGCCGCGCAGCAGTGCCTCCAGGCCCTGATCGAGCGCGTACTCGCCTTGCAGGCCCGGGCTCTGCAAGCCTTGGGTGAGTTGCGAACCGTACGAAATCAGCGCACCGCTCTCGCGGCCAAACTGGTTCAAGGCCTGCTCCAGCGAGCCGGCGGCGATGTGGTACTCGGCGGCCAGCACGGCAGGCGCGGCGAGGCTGAAGGTGGAGGCAAGCAACAGGGCGAGGGAGCTGGGACGCAACAGCATGAGCGGGTCCTTGAGAGGGGGTCTGCCTTGTCTGTCACGCGAGCTTGCAGAAATGGCTCAGGTTATTTGAAAAATACTTGCTGACTAGCCAACGCGGCGCTCGACCGTGACCCAATAGCGGGTGAAACGGCGCACGCTGACCGGCAGTGCCACTTCGAGCATCTGCAGGATCCGCTCGCTGTCATCCAGCGGATAAGAGCCGGAAATACGCAGGTTGGCGACTTGCTCGCTGCAGCTCAAGCGGCCGTGGCGGTAGCGACCAAGGTCGTCGAGAAAGTCCGCCAGGCGCATTTGCGCGGCCACCAGCATGCCGTCGACCCAGGCACCGCGATCCGCCTGCAACGGCGCAATACCCTGCCAGCCAGCGTTGGCAAAATCTGCCTGCTGGCCCGCCAGCAATGACTGCCCGTCGAGACTGGCGCGGCCGCTGTACACCGCCAGTTGGCTGAAGCCGCTGAACTGACGCAGGTTGAAGCGCCCCGGTTCTAGCCGCAGCACGCCTTCGGCGCTGCGCAGCAGCATTGGCCGGCTATCGTTGACCACCTCAACTTGCAGCTCGCCCTCGACCAACCGCAGCAGCCGCTGCTGGCTGTCGAAGCGCACATCGGCGGCGCTGCCGGTGTTGAGTTGCAGCTGGCTGCCGTCATCGAGGGTTAGCCGCCGGCGTTGGCCGACCGGGCTGCGGTAGTCGGCCAGCAGCCCCGGCACGGGGCTATGTTGCTGCACAGCGAGCCCGCTTGCGCTGGCCACACCAAGCAGCAACAAAGCCTTGAGCGCACGCCGCCGGGCAGGCGATGGCGGCGCCTGCAAAGTCGCATGCACAACGGGCGAGGCGACCCCACGCAAGCGCTGGTTGACCTGTTGGATATGCGCCCAGGCGCGCTGGTGCTCGCCGTCAGCCTCCAGCCAGCGCTGCAGCGCATGCTGCTGGCGCGCGTCGAAATCATCGCCCTGGGACTCGATCAGCCAGTGCACCGCCTGCTCGGCGACCTCGGCGCCAAAGCTGCTGTTCACAGGGCGAAGTAGCAGCGCAGGGCTGCCTTGCTCAGATAACGCTTCACCGTGGCCAGCGAGATACCCAGTTCACGGGCGATTTCGCTTTGCCCGAGGCCATCGACCTGGGCCAGCAGGAAGGCGCGCTTGACCAGCGGCGGTAAGCCGTCGAGCAGGCGGTCCAGCTCCAGTAGGGTCTCGAAGATGATCGCCTTCTGTTCTTCGCACGGGGCGAACTGCTCAGGCACCTGCGCCAAAGCTTCGCGGTAGGCGCGTTCCAGCTCTTGGCGGCGGAAGTGATTGCACAGCACCCGCTTGGCCACGGTGGCGAGAAACGCCCGCGGCTCTAGCAGTTGCGGCGCCTCGCGCGCCTGGAGCAGGCGCAGGTAGGTGTCCTGGGCCAGATCGGCAGCGCTGTGCGGGCAGCCCAAACGACGCCGCAACCAGCCGGTGAGCCAGCTGTGATGCTCGTGATAGAGGCCTTCGACGGTTGCAGAAAGGGCGCTGGACACCGTAACGACTCCGGCGCTGATAGGCGCGAGTGCTAGTAAGAATGGTTCGCATTGTAATTTCCCTGCAGCATGTCGGCAATCCTCAAAAAACCGATAGCAGCCGCAGCCGAGCTTTGCTTATGAGAATTGAAATCATTATTATTGATGGCTTCAATTAGCGGACCTTGTCATGAAGCGCAAAGCTGGCGGGATTCTCCTGAGCTATCGACTGGCTGTAGCCTCGCGCTGCCTGGCGGCCTTGCTTGGCGGCTACCTGCTGGCGTCGATGGCAAGCGTCTGTATCACCTTGCTGGTGCCCATGACCCCGGTCGACGCGACCTTGACCGGGATGATGCTGTCGTTCGTGTTTTACCTGCTGGCGTTCATCTGGTGCTTCGCCTGCCGCACGGCCGCCCGCGCCTGGCTTGGTGTACTGCTGCCAAGCCTTGCGCTGGCGCTGATCAATGGGCTGGCTTACTGGATGAAGAACCCATGAAAGAAGGCTTTCGCCAGGCCATGGCCTGGCTGCACACCTGGACTGGGCTGCTGTTTGGCTGGCTGCTGTTCGCAATTTTCCTGACCGGCACGCTGTCGTACTTCAAGGACGAGATCACCCACTGGAGCCAGCCCGAGGTACAGCGCCATCAGCTCGACCCGGCTGCCAGCCTTGGCCTCGCCCAGCGGTATCTGCAGAGCAACGCCGCCACTGCCGGCAGCTGGTTCATTCGCCTGCCCAGCGACCGCGAACCTGCCCTCAGCGTCAGCTGGCGCGACCCCAACGCCACCGGGCGGCGCGGTTTCATCAGCCATGAGCTGGACGCGCGCAGCGGTGAGAGGGTAGAGGTGCGCGACAGCCGCGGTGGCGACTTCTTCTACCGCTTCCACTTCCAGTTGCAGATGCCGCACCCGTGGGGCCGCTGGCTGGCGACTTTCTGCGCGCTGATCATGCTGCTGGGGCTGGTCACCGGGATCATCACCCACAAGAAGATCTTCAAGGAATTCTTCACTTTCCGCCCAGGCAAGGGCCAGCGCTCGTGGCTGGACGGCCACAACGCGATCGGCGTGCTGGTGCTGCCGTTTCACCTGATGATCAGCTACAGCAGCCTGCTGCTGTTCATGTACATGGTCATGCCGGCGAGCATCATGGCGGCGTACAAGGGCGAATCCGACACTTACTTCAGCGAGCTGTTCGGCCGTGACGAAGCGCCCAAGGCCGCCGGCGTGGCAGCGCCGCTGACCGATCTGCCGGCGCTGTATGCCAAGGTGCAGACCATCGTGCCCGGCGCCCGCATCGGCTACCTGCAGGTTGCCAACCCCGGCGACAGCAATGCCCGGGTGACCGTGACCCAGGCCGCCGCCGATCACGTCGCCTATCAGCGCAGCGCCAACTGGACCTTCGATGGCGTCAGCGGCGCGCAGCTCAGCCAGGGCGAGCCGGAAAGCGCGGCGATGATGACCTCGTTCACTATCGCCGGCCTGCACATGGGCAACTTTGCCGGGCCGTGGCTGCGCTGGTTGTACTTTGTGTTTGGCGTGGCCGGTACTGCGGTGATCGGCACCGGCCTGGTGATGTGGCTGGGCAAGCGCCAGCTCAAGCATGCCAAAAGTGGCCGCTTGCCGTTCGAGTTGCGCCTGGTCGAAGTGCTCAATATCTCCAGCATGAGCGGGCTGTTGCTCGGCGTGGCAGGGTTCTTCTGGGCCAATCGGTTGCTGCCAATCGGCATGCCGGGACGGGCTGATTGGGAGATCAACGTGTTCTTCCTGGCCTGGGCCCTGTCGCCGCTGCACGCGCTGCTGCGGCCGGGGCGCAAGGCCTGGGGCGAGCAATTGGCGCTGGGGGCACTGGCGTTTGCCGGGCTGCCGCTGCTCAACGCGGTGGTCACCGGCCACGGCCTTGATCAGTCGATCGCCCGGGGCGACTGGGCCATGGCCGGCTTTGACCTTACCGCGCTGGGTACCGGGCTGTTCCTCGCCTGGGCCGCTGGCAAGATGCTGCGCACGCCCAACGTGCAGGCCAAGCGCGCACCGCGTGCTGCCAAAGCCGCCTCGACCACGGCCGAGGTGAACTGATGCTGAGCGTTGCTCTGATCACCTTCGCCGGGCTGGTGGCCCTGTGTCTGGCGATGGAAAAGCACTTCGGTGAGCTGCTCAAGCGCAAACCCAAGCCTGGGCAATTACCTGCCCTGCGTTGGGCTGGCTGGGCGCTGCTGGTGCTGTCGCTGATCCTTGCTGTCAACGTTCGCGGCCTGGCCTTCGGCCTGGTTGAGTGGTTCGCGCTGGTGATGGCCGGGCTGACCCTATGGGTGTTTGGCCTGCCTTATCAGCCACGGCTGTTGCTTGGCCTGGCCCTGGTCAGCGTGCTGCTCGGGCCGGTGCTGGCTGCGCTGGGTGTGTGAGCGCTTGAACGAGCCAACGCCCAGCAACCCGGCAGACGCCGACGCCGCCAGTGGCCGGGCGCGCTTCGTCCAGGTGTTTCTCGCCCAGCGCGGGCGCATGGAAGCACTGGTCAGCCGCCGGGTGGGCTGCCGGGCGACCGCGGCGGACCTGGTGCAGGAGTTGTTCCTGCGCTTCTGGCGCCGGCCCGAGGTCAAGGTCGAAGCACTGGATACCTACCTGCTGCGCTGCGCCGGTAACCTGGCGATCGACCACCTGCGCAGTGAGGGCAGCCGTGGCCGAGTAGTCGAAGGCTTGCCGGTTGCCGATGACAGCCCGGCGCCAGAGCAGGCGCTGGCCGCCGAGCATGATCTGCAGCGGATCGAGACCGCGTTGCGCGGCCTGCCCGAGCGCAGCCGGCAGATATTTCTGCTCAGCCGCGTCCACGGCTGCACCTACGGCGAAATCGCCAAGGCCATGCAGTTGTCCCAGAGCGCTGTGGAAAAGCATATGATGCGCGCCCTCGAAGCGTGCAAGGCAAGCGTTGCCGCGCCGCGCAGGCCAGGAGGCGGCCGATGACCAGCCACACCGAGCCAAGCAGCCAGGCTCCCGAGCAGGCGGCGCTGCATTGGCTGAACCGCATCGTTCACAATCCAGGCGAAGCCCAGGCTGCGCCGTTCAAACGCTGGTTGCTGGCCGACCCGGCCAATCGCGAGGCGTATGCGCACGCAGAGCATGTCTGGCAACTGAGCCAACTGCCGGCGGCCAAACTGGCCGAAGAACAGCAGGCCAGTCTGCAGCCATACCTGGACGCTATCCGCCAGGCTCGCCAGCCCAAGCGCTGGGGCCGTCGTGGTGGTGCTCTGGCTGTCGCCGCCTGTCTGCTGCTGGCGCTGGGCAGCATCGGCGGCTGGCAGCCGCAGCATTGGTTACAGGATGCCCAGGCCGACTACCGCAGTGGCGCTGAGTTGCAGCAAATCACCCTGGCCGATGGCTCGCAGATGACCCTGGATGCGGGCAGCGCGGTGGCGGTCGACTTCGATCACGGTGAGCGGCGGATTCAGCTTTTACGCGGCGCAGCCTTCTTCAAGGTGACCCACACCGGTCAACCCTTTCTGGTCGACGCCGCTGGCGGTGAAGTGCGCGTGCTCGGCACTCAGTTCGAAGTACGCGAGCAAGGCGAGGGCGCCCAGGTCACGGTGCGCAGCGGGCGCGTTGCGGTAACGCCGACGGCAGGTCAGTCGGCCCGCGAGCTGACGGCCAATCAGCAACTGGCCTATGCCGCAGGCCGCGCCGGGCAGATCGAAGCCGTCGACAGTGACAGCCGCCTGGCCTGGCGTCAGGGCTGGCTAAGTTATCAACAGGTGCCGTTGGCCGACGTGCTGGAAGACCTGCGTCGCTATTACCCAGGGCGGATCGTGCTGCTCGATGACACCCTGGGCCAGCGCCTTGTCAGTGCCAGCATCCCGGCCAATCAGCCGCTGCTGGCGCTGGATTCGCTGGGCCAGGTGGTGGGTTTCTCGCGGCAGACGTTGCTCGGCCGGCTGACTTTGCTCACATCATCAGCCGCCTCTGAAAAATAATTGCGAATTGTTGTGAGGTAACCGGCGACGCCATCCGTGTAGTGAGTGAAAAGCGATTCATTCGCATGCGATCACCCCTCTTTCAGGTCAGCGTCCATGAAGTTCACCTCGCGTTGCGTTCCCCTCTGGCTGGGTCTTGCCAGCCTGTCCGGCGCCGTCGTTGCCCCGCCTGCCAGTGCTGCGGCGCAAGCACAGCTGTACAGCTTCGCCCAGCCCAGCCAGCCGTTGCCGGCAGCACTCAACGCCTTTAGCCGCACCACCGGCCAGAGCCTGGTCTATACCGTCGAACTGCCCAACCTGCTGGCCCCGGCCTTGAGCGGTTCGCTCAGCGCCGAACAGGCCTTGCAGCAACTGCTGGGCAATGCCGGCCTGAGCTGGCGGCGCGTCGATGCACGCACCCTTACGCTGGAGCCGGTGGACACTTCCGGTGCGCTCAACCTGCAAGCGATCAACGTCAACTCGCAGAGCGACCTGTACAGCTATCAACCCCCCGCCAACGCCTCGATCATGCGCGGCCAGGGCGCGGTGCAGGACATCCCCCACACCATCAACGTGGTCCCGGCCCAGGTCATCCGCGACCAGGCGCCGCGCAACCTGGACGATGCCCTGGCCAACGTCAGCGGCATCACCCAGGGCAACAATTTCGGCGGCACTGCGGACACGGTGATGAAACGCGGTTTTGGCGACAACCGCGACGGCTCGATCATGCGCGACGGCATGCCGCTGGTGCAGGGGCGCAGCCTCAATGCCAGCACCGAGCGGGTCGAAGTACTCAAGGGCCCGGCCTCGTTGTTGTATGGCATCCAGGACCCGGGCGGGGTGATCAACGTGGTCAGCAAGCGCCCGCAACTTGAGCAGTACAACGCCTTGAACCTGCGCGGCTCGACCTACGGCAGCGGCAAGAACGGCAGCGGCGGCGGCTTCGACAGTACCGGCGCGCTGGGCGACACGCCGCTGGCGTACCGGCTGATCGTCGACCACGAAGACGAAGACTACTGGCGCAACTACGGCGTGCACCGCGAGTCGATGGTCGCGCCGTCGCTGGCTTGGTTGGGCGAGGATACGCAAGTGGTGCTGGCCTACGAGCACCGCGAGTTTCTCTATCCGTTCGACCGCGGTACCGCCTTCGGCAGCAATGGCCACCCGTTGAATATCCCGGCAACCCGGCGTCTTGATGAGCCGTTCAACGACATGCAGGGGCGCAGCGACCTGTACCGGCTCGAGCTGGACCACCAGCTCAGCGACGACTGGAAGGTCCATGCCGGCTACAGCTTCAACCGCGAAACCTACGATGCCAGCCAGGTCCGCGTGACCGGCGTCAACGAGGCGCGTGGCACCTTGACCCGGAGTATCGATGGCACCCACGGCGCGATGAGCCGCGACCAATTCGCCACCGTCAGCCTGAACGGCAACCTCGAATTGGCCGGGCTGCGCAATGACCTGCTGCTCGGCCTTGATCACGAAGACCGCAAGGTGTTTCGCGGCGACCTGATCCGCCAGACCAGCCGCTCGACCTTCAGCTACCAGAACCCGGTGTATGGCCAGGAGGTGGAAGGCAGCAACGTGCGCGCCAGCGACAGCGACCAGACCGACAAGCTGCGCACCGACTCGCTGTTCGTGCAGGACGCGCTGCACCTCGATGAGCACTGGATTCTGGTGGCCGGCGCGCGCTTCCAGCAGTACGACCAGTACGCCGGCCGCGGCCGCCCGTTCAAGGCCAACACCGACAGCAATGGCCAGACCTGGGTGCCGAATGCTGGCGTGGTGTACAAGGTCGATGAGCAGTTGTCGCTGTATGCCAGCTACAGCGAGTCGTTCAAGCCCAACTCGACCATCGCGCCGATCAGCGTCGGCGCTGGCCAGACCCTCACGCTGGATGGCAGCATCGCTCCGGAGGAGGGCAAGTCGTGGGAGCTGGGGGCCAAGCTGGACATGCCTGGGCAGCTCACTGGCAACATTGCCCTGTTCGACATCACCAAGCGCAATGTCCTGGTCGCCAATGGCACCAGCGACACTGGCACGATCATCTACAGCAACGCCGGTGAAGTTCGCTCGCGTGGGCTTGAGATGGACCTCAGCGGCCAGCTCAGCGAGCGCTGGAGCCTGATCGGCAGCTATGCCTTCACCGATGCCGAAGTGACCAAGGATCCAGAGCTCAAGGGCAAGCGTTTGCAGAACGTGGCGCGCAACAGTGGCTCGCTGTCGGCGGTGTATGATTACGGCAGCCTGTTCGGCGGCGACCGCCTGCGCCTGGGCGCTGGCGCCCGCTATGTCGGCGAGCGTGCCGGCAACGCGGCCAATGACTTCGACCTGCCGGCCTACACCGTGGCCGATGCCTTCGCCAGCTACGAAACCCAGCTCGACGAGCACAAGGTGCGTCTGCAACTGAACGTGAAGAACCTGTTCGACAAGGTCTATTACAGCTCGGCAGTGAATAGTTACTTCGTTGCTGTTGGCGATGCACGCCAGGTCAGCCTGTCGACCACCCTGGAGTTCTAACCGCGCCAGGCTGCCCGGTATTCGCCAGGCGTCGCCGCAAAGGCCTGGCGGAAACGGTTGCTGAAGTGGCTGGCGCTGGCAAAACCGCAGTGCAGGGCAATCTGCAGCAAGGGCTGTTGGCCGTAACGCAACATCTGGCAAGCACGCTGCAGGCGGCGGGCCAGCAGGTATTGATGCGGCGGCAGGCCGAAGCTTGCACGAAACATCCGCGCAAAGTGGTATTCGGAGAGGTTGCAGCGCAGTGCCAGCTCGCCGAGGCTGAGCGGCTGGTCCAGGTGCGCTTCGATGTACTCGGCCAGTTGCCGGCGCACACTTGGCGCCAGGCCGCCCTTGAGGCGTAAGCCCTGGCGCAGCCCGGCCTGGCTGAGCACCGCATGGTCGACGATGGCATGCGCCAGGCTGCTCGCCAGCAGGCGTTCGCCGGGTTCGTCCCAGGCCATGCCGATCAGCTGGCGAAAGCGCTGCGCCTGCTCGCGGTCATCGACGAAGGTCGCTTCGCGCAGCTGCATTTCCCGCGGTTCACGGTCGAGCAGGCGAATGCAGCCGAGGGCGAACTGTTCCTCGCTGATGTACAGGTGGGCCAGGCGGATCGAGCCGTTGACTACCCAGTTCGACTCGGAGCCAGCCGGCATGATGCACAGCTTGTTCGGGGCGCCCTTGTCCGAAGGGCGCTGACGGCGAAAGGTGCCGGTGCCGTCGCTGATGTAGCACGACAGCGTGTGGTGGCTCGGCGCCTGATAATCGCGGGCGTCGTCGCGGTTGCTCCACACCGCCGCCGACAGGCCGTCAGCCAGCTGCACGCTGTGCTCCAGGCGTGCGTTGGGCGCCGCATGCATGACGTTGAAGACTTGCAACTGGCTGAATGGGGTCATGGTGAAATCCTCTGATTGCCATCCTACTGCGCTGGCGCGCGGATGGCAGCCGCTGGCGACGCAAAAGCGCAAGTTTGTGCAAGCGCCGCGAGCAGCCGAGCCGGACACTGCCTGCATCGTCATGCCTTGCCAGAGAGTCCCGCCATGAACCTGTCGCTGTACCTGCTGACCGTACTCATATGGGGGACCACCTGGATCGCCCTGAAACTGCAGTTGGGGGTGGTCGCCATCCCGGTATCGATCGTCTACCGCTTCGCCCTGGCCGGGCTGCTGCTGTTCGTCATCCTGGTGCTCACCCGTCGCCTGCAACCGATGAACCGGCGCGGGCATCTGATCTGCCTGGCGCAGGGCTTGTGCCTGTTCTGTGTCAACTTCATGTGCTTTTTGACCGCCAGTCAATGGATCGCCAGCGGCCTGCTGGCGGTGGTGTTCTCCACGGCAACCCTGTGGAATGCGCTGAATGCGCGGATATTCTTCGGCCAGCGCATCGCCAGCAACGTGCTGGCCGGCGGTGCACTGGGCCTGCTCGGGCTGGGGCTGCTGTTTTCGCCAGAACTGAGTAGCCACGGCGCCAGCCGCGAAACCTTGTACGGGATCGGCCTGGCCTTGCTTGGCACGTTGTGTTTTTCGGCAGGCAACATGCTCTCGAGCATGCAGCAGAAAGCCGGGCTGCGGCCATTGACCACCAACGCCTGGGGCATGCTCTACGGTGCCGGGATGCTGGGAATGTACTGCGTGCTGCGCGGGATTCCGTTCGACATGGAGTGGAACAGCCGTTACATCGGCTCGCTGCTGTACCTGGTGATACCGGGTTCGGTGATCGCTTTTACCGCGTACCTGACCCTGGTTGGGCGCATAGGCCCGGAGCGGGCCGCGTACAGCACGGTGCTGTTCCCGCTGGTAGCGCTGAACGTGTCGGCGTTTGCCGAAGGCTACCAATGGACCACGCCAGCGTTGTTGGGCCTGGTGGCGGTGATGGCAGGCAACGTACTGGTTTTTCGCAAGCCCAAGGTCAAGCGGCCCGAAGCTGTAGCGGTGGCGCCGTAGCCTTTAGATCGCCGGGGCCGCTTTGCGGCCCTTTCGCGACACAAGGCCGCTCCTACACGGGTCCCTGTAGGAGCGGCCTTGTGTCGCGAAAGGGGCGCGAAGCGGCCCCCAACGGTAGTGATCAGTGCTTCCAAACCTGCGGATTGACCAAATCCCGCGGCCGCTCACCAAGCAGCGCTGCGCGTAGGTTGTCCAGCGCGCGGTTGGCCATCGCCTCGCGGGTTTCGGCGGTGGCCGAGCCGATGTGCGGCAAGGTCAGCGCGTTGGGCAGCTGGAACAACGGCGACTCAGCCAGCGGCTCATGCTCGTAGACGTCCAGGCCCGCGCCACGAATGGTCCCGGCCTGCAGCGCCTCAATCAGCGCCGCCTCATCCACCACCGGCCCGCGGGCGATGTTGATCAGGAACGCGCTGGGCTTCATCAGTTGCAGCTCGCGGGCGCCGATCAGCTTGCGCGTAGCCTCCGACAACGGCACCACCACGCAGACGAAGTCGGCTTCGGCCAGCAGTTGCTCGAGGCTGCGGTACTGCGCGCCGAGCTCTTGTTCCAGTGCCTGCTTGCGGCTGTTGCCGGCATACACGATCGACATGTTGAAACCGAAGCGGCCACGCCGGGCAATCGCCGCGCCGATATTGCCCATGCCGATGATACCGAGGGTCTTGCCGTGAACGTCAGTGCCGAAGCGCTCCGGGCCGACCGTGGCCTTCCAATTGCCGGCCTTGGTCCAGGCATCCAGCTCGGCGGTGCGTCGGGCGCAGCCCATGATCAGCGAGAAGCCGAGGTCGGCGGTGCTTTCGGTGAGCACGTCGGGGGTGTTGGTCAGGGCGATGCCGCGCTCGTTGAAGTAGTCGACGTCGTAGTTGTCGTAGCCGACCGATACGCTCGATACCACTTCCAGCTTGGCCGCGCCTTCCAGTTGCGCGCGGCCGAGCTTGCGCCCGGCGCCGATCAGGCCGTGCGCCTCTGGCAGTGCTTCGTTGAACTGGGCGCTGATGTCACCCAATTTGGGGTTGGGCACGATCACGTTGAAGTCGTGCTGCAGGCGCTCGGCCATGGCCGGGGTAATGCGGCTGAAGGCCAGGACGGTCTTTTTCATCGGCAACTCTCTGCAAGGCGCTACGGGTATGCCGGCCTCGACCGCGTAGGTCGAGGCTGGCGCCAGAACAATGCATAGCAACCTACCATTGGTCCCGGCCCCAATGCAGCAGCTTTTTCAGTGGGCAACCAGCAGCTCGTGGGTTTTCAGGTCGGCTTCATGGGCGGCGAGGATCTCCGGCAGCGAGTTGCGCAAGTACTCGACCCAGGTCTTGATCTTGGCATCCAAATATTGCCGGGACGGGTAGATCGCGTACAGGTTCAGCTCCTGCAGGCGGTAGTCCGGCATCACCCGCACCAGGCTGCCATCGCGCAGGCCATCGATGGCCGAGTAGATCGGCAGCACGCCCACACCCATACCCGAGCGGATCGCGGTCTTCATCGCATCGGCTGAGTTGACCTGAAACGGCGAGCTGTTGATGTTGACCAGCTCCTGGCCCTCAGGCCCGTCGAACAGCCATTTTTCCAGCGGAATGACCGGGCTGACCATGCGCAGGCAGGCGTGCTTGAGCAGATCGGCCGGCTTGTGCGCCATGCCGTGGCGGGCGACGTATTCCGGCGAGGCACAGACGATGCTGTAGGTGATGCCCAGCCGCTGCGAGACGAAGCCGGAGTCGGGCAGCTCGCTGGCGAGCACGATCGACACGTCGTAACCCTCGTCGAGCAGGTCCGGGACGCGGTTGGCCATGGTCAGGTCAAAGGTCACGTCCGGGTGGGTTTCGCGATAGCGAGCGATGGCATCGACCACGAAGTGCTGGCCGACGCCAGTCATCGAGTGCACCTTCAACTGCCCGCCGGGCCGCGCATGGGCGTCGCTGGCTTCGGCTTCGGCTTCCTCGACGTAGGTAAGGATCTGCTCGCAGCGCATCAGGTAGCGCTTGCCCGCTTCGGTCAGGGCAATGCGCCGGGTGGTCCGGTTGAGCAGGCGGGTTTGCAGATGGGCTTCCAGGTTGGAGACCGCTCGTGACACGTTGGCGGTGGTGGTATCCAGTTGCACAGCGGCGGCGGTGAAGCTGCCCAGCTGGGCCACGCAGCTGAACGCACGCATGTTTTGCAGGGTGTCCATGGGTCACTCTCAAAATAGAGGCCGAAATTGTGACATGAAGTTACGAATTCGTTGCTTCGACCAAAGGCGGATTATCGCTGTTTTGGTAACAAAGATTCGCAGGATTATGCGCTTATCGCCAGTCCGGCGGCCCCCTAGAATTGCCCGGCCTCATCCACTTCTCGGGAAATCGCAGCTGTGCCGCGTCGCATCATCGGAGCGCTGAATGCGCTCAGTGCCTGTGCCCTGAGCCTGACCTTGTCGGGCTGTATCGGAACCTGGGGCATCGCCCCGCAAACCCAGACGCTGCAAGCCAACACCCTGCTCACTGACCACGCCATCGCCGAGGCCGCCACGGACGCCCACTGGCCGCGCCAGCAGTGGTGGCAGGCCTACGGCGATCGCCAGCTGGATCGCTGGCTGGAACTGGCCATAGCCGACAGCCCAAGCCTGGCCATGGCCGCCGCGCGGGTCCGCGAAGCGCGGGCGCTGGCCGGTGTCAGCGAAGCGGCCGAGCAGCTGCAGGGCAATGGTCAGGCAAACCTGAAACGGCATAATTGGCCGGAGGACCAGTTCTACGGCCCCGGTGCGCTGTCGGGTGCCAACACCTGGGACAACAACGCTGGCCTTGGTTTGAGCTACGCGCTCGACCTGTGGGGCGGTGAGCGCAGTGCCAGCGAGCAGGCGCTCGACCTCGCGCACATGAACGTGGCCGAAGCGCGGCAGGCCCAGCTCGAGCTGGAAAACAACCTGGTCAAGGTCTACATCCAGTTTGCCTTGTACTTTGCTCAGCGCGACATCGTCCAGGCCGAGCTTGAGCAGCAGGAGCAGCTCGTGGTCCTGGCCAGGCGTCGCCTTGACGGCGGCATCGGGACCCACTTCGAAGTCAGCCAGGCCGAGGCGCCGCTGCCCGAAACCCACCGCCAGCTGGATGCAGTCAACGAGGCGATTGCCCTGGCGCGTAACCAGCTGGCAGCGTTGGCAGGCAAAGGCCCGGGCGAGGGCGCGCAGTTGCAGCGGCCGACTCTGGCCCTCGCCGCGCCGCTGCAATTGCCCTCGACACTGCCCGCCGAACTGGTCGGCCAGCGCCCGGATGTAGTCGCCAGGCGGTGGCAGGTGGCGGCTCAGGCGCGCGGTATCGAAGTCGTCCACGCCAGCTTCATGCCCAATGTCGATCTGGTCGGCAGCCTGGGGTTCATGGCCACCGGTGGTGGTGCGCTGGCGTTTCTCAGCGGGCGCAAGTTCAACTACAACGTCGGCCCGGCGATCAGCCTGCCGGTGTTCGATGGCGGCCGCCTGCGGGCACAGCTGGGGGTGGCTTCGGCCGGTTATGACGTGGCGGTGGCGCGCTACAACCAGACGGTGGTCGGCGCGTTGAAAGGCATCTCCGACCAGTTGATCCGTCGTGAGTCGATGCACGAGCAGGCGCACTTCGCCGAGCAGTCGGTGGCCGCCGCGCAGAAGACCTACGACATCGCCCTGGTGGCCTTCCAGCGCGGCCTTACCGACTACGTCAACGTGCTCAATGCGCAGACCTTGCTGTTTCGCCAGCAGCAGATTCAGCAGCAGGTACAGGCCGCGCGCCTGACTGCTCACGCCGAGCTGGTCACGGCGCTGGGCGGCGGCTTGCAGGCCGGGGACGACGTGCCCGCGCCAGCGCAACAGGCCGCGCCGAAACCGCCGGCCAGCCTGGCCATAGTCGATCGTCTTGGCGACCGCCGATGAGCCTGCTCTGGAACTGGCTGCACAGCCTGGAATGGCGCCGCGGCTTCTTTGCCTGGGCGCGCACCGACGGGGTGACCTGGGTGTACATCTTCAAGGTGCTGGTGGCGGCGTTCATTACCCTGTGGCTGGCCATGCGCCTGGAACTGCCGCAGCCGCGCACGGCGATGATCACCGTGTTCATCGTCATGCAGCCGCAGAGTGGGCATGTCTTCGCCAAGAGCTTTTACCGTGTGTTAGGCACCTTGGCGGGCTCGGCGATGATGGTCGCGTTGATTGCGATCTTCCCGCAGAACAGTGAGCTGTTCTTGCCAAGCCTGGCGCTGTGGGTCGGCCTGTGCTCGGCCGGGGCCATGCGCTATCGCACCTTCCGTGCCTATGGCTTCGTGCTGGCCGGCTACACCGCAGCGATGATCGGCCTGCCGGTACTGGAGCACCCCGATCAAGCCTTTATGGCGGCGGTGTGGCGGGTGCTGGAAATCTCCCTGGGCATCCTCGTGTCGACCCTGGTCAGCGCGGCGATCCTGCCGCAGTCGGCCAGCGCCGCCATGCGCAACGCCTTGTATCAGCGCTTTGGCGTGTTTGCCGGGGTGGTGGTCGAGGCGCTGCGCGGCAACACTCAGCGCGACCGTTTCGAGGCCAGCAATGTGCGCTTCATCGCCGAGGCGGTGGGCCTGGAGAGCCTGCGCAACGTCACCGCCTTCGAAGACCCGCACATGCGCCGTCGCAGCGGCCGACTGGTGCGCATGAACAGCGAGTTCATGGCCGTCAGCACCCGCTTCAATGCCCTCTATCAATTGCTCGAACGGCTGCGCGCGCGCGGCCCTTTGCAGATTGTCGGCGCCATCGAGCCGGGCCTGGAAACCCTCGTCGAGCTGCTCGAACCCTACGTGGGCCGGGCCCTGACCGAAGCCGACGCATTGCGCCTGACCCTCGAACTGGCCGCCTACAAAGATGGCCTGCAAGCCCAGGTGCGCGGCCTGCGCAGC
Organism: Pseudomonas sp. BIGb0278; assembly: GCF_024809895.1. Taxonomy (NCBI): domain Bacteria; kingdom Pseudomonadati; phylum Pseudomonadota; class Gammaproteobacteria; order Pseudomonadales; family Pseudomonadaceae; genus Pseudomonas; species Pseudomonas sp. BIGb0278. The sequence goes on from NZ_JANUEL010000004.1 coordinate 73,159, forward strand.
GAGTATCTGCAAACCCATCCCAGCGAAGCCGAGCTGCTCGATTTTCATACGGCCTTTGAGCTGCTCTATCGCCTGGTCGACGAGATGTTCAGCTATGCCCAGACCCACGCCTCACTGTCGGCGCACCGCCACCAGCGCGAGCAGTGGGACGAACCGTACGTGTCGCGGACCAACTGGCTGGTGTCGCTGGCGGCGGGCCTGCGCGCCTCGGCGGTACTGCTCTTGCTCGGCAGCTATTGGCTGCTCAGCGACTGGCCGAGCGGGGCGATGATGACCCTGATCGCGACCGTCACCGCCGGTCTATCGGCGGCTTCGCCAAACCCCAAACGCATGTCGTTCCAGATGGCCTGCGGCACTTTGCTCGGGGCCTTCATTGGCTTTTTCGAAACCTTTTTCGTGTTCCCCTGGATCGACGGTTTCCCGCTGCTGTGCATGGTGCTGGCGCCGGTGTTCGTGCTTGGCGCGTTTCTCTCGTCGCGACCAGCCTATGCCGGTTATGGGATCGGCCTGCTGGTGTTCTTCGCGATCGGCTCGGTGCCGAACAACCTGACTGTGTACAACCCGTACACCTTCATCAACGACTACATCGGCATGCTCCTGGGCATGCTGGTCTGCGCCGCCGCCGGGGCCATCATCCTGCCGCCGAACAGCCGCTGGTTATGGAGCCGGCTGGAGCAGGACTTGCGCGAGCAGGTGCTGTTCGCCATCGGTGGGCGCCTGCGCGGGCTCGGTTCGGCCTTCGACAGCCGCACTCGCGACCTGCTCCATCAAGCCTACGGCCTGGCTGCCGGCAAGCCGCAGGTGCAGAGCCAGCTGATGCGCTGGATGTTCGTCGTGCTGGAAATCGGCCACGCCGTGATCGAGCTGCGCAAGGAGCAGCACAACGCACCCGTGCACCCGGCCTACGCCGAATCGCAGCCGTGGCGCCAGGCGATCCGAGTCATGGGCCGTGCCCTGGCGCGGTTGTTCCTGCAGCCCAGCGCCAGCAACCACGAACGCGCGCTGGTCGCCGTCGACCACGCCATCAGCCGCGTGCAGACCACCGACGAGCCGTTCGCCCGGCACTTCGACACCTCGCTGCTGCGCCGTGCGCAGAGCTACCTGCACTTCATCCGCAGCTCGCTGCTCGACCCGCAATCGCCACTGGCGCAAGGACTGCCGCATGCCCCGTGAAATTGCCTTCCATGGTGTGTACATGCCGACCATGACCTTGTTGTTTCTGCTTGCCGCAGGACTGGCCTGGGGCCTCGACCGGTTTATCGCCAGCCATGACGGCTACCGCTTCTTCTGGCACCCGGCGCTGCTGCGCCTGTGCCTGTTCATCTGCCTCTTTGGCGCGCTGGCGCTGACTGTCTACTGGTGAGAACCCCTCGATGAAAAAGTTCTTCAGCCTGATCGCTACCCTGCTGGTGCTGGTCGCAGCCGTGGCCATCGGCCGCCAGCTGTGGCTGCACTACATGACTACCCCGTGGACCCGCGACGGCCGCGTGCGCGCCGACATCATCAATGTCGCCGCCGATGTGCCGGGCTACGTCACCGATGTGCCGGTGCGCGATAACCAGCGGGTCAAGAAGGGCGATGTGCTGATCCAGATCGACGCCGAGCATTACCAGGTTGCGGTCGACCAGGCCAAGGCGCTGGTGGCTTCACGCAAGGCCACCTGGGAGATGCGCAAGGTCAACGCCAAGCGCCGGGCCGATCTCGACAACCTGGTTATTTCCAAGGAAAACCGTGACGACGCCAGCAACATCGCCAACTCGGCCCAGGCCGATTACCAGCAGGCCCTTGCGCAGCTGGCCGCCGCCGAGCTGGACCTGAAACGCACGCGCATTCTTGCCACCGTCGATGGCTACGTGACCAACCTCAACGTCCACCGCGGCGACTATGCGCGCACCGGTGAGCCGGTGATGGCGGTGGTCGACGAGCACTCGTTCTGGGTCTACGGCTTTTTTGAAGAGACCAAGCTGCCGCACGTGCGTGTCGGCGATCAGGCCGAGTTGCAAATGATGAGTGGCGAGCGCCTCAGCGGCCATGTCGAGAGCATCGCCCGCGGCATCTACGACCGCGACAACCCACAAAGCCGTGAGCTGATCGCCGATGTCAACCCGACCTTCAACTGGGTACGTCTGGCCCAGCGCGTGCCGGTGCGGATTCATATCGATGCAGTGCCGGAGGGGTTTCTGCTGGCTGCGGGGACGACCTGTACGGTGGTGGTGAGGCCAGGTGGAAAGTAGCGAACGCGATAGTGGCCATTACTGCTGGAGCCGCTTCGCGGCCCTTTCGCGACACAAGGCCGCTCCTACAAGTGACCGCGCACGATCAACTCACGCGGTCCCCGTAGGAGCGGCCTTGTGTCGCGAAAGGGGTGCGCAGCGCCCCCGGCGTACTCGAACCAGACGCAAGCTTCTAATCCGTCACCCCCACCAACACCGGTATCTCGACCCGATCCAGCACCTTGGCGCTGATCGATGGATCCAGCAGCCGGCCCAGCCGTGACAGGTGGCGGTGGCCCATGACGATCAGTTCGCAGTCCAGCGCCTGGGCTTGAGCGACGATGGCGTCTACCGGTTGGTCGGCGCGCAGGCTGCCGTCGGTTGCAAAGCCGGCAGCGCGCAAGGTCTGTACCGCGGCGGCGATGGCGGCCTCTGCGTGTTGCTGCTCTTCGCAGGCAGCTGGGTATTCCTCGCGCTCAGCCTGGGTGAAGGGCGCGGGTTGCTCGTGCACGGCGAAGGTCGAGTCGATCGCCAGCAGCACATGCAACTGGTGCAGATCGGGGCGGCAGAAGCGCTGCGCCAGGGCCAGCAGGTTGCTGGTGGCAGGGGATGCGTCGATGGCGATCAGTACAGAGCGGAGCATAGGGGGTCCTCGCGAGGCGATGTGGCCGACAGGCCATTCTGAGCTGAGCGCCAGCTGTGGATAAATGGCCCCGCACGCACGGCGTCGTTGCGTCTGGCGCAATCGTGCGAGCTGTTAACATGCACATTCCCACAACAGTCACGGAAACCGGCCATGCAACTCCCGGACATGAACCTGCTGGTTGCCCTTGATGCCTTGCTTGATGAGGGCAGTGTGGTCGGTGCTGCGCAGCGGATGAACCTGAGCCCGGCGGCGATGAGCCGGACCTTGGGGCGAATTCGCGATGCGCTCGGTGACCCGATTCTGGTCCGCGCCGGTCGTGGCCTGGTGCCGACGCCACGGGCGCTCGCCCTGCGCGAGCAGGTCAGCGTGCTGGTGGAGCAGGCCGGGCAGGTCTTTCGCAGTGCCGATACGGTCGATCTGGCCAGCCTCGACCGCGCCTTCAACATCCGCACCAATGACCTGTTCATTGCCCTGTACGGCGCGCAGTTGCTGCGCATGATGCATGAGCAGGCGCCGCGCACGGTGCTGCGCTTCATCCCGGAAAGCCCAGGCGGGGACGACGACAGTGTGCTGCGTGACGGGCGCACCGACCTGATCATCAGCTCGACTGTCGATCTGGGCCCGGAGATCAAGATCCAGAGCCTGTTTCAGACGTTCTATATCGGCCTGGCGCGGCAGGACCATCCGATCTTCGCCGAGCCGGTGACCGCGCAGAGCTTTGCCAGTTATCCACAGATCAGCGTATCGCGCCGGGGGCGCGCCAACGGGCCGATCGATGTCGAACTGGCCCACTGCAAGGTGCAGCGGCGGGTAGCGCTGATCACCCCGAGCTTCCACTCGGCGTTGTTTTCTCTGCCCGATTCGGACCTGATCCTGCCGATGCCGGCGAATATTCTCAGCAGTGTCAGCAAGCTCGGCCTGCCGCTGCGCTCGTTCGAGATCCCGCTGGCGCTGGAGCGGGTCAATGTCATGCAGGCCTGGCACCCGCGCTTTGATAGCGACCCAGCGCACCGTTGGCTGCGCCAGACCTTGAAGGCCTGTTGCGGGCTTGAACCTTGAACTCGAGACACAAGCGGATTGCGTCTGACGCACTTTAAAGCTGGCGATAAGTCAGTTTTCGTAAGCATTCGATCTTTTTAAAATGCCTCCAGTGCAATTTGTTGCTGGAGATTTCCCTGATATGACCTCGCTTTCCGCCACCCCTGCGGCTACCGCCCCCGCTCAGGCCGCATTTGGCCTGCGCGTGGTGGTCGGGCTGTTCGGTGTGCTGCTGGCTGTGCTCTGCGCCGGGTTGAACGAGGCGGTCACCAAGATTTCCTTGAACGACATTCGCGGCGCGATGGGCATCGGTGCCGACGAGGGCGCCTGGTTGCTGGCGGTGTATGCGGCTGCGTCGGTGTCGGCGATGGCCTTTTCGCCGTGGCTGGCGACGACCTTTTCCCTGCGTCGCTTCACCCTTTGCGCAATAGCCGTGTTTGCCGTGCTGGGCCTGCTGCAACCCTACGCGCCGAACCTGCACAGCCTGATGCTGCTGCGGATCGTTCAGGGCTTGGCCGCAGGCGCCTTGCCGCCGATGCTGATGAGCGTGGCGCTGCGCTTTCTGCCACCGGGAATCAAAGTCTATGGCCTGGCCTGCTATGCCCTGACCGCCACCTTCGGACCCAATCTCGGCACGCCTCTGGCGGGCCTGTGGACCGAATACGTCGGCTGGCAATGGGCGTTCTGGCAGATCATCCTGCCGTCGCTGCTGGCCATGGCCTGTGTGGCCTGGGGCCTGCCGCAGGACCCGCTGCGGCTGGAGCGCTTCAAGCAGTTCAACTGGCGCGGCGTGCTGTTGGGCTTGCCTGCACTGAGCTGCATCGTCCTTGGGTTGTCGCTGGGCGACCGCTGGGGCTGGCTGGACTCGCCGCTGATCTGTTGGCTGCTCGGCGGCGGCCTGCTGCTGTTGCTGCTGTTCATGTACAACGAGTGGTCCGAGCCGGTGCCGTTCTTTCAGTTGCGCATGCTCTCGCGGCGCAACCTGAGTTTTGCCCTGCTGACCCTCGCCGGGGTGCTGATTGTGTTGTCCGGGCTGGGCTCGATCCCTTCGGCATACCTGGCGCAGATTCAGGGCTACCGGCCGGCGCAGTCCAGCCCGCTGATGCTGCTGGTGGCGATGCCGCAACTGATCGCGCTGCCGTTGACGGCCGCGCTATGCAACATCCGCGCGGTGGATTGCCGCTGGGTGCTGGCGCTGGGCCTGGGCATGCTGGCGCTGTCTTGTGTGGGCAGCAGCCAGTTGACCTCGCAGTGGATTCGCAATGATTTCTACGGCTTTTACCTGTTGCAGGTGTTCGGCCAACCAATGGCCGTGCTGCCGTTGCTGATGCTGTCCACCAACGGCATGTCGCCGCAGGAAGGGCCGTTCGCTTCGGCCTGGTTCAACACCGTCAAAGGCCTTGCCGCAGTGATCGCTGCGGGCCTGCTGGAAGCCGTCGGCACGCTGCGCCGGCACTTTCATTCCAATCACCTAGTGGACAGCCTGGGCAATGCACCGCTGCTTGATGACCGCACAGCCGGGCTGGCTCAGCGCGTGCACCAGCAGGCGCTGGTGCTGACCTCGGCCGACCTCTACCTGCTGCTGGCCTGCGTCGCCGTGATCCTGATTTGCCTGATTCCTTTTGCGCCCACCCGGGTCTACCCACCCCGCGCGGTGGCCTGAACCCGACTGAATTCGAGAACACTGAACATGAGCAACAATCGCAAGACTATCGTCATCGGCTCGGTGCTGGCCGTGGCTGTGCTGGCTGCACTGGTTGGGCCGTGGCTGCTGGGCAGTGATCACCGGCAGCAGACCAACGATGCCTATGTCAGCGCGGACTACACCGTGGTGGCGCCCAAGGTTGCCGGGTTTATCCAGGAGGTGCTGGTCGAAGACAACCAGCAGGTCCAGGCTGGTCAGCTGCTGGCCACCATCGATGCCCGCGACTATGAGGCGGCGTTGGCCGCCGCGCAGGCACAGGTGCTGGTGGCCCAGGCGCAGAGCGCCGATGCGCGCGCCACCCTCGAACGCCAGGCTGCGCTGATCGCCCAGGCCGAGGCCGCGTTCAAGGCGGCTCAGGCGCAGGCGGCGTTTGCCGAACAGGAGGTCAAACGCTACGGCCGCCTGGCCGAGCAGGGCGCGGGCACCGTGCAGAACGCGCAACAAGCGCGCAGCCGGGTCGATCAGGCGCGGGCGCAGCAAGCCAACAGCCAGGCCGCATTGGTAGCGACGCGCAAGCAGGTGGATATTCTCACGGCTCAGGTCGCCAGCGCCGATGGCCAGCTCAAGCGCGCTGAAGCCGGTGTCGACAAGGCCCAGTTGGACCTGTCGCACACCCGCATTACTGCGCCGGTAGCGGGCATGGTCGGCGAGCGCGCCCTGCGGGTTGGCGCCTATGTCACCCCCGGCGCGCGACTACTGTCGGTGGTGCCGCTGGAGCAGGCCTACGTGGTCGGTAACTTCCAGGAAACCCAGCTGACCCATGTGCAACCGGGGCAGCCGGTCAGCGTCAGCGTCGATACCTATTCCGACGTGACCCTCAAAGGCCATGTGCAGAGCATCGCCCCTGCCACCGGCGTGACCTTTGCCGCAGTCAAACCCGACAACGCCACCGGCAACTTCACCAAAGTTGTGCAGCGGATACCGGTGAAGATCGTTTTCGATGATGGCCAGCCGTTGCTGTCGCGCCTGCGCGTGGGCATGTCGGTGGTGGTCACTATCGACACACAGGGCGATTCGCTCGACAGCCAGCAGGTGAGCACGCGATGAGTGCACTTGTCCGCTTCAGCCCGTTGCTGCTCGCTGTCGCATTGGCCGGTTGCAGCCTGGGCCCAGATTTTCAGCGCCCGGCCAGCCAGGCTCCACAGCAATGGGCGCCGGTGCAAGGTGAGGCCGCCGCCAGCCAGCCCTTGGCCGAACCACTGCAAGTGCGTTGGTGGGAGAGTTTTCACGATGCCAGGCTGAGCGCGCTGATCCAGCGCGTTGCCGCCAACAACCTCGATCTGCAGATTGCCAGTGCGCGCCTGCTGCAAAGCCGCGCGCTGCGCAGCACGATTGCAGCTGACGAGACGCCTTCGATAGGTCTGGATGCCGGCTACAGTCGCGCGCGCAACAGTGCCGAGGGTCTGAATGACCCGTCAGGCAATGCCGGCAAATCGGCCTACAACCTTTGGCAGGGCGATCTGATTGCGGGCTGGGAGCTGGATCTGTGGGGCCGGGTGCGTCGTCAGGTGGAAGCTGCCGATGCGAGCGTGGCGGTTGCCGAGGAGGACCGCCGCGGCGTGTTGCTGGCGCTGCTCGCAGAGACCGCCGGCGATTACATCCAGTTGCGTGCCGTGCAGCAAACGCTGGAGGTGACCGAAAACAATCTCAAGGTCGCCCGGCACAGCCTGCAACTGTCCCGCGACCGTCAGGCCGAGGGCGTCGCGACGCGCCTGGATGTCGCCCAGGCCAGCGCTCAGGTTGCCTCGATCGAAGCGCGTTTACCTACCTTGCAAGCGAGGCGTGACGACCTGATCAATGCCCTCAGCCTGCTCGCCGCCGAGCCACCGCGCAGTTTGCAGGCCGAGCTGCTGGCGCCGGGCGAACTGCCGGTGCCGCAGCAGCGCTTTGCGGTTGGCTTGCCGTCGGAGTTGGCCGAGCGCCGCCCGGATATTCGCCAGGCCGAAGCGCGCCTGCATGCGGCAACTGCCAGCATCGGCGTGGCCAAGGCGGACTTCTATCCGCGTATTCGGCTGTCGGGCAACGTCGGTATGCAGGCCCTGCAATTGGCGGACTTTGGCGGCTGGGACTCACGACGGTTTGCTTTTGGCCCGCAACTGTCGCTGCCGATCTTTGAAGGTGGCCGGCTCAAGGGCACGCTGCAGTTGCGTGAAGCGCAGCAGCAGGAGGCCGCGCTGAACTATCGCAAGGTGGTGCTCGGCGCCTGGCATGAGATCGACGATGTGCTGCGCCTGTACAACGCCAGCCAGCTGCGTCGCGATCACCTGGCCGAGGCCGTGCGCGAAAACCGCATCGCCCTGGACACCGCTCAGCAGCAGTACGTGGAAGGCGCGGTGGACTTTCTCAACGTGCTCACGGTGCAGACGGCGCTGCTGGCCAGCGAAGAGCAGTGGATCGACAGCTCGGCGGCCGTCTCGCAGGCGATGGTCGGCTTGTACAAGGCGCTCGGTGGCGGCTGGCAAGCGTTCGCCGAGGCGCCGCCGAAGGCTTGGCTGTCAGAGCGGTCGTAACAGGCCAAAGCGCTTGCGCAGGATGCTGTCGAGCAAACGTCGCGGCAGCAGCCACGCCAACAGTGGCAGCGCCCGGCTGCCGTTGCCCAGCCGCACCAGGGCCGGCACCGGTGACTTGCCCGCTGCCGCCAGCACGCCTTGGGCGAACTCGGCGGTTGGCGTTGGCTTGTCCTGCGAGGCGCGCGCTCGCGCGCGGATGTGCTCGCGCAGCGGCCACCACGGTGAATCCGCCGCTATCAGGTGTTCAGCCTGCTGCTGGGCGTTGCTGGCAAATTGCGAAGCGATGGCGCCGGGCTGGACTTCCATCACGCGAATGCCAAACGGCGCCAGCTCCAGGCGCAGCGCGGTGTTCAGCGCGTGCACAGCGGCCTTGGACGCGCAATAAGTACCGGCGAATGGCGTCACCAGCACGCCAGAGACGCTACCGATGTTAATGACCAGGCCGCGATTACGCCGCAGCAGCGGGAACAGCGTGCGAGTGACCCCAACCAGCGCGAACACGTTGGTTTCGAATTGCTCGCGCAACCCATCGACACCGCCATCGAGCACAGGGCCCATGGCGCCGTAGCCGGCATTGTTGATGAGGATATCGAGGCCGCCATGGCTGGCTTGCAGCTCATCTGTGAGGCGTGTCAGCTCGGCGCTGTCATTGACGTCCAACTGTCGCGCGGTAAAGCCCGCTGCAGCCAGTTGGGCAACGGCTTCGGGCTTGCGCGCGGTGGCCCAGACCTCATGACCGGCATCACGAAAGGCATCGGCAAGGGCGCGGCCGATGCCGCTGGAGCAACCGGTGATCAGGACTGTGGGCATGGCGGGGCCTGTGGGCTGTGCAAGGTGCTCGATCATACCCCAGACAAATCAGCCTGCGGCTAGTTGGCAAACGAGCCCTGCAGGCGTTCGGCACGAAACTCCAGGGTTTGCGCGCGGTAGCCGGAGCGCAACGGCGGCAGTGGCAGGCAGTCGTTCCACTCGGCGCCTGGCTGCAGGTCGCCGGGGCCGCGATAGCGCGGCGTGCTGTAGGTGTTTTCGGCGAGGTTGACCGTGTCGCCGGGGGCGTAGGCGCCGACCTGCCAGCGCAGTTCGGTGAGCGGCACGCTGTTGGCGTTTTTCATGCTCACGCGCAGGCTGCGGTCGGCTGGGCACAGTTCAGGGGCATATTGCAGGCGCAGGTCGAGGCGGGCCAGCTGGTTGGATTCGCGGGTGTCCTGCCAGGCAACCCAGAGGGCGATCAAACCGAGGCCGAGTACAGCAGCCAGGGAAATCGGCAGGGCCTTGGCCGGGTAGCGAATGAGCAGGACCAGCCAGGTCAGGATGAGCAGGGCGCCGATGATCATGGGAAGGGCAAGCCTTGGGTGTGCGGGTTTGGCACATCCTAGCTGAAATAGTGGTGGGGGTGAAAACGGTGCGACATGGACGACGCGGTCGCGTGTAGGAGCGGCCTTGTGTCGCGAAAGGGCTGCGTAGCGGCCCCGCATTTTCAGCTTCGCCGCTGACATTGCCGGGCCAGCTACGCTGGCCTTTCGCGACACAAGGCCGCTCCTACACGGACCGTGTATGGCTGGAAGGGTTACTGGGCGATGGTTTTCACCGAAACGCCGCGCTCGATCGGCGTGGCGCTGCGGCCGTAGACGTCTTCGAAGCGTTCGATGTCGTCTTCACCCAGGTAGCTGCCGGACTGCACTTCGATGATTTCCAGCGGGATCTTGCCCGGGTTGCGCAAGCGGTGCACCGAGGCGATCGGGATGTAGGTCGATTGGTTTTCGGTGAGCAGGAACACGTTCTCGTCGCAGGTCACTTCAGCCGTGCCCGACACTACGATCCAATGCTCGGCGCGGTGGTGGTGCATCTGCAGCGACAGGCTGGCGCCGGGCTTGACGGTGATGTGCTTGACCTGGAAGCGGCCGCCCATGTCCACCGAGTCGTACGAGCCCCATGGGCGATACACCTCAAGATGGTTCTGGGTCTCGCTGCGGCCTTGCTTGTCGAGGGTGTTGACCATCTGCTTGACGCCCTGGACCTTGTCCTTGTGGGCAATCATCATGGCGTCCTTGGTCTCGACCACGACGATGTTCTCAAGACCGATCACCGAGACCAGCTTGCCGTTGCCGTGGATCATGCAGTTGTGGCTGTCCTGCACCACCACGTCGCCTTTGGTGACGTTGCCGTTGGCGTCTTTCTCGTGCACATCCCACAGCGACGACCAGCAGCCGACGTCGCTCCAGCCTGCGGTCAGTGGCACCACGCAGGCGCGCTGGGTCTTTTCCATCACGGCGTAGTCGATCGAGTTGTCCGGGCAGCAGGCGAAGGTGGCTTCGTCGATGCTCAGGTAGTCGCCGTCTTCTTCGCTGCGCTCGAGTGCCAGCAGGCAGGTGTCGTAGATATCCGGATCGTGTTTTTTCAGCTCTTCGAGGAAGCGGCTGGCGCGGAACAGGAACATGCCGCTGTTCCAGAAGTAGCCGCCGCTGCGGACGAACTCGGTGGCGCGTTTTTCGTCAGGCTTTTCGACAAACTGCGCAACCCGGGCGACGCCTTCCGGCAGCAGGGCATCCTGGCTGGAACGGATGTAGCCGTAGCCGGTTTCCGGTTTGGTCGCCGGCACGCCGAACAGCACCATCTCGCCACGCTCGGCCGCCACGGTGGCCAGGGCCAGGGCACGTTGCAGGGCCTTCTGGTCATCGATCACATGGTCAGCCGGCAGTACCAGCATCAGCTCGTCGCTGCCTTCATTGACCAGCTTCATCGCGGTGATGGCCACGGCCGGCGCGGTGTTGCGGCCAAACGGCTCCATCAGGATCGCCTGGGTCTGCAGGTTCAGTGCAGTCAGCTGCTCGTTGACGATGAACTTGTGGTCCTTGTTGCAGACCACGATCGGCGCTTGCATGCCGTCGAACACCAGGCGCTCGAGGGTTTGCTGGAACAGCGTGTGCTCACCGGTCAGGGCGAGGAACTGCTTGGGGAACTGTTTACGCGACAAAGGCCACAGACGCGAACCGCTACCACCAGAAAGGATTACCGGAATCATGATGTTTCTCCAAAGGTTGATAGAGGCAGAAATCAGTTGGTCGAGACAGGACGGGTTACCCACACCGGGGCCAGGCTGCTGCCGGAGCCGGTGACGTACAGCACGGCGGCTTCACCGCGTTCCAGCGCGACAGGTTTGATGTCGCTGACTTTCTTGTCGCCTTGGTACAGGGCCAGGTTGACCTTGACCGGATTGATCTCGCGCTCGCCGCGCGCATGGGCCGCTACCGGCTTGACCACTTCGGTCTTGCCGTCGGCGGTTTTCAGGGTCAGCGCCTGGTCGGTGAGGTTCTGCACCCGCACCAAAGCCTTTTGCTTGTTCTTGAACGGTGGCTCTTCGATCAGTTGCGGGCTGCCGCTGGCGTTGTTGACCAGGGTGTAATACTTGTCCGAGGCGAGCTTCACCGGCACCGACTTGCCACCGACCTGGGCGCTGTAGTCGCCGCCCGGGAGGAAGCTGAAGTCACTGCTGGACTGCGCGCCGACCTGCTTGATCTGGGTGTTGCCGACACTGGCGGCAGCCGGTGCGCTGCTGGCGTTGTACAGGCGCACGAAGCTTGAGCCTTTCGGTGCGCTGGGGCCGTACAGTGCGGCGTCGGCGCCGGCGAAGGCTTGCAGCGAGGCCAGCGACAGGCCCGCAGCGAGGGTGAAGACTTTGGCAAAAGATGGCTTGTTGGACATGTGCGTGTTCCTCTCTTTCAGTGTTCCGTCCGATTGGACGACAGGGCCAGGTTTTCTTCGGATTTACGGGTGTTCTTCAATTGCGCGATCCACTGCGGGTCGAACCCGCTGAGGTCGTTTTTCATCGGCAGGTAGCGTTCCGGGAATTCCCACACCACCACTTGCGGCGGGGCATCCTTGAAGGCGTCGCTTTGCAGGTACTTGAGCATCGGCAGCAACGGCCCATGGCCGTCTTCGGCGTAGTTGGCGACATCGCTGTGCAGCGCCTGCTGCAGCGCGCCGAGGAAATTCCAGTGCGGGTTGGCGCTGTAGCTGGTGCCAACCAGCGCCACCGGGATCTGGCTGTCGGCGAACAGCGCGTCACCGCTGTCGGCGTTGCCGGCCGCTGGGCGGGTAGTGCGTTTTTGCAGGTTGTCCGGCGCTGGCAGCAACTCGCTGAACAGCGGGTCGAGCGGCAGGAAGTTGGTCAGGTCGCCTTTGTACGGCGCACTGCTGCCAGCGTCGGTGACGTAGGCCTGGGGTTCGGCTTGCAGCAGTTTTTGCCGGGACACGGCTTCGGCCACGGTCTGCGCGGCGACTTCGGCGCCCAGCGGGGTCCAGTGCGTGTCGGTGCGCAGGAATACCTGGCCGCGGGCTTTGGCTTGCTCCATTGGCGCCTGCAGGTCAGGGGCAAACACGTTGGCCTGGCGTGCCTGGGCATGGAACTGGTTGTACAGGTCACCATGCAGGCTGGCCGGCTGCTCTTCGCCGAGGTACTCGGAGTAGATCCGCGCCTTGGCCGGGATGATCGCCAGCACCAGCTGCACGCCCTGGCGTTGCAGGGTGTCGCGCACGCCGCGGATCAGCGCCAGGTTGTCCTGCATCAGCTGGTCGGCACCGGCGGTGGGTTTGAACTCTTCGTCGCTGAACAGCCATTGCTCGCGGCCCAGCACCACGCCGGGGCGGCCTTCGTTGAACAGCTTGTAGTCCAGTGCGGCCCACAGGTTGGTGCTCAGGCGCTTGATCGGGAACTGCTCGTCGTAATGGGTCTCGGCGGCCTTGGCCAGCTTGCCGTTGAGCACCGTCATCTGCTCGGTGCGCTGAAAGCTCGAAGCGCCGCTCAGCGACCACACGCCAAGGCCGGTGAGCAGGCCAAGGAAGGTCAGCGAGTAGGTGATGCGAAGTGTCCGGGTCATGGTCGTCCGTGCCTCAGAACTGGAAGTAGAGGAATGGCGAATAGCTTTGCGCCGAGAGTTTCAGCACCGAGGCAACGAACAACAGCAGCACCAGCACGCGGGCCATGACCCGGCTCCAGTCCAGGCCGATCGAGCCGTCGCTGTTGATCTGTACCGGGGTTGCCTTGGGCGTTGGCTTGGCATTGCGGTAGAAGTCGCGCAGGCCGAAGAACGCCAGGGTTGCGTAGGCGATGAACATGGTTGCCACCTGCAGGCCGGTGAGGTTGGCGCGGTTGAGTTCCGACAGCTGCCATTCGCCGAAGCTGAACATGGCGGCGTACATGCGCCCGGCCACGTCGAGGTTTTCCGAGCGGAACATCACCCAGCCGGTCACTACCAGCAGGAAGGTGAACGCCCATTTGATCGGGTTGAAGCGCTGCGGGTTGGTGTCCAGGCCCAGCGCACGTTCGATCGCGAGCCAGATGCCGTGCCAGGCGCCCCAGAGGATGTAGGTGATGTTGGCGCCGTGCCACAGGCCGCCGAGCAACATGGTCAGGAACAGGTTGCGGTAGGTGTTGAAGGTGCCTTTGCGGTTGCCGCCCAGGGTGATGTACAGGTAGTCGCGCAGCCAGGTCGACAGGCTGATGTGCCAGCGCCGCCAGAACTCGGTGATCGATTGGCTGATGTACGGCTGCTTGAAGTTCTCCATGAAGCGAAAGCCCATCATCAAACCGAGGCCGATGGCCATGTCGCTGTAGCCGGAGAAGTCGAAGTACAACTGCGCGGTGTAGGCCAGGGCGCCGAGCCAGGCGTCACCGGTGGTAGGGTTTTCCAGGGCGAAGCAATGATCGGCAACCACCGCCAGGGTGTCGGCGATGAACACCTTCTTGATGAAACCCTGCATGAAGCGGGTGCAGCCTTCGGAGAACTTGTCGAGGGTGTGAGTGCGGTTGTTGAACTGGTCAACCAGGTCCTTGAAGCGCAGCACCGGGCCGGCAATCAAGTGCGGGAAGATCGCCACGAACGCTGCAAAGTCGATCAGGTTTCGAGTCGCCGGGGTATCACCGCGGTACACGTCGATGATGTAGCTGATCGACTCGAAAATGTAGAACGAGATCCCGATCGGCAGCAGCACGTGGGTGATGATGAACGGCTCGAAACCGAACGAGGTGATTATTGCGTTGAGGCTGTCGACGCCGAAGTTGGCGTACTTGAAGTAGCCGAGAATGGCCAGGTCGACACCTACGCCGAGCAGCAGCCAGCGCTGTGCGGGTTTGGTGCGCACGCCTGCGGCGCCGACTTTGAGGCCGATCCAGTAGTTCCACAGGGTCACGCCGGCGAACAGGGCGAGGAAGTCGACCCGCCACCAGGCGTAGAAGATGTAGCTGGCGACCAGCAGCAGCAGGTTGCGATAGCGTTGCCCGCTCAAGTAGTACAAGCCGAGGAAGATCGGCAGGAACAGGAACAGGAACACATTTGACGAGAAGACCATCCTCGTTCTCCTGATGGATGTACGTAGCTGGGGCAGCAGCCCCCCAAACCCCCCAGCCTGGACCGGGGAGCAACTTAATACCCTGTGGGAGCGGGCTTGCCCGCGAACAAAGGCGTAGCCTTTGCCTGGCATCACGCGGTGCCTCATTCGCGGGCAAGCCCGCTTCCATAGGGATGAGTGTTACTTGTTGCTAGCTGCGCTCGGGTCATACACCCGGGTCATGTTGCCGCCCAGGCGGAAACTGTCGAACGGCTGCATGCCATGCTTGCGCGACAGCGTGTCGCCAACGCACTGGTACAGCGCGCACCACGGCTCGAGCCAGGCGTACTTGCTGTCGACCTTGAGGTCTTTCATGTCCTGTTTGACGCCGGTACGGGCAACGAACTGACGCGGATCACGGGCACCGGCCAGCACCCCTTCGCCGAGGCGCTGCAGGGCAAAGTTGTTCTCGCTGCGCAAGTCGACCCCGTTGACCTTGGCGAAGCTGGCGATCATCGCCAGCGGCGGCAGAGCGTAGTTGTGGTAGGCCAGCGCGCGCTGGCGGCGCTTGAGCTCGTTAGGCAAGAAGCCCTGCTCGTCGATCTGGTTGGCGCCGACGCGGTATTCCTTCACGGCCCAGTCGAACAGGTCGCGGCGGTCGGTGGCGACGGCAGTAGCCATCACCGACCAGGCGGCCCAGTAGCTGTGGTTGTTGATCTTCTCCAGCGGCAGGTCGCTCCAGTCCTTGACGGTCTGTTCGGCCAGGCGGGCGAACCATTTTTCAATGGCTTCGGCTTCGGCCTTGTGCGCCGCCAGCGGCTGCGAATTGGAGAACTTCAAGCGCAGCCAGGAGCCGCTCATGCTGCCCAGTGCCCATTTGCGCATGGACTTGCCGGTGTGGTTGTAATCGGTCGAGAGCAAGGCGTCGGCCTGCGCCCACTGGCTCAGCCAGCCAAGCGCGCAATCGAGCTGCGCCGGGCGGCCGTCGCGCATGTACTGGCCGACCATCTTGCTGACGCCACGCTCGAGGGTGGTGATGTCTTTGGTCGAGTCGCGGAAGGCTTTTTCCGAGCGCAGGTTGAGCGTCGAGCGGGCCTTGTCCGAGCCTTCGTACTTGCTGCGAAACTGCAAGGCGCCGGTGTAAGGCTTGGGCGCCTGTTCACAGCGGAACTTGCCGTCGGTGGTTTTCATCTGCTCGATGCCGGCGTAGTAACCCTGTGGGGGTACCAGCTCGGCCTGCGCAGCGCCGGCAAACAGGGCCAGGGCGAGCAGGGCAGGGGCGAAGGTCGTGCGTGGCTTGATCATGTGCGCCTCACTGGCCAGCCTGCGCTGTGTGCGCAGGGCTGGCGAAGTTGTTGCGTTTGCAGAGCTTGGCTTCGACTTTCTGGGTGCCTTGTTCCGGGCCTTGCAGCTCCAGCGCGAGCAGGTTCTGGCTGGCCCAGTCTTCGTCTTCACGCAGCTGGAAGACAAAGCGCCCGTCGGTGTCGGAGGTCTCTGGTTTTTCGATCTTGATGTCCTCGTGGCGCCCGTTCAGATACCACAGGGTCGCTTGCAGGACCTTGACCGAAGTGTCTTCGAACTTGATGTCCATCTGCAGGTTGCGGTTGACCAGGTCCTTGATCACGCCGCCCTTGCCGTTGACCATGACTTCGTTGGTGCCGGGCTTGAGCGTGGTGCTGGCGCTCATCTGTGCTGGGCGGTCATCGCAGCCGTTGTCGAGCAGGCCGAGGATCTGCCGCCAGATGGTTTCCTGGTCGAGGCGATACAGCGGCGAGAATTCCCAGATGAGGATCTTTGGCGGGTGGGTCTTGAACTCTTCGCTGCCCAGGTACTGGATCATCGCACCTTCCAGGCCACCGCCCGGGAAGGCGACGTTGAGCACGTCGGCGCCGATGTATTGCTGCAGGAAGCCCGAGAAGTTGTAGTTCTTGCCGCTGTGGCTGGTGCCGACCAGGGTGATCTCGGCATTGCCGCTGTCGCCGAACAGGTCGTCGTCGCCGGCGGCGCCTTTCGGCTCGGTGGCGAACTGGTCCATGTACTGCACCGCGTAGCTGCTGCCGCAGAGCTGGCCGGCGACGTTGTGCAGGGTGCCGGTCTTGCCCATGCGCCCGGACTTGTGGGTTTCGAATTCCTTGCGCGGAATGTCGGCGAAGGCCGGCATCTGCTGCACGCTCTTGGCGATGATCTTCGCCGCTCGTTCAGCGCCATACGGCGTCCAGTGCTGGTCGCCGCGGAAGTAGAAGTCCTTGCCCTGATCGGCTGCCGCCAGCTGCTCGTTGGTCAGTGGCGACAGGTCCGGCACGGTGTAGCCCATCTTGGCAAAGCGCTTGAGCATGGCCTGGTAGTTGCCCAGCGCCTTCTGGTAATCGAACGCGGCCTTGTCGGCCGGATTGAGCATGTTGCGGTTAACCAGGCCACGGGTTGGCTGATAGACCATCACCAGCTCGATGCCGCGTTTCTTGAAGGCGTCGTGCACCTGCTGCAGGCGCTGGTAGCCGGCAGCGCTGGTGCTGAACTCGGTGCGCAGGTCTTCGCGGGTACGGAACAACCAGTCGCCCTGCGCCTGCACCAGGGTGGTGAAGTTCTGCTGGTAGCGGGTGGTGTAGCGGCTGGCGTCGTGCGCTTCCGGGCACAGCTGACAGCATGGCTCGGCGGTGAAGCTCGGCGCCTGGACCTGTTCGGCGCGCACGCCCTGGCTGATCGCCAGCAGGGCGGCAGTCAGGCCGAGCAGTTTCATCAAAGGTGCAGTGGTCATGGTCAGCATTCCTTAATCGATCATTTCGGTCTGGCGTTCGACCGGGTCGATCAGCACAGCCTTCTGCTGGCGCACCAGCAGGTCGAGTATTTCGTCCTGGCGCTCGCCGAGCACGCCATTGAGGCTGATGCCGCTGGCTTTGCGCGGGGCGAGCATGGCCACCTTGTACAGCTCGACCGACAGCGGCGAGTCGATCGACAAGGGGCCGGAGCCATTGGCGGTCAACTCGCCGCCGACCACGATCAGCGAAACCTTGGCGTCGAACGGGTCGAGGGCGATGTCGCGGTCGGTGTCGGACAGGTCCTTGATGTGCCCGTAAACACCGACCAGGCCGTTGGCCATGGCGATGTTCTCGTAAAGGCGAATGTTGACGCTGTTGCGCACGCGGATGCCGTGGCGACGGTTGTTGATGACCTTGTTGCCCCAGATCAGGTTGTCACCGCTTTCGTACACGGTGATGCCGTCGGTGTGGTTGCGGTAGATCTCGTTGTAGGCAATCAGGTTGTTGACGCTGTTACGGTCGATCACCACCCCGGAGAGCTTGTTGTCGTAGCTCTTGTTGTTGAAGATCCAGCTGTCGTTGACCTCACGCGAAACGATGATGCCGTGCTTTTTCTTGGTGCCATGCACGGTGTTGCCGGCGATGATCAGGCGGTGCGAACGGTCGTGCGGGTCGATGCCGTAGACGATGTTGTCGCGGTAGGTGCTGTCCTTGACCACGAAGTCGCTGGTCTCGTAGCAGTAGAAGCCGTACCACATGTCACTGAATTCGGAACCGATGATCCAGCCGGTCGGTTCTGCGCGGCCCATCTTTTTCGCCATGTTCGGCGTGTACTGCGAGATGCTCACGCCGTACGACTTGGACTGGGAGTAGCCAAAGCTGGCCATCTTGCTGTTGACGATGTAGGTCTCGGTGCCGCCCCACGACAGCAGGAACGGGCGGAACTCCTTGGGCGAGCGGAAGCTGGCCGGGCCGTTGTCCTTCTCGCGCCAGCCGGTGACCTGGGTGTCGCTGACGAACAGCTTGCCGTCGTTGACCAGAAACGCGCCGCGCTCCTGCGACAGACGCAGCTCTTTGACCTTGCCGTTGATTTCCAGCACGCCCTTCTGCCCGACCACGATCGGCAAGCGTGCCAGATACACGCCCGGCGACACTTCACTCAGGTACTGCTTGGGCACTTGCTTGCTCAGCTCGGTCAGGTCGACATGGCCGTCGTCGACAAAGATCGCCTGGGGGATACCCTGCTGGCGCTGGACCCACTCGGCGGCCTTGTTGTCGCCGCCGATGAATTCCTTGAGCGATTCTTCCTGAAGCATGCGGCGCACGCTGACCTTGCCCTTGCGGCTGCGATCGATCTTGGCTTGCACCGCTTGCGCGGTGTAGCCAGTCAGATCAGGCAGCTTGGGCGGCTCCATGTGCAGCGGCTCGACTGGCGCGCTGGTCACGGTGTAGGTCTTGGCCTGCTGCAGGCCCTTGGCCGTGCCTGGCTCGGCGGCCTGAGCCACGCCTGCGGCCAGCAGCAGGGCGCTGGCGAGCAGGCTGTAGCGAAGCTTGGGTTGCAGGTTCATATCCAGTCCTCGGCGCACGTCAGAAACGCCAGATCACGTCGACAAAGGCGCGGTGCATGTACGAGTCGGCCTCTTTGCCGTAGGCATCGCCAGGCTTGAACACGCCAGCACGCAGGCGTACCAGCGCCGACGGTTCGTCGATCGACTGGCTCAGCGATGCTGGCAGCAGGCCTTGCTTGAAGTACTTGGTGACGACCACGTCCATCTCCTGGCCCAGGTCCTTCTCGCCGTTGACCAGTGGGCGGTTGACGCCTTCGTCATCGACCACCGCATTGATGCCGCTGGAGCCGATGTTCTGCTGGCCGTTGACGCGCCAGAACTTGTGGTAGATCAAGCTGGCGTCGTAGTCGTCGCGCAGCTGCCAGGAGGCGAACAGGGTGGCTGCCTGCAGGTTGCCCAGCTCACCGCGGAAGGCTTCGCCGAAGCGGTGCACCCGTGAGCGGGTGCCGGTGAAGCTGGAGCGATTGCTCTCAAGGCCGGTCTGCTCGTAGTTGTTCGAACCCTTGCTGCCGCCGCCACCGCTGCCACGAGCATAGGCCGCGCCGACTTGCCACTGCGGGTCGAGGCGCAGGCGGATACCGAGATCGGTGGCCCAGGCATTGACGTCGCCGCTCTGCTTGCCGGTGGCGACTTGCTCGTTGCCGACCAGCTCGCTGTTGAGCTTGTCGCGGTCACCGGTCAGCCAGGTCAGGCTGCCCCAGTAGTTGACGGTGTGCTGGTTGCGCCAGTTGTAGGCATCGCTGTTGGCTTCCAGGCCCAGCCAGGTCAGGTCGCCGGTGCGGCGCTTGTCCAGGCCGTCGAGGCTCTCGCCAGTGTTTTTCAGGCTGCCGCTGTCATGGGTGTGGTGCGCGCGCAGGCCAACCCAGTGACCGGGGGTCCACTGCGTGGCAACGTCGCCGTAGAAATGGGTGCGGTCCTTGTCTTCCGGAGCCAGCTCGGTGAGGTCGGTGCGGTATTCGCTGAAGCGCTGGGCCATGCCCAGGTTGGCCCGCAGCAGGGTGGTGTCGAAGGTCCAGTTGAGCGCTTCGATGTTGCTGTCACGCCACATGCCGTCGTCGTTACGCAGGCGCTGGCGGCCGAGCCGCAGTTGCTCGCCGGGGTAGGCGGTGAAGCCGCTGTAGCCGACCCAGAACTCGCGCATGGCCAGGTAGCTTTTGTCGGCTTTGCGGCCGTCGGCAGCGGTGTCGACGGTGCTGCCATCGTCGGACTGGCGCAGGGTGTCGGTTTCGATGGTGTCGGTGGCCGCGACCGCCTGGCCCATGGCAAAGGCGCTCCAGTTGCCACGCTCGCCGTAGACCCAAGGGCGCAGGTCCAGACCCAGGCCTTGCACATCACCGCCGGAGCGGGTGCCGAGGTCGCGGTCGTCTTCCGACTGGCCGGTGATTTTCACGTCGAGGCCGAAGTTCTTCTCGGCGGTGATATCGGCCAAGGTCGGGCACGACCAGAGCAGGGCGAAGCTCAGGCCGATCCCGGCCTTCACGAAGGGGTTGAGCGTCATAGGGAGGAATCCTCGGCGTCTTCATCGTCTTGCAGGGCTTCGATGGCCATCATGCTGTTGCCGGCTTTGGCCATGCTGCCGCGTGCCTGCTGCTCTTGCGCAAGCAGGCGCTGGGCCTGGCTGCGCTGCTCAGGCGTCAGTTGCTGATCGAGTTGCTGCAGCAGTTCGGTCGACTGCTGCGACGGGTTGGCCTGCGCCAGGCTGGCGAATACCCAGGCATTGCCAGGGTTCTGGCGGATGCCGTGGCCTTCGCTGTACAGCTGAGCCAGCGCATAGTCGGCGCTGAGCTGGCCGCCGCGGGCGGCGTTGAGCAGGTGATCGACCGCCTTTTGCGGCTCGACCTGGCCGAGGTAACCACGGCGGTACAACTGGCCGAGGTAGTAATGGGCGCTGATTTCGCCGGCAGCAGCGGCGGCTTGCAGATGAGTTTCGGCTTTGGCCGCATCGGCTGGCAGGGTCTTGCCTTCGTAGTACAGGCGGCCCAGCAGCAGCTCGGCACGCGGCTGTTCGGCGGCGCGGCCTTTGTCGATGTAAGCCAGCAACTGGTCGGTGTCGCCCAGCTCGGGGAAGTCATACAGCAACTGCGCCAGGCTGACCCAGGAGGCCGGGTTGGCCGGGGCAACCTGCTCGAGCAGGTCCTTGGCGGTTTTCTCGTCGGTCTGGCCCAGGCTGCGATCAGCCAGTACCCGCGCCACGCTGTCGACCCGGCTGGCCGGTACGCTGCCGCGGGCATAGGCCGACTTGAGCTGCTCAAGCAGGGCAGTGCGTTGCTCGGCCTGGTTGCGTTTCTGGTAGACGGTGGCCAGCTCGACATAGCAGATGTCGGTGCTGTTCAGGGCGGTTTTGCAGATGCGCTCGACGTCATCCAGGTGCTGATCGTAGCTGCCCTGGGTGCGGTAGAGGAGGATCTGCGCCAGGCCCGCTTCCGGGTTGCCGGCAGCGCGCCATTGTTCGATCTGTTGCTGCGCGTTGACCTTGGGGAAGCTCTGCGGGTATTGCAGATACAGCATCGCCAGCGGGATCAGGGTGTTGCTTTCGCCCTGGGCGGCGGCGCGCTTGAGCAGGCTTTCGGCCTCTTCGCGCTCGGCCTGGGTGCTGTCCGGTTTGGCTACCAGCAGGCGGCCAAGACGGGCCTGGGCCCGCGACGAGGTGCTGGCGGCGGCGCGGTAGGTGGCTTCGGCCTGCTGCAGTTGCGCAGGGTCGCGCGAGGCCACCTGAATATCGGCCAGGCCGACCTGCGCATCGCTGTAGCCGAGATCAGCCAAGGCCTTGTAGTTGCGCTCGGCAGTGGCGGTGTCGCCACGCTTGAGCGCTTCGTTGGCCAGGCGCTGATCGGGCAGGCCGGCGCAGCCACTCAGGGCAATGGCGATCGCCAGTGAGCACCAGGTGGCTGGGCGCGCGCCGGGCGACGCCATGGGTAGGTTGAACAGGCTCATGGTCAGATCCTCTTACAGCCCACGGGCCGCAGCTTTGCTGATCAGCCAATCCAGCGAAGGGCCGCGATCGCTGTTGACCGCTGCCGGGCGACCGGCCAGTTCGGCGGGCAAGGCACCGTCGGGTTTGATCTGCACGCGGATGTCGGAGGCCAGGTCTTCGCTGTTGAGGCTTGCGCTGCTGACGATCTGGCCAGTGCGCACTTCGTCTTCACCGGCGATCTGGAAGTTAACCTTGGTGCCCGGCTTTACCTCGTCGAACTGGCGGTAGCTGAAGCGCGCCTCGATCATCGGGTTGGTGGTGCGCGGTACCAAGTGGAAGATCGGCTGGCCTTTGCTGGCGTACTGGTCGTCATCCACCAGTTGCTCGGCGACGACGCAATCACACGGGCTGGTAAGGGTACCGGCGAGTTGCTTGCCGAACAGTTCCTCGACCTTGGCCGGCTCCAGCTGCGAGTCGTCCAGGTGGCCTTTGAGCATGTCCAGCATGCTGGTGCTGAAGCTTGCCAGTGGCGCGCCCTTGACCACTTGCCCGCCGCTTTCGACTAGGCTCTTGACGGTGCCGTCGCGGGGCATGGTCACGGTGGTGGTCGGCACGGCGACCACACCGGCTTCGGCGTGGCTGACGAAGTACATGCCATACAGCGACTTGGCGACAAAACCAAAGGCGGCGATACCGACCACGAACACGCCCAGGGTCACGGTCACGGCACGCAGGCGGCCAAACGCGCTCAGACCCGAGCCGCCGTCCTTCTGCTTGCGCGCCTTGGTGAAGTTGTCGCGTTGCAGGGTACTGAGCACGTCACCGGCAGTGATCAACTCGCCCGACAGGTGCGAGGTGATGATGTGGCGCAGGGTGGCGATGTCGCGTGGCTCGAGATTCTGGAACTCCGCACCGGTACGGCCGGTGGCGGCGTCGCTGGTGCGCACCAAAAACTCGATGTCCATCGACAGGCCGAGGTTGTCGACCACGAACTGCAGGCGACCGCGGATCACTTCGCCGATCGGCAGTGCGCGCTTGGCCTGGAAGGACAGGCCGCCAGCAGACAGGTCATCGACCTTGGCCTCTTGCGGCTCACGGTTGCCGTCCACAAAACGCAGCTTGGCGGGGATACGCACCCGGGCGTGTTGGCGCTGGGCTTCGGACTCATGCACGACATTGACGTTGACGGCGTTATTCATGGCGATTTCAAGTTCCTGTTAGTTCTGATCCGGAGGGGCTCACACGACCATGAACAGCACAGCAACGAAGATGCTGGCCGCCGAGAAGGTCATGGTCCGCGAGGACCAGGTGTTGAACCATTGTTGAAAGCTGGCAAGGTCACGCTTGAGGGCAGTCGGCTGACGCGTCCAGGACTGCTTGTCGAGGCGGAAGAACACGTAGATCTTCATCATCGCGCCGACGATCTGGTTGTAATAAAGGATCACGGGATAGGCCGGGCCTACCTTGTGCCCAGAGCACAGCAGCATGATCGTCAGGATCAGCCGGGTGATGCCGATCCACAGCAGGTACACCAGCAGGTATGCCATGCCGAATTTCAGGCTGGCGATCACCGCCACAGTCAGCCCGAGCAGGCTGGTCCACATCGACACACGCTGGTCGAACAGCACCAGGCTGGTGAACGGGCCGAGGCGCTTCAGGCCCAAGCCAAGGGCGCGCGAGTTCTGCCGCAGGTTGTTGCCGTACCAGCGGTACATCAGTTTGCGGCTGGCCTTGAGGAAGCTCTTTTCCGGCGGGTGCTCGACCGTGTTGATCGCCGCGTCCGGTACGTAGAAGGTGTCGTAGCCAAGGCGCATCAGGCTGAACCAGCTCGACTTGTCGTCACCGGTAAGGAACTTGAAGCGGCCCAGGCGCCAGTGCATCAGTGAGTCGCTTTCGACATCGGCGATGAACTCGGGGTTGGTCACCACGCTGGCGCGGAACATCGACATGCGCCCGGTCATGGTCAGTACGCGCTTGGACAGGGCCATCGAGCACATGTTGATATGGCGCTGGGCGAAGCGCAGCTTGTGCCACTCGCTCATGATGTAGCCGCCGCGCACTTCGCAGAATTCGTTGGTGGTCAGGCCACCGACATTGGGGTACAGCTTGAACCAGGGTACGGTCTTGCGCACGATGCCGTCGCCGAGCACGGTGTCGCCGTCGATCACGGCCACTACGGCATGCTGGTCGGGCATCATCCGCGAGATGGCACGGAAGCCGAAGGCCAGGCCATCGCGCTTGCCGGTACCGGCAATACGCACGAAATCGAGGGTGACGTGCTCTGGTGGGTTGTATTTGGCCCACAGGCTTTTCACCAACAGCTCATCGCACTTTTCCACCAACGAGCAGACCACGGTGGTCGGGTAGCCGCAGTTGATCGCTTCGCGAATCACCGAGCTGTACACCTGCGCGGTGGTCAGCGCATCGATGCGAAAGCTGGTGACCATCAGGTACACATGCGATGGCGCGGCGTCGTCGCCCAGCTTGCGTACCTTGTTGCGCAGGTACGGATAGACGCCATACAGGAAGATCATGCCGCGGATGAAATGGGTGGCGCCCATCGAGTAACGCCAGATGCCGACCGCACCGACCAGGAAGATGAAATGCTTCGACTCGGAATCGAAGATGTCGCTGGGCAGGGCCAGGGCGATCAACATGAGCAAGCTCATGTAGAGCAGCCATCCGGCGCACTGCATCAGTACTGTCTGGAACCTATGCATGTTCGGCATCCGTCACGAAATTCAGTAGAGAGCGGGGCCTTGCGGCCCCGCGTCAGGCTGGCTTACCAGCAGATGCCTTCGGTGCGGCTGGTGCTGCAGGTGGGCTTGCTCATGAAGCCAACCAGGTCGATCACTTGCTTGCCGGCCGGCGCTTGCTGGGCAAGGGCGCGGAACTGCTCGTCACGGTTGCCGAGGATGATGATTTCGGCGTCGTTGATGACTTGCTCGAAGTTGGCGTTGAGCAGCGACGAGACGTGCGGGATCTTCGACTCGATGTACTCTTTGTTGGCGCCGTGGACACGGGCGTACTCAACGTTCTGGTCGTAGATGTTGAGCTGGTAGCCTTTGCCAATCAGGCGCTCGGCCAGTTCCACCAGCGGGCTCTCGCGCAGGTCGTCGGTGCCGGCCTTGAAGCTCAGGCCGAGCAGGGCGATCTTGCGTTTGTCGTGGCTCTCGATGATGTCGAAGGCGTTCTGCACCTGCGATTCGTTGCTGCGCATCAGCGAGTCGAGCAGCGGGGCACGTACGTCGAGGCTGGCAGCGCGGTAGGTGAGGGCGCGCACGTCCTTGGGCAGGCACGAGCCGCCGAAGGCGAAGCCTGGGCGCATGTAGTACTGCGACAGGTTGAGTACGGTGTCCTGGCAGACCACGTCCATCACTTCGCGGCCATCGACGCCGACCGCCTTGGCGATGTTGCCGATTTCGTTGGCGAAGGTGACCTTGGTTGCGTGCCAGACGTTGCAGGTGTACTTGATCATTTCGGCAACGGCGATGTCCTTGCGGATCACCGGCGCATCGAGCTCTTCGTACAGCGCTTGCAGGACGTCGCCGCTGGCGGTGTCGAACTCGCCGATGACAGTCATCGGTGGCTGGTCGTAGTCCTTGATCGCGGTGCTTTCACGCAGGAATTCAGGGTTGACCGCGACACCGAAGTCGACGCCGGCCTTTTTCCCCGAGCAGTCTTCCAGGATCGGGATGACCACGTTCTTGACGGTGCCAGGCAGCACGGTGCTGCGCACCACGATGGTGTGGCGGCTGGCTTTGTCACGCAGCACGTAACCGATTTCGCGGCAAACCGATTCGATGTACTCAAGGCCCAGGTCGCCGTTTTTCTTGCTTGGCGTGCCCACGCAGATCATCGACACGTCGCTGGCGCGGATGGCCTCGGCGAAGTCGGTGGTGCCACGCAGACGGCCATTGGCGATGCCCTGTTGCAGCAGTTGCTCAAGGCCCGGCTCGACGATGGGCGACTTGCCCTTGTTGATCAGGTCGATCTTGGTCTGCGACACATCCACACCAATCACTTCATGGCCCCGTGCCGACAGGCAGCCTGCACACACTGCACCCACATAACCCAAACCAAAAATGCTGATACGCATCGCTTTCACCTCAAGTGTTTATCACGCCGACTCTTCCACGGAAGTGCCGGCCGGTTTGATTAACCAGCATTAATTCGGGCGCACTTTGCCAAGGCGAGTGCACACTTCACCGAACGCAGGCATGAATAAATCCGGAGTGCACAACGGTGTGCACTCTAAGTAGGCAGTCAAAGACCGATCATTAAAAAACGTGCCCTGAAATGCAGCCGTCTTTACTGCAGCGCGCTACGTGGCGAACTGCTGTGCTTGTTCTTTCAAGTGGATAAATCCTTTGAAATCAACCACTAGGACGTTTAAGGGGCTTGCATCTCCTTCAGCTGGCAGCGCGCTTGGTGGTTACCGTGGCGTCTGCCTAAGTTCTTCGGCCGGGTAGTAGGTACCTGCCGCTTGTCATCTGTAAGTCATCTCTCACATGCAGCGATGAAGATTCGTTACGGGTCCTATGAGGGGCACCTTGGGGGCAAAGTTCCTGAACCGAAACTGACGAAATGAAAGATTTCTAAATATTTATCTAAGTGCGCATAGTTGCATGGTGATAGCACGCGACGGTTTCACCCCGGTATATAAAGGGTGAAAACCCAGCGGGATGGTTATATGCCATCACCGGAAAAATAATTGCAAAATTCGTCAAAAAATTACGAACGGTCTGCTGGCGCGGCGGCGTCGAGCTTGTCTTGTCGATTATTTGGCGCCTGATGTTTGGCGTTTAATGCCGCTCCGCCCCGTCTATCACGCGGTGCTCTGCAATGGGGCTCACATGCCGTAACAGAGCAAGACCTTACGAACCTTAAGGGTTTGAGGCTGGGTGCCGTTAGAGATGATGGATGAGCTGCAGGTGCTGGCCTGGAACGATGGAGCGTCGTGGGCAGCCTTGGATCAGAAGTCACCTTCAGCAGCCAGTGAGCAGCGCCCATCCGATGAAGGGTGCGCGCTGCCACCCAGCAGATCCGATCCACGGAGCTGCCCAATAGGGAAGAGTCAATATGAGAAATCTGATGGTAGGCATCATGGGCGCTGTATCCCTGTCCACTGTGGGGCTGGCGCATGCTGGGCCGCCTGTAGAGGTAACATTCAAAAACATGGGGTCGGCGAAAGCGACCCTGAAAATAGTTACTTCCAATGAGTCCAGCACTTACTTGGCTGCCAAGCCAAAGCCCGCTGAGGAAGTCCCTGCTGGGGCTAGCAATAACTTTACGGTACAGCGAGTAATTAGTCCTGACGTGAACGCGGCTATGGTGCGATACACGATCGGTCAGAAGACGTGTGCTTTCGGCACCACGTTTCAGATGCGCGTGTTGCCCGGGGGAATAAAAAAGCCGGAATGGACCAAAACGGCCACCCCGTCTGGGGGAGCCACCTGTACGGCGATCATTACTGCTACTGCTGCTAATTACTCATGGCGAGTTGAGTTCGTGATGAAGTAGCGTTTTACCCAACAGCGCCGCCCGCTCAGGTGTAACGAGTGGGTTGCACATGATCTGGGCGTGCGCTTAATCCAAGGCGGGCGCTCGAAATGAACAGGTGCATGATGCAAATAAAGAATAATGAATTCACCCTGAATAGCGCCAGTGAGGTACGAGTTTCCGCACGCAATACTGGTGATCAAAGCTCACCTGTAAATGGTGTGGTTGTCAGCGAAAACAGCCAGGAAACCCTATCATCACTTGCTCAGAGGCTGAGTGCAGCTGAACAACGCGCAAGTGCTCGTGACAGTCAATTAAGCCGTAAGGAACTGACCGCTTTGGCTGCATCCATCAGAGAAAAAGTGTATGGGGCAAGTTACGATCTCAACAAAGCAAAACATGATGCAGAATTACCTGGCAGCGATGACCCTCAGTGGCTTGCAAGTGCCCGGCAAGCGACGGATTTTATCAATGGTCGAAGTGAGAACCCATTCTTTGGCATGAGTGCACAGCAGTTGAGTGTTATTGCCTATGACGAAGGAGGTTCGTTCACGACTAATGAACGTCAGGCGGCGATGATTGAGTCAGGTCGGCAGTACAGTGAATGGTCAAAGTCTGTTGTTGGGAAAATGTGGAATGAGTATCAGCAGAGAGGAAAAAGTACCGAAGGTCTTAAGGAGATCTTGGCATATTACAAGGCGCTGCCAGCAATAGAGGAATCACGTTACGGCAATTATGAAGTGGAAATCATGCTTCAGCTGGACGTGCAGGAAGTTGACTGGCCAGAATTCAATACGTCTCTTCTTGATATGTTGGCCAACGAATGGAAACCCGCTAATGAACGCAAGGATGCGGCCGGCGACGAGGGCAGCGCCAAAGGTCTTGGCAACGAGGCAAGTCCCTCATGAGTCCCGCCATCTCGCTTGAACACGTCCACCATTCACTCGGCGGCGAGGTGATCCTTGGTGATGTCTCGCTGTCGATCGCTCATGGTCAATCCTGCGCCATCGTTGGCCCGTCAGGCTCTGGCAAAAGCACGCTGCTTAACCTGATCGGTCTGCTCGATGAACCCTGTCAGGGCCGTGTGCTGATCGGTGGTGAGAACATGACCGGTGCCAGCGGTGCGCAACGGGCAATGATGCGTAACCGCAGCATCGGCTTCGTCTTTCAAAGCTTCCACTTGCTGCCGCGCTTGACTGTGCTGGACAACGTTGCCTTGCCGCTTTTTTATCGCGGCATGCCTGTGCTGCGGGCCAGATGCGCCGCGCGACGGCAGCTGCAGTCGGTCGGGTTGGGGGCGCGCATGAGCCATCGGCCAGCCGAGCTTTCCGGCGGCCAGCGTCAACGCGTCGCGATCGCCCGCGCGTTGGTCGGCGAGCCGCAGTTGTTACTCGCCGATGAGCCCACCGGCAACCTTGATGGCGAAGCGGCGGCAGATGTGCTTGAGCTATTGAAAGCGCTCAATCGTGAGCGCGGTGTGACGCTGTTGCTGGTCACTCATGATCCCGCGATGGCCAGCCACATGCAGCGCTGCTTGAACGTGTGGGCAGGGCAGGTCGGCGATGCTCGCTGAACATTACGGGCCGAGCGCTTCTCAGCGGCTGGCCGAATCGATAGCAAACCTGGGCACGATGGGGCGTCGCGCCTGGCTGGGCTTGTTGGGCATTGCGGTGGGCTGCGCCGCAGTGGTGGCGTTGCTCAATGTCGGCCATAGCGCCGCCTTGCAATCTCGGCAGTTATTTCAAGGCATGGGCAGCGAGTTGCTGGTCGCCACTTTGCAGCGTGATAGCGAGACCCCGGCGATGACGGCTCAGCCGCCGCAGCTGTCAGCGGTTTCACCACTGCTGATCAGCGCAGCGCCGCTGGCGATGGCGCCGGTCGAGGTGCGTCTGGGCGCTATCAGTGAAGCGCTCATGGTCACAGGCAGTACACCGGCGTTAGCCACTGTTCTCGACCTGACCGCCGACCAGGGACGGTTGTTGTCAGAGCATGACGCCCACAGCCCTTACCTGCTGCTGGGGGCGATCGCTGCGCAGCAACTGCAGGCGTGCGTGGGCGACCAGTTGCAGCTGGGTCGCTATCTGTTCGAAGTGATCGGCATCCTTGCTCCGATTGGCTACAACCCGTTGCTGCCAGTGGCGGTCGATGACGGCTTGCTGATACCGCTGCAAGCCATGCGCCGCTTGTCATCGGCACCGCAGATCAGCGCGGTAGTGGCGCTGGCGCGCAATTCACAAAGCGTGCGCGTTGCTGCTGATGAATTGGCCGGTGATCTGCGCATGCAACTGCCCGGCGCTGAAGTCGAAGTGCAGGTACCCCAGCAGTTGCTTGATGGCATGGCCAGCCAGGCGCGTCTGTTCAGCTGGTTGTTGGCAGGCCTGGGCGCTATCGCACTGCTGGTTGGCGGCGTAGGCGTCATGAATGTAATGCTGATGAGCGTCATCGAGCGGCGGCGTGAGATCGGCGTACGCATGGCGCTCGGCGCACGGCCTGTGGATATCGCTTGGTTGTTTCTGCTCGAGGCGGTGATTCTGGCAAGTGGCGGGGCTGTGCTTGGTTCGATGGTTGGGGTACTGGCCGCCTGGTTGTTCGCTTGGCTGTCGGGCTGGGATTTTGCCCTTGATCCCTGGTCGATACCGCTGGGCGTGGTCAGTGCGCTGCTGATCGGGGTGTTCTTCGGCCTGCAGCCGGCGCTGGCTGCTGCGCGTCTGCAACCCGTGGCAGCGCTGCGTGATGAATGACCGGATGATGCGCTGCTGCCTGCTGCCTGCTGCTGTGCCTGCTGCCTGGTATCACCGCAGCCGCCTTGCGCTCGCCTGGCCAGATCATCCCCGGGGCGGTTTCGGCCAAGGCGGTTACAGCTCGTGACCAGCTGGTGTTGAGTCTGAGCGACGCGATTGCCTTGGCCTTGCGCGACAACCGCAGTATTCGCAGTGCTTACTTGCAGCGCATTGCTGACAAGTTCGAGCTGCGCGTTGCAGTTGACCGCTACGCGCCACAACTTTCCTTCAAGGCGCAGTATCAGGCCAACCGCAATCAGGACGATCGCTATCGCCAGGCAGAGTTAACGCCCAGCGCGAGTGTGCTGACGGCTTACGGCACCCGCGTGAGTCTCGACTGGGCCTACGGCCAGACTCGGGGCAATGCAGTTGGGCCGCGTTATCGTGACGGTGCTAACCTTATGCTGATCCAGCCGCTGCTCAGAGGTGCAGGGCGTGACATAGCCATGGCACCGTTGCATCAGGCGGAACTGGCTGAGCAGGCCAATCGACTGGCCCTCAAAGATCAAGTGTCACACACCATCACCAGCATCATTGGCTTGTATCGCGACCTGTTACGTGCGCAGGAACAACTAAACATCACCGATGATGCACGGCAACGGGCCAGCCAGCTGATTGCCGTCAACCGCGAGCTGATTGACGCCGGGCGCATGGCCGCGTTCGAGATTGTTCAGGCCGAAGCAGAGCTGGCCAATCAGGAACTGGCTCTGGAGGGCAGTCGTAATAACCTGCACGCTGGCCGCCTGGCGCTGCTGCAAGCACTGGCTCTGGACCTGGACATGCCCTTGCGCGTTAGCGAAGAGGCGGAAGCCGAGCCGATCGGGCTAGATCCGAGGCGGGCTTTAGCCCAGGCTGAAGCCTTGCAGCCGATCTATCTGCTGCAGTTGCTGGCCGATCAGCAAGCAGACCTCGATCTGCGCCTTGCCAAGGATCAGCAGCGCTGGGACTTGTCGTTGATCGGTGCTACCAGCCAGGCCCGTGAGCGGCCAAGTTCCGGCAAGGTCTGGGAACACTATCTGGGGTTGCAGTTGGAAATCCCAATTGCTGACTTGAGCCGGCGGCAAGGGCTGGTACGGGCCCAAGTCGCCGTTGATAGTCGACGCTTGCAACTGGCCGACGCCCGTCAGCAACTGCAGCGCGAGGTTGTCGATGGCGTGCGCGAAGTGCAGGTCAGCTGGCGCCAGTTGCAAATCGCCGGGCGAGCACTTGATCTGTCACGGCGCAAGCTCGCCATCGAACAGGAGAAGCTAGCGCTCGGCCTGTCGAGCAACTTTCAGGTGCTCAGTTTCGAGAGCGATCTGCGCGGCGCACAGAGTGCACGGCTGGACGCGCAGATCGCCTATTTGAATGCGCAGACCGCTCTTGACTTGATTCTGGGCACGACATTGGACAGCTGGGACGTGGCCATCAATGACTAGGCAGCAGGTGTTGGCAATTTCGATGCTGGTGCTTGGCTGCCTTCTGCTGAGCCCATGGCGCCCTTGGCCGGCAGAGGTGAGCGAGAATAGTGTCGGGTCATGGCTGCGGATCGAGCCGCAACTCATCGAGCAGCGCCTTGGCGTGCTCGGGCGGATTCAGGCTGTTCGTCAAGTGACCGTGGCGGCGCCGTTTGCCGGCCTGCTTCAGGCGCTGCCGATAGCGCCGGGGCAGCAGGTGGCAGCGGGAGAAATCATTGCTGTACTCGACACTGCTGAACTGGACCCGCAGCTTGGCCAAGCTGAAGCGCAGCTGCTGCAGAGCCAGCGCGCGTTGCGGCAACTGCAAGCCTGGGCAAGCGGCTCGGAGATGGCCCAGGCCAAACGCGCGCAGGCTATGGCCAGCAGCAGCCTGGAGCTCGCGCAGGCAGCCTTGAAGCAGACGCAGCGGCTGTTCGACCGGGGTATCGTCGCCCGTCAGGAAGTGGAGGCCTTGCAGCAACAAGTGGTGATGCTGCAGCAGGACCTGCTTGATGCCAGGCAGCATCTGCGACAAACCCGTGAGCGCGGGCAAGGCGTAGATTTGCGACTGGCGAGCATTGAACTCGACGCTGCTCAAGCGCGCCAGCGCGAGTTGGCGGCGTTACGTAACCAGCGCGAGGTACGCGCACCGTTCAGTGGGCTGCTGGTGCCTCGGCTAAGCGAGGACCGCCAACTTGCGCTGCAAGTCGGCCAGTTGGCCAGTCAAGGCACGCCGCTGTTTGTGCTGGTCGATCTGAGCCAGTTACAGGTGCGCGCCGCACTGGAGCAAAGCGATCTGCACAAGGTTCACGAGGGGATGTTCGTGCAGGTAAGCGGGGAGGGGTTTGCTGGGCACACGCTCAACGGCCGGGTCGTCGCGGTTGGTCAGCAGGCCAGGACCGAGGAGGGGCAGGGCGCCTGGTTCGATTTGTTGATTGCTCTGGATACTCAGCCAGACCCGGTCGCGCTGGGCGTTCGGCTAGGGATGAGCGCGCAGGTGACCGTGTTGCTGTACAGCAATGAGCAAGCGCTGGCGGTGCCTGCAGCGGCGCTGCGTACTGACGACGGCAGTGGCCACTACGTGCTGTATCGCGCGGACGACTATCAGCCAGGGCGCAATGTTGTCGTCACGCCCCTGCGCGCAGTGCCGCAAGGCGTCGAAGTTCAAGGGCTGGAGGCGGGTTGGGTCTGGGTGGAGTAAGACGCTGGCGGTCAGCACGTCCTTTGGCGTGTAGGAGCGGCCTCGCCGGAACGCCGGACCGGTCGGAAAGGCGCGCGTAGCGTGCCCTCATTTTCAGCTTCGCCGCCGACATCGCCGGCCCGCTTTGCGGGCCTTTCGCGACACAAGGCCGCTCCTACACGTGATCCCGCAGAAACACCAGCTGATCCGGCTTCGACTGCTCAACACTGTAGTAGTACCCCTGCACATCGAACTGCTTGAGCTGCTCCGGATCGGCGATCCGCTCCTGGATCACGAACCGGCTCATCATCCCGCGGGCTTTCTTGGCGTAGAAGCTGATGATCTTGTACTGGCCGTTCTTCCAGTCCTTGAAATCGACGTTGATGACCCGTGCCTTGAGCGCGCTGCGTTTGACCGCACTGAAATACTCGTTACTGGCCAGGTTGAGCAGCACGTCGTCGCCTTGCTCGGCCAGTGCCTGATTCAGCCATTCGCTGATGCGCGTGTCCCAGAAGGCGTACAGGTCCTTGCCGCGTGGGTTGGCCAGCTTGGTGCCCATCTCCAGGCGGTAGGGTTGCATCAGGTCGAGTGGGCGCAGTAGGCCGTAGAGGCCGGAGAGCATGCGCAGGTGATCCTGGGCGTAGCTGAAGTCGTCTTCACTGAGGCTTTCGGCGTCGAGCCCGGTGTATACGTCACCTTTGAACGCGAGCAGCGCTTGTTTGGCATTGTCTGGGGTGAAGTCTGCGCTCCAGCTGCCAAAGCGTGCGGCGTTGAGGCCGGCCAGTTTGTCCGAGAGGTGCATCAGCTCGCTGATCTGTGCCGGGCTCAGGTCGCGCAGTTGGCTGATCAGCGCCTGCGAGTGATCCAGATACTGCGGCAGGGTGAAACGCTCGGTCACCGGCGGGGTGTCGTAGTCGAGGGTTTTGGCGGGGGAAATCACCGTCAGCATCGGGTCGGCTCCTGAAATCGAATTGGGCCGATTCTACGGGCTGAACCGGGCAAGTCCAAACTATGCCGACGATAGTCACAGAACATCGACGAGGGTCGCGCTATAGTGCCGGCCAGGATGAAATGGAGAATCTGATCGTGCGCATTGCCTTGGCCGTGCTGGCCAGTGTGTTGAGCCTGGCCGTGCAAGCCGCCCCGGTCGTCCCGGCCAGCTTTGATCGCAGCCTGTGGCCAGAGCAACTGGACAGCCCGGTGCTGTTCGATGTGGCGTCGCGGGCCGAGATCCTGTCGTTTGCCCAGGTGCTGCAGGAGAGCGAAATGCTCGACGAGCCGGCGCTGGCGGCGCGGCTGCAGCTCAGGCAGGTCAACCTGCCGGTAGTGCGTGCGGTGCGGGCGCGGATGTGGCAGCGGCTGTGGCAGAACTACCAGCAGGCGCAGCGCAGTTGCGAGCAGGATGCGTCGTTCTGCTATCCGCTCGAGTCGATGGCCGAATTGCGCACCCGGGCGGCCACGTTCAATGCCGATGTCGGCGAGTTCTATGTCGGCTGGACCGAACCCAGCCATAGCTTCCATCGGCGTTACCTGGATGAACAGCTGCGCAAGGCCGCGCTGTTCCCGCAGACCAGCAGCGAGATCGAACGGCTGTCCAGCCGCGAGCGCAACGGCGATGAACTGAATGACCGGATGTTCCTGCTGACCTTTGTTGGCGGACCAGGCGGGCAGGGCAGCAGCACCGACAACCTGGCCGATTACCTGCGCCGGCAGAAACTCAACGCCACCTTC
Organism: Pseudomonas sp. BIGb0278; assembly: GCF_024809895.1. Taxonomy (NCBI): domain Bacteria; kingdom Pseudomonadati; phylum Pseudomonadota; class Gammaproteobacteria; order Pseudomonadales; family Pseudomonadaceae; genus Pseudomonas; species Pseudomonas sp. BIGb0278. The sequence continues at coordinate 107,465 of NZ_JANUEL010000004.1, forward strand.
TTCGTCCTTGGCAACCGCCTGCAGCAGCGCCGCGACAGCGGCGCTGGCCGATTGCAGGACGTGTACCGCAAGCAGTGCGTTGGCATCCAGGGCTGGGAGTATCGCTCCCACGCGCAATGGCAGGGTTGGCAGGATTCACTGCGGCGCAGCCAGGCGTGGGTGCAGGCCGAGTTACCCGAGCAGTACGTGCCGCTGTTCCGTCCGCCCTATGGCCAGCGGCGCAGCGATGGTGAGGCGTTCATGGCCAGCGAAGGGCTGCAGGTGTCGTTGTGGGATATCGACGCAATGGACGATGGCGCACTGACCGCCGAGGCATCAGCCCAGCGTGTGGTGACGCTGATGCTGTTGTGGCGCAAGGGCGTTATCCAGTTTCATGACAACCAGAGCAAGGCTCAGCCGGCGCTGGAGTGGCTGCTGCAGCACACGGTGCAGAGCGGTATCGGTTGGCAGGATTGCAAGGAATACGGGCGCGGCGCAGACGCTGACGCAACGGCGCAAAGCGGCGTAGGCGGGTGATGGCGATTGAGCTTGATATATGACTCTAGACCCATGCCGGGGCTTCGCCAAGGTCGGATCGTCATTCGGAAAAATAAACTTCATCAACACGTAAAAAAGCTTTTTTTGTTCATCGTTTTTGCGGTATGAAAGAACCAGACAGCCGATTCCTGCAGCACAGGTGGCGTCATCCAGACCCTCCTTTGCCAGGTGAGCCCCCCGCCCGTAACAACGCGGATACGGGGAGAACGGCGTCACTCTGCGACGCAGCCAGAATGCGTCGCGCGGTTCTGACATAAGGTGCCCGAGTATGGATGACCATGGACGCAACCCTTCCTCCAGCAAGCCAATCCTGTATGTGCTCGATACCAACGTCCTGATCCACGATCCCAACGCCCTGCTCAACTTCGAGGAGCACCACGTCGCTATCCCGATGACGGTGCTGGAGGAACTCGACAAGCTCAAGACGGGCACAAAGACCATCGCCGCCGACTGTCGCCAGGCCATTCGCCTGATCGACCAGACCCTTGCCGACGCGTCACCCAATGACGTCGAACAGGGCGTGCCGATCCAGCGTGGCAAGAGCGGAGCAAAAGGCTTCCTGTCGATCCTGATGGGCCCGCGCAGCGAGCCCAATCGCCTGCTGCCGGAAAACCTCGCTGACAACATCATCATCAACCAGTTGCTGGAACTGCGCGCCAAACGTGCGGATCTTGACGTGGTGCTGGTCACCAAAGACATCAACATGCGCCTCAAGGCGCGCGCCTGCGGCATTGCCGCCGAGGACTACAGCACCGACCAACTGGTTGACGACGTATCGCTGTTGTCCAAGGGCTATCACTCGGTCAGCGGTTCCTTCTGGGACCGCGTCAACAAGGTCGACACGCGTCAGGAGCGCGGCCGTACCTGGCACCGGGTACAACTGACCGACCCGTTGCCGTCGGTGCACGTCAACGAGTTCATCATCGACGAGCAAGGCTTCGTCGGCTGGGTCAAAGGCATCCGCGAGGGCGAACTGCTGTTGCTCGACCTGCACCAGGAGCCGCTGTTGCACCAGGAAGCCTGGGGCCTGAAACCGCGTGACATCCACCAGAGCCTGGCGCTGTTCGCCTTGCTCGATCCGGATATCCATCTGGTCAACCTGACCGGCGCAGCGGGTTCGGGGAAGACCATCCTGGCGTTGGCGGCAGCCATCGAACAAACCATGGTCAGCAAACGCTACCGGCGCATCATCGCCACCCGCAGCGTGCAGGGGCTGGATCAGGAGATCGGCTTCCTGCCCGGTACCGAGGCGGAGAAGATGGAGCCTTGGCTGGGCGCTATCACCGACAACCTCGAAGCCCTGCACATGGACGACGAGAGTACCCACGGCAGTGTCGAGTACATCCTTGAACGGGTACCGCTGCAGTTCAAATCGCTGAACTATATCCGCGGTCGCAGTTTCCAGCAGAGCCTGATCCTGATCGATGAATGCCAGAACCTCACCCCGCACCAGATGAAAACCATCATCACCCGTGCCGGTGCTGGCTCCAAGGTGGTCTGCCTGGGCAACCTGGCGCAGATCGACACCCCTTACCTGTCCGCAACCAGCTCGGGCCTGACCTACCTGACCGAGCGCTTCAAGGACTTCCCCCACGGCGTGCACATCACCCTGCAGGGTGTTCCGCGCTCGGTGCTCGCCGAGTACGCCGAGTCGCATATGTAAACCATCTGGCCGGGCGGTTCGCCGCCCGGTTATTTTCGCTGCGAAAAGCTGACTTGCAGGTTTACACTCTCTGCTCCCTTCACAGGAGCAGAGCAGTGCTGACTCATCTCGATTCCCAGGGGCGCGCCAATATGGTCGACGTCACTGAAAAAGCCGTGACCCAGCGCGAGGCAGTGGCCGAGGCGCGGGTACGCATGTTGCCGCAGACCCTGCAGATGATCGTCGACGGTGATCACCCCAAGGGTGATGTGTTCGCCGTGGCGCGTATTGCCGGTATCCAGGCGGCGAAAAAGACCAGTGACCTGATCCCGCTGTGCCACCCGCTGATGCTCACCAGCGTCAAGGTCGAGCTCACAGCCGATGGCGTTGATGGCGTGCGTATCGTTGCCCGCTGCAAGCTCGCCGGGCAGACCGGAGTGGAGATGGAAGCACTGACGGCTGCCAGCGTCGCCGCGCTGACCATCTACGACATGTGCAAGGCCGTCGACAAAGGCATGGTCATCGAACAGGTGCGCCTGCTGGAGAAGGTCGGCGGCAAGAGCGGCGACTTCAAGGCGGCCGCGCAATGAGCGTCGAGGTGGTGTACTTCGCCCGCTATCGCGAGCTGCTTGGGCGTGACGGCGAGCGTCTGGAGGGCGACTTCGAAAATGTTGAAGCAGTGCGCCAGGCGCTACTTGGCAAAGGCCCGGAGTATGCCGTGCTCGCCGAGCAGAACCTGATGTGCGCGCGCAACCAGGACCTTTGCCGTTTGGCTGAACCACTGGCAGATGGCGACGAAGTGGCGTTTTTCCCACCGGTGACCGGAGGCTGAACATGGCCGTACGAGTGCAGCAACAGGCGTTCGATCCCGGCGCCGAGGTCAATGCCATGCACGCAGCCAATGCCGGCGTCGGTGCGGTGGTGAGTTTTGTCGGCTATGTGCGCGACTTCAACGATGGCCGCGAAGTGGCGGGGATGTTTCTCGAGCACGCCCCCGGCATGACCGAAAAGGCCCTGACCAAGATCATCGTCGAAGCCGAGCAGCGTTGGCCGTTGCTCAAGGTTGAGGTGCTGCACCGTATAGGGACGCTTCAGCCCGGCGAGCCGATCGTTTTTGTCGGCGTCGCCAGCGCGCACCGTCAGGCCGCCTTCGATGGCTGCAACTTCATCATGGATTACCTGAAAACCCGCGCGCCGTTCTGGAAGAAAGAAACCACCGAAGACGGACCACGCTGGGTCGAGGGCAGGCACAGCGATCAGCAGGCTGCCGAACGCTGGTAGTTCGGCAGGGCCTGCGATCGGACTATCAGTGCGCCTTGCGCGGCACAGCCTGAAGCAGCTCGTCAGGCGGCATTTCGCACTTGATCTTGCGACCCAGCAGGGCTTCGATGCCCGGCAACTGATACGAGTCGTCTTCACCCGCAAAACTGATCGAGATGCCAGCGGCGCCAGCGCGGCCGGTGCGGCCGATGCGGTGCACGTAGTCGTCCGGATCTTCCGGCAGGGTGAAGTTGATCACGTGGCTGATGCCATCGATGTGAATCCCGCGCCCGGCAACGTCGGTAGCGACCAGCACGGTGACGCGCCCTTCGCGGAAATTCTCCAGAGTACGAATACGCTTGTGCTGCGGTACATCGCCGGACAGCTGAGCGGCGTTGATGCCATCGCGCACCAGGCGCTCTTCGATACGCCGTACTTCGTCCTTGCGGTTGGCAAAGACCATCACCCGTTCCCACTTCTGCTGGGTGATCAGGTTGTACAGCAGCTTGTACTTGTCGCTGCCGGCAACGGCGTAGACGTGCTGCTCGACAGTTTCGCTGGCGACGTTTTCCGGCTCGATCTCGACGATCGCCGGGTTGGTGGTCCACTGCTTGGCCAGGTTCATCACGTCGTCGGTGAAGGTCGCCGAGAACAGCAGGGTCTGCCGTTCGCTCTTCGGCGGGGTCTGGCGGATGATCTGCCGGACCTGAGGGATGAAGCCCATGTCGAGCATACGGTCAGCTTCATCGAGCACCATCACTTCGACCATGTCCAGGTGCACTTCGCCGCGCTGGTGGAAGTCCAGCAGGCGGCCCGGGGTGGCCACCAGAATGTCGCAGTGACGGGCTTCAAGCGCTTTGAGCTGCTTGTCGAAGTCCATGCCGCCAACAAAGGTCATGACGTTGAGGCCGCTGTACTTGGTCAGGTCGGCGGCGTCCTTGGCGATCTGCACCACCAGCTCGCGGGTCGGCGCGATGATCAGCGCACGCGGCTCGCCCATGTAGCGCTCTTTCGGCGGCGGCGTCTGCTGCAGCTGGGAAATGATCGAAATCAGAAACGCGGCCGTCTTGCCGGTACCGGTCTGGGCCCGGCCGATGGCGTCCTGACCGCGCAGGGTATAACCCAGAACCTGGGCCTGGATCGGCGTGCAGTACGGGAAGCCGAGGTCTTGAATGGCATGCATCAGCTCGTTGCTGAGCTTGAAGTCGTGGAAGCGGGTCTTGCCTTCCTGAGCTTCGACGACGAAATCTTCCGGCTTCCACAGGCTGGCCTGTGGCTTGGGCTTGCGTTCGCGGCGAGGCTTGGCTTGCGCAGGCTTTTCGCTGCGCGGCGATACAACCGGCGCAGCAGCAACGGCAGGCTCGGGGTGAGGCTTGACCTCGGTAGCAGGCGGTAGAACCGCAGGTGCGGGTGCTGTCTCAGTGGCTTGGGGAGCAGCCGTTTGCGCTGCGGCGTCTCCCTTGCCGAATATCTTTTTCAGTGCCTTCAGCACGGTCATCTCGTTATTTGATTAAGGAATATACGCCGGCCAGTGTAATGCAAGATTCGGGCGCGGCGTAGGAGAATGCACCGGCAGCTGCCTGCCGGCCGGGTTCAACGCAGCCGTTCGCTGAGCCAGTCGTAGATATCGGCAAGCTCGGCCACGGCCACTTCATGCTCCATCGGGTACTCCTGCCAGCGCGCGGCGACGTTCCATTGGCTCAGGTACTCGAAGGCGGTGCGGCCCATCGACGGGATCACCACCGGGTCATGGATGCCGTGCAGGCACAGTGCAGGAGTGCGCTCCTGGCAGGCACTGAGTTGGTGCTCGGCGCTGAAGGTCGGCGCGTAGGTCGACAGGGCAATGACCCCGCCGAGCGCTTCCTGCCACTTTATATAGGCAGTGTGCAGCACTACCGCGCCGCCCTGGGAAAACCCGGCGAGGATGATCCGCGCCAAGCTGATGCCTTTGGCCTGCTCGGCCTTGATCAGCTGGATGATCTGCTCGGCCGACTCGTCCAACTGCGCTTCATCGATGGCGCGCGCCGGGGTCATGGCCTTGATGTCGTACCAGCTGGGCATGGCGTAGCCGCCATTGATGGTGACTGGGCGGGTCGGCGCCTGGGGCATGACGAAGCGCGTGCTGAGCAAACGCTCCTGAAGAAATTCGGCCACCGGTAGGAAGTCGTAACGGTCGGCACCCAGGCCGTGCAACCAGATCACACAGGCGTCAGCGGTGGTTTGCGGTTCGATAATCAACGGGTTGGTCATAACTGCTCCGAATTTGTGCGCGTGTACGTATTAGGTGCATTAAAAAAAGGCAGGGGTAGCGAATGCCTTAACAAGATGTCGCAACTGTACAACTTTTCCTACTTGACGACCGCTTAAACGCTTAAGCCGGCAACTGTGGTACGCGCCTTGCTATGGGTCTACCGATGCGAAGGGATTAACCGGCGACGGTAACACCCCTCGTTTGGATCAAAGGCTGTCACAGAACAGCTCATTGCACCACGTGACCCAAAAACAAGCCAACAGGGGTCGGATGCGCCTCATAAGGGTGCGGTGCAATTCCGGCTCGACACAACAAGAGCGATTTGGAGGTTGTAGATGAAGATGTTGAAAACCACGCTGGCAGTCCTGACCGCTGCCGCCGCGCTGGGTGCAACCAGTTTTGCCCAGGCCGGCGCTACGCTGGATGCGGTAAAGAAAAAGGGCTTCGTCCAGTGTGGCGTGAGCGATGGCCTGCCGGGTTTCTCGGTACCTGACGCCAAGGGCAACATTGTCGGCATCGATGCCGATGTGTGCCGTGCGGTAGCCGCTGCAGTGTTCGGCGATGCCACCAAGGTCAAGTTCAGCCAGCTCAACGCCAAGGAGCGCTTCACTGCGCTGCAGTCCGGCGAAGTCGATGTACTCTCGCGCAACACCACCTGGACCAGCTCGCGTGATGCTGGCATGGGCCTGGTCTTCGCTGGCGTGACCTACTACGACGGCATCGGCTTCCTGGTCAATAAGAAGCTCGGTGTTTCCAGCGCCAAGGAGCTGGACGGCGCGACCGTCTGCATCCAGGCAGGCACCACCACCGAACTGAACGTCTCCGACTACTTCCGCGCCAATGGCCTGAAGTACACCCCGATCACCTTCGACACCTCCGACGAGAGCGCCAAGTCGCTGGAATCGGGCCGTTGCGATGTGCTCACCTCGGACAAGTCGCAGCTCTACGCACAACGCTCCAAGCTGGCAGCACCGACCGACTACGTGGTACTCCCGGAGACCATCTCCAAGGAGCCACTGGGCCCTGTCGTGCGTAAAGGTGATGAAGAGTGGTTCAGCATCGTCAAGTGGACCCTGTTCGCCATGCTCAATGCCGAAGAAGCCGGCCTCACCTCGAAAAACGTCGAGGCTGAAGCCAAATCCGGCAAGAACCCGGACAACGCCCGCCTGCTCGGCGCTGACGGCGAATACGGCAAAGACCTCAAGTTGCCCAAGGACTGGGTGGTACAGATCGTCAAGCAAGTGGGTAACTACGGCGAAGTGTTCGAGAAGAACCTTGGCAAGAGCACCCCGCTGCAGATCGATCGTGGCCTGAATGCCCTGTGGAACAACGGCGGCATCCAGTACGCACCTCCGGTGCGCTGATGGCTGCACCTGCGGCGGCATCCTGCCGCCGCAGGCTGTTCTGATCCCTTTTTTCCGGGGCACTTCATGCAAAATCAAATCGGCGCACCCAAGGGCTTTTCCCTTAGTGATCCACGTGTGCGCGCGTGGCTGTTCCAGATCCTCACGGTGGTCTGCGTGGTCGGTCTGGGCTGGTACCTGATCCACAACACCCAAACCAACATGCAGCACCGGGGCATCACCTCGGGCTTCGACTTTCTCGAGCGCAGTGCTGGCTTCGGCATTGCCCAGCACCTGATCGACTATACCGAAGCGGACACCTACTCGCGGGTGCTGCTGGTCGGCCTGCTCAACACCTTGCTGGCGAGTGTCATCGGTATCGTCCTGGCGACCTTGATCGGCTTTACCGTGGGGGTCGGCCGCCTGTCCTCCAACTGGGTGGTCTACAAGTTGGCCACGGTCTACGTCGAGACCTTCCGCAACATCCCGCCACTGCTGCAGATCCTGTTCTGGTACTTCGCGGTGTTCACCGCGTTGCCTGGGCCGCGCGGCAGCATCAATATCGATGACCTGTTCTTTATCAGTAGCCGCGGCGTGAACATGCCGGGCGCGTCGATGGCCGATGGCTTCTGGCCGTTTGTGGTTTCGCTGGTGGTCGCCATTGTCGCGGTGGTGCTGATGGTGCGCCAGGCCAACAAGCGCTTCGAGCTAACCGGGCAACCGTTCCACAAGTTCTGGGTCGGCCTGGCGCTGATGGTCGGCATTCCGGCCATGTGCGTGCTGCTGTTCGGCAACCCGCTGCAGTGGGAAGTGCCGCAGCTCAAAGGCTTCAACTTTGCCGGTGGCTGGGTGCTGATCCCCGAGTTCATGGCACTGACCCTGGCGCTGTCGATCTATACCGCTGCGTTTATTGCCGAAATCGTGCGTGCCGGCATCCGCTCGGTCAGCCACGGCCAGACCGAAGCCGCCCGTTCGCTGGGGCTGCGCGAAGGCCCGACGTTGCGCAAGGTGATCATTCCCCAGGCGCTGCGGGTGATCATTCCACCGTTGACCAGCCAGTACCTCAACCTGACCAAGAACTCCTCACTGGCAGCCGTTATCGGCTACCCGGAACTGGTCTCGCTGTTTGCCGGCACCGTACTCAACCAGACCGGCCAGTCGGTCGAGGTCATGGCGATCACCATGGCGGTTTATCTGACGATCAGCATCAGCATCTCGTTGCTGATGAACTGGTACAACAAGCGCATTGCGCTGATCGAGCGGTAGGAGTCGCGCATGAACGCCCATGTTTTCAAACCTGATATGCCACCACCGGTGAAAACCGTTGGTGTGGTGGCCTGGATGCGCGCCAACCTGTTCTCCAGCTGGATCAACACGCTGCTGACCTTCTTTGCCATCTACCTGGTCTGGCTGGCCGTGCCGCCGCTGCTGCAGTGGGCGTTCATCGACGCCAACTGGACCGGCACTACCCGCGCCGACTGCACCAAGGAGGGCGCCTGCTGGGTGTTCGTCCAGCAGCGCTTCGGCCAGTTCATGTATGGCTATTACCCGAGCGATCTGCGCTGGCGAGTCGACCTGACCGTGTGGCTGGGCGTGATCGGCGCTGCGCCGCTGTTCATCCGTCGCTTCCCGCGCAAGGTGGCCTACGGCATTGGCTACCTGCTGGTCTACCCGACCGTGGCGTACTTCCTGCTGCATGGCGGCAGCTTTGGCCTGAGCCAGGTACCGACCTCGCAGTGGGGCGGGCTGATGCTGACCCTGGTGATCGCTACCGTCGGTATCGCCGCGGCATTGCCGTTGGGGATTCTGCTGGCACTTGGGCGGCGCTCGCGGATGCCGGTGATCAAGTCGGTGTCGGTGACCTTCATCGAGTTCTGGCGCGGTATTCCGCTGATCACTGTGCTGTTCATGTCTTCGGTGATGCTGCCGTTGTTCATGCCAGAAGGCATGAGCTTCGACAAGCTGCTGCGGGCGATGATCTTCGTCATCCTGTTCGAGTCGGCGTACATCGCCGAGGTGGTACGCGGTGGCTTGCAGGCCATCCCCAAAGGCCAGTACGAAGCCGCGTCGGCGATGGGCCTGGGTTACTGGCGCTCGATGGGCCTGGTGATCCTGCCGCAGGCCTTGAAGCTGGTCATCCCGGGCATCGTCAACACCTTCATTGCCCTGTTCAAGGACACCAGCCTGGTGATCATCATCGGCCTGTTCGACCTGCTCAACAGCGTGCGCCAAGCCACGGCAGACCCGGCCTGGTTGGGTATGGCGACCGAGGGCTACGTGTTTGCCGCCCTGGTTTACTGGATTTTCTGTTTCGGTATGTCCCGCTACTCCATGCACCTGGAGCGCAAGCTGGACACTGGCCACAAGCGTTAGGAGTTTCAAAATGAGTGAAGCGATCAAGCAGCCTGCCGGCCCCGAAGGCATCATCCAGATGCAGGGCGTGAACAAGTGGTACGGCCAGTTCCATGTGCTCAAGGACATCAACCTGAACGTGCGTCAGGGCGAGCGGATCGTCTTGTGCGGGCCGTCCGGCTCAGGCAAGTCGACCACCATTCGTTGCCTCAACCGGCTCGAGGAGCATCAGCAAGGGCGCATCGTCGTTGACGGCGTCGAGCTGACCAACGACCTCAAGCAGATCGAAGCGATCCGCCGCGAAGTCGGCATGGTGTTTCAGCACTTCAACCTGTTCCCGCACCTGACCATTCTCGAGAACTGCACCCTGGCGCCGATGTGGGTGCGCAAGATGCCCAAGCGCAAGGCCGAGGAAATCGCCATGCACTATCTGGAGCGCGTGCGCATCCCGGAGCAGGCGCACAAGTTCCCTGGGCAGTTGTCGGGTGGTCAGCAGCAGCGAGTGGCAATTGCCCGAGCGCTGTGCATGAAGCCGAAGATCATGCTGTTCGATGAGCCGACCTCGGCGCTCGACCCGGAGATGGTCAAGGAGGTGCTCGACACCATGGTGGGCCTGGCCGAAGACGGCATGACCATGCTCTGCGTGACTCACGAGATGGGCTTTGCCCGCACCGTGGCCAACCGGGTGATCTTCATGGACAAGGGCGAGATCGTAGAGCAGGCGGCGCCGGATGACTTCTTCGACCGGCCGCAGAGCGACCGCACCAAGTTGTTCCTCAGCCAGATCCTGCACTGATACAAAAAGGGGCCGCGATTGCGGCCCCTTTTGTTTATTTCTCTTCGCTCGGCGCTACCGGCGCCGGCGGTGGGCGCAGGCCCACTTCGGCGATCAGCTTGAGCTGCTTGCCATTGCGCATCACCTCGATCGCCACCTTGTCGGTCGGCTTGATCCGCGCCACCTGGTTCATCGACTTGCGCCCATCGCCCGCCGGCTCGCCGTTGATGCTCAGGATCACATCACCCAACTGCAAGCCTGCGCGCTGCGCCGGGCCATCGCGGAAGATCCCTGCTACGACGATCCCTGGTTTGCCTTCGAGGCCAAACGATTCGGCCAATTCCTGGCTGAGTGGCTGCACCTCGATCCCCAGCCAGCCGCGAATCACCTGGCCGTGTTCGATGATCGACTTCATCACCTCAAGCGCCAGTTTTACCGGGATGGCGAAGCCGATACCCTGCGAACCGCCGGACTTGGAGAAGATCGCCGTGTTGATACCGACCAGGTTGCCATTGGCGTCGACCAGCGCACCCCCGGAGTTGCCGGGGTTGATCGCCGCATCGGTCTGGATGAAGTCTTCGTAGTTGTTCAGGCCCAGCTGGTTACGCCCGGTGGCGCTGATGATGCCCATGGTCACCGTCTGGCCAACCCCGAACGGGTTGCCGATGGCCAGCGAAACGTCGCCGATGTGGATAGTGTCGGAGCGGCCGATGGTAATCGCCGGCAGGTTCTTCAGGTCGATCTTGAGCACCGCCAGGTCGGTTTCCGGGTCGCTGCCGATCACTCGGGCCAAGGTCTCGCGGCCGTCCTTGAGGGCGACCACTATCTGGTCGGCACCGCTGGTGACGTGGTTGTTGGTCAGCAGGTAGCCTTCCGGGCTCATGATCACCGCCGAACCCAGGCTCGATTCCCAGCGCCGTTGCTTGGGCAGGTTGTCACCGAAGAAGCGGCGGAACTGCGGGTCTTCGAACAGCGGGTGGGCACTCTTGTTGACCACTTTGGTGGTGTACAGGTTGACCACCGCTGGCGCCGCCAGGGTGACGGCGTCGGCGTACGACACCGGGCCCTGCATGATCCGCGTGGTCTGCGGCGCCTGCTGCAGGTTGACGTCCTGGCTGGGCAGGCCGACCCACTCGGGAAAGCGCTGGATGACCAGCATGGCGATCAATATGCCGGTAAGCAGTGGCCAGCCAAAGTAACGCAGAACCTTGAGCATCGAATCAATCCTGGAGTAGGGCAGGGCCGTCGCAGAGCGGCCCGGGGAGGCGCGCGCGATGATACACCTGAACACGGCGCGCGGCGACGGCCACTGCGGCGCATCGTCGGCGTGCGTTTGGCGGGCGTCTGCCAGCGGTATCCGCAGCGCCGGCGACAGCTCATAATGGCCGCCATTATAGGGCCTTGCGCCCCGCCTACATGCCACTGCGAGGAGATTTTTCATGGCCGTCGCCCTCACCACGCTGGTCACCGAAGCCGAACGCTATCTGAACAGCGCACGGATCCAGGATTACTGCCCCAATGGCCTGCAAGTCGAAGGTCGGCCCCAGGTCAGCCGCATCGTCAGCGGCGTTACCGCAAGCCAGGCATTGCTTGATGCGGCAGTAGAAGCCGAGGCTGATCTGGTGCTGGTGCACCATGGTTACTTCTGGAAAGGCGAAGACCCGTGCATCACCGGCATCAAACAACGTCGCCTTAAGACGCTGCTCAAGCATGACATCAGCCTGCTGGCGTTCCATCTGCCGCTGGATGTGCACCCCGAGGTTGGCAACAACGTGCAACTGGCGCATCAGTTGGGCATCACCGTCGAAGGCCCCCTGGAGCCAAACAATCCCAAGGTGGTAGGCATGCTCGGCTCGCTCGACGAGCCAGTCTCGGCGCGTGATTTCGCCCGCCGCGTGCAAGAGGTACTGGGTCGCGAGCCGTTGCTCATCGAAGGCGAGCAACTGGTGCGGCGGATCGGTTGGTGCACCGGCGGCGGTCAGGGCTACATCGACACGGCGATTGCCCAGGGCGTCGACCTGTTCATCAGTGGCGAGGCCTCCGAGCAGACCTTTCACAGCGCCCGCGAAAACGGCATCAGCTTCATCGCTGCCGGCCACCACGCTACCGAGCGCTATGGCGTGCAGGCGCTGGGTGACTATCTGGCCCGGCGCTTTGCCGTCGAGCACCTGTTCATCGACTGCCCGAATCCGATCTGAGCGCCAGATTGCGTGCTCCTACACCTGCTGAAGCCCCAAACCGGCAGTCATATGGTTAGACCGTTTCGATCTAGCCGCCTGCCTAAATAGAAGCAGTCGCTGTGCTAAAGTGGCTCGCTCGAACACGGCCCGCTGGCCGTTCATAAGATCGTTTTACGTGAGTAGCCATGGTCGACAAACTGACGCACTTGAAACAGCTGGAGGCGGAAAGCATCCACATCATCCGCGAGGTGGCCGCCGAGTTCGACAACCCGGTGATGCTCTACTCGATCGGTAAAGACTCTGCCGTGATGCTGCACCTGGCGCGCAAGGCCTTCTTCCCGGGCAAGCTGCCGTTTCCGGTGATGCACGTCGATACCCAGTGGAAATTCCAGGAGATGTACAGCTTCCGCGACAAGATGGTCGAGGAAATGGGCCTGGAGTTGATCACCCACGTCAACCCGGAAGGGGTGGCGCAGGGCATCAACCCATTCACCCATGGCAGCTCCAAGCACACCGACATCATGAAGACCCAGGGCCTCAAGCAGGCACTGGACAAGTACGGCTTCGATGCCGCCTTCGGTGGTGCGCGCCGCGACGAGGAGAAATCCCGGGCCAAGGAGCGGGTCTATTCGTTCCGCGACAGCAAGCACCGCTGGGACCCGAAAAACCAGCGCCCTGAGCTGTGGAACGTCTACAACGGCAAGGTCAACAAAGGCGAGTCGATCCGCGTCTTCCCGCTGTCGAACTGGACCGAGCTGGACATCTGGCAGTACATCTACCTTGAAGGCATCCCGATCGTGCCGCTGTACTTCGCCGCCGAGCGTGAAGTCATCGAGAAGAACGGCACCCTGATCATGATCGACGACGAGCGCATTCTCGAGCACCTCTCCGAGGAAGAGAAAGCCCGCATCGTCAAGAAGAAGGTGCGCTTCCGTACCCTTGGCTGCTACCCGTTGACGGGCGCGGTGGAGTCGGATGCCGACAGCCTGACCGACATCATCCAGGAGATGCTCCTGACGCGCACTTCCGAGCGTCAGGGCCGGGTCATCGACCACGATGGCGCAGGCTCCATGGAAGACAAAAAACGCCAGGGCTACTTCTAATTTTCAGGGTTACTCCATGTCGCATCAATCCGATTTGATCAGCGAAGACATCGTCGCTTATCTGGCTCAGCACGAGCGCAAAGAACTGCTGCGGTTCCTTACCTGCGGCAACGTCGATGACGGCAAGAGCACCCTGATCGGGCGCCTGCTGCACGACTCGAAAATGATCTACGAGGACCACCTCGAGGCCATTACCCGCGACTCGAAAAAGTCCGGCACCACGGGCGAAGAAGTCGACCTGGCATTGCTGGTCGATGGCCTCCAGGCCGAGCGCGAGCAGGGCATCACCATCGATGTCGCCTACCGCTACTTCTCTACCGCCAAGCGCAAGTTCATCATCGCCGACACCCCGGGCCATGAGCAGTACACCCGCAACATGGCCACCGGTGCGTCGACCTGCGACCTGGCGATCATCCTCGTCGATGCCCGCTACGGCGTGCAGACCCAGACCCGTCGGCACAGCTACATCGCCTCGCTGCTGGGCATCAAGCACATCGTCGTTGCGGTCAACAAGATGGACCTCAAAGGCTTCGACGAGCAGCTGTTCGAGTCGATCAAGGCTGATTACCTGAAGTTTGCGCAGGCCATTGACCTGACCCCGAGCAGCCTGCACTTCGTGCCGATGTCTGCGCTCAAGGGCGACAACGTGGTAAATCGCAGCGAGCGTTCGCCGTGGTACAGCGGCCAGACCTTGATGGAAATCCTCGAGACCGTCGAAGTCGCTGCCGACCGCAACTTCACCGACCTGCGTTTCCCGGTGCAGTACGTCAACCGGCCCAACCTGAACTTCCGCGGCTTTGCCGGCACCCTCGCCAGCGGCGTGGTGCACAAGGGCGACGAGATCGTCGTACTGCCGTCGGGCAAGAGCAGCCGGGTCAAATCCATCGTCACCTATGAAGGTGAACTGGAGCACGCCGGCCCAGGCCAGGCCGTGACCCTGACCATGGAAGACGAGATCGACATCTCCCGTGGCGACCTGCTGGTGCATGCCGACAACGTGCCGCCGGTGACCGACCAGTTCGACGCCATGCTCGTGTGGATGGCCGAAGAGCCGATGCTGCCGGGCAAGAAGTACGACATCAAGCGCGCCACCAGCTACGTGCCGGGCTCGATCGCCAGCATCACCCACAGGGTCGATGTGAACACCCTCGACAAGGGCGCGGCCAGTTCGCTGCAGTTGAACGAGATCGGCCGGGTTAAGGTCAGCCTCGACTCCGCCATCGCGCTGGACGGCTACGACAGCAACCGCACTACGGGCGCGTTCATCGTCATTGACCGCCTGACCAACGGCACCGTTGGTGCCGGCATGATCATCGCACCGCCGGTACTGCCGCACGGCAGCACTGGTCAGCATGGCAAGCAGGCCCATGTCACCACCGAAGAGCGCGTTCTGCGCTTTGGTCAGCAGCCAGCCACCGTGCTGTTCAGCGGCCTGTCCGGCGCTGGCAAGAGCACCCTGGCCTACGCCGTGGAGCGCAAGCTGTTCGACATGGGCCGGGCGGTCTACGTGCTCGATGGCCAGAACCTGCGCCATGACCTGAACAAGGGCCTGCCACAGGACCGCGCCGGGCGCACCGAGAACTGGCGTCGCGCCGCGCATGTCGCGCGTCAGTTCAACGAAGCCGGCATGTTGACCCTGGCTGCGTTCGTCGCACCGGATGCCGAAGGCCGCGAACAGGCCAAGGCGCTGATCGGCAAGGAGCGCTTGATCACGGTTTACGTGCAGGCTTCGCCACTGGCGTGCCGCGAGCGTGACCCGCAGGGCCTGTACGCCGCTGCTGGCGATAACATCCCGGGCGAAAGCTTCCCGTTCGATGTGCCGCTGGATGCTGATCTGGTTATCGATACCCAGAGCAGCAGCGTCGAAGACGGCGTCAAGCAGGTGCTGGAAGTGTTGCGTCAGCGTGGTGCTATCTAAGACCCGTTGAGGTAACTGAAAAACCCCGCTTCGGCGGGGTTTTTTGTTTGTTGCGTGTGCCTGAAGATCGGCAAGGGCTGCAGTGGGGCCCTCAAATATGCTTCTCGGACACCGGAATCACCCGCCGCTCCTTGACTGCCTTGTACGAAAAACTCGAATAGATCTCCTTCACCCCAGGCAGCCGCTGCAGCACCTCGCGGGTAAATTCCCCAAACGATTCCAGATCCCGCGCCAGAATCTCCAGCAAAAAATCGTAGCGTCCGGACACGTTATGGCAAGCGACGATCTCGGGAATTTCCAGCAATCGCCGCTCAAATGCCAAGGCCATCTCTTTGGTATGTGAATCCATCATGATGCTGACGAACGCGGTCACGCCAAAGCCCAAGGCCTTGGGCGAGAGCACTGCCTGATAGCCAGTGATGTAGCCGTTGTCTTCGAGCAGCTTGACCCGCCGCCAGCAGGGCGAAGTGGTCAGGGAAACCCGATCGGCGAGTTCGGAAACCGTGAGGCGGGCGTTGTCCTGCAAGGCGCCGAGCAGGGCGCGATCGGTGCGGTCAAGGGTCGTAGGCATGGCTTGCCCTTCCAGAGAGTCAATTGTTGTTTTTATGCCCGCAGGTGCCGATTTTGCTGGGCGACTTTGGAAAAATCCCGGTGGTTCGTTGGCATAAGCTTATAACAAACCACAAGAGGCTGTAGCCATGGACGTTGCCAAGCGCCAATCCGGATTCTCCACCCGAGCCATTCACCACGGCTACGATCCGCTCGCCCATGGCGGGGCGCTGGTGCCGCCGATTTACCAGACGGCTACCTATGCCTTCCCCACGGTCGAATATGGCGCAGCGTGCTTTGCCGGGGAGCAGCCGGGGCATTTCTATAGCCGTATTTCCAACCCTACCCTGGACTTGCTGGAACAGCGCATCGCCTCACTGGAAGGCGCTGAGGCAGGGCTGGCGCTTGCCTCAGGCATGGGCGCGATCACCGCCACCCTGTGGACCTTGCTGCGCCCTGGCGATGAGCTGCTTGTCGGCCAGACGCTTTATGGCTGCACCTTTGCCTTCCTGCACCACGGTATCGGCGAGTTCGGCGTCAAGATCCGGCACGTCGACCTCAACGACGCGCAGGCGCTGGCCGCTGCGATCAACGACAAAACTCGCATGATCTATTTCGAGTCGCCCGCCAACCCCACTCTGGAACTGGTCGATATTGCCGCCGTAGCGCAGGCCGTGCACGGTCGTGACATTCATGTGGTGGTCGACAACACCTTCTGTACACCTTATCTGCAGCGGCCGCTGGAGCTTGGCGCGGACCTGGTCGTGCACTCGGCAACCAAATACCTGAGTGGCCATGGCGACATCACTGCCGGGCTGGTGGCGGGGCGCAAGGCGTTGATTGACCGTGTTCGTCTGCAAGGTCTGAAAGACATGACTGGCGCGGTGCTGTCGCCGCACGATGCGTCACTGCTGATGCGCGGAATCAAGACGCTTGGCCTGCGCATGGATCGGCATTGTGCCAATGCGGCGCAGGTGGCTGCGTTTCTGCAGGGCCAGCAGCAGGTCGAGTTGCTGCATTATCCCGGCCTGCCGAACTTCGCCCAGTACCCGCTGGCGCAGCGGCAGATGCGTTTGCCGGGTGGCATGATCGCCTTCGAACTCAAGGGTGGTATCGAAGCCGGTCGGCGCTTCATGAATGCCCTGCAGCTGTTCAGCCGCGCGGTCAGCCTGGGTGATGCCGAGTCACTGGCCCAGCATCCAGCGAGCATGACCCACTCCAGCTACACCCCTGAAGAGCGTGCGCAGCACGGCATAGGCGAGGGGTTGGTGCGGTTGTCGGTGGGGCTTGAGGATATCGAGGACCTGCTGGCTGATATCGAGCAGGCATTGCGCGCCAGCGTTTGAGCGGGCTCAGGCTTCGTTCATGAATCGAAAAGGGGCCGCTTTGCGGCCCTTCGCGGGTGAACCCGCTCCCACAAAAACCTGTGGGAGCGGGTTCACCCGCGAAGGGCTGCAAAGCAGCCCCAACATCAGCAATAAAACCTTGAAGAACCAGTGCTTACAGCTCGGATCAGCGCTTGAGGCCGTAGCTCTCGTCGAGCATGCCCGGCGAGTTAGGCGTCTTGGGCGCGTAGTCACGCGGCACTTCGGCGGTGTCTTTCGGCGGCGTCAGGCGATCGCGATGGCTTTGCGCAGCCTCCGAATGCAGCGCTGCCAGCAGACGCTGACGGGTCAGCTCGTCCAGGGCCAGGCGGTTGGCACCGTCGGCCAGGTGATCCTGCACGTCCTGATAGCTCTGGGTCAGGCGTTGAACCAGGGCTGCGGTGCTGTTGAAGTGGGTGACCACTTCACTTTGATAACTGTCGAAACGTTGCTGGATATCATCCAGTTGACGCTGTGTGCTGCTGGGCGCTGCGTTGGGCAGCAGGCGGGCCACGACGAAGCCGACGACTACGCCGACGACCAGGGCCAGGGTCGGCAACAACCAAACAAGGAGCGAGAGTTCCACGAGTCCTTCCTCTATAAACGGCTTTGCTTTACGTTAACGGCTCAGACCTGCGCTGTATACCGCGAACGATCGCAAATATTTCAGAACAGAATTCATCAGCTAGACGAGTCGACCCCTTCCGAGGTCACGGAGTAGTGCTTTGCTTATCCGCGAAACCCCCTTGTTCATCGATGGCCCATGCGGCCAACTGGAAGCCTTGCAGCTGGAAGTGGCCGAGCCGCGTGGCGTAGTGCTGATCTGCCACCCTAATCCGGTGCAGGGCGGCACCATGCTCAACAAGGTGGTCTCGACCCTGCAACGCACTGCTCGCGATGCTGGCTACAATACGCTGCGCTTCAATTACCGCGGCGTCGGCCAAAGCGCTGGCGGCCATGACATGGGCGCGGGTGAAGTGGCTGATGCCGAGGCCGTCGCCGCCTGGGTGCGGACCAGCTACTCCGAGCTACCGCTGGTGCTGATGGGCTTCTCGTTTGGTGGTTTCGTTGCCGCGAGTCTTGCCGGGCGTCTGGAAAGCCAGGGCGCAACGCTGCAGCAGCTGTTCATGATCGCACCTGCTGTGATGCGTTTGAATGACGACTTCCCGCTGCCGCAGGTTTGCCCGTTGACCGTCATCCAGCCAGACAGCGACGAAGTCGTCGATCCTCAGCTGGTTTACGAATGGTCCGACAGCCTGTCGCGCCCCCATGAGCTGCTGAAAGTGGCAGAATGCGGACACTTTTTCCATGGCAAGCTGACCGATCTGAAGGATCTGGTGCTGCCGCGCCTCTCGAACTGAGCCAAGCCTGATCAAGCGATTACCCATGACTACGCGCATTCTTACCGGTATCACCACCACCGGCACCCCGCACCTGGGCAACTACGCCGGCGCCATTCGCCCGGCCATCCTTGCCAGCCAACAGCCCGGTGCCGACTCGTTCTATTTTCTGGCCGACTATCACGCGCTGATCAAGTGCGATGACCCGCTGCGCATCCAGCGTTCGCGCCTGGAGATCGCCGCCACCTGGCTGGCGGGCGGGCTCGACCCGGACAAAGTCACCTTCTACCGTCAGTCCGACATCCCCGAGATCCCTGAGCTGACCTGGCTGCTGACCTGCGTTGCCGGCAAGGGCCTGCTCAACCGCGCCCACGCCTACAAGGCGTCGGTAGACAAGAACCTGGAAAACGGCGAAGACCCGGATGCCGGCGTGACCATGGGCCTGTTCAGCTACCCGGTGCTGATGGCGGCGGACATTCTCATGTTCAACGCGCACAAGGTGCCGGTTGGCCGTGACCAGATCCAGCACGTGGAAATGGCCCGTGACATTGGCCAGCGCTTCAACCACCTGTTCGGCCAGGGCAAGGAGTTCTTTGCCATGCCCGAGGCGGTGATCGAGGAAAGCGTGGCGACCCTGCCGGGCCTTGATGGGCGCAAGATGTCCAAGAGCTACGACAACACCATCCCGTTGTTCGCCAGCGCCAAGGACATGAAAGACGCCATCTCGCGCATCGTCACCGACTCCCGTGCACCCGGCGAAGCGAAAGACCCGGACAGCTCGCACCTGTTCACCCTGTACCAAGCGTTCGCTACCCCGGCGCAATCGGCAGAGCTACATGAAGCGCTGCTGCAAGGGCTGGGCTGGGGCGAGGCCAAGCAGCGCCTGTTCCAGCTGCTGGACGGCCAACTGGCCGCGCCACGCGAGCATTACCATCAGCTGATCGCACGTCCTGCTGACCTTGAAGACATCCTTCTGGCCGGCGCGGCCAAGGCGCGCAAGAGCGCGACGCCGTTCCTCGAACAACTGCGCGAAGCGGTCGGCCTGCGCTCGTTCCGCAGCAGTGTCCAGGCCAGCACCGACGTGAAGAAAAAGGCCGCCAAGAGCGCCCGCTTTGTCAGCTTCCGTGATGAAGACGGCAGCTTCCGCTTCCGCCTGCTGGCCGCCGATGGCGAGCAATTGCTGCTGTCGCGCAGCTTCGCCGACGGCAAGAGCGCCGGTGCGGTGAGCAAGCAACTGCAGCAGGGTGGTGAAGCCGATGTACGCGTCGACGGCCTGAGCTTTGCCCTGTGGCTGAACGGTGAGCAGGTCGCGGAAGGCCCGCAGTTTGCCGATGCATCAGCGCGCGACGCTGCCGTGCAAGCCTTGCACGCAGCGCTCCAGCCACAAGCCGACTGAGGCATTTCGCCGCAAGTCTGATTGCCATTATGCGGGCCCGTCGCTACAGTGACGGCCCGCTTTTGTTACCTCGCCAGCGAATTATGACGCCTTTAGAACGATATCAAGCAGATCTCAAACGTCCCGATTTTTTCCATGATGCGGCGCAGGAAACAGCGGTGCGTCATCTGCAGCGTCTGTACGACGACCTGGTCGCGGCGCAGAACAACAAGCCCGGCGTGCTCGGCAAGCTGTTCGGCAAGAAGGACCAGGCCCCGGTCAAGGGCTTGTACTTCTGGGGTGGGGTAGGGCGCGGCAAGACCTATCTGGTCGACACCTTCTATGAGGCGCTGCCGTTCGAACAGAAGATGCGCACGCACTTCCACCGCTTCATGAAGCGCGTGCACGAAGAAATGCGCACGCTCAAGGGCGAGAAGAACCCGCTGACGGTGATCGCCAAGCGCTTCTCCAACGAAGCCCGGGTCATCTGTTTCGATGAGTTCTTCGTCTCTGACATTACCGATGCGATGATCCTCGGCACCTTGATGGAAGAGCTGTTCAAGAACGGCGTATCACTGGTCGCGACCTCCAACATCGTGCCTGACGGCCTGTACAAGGATGGCTTGCAGCGTGCGCGCTTCCTGCCAGCCATCGCCATGATCAAGCAGTACACCGATGTGGTGAACGTCGACAGCGGCGTCGACTATCGTCTGCGTCACCTCGAGCAGGCCGAACTGTTCCACTTCCCGCTCGATGCCGCTGCGCACGAGAGCCTGCGCCAGAGCTTCAAGGCTCTGACCCCGGAGTGCACGCAGGCGGTCGAGAACGACGTGCTGATGATCGAGAATCGCGAGATTCACGCCCTGCGTACCTGTGACGATGTCGCCTGGTTCGACTTCCGCGCCTTGTGCGACGGGCCGCGCAGCCAGAACGACTACATCGAGCTGGGCAAGATCTTCCATGCCGTGCTGCTGAGCAATGTCGAGCAGATGGGTGTGGCTACCGACGATATCGCCCGGCGCTTCATCAACATGGTCGATGAGTTTTACGACCGTAACGTCAAGCTGATCATTTCAGCTGAGGTTGAGTTGAAGGATCTGTACACCGGAGGGCGGCTGAGCTTCGAGTTCCAGCGTACGCTGAGCCGTTTGCTGGAGATGCAGTCGCACGAGTTTCTGGCGCGAGCGCATAAGCCTTAATTCGGTGTAGTTGGGGCCGCCTTGCGGCCCTTCGCGGGTGAACCCGCTCCCACAGGATTCGCAGCGCCCCATGTGAGCTGTGGGAGCGGGTTCACCCGCGAAGGGCTGCAAGGCAGCCCCCATGCCCCTCAAGCCTCTTGCATGAACTGCTGCCGATACTGGTTCGGCGAAAGCTCGGTATGCTGGCGGAACAGCCGGGCAAAGAAGCTCGCATCGTCGTAGCCCACCTCATAACTGATGGTCTTGATGCTCTTGCGGGTACTCGACAGCAAGCCCTTGGCGGTTTCGATGCGCAGCCGTTGCAGATAGTGCAGGGGCTTGTCGCCGGTAGCCGTCTGGAACCGGCGCATGAAATTGCGAATGCTCATGCCATGGTTGCGGGCGACGTCTTCAAAGCGGAATTTGTCCGCGAAATGCTCTTCAAGCCAGTGCTGAATCTGCAGGATGATCAGGTCCTGATGCAGCTTCTGCCCACCAAAACCCATACGCCCTGGGGTGTAGTTGCGTTGCACTTCATAGAGGATGTCGCGGGCTACCGCGCGGGCGACATTGGCCCCGCAGAAGCGCTCGATCAGGTAAATGTACAGGTCGCACGCCGAGGTCGCGCCGCCCGCGCAGTACAGGTTGTCGGCATCGGTCAGGTGCTTGTCCTGGTTCAGCCGCACAGCCGGGAAGCGCTCAGCGAAGTCAGTGAAGAAGCGCCAGTAGGTGGTCGCCTCCTTGCCATCGAGCAAGCCCGCTTCGGCCAGCCAGTACACGCCGCTGGCTTCGCCACAGAGCACCGCGCCACGCGTATGCTGCTCGCGTAGCCATGGCAAGACCTGCGGATAACGCTGCTGAAGGTTGTCGAAGTCATCCCAGAACGCCGGCAGGATGATCACATCGGCATCGCCCAGGCCGCCGTCTACCGGCACCTGCACGTTGCTGAAGCTGTCCACCGGTGCAGCGTCGGGGCTGACCAGGCAGATTTCGAACATCGGTTGCAGGCCCAGGCCCATTTGCTTGCCGTAGCGCAGGCTGGCCAGGTGGAAGAAATCCTTGGCCTGCATCAGGGTCGAGGCGAACACATTATCGACGGCCAGAATGCTGACGCGCCGCAATGAAGCGGTGGGTTGGGTAAAGATCATTGTCATTGTTCTTATAGGGTAGAGTGGTCAATCACCGGCTGGATCGTCTTATTTTTTGGCGATTGTGTCTACCCCGTCCCGATCCAGCTGCCAGCGGCAGCGGGCTGACCCGCTGCCGCTTTGTTACGGCTGCATCACGGCGCCGGGTTTGGCTGATCCTGGTGCACCGCTTCGATGGCTGCCAGCAGCTCATCGCTCAAGTTCAGATCGGCGCTGGCGAGGTTGCTTTCCAGTTGTTCAAGGCTGGTCGCACCGATGATATTGCTGGTCACGAACGGCTGGCGGGTGACGAACGCCAGGGCCATCTGGGCCGGGTCCAGGCCATGCTCGCGGGCTATCTGCACGTAACGGCTGCAGGCGGCCACGGTCTGCGGGTTGGAGTAGCGGGCAAAGCGGTTGAACAGCGTCAACCGCGCGCCTTCAGGTCTGGCGCCGTTTTCATACTTGCCGGCAAGCATGCCGAATGCCAGCGGCGAGTAGGCCAGCAGCCCGCATTGCTCGCGGATCGCCACTTCGGCCAGGCCGATCTCGAAGCTGCGGTTGAGCAGGTTGTAGGGGTTCTGGATCGATACTGCCCGCGGCCAACCGCGGCTCTCGGCCAGCTGCAAGAACTTCATCGTGCCCCATGGCGTTTCATTGGACAGGCCAATGTGACGGATCTTGCCGGCACGAACCTGCTCGTCGAGCACCTCGAGGGTTTCTTCCAGTGGCGTGAAGTGGTCCTGCGGCAGATGCTGGTAGCCGAGCTTGCCGAAGAAGTTGGTGCTGCGCTCTGGCCAGTGCAGCTGATACAGGTCGATGTGATCGGTCTGCAGGCGCTCAAGGCTTGCGTCCAGCGCGGCGACGATGTGCTGGCGGTTGTGCTTGAGCTGGCCGTCGCGGATGTGGCTGATGCCGTTGCCCGGGCCGGCAACCTTGCTCGCCAGAGTCCATTGGTCGCGATCGCCGTTGGCCTTGAACCAGTTACCGATGATTCGTTCGGTGGCGGCGTAGGTCTCCGGGCGCGGCGGGACCGGGTACATCTCTGCGGTATCGATGAAGTTGATCCCGCCGGCCTTGGCCCGGGCGATCTGGGCAAACGCCTGGTCCTGATCGTTCTGCTCGCCCCAGGTCATGGTGCCCAGGCACAGGGCGCTGACGTTGAGGTCGGTACGGCCGAGCTTGCGGTATTCCATCTGGAAGCTTCTCTCTGGCGAAAAAGACCATAAAAGCAGGTTGAATTTTTTTCTGCAATCTGGATAATCCTGCCCCTCTCCGTTTTGCGGAAGTGATGCACTGCATTACGAGAGAAACCCGCCGGATATTGGACGTGCCCGACCCGAGCCCCCAATAGCGTCCGTATTCGGCTGCGTGCTTGCTTGTCAAGTTGCGCACTATCCAGTAAGATTCGCCGTCTATTTTTTATTGCTTGGGCGGCCTCTGAGGCTTTAGAGATAATGAAAACTTTTACTGCTAAACCAGAAACAGTTACGCGCGACTGGTTCGTCGTCGACGCCGCTGGTCAGACCCTGGGTCGTCTGGCTACCGAAATCGCTCTTCGTCTGCGTGGCAAGCACAAAGCTGAATACACCCCTCACGTTGACACCGGCGACTACATCGTCGTAATCAACGCCGAGCAGGTACGTGTCACTGGTGCTAAAACTACTGACAAAATGTACTACTCCCACTCCGGCTTCCCAGGTGGCATCAAGGAAATCAGCTTCGACAAGCTGATCGCCAAGGCCCCTGAGCGTATCATCGAGACCGCGGTCAAGGGCATGCTGCCTAAGAACCCGCTGGGTCGCGACATGTACCGCAAGCTGAAAGTGTACGCGGGCGCTGTTCACCCACACACTGCTCAGCAGCCTCAAGAACTGAAGATCTAACGGGATAGTTCATTATGTCGGCGACTCAAAATTACGGCACTGGCCGTCGCAAGACCGCAACCGCTCGCGTTTTCCTGCGTCCAGGTACCGGTAACATCTCCATCAACAACCGTCCTCTGGACACTTTCTTCGGTCGCGAAACCGCTCGCATGGTTGTTCGTCAACCCCTCGAGCTGACCGAGAACGTTGCCAAGTTCGACATCTACGTCACCGTTTCCGGTGGTGGTGTCAGCGGTCAAGCCGGTGCGATCCGTCATGGTATCACCCGCGCTCTGATGGCCTACGACGAAGCCCTGCGCCCTGCTCTGCGTCGCGCTGGCTACGTAACCCGCGATGCTCGTGAAGTCGAGCGTAAGAAAGTGGGTCTGCGTAAAGCACGTAAGCGTCCTCAGTACTCCAAGCGTTAATTTCGCTTCGGCAGTCGAAAGAAGCCCGGTTCCTTGGAACCGGGCTTTTTTTTTGCCTTGAACTAACCTGTCAGCATGTCCGTGGCAAGTCGCCTTATAGACGCAGATCAAGCAAAGCGTGGGTTGTAGCCCGGCCGGGGCTAATCACCTTGTCAGTGTGTGGATTTGTTTCTTACCATGGCGACCAAAATTTAGTGCCACAGACATTCACACAATACAGGCCTGGTTCAACAGGCCAGAGCAGCTGATGGGAGAGGACTGAATGAGTAATGACGGCGTCAACGCAGGCCGGCGCCGCTTCCTCGTAGCCGCCACGTCCGTGGTGGGTGCAGCGGGGGCTGTGGGGGCTGCGGTACCGTTCGTGGGGTCATGGTTTCCCAGTGCCAAGGCGAAAGCCGCCGGTGCACCGGTGAAGGTCAATATTGCCAAGATTGAACCCGGCCAGCAGATGGTTGCTGAGTGGCGCGGGCAGCCAGTATTCATCGTGCGACGCACAGAAGAGATCCTCGGCAATCTCAAGAAAATCGTCGGCGAGCTCGCTGATCCGGAATCGCAGGCCTCGGTGCAGCCGACTTACGTCGACCCAGAGGTGCGCTCGATCAAGCCGGAAATCCTCCTGCTGGTTGGCCTATGCACCCACCTGGGCTGCTCGCCGACCTTCCGTCCTGAAGTGGCGCCGGTCGATCTGGGGCCCAAGTGGGTCGGTGGCTATTTCTGCCCCTGCCACGGCTCTCATTACGACCTCGCTGGCCGCGTCTACAAGTCTCAGCCGGCACCTCTCAACCTGCCAGTGCCTCCGCACTCATACGAGACGGACGACATCATCGTCATCGGCGTCGATCAGGAGAACGCATGATGAGCAAGTTCATGGACTGGATCGATGCGCGCTTCCCCGCGACCAAGATGTGGGAAGAGCATCTGAGCAAATACTACGCGCCGAAGAACTTCAACTTCCTGTACTTCTTTGGCTCGCTGGCGTTGCTGGTGCTGGTCAACCAGATTGTTACCGGCGTCTGGCTGACCATGAGTTTCACCCCTTCGGCCGAAGAGGCGTTCGCCTCGGTCGAGTACATCATGCGCGATGTCGAGTACGGCTGGATCCTGCGCTATCTGCACTCCACCGGCGCCTCGGCGTTCTTCATCGTGGTCTACCTGCACATGTTCCGCGGGCTGCTCTACGGCTCTTATCAGAAGCCGCGTGAGCTGGTCTGGCTGTTCGGCATGCTGATCTATCTGGCGCTGATGGCTGAAGCGTTCATGGGCTATCTGCTGCCTTGGGGCCAGATGTCGTATTGGGGTGCGCAGGTAATCATCTCGCTGTTCGGCGCCATCCCGGTGATCGGCGATGACCTGACCCAGTGGATTCGCGGCGACTACCTGATCTCGGGGATCACCCTGAACCGCTTCTTCGCCTTGCATGTGGTGGCCTTGCCGATCGTCATCCTCGGCCTGGTGGTGCTGCATATCCTGGCGCTGCACGAAGTCGGCTCGAACAACCCTGACGGCGTCGACATCAAGAAGCACAAGGACGAAAACGGCATCCCCCTCGACGGTATCCCGTTCCACCCGTACTACACCGTCAAGGATATCGTCGGCGTGGTGGTGTTCCTCTTCGTGTTCTGTTCGGTGGTGTTCTTCTTCCCGGAAATGGGCGGCTACTTCCTCGAAAAACCAAACTTCGAGCAAGCCAACGCCTTCAAGACACCCGAGCACATTGCTCCGGTGTGGTACTTCACACCGTTCTACGCGATCCTGCGCGCGGTGCCCGACAAACTGTTCGGCGTGATCGCCATGGGCGCCGCCATTGCCGTGTTGTTCGTGTTGCCCTGGCTTGATCGCAGCCCGGTACGTTCCATGCGCTACAAGGGCTGGCTGAGCAAGATCTGGCTGCTGGTGTTCTGCGTCAGCTTCGTGATTCTCGGTGTGCTGGGTGTGTTGGCGCCTACGCCGGGGCGGACCCTGCTGTCGCAGGTCTGTACCGTGCTGTATTTCGCCTACTTCCTGCTGATGCCGTTCTACACAAGGCTGGAGAAGACCAAAGCGGTTCCGGAAAGGGTGACTGGCTGATGAAAAAGCTTATTGCAGTACTGTTCCTGGCAGTGATGCCTGCCTTGTCCTTTGCCGCGGAACACGGCCTGGAGCTGGACAAGGTCGATATCGACCTGAGTGACAAAGCCGCCATGCAGGATGGTGCGCGGACCTTTGCCAACTATTGCATGGGCTGCCATAGCGCGAAGTTCCAGCGCTATGAGCGGGTCGCTGATGACCTGGGTATCCCCCATGAGCTGATGCTGGAAAACCTGGTGTTCACCGGTGCCAAGATCGGCGACCACATGCAGATCGGCATGCAGCCGGCTGATGCCAAGACCTGGTTCGGTGCTGCGCCGCCAGACCTGACCCTGGTTGCGCGGGTGCGTGGTACCGATTGGCTGTACTCGTACCTGCGTAGCTTCTATGAGGACAAGTCGCGGCCATACGGGGTCAACAACAAGGTCTTCCCCAACGTTGGCATGCCTAACGTGCTGGTTGGCCTGCAGGGTAATCAGGTGATTGGCTGCAAGCAGGTGCAGAGCGTCGTTGACGGCAAGAAGCAATATGACCCGTTGACGGGCAGCCCATTGACCCATGAAGCATGTGATCAGCTGACCATCGAGCCGAAATCCGGTACCCTGACGCCCGAGCAGTTCGACGAGAAGGTCAAGAACCTGGTGACCTTCCTGGCCTATTCGGCCAACCCGGTCAAACTGGAGAGCCAGCGCATCGGTACCTATGTGTTGCTGTACCTGGCTTTCTTCTTCGTGTTCGCCTATTTGCTCAAGCGCGAATACTGGAAGGACGTGCACTGATCACGCAGTAATTTCTGGTTAGTTGAACGCGCCCTGAGGCGCCCCGTGCAACTGCATTGGGCCCCTCAGGGCGCGTTTGCATTTGTGTTTTACAAGCATCCCCACGAGGAGGCGCTGCATGGGCGTAACCAACAGGTTAGCCTGCTATTCCGATCCCGCTGATCATTACTCGCACCGGGTCCGCCTGGTGCTCGCCGAAAAGGGCGTCAGCGTGCAGATCATCGACGTCGATCCTGGGCGTGTGCCACCCAAGCTGGTTGAAGTGAATCCTTACGCCAGTGTGCCAACCCTGGTTGATCGCGATCTGGCGCTGTATGAGTCGACCGTGGTCATGGAATACCTCGATGAGCGCTATCCGCACCCGCCACTGCTGCCGGTGTATCCGGTCGCACGCGGCAACAGCCGCCTGCTGGTGCACCGCATCCAGCGCGACTGGTGCTCGCTGGCCGACGTGCTGCTCGACAAGCGCAGCACCGAGGCTGCGCAGGCAAAGGCGCGCAAGGAACTGCGCGAGAGCCTGACCGGGGTTGCGCCATTGTTTGCCGAGATGGCCTGCTTCATGAGTGATGAGCAAAGCCTGGTCGATTGTTGTCTACTGCCCATACTCTGGCGTTTGCCGGTGATGGGTATCGAACTGCCGCGGCAAGCCAAGCCGCTGCTTGATTATATGGAGCGACAGTTCGCCCGCGAGCCATTCCAGGCGAGCCTGTCTGCTGCTGAACGTGAAATGCGCAAGCTTTAAGGAGCCGTTGATGAACTCCAGTCGCCCCTATCTGGTTAGAGCACTGTACGAGTGGATCGTCGACAACGATTGCACGCCCCATATGCTGGTCAATGCCGAGTTTCCGGCCGTCCAGGTGCCCCAGGGCTTCGCCAGTGATGGTCAGATTGTCCTGAACGTGTCGCCCAGTGCGGTGCGCAGCCTGCACATGGATAACGACGCAGTGAGCTTTGAAGGCCGCTTCGGCGGCGTCGCGCATTCGTTGTTCGTGCCCACTGGTGCGATCCTGGGCATCTACGCCCGCGAGAACGGTCAGGGCATGGTGTTCGAGCTTGAGCCTTCGCTGCTGGATGATGAAGAGCTTGAGGATGAAGTTGACGAGCCGGATAACGACGGCCCGCCCGAAGGTGGTGGCCAGCCGCCGCGTCCTAGCGGACGACCGAGTCTGAAGGTGGTCAAGTAACAAAAAAGGCGATCCGAGAGGATCGCCTTTTTTGTAAGCGTTGGATCAGCAATTACAGGTCGGTAATGGTACGAACCTGATCCTTGTTGATGCGCGTGCGCTTGCCGTCCAGCTGTTCGAATTCATAAAAGCCAGAAGCGCGATCGAAGTGGGGCTGGTCCAATGCCTGCAGCTCACGGCCATCATTCAGGGTGATGATGCTCGGGCTGGAGCAGCCAGCCAGGGATGCGCAGGCGCCGATCAGCAGCGCGGGCAGCAGAAACTTGGTCATGGAGTATTTCCTGGATCGGGTGAGGAGGGCGGGAGGACGCAGCCCTCCCGCCGGGTGCGACTTAGTCGATGTATTCGAACAGTTTGACGATTTTCTGCACGCCGGAAACGCTTTGCACCACGCTGGTCGCGGCGTTGGCTTCGCCCTGGGTAACCAGGCCGAGCAGGTAGACGATACCGTTTTCGGTGATGACCTTGATGCGCGAGCCAGGCACATTGGCGTCGCCAAGCATCTGCGCCTTGATCTTGGTGGTCAGCCAGGCGTCGTTGTTGCGCGCCAGAATCGAAGACGGCTGCATCACCTGGATTTCGTTATGCACCTTCTTGACCCGCTGCACCTGGCCGGCGGTCTGCTCGGCGAGGCTTTTGAGGTCAGCACGCGGGGTTTGCCCGGCCAGCAGGACAACGCCGTTATAGCTGCTGACAACGATGTGCGAGCCTTTGTCCAGGTCAGGGTTGGCCTTGGCGATGTTGACCGAGACCTTGGTTTCGATCAGTGAATCGTCAATCTTGCTGCCGATGGTGCGGGTGCCGCGATCGTCCTCGATAGGATTGTCGCGGGTAGAGGTCAATACCGAACTGCAGCCGGAGAGGCTCAGGCACAGAGTCAGGGCCATCAGGCCAAAACGCTTGGGGATCATTCTTCACTCCCGAACAGTTGGCTGTCGATCAGATCACACAGGCAGTGGATCGCCAGCAGGTGGACTTCCTGGATGCGCGCAGTCACGTTCGACGGTACGCGAATCTCGACATCTTCGGGCAGCAGCAGCGAGGCCATGCCACCGCCGTCGCGCCCGGTCATTGCTACGACAATCATTTCACGATCATGTGCGGCCTGGATCGCTTGAATCACGTTCGCCGAGTTACCGCTGGTAGAGATCGCCAGCAGCACGTCGCCGGGCTGGCCGAGGGCGCGGATCTGCTTGGAGAACACTTCGTTGTAGCTGTAATCGTTGGCAATCGAGGTGATCGTCGAGCTGTCGGTGGTCAGCGCGATCGCCGGCAAGCTCGGGCGCTCACGCTCGAAACGGTTGAGCAACTCGGACGAGAAATGCTGAGCATCGCCGGCTGAGCCGCCGTTGCCGCAGGCGAGCATCTTGCCCTCATTGAGCATGGCATTGACCATGACCAGGCTGGCCTGCTCGATATGCGGCGCCAACATGTCCATTGCCTGTTGCTTGGTGTCGATGCTGGCCTGAAACAGCCGGCGAATTCGGGATTGCATGTCCATCTGGTGTGACCTTAAGAGGGGCGGTGGCCCGCGCGACGCGCAACAGGGACCAGCCCGCGAAACATAGAGCAAAAAATTCGCAGTGGGTTCAGCATTCGAAGGCGTTTTTCAGCCATTGCAGCGGTTGCCCTGCATGGCCGCTGCCTTGTAGAGCGATGACATCGAAGCGGCAGGGGTGATTGGCCCAGCGGAACTCCTTGTGCAGAAACATGCTGGCGGCCAGCGCCAGGCGTTGCTGCTTGCGCCCATCGATACTGCCGAGGGCGCCGCCGAAGTCTGCGTGCAGCCGATAGCGGACTTCGACGAATACTACTGTATCGGCGTCGAGCATGACCAGATCAAGCTCGCCTCCCTTGCATCGCCAATTGCGCGCCAGCAACTGCAGACCTTGCCCCAAAAGATACTCCAGGGCGTAGTCCTCAGCATCCTGGCCGGCGCGACCAGGCGATGCCGCCTGCATCAGCGCGGCGTGTCCGGCAGGCGTTTGACCTGGCCGCCGGCGAACTCTGCCCATGGCAGTTGACGCTCGATGCGCTGGCTCGGGTTCATGCTCAAGCTGCCGGACAGGCCCTGTACGCGGTTGTCAGGCAGTGCCTTCAGTTGGCCCAGACGCGGTGCCAGGCTATACGCATCAACGCCCATCGCATAAAGCCGGCCGAGGCTGCCAGCGGCTTGTGGCCACTGCTGCACGACTTGTTGGCGCAGGCTGTTGCTGCTGTCGAGCAGCCACGGCGTTTCGCAGAAGCGGATGCCGGTCATGTCGTTGTACTGGTTGACGTCACCGCTGGCGCTGTACAGGTTGGAGGTGGCGTAGACCGGCACATCCCCTGCGTACTGGAAGTTCAGCGTCGGCTTGATCTGTTGCGCCTGCTGCGGGGTGGCAGCGAGGAAGATGAAGTCGATGTCCTGGCGGCGTGACGGTTGTGCGGCAATGTTGCCACCGACCGTGCTTTGCAGGCTCTTGGCACGGCCTTCACTCTGGCGCAGCTGGAACAGCTCGGCGATTTGCTGGGCGAGGGCGACCGGCTGGGCGATACGCTCGGCAGCCAGCAGGGTGCCGCCGTTGCTTTCCCAGTCCTTGCGGAAGGCGGCCAGCACGCGGTCGCCCCATTCGCCGCTCGGCACCAGCGCAACAGCGCGGACCAGGCCGTCGGCGCGTGCACGGCGCGACACTTCGCGGGCTTCGTCTTCTGCGGCAAGGCCAAACTGGAACAGTTGCGGCGGTGCGCTCTGGCCGGCTTCGGCGTAGTTCAGGGCCAGGGTCGGCAGTGGCAACTGCGGGTAGGCGGCGAGCTTTTTCACCAGCGGTTTTTCCAGCGGGCCGACTACCAGTTGCACGCCATCGGCCTGAGCCTGGCGGTAGAAATCGTCCAGCGAGCTGATCCGCGAGCTGTCATAGACCTGGATCGCAGGTGCCTGTTGGCCTGCCTGCTGGGCCTGGAAGTGCGCGGCCATGAAACCATCACGCAAGGCGCGGGCGACGCCGGCCAGCGAGCCTTCCTGAGGCAGCAGCAGGGCGATCTTGGTCAGGGGCTGGCTGGCCAGTTCCTTGAGTTTGGTCAGCGCGGTCGGCAGTTGCTTGGCTGCGGGGTGCTCTGGATGCTGGTTGCGCCAGGCGTCGATCGCAGCCTGTTGCTGCTCCAGCGTGCCGGCGCTTTTTACCGCCAGGGCCAGGCTGGTCCAGCCGGCCAGGGTGTCGTTGCCAGTCGATTGCAGCTGCTCGGCAGGCAAGGCAGCGACCAGTGCCCAGGTCGCGTCGTTGTTGGCGCTGGCCGCCTGGCCGCTGAGCAGAGGCGCCAGTTGCACCCGCTGCTGCGCTGCGGCCAAGGTCTGGCCATCGGCTTCGAGGGCGGCGGCATGCACGCTGTAGGTGCGCACTTGCAGCTCAGCCGGCATCTCGCCCAGACGCTGCAGGCTAGGGTGGGCGAGGGCGGTCAGGGCAGCTTTGGGCTGGTTGCGGCTCATGGCCAGCTCAGCGCTCAAGGTGCTGGCGAACACCTGCTGAGCAGGCTTGAGCGGGTCCAGTGGTACCTGTTCGAGAATCCGCGCTGCGCGTGGATAGTCCTTTTGCTTGTAGGCCAGGTCGGCAGCGCTCAGGCGCAGCAGGGCTGCGTCCTCGGGCGACTTGCTGGTGGCTGCCTGCTCGAGCAGTTGCTCGATACTGGCGTCCGGGGTGCGCGGGAGTTCGCCCAGGCTGGATGAGGGCGAGCTTGCGCAAGCTGCCAGCAAGGCAGCGAGGCAGAGGGCTGTGAGCAGCCGCAGACAAGCGATCATGTAAAAGTCCTGTTACTCGATCTGGTTGGCCGACGATTGTACCCAACCACTGGCCGGGGCGCGATGTCGCTGACGTGCAACCTTCACTATAGGTGGCTTGAAGCGGGCCGCCGGTGAAGATGTTTGCGCCCTGTTACCGGTGCTCGGGCTACAATGGCGCCTTTGATCCGAAAGACAGGTGCGCGCAGTGACAGATGTAGCAGGGGCTTCGAAATCCACCACAGGCACGCTGTACGTGGTGGCCACGCCGATCGGCAACCTCGATGACATGAGTGCCCGCGCGCTCAAGGTGCTGGCGGATGTAGCCTTGATCGCCGCCGAAGACACCCGCCACTCAATGCGCCTGATGCAGCACTTCGGTATCAACACGCCGCTGGCTGCCTGCCATGAGCACAATGAGCGTGACGAGGGCGGGCGTTTTCTGACTCGCTTGCTGGCGGGCGACGATATTGCGCTGGTCTCTGACGCTGGCACGCCGCTGATTTCCGACCCGGGTTATCACCTGGTGCGCCAGGCTCGCGCTGCCGGCGTGAAAGTGGTGCCGGTGCCCGGCGCCTGCGCGCTGATTGCTGCGTTGTCGGCCGCTGGCCTGCCGTCTGACCGGTTTATCTTCGAAGGCTTTCTGCCTGCCAAGACTGCTGGGCGGCGTGCCCGCCTGGAACAGGTCAAGGAAGAGCCGCGCACGCTGATCTTCTATGAGGCCCCGCACCGCATTCTGGAATGCCTCGATGACATGCAGGCGGTGTTCGGTGCGGATCGCCCGGCGCTGCTTGGGCGTGAGCTGACCAAGGCGTTCGAAACACTCAAGGGCCTGCCGCTGGGCGAGTTGCACGCGTTTGTTGCCGCCGACAGTAATCAGCAGCGCGGCGAATGCGTGGTGTTGGTGGGGGGCTGGAGTGCGCCCGAAGACGAGCAGGCGATCAGCACCGAGGCGCAGCGCGTTCTGGACTTGCTGTTGGCGGAATTGCCACTCAAGCGCGCAGCGGCGCTGGCAGCGGAAATTACCGGGGTGCGCAAGAACCTGCTGTATCAGGCGGCCCTGGAAAAGCAGAAAGCCAATTGAGCATTAGCGACATCCTGTTGCTCTAAAGCTTGTTCTTGAGCGCGCCTGACGTTACCCTTGTCGGCGGAGAGTCGATTGGACAGTCGCTGCCTTCTTTTGTTCCGCAAAAGAGGGGGGAGGAAAGTCCGGGCTCCATAGGGCAGAGTGCCAGGTAACCCCTGGGAGGCGTGAGCCTACGGAAAGTGCCACAGAAAATAACCGCCTAAGCACTTCGGTGCCGGTAAGGGTGAAAAGGTGCGGTAAGAGCGCACCGCGCGACTGGCAACAGTTCGTGGCTAGGTAAACCCCACTCGGAGCAAGACCAAATAGGGTTCCATTAGGCGTGGCCCGCGTCGGAACCGGGTAGGTTGCTAGAGGCGTCCAGTGATGGCCGTCGTAGAGGAATGACTGTCCTCGACAAAACCCGGCTTATAGATCGACTCTCCACCTCTCCCTCCCTGCTGTAATCGACAGCAGAAGCACCTTGGTAATACCGAAAAAATCTTACTCTTAATAAATCACTTTAACTTCGGTCGCTATCTGACTGAGTTCGCACATTTTTTGCCCGCCATTTTTCCTTCTTTTTATCTTCCTTCATCTCTTTGTTGAGCTAAATCTCCGCCGTGTAAGGGATTTCCCTACGAGCGCGCCTTGACGGTGTACCGGGCGGATTCCTATAGTGTGCGCAAGTGGCAGAAAGTGGGTTGAAGTGGGTTTTCTGGCCTAAAAACGATAACATTGTGGGGAATCGCAGCCGTGTTCCGCGGAGCCAATGCCGTCAGCCTTGATGCAAAGGGCAGACTCGCCATGCCGAGTCGGTACCGTGACGAGTTGGATTCGCGTTGCCAGAGCCAGTTGATCGTGACCATCGATGCAGTCGATCGCTGCTTATGTGTATATCCCCTCGATGAGTGGGAACAGATAGAAGCCAAGTTGCGTGCCTTGCCGTCGTTGCGTGAGGAAAACCGCCGCCTGCAGCGCTTGCTGATCGGTAATGCGGTAGACCTGGAGCTCGATGGCAGTGGCCGTTTTCTGGTACCGCCGCGCCTGCGTGAGTACGCCAATCTGGACAAGAAGGCGATGTTGGTGGGGCAGCTGAACAAATTTCAGCTGTGGGATGAGGATGCCTGGAACGCGGTTTCGGCAGACGATCTTGCAGCTATTCAACAACCGGGCGCTTTGCCTGACGAATTGCGTGACCTGATCCTGTGACCATAGATAGCGGCTTCAACCACATCACCGTGCTGCTCGACGAAGCTGTCGAGGCACTGGCCCTGCGCGCCGATGGCTGCTACCTCGATGGTACCTTCGGCCGCGGTGGCCACAGCCGCCTGATCCTCAGCAAGCTGGGGCCGCAGGGGCGGCTACTCGGGTTCGACAAAGACCCACAAGCGATTGCCACGGGGCAAGCGCTGGCGGCCGAAGACGGCCGCTTCGTCATTGTGCAGCGCAGCTTTGCCGAGCTGGGCGAAGAGGTATCCGAGCGCGGCCTGGCCGGCAAGGTCAGCGGCGTGCTGCTGGACCTAGGTGTGTCTTCACCGCAGCTTGATGACCCCGAGCGCGGCTTCAGCTTCCTCAACGACGGCCCGCTGGACATGCGCATGAACCCTGCGCAAGGCATGAGCGCCGCCGAGTTCATCGCCACCGCCCCGGCTGAAGAGATCGCCCGCGTATTCAAGCAGTACGGTGAAGAGCGCTTCTCCGGGCGTATGGCCCGGGCCGTGGTCGAGCGCCGCGAAAAGCAGCCGTTCACCCGCACGGCCGACCTGGCTGAAGTGCTCAAGGTCGCCAACCCGGCCTGGGAAAAGGGCAAGAACCCCGCGACCCGCGCCTTCCAGGGCCTGCGCATCCACGTCAACAACGAGCTTGGTGACCTGGAGGCGGGCCTTGAGGCTGCGCTGGAGTCACTGGAGATCGGTGGCCGCCTGGTGGTGATCAGCTTCCACTCGCTGGAAGACCGCATCGTCAAACTGTTCATGCGCAAGCTGGTCAAGGGCGAGGCGGACAACCTGCCGCGCAACCTGCCCGTGCAGCACACCGTCTTCGAGCCAAAAGTGCGCTTGATCGGCAAGGCGCAGTTCGCCTCCGAGGCCGAGCTCAAGGCCAACCCCCGCTCACGCAGCGCAGTCATGCGCGTTGCGGAGAAGCTCCGTTGAGCAAGCTCTTCGCCAAGCCATTGCCCGGCGGCAGCTCGCTGATGCTGCTGCTGTTTATCGCTGTGCTGGTTTCAGCGGTGGCGGTGTCCTACAGCGCGCACTGGAACCGGCAATTGCTCAACACCTTGTTTGGCGAACTGAACGAGCGTGACAAGGCGCAGGCAGAATGGGGCCGGCTGATCCTTGAGCAGAGCACCTGGACTGCCCACAGCCGCATCGAAAGCCTGGCCAGCGAACAGCTGAAAATGCGTGTTCCGGCCGCCGACGAAGTGCGGATGGTGGCGCCATGATGAAACTCGAAGGCGCACTCTACCCTTGGCGCTTCCGCGTCGTGATCGGCCTGCTGGCGCTGATGGTCGGTGCCATCTGCTGGCGCATCATCGACCTGCAGGTCGTCGACCGTGCCTTCCTCAAGGGCCAGGGCGACGCGCGCAGCCTGCGCCACATTCAAATTCCGGCACACCGCGGGCTGATCACTGACCGTAACGGCGAGCCATTGGCGGTCAGTACGCCAGTCACCACGCTGTGGGCCAACCCAAAGGAAATGCAGCCGTACAAGGAGCGCTGGGCGCAACTGGCGGCTGTGCTTGGGCAAAATCCGCAACAACTGACCGAGCGCCTCACCCAGCAGGCCAACAAAGAATTCATCTATCTGGTGCGCGGGCTTACCCCTGAGCAAGGCCAGCAGGTGCTCGACCTGAAAGTGCCGGGTGTGTACGGCCTCGAAGAGTTCCGCCGCTTCTACCCGGCCGGTGATGTCACCGCGCACATGGTTGGCTTTACCGACCTTGACGACCACGGTCGCGAAGGGGTCGAGCTGGCCTATGACGAATGGCTCGCCGGAGTGCCTGGCAAGCGCCAGGTGATCAAGGACCGGCGTGGCCGCTTGATCAAAGACATTCAGGTCACCAAAAACGCCAAGGCCGGTTCGACTTTGGCGTTGTCGATCGACCTGCGCTTGCAGTATCTGGCTACGCGCGAACTGCGCAACGCCATTGCCGAGCAGGAAGCCAAGGCCGGCAGCCTGGTGATCATGGACGTCAAGACCGGCGAAGTGCTGGCCATGGTCAACCAGCCTACCTACAACCCGAACAACCGCCGCAGCATGGTCCCGGCTGCGATGCGCAACCGGGCCATCATCGATGTGTTCGAGCCGGGCTCGACGGTCAAGCCGCTGTCGATGAGCGCTGCATTGCAGAGCGGCCGCTGGAAACCGACCGACAAAGTCGAAGTGTATCCGGGCAGCCTGCAGATCGGTCGCTACACGATCAAGGACGTTTCGCGCAGCGAGGGCCCGGTGCTCGACCTGACCGGCATCCTGATCAACTCCAGTAACGTCGGCATGAGCAAGATCGCCTTCGACATCGGCGGCGAAGCCATCTACCGGGTGATGTCGCAGCTGGGTCTGGGTCAGTACACCGGCCTGGGCTTCCCTGGCGAGCGCGTCGGCAACCTGCCTAACCACCGCGAATGGCGCAAGGCCGAGACGGCGACCCTGTCCTATGGCTACGGCCTGTCCGTGACCGCATTGCAGCTGGTACACGCCTACGCCGCACTGGCCAACGACGGCAAGATGGTGCCGTTGAGCATCGTCAAGGTCGACAAGACCCCTGACTTCACCCAAGTGGTGCCCAAGGAAACCGCCGAGACCATCCAGGGCATGCTCCAGCAGGTGATCGAAGCCCCGCGCGGTGTCTACCGCGCGCAGGTGCCGTTCTATCACGTCGGTGGCAAGTCCGGTACGGCGCGTAAGGCCACCGTCGGCTCCAAGGGCTACACCGAAAACGCCTACCGCTCGCTGTTCGCTGGCTTCGGCCCGATGAGCGATCCGCGTTACGCCATCGTCGTGGTCATCGATGAGCCGAGCAAAGGCGGCTACTTCGGTGGCCTGGTCTCGGCACCGGTATTCAGCAAAGTCATGTCCGGGACCCTGCGGTTGATGAACGTACCACCAGATAACCTGCCACCGCCTGCACCCGTTGCGCCTGCCGTACCGGCGCAAGTGAATGCCGCCGTAGCCAAAGGAGGGCGTGGTTGATGACGATGCCATTGAGCAAGCTGTTTGCCCATGCCAGCCGCGATCCGATGATCCGCGAGTTGACCCTGGACAGCCGGGCCGTGCGCCCGGGCGATCTGTTCCTGGCCGTGCCAGGTGCGCTGGTCGATGGTCGTGACCATATCGCCGACGCCTTGCAGCGCGGCGCGGCTGCCGTCGCTTATGAAGAGCAGGGCGCCACCGTGCTGCCGCTGACCGACGTTGCACTGATTCCGGTCAAGGGCCTGATCGCGCAGCTGTCGGAGATTGCCGGGCGTTTCTACGGTGAACCGAGCCGTCAGCTCAACCTGATCGGCGTCACCGGCACCAATGGCAAGACCAGCGTGACCCAGTTGCTGGCGCAGGCGCTGGACGCCCTCGGCCAACGCTGCGGCCTGATCGGCACGCTGGGCACCGGTTTCTCCGGCGCGCTGCAGAGCGGCCGCTTGACCACGCCTGACCCGATTGCAGTACAGGCAACCCTGTACGACCTGAAAAAAGCCGGCGCCAAAGCCGTGGCCATGGAAGTGTCGTCGCATGCCCTGGAACAGGGCCGCGTTGCCGCCCTGGCCTTCGACATCGCCGTGATGACCAACCTGTCCCGTGATCACCTCGATTACCACGGCAGCATGCAGGCGTATGAAGCGGCCAAGGCCAAGCTATTTGCCTGGCCGAACCTGCGTAGCCAGGTGGTCAATCTGGATGATGAGTTCGGTCGGCGCCTGGCCGAGGACTTTGCTCGCAAGCCAATCGCCGATCACGTCGAGACTCGCTTGCTCAGCTACAGCCTGGAAAATCCAGAAGCTTCGCTGTACTGCCGCGAAGCCAAATTCGACGACGACGGCGTGCGTGCGGTGCTGGTTACGGCACAGGGTGAAAGCATACTGCGCAGCCAGCTGCTCGGTCGCTTCAACCTGAGCAACGTGCTCGCCGCGATTGCCGCGCTGATGTCGCTGGATTATTCGCTGGACGAAATTCTCAAGGTCGTGCCAACCCTGCAAGGGCCGGTCGGCCGTATGCAGCGCTTGGGCGGCGGTAACAAACCGCTGGTGGTGGTCGACTACGCGCACACCCCGGATGCCCTTGAAAAAGTACTCGAAGCCCTGCGTCCACACGCCCACGGCAAACTGCTGTGCCTGTTTGGTTGCGGCGGTGACCGTGACCGCGGCAAGCGCCCGTTGATGGCTGAAGTCGCCGAGCGGCTGGCTGACCGCGTGTTGGTCACTGACGACAATCCACGCACTGAAGAGCCTGCGGCCATCTTCGACGATATTCGCCCGGGCTTTGCCAAACCGTCAGAAGTCAGCTTCGTCGCTGGCCGCGGCGCCGCGATCGCGCAGTTGATCGCCTCTGCTGCGGCCGACGACGTGATCGTGCTGGCCGGTAAAGGCCACGAGGACTATCAGGAAATTCACGGTGAGCGCCATGCGTTCTCCGATCTGGTTGAAGCCGAGAAAGCCCTGGCAACCTGGGGGAGCCCACATGCTTAAGCCCTTGAGCCTGAGCCAACTGACCGCAGCGCTGCAGGCGCGCCTGGTTGGCAGCGATGTCAGCTTCGATGGCGTCAGCATCGACAGCCGCAGCGTCGGCGCCGGCCAACTGTTCGTTGCCCTTACCGGCCCGCGCTTCGATGGCCATGATTACCTGGCTGATGTACAGGCCAAGGGCGCCGTCGCGGCGCTGGTCGAACGTGAGGTCGAAGGCGTCGATCTACCGCAACTGGTTGTCGCTGATTGCCGTGTGGCGCTGGGTCAACTGGGCGCGCTCAACCGTGCCGGGTTCGACAAGCCAGTAGCAGCCATCACCGGCTCCAGCGGCAAGACCACTGTGAAAGAGATGCTTGCCTGCATCCTGCGCACCCGTGGCCCGGTGCTGGCGACCCGCGGCAATCTCAACAATGATCTGGGTGCACCGCTGACCCTGCTGGAAATCGCCAGTGAGCACAGCGCGGCAGTCATCGAACTGGGTGCGTCGCGCCTTGGCGAGATTCGTTACACCGTTGGCCTGACCCAGCCTCAGGTGGTCATCCTCAACAACGCCGGCACCGCCCACGTTGGCGAGTTTGGCGGCCCGGAAAAAATCGTCGAGGCCAAGGGCGAGATCCTTGAAGGCCTGGGCGAGGGTGGCACTGCGGTGCTCAACCTGGACGACAAGGCGTTTGCCATCTGGCACAAACGTGCTGGCGACAAACGCGTGCTGAGCTTCGCCCTGAACAACCCGCAGGCGGATTTTTACGCCAGCGATATCGGTCGCGATGCCCGTGGCTGCCCGGCGTTCACCTTGCATAGTGCCGCCGGTTCGGTGGCGGTGCAGTTGAATCTGCTCGGCACCCACAACGTCAGCAACGCCCTGGCTGCAGCGGCTGCTGCCCATGCCCTGGGCGTGAGCTTGCCCGGTATTGCCGCTGGCCTGAACGCGGTGCAGCCAGTCAAGGGCCGTACGGTCGCGCAGATCACTGCCAACGGCGTGCGCGTGATCGACGACAGTTACAACGCAAATCCCACCTCGATGTGTGCGGCCATTGATATACTCGCCGGCTTTTCCGGGCGCACCGTTCTGGTGCTCGGGGATATCGGCGAACTGGGTCAATGGGCGCAGGAAGGCCACCAGCTGGTGGGCGACTACGCACGCGGCAAGGTCGATGCCTTGTACGCGGTAGGTAGCAACATGACTCATGCGGTCCGGGCGTTTGGCGCCGAAGGCCGACATTTCGCAACTCAGGCTGAGCTGATCGACGCTGTTAGCAGCGAAACCGCCAGCGACACCACAATCTTGATCAAGGGCTCGCGCAGCGCTGCGATGGAAAACGTCGTGGCTGCACTGTGCGGTGTCAGCGGGGAGAAACATTAATGCTTTTGCTGTTGGCTGAGTATCTACAGCAGTTCCATAAAGGCTTTGCGGTCTTCCAGTACCTGTCCCTGCGCGGGATTCTGGGTGTTCTGACTGCTTTGTCGCTGTCGCTGTGGCTGGGCCCCTGGATGATTCGCACCCTGCAGATCCGTCAGATCGGCCAGGCAGTGCGCAACGATGGTCCGCAATCGCACCTGTCCAAGTCGGGTACACCGACCATGGGCGGCGCGTTGATCCTGTCTGCAATCACCATCAGTACCTTGCTTTGGGCTGACCTGAGCAACCGCTACGTGTGGGTCGTGATGATCGTCACCCTGTTGTTCGGCGCGATTGGCTGGGTCGACGACTACCGTAAGGTCATCGAGAAAAATTCGCGTGGCCTGCCAAGCCGCTGGAAGTACTTCTGGCAATCGGTGTTCGGCCTGGGCGCGGCGGTGTTCCTCTTCATGACCGCGCCGACCAGCGTCGAAACCACCTTGATCGTACCGTTTGCCAAGGACGTCACCATCGCCCTGGGCATCGGTTTCGTGGTGCTGACCTATTTCGTCATCGTCGGCTCGAGCAACGCGGTAAACCTGACTGACGGCCTCGACGGCCTGGCGATCATGCCAACGGTCATGGTCGGCGGCGCGCTGGGGATCTTCTGCTACCTGTCGGGTAACGTGAAGTTCGCCGAGTACCTGTTGATCCCTTATGTGCCAGGCGCTGGCGAGCTGATCGTGTTCTGCGGCGCGTTGATCGGTGCCGGCCTGGGCTTTCTCTGGTTCAACACCTATCCGGCTCAGGTGTTCATGGGCGACGTCGGCGCACTGGCGCTGGGCGCTGCCCTGGGCACCATCGCCGTCATCGTTCGGCAGGAAATCGTCCTGTTCATCATGGGCGGTGTGTTTGTCATGGAAACCCTGTCGGTGGTGATCCAGGTCGCCTCCTTCAAGCTGACCGGCAAGCGGGTGTTTCGTATGGCGCCGATTCACCACCACTTTGAACTCAAGGGTTGGCCCGAGCCACGGGTGATTGTCCGTTTCTGGATCATCACCGTGATTCTCGTGCTGGTCGGCCTTGCCACCCTGAAGCTGAGGTAGATGAGCGTGTCATTGATCGCTTCCGACCAATTCCGCATCGTTGTCGGCCTCGGCAAGAGCGGCATGTCCCTGGTTCGCTTCCTGGCGAGCCGGGGCATTGCCTTTGCGGTCGCCGACACGCGCGAGCAACCGCCGGAACTGGACACCTTGCGCCGGGACTACCCGCAGGTGGAAGTACGCTGTGGTGAACTGGATGTCGACTTCCTCTGCCGCGCCAACGAGCTGTACGTCAGCCCGGGCCTGGCGCTGGCGACGCCTGCCTTGCAGGCTGCTGCCGCGCGCGGAGTAAAGTTGTCTGGTGACATCGAGCTGTTTGCCCGTAACGCCAAGGCGCCGATCATCGCGATCAGCGGCTCCAATGCGAAAAGCACGGTGACAACGCTGGTGGGCGA
Organism: Pseudomonas sp. BIGb0278; assembly: GCF_024809895.1. Classification (NCBI taxonomy): domain Bacteria; kingdom Pseudomonadati; phylum Pseudomonadota; class Gammaproteobacteria; order Pseudomonadales; family Pseudomonadaceae; genus Pseudomonas; species Pseudomonas sp. BIGb0278. The sequence continues at coordinate 149,414 of NZ_JANUEL010000004.1, forward strand.
GATGGCGGCCAAGGCCGGCAAGCGTGTGGCGGTTGGCGGCAATCTCGGAACGCCGGCGCTGGACCTGCTCGACGACAGCATCGAGCTGTACGTGATGGAGCTGTCCAGCTTCCAGCTGGAAACCACTGACCAGCTCAACGCCGAAGTGGCGACCGTGCTCAATATCAGCGAAGACCACATGGACCGCTACAGCGGCCTGCCGGCCTATCACCTGGCCAAGCACCGGATCTTCCGCGGTGCCCATCAGGTTGTGGTCAACCGTCAGGACGCGCTGAGCCGGCCACTGCCGGTTGAAGGCCGGCCATGCTTCAGCTTTGGTTTGAATACGCCGGACTTCAAGGCTTTTGGCCTGCGCGAAGTCGATGGCGAAAAATACCTGGCCTTCGAATTCCAGAACCTGCTGCCGGTGCGCGAGCTGAAGATCCGTGGCGCGCATAACCAGAGCAATGCGCTGGCCGCATTGGCCCTGGGGCATGCCGCGGGCCTGCCGTTCGAGCCGATGCTTGCAGCGCTGCGCGAATTCGCCGGCCTGGCGCACCGCTGCCAATGGGTGCGCGAGCACAACGCTGTCAGCTGGTACGACGACTCCAAGGCGACCAACGTCGGGGCGGCCCTGGCCGCCATCGAAGGGCTGGGCGCCGACATCGACGGCAAGCTGGTGCTGATCGCCGGCGGCGACGGCAAAGGCGCTGACTTTGCCGCCTTGCGCGAACCCGTCGCACGCTACTGCCGTGCAGTAGTGTTGCTGGGTCGTGACGCCCAGCGTCTGGGTCAGGCCTTGGCCGAGCAAGTACCGCAGATTTACGTCAACACCCTTGATGAAGCTGTGCTGCAGTGCGCTGCGCTGGCGCAGCCCGGCGATGCCGTGCTGCTCTCGCCAGCCTGTGCCAGCCTCGACATGTTCAAGAACTTCGAGCAACGCGGGCAGCTGTTCGCGCAAGCGGTGGAGGGCCTGGCATGATCTTCGGCTTCCTCAAACCGTATCCGTCGCCACTGATCAGTGGCCGTGGCATCGACCTCGATTTCGCTTTCCTTGCCGGCTGCCTGGCATTGCTCGGCCTGGGCCTGGTGATGATCACCTCGGCCTCGTCGGAAGTGGCTGCGGCCCAGTCGGGCAACCCGCTCTATCACATGTACCGCCACCTGGTGTACGTGGCCATCGGCCTGGCCGCCGGCGGCGTGACCATGCTGGTGCCGATCGCCACCTGGCAGCGCATGGGTTTCATGATGCTGATCGGCGCCTTTGGCTTGCTGGTGTTGGTACTGGTACCCGGTATTGGCCGTGAGGTGAACGGTTCGATGCGCTGGATTGGTTTCAGCTTCTTTAACGTGCAGCCGTCGGAGATCGCCAAGGTCTTCGTGGTGATCTATCTGGCTGGCTACCTGGTACGCCGTCAGCAGGAAGTGCGTGAAAGCTGGATGGGCTTCTTCAAGCCGTTCATCGTGCTGTTGCCGATGGCCGGGCTGCTGCTGATGGAGCCGGACTTCGGCGCCACTGTAGTGATGATGGGCGCGGCTGCCGCGATGCTGTTCCTAGGCGGGGTAGGGTTGTTCCGCTTCTCGCTGATGGTGGTGCTGGCGGTGGTGGCCGTGTTCGTCCTGGTGCAGGCCCAGCCATATCGGATGGCGCGGCTCATCACCTTTACCGACCCGTGGTCCGATCAGTTCGGTTCCGGCTACCAGTTGACCCAGGCGCTGATCGCCTTTGGTCGCGGTGAGTGGTTGGGGGTCGGCCTGGGCAACAGCGTACAGAAGCAGTTCTACCTGCCCGAAGCGCATACCGACTTTGTGTTCTCGGTACTGGCCGAAGAGCTCGGCGTGGTCGGCACCCTGTGCACCGTGGCGCTATTCGTGTTCGTAACCGTACGTGCCTTGTACATCGGCCTGTGGGCCGAAAAGGCCAAGCAGTACTTCGCTGCTTATATGGCGTTCGGCCTGGCATTCCTGTGGATTGGTCAGTTCCTGATCAACATCGGCGTGAACGTCGGCCTGCTGCCGACCAAGGGCCTGACCCTGCCGTTTCTCAGTTACGGCGGCAGCTCGCTGGTGATTTGTTGCGCCTGCGTCGGCTTGTTACTGCGCATCGAGTGGGAGAGTCGCACCCACCTGGGCAGCGAAGAGCATGAATTCAACGAAAGCGATTTTGCCGAGGAGACCAGCAATCATGGCCGCTGACGGTAAAAACGTACTGATCATGGCCGGCGGCACCGGTGGCCACGTGTTCCCGGCGCTGGCCTGCGCCCGCGAATTCCAGGCGCGCGGCTATAGCGTGCACTGGCTGGGTACCCCGCGCGGCATCGAAAACGAGCTGGTGCCACAAGCGGGTCTGCCGCTGCACCAGATTCAGGTCAGCGGCCTGCGTGGCAAGAGCAAGCTGTCGCTGCTCAAGGCGCCGTTCACCCTGATCAAGGCCGTACTGCAGGCGCGCAAGATCATCGCCCAGCTCAAGCCAGTGTGCGTGATCGGCTTTGGTGGCTATGTCACCGGCCCCGGCGGCGTCGCTGCCAAGCTGTGCGGCGTGCCACTGGTGATTCACGAGCAGAACGCCCGCGCCGGCACTGCCAACCGTCTGTTGGTACCACTGGCTGCGCGGGTCTGCGAAGCCTTCCCGGACACCTTCGCCGCCAGCGACAAGCGCCGTACCACGGGTAACCCGGTACGTCCGGAGCTGTTCCTCGAGGCCCAGCGCGCCCCACTCGGCGAGCGCCGGGCACGGCTGTTGGTGCTGGGCGGCAGCCTGGGTGCGGAACCATTGAACAAATTGCTGCCTAAGGCCCTGTCGGAAGTAGCCCCTGAGCTGCGTCCGGAAGTGTTCCACCAGGCTGGCAAACAACATGCGCCGATCACCGCCGAGCGTTATCGCGAGGCTGGCATCGAGGCGCAGGTCGAGCCGTTCATCAAGGACATGGCCCATGTCTACGGCTGGGCCGATCTGGTCGTGTGTCGGGCCGGTGCCTTGACCGTCAGCGAACTCGCGGCGGCAGGCCTGCCCTCGATGCTGGTGCCATTGCCGCACGCCATCGACGACCACCAGACCCACAATGCCCATTATCTGGCCCGGGAAGGCGCTGCCTTCCTGCTGCCACAAGCGACAACTGGCGCAGCGCAACTCGCTGACCGCCTGAACGAGGTGCTGATGCAACCCGAGAAACTCAACACCATGGCCGGCACCGCACGGCGCCTGGCCAAGCCTGCTGCAACCAGCACCGTAGTCGATATCTGCCTGGAGGTGGCCCATGGTTGAAGCGCAGAAAGCCATGCCGCAACCAAAGATGGGCCGTATTCGCCGTATCCACTTCGTCGGTATCGGCGGTGTGGGCATGTGCGGCATTGCCGAAGTCCTGCTCAACCTGGGCTATGAAGTGTCTGGCTCCGACCTAAAAGAGTCGCCGGTCACCCAACGCCTGCAGTCGTTCGGCGCACAGATCTTTGTCGGCCACCGTGCCGAGAACGCTGCCAATGCCGATGTGCTGGTGGTGTCCAGTGCGATCAACCCGGCCAACCCGGAAGTCGCCACGGCGCTGGAGCGTCGCATCCCGGTAGTACCGCGTGCGGAGATGCTCTCCGAGCTGATGCGCTATCGCCACGGCATTGCCGTGGCCGGTACCCATGGCAAGACCACCACCACCAGCTTGCTGGCCTCGGTGTTCGCCGCCGGTGGGCTGGATCCGACCTTCGTCATCGGTGGTCGTCTGACCGCAGCGGGCACCAATGCCCAGCTCGGCGCCAGCCGTTACCTGATTGCCGAAGCAGATGAAAGCGATGCCAGCTTCCTGCACCTGCAACCGATGGTTGCCGTGGTCACCAATATCGATGCCGACCACATGGCCACCTATGAAGGCGACTTCAACAAACTGAAGAAGACCTTTGTCGAGTTTCTGCACAACCTGCCGTTCTACGGGCTGGCAGTGATGTGCCTGGATGACCCGGTGGTGCGCGAGATCCTGCCGCTGGTGAAGCGTCCGACCGTGACCTACGGCTTCAGCGATGAGGCGGACATCCGCGCCATCAATGTGCGCCAGCAGGGCATGCAGACCCATTTCACCGTGCTGCGTCGCGACTGCGAGCCGCTCGATGTGTCGGTCAACATGCCTGGCAACCACAACGTCCTCAACGCGCTGGCGACCATTGCCATCGCCACTGACGAAGGCATCAGCGATGCCGCCATCGTTCAGGGACTGTCGGGCTTCCAGGGGGTCGGTCGACGCTTCCAGGTGTATGGCGAACTGCCGGTCGAAGGCGGCGACGTGATGCTGGTCGACGACTACGGTCACCACCCAACCGAAGTGGCTGCCGTGATCAAGGCCGTGCGCGGCGGCTGGCCGAGCCGGCGCCTGGTGATGGTCTATCAGCCGCACCGCTATAGCCGCACCCGTGACCTGTATGACGACTTCGTTCAGGTCCTGGCCGACGCCAACGTGCTGCTGTTGATGGAAGTCTACCCAGCCGGTGAGGAGCCGATCCCGGGCGCCGACAGCCGTCAGCTGTGCCACAGCATCCGCCAGCGTGGTCAGCTCGACCCGATCTACATCGAGCGCGGCGTCGAGCTGGCGCCGTTGGTCAAGCCCCTGCTGCGTGCCGGCGACATCCTGCTGTGCCAGGGCGCCGGTGACATTGGTGGCCTCGCCCCACAACTGATGAAGAGCCCGCTGTTTGCCGGTGCCGTCGCCAAACAGGAGAAGCCACAATGACCGCTACTTACGCCCAACTGCACTCGACGCTCGACGTCACCGCCTTTGGCCGCGTGGCGGTGCTGTACGGTGGCAAGAGCGCCGAGCGCGAAGTCTCGCTCAAGTCTGGTGAGGCGGTAATCGGCGCGCTGCAAAGCGCCGGTGTCGACGTCGTGGCCATCGATGTGGGTGATGATCTGCTCGAGCGTCTGCAGCGCGAGAAGATTGATCGCGCCTTCATCATCCTGCACGGCCGTGGCGGTGAAGACGGCAGCATGCAGGGCCTGCTCGAGTGCCTGGGCATTCCCTACACCGGCAGCGGCATCCTTGCCTCGGCGCTGGCCATGGACAAGTTGCGCACCAAGCAGGTGTGGCAGAGCCTGGGTATTCCAACCCCGCGTCATGCGGTATTGGCGACTGAACAGGACTGTATTGCAGCCGGTACGGAACTGGGCTTCCCATTGATCGTCAAACCGGCCCATGAAGGCTCAAGTATCGGCATGGCCAAGGTGAACAGCACGCAAGAGCTGGTCGCCGCCTGGCAAGACGCCGCCAAGTACGACTCGCAAGTCCTGGTCGAGCAATGGATCCACGGCCCGGAGTTCACCATCGCCGTATTGCGTGGCCAGGTGCTGCCGCCGATCGCCCTCGGTACGCCGCATGTGTTCTACGACTACGACGCCAAATACATCGCCAATGACACCCAGTACCGCATTCCGTGCGGGCTGGACAGTGTCAAGGAACAAGAACTGATCGATCTGACCGCGCGCGCCTGTGATGCCATCGGCATCGAAGGCTGGGGCCGGCTGGATGTAATGCAGGACGAGCAGGGCCGCTTCTGGCTGCTCGAAGTAAACACCGCGCCAGGCATGACTGATCATAGCCTGGTGCCCATGGCGGCCCGCGCGGCCGGCCTGGACTTCCAGCAGTTGGTGCTGGCGATCCTGGCTGCCAGCGTCGAGACGCGAGGTTAATCAGCATGCAAGGCGCGATGCTTCGTCAGCAGCCTCCTGCACCCGGCCGTAACAAGCCGGTGCCGCGCGGTGCCAGCCGAATGGTGGCCCAGGAGCCGATGTCTGCGCGCCTGCCCAAGGCCAACTTCAGCGTGCTCAAGCGCTTGCTGTGGCCGGTGCTGCTGGTGGCTGCGGGCTTTGCTGCCTACGAAGGCGCTGTGCGGTTGATGCCTTACGCTGACCGGCCGATCACCAAGATCGCCGTGCAGGGTGACCTCAGCTACATCAGCCAGCAGGCGGTGCAGCAACGTATCGCACCGTTTGTAGCGGCCAGCTTCTTCAGTGTCGACCTGGGCGCGATGCGCGCCGAGCTTGAACAGATGCCGTGGATAGCCCACGCCGAAGTGCGCCGGGTCTGGCCGGACGAAGTGGTCATTCGCCTGGAAGAACAACTGCCCGTGGCGCGCTGGGGGGATCAGGCGTTGCTCAACAACCAGGGCGAAGCGTTCACCCCCCGCGAGCTGGCCAACTACGAGCACCTGCCGCAGCTGTTCGGCCCGCAGCGCGCTCAGCAACAAGTCATGCAGCAGTATCAGGTGTTGAGCCAGATGCTGCGCCCGATGGGCTTCTCGATTGCGCGGCTGGAGCTGCGTGAACGTGGCAGCTGGTTCCTGACCACCGGTGCCGGCAGTGCCGGCCCAGGTATCGAACTGCTGCTCGGGCGCGACCATCTGGTCGAAAAGATGCGCCGTTTCATTGCCATATACGACAAGACACTCAAAGAGCAGATCACCAATATCGCCCGCATTGATCTGCGCTACGCCAACGGCCTGGCTGTTGGCTGGCGGGAACCGATTGCACCGACGACGGCCCAACCCGCCGTTGCGAAGAATTAGAGAGAGGCAGGACCATGGCAAACGCGCATAGCGGCAAAATGATCGTCGGGCTGGACATTGGCACTTCCAAGGTGGTGGCGCTGGTCGGTGAAGTCGGCGAAGACGGCACCCTGGAGATTGTCGGGATCGGCACTCATCCCTCCCGCGGCCTGAAGAAGGGCGTGGTGGTGAACATTGAGTCGACCGTGCAGTCGATCCAGCGTGCCGTCGAAGAAGCCCAGTTGATGGCGGGCTGCCGCATTCACTCGGCCTTTGTCGGTGTGGCCGGCAATCACATCCGCAGCCTCAACTCGCACGGCATCGTCGCGATTCGCGACCGCGAAGTCAGCACGGCCGACCTCGAGCGCGTGCTCGACGCTGCCCAGGCGGTGGCGATTCCGGCTGACCAGCGCGTGCTGCACACCCTGCCGCAGGACTACGTGATCGACAACCAGGAAGGCGTTCGCGAGCCGCTGGGTATGTCGGGCGTGCGTCTGGAAGCCAAGGTGCACGTGGTGACCTGCGCGGTCAACGCGGCGCAGAACATCGAGAAATGCGTACGCCGCTGCGGCCTGGAAATCGACGACATCATCCTCGAGCAACTGGCCTCGGCCTACTCGGTGCTGACCGATGACGAGAAAGAACTCGGCGTGTGCCTGGTCGACATCGGCGGTGGCACCACCGATATCGCCATCTTCACCGAAGGCGCGATCCGCCACACCGCAGTGATCCCGATTGCCGGCGACCAGGTCACCAACGACATCGCCATGGCCCTGCGTACACCGACTCAGTACGCCGAAGAAATCAAGATTCGCTACGCCTGCGCCCTGGCCAAGCTGGCCGGTGCCGGCGAAACCATCAAGGTGCCAAGCGTTGGCGACCGGCCGCCGCGCGAACTGTCGCGTCAGGCCCTGGCCGAGGTGGTCGAGCCGCGCTACGACGAGCTGTTCACCCTGATTCAGGCTGAGCTGCGTCGCAGCGGCTACGAAGACCTGGTCCCAGCCGGCATCGTCCTCACCGGCGGCACGGCGAAGATGGAAGGCGCGGTGGAACTGGCCGAAGAGATTTTCCACATGCCCGTACGCCTCGGCGTCCCGCACAGCGTGCGTGGCCTCAGCGACGTGGTACGCAACCCGATTTACTCCACCGGTGTGGGCCTGCTCACCTACGGTCTCCTCAAGCAGTCCGAGGACCTGACCCTGACCGGCAATAGCAACAGCAGCAACAGCTATGGCGAGGAACCGAAGGCTCCAGTGCTTGAGCGTCTCAAGCGTTGGGTCCAGGGCAACTTCTAAGTTTCAAAGCAGTAGTGGTAGGCGAAACAACTAGAGAACTGTAAGGAGAGGGAAAATGTTCGAGCTCGTAGACAACGTCCCGCAAAGCCCGGTCATCAAGGTGATCGGCGTCGGTGGTGGTGGTGGCAACGCCGTCAATCACATGGTCAAAAGCAGCATTGAAGGCGTCGAGTTCATCTGCGCCAACACTGATGCCCAGGCGCTGAAAAGCATTGGCGCACGGACCATTCTGCAACTGGGTACTGGTGTTACCAAGGGCCTTGGTGCCGGTGCCAATCCGGAAGTCGGTCGTCAGGCCGCGCTGGAAGACCGTGAGCGCATTGCCGAGGTGCTGCAGGGCACCAACATGGTCTTCATCACCACTGGCATGGGTGGCGGTACCGGTACCGGTGCAGCGCCGATCATCGCCGAAGTGGCCAAGGAAATGGGCATCCTCACCGTTGCGGTGGTGACCCGTCCATTCCCGTTCGAAGGCCGCAAGCGTATGCAGATCGCCGATGAAGGCATCCGCATGCTGGCTGAAAGCGTCGACTCGCTGATCACCATCCCCAACGAGAAGCTGCTGACCATTCTCGGCAAGGACGCCAGCCTGCTGTCGGCCTTTGCCAAGGCTGACGATGTGCTGGCCGGTGCCGTGCGCGGTATCTCCGACATCATCAAGCGTCCCGGCATGATCAACGTCGACTTTGCCGACGTGCGCACCGTGATGGGCGAGATGGGCATGGCGATGATGGGCACTGGCTGCGCCAGCGGTCCGAACCGTGCGCGCGAGGCCACCGAAGCGGCCATTCGCAACCCGCTGCTCGAAGACGTCAACCTGCAGGGTGCCCGCGGTATCCTGGTGAACATCACCGCAGGTCCTGACCTGTCGCTGGGCGAGTACTCCGACGTCGGTAGCATCATCGAAGCCTTCGCCTCCGACCACGCGATGGTCAAGGTCGGTACCGTGATCGACCCGGACATGCGCGACGAACTGCACGTAACCGTTGTGGCCACTGGCCTGGGTGCGCGCATCGAGAAGCCGGTCAAGGTTGTCGACAATACTTTGCAGACCGCTCAAGCGGCCTACGAGGCGTCGAACCCGGCTCCAGCTCGCCAGGAGCAGCCTGCGGTCAACTACCGTGACCTGGAGCGTCCAACCGTGATGCGTAACCAGGCCCATGCAGGTGCCGCCGCAGCCGCTAAACTCAACCCGCAAGATGACTTGGATTACCTGGACATCCCAGCCTTCCTCCGTCGTCAGGCTGATTGATGGAATTTATCAGGGCTATAAAGGTGATTGGTATTCAGCAAAGGACGGGTCTGTTATCATCCTCAGCCTTTGTTGATACCAATTCGCAATTTGCGCTGAAGCGGCCAATGCCATGATTAAACAACGCACCCTGAAGAACATTATCCGTGCCACAGGTGTCGGTCTGCACTCCGGTGAGAAGGTCTACCTGACCCTCAAGCCTGCGCCTGTGGATACCGGCATCGTCTTCCGCCGCGCCGACCTCGATCCTGTGGTCGAGATTCCGGCTCGTGCGGCCAACGTTGGCGAGACAACCATGTCGACGACGTTGGTCAACGGTGACGTCAAGGTCGATACGGTCGAGCACTTGCTCTCCGCCATGGCGGGTCTGGGCATCGATAACGCCTACGTCGAGCTCTCCGCCTCGGAAGTGCCGATCATGGATGGCAGCGCCGGTCCCTTTGTATTCCTGATTCAGTCTGCCGGCCTGGAAGAGCAGGACGCAGCCAAGAAGTTCATCCGCATCCTGCGGGAAGTGTCAGTGGAGGATGGCGACAAGCGCGCAACCTTCCTGCCTTTCGAAGGGTTCAAGGTGAGCTTCGAGATCGACTTCGATCACCCGGTCCTCAAGGACCAGACCCAAAGTGCCAGCGTCGACTTCTCCAGCACCTCGTTCGTGAAAGAAGTCAGCCGTGCACGGACCTTCGGGTTCATGCGCGACATCGAGTATCTGCGCGAGCAGAATCTGGCACTGGGTGGCAGCGTCGATAACGCCATCGTTGTCGATGAGACTGGCGTGCTCAACGAAGACGGCCTTCGCTCCGAAGACGAGTTCGTCAAGCACAAGATTCTCGATGCCATCGGCGATCTGTATCTGCTCGGCAACAGCCTGATCGGCGAGTTCAAGGGCTACAAGTCCGGACACGCGCTGAACAACCAGCTGCTGCGCAAGCTGATTGCAGAAAAAGATGCCTGGGAAGTGGTCACCTTCGAAGATGCCAGTACGGCACCGATCTCCTACATGCGCCCTGTTGCGGCTGTGTAAGTTCGAACACTCTCTAGTTCATTGAGGCCACCTTCGGGTGGCCTTTTTATTGCGCCAGATTCAACGCTGATCCTTGTGCTGGGCATGGCTGGCCAGGCGTTCCAGAGCTGCCTTGAGCTTGGGGTCGTCAATGCCTGCGGCCGTTTCGCGCAGGCTCTGCGCGGCATCGCCGGAGAGCTGGGTCGGGTGCCCGCCGCGTTTGGCCGGGATCACTGGTGGCTGCACCTTGAACAGGATCCGCCGCAGGTTGGCGAACACTTCAAGTTCGATCAGTTGCCGTTGCAGGCGTTTTTGCTGATAGCGCAGGCGCGTGGCCCAGTGGCCATCAGTGACCACCAGTAGCAACACACCGTCGCGCCAGGAGGCCACGTGGCAGTGCTCACGGGCCGCCGGTTGCAGCTGACTTTCGAGCAAACGCTGCAGATGCACCAGGCGTTCAGCCTGATTGAGCAGCAGCCGTAGCGGTCGGACTTCACGCAGGAGCGCGGCCGGCAGCCGGGCGGGCGAGGGTTTGTAAGCCATGACGGTACGCAGGAAGTTACAGAATGGCCATCTTAGCATCTGCGTGCGCAGCGCTGATTGATTGCCGGTGGCGACAGATGATGCAGTTGCCCTGGATCAGCACGCAATGGCCGGGGGCAAGGCATGTTGTGCAGGATAATAGCGATTCTCGGCAGCTTTCATCTTCAGCAAACCTTGAACTTGTAATAATCACCCTCATCTAAGAACCGTCCCCACCCTAGCGCTGTGCCAGCATCGTGGCAATCGACCACTTTCCTCACCATCGTTTCCGGGTAGAATGCTCGTTCGCATGCGGCCCAAGGGCTGCTCGGGCGACTCATGGGGCCGCCCTCCATCCCTAAGTGTGGAAGATCCTGCCGATATGTTTGCGCCTTTGTTAAAGAAACTTTTTGGAAGCAAGAACGAGCGCGAGATCAAACGCCTGCTCAAGACGGTGACCACCGTCAATGCCTTCGAAGAGAAAATGTTGGCCCTCTCCGATGAGCAACTGCGCGGCAAGACCGCCGAGTTCAAAGAGCGTCTGGCCAAAGGCGAAACCCTCGACCAACTCCTGCCGGAAGCCTTTGCTGTAGCCCGCGAGGCCGGCAAGCGTGTGATGGGTATGCGCCACTTCGACGTCCAGCTGATCGGCGGCATGACCTTGCATGAAGGCATGATCGCAGAGATGCGTACCGGTGAAGGCAAGACCTTGGTCGGTACCTTGGCGGTGTACCTCAACGCATTGTCCGGCAAGGGCGTGCACGTGGTCACGGTCAACGACTATCTGGCCCGCCGCGACGCCAACTGGATGCGCCCGCTGTACGAATTCCTCGGCCTCTCGGTTGGCATCGTCTCGGCCTTTCAGCCGCCGGAAGACAAGCGCGCCGCCTATGCTGCCGACATCACCTACGGCACCAACAACGAATTCGGTTTCGATTACCTGCGCGACAACATGGCCTTCAGCGTCGACGAGAAGTTCCAGCGTGAGCTGAACTTCGCCGTGATCGATGAAGTCGACTCGATCCTGATCGACGAAGCGCGGACCCCGCTGATCATCTCCGGCCAGGCTGAAGACAGCTCCAAGCTGTATATCGAAATCAACCGCCTGATCCCGCAGCTGACCCAGCACATCGAAGAAGTCGAAGGCCAGGTCACCCAGGAAGGCCACTTCTCGATCGATGAGAAGAGCCGTCAGGTCGAGCTCAACGAAGCCGGCCACCAGTACATCGAAGAGATGCTCACCCAGGCCGGCTTGCTGGCTGAAGGCGAGAGCCTCTATTCGGCGCACAACCTGGGCCTGCTGACCCACGTCTATGCCGGCCTGCGCGCGCACAAGCTGTTCCACCGCAACGTCGAGTACATCGTCCAGGACGGTCAAGTGCTGCTGATCGACGAGCACACCGGTCGGACCATGCCGGGTCGTCGTCTCTCCGAGGGCCTGCACCAGGCCATCGAAGCGAAGGAAAACCTGAACATCCAGGCCGAAAGCCAGACCCTGGCTTCGACCACCTTCCAGAACTACTTCCGTCTGTACAACAAGCTGTCCGGCATGACCGGTACTGCAGACACCGAAGCGTTCGAATTCGCTCAGATCTACAACCTCAACGTGATGGTCATTCCGCCGAACAAGCCGTTGGCGCGTAAAGACTTCAACGACCTGGTGTACCTGACCGCCGAAGAGAAGTACTTGGCGATCATTGCCGACATCAAGGAAAGCATGTCCAGCGGGCGTCCAGTATTGGTCGGTACGGCGACCATCGAGACCTCCGAGCATATGTCGGCCTTGCTCAACAAGGAAGGCATCGAGCACAAGGTGCTCAACGCCAAGTACCACGAAAAAGAAGCCGAGATCATTGCCCAGGCCGGTGCGCCAGGCGCTTTGACCATCGCCACCAACATGGCCGGCCGTGGTACCGACATCCTTCTGGGCGGCAACTGGGAGTCGGAAGTCGCGGCACTCGAAAACCCGACCGCCGAGCAGATTGCGCACATCAAGGCCGACTGGCAGAAGCGTCATCAGCAAGTGATCGAGGCCGGCGGCCTGCACGTGATCGCTTCCGAGCGCCACGAGTCGCGCCGCATCGACAACCAGCTGCGCGGCCGTTCCGGTCGTCAGGGTGACCCGGGTTCGAGCCGCTTTTACCTGTCGCTGGAAGACAGCCTGATGCGCATCTTTGCCTCTGACCGGGTGAAGAACTTCATGAAGGCCCTGGGCATGCAGTCCGGTGAAGCCATCGAGCACCGCATGGTGACCAACGCCATCGAAAAAGCTCAGCGCAAAGTCGAAGGGCGCAACTTCGATATTCGTAAGCAACTGCTCGAATACGATGACGTGGCCAACGAACAGCGCAAGGTGATCTACCACATGCGTAACAGCCTGCTGGCAGCGCAGGACCTGGGCGGCACCATCGAAGAGTTCCGTAAGGAAGTCCTCGATACCACCATCAGCCAGCACATTCCGCCGCAATCGCTGCCTGAGCAGTGGGATGTGGCCGGTCTCGAAGCGGCGCTGGCCAGCGATTTCGCGATCAAGCTGCCGATCCAGCAATGGTTGGATGAAGACGACCACCTGTACGAAGAAACCCTGCGTGAGAAGCTCCTGAGCGAGATCACCAGCGCATACACCGAGAAAGAAGATCAGGCCGGCGAAGAGGCTCTGCGCACCTTCGAGAAGCAGATCCTGCTGCGCGTGCTGGACGACCTGTGGAAAGACCACCTGTCGACCATGGACCACCTGCGTCACGGTATTCACCTGCGTGGTTATGCGCAGAAGAACCCGAAGCAGGAGTACAAGCGCGAGTCGTTCACGCTGTTCCAGGAACTGCTCGATTCGATCAAACGCGATGCCATCCGTGTGCTGTCGCACGTACAGGTTCGCCGCGAAGACCCGATCGAAGAAGAAGCCCGTCTGCGTCGCGACGCCGAAGAGCTGGCCCAGCGCATGCAGTTTGAACATGCGCCGGCACCAGGCCTGGAAAGCGAGCAGCTGAGCGAAGAGGGCGTTGAAGTCGCCGTTGCCGCCGCGCCGGTTCGCAACGACCAGAAGCTGGGTCGCAACGAGCCATGCTGGTGTGGGTCGGGCAAGAAGTTCAAGCATTGCCACGGCACCATTGAGTGATGCGAGTGATGCGAGTGATCTAAGGCCGCTGCTGGCTTGAGATTTTTGGGCTGCTTTGCAGCCCATCGCGACACAAGGCCGCTCCTACAGCCACCGTAAAGGTGTCAGTTGGGGCGGCTTTGTTTCATGGAACCTATCTGTTTTTATCTAGGAGCGCTCTAATGGCTGTTGGTCTTGGTCCTTTGCCCACCCTGCACCCGGTTCCCGGTTTTGAACTTGGCATCGCTTCGGCGGGCATCAAGCGCCCTGGGCGCAAGGACGTCGTGGTAATGCGCTGCGCCGAAGGCTCCAGCGTGGCTGGCGTGTTCACCCTCAACGCGTTCTGCGCGGCGCCGGTGATCCTCGCCAAGCAACGCGTGCAGGGCACCGTGCGTTACCTGCTGACCAATACCGGCAATGCCAACGCCGGTACCGGCGCACCAGGCCTGGCCGCCGCTGAGCGCACCTGTGCCAAGCTGGCCGAGCTGACCGGCGTTGACGCCCAGGCGGTGCTGCCGTTCTCCACCGGTGTGATTGGTGAGCCGCTGCCGGTCGAGAAGATCGAGGCCGCGCTGCAGGCTGCACTGGACAACCTTTCGGAAAATCACTGGGCTGAAGCCGCTACCGGCATCATGACCACCGACACCCTGCCCAAGGGTGCCAGCCGTCAGTTCCAGTTCGATGGCCAGACCATCACCGTCACCGGCATCAGTAAAGGCGCCGGCATGATTCGCCCGAACATGGCGACCATGCTTGGCTACATCGCTACCGACGCCAAGGTCGCTCCGGCGGTGCTCAAGGACCTGATCCTCGACGGCGCCAACAAGTCGTTCAACCGCATCACCATCGATGGCGATACCTCGACCAACGACTGCTGCATGCTGATTGCCACCGGCCAGGCCAAGGTCGCTGAAGTGACCGAAGCCAAGGGCGAGCTGTTCGACGCCTTGAAGCAGGCAGTGTTCGAAGTGTGCATGGAAGTCGCCCAGGCGATCGTGCGTGACGGCGAAGGCGCGACCAAGTTTGTTACCGTGCAGGTCAACGGTGGTGGCAATCATCAGGAATGCCTCGACGTTGGTTATGCCGTGGCGCATTCGCCGCTGATCAAGACTGCGCTGTTCGCCTCCGATCCCAACTGGGGCCGTATCCTCGCTGCCGTCGGCCGCGCTGGCGTGCCTGAGCTGGACGTCAGCCTGATCGATGTTTTCCTCGGTGACGTGTGCATCGCCAGCAAAGGCGGACGCAGCCCAAGCTACACCGAAGAGCAAGGCTCCAAGGTGATGGCTGAAGAAGAGATCACCATCCGCATCGAACTGGGTCGCGGCCAGTGCAGCGAGACCATCTGGACCACCGACCTGTCCCACGAGTACGTCAAGATCAACGCCGAATACCGGACCTGATCATTGGCCTGCGCCCTGGTCTGGCCACTGGCCGGGGCGCCTGACGCAGCAACGGAGGGTACAAGGTGCAGCGGATTCATGTAGTAGCGGCGGTTATCCGCGGTGGCGACGGGCGGATCCTCATCGCCCGTCGCGCCGATAGCCAGCATCAGGGCGGCCTGTGGGAGTTTCCCGGGGGCAAGGTCGAGGCCGGCGAAAGCGTCGAAGCAGCGCTGGCCCGTGAACTGCGCGAGGAGCTCGGTATCGAGGTCAGCGGATCACGGCCGCTGATCAAGATCAGCCATGACTACCCGGACAAGCAAATCCTGCTCGACGTGCGTGAGGTTGACGCATTCAGCGGCGAGCCGCATGGGGCCGAAGGTCAGCCGCTGGAATGGGTCGCGCCGCGTGACCTGCACCAGTACCAGTTCCCTGCGGCAAACAAGCCCATCGTCGCCGCTGCACGCTTGCCGGATCAGTACCTGATCACCCCTGATGGCCTCGAAGTGCCGCCGATGTTGCGCGGTATCCAGAAGGCTGTGGCCAACGGCATCAAGCTGGTTCAGCTGCGCGCGCCGGACATGTACGACCCCAAGTACCGTGATGTCGCGGTAGATGCGGCTGGACTGTGTGCGGGCAAAGCCCAACTGATGCTCAAAGGTCCGTTGGAATGGTTGGGCGACTTCCCCTCGGCCGGCTGGCACCTGACTGCCGCGCAATTGCGCAAGTACGCCGCCAAGGGCCGGCCGTTCCCGGAGCACCGTTGGTTGGCAGCGTCTTGCCACAATGCCGAAGAGTTGGCCCTGGCGGCGCAGATGGGGGTCGACTTCGTCACTCTGTCGCCAGTCCAGGCGACTCAAACCCACCCCGATGCACTGCCATTGGGTTGGGAGCAGGCCGCGGCGTTGATTGACAGCGTCAGCTTCCCGGTGTTCTTGTTGGGCGGCGTCAGCGCGGCAGACCGTGAGCTTGCCTGGCAGGCAGGCGCCCAAGGTGTGGCGGGTATCCGCGCGTTCTGGCCTGAGCTTTAAACAGGAGCCGCTTTGCGGCCCTTCGCGGGCAAGCCCGCTCCCACAAGGTCCTGTGGGAGCGCGCGAAGGGCTGCGAAGCAGCCCCAAATCAGCAACTGGATTGCAGGATCAAGCCTTAGGCTTTTTCGCCGCCTGCCACAGCACTTCTGCAACGCCCTGACGGCGGCCAATGATACGCGCTGCAACAAACAGCAAATCCGACACCCGATTGATATACGCCAAGCCAACCCCTTCCAGCGGCTCCAGCGCATTCAGCGCCTGGCAGCGGCGCTCGGCGGTGCGCGCCTGGCTGCGGCACACGTGGGCTTGCGCGATCAAGGCCGAGCCGCTGGGCAGGATGAAGTTTTCCAGCGGCCCAAGTTCGTCGTTCCAGAGGTCGATGGCTGCTTCAAGGCGCTCGACTTCAGCCTGGTTCAGCGCCTGATAACTAGGCATCGCCAGCTCGCCACCAAGGTCGAACAAGCGGTGCTGGCAAGGCGCGAGCACCTCGCTCAACTCGCTCAGCCCGGCCTCACTCAGCCCTGCCAAGAGCACGCCTAGCTGGCTGTTGAGCGTGTCGACCTCGCCAATCGCCTCGATCCGAGGGTGGTCCTTGGGCACACGGCGGCCGTCGCCGAGGCCGGTTTCGCCTTTGTCACCGGTGCGGGTGTAGATTTTCGACAGGCGAAAGCCCATGTCATGTCTCCGTTGGGGCCGGTGCTGCAGGCACGGGCGAGCCGAGGGGCAGGCGCAGGGTGAAGCAGGTGCCCTGGCCGGGCGAGGACTGCACCTCCATCTGCCCCTTGTGGTTGTTGGTGATGATGAAATACGAAACCGATAGGCCCAGGCCTGTGCCCTGGCCGATCTCCTTGGTGGTGAAGAACGGCTCGAAGGTACGCTTGCGCACCGCTTCGGGCATGCCGATGCCGTTGTCCTCGACCTGAATTTCCGCCCACGGCGGATTGAGCCGGGTGCGCAGGATGATGCGGCCTGGCTCGCTCGGTTGCGGGCGCAGGTGGATCGCCTGGGCGGCGTTCTTCAACAGGTTGAGCAGTACTTGTTCAAGCTCGTTGGCGGTACATGGCACCGGCCCCAGTTGCGGGTCGAACTGGCGGACGATGGCCTGGCCTTTGAAGTCGAAACCAATTGCCAGATCGAAGTCGTTGCCGGCAATTTCCACCGCCTGGTCGATCAGCGCGGGCAGGCTGCAGGGGGCCAGCTGGCGATTGCTGAGACGGCTGAAACTGAGCATGTGGGTGACGATCTTGGCCGCACGGGCTCCCGCCTGCTGGATGCCGTCGAGCAACTGCGGCACTTCGCGGCTGTGCAGGTAGCGGTTGATCTCGGCCAGGTCCAGGCCAAGCTCGGCGGCCTGTTCCTGGTTGCGCGGCAGGTCGGGCGATAAGCGCCGGCGGATGTTCTGCACGTTGTGCAGGATCGCCCCGAGTGGGTTGTTGATCTCGTGGGCCATGCCTGCGGCGAGGCCGCCCACCGAGAGCATCTTCTCTGACTGCACCATCATCTCTTCCAGGGACAGGCGCTGGGTGATGTCATCGATACGGATCACCACGCCGCGGCCGCCACCGCCGGTCAGTGGGTAGAAGGTCAGCGCGTAATGGCGGGCGTCGTCACCTTTGGGCCAGGTGACCCGCTCGATCTTGGTCACCCGGTGCTTTTCGACGGTGTCTTTGAGTTGCGGCAAGAACGGCTTGAGCGGCTCGAAGGCGATAAAGATCGGCTGGTTCAGCGCCTCGTCCAGGCGCGTGCCGGAGAGGGCGCTGGCTTCCTGGTTCCACTGAGTCACGTACAACTGCTCATCGAGTGCTATCAGCGCCGATGGCATCGAATCGATGATGCTGTTGAGGTAGTTCTGGAAACCCGTGAGCTTCTTCTCGATCTTGCTGCGAACCTGAACCTCCAGCTCCAGCTTGCGGTTGGTATTGCGGGTTTCTTCGGCCAGGCCCTGGGCCTGGTCGTAGGCGGTCTGGAATTCGTCGCGGGTGCGCTTGAGCTGCTGCTCGCGGGCCTCGATGCGCGACAGCATGGTATTGAAGGCGTTGGCCAGGCTGCCGATCTCATCGTCGTTGCCGCGCTGCGCGCGCATGGCATAGCTCTCTTCGCGGGTGACCTGGCGGCTGAGTTCTTCCAGCTGATTGATCGGCTGGGTGATCAGCCGTTTGATCTGCCGGGCGATCACCAGCCAGAGCAGGATGCTGAACACCAGAATCGCCAGGCTGGCGGTCAGCGTGCCGGTGTAGAACGCGGTCGGCAGCTCGCTGCTGGCTACCAGAAGGAGAAACGCCGGCGGGTTGCCCGGACGCGGCAGGCGAATCAGTTGAGTGCTGCGAAACTCCATCAGACGCCAACCGTCGATGTTGCGATAGCGCTTGGGCAGGGCCAGCGGTTCGCCGTGCTGCAGTTGCGCGAGCATGCGCCCGTCGCTGCCGTAGACCGCTGCGGCGCGCAGTGGGGTGTAGCTGTCGAGTTCCTTGAGCAGGGCGTTGGCGTTATCGCTGGAATCACCGGCGCGGGCCGACAGCTGCGGGTTGGCGACCAGCCTGCCGATGGTTTGCAGCGCCTGTGGCGCCATGCTTTCCTGGGTGATCCAGTAGGCCGCGCTGATAAAGGCCAGGTTGGCCACCAGCAGGATGGTGATCAGTAGTACCAGCAGGGCCGCAAGCAGTTTCTGCCCGACCGGGAGGTTATCCAGGCGTTGGCGCAGTTTCATGGGCAAGGCAGTGTCCGTATTCGGGTCAGAGGGCAGCGATCAGTCACTGGGCAGGCCGCGTGCCTGCAGGTTATCGACCAATCGCTGGCGCAGGTGTTGCAGCTCCACCAGGGCTAGGCCATGGCGGTGGGCGGCGCGGCAGGCGTAGCCGAGCAGGTAATGCAGCTCGGTGCGGCGGCCATGGCGCACGTCTTGATACATGGAAGAATAATTGGCTGCAGTCGCCAGAATCACCCGCTGCACTTCTTCGTTCAGGCCCTCGGCCGCTTGCGGCTGGCCGCAGCAGTGCAGCAGTTGCGCCAGCTCGGCGCACAGCGCATCCACCTCACTCAAGTGTTCGAGCAGGCCACCGTTCTGGCAGTCGTGCAGTACGGTCAGCGGGTTGATCGCGCAGTTCAGGGCCAGCTTGCGCCACAGCCGGCTGAGAATGTCCACCGTCCACTGGGCGGGGATGCCGGCCTCCTCGAGGTCACTGAACCACTCGGCCGGGGCGGGGTTGAGCGGGTCGCCCAACCAGTTGAAGCCATGCCCGGCAAACTGCACCTGCCAGTCCGCCGGACGAAACGCGCCTTCGGTACTGGAGGCAAAGATACAGCGCGCATGGGGCACCTGATCAGCCACCTCGTCCTGGCTGCCAAGGCCGTTCTGTAACAGAATCAGCTCTGCGCCCACAGCCAGGCGCGGGGCCAGCCTGGCCAGGGCAGGGGCGGCATCGTAGGCTTTACAGGCCACCAGCAAGCGATGAATCGGCGCGTGCGCTTCATCGGCTTCGGCGGGGATGGCAAAAAAGCTGCTGTGCGCTTGCTCGATCAAGGTCAGGCCGCCGACGGCCTGGTACGCCGCCAGGCGCTGCGGGTCGCGCAAGATCAAACGGACCGCCTTGCCTGCGCGGGCCAGCCGGCAGGCCCAGAGGCTGCCCAGGCTGCCGGCGCCGAGAATATGCCAGGTGCTGCTCATCTACGTTTCGCAACCCGTTATAATGTGTCCCGCATTTTAACCATCAAACCCTGCGCGCTCCATCTTCACGCTGAGCGCGGCGCTTTCATATTGGAGAACAACCATGCCTTCGTTCGACGTGGTATCGGAACTGGACAAGCACGAAGTGCAGAACGCAGTCGACAACGCCATCAAGGAGCTGGACCGCCGCTACGACCTCAAAGGTAAGGGTAGCTTCGAATTCAAGGAAAAGGACCAGACCGTGCTGATGACCGCCGAGGCCGAGTTCCAGCTCGAGGCGATGGTCGAGATCCTGCGCAGCGCATTGGTCAAGCGCAAGATCGAAGTGAAGTGCCTGGAGGTCAAGGACGCCTATGCCTCGGGCAAGGAAATGAAACAGGAAGCGACCTTCCGCGAAGGCATCGACAAGGAGCTGGCGAAGAAGATCGTCGCCCACATCAAAGACGCCAAGCTCAAGGTCCAGGCCGCCATCCAGGGTGAGCAGGTACGCGTCACCGGCAAGAAGCGTGACGACCTGCAAGAAGCGATCGCCGCACTGCGCGCCAAGGAATTCGACATGCCGCTGCAGTTCAACAACTTCCGCGATTGACCTGGCTGCAGGAACC
This sequence comes from Pseudomonas sp. BIGb0278, assembly GCF_024809895.1. Lineage (NCBI taxonomy): Bacteria > Pseudomonadati > Pseudomonadota > Gammaproteobacteria > Pseudomonadales > Pseudomonadaceae > Pseudomonas > Pseudomonas sp. BIGb0278. The sequence goes on from NZ_JANUEL010000004.1 coordinate 169,760, forward strand.
CCATTGCCACATTGAGGTCCATGGGGCTCCTCGCCGCGGCCTGTCTGCGGCCTGCTTCACTGTGTACATGCCGTTTGGCATCAGGAGAAAGTTATGGATTTGACCAATGAGGTCGATCAACTGGTTCGCCAATCGCAAACCTGGCTGCCATTGATCATGCAATACAGCAGCCGTCTGCTGCTGGCGCTGCTGACCCTGGCGGTTGGCTGGTGGATTACCAACAAGCTCAGCGCCCGCCTGGGCAAGCTGGTTGGGCTGCGCAACGCCGATCTGGCCTTGCAGGGCTTCATCAGTACCTTGGCAAATATCATCCTCAAGATCTTGCTGCTGGTCAGCGTCGCTTCGATGATCGGCATCGAAACAACCTCGTTCGTCGCGGCCATTGGTGCTGCCGGCCTGGCCATTGGCCTGGCGTTGCAGGGTAGCCTGGCCAACTTCGCCGGTGGTGTGCTGATCTTGCTGTTCCGCCCGTTCCGCATCGGCGACTGGATCGAGGCGCAAGGCGTCAGCGGTACTGTCGACAGCATCCAGATCTTCCACACAGTGCTGCGCACCGGTGACAACAAGACCGTGATCATGCCGAACGGCAGCTTGTCCAATGGCATCATTACCAACACCAACCGTCAGCCGACGCGCAAGGTGGTGTTCGATGTGGGCGTTGATTACGAAGCTGACCTGCAGAAGGCGCGCAATGTGCTGCTGGAGCTGGCCAACGACCCGCGCGTGCTGCCGGACCCGGCGCCGCAGGCGGTGATCTCTACCCTGGGCGACAGCTCGATCACGGTATCCCTGCGTCTGTGGACGAAAACGGCCGACTACTGGGACGTGATGTTCATGCTCAACGAGCGCACTCGCGACCGGCTCAAGGCAGAAGGGATCGATATCCCGTTCCCGCAACGGGTGATCCGCGTGGTGCAGGAGACTGCCGCGCAGTAAACCGCGTTCGCTGTAACTGCGCGGGCTTGTTCCGCGGGTGTACCCGCCGCAACGATGTTGCTGGCGCTGGGCATTCGCGGGCAAGCCCGCGTTTTGTTTTGTCCCTAATTACACTTGTTCACAGCCAGAACGTGCCATTTCTGGCATATAACCTGACCCCTTTCGTATCCACTGATGTCTGCCATGAAACCACTGCTGTATATCACCCCGGCCCGTGCCTTGCTGTTTGGTCTGACCCTGGCCTTGTTCGAGCTGCTCACCTACCTGGCCAGCGATGCGGTCATGCCGGCCATGCCGGATGTGGTCACCGAGATGAACGCCAGTCCGGAATTTATCCCGCACGCGCTGAACCTGTACCTGCTGGGTGGGGTGGTCCTGCAATGGCTGATCGGTCCGCTGGCCGACCGCTATGGCCGGCGGCCCTTGCTGCTCGCTGGCTGCGTGATCTTTGGTGTAGCCTGCCTGGCGACCTTCTGGGTGCAGGACATCGGCCTGTTCAACCTGCTGCGGCTGTTGCAGGGGATCGGCCTGGGCTTTGTCGTCACCGTCAGCTACCCGGCCTTGAACGAGGCTTTCAGCGAGGCCGATGCCGTACGCATGATGGCCTTGCTGGCCAATATCGCCTTGCTTTCGCCCTTGCTCGGGCCGCTGGTGGGCACGTTGATGCTGCAGTGGCTGGACTGGCGCTGGTTGTTCGTGGCTTTTGCCGTGGGTGCGCTGCTGACCCTCGGGCTGCTGTATCGCTTCATGCCGGAAACCCTCGGCGTCGAGCGCCGCGACGGTAGCCGCCTGCCGTTCACGCCGATTCACCTGCTGCCGCTGTTGTCTGGTTATGTCCAGTTGCTGAGCAATCGTCGCTTCGTCGCCGGCAGCGCTGCGCTGGGCCTGGTCGGCTTGCCGCTGATCGGTTGGATCGGCCTGTCGCCGGTGCTGCTGATTCACGACGAGGGGCTGAGCAAGATGGCCTATGCCTTGTGGCAACTGCCGGTGTTCGGTGGTTTGATCGCGGGCAACCTGATCATCAACAGCATCGCTGAGCGCTACCCATTGCCTGCGCTGGTGCGCGGCGCACTGTGGCCGTATCTGGCGGGGTTGGGCCTGATGATGCTGGCTACGTGGCTGTGGCCGTCAGTTACCAGCGTGGTTGCGGGCATGACCCTGTATGCGCTGGGGCTGGGCGTGGCCAATGCTGTGCTGTACCGCATGACCTTGTTCGCCAGCGAGCAGAGCAAGGGCCTGGTTTCAGCCATGCTCGGCATGATCACCATTGCCGTATTGGGTCTGGGTGGCGCGCTGCTGGCGATGATTGGCGCTGGCGCCAGCTTGCTGCACTTCGCCGTCCTCGCCGGCATAGCCGGGGCGCTGGCGCTGGTGCCGCTGTGGTTTGTGGTGGGTGGCAAGGGCGCTGGCGCGACCGTCGCGCAGTGAAGCGAGCGCCGCTGTGCCGGTGCAGGCGACAGCGGCGCAACGCTTTGTCAGGGCTGGTCCGGGGTAGGGCCAGGCACCGGCTCCAACTTGCCGCGCCGTGCCTCCTGGCGCCACTGCAGGAGGATCAGGATCAACGTAGGCACGCCCAGCAGCGCGGTAATCAGGAAGAAGTCGTGGTAGCCAAACTTCTCCACGATTACACCTGAGTAACCCCCGATCAGCCGCGGCAACAGCAGCATGATCGAGCTCAGCAGGGCGTATTGGGTGGCCGAGAACTTCAGGTTGGTCAGGCTCGACAGGTAGGCAACGAACGCCGAAGTGGCCATCCCGGAACTGAAGTTGTCCAGCGAGATGGTGACCACCAGCATCTCCACGTTCGGTCCCATGTCGGCCAGCATCAGGAACAGGATGTTGGTGCTGGCCGAGGCGACGCCGCCGATGAACAGGATCGGCATGATGCCGAAACGCACGATCAGCAAACCGCCGGCGCCGGCGCCAAGCAGGGTCATGATCAGGCCGAAGATCTTGCTGACGCTGGCGATCTGGTCCTTGGTGAAGCCCATGTCGATGTAGAACACGTTGGCCATCACGCCCATGACCGTATCGGACATGCGATAGGTAGCGATCAGCCCGAGCAGCAGCAACGCCTGCCAGCGATAGCGGGCGATGAAGTCGTTTACCGGCGTCAGCACCGGCGCCAGGCCACGGCGGCCGAGCGATGACAGGCAGGCCCAGGTCAACAGTGCGTAGAGGACCAGGCGCATGAAGGCGCGGTCCTCCAGCACCAGTTGCACCACGGTCGAGTCGCCAAACACCACGCTGGCCCAGTCGGTGTTGTACAGCTGGGTGAAGCTGGCCGGCACCGACACCAGCAGAATGATCAGCACGAACACTGACGCCAACTGATGGCTCAAGCCATAGCGAGCAGCCGACAGCTGCGTGCGCAGCGGCACTGGCGGTTCGCGCATGATCAGCGTGGTGAACACGGCCGGTAGCATGATCACGCCGAACAGCACATAGGTGCCGGTCCAGGCCTGGTGCAGATAACTGAAGCCAGTGGAGCCGAACCATTCAGCGAAGAACAGCGCGCCGGCCGTGGCCAGCAGGGCGGCAACCCGGTAGCCGGCCATGTAGCTGGCGGCAAGCGCAGCCTGGCGCTGGTCATCGGCGATTTCCAGGCGGTAGGCGTCGACGGCGATGTCCTGGGTTGCCGAGGCGAAGGCCACCAGCACCGCCAGGGCGATCAGCCAGGACAGGTGTTTTTGCGGATCGCACAGGCCCATGCCGACCAAGCCGATGACCACCAGTACTTGCGACAACAGCAGCCAGGAGCGACGTCGGCCAAGCCCGCCGAGCAGCGGCAGGCGCCATTGGTCGAGCAGTGGCGACCAGACCCACTTGAAGGCATAGGCCAGGCCGATCAGGCTGGCATAGCCAATTGTCTCGCGGGCCACACCGGCCTCGCGCAGCCACACTGAAAGGGTTGAGAACACCAGCATGTAGGGCAGGCCGGCAGCGAAGCCCAGCAGCAACAGCACCAGAGTTGACGGGCTGGCATAGGCAGCGAGCGCAGCGCGCCAGGTTTTACGGGGCATGGGCCAACATCTGCCTCAAGGTTACGAAAACAAAGCGCGCACTCTAACCGCTGTGCTCCATCGGGCGCCAGCCATGGCGCAACATATCCACACGATTATTGGCTACATTGACGCCTTCGGCGCGTAGCCGAGCGCGTTGTTCGTCGCCTGAAGGTGTGCCCGGCTGCAGGCTCAGTCGACCACTCGCGCCGATCACTCTGTGCCAGGGCAGGCGGCTGCCCTGCGGCAGTTGGCCCAGCGTGCGCCCGACCCAGCGCGCGGCTCGGCCAAGGCCAGCCAAATCCGCCAACTGGCCATAACTGACGACCTTACCCTCGGGCACTTGGCCGAGGGCGGTATAGAGCGCCGTTCGTCGGGCTTCGGCATCCTCTGCCGAAAGGCGTGCAGCGCCAGACATCAGGCGCAGCCCGGCGATCGGCGAGATTGCCGGCGAAGTGGCTTATAGATGAGAGTTGAACTCATTGGCATCGGTTTGGTCTGTCCTTGCTCTGGTCGCGCGTATCTGGATAATGCCCGGCTTTTTTCCGCAAACCGAGCCCGTAGTCAGCTTATGTATTCTAGAACCTTGCTCTGCCTTCTCGCCGCTTCCCTGTGTACCCCAGCGTTCGCCGACACCGTCTGGATGAAGAACGGTGACAAGCTCAGTGGCAAGATCAAAGTCTTCGATGGCGGCAAGCTGCTGCTGGAAACGCCCTATGGTGGCTCCATCGCGCTGGACTGGAAACAGGTACAGACCCTCGAAAGCGATCAGGAGCTGCTGGTCAAACAGGATGCCTACACCGGCGAAAAAGCCAAGTCGCTGCAGGCAGCCGAGCCGGGCAAGGTGACCCTGGCCAATGGCGAGGCGCCGAAAACCGTCGAGCTGGCCAGCATCGAGCAGATCATGAAGCCGCGGCCAGTAGTTGAGGATCTGGTCTGGAAAGGTAACGTCGACCTGGCCATGGACTTCAAGCGCGCCGAAAACGACACCGACGATTACGATGTCGGTTTCAAGACCTCGGCGCGTCATGGCCGCTGGCGGCACAATGCCCAGGGCGAATACAACCGCGAGAGCAAGGACGACGTCACCACCACCAACAACTGGAGTGGTGAATACGCGCTTGACCGCTTCATCACCGACAAGTGGTTTTGGCAGGGGCGTCTCGAATACAAGCGTGATCATATTGAAGACCTGGCCCGCCAGCGCACGGTCGGTACCGGCCCGGGCTACCAGTTCTGGGACGACGAGTTGGGGGCGTTCTCGCTCGGCTCGCTGCTCAACCGCACCGACTATCAGTACCGCGATGGCGGCAAGGACAATTTCTACTCGGCTGCCATGAAGTGGGATTACACCCGCTACCTGATCGGCAAGAACGTCCAGCTGTTCACCAATGGTGAACTGGGCAAACCGCTGGGTGGGGTTGCCGATTACTCGCTGGATGCCGAAGTCGGCCTGCGCTACAAGGTCACCGAGTGGGCCTCGCTCAATCTCAAGGCCGAGAAGGAAATGATCCAGGGCACCAGCAACAGTGACCTGGACAAGACCCGCTACACAGCGGGCTTTGGCGTCGCCTGGTAAAACCGCTCTGTTGCACTTCTGGCGTGGCGGTCACGGCTGATAAATGCTTATCTTGTCAGCTGACCCGCCTGCCGCCAGGAGCATCTGTTGTGAGTAACGTCGTTACCAACACCGCCCTTCGTCCCGCCCGCGAACTCCTGCTCAAGGAATACCGCGGCGTCCTCTCGACCCATTCCAAGTCGATGCCCGGCTTCCCGTTCGGCTCCGTTGTGCCGTACTGCTTGGATGCCGAGGGTCAGCCGCTGATCCTGATCAGCCGCATCGCCCAGCACACCCACAATCTGCAGAAAGACCCCAAGTGTTCGTTGCTGGTGGGCGAGCGCGAGGCGCTCGATGTGCAGGCAGTCGGCCGGCTGACGGTGATGGCTGAGGCGCACAAGCTGATCGACGGCGAAGCCATCGAAGCGGCGGCGGCTCGCTACTATCGCTACTTCCCGGACGCCGCCAATTACCACAAGGCCCATGACTTCGACTTCTGGTGCCTGCGGCCGGTACGCCATCGCTACATTGGCGGTTTTGGTGCGATTCACTGGCTCGATCAGGTGACGATGGCCAACCCGTTTGCCGGCGCCGCCGAGGCCAGCATGGTCGAACACATGAACAGCGACCACGCAGCGGCCATCGCTCACTATGTCGCCCTGAGCGATCTGCCAGATACGCCTGCCGCTGAATTGGCAGGTATCGACAGCGAAGGGCTGCATCTGCGCATTGGTCAGGCTATCTATTGGCTCCCATTCCCGAAGACTTGCAATACGCCGACACAAGTGCGCGAGGCCTTGGTATTACTGGCCCGCGCCGACAAATGGCCGGCTGTGGATGAAACTCAGGGTTGAAATAGCGACCTTGCGCATCCATCTGTTGTCCTAGTGGAAGGTTGTCTTCCGTCGAGGAACCCTTGATGCGTGTTTTTTTATTGTTGTTGCTGCTGTTTCCGGTGCTTGAGCTGTTCGTGTTCGTCAAAGTCAGCGCTGCGATCGGTTTCTTTCCGGCGTTGCTGCTGATTATCGGCGGCTCCGCGTTGGGCTTGCTGGTGATGCGGGTGGCCGGTATCGCCACCGCACTGCGTGCCCGTGAGAGTCTGCAGCGAGGCGAGTTGCCCGCTGAAGACATGTTCCAGGGCCTGATGCTGGCAGTGGCAGGCGTGCTGTTGCTGATTCCGGGCTTCATCAGTGACGTGCTCGGCCTGATCTGCCTGATGCCGTTCACCCGTCATTTTGCCGCGCGCAAGTTGCGTCAGCGGGCCGAGGCGCAGGCAATGCGGCAGCGTGCATTCCAGGATGATCCATTCGCAGCACGGCCGCCCGAAGGTGGCCACCGGCCAAACGTGATCGAAGGCGAGTACCAGCGTCGCGATCAGTAACCGTGTGCAGTTTGTGTGCAAAGCGGCCCCGTGAGGGGCCGTTTGCATTTGCGCGGGTAGCTGTTGAAAAAAATTTCACAGGTAAGCCCTTGTAATCGTTTCGCTCGGCCTCATCTATGTGGTCACCGCAAGGTTTCTGGTGGCAACGCCAGACAAGACAAAGGGGTTCGCCGAATGCGGGCCCCTACCGGCAACGCCGGAATGCATCAACCCGCCGGTCTCGACACCGGCCGATGAAAACCACTAATTGGGAGAGATCGACAATGAAGCTTCGTCCTCTGCATGACCGCGTCGTAATCCGCCGCAGCGAAGAAGAATCGAAAACCGCTGGCGGTATCGTTCTGCCAGGTTCGGCCGCTGAAAAACCAAACCGCGGTGAAATCGTTGCCGTCGGTACCGGTCGCATCCTGGACAACGGCGAAGTTCGCGCGCTGGCCGTGAAAGTGGGTGACAAAGTGGTCTTCGGCCCGTACTCGGGCAGCAACACCGTGAAAGTCGATGGCGAAGATCTGCTGGTGATGGCTGAGAACGAGATTCTCGCTGTCGTCGAAGGCTGATTTCCCGACTTCCCGTTACTCCAAAGTATTTCAAGGATTAAACGATCATGGCTGCTAAAGACGTAAAATTCGGCGATTCCGCCCGCAAGAAAATGCTCGTTGGTGTCAACGTTCTGGCTGACGCTGTCAAAGCCACCCTCGGCCCGAAAGGCCGTAACGTTGTCCTGGCCAAGAGCTTCGGCGCGCCAACCATCACCAAAGACGGTGTATCGGTTGCCAAAGAAATCGAACTGAAAGACGCTTTCGAAAACATGGGCGCTCAGCTGGTCAAGGAAGTTGCTTCCAAGGCCAACGACGCTGCCGGTGACGGCACCACCACTGCGACCGTTCTGGCTCAAGCCATCGTCAACGAAGGCCTGAAAGCCGTCGCTGCCGGCATGAACCCGATGGACCTGAAGCGCGGCATCGACAAGGCCACCATCGCCGTCGTTGCCGAACTGAAGAACCTGTCCAAGCCTTGCTCCGATTCCAAGGCCATCGCTCAGGTCGGTACCATCTCTGCCAACTCCGACAGCTCCATCGGTGAAATCATCGCCGAAGCCATGGAAAAAGTCGGTAAAGAAGGCGTCATCACCGTTGAAGAAGGCTCGGGCCTGGAAAACGAACTGTCGGTTGTCGAAGGCATGCAGTTCGACCGTGGCTACCTGTCGCCGTACTTCGTCAACAAGCCGGACACCATGGTCGCCGAGCTCGACGGCCCACTGCTGCTGCTGGTCGACAAGAAGATCTCCAACATCCGTGAGCTGCTGCCAGTTCTGGAAGCCGTTGCCAAGGCCGGCCGTCCACTGCTGATCGTTGCTGAAGACGTTGAAGGCGAAGCCCTGGCTACCCTGGTAGTCAACAACATGCGCGGCATCGTCAAGGTTGCAGCGGTCAAGGCACCAGGCTTCGGCGACCGTCGCAAAGCCATGCTGCAGGACATCGCTGTCCTGACTGGCGGTACCGTCATCTCCGAAGAGATCGGCCTGTCGCTGGAATCGGCTACCCTGGAAAACCTGGGTAACGCCAAGCGCGTCATCCTGTCGAAAGAAAACACCACCATCATCGATGGCGCTGGTGTTGAAGACGACATTCAGGCTCGCGTTAAGCAAATCCGCGCTCAAATCGAAGAGACTTCGTCCGACTACGATCGTGAAAAACTGCAAGAGCGTCTGGCCAAGCTGGCTGGCGGTGTTGCCGTGATCAAGGTCGGTGCTGGCACCGAAGTTGAAATGAAAGAGAAGAAAGCCCGCGTTGAAGACGCCCTGCACGCTACCCGTGCAGCCGTTGAAGAAGGCGTGGTACCTGGCGGTGGTGTTGCTCTGGTCCGTGCCCTGAGCGCTATCATCGACCTCAAAGGCGACAACGAAGACCAGAACGTCGGTATCGCTCTGCTGCGCCGTGCGGTTGAATCGCCACTGCGTCAGATCGTTGCCAACGCCGGTGACGAGCCAAGCGTCGTGGCCGACAAGGTCAAGCAGGGTTCGGGCAACTACGGTTACAACGCCGCTTCCGGTGAATACGGCGACATGATCGAAATGGGTATCCTCGACCCAGCTAAAGTCACCCGTTCGGCACTGCAAGCTGCTGCTTCGATCGGTGGTCTGATGATCACTACCGAAGCGATGATTGCTGATGCTCCGGAAGACAAGCCAGCTGGCGGTGGTATGCCAGACATGGGCGGCATGGGTGGCATGGGCGGCATGATGTAAGCCTGCCTTAGCGCCTGCTGTACCAAAAAGCCCCGCCTAGTGCGGGGCTTTTTTGTGGGTACTTAGAACGGCACCGGACTGTAGGAGCGGCCTTGTGTCGCGAAAGGGTCGCGTAGCGGCCCCAGATTCCCAGCTTCGCCGCTGAAATTGCCGGGCCAGCTCTGCTGGCCTTTCGCGACACAAGGCCGCTCCTACACAGAGCGCGTTTGCCTGGAGAGGCTTGGACGGTAGAGCACCAGGTAGTAACACGCCAAGCCAATCAACCAGCAGAACACCGCTGTCCAGGCATTGTGTGAAAAGAAATGCGCGCCCTGCAGCATCCGCCCAAGCGACAGCACGCTGCCGAGGGTAAACACCAGCAGCAAAGCGCCTCGGGCCAACCGCGGTCGGCGATCACGCAATGCAAAAAACAACGCAAACAGGCTAAAACCGGTCGCCGCATGGCCTCCGGGCCAGCAGCGTCCGGGTTTGTCGGTTTGCGGCCTGGCTTCGAGCAATTTGCTGTAGGTCTGCTCACCGCCAAACTGGCTAAGGCTCCACGGGCACTGTACCGCCGTGGCAACCTTGAGCGGGGTGACAAAACTGGTCGACAGGGCCAGCGACAGTACCAGGCAGCCCAGCTCTCTGCGCCAGGCAAACAGCCGCTGCCAGAACAGGCTGGCAAAAAACGCCAGCACCGCCACCAGCGCCAAGCCAATGACCACCTGCTTGACCCCATCATGGAGGATGTTTTCCAGGACATAGCTGTGGCGACCGATGAACTGCCCGGCGCCCGGATCAAAGGCGAGGGCGGCCAGGGACATATCCAGTGATGTCGATTCGAGCAGCAGCAGTGCGAGTGCGCAGCCCAAGGGGATCCCCAGGTATAACCACAGATTCAGCGGACGCGGGCGGACGGCGGGGGGCATGGTGACTCCAGGCGCAGAAAAAGGCGGCGATTGTCTGCCTGGGGCTATATTTGCGCTGTGAAGTTTTGGTGAAAAATATGTCAGCAGCAGTCATCAGCCGGCAAGGCTGGCGCCGCGCCAGCGATGTCCGTAAGCTGCGCCTGCCGCGCACTGCGAAAGCGCCGCACAGGAGAAACCGATGCGCATTCTTTTGGTTGAAGACAACCGCGATATCCTCGCCAACCTGGCTGACTATCTGGGTATGAAAGGCTACACGGTCGATTGCGCCCAGGACGGTCTGTCCGGTTTGCACCTGGCCGCAACTGAGCACTATGACCTGATTGTGCTCGACATCATGCTGCCCGGCATCGATGGCTACACCCTGTGCAAGCGCCTGCGCGAAGATGCCCGGCGCGATACCCCGGTGATAATGCTCACGGCTCGCGATCAGCTCGATGATCGTCTGCAGGGCTTTCGCTCGGGCGCCGACGACTACCTGCTCAAGCCGTTCGCGCTGTCGGAGCTGGCGGCGCGTATCGAAGCAGTGCTGCGCCGCGCGCAGGGCGGTGGCCGGCGTACGCTGCAGGTGGCAGACCTCAGTTACGACCTCGACACCCTTGAGGTCACCCGCGAGGGCAAGCTGCTCAAACTCAACCCGGTCGGCCTCAAGCTGCTCGCGGTACTGATGCAGAAGAGCCCCCACGTACTGCGCCGGGAAGTTCTCGAAGAAGCCCTGTGGGGCGATGACTGTCCTGATAGTGACAGCCTGCGCAGCCATGTGCACCAGTTGCGCCAAGTGATCGATAAACCGTTCGAAAAGCCCCTGCTGCACACCGTGCATGGCGTTGGCTACCGCCTCGCCGAGGGTCGCGATGGAGTTTAAGCAAAGCCTCGCCCAGCGCATCATCATCGCCTTTGCCTTGATGAGTGCATTAGTCGCAGGCGCCTTCGCCTTCGGCATCGTGGCGACGGTCCATCTGGTCGAGGAGCGGCTGATTTCAACCGTGCTCGGCGGTGACCTGCAGCGCCTGCTGCGCATGGACAGCGTCAGTGACTGGAGCCATCGACCACGGCCCGACCAGCTGTTCTATTTCAGCGGCGGGCGCGATGACTTCGAGCTACCCAAGGACCTGCATCACCTCGAACCTGGCTTTCATGAAGTATTTCGCGATCAGCTTTCCTACCATGCGATGGTCGAGGTTGTAGACGGCCGCCGTTATGTACTGCTGCAGGACCAGAGCGATTTCGAAGAGCGCGAGCGACTGCTGTTTGCAGTGGTGGTGGTAGGTTTTGTGCTCAGCCTGGTACTGGCAGTATTCCTCGGCTGGCTGCTGGCGCGCCGAGTGATGGCGCCGGTCATCCGCCTGGCACGGCAGGTGCGCCATCGTGACCAGTTGCTGGGCCTGGCCCCGCCGCTGGCGCCGGACTATGCCGCCGATGAGGTAGGGCAGCTGGCAGTGGCGTTCGACGATACCCTTGGCCGTCTGCGCGATGCCCTCAACCGCGAGCGGCTGTTCACCAGTGACGTCAGTCATGAATTGCGCACGCCATTGATGGTCCTGGCGACCTCCTGTGAACTGCTGATCGAGAACCCGAGCCTGGACACCCGTTCGCGGGCCCAAGTGGAACGCATCGCCCGCGCCACCGAAGAGATGCAGGAGCTGGTCAAGACTTTCCTCATGCTCGCCCGGGCGCAGCATGACGAGGGCGCCGTGGCCTCGCGGGCCAGCCTGCGCGAAGTCGGCGATGACTTGATCGGTGTCTGGCGCGACACTATCGAGCAAAAGGGCCTGACCCTGCACTACGACGGGCGTGCCAACGCCAGCCCGGTCTTGTACAACGCTACCTTCCTGCAATCAGTGATGGGTAACCTGTTGCGCAACGCAGCGCACTACACCGATTCTGGTTACATCCGCTTGACGCTCGACGCCCAGGGTTTCAGCGTCGAGGATAGCGGTGTGGGCATCCCCGAAGAACAGCGCGAAGAAATGTTCAAGCCGTTCGTGCGCGGCGGTGAACGTCGTGGCGAAGGCCTGGGCTTGGGCCTGTCGCTGGTGCAGCGTATTTGTGACGACCAGGGCTGGCAGGTGACGCTGACGGCGACGGCGCCACATGGCTGCCGCTTCCAGGTCGATCTTAGCCCCGGTGGTGTAGATACGCCGCCCGACGACATCGCCTGATATCGGTAATCGCTTGTAATGATGTAGGAAAAGGCTTACAAGTTTTTCACATCTGCATCACCTGAGCCCGACGCGCGTCTTTCTAAATTGCGCGCATCAGCTCAGGAGATGCCCGATGCGCAGCCCGATAAAACTCGAGTTTTCCGAAAAGTACGACCAACAACACGCGCAGGATTACCTTTACAAGCACCAGAACGGTTTTGCCCGGCGGCTGTCCCATCTGCGCGACGAGCAGTTGGCTCGGCGTGCGCTGACACTGGCTGGCGACCCTGGTCTGGTGCTGGATCTGCCGAGCGGGGCAGGGCGCTTCTGGCCATTGCTGGCCGAAAAAGCCAATCGGGTGATCATCGGTGCAGACAACTCCAAGGCGATGATCGAGACAGCCTGTGCCGCGCAACCGCCAGCCGTAGTGGCGCGGGTACGGCCCTTGCAGACTTCTGCTTTCGCCATTGATCTGCCGGACAACGCAGTAGACAGCATTTTCTGCATGCGGCTGTTTCACCACATCGGTGAAGCCAGCCATCGGCGCACGATTCTCTCGGAATTTCATCGGGTTAGTCGCGACAGCGTGATCGTTTCGTTGTGGGTGGATGGCAACTTCAAGGCTTGGCGGCGCAAAAAGCTGGAAAAGCGCCGCAACAACATAGCCGACAAGGACAGTTACCAGAATCGTTTCGTGTTACCTGCTGACACAGTTGAGCAGGAGTTTCTTGCGGCCGGCTTTCGTATCCAGGAGCGCCTGGATTTCCTGCCGCTCTACGCCATGTGGCGGGTCTACGTGTTACGCAAGGGGTAGAGAATATGGTGGTGACTCAGGGCCGTGAATCGCAATTCGATTTCTACTGGCAGCAGCAGGGCGAGTGGGTCGAGGAGCCCAATCAGCGCCGCGGTGGCGAAAGCGGAGTGCAGCGTCTGAACGACGCCAGCGGCCAACTGCTGTATGCCAAGCGCCAGATCGGCCATACCTACCGCAGCCTGCTGCACCCGTTTGGCCGGCCGACAGTGCTGCGTGAGCTGGATGCGCTGCACAGCTTCGAGCAGCTTGGCGTGCGCGTGCCACGTATCGTCTACTGCGGTGCACAGCGCGATGGCGAGCACCAATGGCGGGCATTGCTGGTCAGCGAAGCGCTGGATGGTTTTGTCGACATGGAGACCTGGTACGCCAACGGCGCTCGCCAAGCGTATCCAGCAGTCCTCCACGAACGCATGCTCAAGGACCTGGCCGAGAACCTCGCGCGCATGCACCACGGCCATTGGCAGCACGGTTGCCTGTATGGCAAGCATGTATTCATCAAGGTCAATGGCGAAGGCGAGCAGGCCACCGCCGAAGTCGCCTTGCTTGACCTGGAAAAGTGCCGCCGACGGATCAGTCGTCAGCGCGCAGCACTCAACGACCTCGGTCAGCTACGGCGCCATTCGTCACTCAACGATACTGAATGGCAAACATTGCTCTACTTTTATCAGACGGCGTTTGGCAGCGCAGTCAAAGGTTTAGGGTAATGAAACTAGAAATCGCTCGAACTTTGTTCCTGGTGTCGTCGCTGGTAGTGACCACGGTTGCGTTCGCCGCTTGGGAGCAGCCGCGGCCTACGGTTTTCAGCAAATCGGATCTACTCAGCCAATGCCCGCCACCGCGCAATGTGAAAGCCCAGGTCACGGTACAGCCGGATCAGGACTTGTTGCTGCTGTTGTTTGGCCTGCGCCAGGGCGTGCGACCGTTCGGTTGAAACATACTGCGGTGTTGGTGATGTAACTGTCGTGCAGGGGAAAGGCGCACACGGGGGAGGGGTGATACGGTCTTGCTTCGAGCCCGGTCCGTCCGTGTGCCTATCCCTAACGTCAGGACGAAGCACTCACTATGGAAATCCGCCTGCTGCACGGCGCCGCTATCGCACCCTTTATCGCAGAGCTTGGGCAATTACGCCTGGAGGTGTTGCGAGAGTACCCCTTTCTGTATGACGGGACCGCAGAAGAAGACGCTGACTATCTGGCAGACCTTACCCGTTCCGAGCGCAGCTTGTTGGTACTCGCTCAAGCGCATGGGCAGGTAGTGGGTGCATCCATTGGCCTGCCTCTGGCCGATGCGGCGCAAGCGCTACAGGAGCCATTTGTGACGCGCGGCCAGGATCCGGCCAAAATCTTCTACTTCGCTCAATCGTTGGTGTTGCCGGCCTATCGCGGACAAGGCCTGGGTGTGCGGTTTTTTATCGAGCGCGAGTCCTACGCCCATAAGCTGGCCGATTTCGATTTCTGCGCGTTCTGCAGCGTGGAGCGGCCGGGCGTTCATCCATTGCGGCCCGCCGACTACCGACCGTTGCATGGCTTCTGGCGCAACCGCGGCTTTTTGCGAGATCCGTCATTGCGCTCAGGCTGCGTCTGGCGTGACCTGGATGAGCAGCAGACGAGTGAAAAGATCATGGCGTTCTGGCTCAAGGCATTGTTGAAGTGAAGTGTTTCTATGAGGCTCTGTAGAGCGTCAGCAATACCTTCGGCAACCCAGGCTGCGCCAAGGCCTGACATGTGAAAACAAAACGCCCGGCAAATGCCGGGCGTTTTATTGACGCAGTGAAGGTTACTTCACTTCAACCGCCAGGCTCTGGGCAATCTTGCTCTGCCACAACGCAGGCCCAGTGATATGCACTGACTCACCATTGCTGTCGACCGCAACGGTAACCGGCATGTCTTTGACCTCGAACTCGTAGATCGCTTCCATGCCCAGTTCGGCAAAGGCCAGCACTTTCGATTTACGAATCGCCTGAGCGACCAGGTAGGCAGCGCCACCCACGGCCATCAGGTACACCGCCTTGTTGTCCTTGATCGCTTCGATCGCAGTCGGGCCGCGCTCGGATTTGCCGATCATCCCCAACAGGCCGGTCTGCTCGAGAATCTGCCGGGTGAACTTGTCCATCCGCGTGGCGGTGGTCGGGCCGGCCGGGCCGACCACTTCGTCACCGACCGGATCGACCGGGCCGACGTAGTAGATGAAGCGGCCTTTCAGATCGACCGGCAGCTCTTCACCGCGGTTGAGCATCTCGACCATGCGCTTGTGCGCGGCGTCGCGGCCGGTGAGCATCTTGCCGTTGAGCAGGATGGTTTCGCCTGGCTGCCAGCTGGCGACTTCTTCCGGGGTGATCTCGTCGAGGTTGACGCGGCGCGCGCTCGGGCCGGCTTCCCAGACGATTTCCGGGTAGGCGTCCAGCGACGGCGCTTCAAGCTCTGCAGGACCGGAGCCGTCAAGCACGAAGTGGGCGTGACGGGTAGCCGCGCAGTTGGGGATCATGCACACCGGCAGCGAAGCGGCGTGGGTCGGGTAGTCCATGATCTTGACGTCGAGCACGGTGGTCAGACCGCCCAGGCCCTGGGCGCCGATGCCCAGCTGGTTGACCTTGTCGAACAGCTCCAGGCGGATCTCTTCGATGCGGTTCTGCGGGCCACGGGCCTTGAGCTCATGGATGTCGATGGATTCCATCAACACTTCCTTGGCCATGACCGCAGCTTTTTCGGCAGTACCGCCGATGCCGATGCCGAGCATGCCAGGCGGGCACCAGCCAGCGCCCATCGTCGGCACGGTCTTGAGCACCCAGTCGACGATCGAATCGGACGGGTTGAGCATGGCCATCTTCGACTTGTTCTCGGAGCCGCCGCCCTTGGCTGCGACGTCGACTTCCAGCTTGTCGCCTGGCACTACCGAGTAGTGGATGACGGCTGGGGTGTTGTCCTTGGTGTTCTTGCGCGCCCCGGCCGGGTCGGCCAGGATCGAAGCCCGCAGGACGTTCTCCGGCAGGTTATAGGCGCGGCGCACGCCCTCGTTGATCATGTCGTCGACGCTCATGGTGGCGCCATCCCAGCGCACGTCCATACCCACGCGCACGAACACGGTGACAATACCGGTGTCCTGGCAGATCGGGCGGTGGCCTGTGGCACACATGCGCGAGTTGATCAGGATCTGCGCGATCGAGTCACGGGCAGCCGGCGATTCTTCACGCAGGTAGGCTTCGTGCATCGCCTGGATGAAGTCAACGGGGTGGTAGTACGAAATGAATTGCAGGGCATCGGCGACGCTCTGAATCAGGTCGTCTTGCTTGATCACGGTCATGCAGCGCGCTCCTCTTGAAGACGGGAACATCGGTAAAAGGCTTTTCGACCACCAGCGTGGCGAAACGCCTGGCAACGCGGCGGCAGGTCAGGCCGACGCAAAAAAGGCGCGGCAGTATAGCGCGCATACCGGTGCGACACACCACCGCATGCGCGGGACCAAGGTCTGAAGCGGGTTGGCAGTGATGTTGCGTGTGTTCTGTACAATACCCGTATAACCCCGGAGGCCTCTGAACCATGCCCGATGTCTACGTAGGCGCGCAGCGAATCAGCGTGCCTGCCGCCAGCAATTTGCTCGATGCCCTCAATGGCGCAGGCTTCAACGTGCCCTATAGTTGCCGCGCCGGCAGTTGCCATGCATGCATGGTGCGGTGTCTTGACGGCCAGCCTGATGACCTGAAACCAGAGGCTCTGAGCCCGGCCCAGCGCGAGCAGGGCTGGCGGTTGGCCTGTCAGTGCCAGGTCACGGGCGACTTGCGCCTGGCGTTGTTCGACCCACTGCATGATGGCTTGCCGGCGCAAGTGTGCCAGCTTGACTGGTTTGCCGATGTGCTGCGCCTGCGCTTGCGCCCGCAGCGGCTGTTGCGCTATCAGGCCGGGCAGCACCTGTTGCTGTGGGCCGGGGAGGTGGCGCGCCCGTATTCACTGGCCAGCCTGCCGGGCGAGGATGACTTTCTCGAGTTTCATATCGACTGCCGACGCCCGGGCGCATTTTGTGACCGTGCACGTGCGTTGCGGGTTGGTGATGAGCTGAGGCTTGGCGAGTTGCGCGGTGGCGCATTGCATTACGACCCGGACTGGCAGCACAAGCCGCTCTGGCTATTGGCTGCAGGCACTGGTCTGGCGCCGCTGATAGGGATATTGCGCGAGGCGTTGCGCGCAGGACACAACGGTGAGATCAAGCTGCTACAGGTGGCTCATGCAGAGGAGGGGCATTACCTGAAAGACACAGTGATTGCCCTGGCCCAACTGCACACTGAAGTGAGCGTGGAGTGGGTGCTTGAGGATCGAGTGCAGGAGGCGTTGGCTGGGTTGCGTCTGGCGTCGCGGCAGACGGTGGCGCTGGTGTGCGGTGCGCCGGCCAGCGTCGAGCGGTTCGCACGACGCTTGTTCATCGCCGGCTTGCCGCGTAATCAGCTGTATGCCGATGTGTTTTTGTAGGAGCGGCCTTGTGTCGCGAGAGGCGCGCGGAGCGGGCCCACATTTTCAGCTTCGCCGCCGATATTGCCGGGCCAGCTTTGCTGGCCTCTCGCGACACAAGGCCGCCCCTACAGGGAGCGGCGTGTTGGCGGGGTTCAGCCGACCAGCGGATCACCGACGTGCAGGATCTTCATGCCATTGGTGCCACCGATGGTGTGGTAGCTGTCGCCTTTGGTCAGGATCACCCAGTCGCCTTGCTCAACCAAACCGCGCTGCAGCAGCTCGTCGACGGCCGCCTGGCTGACCTTGTCGGCCGGCAGCGAGGCCGGGTCGAACGCGATCGGGTAGACGCCACGGAACATCGAGGCACGTGCCTGGGTCGCGCGGTGCGGAGACAGCGCGTAGATCGGCACATGCGAGCGCAGGCGCGACATGATCAGCGGGGTGTAGCCACTTTCGGTGAGGGCGATGATCGCCTTGACGCCGGGGAAGTGGTTGGCGGTGTACATCGCCGCCAGGGCGATGCTCTCGTCGCAACGCTCGAAGGTGGTGTGCAGACGGTGGCTAGAGCGCTGGTTGGTCGGGTGCTTTTCAGCGCCCTGACAAATCCGCGCCATGGCCTGTACGGCTTCGATCGGATAAGCACCGGCAGCACTTTCAGCCGACAGCATCACCGCATCGGTGTTATCCAGCACGGCGTTGGCCACGTCGGAAACTTCGGCGCGGGTCGGCATCGGGTTCTGGATCATCGACTCCATCATCTGGGTCGCGACGATCACCGCTTTGTTGTTGCGGCGGGCGTGCTGGATGATCTTCTTCTGGATACCGATCAGCTCGGCATCGCCGATTTCCACGCCGAGGTCGCCACGGGCAACCATCACGGCGTCGGAGGCAGCAATCAGGGCGTCGAGGGTTTCGTCGTCGGCAACCGCTTCGGCGCGTTCGATCTTGGCCACCAGCCAGGCGCTGCCGCCGGACTCGTCACGCAGTTTGCGTGCGTATTCCATGTCCTTGGCATCACGCGGGAAGGACACGGCCAGGTAGTCCAGGTCCATCTCGGCAGCCAGCTTGATGTCGGCCTTGTCTTTCTCGGTCAGGGCCGGTGCGGTCAGACCGCCACCTTTGCGGTTGATACCTTTGTGGTCAGACAGCGGGCCGCCAACCAACACCACACAGTGCAGGGAGTCGGCGGTAGCGGTCTCGACGCGCATGACCACACGGCCATCGTCGAGCAGCAGCTCGTCGTTCACGCCGCAATCCTTGACCAGGTCGGGGTAGTCGATGCCGACGATATCCTGGTTGCCTTCGGTCAGCGGGTGCACGGTGGAGAAGGTGAACTTGTCACCGATCTTCAATTCAATGCGCTTGTTGCTGAACTTGGCGATGCGGATCTTCGGACCCTGCAGGTCGCCCAGCAGTGCGACGTGACGGCCGTTCTTGGCGGCGATCTCACGGATCAGGCGGGCGCGAGCCTTGTGCTCGTCCGGCGTGCCGTGGGAGAAGTTCAGGCGGGCAACGTCGAGGCCGGCAAGGATCAGTTGTTCGATCACTTCTGGCGAGTTGCTGGCAGGGCCAAGGGTGGCAACGATTTTGGTACGGCGGATGGTCATGCATAGACTCCTGTAGTGAAGCGCAGCGAGAGGCTACTCCTCAATTGCGCTGTAGTCATTGTTCCGTTGCACTACCTTGCGTGTTGCGGGGGTGGCATTTGTACGGTCGCGCTATGCTTGCAAAAGCGTGTGAAGATTTGCCGCGTCGGGCCGATACACTGCCTATCAAAGGAGAATCCCCATGCGAACCCTGATCGTTCTGGCGATTGCCGCCAGCGTCGTTGGCTGCACCCGTTGGTCGATGGACCATCACCTGAACAACGCCTACCGCGCCTATGATCGTGGCGATTGCCAGCGGGTGATGCTCGAGCTGTCCCAGGTCGATCGGACCAGCCGCGCGCGGCCGTTCATCCATCCTGAAGTGGCTCTGCTGCGTGGCCAATGCCTGGAGCGGCAGAAGCTCTACGTCGATGCTGCGCAGACCTACGAGTACCTGGTTCAGCGCTACCCGCAAAACGAGTACGCCTACCGCGCCCGTGCGCGTCTGCTGACGCTGGAAAAGCTCGGCCACTATCGCCAGCCTGCCGTGGCCAGTCCGGTGCATACCACGCCTTGGCGCTAACACCAAGGTGTCATTGATTTCACGAGATTCGCCACAGCGGCTGGGCTAAGCTGTATCTTAGCTGTAACAGCAACCGCCAGTACCTCGTATTCCTGGCCGCGGAAACGGGACACTACCTGTCATCATGTTTATCCAGCGCCACATCCAGCGTCACCAGTTGCCTTGTGTACTCAAGGTCTACAACCGCTTTACCGATCAGCAGATCGGCTACCTTGGCAATGCCTCCGAAGACGGTTTGATGCTGATCAGCTCGCTGCCGGTGCTGGTCGGGCCCGACTACGAACTGCAGCTGCGCGTGCCCTTGCCCGGCGGCGCCTGGCAGTTTATCAACCTGTCGGCAAGCTGCCTGTGGTGCCGCGAAGACCAGACGCCCATGCATTACGACTCAGGCTTCATGCTGCTACAGGCACCGCGCGAGTACGATGAGTTCGTGCATTCATTGCGTGACTTCTTCAGCTTCCGCCCTGCCGCCAACGCTTCTGCCTGACCCTGGCGACACATTCTGCCTGCATTAGAGGTGCGAACTGCCCGCCCGGGCCGCTAGACTCACGGTCGACCTAGCTACAGGACGAACCCGTGAGCTCCAGCATCTTCTGGCACGACTACGAAACCACTGGTATCAACCCGCGTTGCGACCGGCCGTTGCAACTGGCGGGGCTGCGCACCGATTTCGACCTCAATGAGATCGAAGAACCGGTCAATCTGTTCTGCCAACCGTCGGCAGATATTTTGCCGCATCCGATGGCCTGCCTGGTCACCGGCATCACTCCTGAGCAACTGGCCAGCAATGGCCTGTGCGAAGCCGAGTTCATGACCCGTGTGCATCAGCAACTGGTGCGCCCTGGCACCTGCGGCGCCGGCTACAACACCCTGCGCTTTGACGACGAGGTGACCCGTTACAGCCTCTATCGCAACTTCTTTGACCCCTATGCTCGCGAGTGGCAGGGCGGCAACAGCCGCTGGGATCTGATCGATGTGGTGCGCACGGCCTATGCCCTGCGCCCTGAAGGCATCGTCTGGCCGCAGCAGGACGGGCGCACCAGCCTGCGTCTGGAATTGCTCAGCAAAGCCAATGGCATCGATCATGGGCATGCTCACGAAGCGCTTTCCGACGTGCGGGCGACCATCGCTCTGGCCCGATTGATTCGGGATAAACAGCCAAAGTTGTATGACTGGTTATTTCAGTTGCGCAGCAAGCATAAAGTCATGGAGCAGATTCGGCTATTGCAGCCATTGGTACATATTTCCGGGCGTTTCTCCGCTGAGCGAAATTACCTCGGCGTGGTACTGCCGCTGGCCTGGCATCCACGTAACCGCAACGCACTGATTGTGTGCGACCTGCAGTTGGAAACCTCTCCGCTACTGCATGAAAGCGCCGAAACATTACGCAAGCGTTTGTACACTCGGCGTGACGAATTGTCCGACATGCAATTACCGGTGCCGCTCAAGTTGGTGCAAGTCAACCGCTGCCCGGTACTGGCACCGCTGTCGGTATTGCGCCCGGTTGACCAACAACGATTAGGGATTGATCTGTCCCTGCTGCAAGCACGCGGCGAGCAACTGGCACAGCAACAAAACGTCTGGCAAGACAAACTCGCCGCGATTTACAGCGCCGAAGAATTTGGCGCAAGCGACGACCCCGAGCAGCAGTTATATGCAGGCTTTATTGGCGACCGTGACCGCCGTCTGTGCGAACAGGTGCGCGTGGTCGACCCGGCGCAACTTGGCCGATCACAATGGATGTTCGATGATCCACGGCTGCCTGAACTGTTATTCCGCTACCGGGCGCGAAACTTCCCCGAGACCCTGGATGAGCCAGAGCGACAGCGCTGGCTGCAGTTCTGCCAGCAACGTCTTGGCGACCCTGCGGCGGGCGCGCCGATTACCCTGGAGGGTTTCGAAAAGGCCCTGCAAAGCGCATGGGCAACAGCTGACGAAGGCGGGCGGCAGGTACTGCTTGCCTGGCAGCAGCATGCCGAGAAACTGCAGCAGTCGTTTGTACTGTAATGTGTCCAGACAATAAAAAACGCCGGCAATAGCCGGCGTTTTATTCAAGGCAGCAAAGCGGACTTATCAGTCCAGCAGGGTTGCCCAGCCTTCAACCACATCGCCACCCCATTTGGCTTTCCATTCTTTCAGGGTCTTGTGGTTGCCGCCTTTGGTTTCGATAACTTCACCATTGTGCGGGTTCTTGTATTGCTTGACCTTGCGCGCACGCTTGGTAGTGGTGGTCTTGACGCCGCCACGTGGGGCCTTGCTCAGTTTCGATTCCGGGTCGAGCAGGGCGATCACATCACGCAGCGATTTGGAATATTCGCCCATCAGGGTGCGCAGCTTGCCTTCGAATTCCAGCTCTTTCTTCAGCTTGTCGTCTTGCGACAGGTTGGCCAGACGAGCTTGAAGTTCTTTGATGGCTTCTTCTGTGGCGCGGTATTCGTTGATCAGAGACATGAAGTGTTCCTTAATAGTGCATGTACAGGGAGTCAGTGGGCTAATAATAGACAGCCGCTAGTCTCAAGTAAACAATAATCAAGGCACGCTCGCTTAAATAGGCGAGTGTTAACAATGTATTCAGGTTAAGAAAAATTTACATATCACTGGCGGCGTCCGCCGCTGTCATGCTCGGCGCCGCAGCGATGGCTGAACAATTGCCGAGCGGCGCGGCCCGTGCGGCAGCTGCTGATGATTACTGTGTTTTTTCTGCCAGCTCGCTAGAATATGCGCCTTTGCGAAGTTCCTGGAGTCTCATTCATGCGCACCTATCGACTGGTGATTGCCTGCCCCGACCGTGTCGGCATCGTGGCAAAAGTCAGTAATTTCCTGGCTCTGTACAACGGCTGGATTAACGAAGCCAGCCACCACTCGGACGAGCAGAGCGGTTGGTTCTTCATGCGCCATGAGATCCGCGCCGAGTCATTGCCGTTTGGGATCGAGGCCTTCCGTGAAGCATTCACGCCGATTGCCGAAGAATTCTCGATGATCTGGCGGGTCACCGACTCGGCGCAAAAGAAGCGTGTGGTGCTGATGGCCAGCCGCGAGTCGCACTGCCTGGCGGATCTGCTGCATCGCTGGCATACCGATGAGCTGGACTGTGATATCCCTTGCGTGATTTCCAACCATGATGACCTGCGCAGCATGGTCGAATGGCATGGCATCCCGTTCTACCATGTGCCGGTCGACCCGAAAGACAAGCAGCCGGCGTTTGCCGAAGTCTCGCGTCTGGTCGAAAGCCATGGTGCCGATGTCGTAGTGCTGGCGCGCTACATGCAGATCCTGCCGCCACAGCTGTGCCAGGCCTATGCTGAAAAAGTGATCAACATTCATCACAGCTTCCTGCCTTCGTTCGTCGGTGCCAAGCCTTACCACCAGGCCGCCCTGCGTGGCGTCAAGCTGATCGGTGCGACCTGTCACTACGTCACCGAAGAGCTGGATGCCGGCCCGATCATCGAACAGGATGTGGTCCGCGTCAGCCATGCCGACAGCATCGAAGACATGGTGCGTTTCGGTCGCGACGTGGAGAAGATGGTGCTTGCCCGTGGCTTGCGTCATCACCTCGAAGACCGTGTGTTGGTGCACGGCAACAAGACCGTGGTGTTCGACTGAGAGGAGGGCGGGCCAATGGCGGATCCACTCGACAAGGCCGCGGCCAGTGCGCTGCCGACGCTGGGTGAGGGCTGCCTGGCTCGCTTCGATCCTGACGCCATGAGCGACGAGCACGGCACCGAGTTTGTCGGTGCCGCCGAACTCTGGCGGCAGCTGCTCAATCCATTTGCTGACGGCGCCAGCGCTGGAGTAGCGGTCGCCCCAGCAGGCAGACAAACACCGGCCCCCCGGCCAGTAGGTAAAAGTAATAAGTAACAGCGCGCCAGAGCAAGATCGCCGCTGCCGCCGTCGAGCTGCCCACCAGTGGTGTCAACAAGCTCGCCGATGTCAGTTCGGCAGCGCCGGCCCCGCCCGGCAACAGGCTGAACTGACCAGCACTCAGCGCCAGCATCTGCACCAGAAAGCTGGGTATCCACGCCAGCTCCACGCCAAGCCCGCGAATCACCAGATACAGCACGCTGAAGCGCAGGCTCCAGTGCAGGCACGTCAGGCTGAATACCAGCGCTAACGTACGTTTTGGCAGCCGCCAGGTCTGCGCCAAAGCCTTGATGAAGCTCAGCAGCTTGCGCGCCCAGCGGCGCCGACGTTTTTCGCCCATGCCGACCCTGCGCAGCAGGCGGCCATTGAGCCGCATGATCTGCCGCCGATAGCGCAGCAACAGTACGATCAGCACCAAGGCTGCACACAGCATCATTGCGCTGCCCATGAGCATGCCTTGTTGGCTGCGGCCCAGGCTGTGGCTGAGCGCGTAGCCGGCAACGGCGAGCATGGCGCAGAAGAAAAACAGCAGATCGTTCAATTGATCGATAGCGAACACCGCGCCGCTGCGGGCCGCACCGATGCGCTCGCGCGCCAACAGCGCCATCAGCGCCAATGGCCCACCGCTACCGCCTGGGGTGGTGCAGATGGCAAACTCGGTGGCCATGATCACCCCAAGACTGCGCCAACGCCCCAATTGCGCACCTTGCTCACCCAGCAGCAGGCGCAGACGTGCCGCATTGATGATCCAGCACAGCAGGATCATCCCCAGCAGGGTCGCCATCAGGCTCGGGGAGAAGCTCTGCAGTCTGGGCAGTAGCTCGGCGCCGCCGAGCAATGCCGGCACCAGCAGGGCCAGCACCAGGGCCAGCCCAAGCCAGGCATAGCGCTTCATGCCGCGACCTGGCGGTCCAGCCAGGCTGACTTGGTCAGAGGCTCGCGGCCTTGTTCGATGAGCGTTTTCAACGTTTGCAGCCAGTAATCGCGAGAGCTGCGATGGCGCATGTCGACTGGGTGCAGGCCCAGGCGCAAGGTTGGCGCACTTTGCCAGCGTTGCAGCTGCGAATTGCACAGTGCCCGCGACAAGCCCCGACGCCAGGCACTGCGGGCGCTCCAGACCAGGCCAGGTGCGTCTATCGCGGTGAATTCTGGTAGCCGATAGAGGTGCTGAGGCGTGCTGGTGTAGCGCAATGGCAACTGGCGCAGGGCCTGGCGGGTGCCCTCACTCATCAGCCAGGCCGGGGCGACGAAGCCCGCCACCGGCCAGCCCTGGCTATTGAACAGCTGCAGGCCCGCTTGCAGGCGCTGCAACGCCTGAGCTTGTTCCAGCGCATAAAATTCACCTTCATGCGTATAGATCCGGCGCATGAAGAAGTCCCGCGGCGTGCGTGGCGTCGGCCCGAGGTCGGCGTGGTAATAGCCATGTAGCGCCAGCTCGTCGCCCTGCTGCAGGCGCCAATCTAGCAGACGGCAGAAGGTCGGCGAGCGCTCGAGAGCATTGCGCTGATGAAAGTCGGGCACCACCAGCCAAGTCATCGGCACGTTGCCCAGCTGGTCGACCGCCTCGACAAACGGCTGGTAGTCGGGCCAGGTCTCCGGCGCCACGTCGTGCAGCACCAGCATCACGCTGCGCTGCCCGGTAGTCTCTTCAAGCATGTGCACGCACCAGTGGCTGATGGCCGAGCACGGCTTGGTAGTGCTGCAGCAGGCCGTTGACCACGTTGTCCCAAGAGTAATGCTGCTCGACATGCCGGCGTGCCTGCTGGCCAAGCCGGCGCACGCCGTCCTCGAATACCTCGCGTACGGTGGCGGCCATGGCCTGGCCGTCGTTTGGCGGGCACAGGCGGCCACATTGCTCGGTGACTATTTCGCTGAACGCGCCGGCGCGCACTGCGACAACCGGGGTGGCACAGGCCATGGCTTCGAGAATGACCAGGCCAAAGGTTTCCTGATCACCGGCATGCACCAGCAGGTCGGCACTGGCCATCAGCCGCGCGACTTCCGCCAATGGGCAGAAGTGATTGATCACGCTGACGTTGGCAGGCACGTTGCTGGGCATGGCCGAACCCACCAGCAGCAGGTGATAGTGAGGGCCGAGGTGACGCATGCAGTCGAGCAATACCGGCAGGTTCTTCTCGCGCGAGCCGCGCCCGGCAAACACTAGCAGGCGGGTGGTGTCGGGGATCCCCAGTTCCGCCCGCAGGCGGTTGTCGCGCTGCTCCGGGTTGAACGTGCTCAAGTCTACGCCCAGCCGCTGCACATGCACGTCGCGCACGCCCAGCCGACGCAGTTTGTCGGCCATCACCTGGCTTGGCGCCAGGACCCGGTCGAAGTTGCCATAGAGCTTGCTGACGTAGGCCTCGACGTTGGGCGTGAACCAGTTGCCCATGCGATTGCCCACCAGCAGCGGCAGGTCGGAGTGATAGAAGCCGATTACCGGCACATCTAGCTTGCGCCGCGCTTCCAGCGCTGCCCAGGCAGTCAGATACGGGTCGCCGACTTCGATCAGATCAGGCTGCAGCTCGCGCAACACCTTGCACCACGGCGCCAGGCGGACCGGGAAGCGATAGCCCTTGCCGAACGGCAGTGGCGGGGACGGCACCCGGTAGACGCCATCGGCGTGGCTGGCGCTGGCGCCAGGGATCAGCAGGCTGTGGTGAACGCCAGTCATGGCGTCGAGACGGCGGTGTTTGGCATCAAGATAGGTACGCACGCCACCACTGGCGGGTGCGTAGAACATGGTGATGTCGGCAATGTGCACGATCAGCATCCCTCCGGGGATCGACTTCAGGTCTGTCATGCGCGGTAACAAAGCGGCGATGACATGCCTAGAGGTTGACCTCCTGGAAGAATAGTTTGTTCGATCGAGGTTGGCCCGGGCGCGCATCGGCATTATTGCCGGCAAGCCCGTGGCCAAGGCCCCCGCCGCCAGTATCGAAATGGCGGCGGGGAGGGTTGCACCCGGAGGTCAGATGCGGAAGCTGCCCACCAGCTGTTTCAAGCGGCTGGCTTGCTGCTCCAGATCCGAGCAGGCGCGCAGAGTAGCCTGCAGGTTTTCCACACCTTCCTGGTTAAGCATGTTGATTTCGCTGATGTCCATGTTGATCGAATCGACCACCGCCGTCTGCTCCTCGGTTGCCGTGGCCACCGACTGGTTCATGCCGTCGATCTCGCCGATGCGCACAGTCACGCTTTCCAGGCGCTCCCCGGCCTGGTTGGCAATCTGCACACTGTCCTGGCTGTGACGCTGGCTCTGGCCCATGGTCTCGACCGACTCTCGGGCGCCGACCTGCAGCTCTTCGATCATGCCCTGAACTTGCTGCGCCGACTCCTGGGTGCGGTGGGCGAGGTTGCGCACCTCATCGGCGACGACGGCAAAGCCGCGGCCGGCTTCGCCCGCGCGGGCAGCCTCGATGGCGGCGTTGAGCGCGAGCAGGTTGGTCTGCTGCGAAATGCTGGTGATCACTTCGAGGATCTGGCCGATGTTGACGGTCTTGCTGTTCAGCGTTTCGATCTGCGCGCTGGAGCCAACGATCAACTCCGACAGGCGGTTCATCGCGGCAATGTTGCGGTCGACCACCTGCTGACCTTCTTCGGCAAGATGCCGCGCCGAGGTCGCGTGCTGCGAGGCCTGGGCAGCATTGCCGGCGATTTCCTGGGCGGCAGCGCCCAGCTCGTTGATGGCGGCGGCAACGCTGTTGGTGCGGTTGGACTGCTCGTCGGAGTTGGTCATCGACGAGTTGGAGGCGCTGATCACCCGCAATGCCACTTCGTTGACCTGTTCCGTCGCCGAGGACACCTCGCGGATCGAGCTGTGAATACGTTCGACAAAGCGGTTAAAGGCGCTGCCGAGTACGCCGAATTCATCCTGGCTGTGAATGGTCAGGCGCTTGGTCAGGTCGCCTTCGCCCTGGGCAATGTCTTCCATGGCGCGGGTCATGGTGTGCAGTGGCTGCAGCAGCACCCGAATCAGCAGGCCGAGCAGGGCAATGATGATCACAACCGCGACGAGCGTGGCGATCACCGCCGATGTGCGGAAGGTGCTGAGCATGGCGAAGGCTTTGTCTTTGTCGACCGACAAGCCGATGTACCAGTTGGCCGCAGGCAGGCCTTTGATTGGGGTGAAGGTGACCAGGCGGTCCTTGCCGTCAGCGCTGACTTCGGTCAGTTCAGCGGAAAGCCGTGGTGTGTTCTGCGGGAACAGATCCGACAGCGGCTTCATGACCAGGTCTTTGTCCGGATGAACCAGAATCTTGCCTTGGTCGTTGACCAGGAAGGCGTAACCCATGCCGCCGAAGTTCAGCGAGTTGATGATCTCGACCAGGCCGTCGAGCGCCAGGTCTCCGCCAACCACGCCAACGCTGGTCGAAACCTTGCTGATGATGCCGATGACCATCTTCTGGGTGGCCATGTCGATGTACGGCTCGGTCAGGATCGCGCCGTTAGCAGCCATGCCATCCTTGTACCAGGGCCGCACACGCGGATCGTACCCAGCCGGCATCGGCGAGTCGGGGCGCACGCTGAAACCGCCATCGACCTTGCCCACATAGACTGTGAGGAAGCTTGAGATCAGGGCATTCTGGCCGAGCAAGATCTCTGCGTCGGCGGGCGCCTGGGCGATGTTCTGCGCCAGGTTTTCTACCAGCTTGATCCGGCCATCGAATAGATTGCGCACGTTGGTCGAGGTCGATGCGCCCATCTCTGTCAGATAGTTTTCCAGATCCTGGCGAATCGCATTACGCTGCAGGTAATCGTTGTAAAGGGTGAACAAGCTGAACGCGAGTATCACGATAAGCGATGCGGCAATAAGGATCTTGTGGCTGAAACGAAGGCTTTTGTTCATGGCGTGATCGGTTCCGCTAAGGTGATATCGGGTCGTTCGCACAAAGCGCTGAAAACAGTGCAACTAGTCCCGCAAGTCACTTTGGGGATGTTCCTGTCTTTAAGGCAATTATCACCAAGACATATCGGCCGTTATTCGGCAAAGCTTGAGGAGAGGATGAAACAACATGTCAGATTCTTCGCAAATCGTTGTAGGGGCGGGAGCTGACGGCCAGCCTGTCAGCCAGGCCATGCGCCTGGCCAACCGCCACGGTCTGGTGGCCGGTGCCACCGGCACAGGCAAGACCGTAACCCTGCAGCGCCTGGCAGAAGTCTTCAGTGACGCGGGCGTGGCCGTATTCGCTGCCGACGTGAAGGGTGACCTGTGCGGCCTCGGTGCCGCCGCGACGCCGCAGGGCAAGGTTGCCGAACGCATTGCCGGGATGCCATGGCTGGGGCACAGCCCGAAGGCGTATCCGGTGACCCTGTGGGACATTGCCGGCAAGTCTGGCCATCCGTTGCGTACCACGCTCAGTGAAATGGGTCCCCTGCTGCTGGGCAACCTGCTGGAGCTGAGCGACAGCCAACAGGCTGCCTTGTACGCAGCGTTCAAGGTGGCAGATCGGGATGGTTTGCTATTGCTCGATCTGAAAGACCTCAAAGCCCTGCTCAATCACCTCAAGGACAATCCGCAGGTGCTTGGTGACGACAGTGCGCTGATGACCAGCAGCTCTACCCAGGCGTTGTTACGGCGCCTGGCGACCCTTGAGCAGCAGGGCGCCGAGGCATTGTTCGGCGAGCCGGCCTTGCAGCTTGAAGACCTGCTGCAGCCGACGGCTGATGGCCGTGGGCGCATTCATCTACTTGACGCCAGCCGCTTGGTGCATGAAGCGCCCAAGGTCTACGCGACCTTCCTGCTGTGGCTGCTGGCTGAGCTGTTCGAGCAGTTGCCCGAGCGCGGGGATGCGGAAAAACCACTGCTGGCGCTGTTCTTCGATGAGGCGCACTTGCTGTTCAATGGCACACCCAAGGCGCTGCAGGATCGCTTGGAGCAGGTGGTGAGGCTGATTCGCTCGAAGGGCGTTGGGGTGTACTTTGTCACCCAGTCGCCCGCGGACCTGCCTGATGCAGTGCTGGCCCAGCTCGGCTTGCGTATTCAGCATGGCCTGCGAGCATTCACCGCCAAGGAGCAGAAGTCGTTGAAGGCGGTTGCCGATGGCTTTCGAGCGAATCCCGCTTTTTCCACCCTTGGCGTGCTCACCGAGTTGGGCATAGGCGAGGCGCTGGTCGGCACCTTGGAGGACAAGGGCACGCCGGCGATGGTCCAGCGCGTGCTGGTCGCCCCACCACAGTCGCGGATCGGGCCGTTGAGCAGTGCCGAGCGCGATGCATTGCTCGCAGCCTCCAGCCTGCGGGGCCGTTACGACCAGCCGATTGACCGTGAGTCTGCCTATGAAATGCTCACCCAGCGTAAAGGTGAGCCGGCCGAGCCGGTGCCGCAGGCCAAGCCTGAGCAGGACAGCTTCGCCGATAAGGCAGGGGAGTTTTTGCAAGGTGCGGCGGGACAGGCGATCAAGTCGGCAGTGCGTCAGGCGGCCAACCAACTAGGCCGGCAGCTGATGCGTGGGCTGATGGGCTCGTTGCTGGGCAACAAGCGGCGTTGATCCTCGCTTGCGGTCGGCAACAACGAAAAAGGCGCCCGCAGGCGCCTTTTTCAGATCATCGCAATGTGCTTCAGCTGATCGCCTTGGTGGCCAGCCAGAACAGCCCGGCAGCCAGACCGACCGTTGCCGGCAGGGTCAGTACCCACGCCAGCAGGATGGTCTTGACGGTGCCGCCTTGCAGGCCGCTCTTGTTGGCGACCATGGTCCCGGCTACGCCCGAAGACAATACATGGGTGGTCGATACCGGCAGGCTGAACACGTTGGCCATGCCGATCGCACAGGCCGCGGTGATCTGCGCCGACATGCCTTGGGCATAGGTCATGCCCTGCTTGCCGATCTTCTCGCCGACAGTCAGTACCACGCGTTTCCAGCCGACCATGGTGCCCAGGCCCAAGGCCAGCGCAACCGCGACGATCACCCAGAACGGTGCATATTCCGTGGTGGCGGTGAGGTCTTTGCGCAGTTTTTCCAGGTCGGACTTCTCACGCGGCTCAAGGCCCGGCAGCTTGCCGACCTTTTTCGCGGTGTCGTCCAGGCACAGCAGGTAGCGGCGCACTTCGACGCGCTGCTCGGCGCCCAGCGCGCGGTAGTCGGTCACGCCTTGCAGCGACGATTGCAGCGCGGCAATGGTCGGTTCGGTTTGCTGCGGGTTGCAGCTGAACTTCTCCGGCAGATCGCCCGCCTGGGCTTTGCCCAGGGCCAGGAACTCGCCCAGCATCGCTTCATTGCGCTGGTAGAACTGGCTCAGGTGCAGGGTTGCATCCCGGGTGCGTTCGATCTGGTAGGTGGTGCTGTTCAGGTCGAGTACGAACTTGTCCGGGACGATGCCGATCAGCACCAGCATGATCAGGCCGATGCCTTTCTGGCCGTCGTTGGAGCCATGCACAAAGCTCACGCCCATGGCCGAGATCACCAGTACCAGGCGGTTCCAGAACGGTGGATGCTTCTTGTCGTCGAGCTTGCGGCGCTGCTCCGGTGTCTTGTGCATCTTCGACAGCGGGCGCCACCACTTCAGCCCCAGCAGAACCAGCGCCGCCACGGCAAAGCCGGCCAGTGGCGAGAGCACCAGCGACATACCGATGTCGATTGCCTTCTGCCAGTTGACGCCATCACCCAGCGGGATGTCGCTGATCAGCGCGTTGGCCAGGCCGACACCGAGGATCGAGCCGATCAGGGTGTGCGAACTCGAGGCCGGGATACCGAAGTACCAGGTGCCCAGGTTCCAGGCGATGGCCGCGGCCAGCAACGAGAAGACCATGGCCAGGCCGTGACCGGTGTTCACATTGATCAGCAGTTCCACCGGCAACAGGTGGACGATGGCATAGGCCACGCCAACGCCGCCAAGCAGCACGCCGAGGAAGTTGAACACGCCAGAGAAGAACACGGCGAGGTGCGGGGGCATGGCTTTGGTATAGATGACAGTAGCTACCGCGTTGGCGGTGTCATGAAAGCCATTGATGAACTCGAATGCGAGTACAAAGGTGAGCGCGAGCACCAGGCTCACTACTACCCAGGCATCCAATCCGCTGAATAAATCGATCATGAAGGTTTTCTGGCGGTCGTAGGGGGGCCGGATTATGCCAGAAAACCATGGCAGCCGATGCACCCCCGGCAGACCGATGGCAGCAAAAAAAGCCCGGTACGGTTACCAGTGCGCTGCACAAGGAGCGATATTTTTTGGCGTAAATTCCGCCAAGTGCTCTAAACGCCGGCGAATTTACGCAAAGCGCGTACCTTCACGCTCATTCAAACGTCTGTATGAAATTTGTGTAATTCCATTTCATGGGCGGCTAGGACGCTGCCTTGGCGCTACTCGACACAGTCAATGCCTGGCCTGAATGCTCAGGCCTCGTCGCCGCGCAGGTCCTTTTCCATCTTTTCCAGTTCCTGGGCGAATACCTGGTCCTGGACAGTCGCGCGTTTGCGCCACGGTTTGCGCTCGGGTTCGGATTGAGCGGCGTAGGTGGTGACTTCACCACCGTACACATCCTTGAAGCGTTCGGCCTGGCGCTCGAGCTCGGCGCGCAGTTCATCTTTCGTCACAGTAAATACCTGACTAGTTAGAGTAAAGACTCCGGCTTCGACATGCAGTATCGGGCATGCGGCCACGCAACCAGAGCGAGTGTGCTGTCGCAGCGACAGGGTTCAAGCAAGCAGGGCATCAGAGCATACGATTTTAGGATCAAGGCTATATAGGGAGGCGGGGAGCCGGCTATCGCCGATCTGGCATGCTCGAGCAGTGATTCAAATGATTCAATTGTAGCAACCGGCTGAAGTTTGATCATCGGTCTTCACTGATAGTGAAGCAAGACTTTGACGATGAGCAAGTAGCAGGTGATCTCATCATTTGTACTGCAAGAACTTGGAGTGGAGAGAAACGATTAAGTTCGTATTGCAGCACAGAAGGAATAATAAACGGCCCCGCGTCAGCGAGGCCGTGCCTGGGGACTTCTACGGTGGGTACCTGACCAGTCTCTCCAAAGAAGCCACATGTGGCAGGGGAAAGGTATAAGCAAAAGTGTCAGCGGTCAATTGCGATTATCGGCCGTTCGTTCGATAATCGCACGAAGCGCCCATTATTTTTCGAGGTCAGCCATGAGCGACGAAAGCTTGCCCACCGTTTCCCCGATGCCCGAGCGCACTGGCTCTGCAGCGATGGCGCCGCCCATCGTTGCCTCACCGGCCAAACGCATTCAGGCCTTCACCGGCGATCCGGACTTCATGACCTCACTGGCGCGCGGCCTGGCGGTGATTCAGGCGTTCCAGGAGCGCAAACGGCACCTGACCATCGCGCAGATCAGCCACCGTACCGAGATCCCCCGTGCAGCGGTGCGTCGCTGCCTGCACACGCTGATGAAGCTGGGTTACGCCACCACCAATGGGCGGACCTATTCCTTGCTGCCCAAGGTGCTCACGCTTGGCCATGCCTATTTGTCTTCGACGCCGCTGGCGATGTCGGCCCAGCCTTATCTGGACCGCATCAGCGACCAACTGCACGAAGCCGCCAACATGGCCACCCTCGAAGGCGATGACATCCTCTATATCGCCCGCTCGGCCACGGTCGAGCGGTTGATCTCGGTCGACCTCTCGGTGGGTGGCCGGCTGCCCGCCTATTGCACCTCGATGGGGCGGATTCTGCTGGCCGCGCTGGACGACGCCAGCCTGCACGAATACTTCGATCGCGCCGATCTCAAGGCCCGTACCAGCCGCACGTTGCATGACAAGGAGTCGCTGCTTGCCTGCATCCAGCAGGTTCGCGCGCAGGGCTGGTGTGTGGTTGATCAGGAGCTGGAGCAGGGCCTGCGTTCGATTGCCGTGCCTATCTACGATGCCTCGGGGCAGGTACTCGCGGCGCTCAACGTCAGTACGCATGTCGGCCGGGTCACCCGCAGCGAGCTTGAGCAGCGGTTCTTGCCGATCCTGCTCGCCTCGAGTCGGGATCTGTGCACCCAACTGTTTGGCTGAACCGCGAGTGCTGCGCAATCTACTGTTCGATAAACGCCCATACTTGCGGCCAACGAATTGCGCAGCCATCGCGTGCTGATTAATGTTTCTCGCAACGGTCGGCTGTGCCGACCGAACAAGAACAACATGCGAGGCAACACCATGATCACTGTCTTTTCTGAGCTGCGGGCGTACCCGCATCCAGTGTCGTTGTATCCAGGCTGACGCCAGGCCGTAACCGTCTCTTCGCAACCCGCGGCAACAGTGCGCCAGGGTTTTGCTTGCGCCGATTTTCTGGATAACAACAATGAACAAACCGCAAACCAACGTCGGCAGCTGCCTCGACGTTCAGTCCTTTATCAATCAGCAGCCGCTGTCGCGCTATCAATGGCGGGTAGTGATCCTGTGCTTCCTGATTGTCTTCCTCGATGGCCTTGATACTGCCGCCATGGGCTTTATCGCTCCGGCGCTGTCACAAGAGTGGGGTATCGACCGGGCCAGCCTCGGGCCGGTCATGAGCGCCGCGCTGATCGGCATGGTATTCGGCGCGCTGGGCTCAGGCCCGTTGGCTGACCGCTTCGGCCGCAAGGGTGTGCTGGTCGCTGCCGTGTTGGTGTTCGGCGGCTTCAGCCTGGCTTCGGCCTACGCGACCAATGTCGACCAGTTGCTGATCCTGCGCTTTCTGACCGGCATTGGCCTCGGCGCTGGCATGCCCAACGCGACCACGCTGCTGTCTGAATACACCCCGGAACGGCTCAAGTCGCTGCTGGTGACCAGCATGTTCTGCGGTTTCAACCTGGGCATGGCCGGGGGCGGCTTCATGTCGGCGAAACTGATCCCGGCCTATGGCTGGCACAGCCTGCTGGTTGTTGGCGGCGTGCTGCCGCTGATTCTGGCAGTGGTGTTGCTGTTCTGGCTGCCGGAGTCGGCGCGTTTTTTCTGGTAGTGCGCAACCGCAGTATCGACAAGATCCGCAAGACCCTGGCGCCGATTGCGCCGGCAATCGTCGCCAAGGCTGCCAGCTTCAGTGTGCCGGAACAGAAAGTGGTCGCCGCGCGTAGCGTGTTTGCGGTGATCTTCTCCGGCACCTATGGGGTGGGCACCATGCTGTTGTGGATGACCTACTTCATGGGTCTGGTCATCGTCTACCTGCTGACCAGCTGGCTGCCGACGCTGATGCGCGACAGTGGCGCGAGCTTGGAGCAGGCGGCGTTCATCGGCGCGCTGTTCCAGTTTGGCGGTGTGCTCAGTGCGGTCGGTGTCGGTTGGGCGATGGACCGTTACAACCCGCACAAGGTCATCGGCGTGTTCTACCTGCTGGCCGGGGTGTTTGCCTACGCGGTTGGCCAGAGCCTGGGCAACATCACCATTCTGGCAACGCTGGTGCTGGTCGCGGGTATGTGTGTCAACGGCGCGCAATCGGCCATGCCGTCCCTCGCCGCGCGCTTCTATCCGACCCAGGCGCGGGCTACCGGGGTATCGTGGATGCTCGGCATCGGCCGCTTCGGGGCGATTCTCGGGGCATGGAGCGGGGCGACCTTGCTCGGCTTGGGCTGGAACTTCGAGCAGGTGCTGACTGCGCTGCTGGTGCCTGCGGCGCTGGCCACGGTCGCTGTGATCATCAAAGGCTTGGTAAGCCACGCCGACGCAACCTGATGCAGCTTGGGCAACGACCGCAGGCCGCTCGTACAGCGGCTTTGCGGCATTGAACAGCAATGGATAGCACAACAACAAAATGTTCGATAATCGAACGAGTAATCGATTATCGGATTGTGCGACGTGTCCTGCTTGCTTAATCTGAGCTCAACGCAGCATCCTGACCAGGAGTCTCCAATGGCAGCAATCCTCTCGCTTCACGAGGCCGTGAAGCAGTTCATCCAGGACGGCGACACCGTCGCTCTCGAAGGCTTCACCCACCTGATCCCGACCGCCGCGGGCCACGAGATCATTCGCCAGGGCAAACATGACCTGACCCTGGTGCGGATGACCCCGGACCTGATCTACGATCAGTTGATCGGCGCCGGTTGCGCCAGCAAGCTGATCTTCTCCTGGGGCGGTAACCCAGGTGTCGGTTCGCTGCACCGCCTGCGTGACGCCGTGGAAAAACAATGGCCGCACGCGATCGAGATCGAAGAGCACAGCCACGCCGACCTGGCCAACGCCTACGTCGCCGGCGCTTCGGGCCTGCCCTTTGCTGTACTGCGTGCTTATGCCGGTTCCGACCTGCCCAAGGTCAACCCGCTGATCCAGAGCGTTACCTGCCCGTTCACCGGCGAAGTCCTGGCAGCGGTGCCTTCGGTGCGCCCTGACGTCACCGTGATTCACGCGCAGAAGGCCGACCGCAAGGGCAACGTCCTGCTGTGGGGTATCCTCGGCGTACAGAAAGAAGCAGCCCTCGCCGCCAAGCGTTGCATCGTCACCGTCGAAGAAATCGTCGACGACCTGCAGGCGCCGATGAACGCCTGCGTGCTGCCGACCTGGGCGCTGTCTGCCGTGTGCCTGGTGCCAGGTGGCGCGCATCCGTCCTACGCCCACGGTTACTACGAGCGCGACAACCGCTTCTACCAGGCCTGGGACCCGATCGCCCGTGACCGCGCGACATTTACCGCCTGGATCGACCAATACATCCGCGGCACCGCCGACTTCAGCGAATTCAAGGCCAAGCTGGCCAGCACCACGGAGGCCGCACAATGAGCTACTCCACTTCCGAAATGATGACCGTCGCCGCCGCCCGCCGGCTGCGCAATGGCGCGGTGTGCTTCGTCGGTATCGGCCTGCCGTCCAAGGCCGCCAACCTGGCGCGCCTGACCTCGTCGCCTGACGTGGTGCTGATCTACGAATCTGGCCCGATTGGCGCCAAGCCAACCGTACTGCCGCTGTCGATTGGTGATGGCGAGCTGGCCGAAACGGCCGACACCGTGGTGCCGACTGGCGAGATCTTCCGCTACTGGCTGCAGGGCGGGCGCATTGACGTGGGCTTCCTTGGCGCTGCTCAGGTCGACCGCTTCGGCAACATCAACACCACCGTCGTCGGTGACTACCACGCCCCGCGCACGCGCTTGCCAGGTGCCGGCGGCGCACCGGAAATCGCCGGTTCCGCCAAACAGGTGCTGATCATCCTCAAGCAGTCGCCGCGTGCATTCGTCGACAAGCTCGACTTCATCACCTCGGTCGGCCACGGTGAAGGCGGCGACTCGCGCAAGCGTCTCGGCCTGCCCGGTGACGGCCCGGTCGGGATCATCACCGACCTGTGCATCATGGAGCCGGAAGCTGGCAGTAACGAATTCGTGGTCACCTCGATTCACCCAGGTGTGACCCGCGAGCAGATCATCGCCGCCACCGGCTGGGCCATTCGTTTTGCCGACGACGCGCAGACTACTGCTGCGCCGACCGAGCTGGAACTGACCGCGCTGCGTGATCTGGAAGAGCGCACCGCTGCCGCCCACGGCCAGAAGCCAGGAGAAGCGTGATGCGTGAAGTATTCATCTGCGACGCCATCCGCACCCCCATCGGCCGCTTCGGCGGCGCCCTGGCCAGCGTGCGTGCCGACGACCTCGCGGCAGTGCCGCTCAAGGCGCTGATCGAGCGCAACCCGTCGGTGCAATGGGATCAGGTCGACGAGGTGTTCTTCGGCTGCGCCAACCAGGCCGGTGAAGACAACCGTAACGTTGCGCGCATGGCGCTGCTGCTGGCCGGTTTGCCGGCGAGCATTCCCGGGGTAACCCTGAACCGCCTGTGCGCGTCGGGCATGGACGCCATCGGCACTGCCTTCCGCGCCATCGCCAGCGGCGAAATGGAGCTGGCGATTGCCGGCGGCGTCGAGTCGATGTCGCGTGCGCCGTTCGTCATGGGCAAGGCCGAGAGCGGTTACTCGCGCAACATGAAGCTGGAAGACACCACCATCGGCTGGCGCTTCGTCAATCCACTGATGAAGAGCCAGTACGGCGTCGATTCGATGCCCGAGACAGCCGACAACGTTGCCGACGATTATCAGGTATCGCGTGCCGATCAGGACGCCTTCGCCGTGCGCAGCCAGCAGAAGGCCGGTGCCGCACAGGCAGCGGGTTTCTTCGCTGAAGAGATCGTGCCGGTGCGCATCGCCCACAAGAAGGGCGAGACCGTGGTCGAGCAGGATGAACACCTGCGCCCCGACACCACCCTTGAAGCGCTGACCCGGCTGAAACCGGTCAACGGCCCGGACAAGACCGTCACCGCCGGCAACGCCTCGGGCGTCAACGACGGTGCTGCGGCGCTGATTCTGGCCTCGGCCGAAGCGGTTAAGAAGCACGGCCTGACCCCACGCGCGCGCGTGCTCGGCATGGCCAGCGCTGGCGTTGCCCCGCGGGTAATGGGCATCGGCCCGGTGCCTGCGGTACGCAAGCTGACCGAGCGCCTGGGCATCGCCGTGGCAGATTTTGATGTCATCGAGCTCAATGAAGCCTTTGCCAGCCAGGGCCTGGCGGTCCTGCGTGAGCTGGGTGTGGCGGATGACGCGCCGCAGGTCAACCCGAACGGTGGTGCTATCGCCCTTGGACACCCACTGGGCATGAGCGGCGCACGCCTGGTGCTGACAGCGCTGCATCAGCTGGAAAAAACCGGCGGGCGCAAAGGCCTGGCGACCATGTGTGTAGGCGTCGGCCAAGGCCTGGCGTTGGCTATCGAGCGGGTCTGAGCAAGCGCAACATGCAGCCTGGCCGTTTTGTGCCAGCGTGCCAGCAGTGCTCAGGTCCACGCAACCTGAGCACTGCTGGTCTGGGTTCGCAACGCGGCCAGACTGCCTTTCAACCCCGACCAAAGCCGGGCTGGCGGAACATGAGTGTTACTGAGTATGTCTAGATTTAACGGTAACCCTCAGGAGTAATCCCACCATGACCTCAATTCATTACACCGGTGAAGAGCGCAGCAAGCGCATTTTCGCCATTGTCGGTGCATCATCAGGCAACCTGGTGGAGTGGTTCGACTTCTACGTCTACGCCTTCTGCGCAATCTATTTTGCGCCAGCCTTCTTCCCCTCCGATGACCCCACGGTGCAGCTGCTGAACACGGCCGGGGTATTCGCTGCGGGCTTCTTGATGCGGCCAATCGGTGGCTGGATCTTCGGTCGGCTGGCCGACCGCAAAGGCCGCAAGCATTCATTGATGATCTCTGTGCTGATGATGTGCTTCGGCTCGTTGATCATTGCCTGCCTGCCTACCTACGCCAGTATCGGCGCCTGGGCGCCGGCGCTGCTGTTGCTGGCGCGCTTGATCCAGGGCCTGTCGGTAGGCGGTGAATACGGCACTACGGCTACCTACATGAGCGAAGTGGCATTGCGCGGCCAGCGCGGCTTCTTTGCCTCGTTCCAGTACGTGACCCTGATCGGCGGCCAGTTGCTGGCAGTGCTGGTGGTGGTAATCCTGCAGCAGTTGCTCAGCGAAGATGAGCTGCGTGCCTGGGGCTGGCGCATCCCGTTTGTGGTCGGTGCCGTTGCGGCTTTGATCTCGCTCATGCTGCGCCGCTCGCTGCACGAGACCAGCACTGCCGAGGCGCGTCAGGACAAGGATGCAGGTAGCGTCAAAGGCCTGTTCCGCAACCACGCTGCGGCGTTCATCACCGTGCTCGGTTATACCGCCGGTGGCTCGCTGATCTTCTACACCTTCACCACTTACATGCAAAAGTACCTGGTCAACACCGCCGGGATGAACGCCAAGAGCGCAAGCTTCGTCATGACCGGGGCGCTGTTCCTGTTCATGATCCTGCAGCCGGTGTTCGGCATGCTCTCCGACCGGATCGGCCGGCGCAACTCGATGCTGCTGTTCGGCGCCCTGGGCACCGTGTTCACCGTGCCGCTGCTGATGGCGCTGAAAACCGTCACCAGCCCGTTCATGGCCTTCGTGCTGATTACCCTGGCGTTGTGTATCGTCAGCTTCTACACCTCCATCAGTGGCCTGGTGAAGGCCGAGATGTTCCCGCCGCAGGTACGCGCCCTTGGCGTCGGCCTGGCGTATGCGGTGGCCAACGCGCTGTTTGGCGGCTCGGCCGAGTACGTTGCCCTGGGCTTGAAGACTCTGGGCATGGAAAACACCTTCTACTGGTACGTCACGGCAATGATGGCGATTGCCTTCCTGTTCAGCCTGCGCCTGCCCAAGCAAGCGGCGTACCTGCACCACGATGACTAAGGATCGATAATGACCCACCGAGCGGACAACCAGCTGTTCGACGCCTACTTCACCGCGCCGGCCATGCGCGAGATCTTCTCTGACCGTGGCCGTCTGCAGGGCATGCTCGACTTCGAAGCAGCCCTGGCGCGCGCCGAGGCCAGCGCCGGGCTGGTGCCGCACACGGCGGTGCCGGCGATCGAGGCGGCGTGCAAGGCGGAACGCTACGATGCCCATGCGCTGGCCGATGCCATCGCCACTGCGGGCAATTCGGCGATTCCGCTGGTCAAGGCATTGGGCAAGGTGGTCGCCAGCGGCGTACCCGAGGCCGAGCGTTATGTGCACCTTGGCGCCACCAGCCAGGACGCCATGGACACCGGTCTGGTCCTGCAACTGCGCGATGCATTGACGTTGATCGAGGCCGATCTGGCCCGCCTGGCCGACAGCCTAGCTCGCCAGGCGCTGCAGCATGCCGACACGCCGCTGGTTGGCCGAACCTGGCTGCAGCACGCCACGCCGGTCACTCTGGGCATGAAGCTGGCCGGGGTGCTCGGCGCACTGACCCGCCATCGGCAACGGCTCAAGGAGCTGCGTCCGCGCTTGCTGTGCCTGCAGTTCGGCGGCGCCTCGGGCAGCCTTGCGGCATTGGGCAGCAAAGCGCTGCCGGTGGCCGAAGCGCTGGCCGAGCAGCTCAAGCTGACCCTGCCTGAGCAGCCGTGGCATACCCAGCGTGATCGGCTGGTCGAGTTCGCCTCGGTGCTAGGCCTGGTGGCTGGCAGCCTGGGCAAGTTTGGCCGTGATATCAGCCTGCTGATGCAGACCGAGGCCGGCGAGGTGTTCGAACCCTCGGCGCCTGGCAAAGGCGGCTCGTCGACCATGCCGCACAAGCGCAATCCGGTCGGCGCCGCGGTGCTGATCGGCGCGGCCACACGCGTGCCGGGCCTGCTCAGCACGCTGTTTGCTGCCATGCCGCAAGAGCACGAGCGCAGCCTCGGCTTGTGGCACGCCGAATGGGAGACCTTGCCGGATATCTGCTGCCTGGTGTCTGGCGCCCTGCGCCAGGCCCAAGTGATTGCCGACGGCATGCAGGTCGATGCCGAGCGCATGCGCCGCAACCTCGACCTGACCCAAGGCCTGGTGCTGGCCGAGGCGGTGAGTATTGTGTTGGCGCAGCGCCTGGGCCGTGACCGCGCGCATCATCTGCTCGAACAGTGCTGCCAGCGTGCGGTTGCCGAACAGCGCCACTTGCGCGCCGTGCTCGGCGACGAAGCGCAGATCAGCGCCGAGTTGTCCGGCGAAGAGCTCGACCGCCTGCTCGACCCCGCTCATTACCTTGGTCAGGCCCGCGTCTGGGTGGCGCGTGCCGTGGCTGAACACCAACAATTCATTGCCTGAGGAGACCGCTGTGGCGCATTTGCAATTGGCTGATGGCGTACTGAACTACCAACTCGATGGCCCCGAAGGCGCTCCGGTGCTGGTGCTGTCCAATTCGCTGGGCACCGACCTGGGCATGTGGGACACGCAGATCCCGGCCTGGAGCGAGCATTTCCGGGTGCTGCGCTATGACACTCGCGGCCACGGTGGCTCGCTGGTGACAGACGGCCCGTACCGCATCGAGCAACTGGGCGCCGATGTACTGGCGCTGCTGGATGCACTGGACGTCCGCCAGGCGCACTTTGTCGGCCTGTCGATGGGCGGGCTGATCGGCCAGTGGCTGGGGATCAATGCCGGCGAGCGTCTGCTCAGCCTGACCCTGTGCAACACTGCGGCCAAGATCGGCAGCGATGAAGTGTGGAATCCCCGTATCGAAATGGTCCTCAAGCAGGGCCGTCAGGCCATGCTCGACCTGCGTGATGCGTCGATCGCCCGCTGGTTCACTGCAGATTTCGCCCAGACCCAGCCAGCGCAGGCGCAGCGCATCACCGAGATGCTCGCGCAGACCTCGCCGCAAGGCTACGCCGCCAACTGCGCCGCTGTGCGCGATGCCGATTACCGCGAGCAACTGACGGCGGTGAAGGTGCCGACCCTGATCATTGCCGGCACTGCCGATGTGGTCACCACGCCTGAGCACGGCCGCTTCATGCAGAACGCCATCGCCGGCGCGGAGTACGTCGAATTCCCCGCGGCACACCTTTCCAACGTCGAAATTGGCGCGCCGTTCACGGCCCGTGTACTCGACTTTCTGCTGGCCCGCTGAGGAGCGCACCATGGACGAAAAACAACGTTACGACGCTGGCATGCAGGTGCGGCGCGCCGTCCTCGGCGATGCCCATGTGGACCGCAGCCTGGAGAAACTCAACGACTTCAACGGCGAGTTCCAGGAGATGATCACCCGCCACGCCTGGGGTGATATCTGGACCCGTCCTGGTTTGCCACGGCACACCCGCAGCCTGATCACCATCGCCATGCTGATCGGCATGAACCGCACCGACGAGCTCAAGCTGCACCTGCGTGCCGCTGCGAGCAACGGTGTGACCCGTGAAGAAATCAAGGAAGTGCTGATGCAGAGCGCGATCTATTGCGGGATTCCGGCGGCCAATGCCACTTTCCACCTGGCCGAGTCGGTGTGGGATGAGCTGGGCGTCGAGTCGCGTCAGTAAACGCCTGACCTGAACTGGCTTGCCTCACCCTGAGGCAAGCTGCACCGGCTGTTACGCCGCCGCCTTTTTCTGGCGGATTGCGACTGGCCCGGCATTCGCCTCCACGGCCTGTTTCAATTGCGGGCACAGCCCGAGCATGAACGCCGCTTCCGCTACCACGAACAATGGCCCGATGATCAAGCCGCTGAGGTCATCGACAAACGCCGGCTTGCGCCCCTCGTAGTAATGCCCGACGAACTGGATGATCCAGCCCAGCACGAACGTGCCCAGCCCGGCGCTCAGCCACACGCCGGTGCTCTGCACCGCCAGCGCCTGACCGAGCCAAAGGCACAAGCCCAGCAGCAGCCCCATCGCCAGGCCGAAGCGCAGGTCCAGACGCAGGTAGAACCACACCGACGCCGCCGCTGCCAGCAAAGCCGGTGACAGCCACACGCCCGCCAGCTCCCAACCGGGCCGCGACAGCAGCACGGTCACCGCCAGCACGATCAGCG
Organism: Pseudomonas sp. BIGb0278; assembly: GCF_024809895.1. NCBI lineage: Bacteria > Pseudomonadati > Pseudomonadota > Gammaproteobacteria > Pseudomonadales > Pseudomonadaceae > Pseudomonas > Pseudomonas sp. BIGb0278. The sequence goes on from NZ_JANUEL010000004.1 coordinate 212,377, forward strand.
GGATACCGACGAAATGGGTAGCGATGTTGCGCGGGTCGCGATGGTAGTTGGCGTACTGGCTGAGGTGTTCGACGAGGCTTTTCATTGTTATCGCTCCGTGGCGGCGCCTTGCTGATGGTCAATCAGTGTCTGCCAGCATAGCCCCTGAAGCTGAACGCCGGAACCGAGTATGGGTGATGCGCTGCTATCAGTGCGGCGAATGAGTGGCGCGCAGACCGACGTCAGGTGCCCGCTGGGCAGGCAGCTCTGGTTGATCCAGACTGATCAGCATATCGATCATCGCCCTGGCTGCAGCTGACAGCCGGTAGCCACTGCGGCTGACGATACCGCAACGCACGCTGAGCACCTCCAGACCCGGTGGCAGGTTGCGCCAGTGCAGCCGCACCAGGCGCCCCGCACTGAGGTCTTCAGCCACTGCCTCCTCGCTGGCCGCGCCAATCGTGTCGCTGCCCAGCACTACGCTGCGCAGCACCGGTAGATGCTCTGTCTGCAAATGCGCGCTGAAGTCACTGCGCCCGCTGAGGTTGGCCAGACGCTTGCGCACACCGGGAGCGAGCAGGGCGCTGGCCAGCGGGTAGGCGAACAGGTCGTTGGTAGACAAGCTGTCCTTGCTCAGCAAGGGGTGGCCGGCACGGCAGAAGAACAGCCCCGGGCGTGGTTTGAGAGGTTCGGTATGAAAGTACGGATCGGCCTCGAATGGGCGTACATCATCGATAAAAAACTCGATCTGCTCGCGGCGCAAGGCCTGCCCCAGGCGCTCGCCGTTGTCGACCTGCAGCGCGGTGCGAATACCGGGATGCAACTTGATGAACTGCTGCAAGGCGTCGGGCACCAGTTGCACAGCCAGTGCCGAGCCACAGCCAAACTGCAGCTCACCCGCGTCGAGCTTGGTCATCTGTGAGACATCGATGCTTAGTTGGGCAGCGCCCTGGACCAGCCGGCGGGCATGTTGCAGTACCACCAGGCCTTGCGGGGTTGGCTGCAGCGCCTTGCTGGCGCGGTCAACCAATGGGCAACCGAGGGTTTGCTCAAGGCCTTGAATGGCCCGGCTGAATGCAGGTTGGGTAATGCCCATGGCTTCGGCGGCACGGACGAAACTGCGGTATTCGTTGAGGGCAATGAAGTAGCGCAGTTGGCGAAGATCCATGTCGAGCTCTGCGGCGGGCGGGATGGATCTTTTTAGCTTTTGTTACATATTCCGTCAATGATGGTCGGCGCTGATATATAGATCTTTGCGTTCTATAGATAAGCGCTACGGCCTCTGCGCGATGCTGTTGATCACGCAGAGGCCGCGTGCGGCTTTACAGCAGGTTCAGCGGATAGCTGACGATCACCCGGTTCTCGTCAAAGGTATTGGTGCTGTAGTCGCGGCGCATGGTCGAGTTGCGCCACTTCATGGTCAGGTCCTTGAAGGTTCCCGATTGGACTACATAGGCCAGTTCGCTCTCACGGGCCCATTCCTTGCCGTCATCGACGGTTGCGGTGTGCACGTTGTCACCCTTGATATAGCGGTTCATCAAGGTCAGGCCAGGCACGCCGACGCTGGTGAAGTTGAAGTCGTGACGCACCTGCCAGGAGCGCTCCTTGGCCTGGTCAAAGCTTGAGTTGTAGCTGTCGTTGGCGAGGGTGCCGCCGCTGGTGCCGTTGACCCGCATCCAGCCATCATCGCCGCTGACCTTCTGCAGGCCGACGTAGAAGGTGTTGCCTTTGTAACGCGCCGAGAGCATGGCCGAGGCGGTGCGGTTGTCCAGTTCGCCGGCACGTTCGGCGCCATCTTCCTTGCCGATGAAGTAACCCAGATTGGCACCGAGGGTCCATTCGCCGATGGGCTGGCTGTGGCTCAGGTTCAGGTATTGCTGGCGGTAGATGTCCTTGAGCTGGGCATCCCACAGACCGATCATCGTGCGTTTGTCGTTGAAGGTGTACTCACCGCCAGCGAAGTTGAAGCGGTCGGAGACAAACGCCCCGCGGCCGTTCAGCGACATGTCTTCCATGCTGGCGTCGTTACGCGGGCTGTTGCCGCGGAACTGGCCGCCGTACAGGGTCAGGCCGTCGATTTCCTTGGAGGTGATCTGGCCACCGCGGAAGGTTTGCGGCAGTGAGCGGCCATCGTCCGAACGCAGGATCGGCAGTACCGGCATCCACTCGCCGACTTTCAGCTCGGTTTGCGACAGACGCGCCTTGAAGGCAACTCCGAGGCGGCCGAAGTCATCTGCTGGACGGCCGTCGTCGTGGATCGGCAGAAGGGCAGTGTTGCCGGTGCCCTTGCCGCCGTCGAGTTTGACCGAATACAGACCGAGGACGTCGACGCCGAAGCCGATCGTGCCTTGGGTGAAGCCGGAGCGCGCATCGAGGATGAAGCTCTGCGTCCACTCCTCGGCCTTGCCTTGCGGGTTGGCAGGGTCGACGAAATTGCGGTTGATGTAGAAGTTGCGCAGGTTGAGGCTGGCCTTGGCGTCTTCCAGAAAACCGCTTTCGGCGGCGAAGGCGGGCAGGGCGCAGGTCATGGCCAACAGGCCGGGCAGCAGCTGGCGTGCGGAGTGCGAAGTGCTCATCTGTTGGAGATCTCTTGTTTTTATGGTTGAGCCGGTGCTTGGAAACATCGTGTCCGGGTACGGGGAAGATGTTGCGGCGCATGTCAGGGCCGGGGCAATTCGTCGCAGGCGGTATTGGGCGGTTATCGAACGGAATGTTCCAGCTAGTTAATTTTCGCATAATGCCGAAGTGAGTTGGCAGCGGCCACAAAAAAGCCCACCGCGAGGGTGGGCTTGTTGCAGTGCCTTGGCGATCAGCCTTTAGGCGATTGCAGCGACGCCTGCTGGTTGGCCTCGCCGGTGCGCTCGTACCAGCCGCCTCCCAGTGCCTTGTACAGGTTGACCTCACTGGTCAGCTGCGACAGCCGATCGCTGATCAACGCCTGCTGGGCGCTGAACAGGTTGCGTTGGGCATCGAGGAAGGTCAGGTTGCTGTCGATCCCGATGCGGTAGCGGCGTTCGGCCAGGCGGTAGTAATCCTGGTTGGCTGCAACCAGATCGCGCTGCGCCTGCAACTGCTCTTCAAACGTCTTGCGTGCGGCCAGGCCATCGGAGACTTCCTGGAAGGCGGTCTGGATGGTCTTTTCGTAACGCGCGATGTTGATGTCCTTCTGGATTTTCGAGTAATCCAGGCTGGCGCGCAGGCTGCCGGCGTTGAAGATCGGCAGGTTGATCTGCGGCTGGAACAGCCAGGTACCCGAACCACCGCTGAACAGCCCGCTCATGTCCGGGCTGAGGGTGCCGGCATTGGCGGTCAGGCTGATGCTCGGGAAGAACGCTGCACGGGCGGCGCCGATATTGGCGTTGGCCGCCTTGAGCAGATGCTCGGCTTCCTGGATGTCCGGCCGGCGCTGCAGCAAGTCGGACGGCAGGCCCGCTGGCACTTCGGCCAACTGGTCGGCGTCGAGCTTGAGCGGTGTCGGCAGGTTGGCCGGGATGCCGGTACCGAGCAGCACGGTCAGGCTGTTGAGGTCCTGCGCGACCAGGCGTTGGTACTGCGCAAGCTTGACCCGGGCGCCTTCTACAGCAGTGCGCGCCTGGCTCAGATCGAGCGCCGAAGCCACGCCAACCTCATTACTGCGACGGGTCAGGTTGAAGCTCTGGTCGTAGGTCTTGAGGGTTTCTTCGGTCAGCTTCAGCAGCGCCTGATCGGCCTGCCAGGTGTAATAGGCATTGGCCACGCTGGCGACCAGCGCGATTTGCGTCGAGCGCCGCGCCTGCTCGCTGGAGAGGTAAGTCTCCAAGGCCTGCTCGCTGAGACTGCGCACGCGGCCAAACAAGTCCAGCTCGTAGGCGCTGACGCCGACGGTGGCCGAGTACTGGCTGGTAATGCCGGCCTGGCCGGTTTGCGACATGTCGGCAGGGACGCGCTGACGGCTGCCGCTGCCGGTTGCCGAAACTGCCGGGAACAGGTCAGCACGCTGGATGCGGTACTGGGCGCGGTAGGCGTCGATATTCAACGCCGCCACACGCAGGTCACGGTTGTTCACCAGCGACGTCTGGATCAGCTGTTGCAGCGCCGGATCGGTGTAGAACTGGCGCCAGCCTTGCTCGGCTGCTGCCACTTCTGCCGACTCGGTCGGCGAGTAGGCAGGGCCTTGCGGCCACTGCGCTGCCACCGGAGCATCCGGGGTTTCATAATCAGGAATCAGCGAGCAGCCGCTGAGAATCAGCGCGGTGACCGCCAGGGACAGCAAAGACTTGGTCATTGCCCAGCCTCGATACGTGGAGTTTCAGGGGTGGCATCGGCTTCCGGCTTTTTGCTGCCGAACAGCGACGACACTGCGACGAAGAACAACGGTACCCAGAAGATGGCCAGCACGGTCGCACTGATCATGCCGCCGATCACACCGGTACCAATGGCGTGCTGGCTACCCGAGCCTGCGCCGCTGGCGATGGTCAACGGTACCACGCCGAGGATGAACGCCAGCGAGGTCATGATGATCGGGCGCAGACGCATGCGGCACGCTTCGATGGTCGCGTCGTACAGGCTTTTGCCTTGTTCATGTAGCTCTTTGGCGAATTCGACGATGAGGATCGCGTTCTTCGCCGCCAGGCCAATGGTGGTCAACAGGCCAACCAGGAAGTACACATCGTTGGACAACCCGCGCAGGCTGGTGGCAACCAGTGCACCGATGATACCCAGCGGTACTACCAGCACGACCGCGATTGGGATCGACCAGCTTTCGTACAACGCTGCCAGGCAGAGGAACACGAACAGCAGCGACAGGGCGAACAAGGCTGGCATCTGCGAACCGGAGAGTTTCTCCTCGTAGGACATGCCCGTCCACGAGTAGCCAATGCCGGTAGGCAGTTCGCCGGCAATCCGCTCGACCTCAGCCATGGCTTCACCGGTACTGTAGCCAGGTGCCGGTGCACCCAGAACTTCGACCGCTTCCACGCCGTTGTAACGCGACAGTTTTGGCGAGCCGAATGACCATTCGCCGGAGGCGAAGGAGGAGAACGGTACCATCTCACCCTGGCTGTTGCGCACGTACCACTTCTTCAGGTCCTCAGGGTTCATCCGCGCACTCGCGTCGCCCTGGATATAGACCTTCTTGACCCGACCGCGGTCGATGAAGTCGTTGACGTAGCTGCCGCCCAGAGCGATCGACAAGGTGCTGTTGATATCAGAGATGGTCACGCCCAACGCGCTGGCGCGCTCGTCATCGATAATCAGCTGATACTGCGGCTCATCGTTCAGGCCGTTAGGGCGTACCTGGGTGAGGATCTTGCTCTGCGACGCCTTGGCCAGGAACTGGTTGCGCGCTTCCATGAGTTTTTCGTGGCCAAGACCGGCACGGTCCTGCAGGAACACGTCAAAGCCGGTGGCGTTACCCAGCTCCAGTACCGCAGGCGGGGCAAAGGCAAACACCATCGCATCACGGAAGGTGAAGAAGTGCTGCTGAGCCCGGCCAGCGAGGCCGAACACGCTGTTTTCAGCCGTACGCTCACCCCATGGTTTGAGCATGATGAAGGCCATACCCGAGCTCTGCCCACGGCCGGCGAAGTTGAAGCCGGTAACGGTGAACACCGACGACACGGTGTCGGCCTCGTCCTTGAGCAGGTACTCACGCATCTGGTCGACAACGGCCTGGGTGCGCTCGGCACTGGAACCCGCCGGGGTTTGTACCTGGGCAAACAATACGCCCTGGTCTTCTTCAGGCAGGAACGCCGTCGGGATGCGCATGAACAGGTAGATCATGCCGACGATGATCAGGGCGTAAGCGAGCAGGAATGGCGCCTTGTTGCGCAGAATGGTGGCGACGCTACGCTCGTAGCCCTGCACACTGCGGTCGAAGTTGCGGTTGAACCAGCCGAAGAAGCCACGCTTGGCGACATGGTGTTCGCCCTTTTTCACCGGCTTGAGCATGGTGGCGCACAGGGCCGGGGTGAAGATCAACGCGACCAGTACCGACAGGCCCATGGCCGAGACGATGGTGATCGAGAACTGCCGGTAGATCACACCGGTCGAACCGCCGAAGAAGGCCATTGGCAGCAGTACCGCCGACAGCACCAGGGCAATACCGACCAGCGCGCCCTGAATCTGCTCCATCGAGCGTTTGGTCGCCTCTTTAGGCGGTAGTCCCTCTTCGGACATCACCCGCTCGACGTTCTCCACCACAACGATGGCGTCGTCCACCAGCAAGCCGATGGCCAGAACCATGGCGAACATGGTCAGGGTGTTGATGCTGAAGCCGGCTGCGGCAAGGATGCCGAAGGTGCCGAGCAATACCACCGGCACCGTCATGGTGGTGATCACTGTGGCGCGGAAGTTCTGCAGGAACAGGTACATCACCAGGAACACCAGCACCACCGCTTCGATCAGGGTGTGGATAACCCCGCTGATCGACTCTGTCACCACCGGCGTGGTGTCATACGGGAACACCGCTTTCATCCCAGGCGGGAAGAACGGCTCGAGGTCGCTGATGGTCTTGCGCAGCGCCTTGGCGGTATCCAGGGCGTTGGCGCCGGTAGCCAGTTTGACCGCTAGGCCCGAAGCCGGCTTGCCGTTGAACTGGGCGCTTACCGAATAGTTCTCGCCGCCCAGACCGACCTTGGCTACATCGCCCAGGCGCACCTGGGAGCCGTCCTTGTTGACCTTGAGCAGGATCTTCTCGAACTGCTCGGCAGTCTGCAGGCGGGTCTTGCCGATGATGGTGGCGTTGAGCTGGGTGCCCGGCAGTGCTGGCAGGCCGCCCAGCTGACCGCTGGAAACCTGCACGTTCTGCGCGGTGACTGCGGTGCGCACATCGACCGGGGTCAGCTGGAATTTGTTCAGCTTGGCCGGATCGAGCCAGATACGCATGGCGTACTGGGCGCCGAACACCTGGAAGTCACCCACACCCGCGGTGCGCGAAACCGGATCCTGCATGTTCGAGACGATGTAGTTGGCCAAGTCATCCTTGGTCATGCTGCCGTCCTCGGACACCAAGCCGATCACCATCAGGAAGTTCTTCACTGCCTTGGTCACGCGGATACCCTGTTGCTGCACTTCTTGCGGCAGCAGTGGGGTGGCCAGGTTGAGCTTGTTCTGCACTTGCACCTGCGCAGTATCAGCGTTGGTGCCCTGCTCGAAGGTGGCGGTAATGGTCATGCTGCCGTCGGAGTTGCTCTCCGACTGCACATAGCGCAGGTTGTCGATACCGTTGAGCTGCTGCTCGATCACCTGGACCACGGTGTCCTGCACGGTTTGCGCCGAGGCACCCGGGTAGCTCACGGCAATCGCGATGGCAGGCGGGGCAATGCTTGGGTACTGGTTGATCGGCAGCTTGAGGATCGACAAGGCGCCGACCAGCATGATCACCAGGGCAATCACCCATGCGAAGATCGGGCGATCGATAAAGAACTTCGACATGGTTTACTCCGCTTTGGCGTCAGCTTTCGCCGCGTTGGCCTGGTTGGGGTTAGCCGCAGACTTGACGTTGGTCGCTTCGCTGACCTTGACCTCGACGCCAGGGCGCACGTACTGCAGGCCCTCGGTGATCAGACGGTCGCCCGGGTTGAGGCCTTCCTCGATCAGCCAGTCGCTGCCCAGAGTCCGGCTGGCCTTGAGCTCGCGCAGTTCGACCTTGTTGTCCTTGTTCACGACCAGTGCCGTAGGCGTGCCTTTGAGGTCGCGGGTGACGCCTTGCTGCGGCGCCAGGATGGCATTGGCATTGACCCCGGACTGCAGGCGAGCGTGGACGAACATGCCCGGCAGCAGGGTGTGGTCGGGGTTGGGGAACACGGCACGCAGCACCACGGAACCGGTGGTTTCATCGACCGACACCTCGGAGAACTCCAGGCGGCCTTTTTGCGCGAAGGTGCTGCCATCTTCCAGAATCAGCTCGACCTGAGCGGAATTCTCACCGGATTTCTGCAGTTGCCCACTGGCCAGCTCGCGGCGCAGCTTGAGCAGCTCGGCGGTGGACTGGGTGACGTCGACATAGACCGGATCAAGCTGTTGAATAGTGGCCATGGCGTCGGTCTGGCCGTTGCTCACCAATGCACCTTCGGTGAACGCCGAGCGACCGATACGGCCGCTGATCGGCGCCAGCACCTTGGTGTAGCGCAGGTCGATCTGGGCACTCTTGAGCGTTGCTTCAGCCTGCAATCGTTTGGCATTGGCATCGTCGTATTCCTGCTTGGATACGGCCTGCTCATCGATCAGCTGCTTGTAGCGATCGGCCAGCGAGCGGGTCGCTTGCACGTTGGCCTGGGCGTTGGCCAGGGTCGCTTCGTAAACAGAAGGGTCGATCTGATAGAGCTGCTGGCCTTCCTTGACGTCACTGCCTTCTTTGAACAGGCGCTTGAGGATGATGCCATTGACCTGCGGGCGCACTTCGGCAACGCGGAATGCAGTGGTGCGGCCCGGCAGTTCCGAGGTCAGGGTGAAGGCTTGCGGTTGCAGGGTTACAACGCCGACCTGAGGAGCCTGCGGTGCAGGCGCGGCTTCTTCTTTCTTGCAGCCACTGAGCAGGGTTGCCAGGGCGACGGCGGAAACCAGGGCTGTGACAGCTGGCTTGAATTGCATGAGGATCCTCGGGTCGCTAGAGCTGGGAGATGCTCAAGAGTAATGGAAGAGTCTTGTCAGAATAAATCATTCGGCTGGATAAGTAGCTTACTAACGAATATACTTACATTCATGGTTGTTTGTAAATAGTCATTTGTAGCGGTCTGTTGCCACAGCACAGACCAGAATCGTGTTGAGAAACGCCCATCCAGAGGTGTTCCACGCTGGCCACCCTGGCACAGATCATGCGCTGGGGTTTTGATGAGGTTGAGCTGCCATGGTCCGTCGAACCAAAGAGGAAGCCCAGGAAACCCGCGCCCAGATTGTTGCGGCTGCGGAGCGGGCTTTCTACAAGCGCGGGGTTGCGCGCACTACCCTGGCTGATATTGCGCAGCAGGCGGGGGTCACCCGTGGCGCTATCTATTGGCACTTCAGCAACAAGGCCGAGCTGGTCCAGGCGCTGCTCGACAGTGTCCACGAGAGCCACGACCATCTGGCTCGCGCCAGCGAGAGCGAGGATGAGCTCGATCCGCTCGGCTGCATGCGCACACTGCTGTTGCAGGTGCTCAACGACCTGGTGCTGGACGCGCGGACCCGGCGTATCAATGAGATCCTGCATCACAAGTGCGAGTTCACCGATGAGATGTGTGAAATCCGCCAGCAGCGCCAAGGGGCCATTGCCGATTGCCACCAAAGTATCGTGCTGGCGCTGGGCAATGCAGTACGGCGCGAACAGTTGCCTGCCGACCTATTGGTCGACCATGCTGCGGTAGCGATTTTTGCCTACATCGACGGTCTGATCGGCCGCTGGTTGTTGCTGCCAGACAGCTTCGATCTGCTGGGCAATGCCGAACGCTGGGTCGACACGGGCCTGGACATGCTGCGCCTGAGCCCGGCCTTGCGCAAATGAGACTTTGTGAAGGATTGTGCGCGAGCTTGTGAGGCACGGATTAACCGGCGATTAACAGCCGGGCGCGGGTTCAATGCCCGCGCAGTTGTCGGTCGGGCAATGCCACTGCAGCAATCAAACCCAGCAGCGCAACGGCGGCACTGCCCGTCAGCAGATAGCTGAAGGTCTGCAGCAGCTGTGACTGGTGCAGCGGGTCGGCCGTTCCCGTCTGCACATTCGCCAGCAATGGATTGCCGAGCAACTCAATCCCACCCATATGCAGCAATGCCAGCAGCACGCTGGACATGCACGCCACACCCACCGCGCCGCCCAACGAGCGGAACAGGTTGGTAGTGCTGGTCACCACGCCGATATCCTGCGCTTGCACTGCACTCTGGCTGGCCACCAGCGATGTCGGAAACTGCAGGCCGCCAGCAACCCCGACCAGGATCATCGCCAGCGCACTGAGCAGCGCTGAGTCAGGTGGAGTCAGCGCCATTACCAGGATTGCCATTGGCATCAACACGGCGCCGGCGAGGATCTGCGGCTTGTAGCGACCAGTACGGCTGGTCAGCCGACCGCCGCAAAATGCCCCCAGCGGCAGGCCGATAGCCAGCGGCAAGAGGTGTAGCGCAGCGCTGTCGGCGCTGGCGCCAGTAATGCTCTGAAAGCGCAGCGGCATCAGCATGGTCAGCGAGATCGACTGGAAGCTGGCAAAGAAGATCACCCCCCAACTGGCCAGCGCGACGCGGTTTCCGAACAGTTTGAGCGGCAGCAGCGGCTCGGCGCAGCGGCGTTCCTGAACAATCAACAGCAGCAGACCCAGGCTGGCGCAGCCGAACAAAGCCACTACCGGCGTCGACAGCCAGGCGTGCCCTTGGCCGATCAGGGTGATGCCCAACAGCAGGCTGCCCAGGCCGACGATCAGCAGCAGTGCCCCCAGATAATCCACCTTCGCCGCGCGATGGCGGCTCGGCATGCCGTTCAGCGCTCGACCGATGACCCACAGCGCCAGCAGCCCCAGCGGCAGATTGATCCAGAACACCCAGTGCCACGACAAGTAAGCGGTCAAGCCGCCGCCCAGGACCGGCCCGGCCACGCTGGCCAGGGCGTACATGCTGCTGAAATAACCTTGATACTTGCCGCGATCGCGCGGTGCCACGTAATCACCAATGATCGCCTGGCTTACCGAGACCATGCCGCCGGCGCCGATGCCCTGCAGCACCCTGGCCAGGATCAACTGCTCGATGTTCTGCGCGAGTGCACAGAACACCGAGGCCAGAGTAAACAGCGCGGTGCCGGTGAGGATCATTCTGCGGCGCCCGTACAGGTCACCCAGCTTGCCGTAGATCGGCACCGCAACGGTCATCGCTACCATATACCCGGCAATCACCCAGGCCAGCAGCTCGACGTCATTGAACTGCGCCGAGATCGCCGGCAGCGACACGGCAACGATGGTCTGGTCGAGGGCACCAAGAAAGATCGCCAGCATCAGGGCGGTCAGCACGCGGCGCAGGGCAGCAGGAGGGAGTGCGGCAGTCACGGTCATACCTTGTATGAAAATGTCCAGGTCAGGGCCATCAGGCGCAAGCCAAGTGTAACCTGACTTAGGTAGCTTCCTATCCAGTATGTGCATCACCTATGCACGATCGGCATACGCGCTTTCGACCGAACCGAAGTGGCTGCGTGATATCGTGGCGGAGCCGCAGTGGCTGAATACGGGGCTTTGCACCAGCATGGTGCAGCAAATAGTCGCAGTATTCCGCGCCGCTGTAGCCCACGCCTTTTATTCCTCTGCCTGCATGTCGAGCATGACCGCCCAGATGGCGACGGTTGGAACGGGTCAGGTAGACCCCACATTCAAGGGTCGGTTTTCAGCCAGTTCAATTACAACTTTATTGCGGAGTGATCATGCCCAGGGCTTCCCACCAGGATTTACGTTTTGCCTTCCGCGAGCTGCTCGCTTCCGGTTCGTGCTTCCACACAGCTTCCGTGTTTGACCCCATGTCGGCGCGCATCGCGGCAGACCTGGGCTTTGAGGTGGGTATTCTCGGTGGTTCGGTCGCCTCCCTGCAGGTACTGGCTGCGCCTGACTTTGCCTTGATCACCCTGAGCGAGTTCGTCGAGCAAGCCACCCGCATCGGCCGCGTTGCGCAACTGCCGGTCATGGCCGACGCCGACCATGGTTATGGCAATGCCCTCAACGTCATGCGCACCGTGATCGAACTCGAGCGCGCGGGCGTGGCGGCACTGACCATTGAAGACACGCTGCTGCCAGCTCAATTCGGGCGCAAGTCCACCGACCTGATCTCGGTCGACGAAGGCGTCGGCAAGATCCGCGCGGCCCTCGAAGCCCGGGTCGATTCGTCGCTGTCGATCATCGCGCGGACCAACGCCGGCGTACTCAGCACCGAAGAGATCATCGTCCGTACCCAGAGCTACCAGAAGGCCGGTGCCGACGCGATCTGCATGGTCGGGGTCAAGGACTTCGACCACCTCGAGCAGATCTCCGAGCACCTCAGCGTGCCGTTGATGCTGGTGACTTACGGCAACCCGAATCTGGGCGATGACGAGCGTCTGGCGCGCTTGGGCGTGCGCATCGTGGTCGATGGCCATGCCGCCTACTTTGCTGCGATCAAGGCCACCTACGATTGCCTGCGCCTGCAGCGTGGCCAGCAGAACAAGTCGGAAAACCTCAGCGCTACCGAGCTCTCGCACACCTATACCCAGCCTGAGGACTATATCCGCTGGGCCAAGGAATACATGAGCGTCGAGGAGTAACCGCGGCTATTGCCTGGCGCGTGTTTGCAGCCACTCCAGCAACTCGATCAGTCCCGCAGGCATTGGCCTGTCCGGGCTGGTCAGATAATAGCTGCTGCCGGTGCTCACCTTCAGGGCAAACGGCATGCACAAGCGCCCTTCGCGCAGATCATCGGCAATCAATGCCCAGTCGCCAATCGCCACCCCGGTACCTTGCGCAGCCATCGCCACGGCCATGTCCAGCGTCTCGAAATGCTGGCGTCGGCCATGCACCTCAGTCGAGCCTGCCGTTGCTAGCCACAGGCGCCAGTCGTGCTCGTCGCGGGACGGGTGCAGCAGCATGTGTGCAGGCAGGTCGGCAAGTTGCTGCAGGGGCAAATTACCGTTCAACAGCGAAGGCGCGCAGACCGGCGTAAGTTGCTCATCAAACAGCTTTCGCGTGTGCGGGCCAGGCTCGGGTGCAGGCCCGTAGAGCACCGCAGCATCGAACTGTTCATGCTGAAAGTCGACCCCGTGCTGGACCGAACTGGTGACTTCGACCGGGATGTCCGGGCGCAGCGCCTGCCACTCGATCAAGCGCGGCAACAGCCAGCGCATTACACAGGTCGGCGCCTTGATCTGCAGCACTGCACTGCGCACGGCGACTTCGCGCACCCCCTGTTCGAGCAGCGCGAACATCTGCTGTACCCGCGGCAACCAGTCCTGGCCCTCGCGGGTCAGGCGCAGGCCGCGTGCCTGACGAACGAACAAGGCGTAGCCCAAATTCGCCTCGAGCCCGGCGATCTGCCGACTCACCGCACCTTGACTGATATTCAACTGCTGGCCGGCGTGGGTGAAGTTGCAGTGCTGCGCGGTGATCAGAAAAGTCTGCAGGGCTGACAGGGGAGGGAGTCGATTCATCGTGTGCAGCCATGTTCTGAGGTCATGGCTAGTATGTGTTTTTTTGCATTGTGACGATAGCGGCCCCGCGGGTTCAATACGCTCATTATTTGAACAACAAGCGGGTATCGGACGATGGCAACCTGTGGCGAAGTACTGGTCAAACTCCTCGAAGGCTATGGCGTCGACCATGTCTTCGGCATCCCCGGCGTACATACCGTCGAGCTTTACCGCGGCCTGGCGGGCTCCACGATTCGCCACATCACCCCGCGCCATGAGCAAGGCGCCGGGTTCATGGCCGACGGTTATGCACGCACGCGCGGCGTGCCTGGCGTGTGCTTTATCATCACTGGCCCAGGCATGACCAACATCACCACCGCCATGGGCCAGGCATATGCCGACTCGATTCCAATGCTGGTAATCTCCAGTGTGCAGTCGCGCAATGCCCTGGGTGGCGGGCGCGGCAAGCTGCACGAGTTGCCCGATCAGCGCGGGCTGGTCGCTGGAGTCAGCGCATTTTCGCAAACCCTGATGAGCGCCGATGACTTGCCGCAGGTGCTGGCGCGTGCGTTCGCCGTGTTCGATGGCGCCCGGCCACGGCCTGTGCATATCGAGATCCCGCTGGATGTGCTGGTCGAGCCGGCCGATCATTTGTTGCCAGGCCGACCGATCCGGGTCAGCCGCGCAGCAGCGGCGCCGACCACCGTTGCGCAGATGGCAACACGCCTGGCCCAGGCGCAACGGCCATTGATCCTTGCCGGCGGCGGTGCGCTCGCGGCCGGCGCGGCATTGGCCGCATTGGCGGAACATCTGCAGGCGCCGGTAGCTTTGACCATCAATGCCAAAGGTCTAGTGCCGGCAGATCATCCCTTGCAGATTGGTTCGACCCATTCGCTGCCCGTTACCCGTGAACTGATCGGCGAAGCCGATGTTGTGCTGGCGATTGGCACTGAGCTGGCAGAAACCGACTACGACGTGACCTTCCAGGGTGGTTTCAAGATTCCCGGCAGCCTGCTGCGGATCGACATCGATCCGGACCAGACTGTACGCAACTATTTGCCGGAGCTTGCCCTGGTGGCCGATGCCGAGCAGGCCGCGCAGGCCTTGCTGGCTGCAGTGCGGCTGCAGCCAGCAGCGCAGCGTCAGGCCAGTTGGGGCACCGCTCGGGCCGCGCGACTGCGCCAGGCCCTGGCGGCCAGCTGGGACCAGCCCAGCCTGAGCCAGACCCGCTTGCTCAAGACATTGCTGCAGACGCTGCCAGAGGTGGTGCTGGTCGGTGACTCAACCCAGCCGGTTTACACCGGTAATCTGACTCTCGACATGCCTGCGCCGCGCCGCTGGTTCAATGCCTCGACCGGCTACGGCACGCTTGGCTATGCGTTGCCAGCAGCGATGGGGGCCTGGCTGGGCAGCTCGGCGGTGATCAAACAACGCGCGCCAGTGGTCTGCCTGATTGGCGATGGTGGCCTGCAGTTCACCCTGCCGGAACTGGCCAGCGCGGTGGAGGCGCAGGTGCCGCTGATTGTTCTGCTGTGGAATAACCACGGCTATGAAGAGATCAAGAAGTACATGCTCAACCGCGATATCAAGCCGGTCGGGGTGGATATCCATACCCCAGACTTCATCGCCGTGGCGCAGGGCCTGGGCGCGGCCGCCGAGCAGGTCAACGACCTCGCGCAGTTGCAGACGGCGTTGGCCCGCGCCGTCGAGCGCAACAAGCCCACGCTGCTGCAGGTCGATCAGGCGCAATGGCAACAGGCCGTGCACGATTGATTCGGGCAGTGCTCAGCTGGCACTGGCGCGTAAGCGGGCGACATCGCGAATCGGCGGCGCACCATACAGCCGGCTGTATTCGCGGCTGAACTGCGATGGGCTTTCATAGCCGACACGGTAGCCCGCCACCGCCGCCTCGACACCATCATTGAGCATCAGCCGGCGCGCCTCCTGCAGGCGCAGCTGTTTTTGATATTGCAGCGGGCTCATCGAGGTCACGGCCTTGAAGCGGTGGTGCAGTGTCGAGGTGCTCAGGTTGACCTCGCGGGCCAGCTCTTCGATACGCAGCGGCTGCTGATAATGCCGGTTGAGCCAGGCGATGGCCTGGCACACGCGATGGGTCTGGCTGTTGGACAGGGCGATTTCATACAGCCGATAGCCCTGCGGGCCGCGCAATACTCGATACAGCAGCTCGCGCCGCACCAGCGGCGCCAGTACTGCAATATCGCGTGGTGAATCGAGCAGCCGCACCAGCCGCAGCAGGGCATCGAGCAGCTCGCCATCGCTGCGCTCGACGAACAGGCCACGGCCCGACGGTTGGCTGGGCACCAGCATCGGCCCGCTCTCGGCAATCAACTGGCTGATCTCGGCAGGGTCCAGGTCCAGGCGCAGGCCCAGGCAAGGATTGTCCGGGCTGGCATCCAGGCTGGCGCCGGTGATTGGCAGGGTTACCGACACCACCATGTAATGCAGAGGGTCGTAGGTGTAGCTTTCATCACCCAGAAACAGCGTCTTGCTGCCTTGGGCCAGAATGCACAATGCAGGCTGCGCCAGGGTCGGCATTGCGCGCAGGTTTTCCTCGTAACGACTGAGGTATAGCGCGTCGATCGCCGACGGCCCGCCTCCGGCATGGCGCAGGATCAACCCGGCGAGTTCCTCGCGGCGGGCTTCAAGCGTGGGGTCCAGTGGCGATGGGGTGGTCATGACGGGTTTCCTCTGCTGAGGGGGCAGGATAGGTTTGGGCAAGCTTGGGCGCTAGTCGAATGCTGTCGGTCGCTTGCCTGATCCTGCCGCGGCGCAGGATCAGGCAAGCGGCTCGCAGTAATGGCCTAACGGCGCAGGTCAAGCGGGGCATAACCTTGGTCGCCTGGATCTTCCGTCTGGCCTGTTTCAAGGAGCGCATTCATGACACCACGTCAACCGGTCACCCACTTGGCTTTTATCCGTGCCAGCAACGGCCGCTCGTCCGAGCTTGGCGCGCGTCTGCGGGACCTGCTCGAACCGTCGCTGCGCATGCCCGGCTGCCTGAGCTTCAGCGTGCAGCGCTCGCAGGCCGATGACGACCTGTGGCTGCTCAGCGGCAGCTGGCACGATCAGCAGGCAATGACTGGCTACTTCGCCTCGGCCAATCTCGACCTGCTCGGCGAACTGGTGCAGGCGCAGGTGCTGGCAAGCCTGGATCTGCATACCTTCAGCGAGTGATCAGCAGGTTACAATGCCGCCTTTTCGACAAGGAAACGCAGCATGGCACGTAGAGAATTTGCCCAGTTTGAAGCGGTTTCAGCGATGGTCCCGGTTGAGGGCGGTGGTTATCACGCTGCCATCGCAGTCAAGGCACTCGCCGGGATGGGTACGCCGCGTTTTCACAAGGTGCTTGATGGCCAGCTGTTCAAGGGCGCAATCGCGGCCGATGAGGCCGCTTGCGCCGAGCTCGAACGCTTGCAGGGCGTGAGCGAAGAGGGCGAGCTGATCTGGTGATCAGCCGTCGTTGCGCGGCCGCGCCATCTTGAACAGATTGCCCAGCTCGAAGTAATCCTGCGGGCCACCACCGCGCAGAATCGGCTCACCGGCAGCCGTGTCGTAGATGCCGTCCTTGAGCAGGTGCTCGGCGATGTGTACAGCCACCACCTCGCCAAGGATCAGCCAGCTGGGTACCAGTTCCTGATCGGCGCGCTTGAGCTGGATGATCTGGCTTACCTTGCACTCGAACGCCACCGGGCTTTCGCCCACTCGCGGTACACCGACAATGCGCGATGCCGTCGGCGTCAGCCCGCTCAGGACAAACTCGTCGACATCGGCTGCAACCGCAGCGCAGCTCTGGTTCATCTGCTCGGCCAACGGTCGGGTGGCCAGGTTCCAGACGAATTCGCCGGTCTGTTCGATGTTGTTCAGGCTGTCTTTGCGGCCAACACTGCAGAAGCCGATGATCGGCGGAATGTAGTTGAAGGCGTTAAAGAAGCTGTAGGGCGCCAGGTTGAGCCGGCCCTCGCTATCGTGCGAGGAGATCCAGCCAATCGGCCGCGGGCCGACGATGGCGTTGAAGGGATCGTGGGGCAGGCCGTGGCCTTTGGCAGGTTCGTAGTAGTACATCTGATCAGGGCCGCTCTGGGATGGACAAGATGCCTAGTGTGCCGGTTCTGCGCGCTGCTGCAAATGATCAAGCCCGGCAAGGCCGGGCTGGGTGCCCGCAGCAGGGCTTAGCTGAAGCGATGACCTTTGGTGTTGTCGAAGCCGTCTTCTGCGAAGCGTGCGCCGTTGGTGCGGTCGAAGCCGTCTTCGGCAAAGCGTGCGCCGTTGGTGCGGTCGAAGCCGTCTTCTGCAAAGCGTGCGCCGTTGGTGCGGTCGAAGCCGTCTTCTGCGAAGCGTGCGCCGTTGGTGCGGTCGAAGCCGTCTTCGGCGAAGCGTGCGCCGTTGGTGCGGTCGAAGCCGTCTTCAGCGAAGCGTGCGCCGTTGGTGCGGTCAAAACCATCCTCTGCGTACGCTGCCGATTGAGTGCTGGCGGCAGCAAAGGAATGAGCACTGGTACGGTCGAAGCCATCTTCAGCGAAAGCGCCGGTAGCCAGGACGGAGAGGGCGACGGCGAGAATCAGTTTGTTTTTCATGGTTGGTTGCTCCGGTAGGTTTCAGGTTGTTTTGTTTCCATGAATCAAATCCTACTCCGATTAATTTGATTAAAAATCGCAAAAATATGCACATTTGAATCGTATTAATCGATGTATATTTGTGCGACTTGCACCGCCTGCAGGCTTGTGGCCCTAGCAGGTTCGAGTGATTGGTCAGCTTGTGCAGACTAGGTGTCTGAGATTAATGAGGAATTAACAGGCTGAAACTGGCGCGAAGACATTGAGCGGTGAACATGAAAAAGGGCGCACCGATTACCGGTGCGCCCTTTCTGTATTGCCGCTGCGGGATCAGTCAGTAGTGATCCGCGAGTGGGTCTTGGTGTCTTTCATGGTCGCGTACACCAGCAGCGAGCAGGCGATACAGGCGGTGACGTACCAGTAGTAGCCGCTTTCCATGCCGGCGCTCTTGAACCACAGCGCGACGTATTCAGCGGTGCCGCCGAAGATCGATACGGTCAGCGCATACGGCAGACCAACGCCCAGAGCACGAATTTCGGTCGGGAACAGCTCGGCTTTGACCACGGCGTTGATCGAGGTGTAGCCACTGACGATGATCAGCGCTGCCATGATCAGGAAGAACGCGCCCCACCAGGTCTGAATGGTGTGCAGGGTGGTCAGGATCGGTACGGTGAAGATCGTGCCGAGCACGCCGAAGGCGATCAGGATCGGACGTCGGCCGATCTTGTCCGACAGCGCGCCGATCACGGGTTGCAGGCACATGAACAGGAACAGCGTAGCGGCCGAGATGGTGGTCGAGTCGCTGATGCTCATGCCCACGGTGTTGACCAGGTACTTCTGCATGTAGGTGGTGTAAGTGTAGAAGGCCAGGGTGCCGCCCATGGTCAGGCCGACTACGGTCAACAGTTCCTTGGGGTGGCGCATCAGAGTGCGCATCAGGCTCTCTTTGGACTTCTCTTTCTTGGTGAACGAGGCGGTTTCTTCCATGCCGCGACGCAGGTACAGCGCAACCACTGCACACAGCGCGCCGATCACGAACGGCACACGCCAGCCCCATGAGTACAGTTGCTCGGTGGTCAGGGTCTGCTGCAGGACGATCAACACCGCCAGGGCAATCAACTGGCCGGAAATCAACGTCACGTACTGGAAGCTGGAGAAGAAGCCGCGCCGCTCCTTGCTCGCCATCTCGCTCAGATACGTTGCCGAGGTGCCGTATTCACCGCCTACCGACAGGCCCTGCATCAAGCGCGCGATTACCAACAGGATGGGGGCAGCGACGCCGATGGTTTCATAGCCTGGGGTCAGCGCAATCACCAGCGAACCTGCGCACATCAGCAGTACCGACGCCATCAGCGCCGCCTTGCGGCCCTTGCGATCGGCGTAGATGCCCATCAACCAGCCGCCGATCGGGCGCATGAGGAAGCCCACGGCGAAGATCGCAGCGGTATTGAGCAATTGTGCGGTTGTGTCGCCGGCAGGGAAGAAAGCCTTGGCGAAGTACAGCGAGAATGCGGCGTATACGTACCAGTCATACCACTCGACCATGTTGCCGATCGATCCGCTGAAGATCGACTTGAGGCGGCTGGAGGTGGTTTTTTCGGCGGCTGGCGCTGTGGCCGCCCCGGTTGGCAGGGAGGTGGCGTTATCCATCAGAGGTAACCTTCTCGTTGTTTTTGTGGAGCGCGCCGGAGCGCTGCTTGAGAAGGGGTAGTGCAGGAGGTGTGCCAGTTAGAATTTTCGGGCTGCTTTGCAGCCCCTTCGCGACGCAAGGCCGCTCCTACAGACGGCGGCGCCAGAAGGCTTGTGGCTTTTCTGTAGGAGCGGCCTTGCGTCGCGAAAGGGCTGCAGAGCAGCCCCCGGTCTCACTCGGAATAGGCAGATTCACGCCTAGCCATAGCAGCCAATAAGCAAGATTCCGCCTATCCCCGCTCGAGAAAATCCTCCCGCACCAGCCCATGCCGCTGCATCTTCTCGTTGAGCGTGCGTCGCGGCAGTTGCAACGCCTCCATCACTGCCTTGATCTCACCCCCAGACTGGCGCAGCGCCGCCCGCAAACACTGTGCCTCGAATGCCTCTATCTGCTCAGCCAGCGACGGGCCAACGGCATCGCCTTCAGGCCCGCTCGACCCCAGCCCCAGGGCATGCCGTTCAGCAGCGTTGGCCAGCTCGCGGACATTGCCTGGCCAGTCATGGCTGAGCAGCTGCGCCAACTGCGCACCGGTCAACGGCGGCACACTACGTTGCAGACGCTCAGCCGTTGTGCGAGCGAAGAAATCGAACAGCAGCGGAATATCTTCACGCCGCTCGCGCAGCGGCGCCAGGCGCAGTTCAGCCACGTTCAGGCGGTAGGCAAGGTCTTCGCGAAAACGCCCGGCGCGGGCTTCTGCGAGCAGATCCGGCTTGGTTGCGGCAATGATGCGCAGGTCGACGCTGATGCTCTGGTTGGCGCCCAGGCGTTCGAGTTTCTGCTCCTGGATCACCCGCAACAGCTTGGCCTGCTGGGCCAGCGGCATGCTTTCGATCTCGTCGAGAAATAACGTGCCGCCGTTGGCATATTCCAGCTTGCCGATGCGTTTGCCTTGAGCGCCGGTGAAGGCGCCGCTCTCATGGCCGAACAACTCGGCCTCAAACAACGCTTCGGGGATTGCCGCGCAGTTGAGCGCGACAAATGGCTTGGCCGCGCGCGGGCCAAAATCATGCAGGCAGCGGGCAACCCGCTCCTTGCCGCTGCCGGTTTCGCCGCGCAGCAGCACGTTGACCGGCAGGTTGGCCAGGTCGAGTACTTGTCGGCGCAGCTGCTGCAGGCCTTGAGACATCCCCAGCAGGGTGGTTTCCAGGCGCGCCTTGAGGTCGGCCTGCTCATGCAGGCGGCGGTTCTCCAGCACCAACTGGCGTTTTTCCAGGGCGCGGCGCAGGCTGCCGAGCAGATGCTGCGGTGTGAACGGTTTTTCCAGAAAGTCATAGGCGCCGCTGCGCATGGCCTCGACCGCCATTGGTACATCACCGTGGCCGGTCAGGAGAATCACCGGCAAGTCCGGGTCGCGTGCCTGCAGCTCGGCCAGCAGTTGCAGGCCGTCCATGCCGGGCATGCGTACATCGCTGATGATCACCCCGGGGAAGTGCTCGGGCAGTTGCGCCAGGCACTCATCCGCGCGGGCGAACAGTTGCACGGCAAAGCCTGACAGGCCCAGCCATTGTTCCACCGCAGTGCGGATGCTGGCTTCGTCATCGACGACAATCACTGAATTCAACATGCAGGCTCCAGATCGCGTGGCAGGCTTAGGCTGAAACGAGCGCCGCCGGGCAGGTTGTCGACCTGCAACTGGCCGCCGGCTTCGCGGACGATGCCATAGGAAATGGCCAGGCCCAGGCCCAGCCCTTCGCCCACCGGCTTGGTGGTGAAGAAGGGGTCGAAGACTTTGCCCAGGTCGGCCGAGTCGATCCCACCGCCGGAATCGAGCACGCTCAGGTGCCAGTCATTGGCGTGGTTCTCGATGCGAATCTCCAGCCGTTTGTAGCGTTTGTCGGCCATCGCGTCGAGGGCGTTGTGGAGCAGATTGATCAGTACCTGCTCCAGGCGAATGGCATCGCCGCGCACCCACGCCGGGCGGGCCAGGTACAGCGCTACTTCGACCTCTTCGCTGCGGATGCGGGTGTCCAGCAAGTGCAGGGCCTGATCGACGACCGTGGCCAGATCAAGACGCTCGCGCAGGCCGCCAGGGCTGTTGCGGGCGAAGGTTTTCAGGTGGCTGGTGAGCGCCGCCATACGCGTGAGCATCTGCTCCAGTGGCTCCAGCGCCTGACGCGCTTCGTCATGGCGACCGTGGTCGAGCAACAGCCGCAGGGTCTCCAGTTGCATGCGCTGGGTGGTCAACGGCTGGTTGATCTCGTGCGCCAGCGCCGCCGACATCTGCCCCAGCGCGGCCAGCTTGGCCGCCTGCACCAGGCCCTCCTGGGCCGTGCGCAATTGCCGGGTGCGTTCTTCGACCTGGCGCTTGAGCGCCTCGCGGCTGCGCTGACGCAAGCGGGCCAGACGCATACGCTGGCTGACGAACAGGATCGCGAACACCAGACTCAACCAGATGGCTGCAGCGGCCAGCCCGGCATTGCGCACGTCTTCGCTGACCTGCGGCTTGCGCAGCAAATGCAGGGTCCAGCCCTCGCTGGGCAATGGCAGGCTCTGCCACAGGTATTCGACCGGGCCGTCAGGGCCTTGCACCCGGCTCAGTTGGCTGTGCTCGTCGAAGCGGGTCAGTGCCTGGTGTTGCAGCGCCAGCAGTGGCTGCTTGTCGTACTGGCGGGTGGCAGCCAGTTCGGCTCGGTCAGCCCCGGACAGCGGGCTCAGTTCGCGGTAGCGCCAGCCGTCCTGATTGGCAATGAAGATGATCCCGCGGGCATCGCTGACCAGCAGCACATCACTGCCCTGACGCCACTCGCGCTCAAGTTCGGGGAATTCCAGCTTGACCACCATCGCCCCGAGGAAACGTCCTTGCAGGTCCTTGACCGCGCTGGAGAGGAAATAGCCCGGGATACCACTGGTGACGCCGACAGCATAGAAGCGCCCGCTGCCTTGGCTGCGAGTCTGTTTGAAGTAAGGCCTGAAGCCGTAGTTGGAGCCTACATAGGTACTCGGCAGGCGCCAGTTGCTGGCGGCGACGGCGAGACCGGTGTGATCGAGCAGCTCCAGGGTCGAGGAATCGGCCGCGCCGTTGATCCGCTCCAGCTTGATATTGAGCGCATGCTGAACCGCCGGCTCGACCGGCCCTGCCAGCGCGGCGATCAGCTCCGGGTCCAATGCCAGCACTGCCGGCAGGGCGCGATAGCGTTCGATCAGGGTGTGCAGCGAGTTGGCATACAGGCCCAGTTGCTGCGCTGCGCGCTGGGCGTCGGTCTGCATCGACTGGCGCTTGGCCTGATGCATCGCCCAGCCAGCGCTCAGAGCAGTGCCGAACAGGATCAGCAGCACGACCAGGCCCAGACGCAAGGCTCGAAACGAAGAAGGCATGGGGGCGGTTCCTGAGAGGTTCAGCTGAGCCAGAGGTCGCCGCTGGCGGCCTTCATTGCGGTGTAATCATGCAGTGAAGGTGCCGCGGCGCCAGGGGCCGGGTTACAGCAGTTCGAAGCTCTGCTGCTGCACCGCTTCAGAGTCCAGGCCGACCTGAACGTTGAACTGGCCGGGCTCGGCGACCCGCTGCAACTGACTGTTGTAGAACTTCAGGTCATCCTCACTGATGTTGAAGCTGACAGTGCGCGACTCACCCGCCTTGAGCAGCAACTTGTGGAAATTCTTCAGCTCTTTGACCGGGCGGCTCATCGACGCGCTGACGTCCTGCAGATACAGCTGTACCACAGTCTCGCCGTCACGCTTGCCGGTGTTTTTCACGGTGACCTTGGCCTGCAAGGTGTCGCCACGCTTGAGGGTTTTGCTGTTCAGGCTCAACCCGGACAGTTCGAAGCTGGTGTAGCTCAAGCCGTAACCGAACGGGTACAGCGGGCCATTGGGCTCTTCGAAGTATTGCGAGGTGTAATTGCCCGGCTTGCCTGGTGTGTACGGCCGACCGATGCGCAGGTGGTTGTAGTACATCGGGATCTGCCCGACCGAACGCGGGAAGGTGATCGCCAGTTTGCCCGACGGATTGTAGTCGCCAAACAACACGTCAGCGATGGCGTTGCCGCCCTCGGTGCCGCTGAACCAGGTTTCCAGCACGGCGTCGGCCTGTTCCCGCTCCCAGTCAATCGACAACGGCCGGCCGTTCATCAGGACCAGCACCAGTGGCTTGCCGGTGGCTTTCAGCGCCTTGATGAGGTCACGCTGCACCGCCGGGATTTCCAGGGTGGTGCGGCTTGACGACTCGTGCGACATGCCGCGCGATTCACCGACTACCGCCACGACCACGTCAGCCTGTTGTGCGGCCTTGACCGCTTCGTCGATCAACACCGCAGCAGGGCGCAGGTCGTCGACGATTTCCGGAGCATCGAAATTGAGGAAGTTGAGGTAATCGACCATCGCCTTGTCGCCGCTGACGTTGGCGCCTTTGGCGTAGATCAACTTGGCCTGATCGCCAACGGCGCGGCGCAGGCCTTCGCGCACGGTGACCGAGCGGTTTGGCCGGCCAGCGGCGGCCCAGCTGCCCATCATGTCGATCGGTGCATCGGCCAGTGGGCCGACCACGGCAATGGTGCCGGCCTTGCGCAGCGGCAGGGTCTGCTCGCGGTTTTCCAGCAGCACCAGGCTCCGTCGGGCCACATCCCGAGCCGCGTCACGGTGCAGGCGCTGGTCGGCATACACGTCCTTGGGGTCATCCTTGGCCTGGCCGATACGCAGGTACGGGTCTTTGAACAGGCCCATCTCGTACTTGGCACCAAGCACTTCGCGCACGGCCTGGTCCAGTTCGGCCTGGGTCACTTCGCCCGATTTCACCAGACCCGGCAGTTCTTCGGCATACAGCGAGTCATTCATGCTCATGTCGATGCCGGCCTTGATCGCCAGCTTGGCCGCTTCGCGGCCGTCCTGGGCCACGCCGTGGCGGATCAGTTCCTGAATCGCGCCGTGGTCACTGATGGTGACGCCCTTGAAGCCCCAGTCCTTGCGCAGCAGATCGTTCATCAGCCAGGTATTGGAGGTGGCCGGCACGCCGTTGATCGAGTTCAGCGCGACCATCACGCCGCCTGCGCCGGCATCGAGGCCGGCGCGGTACGGCGGCAGATAGTCGTTGTACATTTTCGGCAGGCTCATATCGACCGTGTTGTAGTCGCGCCCGCCTTCCACCGCGCCGTACAAGGCGAAGTGCTTGACGATGGCCATGATGCTGTCCGGGTTTGCCGGGCTGCTGCCCTGCAACGATTCGACCATGACCTGGCCGATCCGCGAGGTCAGGTAGGTGTCTTCGCCAAAGCCTTCGCTGGTGCGGCCCCAGCGCGGGTCACGGGCGATGTCGACCATCGGTGCAAAGGTCATGTCGATGCTGTCGGCAGCCGCTTCAGCGGCCGAGGTGCGGCCGACCTTGGCGATGGCCTGCATGTCCCAGGTGGCCGCCAGGCCCAGGCTGATCGGAAAGGTGGTGCGATGGCCGTGAATCACGTCATAGGCAAAGAACATCGGGATCTTCAGGCGGCTGCGCATGGCGGCGTCCTGCATCGGCCGGTTCTCGTCGCGGGTGATCGAGTTGAAGGTGCCGCCGATGCGCCCGGCAGCAATCTCTTCGCGGATCTTCTCGCGTGGCATTTCCGGGCCGATGCTGATCAGGCGCAACTGGCCAATTTTTTCGTCGACGCTCATCTGGCTGATCAAGTGCTCGATGAATGCCTGCTTGTCCTGCAGGGGCGGGGCAGCAGTGGCGGCAAACGTTGCCTGACTGGCGAAGGCCATGGCCAGGCCGAGCATGGACAGTTTCATCATCAATTCCGTATTAGAGGCCTGGGTCATGGCCACACGAATGCGTGTGGCCGAAGGGTTCAGGCGGCTATTGTTCTTGGCCAAAGGCGATCGTTTATTGATCTGCCCTACAGCATTGGCGGCTGCGGTGGATTATGCCTGATGTCTGGTAGTTGTTGAGATACACTCGCGCCAGCCCGGTGCCGGGACAACAACTATAAGAACGATCGAGAGACCAACGGCATGAGTGTGTTTACCGAATATGAGCAACGGCTGGTCGCCGAAGCGATAGCCCGAGCCGAACGGCGTACCGACGCCGAGCTGGTCAGCGTGCTGGCGCGGCGGGCGGACGAGTTTGCCTACCTGCCGCTGTTTTGTGCGGCGCTGTTGGCATTGCTGGTGCCGGGGCTGCTGCACCTGCTGCTGGGCTGGCCAAGCGTGCGCGGCCTGCTGGTGGCGCAACTGGTGATCTTCGTCGCCCTGTGCCTGCTGCTGCGCCACCCACGGCTGGGGCATCGGCTGATGCCCAGGTGCTTGTGTCAGCGCACTGCGCTGAGCCTTGCGCGCCAGCAATTTCGAGCCCTTGAACGGCAACGTGATCACGGCACCAGCAGCTTGCTGATCTTTGTCAGTCAGGCCGAGAACTTTGTCACGATTCTGACCGACCGCGGCATTGAACAGCACTTCGACCCGCGTGTACGCGCCGCGTTGATCGCCCGCTTTACCGAGCAGGTGCGCCAGGGTCAGACCCTACAGGGCTTTGTCGAGTGCATCGACGCCTGTGCCGAGCAGCTCAGTCGACCATTGCCGGCCACCCAGCGACGTAACCAACTGCCCAATCGATTGGTGATCCTGGACTAACCACGGCTGTCGAGAAAACTTCGCGAAGGCCGGGCGGCAACGTAGAATGCCGGCCACTGCGCACTGCGCTCCCGGTTATTCGAGGCCCCACCGTCCCATGCCTGCCACGCCTTCCACTTCGTCTGCGGCTGATCCGCTTGCCCAGTTTCTGCGTCTGCTGGCCGACTCGCTGGAGGCCGGCAGCCTGGCCAAGCTGGTGCTGGCCAAGCATGTTGGCGCCGAGCAAAGCCTGCAGCGGATCATTGCCAAGCCGCTGCTGATCAAAGGCCAGCCCAGTCTGTCCCTGGTCTATCGCTATGAGACCCGCGACATCACCCGCAATCTGCCCAACGAGCAGGTTCAGGCGCTGGTCGCCGAGCTGCTGCCGGCGAGCTTTCGCAACGCCCACCTGTTCACCAGCGAAGGTGAAGTGCAGTTGGCCTTCAGCAAGAAGGGCAAGCCGATGCTGCAGCGCCATCTCGCGCAGCCAGCACGCGAGGCAGCCTCGGCAGGGCATGACCGCGAGAAGAAACGCTACCTGCAACTGACCCGGCCGTTTTTGCGTGATCTGGGCGTTACCGACGCGCAGTCCGCGTTGATCCCGTCGATGTCGCGCAAGTGGAAGCAGATCAACAAGTTCATCGAAGTCTTCGACCACGCGCTCACCAGCGCACCACTGGCTGCCGAGCAGCCGCTGAAAGTCGCCGACTTTGGTTCAGGGAAGGGCTACCTGACCTTCGCCATGCACGACTACCTGAGCAACACCCTTGGCCGCCAGGCGCAGGTGACCGGCGTCGAGTTGCGCCCGGACATGGTCGAGCTGTGCAACGCCGCAGCGGCACGCCTGGAGCATTCGGGCCTGGTGTTCGAGTGCGGTGACGTGCGCAGCGTGGTGCCCGCCGCCATCGACGTGATGATCGCCCTGCATGCCTGCGACATCGCCACCGACTACGCCATTCATACTGGCATCCGCTGCAACGCCGCGATCATCATGTGCTCGCCGTGCTGCCACAAACAGATCCGCCCACAACTGCAAAGCCCCGGCTTGCTGCAGCCGATGCTGCAATACGGCCTGCACCTCGGCCAGCAGGCCGAGATGCTCACCGACAGCCTGCGCGCGCTGTACCTGGAAGCCTGCGGCTACGAGACCAAGGTGTTCGAGTTCATCTCGTTGGAACACACCAACAAGAACAAGATGATCCTTGCGGTCAAGCGCAAGCAGCCGGTGGATGCCACGGTGTTGCTGGAGAAAATTGCCGAGCTCAAGCGCTTTTATGGGGTCAAGGAGCACTGCCTGGAGACTTTGTTGCAGGCGGATGGGTTGATTGCTGTTGTGGGGGAATAACCAACAATTGGCTGTGTCCGAAGCATCCTGACACTGCGTAAGACCGTTCCTAAGCTGACTTGCTACGACCCTGCTTCGGTTTTTCTCACTGTAATGTGATCACGGCAATGATTGCCGAGCACCTTGGTTGTCGGTTGACAACCAAGGTGCATGTTCACATACTGGAGATCAACTGATGCCTCGCCACGCGCATTCCAAGAAAGAGATTGAGCAGGCTCTCAGATACGCAGAGGCGCAAGGCTGGAGAGTGGTAGCGGGTGGCGGCCATTGCTGGGGCAAAATCTACTGTCCTTACAACAGCGATGAGTGTCGGTGCGGTGAATTCTGCGTGGCAAGTATCTGGAGCACACCCAAGAATCCAGACACGTTTGCGCGTCAGATACGACGAATCGTCGACAACTGCGTTGCTCATCGTCGCAGCATTGATCACGCAGGGAGAGAGTCAAAGTGACGGAATATATCTTCACGCTCAGATACCAGTTAACCCACGATCAGGACATGGATGGTCTGCTGGAGCGTCTAGGCGCGTCGGGATGTGATGACGCTATTGTCGGAGTCGGCCAGCCAGGCCGGCTGGCGCTGGAGTTCGCACGCGAGGCGGGATCCGCTCAGGATGCAGTGCATAGCGCCCTTGCGGACGTGCAGCGAGCCGTCCCTCAAGCCCATCTTGTGGAAGTAACTCCCGACCTGGTTGGATTAACCGATGTCGCGGAGGTTGTCGGCGTGTCTCGGCAGAACATGCGCAAACTCATGTTGGTGCACTATTTGAGTTTTCCTGCACCAGTCCACGAAGGAAACCCATCAATCTGGCACTTGGCCGAAGTTCTTTCCTGGATGCAGGCGCGGCAAACGTACTCTTTCGCTCAGGAAATCGTCGACGTAGCGAAAGTAGCGATGAGGCTCAACGTGGTCCGCGCTCATGAGCGAATTATGGTCAAAGCGCCTAGCCATTTAATCAGCTGAACTAGCCACTGCGGGCAACTGACTTGCCCGGTGGTCTGCGCTCTGTAGAAAGAGCCCGTGGGCTTCCGGGCTTGCGGTCATAACGGCACAGGCCATGCCCACTGCAGCAATCATCACCAGCCGCCGTGGTGATCGCTGCGCCACAGGCGCGAGTGGGTTGGCGGCCTGCTTGAGCGCTTCCAGGTCCTGCCACAGGTGTTCGAGCTGGCGATAGGCGCGGGCATGCTCTGGGTCGCGCAGCCACTGCTTGAACGCCTTGCGATTATGCCTTGATGAGTCATAGCGATTGCGCACCAGCCAGCCTGCGGCCTGAGCATCGATCGAGTCTGCCTCGAAATCGTCTAGCGGGTTCATCTGCCGGGTTCCTGCGCTCGTTACTGTTTACTGCTACCGTGCGCTCGCCGGTCAGCGCCGGCGGGCAAAGTCGGCAGGCACTTCGACTGCCAGGTCTGGGGCGCCGAGCGGATGACTGCTGGCGTCGAAGAAATGCAACGAGGTCTCGTGCATATCGCCGAAACGCTGCAGAAAGTGCTGCTTCTGGTTGATGATCGACGCCTCGCTCAATGGCCGAATGGCAATGCACAGATGAGCCGGGCGGGCCTGGCGGATGGCATCGAGCAGGTGTTGATCCGTGCTGTCCAGATGCTGGCCGAACAGGCACAGGCCCTCTCGTTCGCTTGCCAGCTGGCCAAGGCCCCAGCTCAGGTAATCCGAACTGCGAATGGCGCGCAGCTTGTGCTCGCTGCGGTCTTCGTTGATGAACAGCGGCACCTCGCCGGGAATATTTACGGCAAAGCCGTCAAGCAACTCACCGTTTTCGGCGCTGCGCTGGCGCGTGCTGCCGTCTGGCAGCTTGAGCAGGTGCAGGCCGCCGTGCAGATGCAATACCCGGGTGCCCTCCGCGTGAGTGCGGCGGACATCGAAAAAACCTTCTTCGTCGAACAGCGCAGCAAATCCTTCGGGCGCCTGTCGTACTGCCCAAGGCACAAGCAGATCGTAGTTACTGGTGTAGACGCTGCGGTAGGCCCTGAGCGCCTGATTGATCGCACTCAGGTTGGCGCTGGGCAGCAGCGGCCACGGGATGTGCACCGAGCGGATCGCGTGAATCAATGCTTCCTTGATCGAGTAATAGCGATTGAGCGGCGCAGTCGAATTGATCGCCAGCGCGGCGTTGGCCCGCACGGTAGTATTGAGCGTGCTCAGCAGCGGCTCGAACAGCTCGCTGGCCAAGGCTTTGAACAAGGCCTGGTCACTGACGCCCAGGCCTTTGTGACGTACCTTCTGTGCCTGCTCGAACAACGAAAAATAACCAAACGGCTTCCACAGTGCACGGCTGGCGCCG
Source organism: Pseudomonas sp. BIGb0278 (assembly GCF_024809895.1). Classification (NCBI taxonomy): domain Bacteria; kingdom Pseudomonadati; phylum Pseudomonadota; class Gammaproteobacteria; order Pseudomonadales; family Pseudomonadaceae; genus Pseudomonas; species Pseudomonas sp. BIGb0278. Next base: position 241,873 of record NZ_JANUEL010000004.1, read on the forward strand.
TTGCCCAGGAGCAGGGCCTGGCACGGCTGGCGTTGCTCGAGCTCGGGCCAGGAAGTCAGGTGGGCGTCAACTGGGGGCATGCGGGGTCCGTGGTTTGGCAGGGAAACGCCGCGACTTTAGCATGCTCCGGCGATGTGCTGTATTCGCCCTGCGGCACCGTGCGCTGCGCAACTGTGAGGGTATTGCAGCTTCCCAGTGCACCGCCGGTTGCAGCAGTTAACGCTGCGTCACCGGCTAGGGCTGCTGCGCGGTGGCCTGACGTTCGCGGTTGCTCCACACGCGATAAGCACGAATACCGGCGCGCACTGAGCCAAACAGCAGCTTGTCTTCCATTTCCCGGGCCATGCCTGAGCGCACCAGCATGCGCAAAAACGTCCCACGTGCCCGCGCAATGGCGAAATGAATACCTTGCGCGGCGAGGGTGTCGCGTACTTCACGCAGAGCGGCGATACCGCTGACATCGATGCTGCTCACCGCTTCGGCATCGAACAGCACCGCGCGCGGCTGGCTGTCGCGTTGCACTGCCTCAAGCAGGCGCATCTTGAAGTAGTCGGCGTTGAAGAACAGGATCGCGTCATCGAAGCGATACACCACCAGGCCCGCTACCGTGCGCGCGTCGGGGTGTTGGCGCACGTCGACCTGGCCTTCGATCCCCGGTGCCCAGCCCAGCACGGCATCGGTGGGTTGATAGATGCTGTAGAGCAAGCGCAGGATGGCCAAGGTCACCGCGAAGATGATCCCGGGCAGCACGCCCAGGCCAAGCACACCAATCGTGGTCAGCAGGCACAGCCAGAACTCGAAGCGGCTGAGCCGGTAGATCTTGCCCAGCGAACGCACATCGATCAGCCCCCAGCCGGCCATCAGCAGCACGGCGCCGAGCACCGCCTGCGGAATCCAGGCCATGGGCGCAGTGAAGAACAGCAAAATCAATGCAATCACCAGCGCGGCGATGATGCCAACCAGCTGGCTTTTGCCACCGACCATGTCGTTGACCGCCGTGCGCGAGTCGGCGCCGCTGATGGCAAAGCCTTGGGAGAACCCGGCAGCCAGATTGCTCACACCCAAGGCAACGAACTCGTGATTGGCATTGATCGCATAGCCATGCCGCGCGGCGAAGCTGCGTGCCGTGAGCATGGCACTGCAAAAGCTCACGGTGGCGATCCCGAGGGCATCGCGCAGCAGGCTCTTGGTTTCTGCCAGAGAGCTCTGCGGCCAAGCCAGTTGGGGCATGCCGCCGGGCACCGGGCCGAGGATGGCGACGCCAAAATGGTCCAGGCCAAACACCCCCGCAATCAAGGTGAACAGCACTACGGTCACCAGCGCTGCCGGCAGGCGCGGGTAGCGCCGTGGCAACCCGATCAGCAGGCCCAACCCGGCCAGGCCAATCACCAGTGTCAGCCAGTGGATTTCACCCAGGCGCTGGGCGAAGTTGATCAGGCTGAGGATAAATCCGTCACCTTCGATCTTGAAGCCAACCACTTTGCTCAGCTGCCCGGCGATCAGGCTCAGGCCGATACCATTGAGGTAGCCGATCAGGATCGGTCGCGAGAAGAAACTGGCAATGAACCCTGCGCGCGCCACCCCGGCGGCAATCAACATGACCCCGACCAGCACGGTGACGATCACCGACAGCTCGGCAATGCGCTGGGGATCACCCAGCGCCAACGGCGCCACGGCCCCGGCGATCATGGCGCAGGTGGCGGCGTCGGGGCCGACCATCAACTGCCGAGAGCTGCCGATCAGGGCGTAGACGATCATTGGCAGCACACAGGCATACAACCCGTACTGCGGCGGCAGGCCGACGATCTGCGCATAGGCGATAGCGATCGGGATCTGGATCGCAGCGACCGACAAGCCAGCCTGTATGTCGGCGTGCAGCCACTCGCGGCGATAGTGCAGCAGGTTGGCCAGGCCCGGGAGCCAGCGGGAGAGAAACATGCGCAGTCCTTTGGAAATGTTTCACACAATGCACGAGCTTATCCGCCTGCTGCGTTTGGTGTGCAAGCTTTTTGCGCGCAGCGCGTTGCAGCCGCCAAGGGCCGGCGTGGTCTGCAGCAAATCGATGGAAGGGCAGAAACGAAAAAAGGAGCCGGGGCTCCTTTAGACAGGCGATGACATTGCGCAAATGTCATGCGGTGCAACGGTGGACGAGGTGGAGCGGGTAGAGGGAATCGAACCCTCGTCGGAAGCTTGGGAAGCTACTGTTCTACCATTAAACTATACCCGCTTTACGCGTACATCCTTGCCAGCGAAGCGGCGTGCGCTTTGCAGCTCGACTTTGTACCAGAACCCTCTGGTGAATAAAAGCCCAGCCTTGAAATTTAGCTGTCCGGCGGCTTGTTGCGCGTGGCTTTGGCACGGGCAAAAGCACGCCGGCAGGCTCAGATCGCCAATGCATGCTGGCCCTGCACATAGTGACTGCGCGGGCGCGGCTCGCGTTGACTCGGTTTGAGGAAACCAAGCATGGCGCTGCGTTGTGCATCGCTGGCGGTCTTGTGTTCCATGTCGAGGAAATGCCCGGCGCCGTTGATCACGCTGAAGTGGCTCTGGTCGACATGACGGCCAAACTGGCGGGCGTCATCGGCGGTGGTGTACTCATCGCGATCTCCGTTGATGAACAGCACCGGGATGGCAATGTTGGCCGCGCTCTTCAGTGCCCGCTCCAGGTCATGCTGCAGCACTTGATTGATGTGAAACAGCATCTGCGCATATTCGTGGCTGTCGAGGCTGCTGACGTGCCGGTAATTGAAGCGTTTGAACAGCGACGGCAGGTGCTTGCCGATGGTGTCGTTGACCAGGTTGCCGACCTGGTAGCGATCGCAGGCGGCGAGGTATTCGCAGCCGCGCTCGAGATATTCGCGCATCGGTTCGTTGATCACCGGCGAGAACGAGCTGACGATGGCCTTCTTCACCGGTCGGGGCTGGTGCGCCAAGGCGAGCAGGGTGCAGGCGCCACCCCAGGAAAACGAAGCGACATGGTCGGCCTGGAAGTGCTCGATCAGCTCCAGCAGGATGTGTGCCTCGGTTTCTTTGGTCAGCAGCCGCTCGTGGTGATTATGCGGTTTGGACTTGCCGGCATAGGGCTGGTCATACAGCACCACATTGAATTGCGGGTGCAGGCTGCGCACTGTCTGGGCGAACGAAGCCGTGGTCGCCAGCGATCCATTGATCAGGATGATCGTCTTCTCGGCGCCGTCGGCGCGATGCAACTCCGTGTAAACCCGATACTGACCTTGGATATCAAGTACAGCGATTTCTGGCCTCATGTCATCGACTCCTGGCGCAAAAAGGGTATTCGCGTCACCTAGGGTGCACGTTCTTTATGACAGGTAGGCATACGCCTGAAGAGGTTGCAGAGCCCGGTGTCGATCCTTCGCACACGTGTCGACGCTGTTGTTGTAGGCGGGGCAATCTGCCGTACCCCCAAGATAGCGAGACCTGGGGTGGCCAGCAAAAAGGTGTCTTGGACTGCAGGTGTGACTGGTGAGTCACATGCGGACTGACGATTTCGATTCAAGCAGCCCGACGTCATTCCCGCAAGTGCCATTGAGCAATTGGTGAATAAAATCGCTCGGCGGTCTGCGCTGGAGATGCTTGCTGTTTACAGAGCGATTTCATCGGCTGTCAGTGGCCGGAATTCGCCAGGGGCCAGCGTGGGGTCGAGATGGATGCCGCCCATCGACTCGCGATGCAGGCCAACGACCTTGTTCTGGAAATAGCCAAACATGCGCTTCACCTGGTGATAGCGACCTTCGACAATCGCCAGCCTGGCCAGTCGAGGGCCGAGCACATCCAGCTGGGCGGGTAGGGTGGTAAGGTCTTCGAAGGCGAAGTAGAAGCCCTCGCTGAACTTGGCCGGGTAGTGCGCGCCGATCTCGTCTTCGGTTTCGACGCGATAGACCTTTGCCAGTTTTGTGCTTGGTTGCGTCAAGCGCCGTGACCACTGGCCGTCATTGGTCAGCAGGAGCAGCCCGGTGGTGTTGAAGTCCAGCCGCCCGGCAATATGCAGGTCAGCGCGCAGCTCGGCCGGGAGCAGGTCGAGCACGGTCCGGTGCTGCGGGTCATGAGTGGCGCTGACACAGCCGGCCGGCTTGTGCAGCATCAGGTAGCGCGCCGAGCGACCGACCTGATGCACCTGCTGATCGACCTCGACCCGGCTGAACTCGCGAACCTCGTGCAGTGGGTCGGTGCTGACCTGGCCATCCACGCGCACACGCTGCAGGGCCAGCAGCAGGCGCACCTGCTGGCGGTTGTAGCAGGGCAGATTGGCGAGGAAGCGATCAAGGCGCATGGCGGCAACAGCAGAGGAATTGGCCGCGCAGTTTACCCAATTGGCGGCTGTTGCGCCGCTTTGAGCTGGTCGTCCACGGCTGCGCAGCGGGGGCACAGGCAGGCTTTGTTGCGCAGTTCGGCGGGCAGGGCGGCGAGTACCGCCGGGTCGATGCTGACGCTGAAGCACCAGCAGTTCTGCGTGGCGCTGCGTGGATCAGCCAGGCTGCAGCCGTTGCTTGCGCCGCAGGCGGGGCAGGATTGTGGGTCAGGCATGGACTGCTCCGGGCATCTCGCTGCAGACTCGATTGCGTCCGCCCTGCTTGGCTCGATAAAGGGCATGGTCGGCACGGGTCAGCAAGCTGTGCAAACTGTCGTCGGGTTGCAGTGCACTGAGCCCGATGCTGGTGGTCAGGCGCAGCGGTTGGTCGTTGTAGCTGAAGATCAACTGCTCGGTGCGGCGGCGGACCTTCTCGGCGACATCGATGGCCTGGCGGCCCTCGGTCTCGCGCAGCAGCACGATAAACTCTTCACCGCCCCAGCGGCAAAGGATATCCGACTGGCGCAGGCTGCCTTGCAGTACGTTGGCAAACTGGCGCAGCACTTCATCGCCGGCCAGGTGACCATGGGTGTCATTGAGCAGCTTGAAGTGATCAAGGTCGATCAGCAGGGCAACCAGTGGCGCATTCTCGCGTTTGGCTTGCTGCAGTGCCTGCCCGGCCAAAAGGTCAAAGCTGCGGCGGTTGGGCAGGCCGGTCAGGCTGTCCAGCGTGGCCAGCGACTCGATGCTTTGCTGATGGCGCTTGACCATCGCATGCAGCAGCGACAACACCACCAGGGTGATCATGGCGCAGATCGCCAGGTTCAGGTACAGCGACTGGCGCACCCGGTCCAGCGCGCCGCTCTCACGTTTGTCGACCAACAGGTACCAGTCCAGTTCGGGGATGGGCCGCACGTTGAGAAAGTGGCTGTGGCCTGCCTCGTCCTGATATTCGTGGCTGCCAGGCGAGGGTACCGGCATGCGCGCCAGCAGCGTCTCGAACGCTTTGCTGTCGGCCAGTTGCTGGCCTGCGCGCAGGCCATGCATGCTGCCGTCCGAGCCGGTCAGGATGACTTTGCCGTTGGCATCGGTGAACAACACGGCGCGGTGATAGCGTTGCTGATAAGCGTCGATCAATTTGACCACCGACTCGACACTCAGGCCGACCCCGGCTGCGCCGATGAAGCGCTGGTCATAATCGAGCACGCGGTAATTGATGAACACCGTGAGCCTGTCATGGTTGGCCATGTCCAGATCGACGTTGATCTCGTACGGCGCCTGCGACTCGCGCACGCGGTAATACCAGGCATCGCGCCAGGCATCCGGCTTGACTTGCTTGAGCACGCCCTTGGCCTGGTAATAGGTATGGCTGCGCTCGGAGATGAAAAACGCGGTGCAGGTGTTCTGCTGGCTGAGGATTTCATCCAGATAGCGAGTGATCCGCTCTGGCTCCTGCTCGCCGGCCAGCACCCAGTCGCGCAGAAAGGTGTCCTGCGCGATCATCGATGAGATCAGCACCGGGCGGATCAGATCCTTCTGGATTTCCGAGTAGACGGTGTCTGAGGTCAGCGGCAGTTCGGTATTGACGATGCCATCACGGATTGCGCCACGCGAAGAAAAGTAGCCGAGCAGAGACGTGGCAAGAAAACCGCAGGCCAGCAGGATCAGCAGCGCGATGATCAGCGAGCGCTGCGAGAACAGGGCGGAACGTGACGGCATGATCTTCCCGTGATGTGTGCCAGTGGCGACATTCTAGAGAGCTGGCGGGAAAATAACTGCATGTTTTTCAGGGTTACCTGAGTTGTTGCAAATCTTTACACATACGGCACTGGATCGGCTGGCGAGTGTCTTAACCCATGTCGATATTCGTTTGCCGATCGACGCCCGCCAGCGCCGCTGTGCCGGGCACCCCAGCGGTCCAGGAGGCCGCCATGTCCTATCGAATCCCAATCATCGTCCTGCTCGCAATGTTGGCCAGTGCCTGTACCCCTTATTACGCCGGTGGCGGGTATTCTCGCTCGCAGTACTACAGTGGCGAGCGTTACGGGTATCCCGGCTATCAGCGCTATGAGCGTGACTATTACGTGGTGCCGCAGCCCCGTTACTACTATCAGCCTGCACCGCGCTACTACCGCCCGGCACCGGCGCCGCACTATCGGCCGCAGCCGCATCCAGGGATGAACCAGCAGTGGTATGGCAATCCACGCAACGATTACGGTAATCGGCAGCGCTACGAATACCGTCGTGATCGAGAGCGGCATGATTACCGCAACGATAACCGCCGATCGCAGGAAGGGCGTTGGCATTCAAGGGGCCATGGCGACCGTGATCGCCGCCCGGATGGCGGGCGCGATGATCGCAATCGGCATCGCTGAGGTCCTGTCCTAAACTTGATCGGCCAGCGGATGGCGGCCCTCCCAGGCTTTGGCAAAGTGCGCCTCAACCACCGCCGCTGGCACCTGAGCCACATCAGGCCAGTGCCAGCGCGGCGTGTTGTCTTTTTCAATCAACCGCGCACGCACGCCCTCGCTGAATTCAGGATGCCGGCAGCAATTCAGGCTCATCGCATATTCCATCTGCAGCGCCTGCAACAGCGACATGTGCCGGGCTCGCTGCAATTGCTCCCACACTAGATGTGCGCTGAGCGGGCAACCGTCGTGCAGGCGCTGCCCTGCAGCCGCCAACAACGGGTCGCCGTGCTGGCGCAGGCTGGCGATCGCACGCCAGGCAGCAATAGGGTCGGCCACATCCAGCACCTCGTCGATCAACGCTCGCCGCGGCAGCCATTGGGCCTGTGGGAGATCTGCAAGGGCGCGGTGCTGCTGACACTTGAGCAGGCTGTTCAACTGCAGGATGGTCTGTTCCTGCCAGTTCAACTGCAGTAGTTCATCAATCAATGCCGTCTGCTGCTGCTCGCCAAGAAAACGATCCGCCAGACCCAGGTCCAGCGCATCACGGGCGTTGATCGGCGACCCTGTCAGGCCGAGAAACAACCCCAGCTTGCCTGGCAGACGGCTGAGGAACCAACTGGCGCCTACGTCCGGGTACAAGCCTATGCTGATCTCCGGCATGGCCAGCCGACTGCTCGGGGTCACGATGCGTACCCCAGCGCCCTGTAGCAGGCCCATGCCGCCGCCCAGCACATGGCCATGACCCCAACACAGCAAAGGCTTGGGATAACAGTGCAGGGCATAGTCCAGGCGGTACTCGGCAGCGAAGAACTGTCTGGCCATTGCTGGCACCTGGCCGGGTTGTGCGCGGCATTGGTCGACCAGCGCGCGAACATCGCCACCCGCGCAAAATGCCTTGGCACCGCTGCCCCGCAAGAGCACGCAGACGACACCAGGATCCCTCGCCCACGCCTGGAGCAGAGCCTCGAGCTGCTCGATCATCGCCAGGCTCAACGCGTTGAGGGATTTCGCTGCATCCAGTGTGGCGATGCCGATTCGCGCACCGTCCACTCCGGTAAGTACTTCGCTGGTTACGGCCATGAACTACCTCGCACAGATCATCCGCTCAGTATGGTCGGCTCTGCCGCAGGCTGCCGGTCGTCGGTCGGATCGATTGACAAGCTCGGGCAGCTTTCCTAGTGTCGCGCCCCTCAGTTTCAGGACCACACCGATGACCGACGACGACCGCATCAAGCTTGAGCCCAGCTGGAAGGAGGCGCTGCGCGCCGAGTTCGAACAGCCCTACATGCAGCAGCTGCGCGAGTTCCTGCGCCAGGAGTACGCCGCCGGCAAAGAGATTTATCCACCTGGCCCGCTGATCTTCAACGCCCTTAACAGCACGCCGCTGGACCAGGTCAAAGTGGTCATCCTCGGCCAGGACCCCTACCACGGCCCAGGTCAGGCGCATGGCCTGTGCTTCTCGGTACAGCCGGGCGTTCCGACACCGCCATCGCTGGTGAATATCTACAAAGAGTTGCAGCGTGACCTGAACCTGCCGATTCCTGCCCATGGCTATCTGCAGAGCTGGGCAGAGCAGGGCGTGCTGCTGCTCAACACGACCATGACCGTGCAGCGGGGCAATGCCGCATCGCATGCCAAGAAGGGCTGGGAGTCGTTCACTGACCGGATCATTCAACTAGTCAGCGAGCGGCAATCGAATGTGGTCTTTCTGCTGTGGGGCGCACATGCCCAGAGCAAGCAGAAGTTGATCGACGGCACCAAGCACCTGGTGCTCAAGTCGGTGCATCCGTCGCCGTTGTCGGCCTACCGGGGCTTTATCGGCTGCGGGCATTTCAGCCATGCCAACCGCTTCCTGCAGCAGCACGGCATGAAACCTGTGGAGTGGGCGCTGCCTGAGTGACTCTCTTGAGGGGCTTTGGTTGGGGGCGTGTGCTGCGCCCCCTTACTGGTTTTGATCCCGCGCACTCCACAGCCGAAACAATGGCTCTGCCAGAAACAGCACAAACAACAAGCGCATTACCTGCATCGCTGTCACCAACGGCACCGACAACTGCAGGGTCTCCGCCGTAAGGCTCATCTCGGCGATCCCCCCAGGCATCATGCCCAACGTCAGTGAACGCAAGTCCAGCTGGCTCAGGTTGCTCAAACCCCACGCCGCAAGCGCTGCAATCACCATGCTCAAGGCGGTAGCCAGCAAGGTGCGGCCGAGAAACGACGGCGCGCGGCGGAAGAATGCCCGGTTGAAGTGGCAGGCAAGGCCACTGCCGATCAACCACTGGCCCATTTGGCTGGCGCCCTCCGGCAGGGTGATCTGCAAATCAGCCGCCAGGCTTACCGTTGCCGCCACCAGCAATGGCCCGAACAACCATGGGTTGGGTTGGCGCAAGCGCTGCCAGCCATAACCGACCAACACCGCCAGCGGCGTGATCAACGCCAGCCAGCCCCAGCTGACACTGCTGGCATGGCTGACCGGCACGCCATCACCGAGCAGCAACTTGAACAGTGCCGGCACGCACAGCACCACCGCCAGCACACGCAGACTCTGCGCCGCGGCGACCTGGCTGAGCACCGCGCCATTGCGTGCGCCGAGGTTGACCATTTCGCCGGAACCGCCCGGCATACTGGCGAAAAAGGCGGTGGCGCGATCCTCACCGCTGCGCCGTAGCAGCCATACACTGATGACACTGGAAGCGGTGGTGAACAGCGCACCAAACAGAATCAAGCCGAAATGCCCGGACACTTGTTCGAGGATCGCCGGGGTGAAGTGCAGGCCGATACCGACGCCGATGATCCACTGGCCGCATTTACGTCCGTTGGGGATTTCCGGCAACTGCCAGGGGGTCAGGCAACGCACCAGGATGATCGCCAGCAACGAGCCGACCATCCACGGCAAAGGCCAGCCGACCTTGCTGGCGAGAAATCCGCCAACAAGGCCGACCAGCCCGGTTGCCCAGAACAGCGGCAACGATCGATCAGGCATCCGCAACAGCCCGACGTTGCAGGCTGCGGCGGCGCCAGCTGCGCAGCAGCGGCAGGCACATCATGCAGATGGTCAGGCCCCATACGCTCATGCTGATCGGGCTCGAGTAGAGAATGCCCAGCTCACCGTTGGAGATGGACAAGGCGCGGCGCAGGTTCTGCTCCATCAGCCCGCCGAGGATGAACCCGAGCAGGATCGGCGACAGCGGGAAGTCCAGCTTGCGCAGGATGTAACCCATGATGCCGATACCGACCATCAGGAACAGGTCAAAGGTGGTCGCATGCACGGCGTACACGCCGATCGCGGTGATGATGGCGATTACCGGCACCAGCGCCCAGTTCGGCACGGCGAGGATGCGGGTGAAGATGCGGATCATCGGGATGTTGAGGATCACCAGCATGATGTTGGCGATGAACAACGAGGCGATCAGACCCCAGACGATGTCGGGTTGCTGTTCGAACAGCATCGGCCCAGGGGTGATGTTGTACAGGGTCAGTGCACCGATCATTACCGCAGTGGTGCCCGAACCGGGTACGCCGAGGGTCAGCATTGGCACCAGTGCGCCACAGCAGGAAGCGCCGATGGCGGTTTCCGGTGCTGCCAGGCCACGTGCATCGCCCTTGCCGAACTTGCCGCTGGTGCCAGCGATTTTCTTCTCGGTCATATAGGCAACCGCGCTGGCCAGGGTGGCACCGGCGCCGGGCAGTACGCCCATGATGAAGCCGAGTAGGCCGCAACGGATGTTCACCGCGAATACCGAAGCCGCTTCCTTGAAGTTGAACAGCATGCGCCCGGTGGCTTTTACCGCCTGGTGGCCATGATGGGTTTTCTCCAGCAGCAGGAGGATCTCGCTGATCGAGAACAGGCCCAGCACCAGCACCACGAACTGAATGCCGTCGGCCATGTGCACGCTGTCGCCGGTGAAGCGGTAAACGCCGCTGTTGGCATCGATACCGACTGCCGACAGGAACAGACCGATCAACGCCGCGATAAATGTCTTCAGTGGCTTGTCGCCGGCCATACCGCCGAGGCAGACAATGGCGAACACCATCAGCACGAAGTATTCAGCGGGTCCGAAGGCAATCGCCCACTTCGCCAGCAACGGCGCGAACAGGACCATGCCGCAGGTGGCGATGAAGGCACCGATGAACGAGCTCCACGCCGAAAGCGACAGCGCGACCCCAGCCAGACCCTGGCGAGCCATTGGGTAACCGTCGAGGGTGGTCATCACGGTCGAAGCTTCGCCCGGGATGTTGAGCAGGATCGAGCTGATCCGGCCGCCGTATTCACAACCCAGGTACACCGCGGCCAGCAGAATCAAGGCAGATTCAGGCGGCAGGCCGAGGGCAAAGGCGATCGGGATCAGCAACGCCACGCCGTTGATCGGGCCCAGGCCCGGCAGCAGGCCGACCACGGTGCCGATCAGGGTGCCGCACAGGGCGGTAACCAGGTTGTACGGGCTCAAGGCGACGCCGAAGCCCTGGCTGAGATAGCCTAAAGTATCCATCTGTCAGTTCTCCAGCACGTCAAGCAGGCCAAGGGGCAGGGGTACGTCCATCACGCGATCGAACAGCCAGTACAGCAGCACGCTCATCGCCACCACCACCACTGCGCTGTGCAGCCAGCGGCCGCCATACAGGCGCGCCATTGGCACGCCGATCAATACCGCACTGACGATGAAGCCCAGGCTTTCGAAGGTGGCGGCGAACAGGATCAACAGACCGGTGCAGATCGCAATCTTGATCAGGGTCGGGCGATCCAGCGGCGGCTCGTCCTCTTTATGCACGATCGGCGTCGGCCGAATCGCCAGGTACAGCAACGCCAGGCCCATCAGGCCAAGCATCAACAACGGGAAGGCGCGCGGGCCCACCGGTTCGTAGGAAAACGCGGCCTGGTAAGGCCAGGCCATCACTGCCAGGACGGCGCACACCGCCAGCAGGATCAGGGCAAAAAAGCGTTGCAGGATCATGGGGAAATCCTCGAGAGGGCTGCCTTGCTGCAGTTTATTGCGCGAGCGGTTCTACCCGCGCAGGCGTTGGTGATGACACCGACGCTTGCGCGGGCTGACCTGCTTCAACAGGTGCTGCAGCTGTACGTTGTTACTGAATCAGGCCGAATTCCCGGGCCAGGGTCTTGTAGTCGGCAACCTGTTTCTTGACGTAGGCGTCCAGCTCCGGCCCGGTCAGGGCGAACGGGAACAGCTCGCGCTGGTCACGCAGCTTGGCGAACTCCTCGGAGGTCAGCAGCTTGTCGAACGCGGCTTTCCACCAGGCGTAGTCTTCGTCGCTGACTTTTGGCCCGAGGTAGAAGCCACGTACCACTGGCCAGACGATGTCGTAGCCCTGTTCCTTGGCAGTCGGGATGTCCTTCATTTCCGGCTCATCGAGACGGTTCTCGGCGAATACGGCAAGGATGCGCATGTTGCCGCTCTGGATGTGCGGCATGGAGTCGGAGATATCGGTGGAGCCGACCTGAATGTGCCCGCCGAGCAGTGCAGTGGCGATTTCGCCGCCGCCTTCCAGGGCGACGTAGCGCAGGTCACGCGGGTTGATCCCGGCGGCCTTGGCGATCAGCGCGGTCTGCATCCAGTCCTGGCTGCCGACGGTGCCGCCGGAGCCGATCACCACTTTGCTCGGGTCTTTTTTCAGCGCAGCAACCAGGTCAGCCAGGTTTTTGTAAGGCGAGTCCTTGTTCACCGCGATCGCGCCATAGCTGGTGCCCACGGCCGCCAGCCACTTCACTGCGTTTTCATCGAAACGGCCGAACTTGCCCTGGCCCAGGTTCAGCAGCGAGCCACTGGACCAGGCCACCAGGGTGCCGGCATCGCCCGGGCGCTGGGCAACCACGGCGTTGTAGGCAACCGCACCAACGCCGCCAGGCATGTAGGTGACGCGCATCGGTTTACTGAGAATCTTCTCGTTGACCAGGGCGCTTTGCACCAGCTTGCAGGTCAGGTCGAAGCCGCCGCCGGGCGATGCTGGAGCGATACATTCAGGGCGTTTCGGTTCAGCAGCCAGGGCTTGACCGGCCAACAGCAGGCAACCGGTAGCGAGGACGAGGCGGCGCAGGGAAAAGGTCATCGTCTATCTCCGTAAATATTGTTGTTATGGGTTACCACAGGGCCACGCTGTAGCTCACCAGCAGCCGCACTTCGTCGGCGTCGCGGGCAAAATTCGAGCGGAAGGTGGCGTTACGCAGACGCACCGCGACGTTTTTCAACGGTCCGGTTTGTACTACGTATTTGAACTCAGTGTTGCGTTCCCACTCCTTGCCCTCGCTGCCATCGGCGCGGCTGACGTTGTCGCCACTGAGGTAGCGGGTCATGAAGGTCAGGCCGGGAATGCCCAGAGAGGCGAAGTTGTAGTCGTAACGCAGCTGCCAGGAGTGCTCGTCGGCACCGGCAAAGTCGTTGATCTGGACGAAGTTGACCAGATACGGGTCGGCGCCATCGACGTAGGGGAAGGCGCTGTCGCCCGAGACGTGCTGATAGGCGCCGCTGAGCTTGTGGCCATCGAGGGCGTAGCTGAGCATGCCGTTGGCGGTGGTGTTGTCGATCTTGCCGGCGCGGGCCTGGCCCTGGTCGTCACTTATCGCCAGGCGCAGGTCGGCGCCAAAGGTGCCCGGGCCCCAGGGCTGGGTCGCGACCATGCCAACGAAGTGCTGACGGTAGATGTCGTCAAGTTGGGCAACGTGATAGCTGCCGGTGATGCGGTCGGTGAATTTGTAGTCAAGGCCGGCCAGGTCATAGTTGTCGGCGGCGAAGGTTCCGCCGAAACGGCCGTTCTTGTTGTTGAGGGCGATGTCTTCCCAGTTGGTGTCGTTGCGGTCCTTGGCTTTTTCCAGACGTCCGGCGGTAACGGTCAGGTTGCTGATTTCGTTGGAGGTCAGCAAGCCACCCTCGAAGGTCTGCGGCAGAATCCGCCCGTCGTTGGGCTGCAGGGTCGGCAGTTCAGGAATCAGCGAACCCACTTTGAGCTCGGTCTTGGAAATCTTCACCTTGCCGGTCAGACCGAGCTTGGAGTACTCGTCGGCAGCCTTGCCGTCATCATGGGTCGGCAACAGCCCGGTGCCGGTGCGGTCTTCGCTGGAGTCGAGCTTGATCCCGACCATGCCCAGTGCGTCCAGGCCAAAGCCGACAGTGCCTTCGGTGTACCCGGATTCGAAATTGAGCATGAAGCCCTGCGCCCACTCGTCACGTTTGGACTGCTGGCTGCTGGTGCCGTCACGGAAATCACGGTTGAAGTACATGTTGCGGGTTTCGAAGGTGGCGCTGCTGTCTTCGAAGAAGGCCGCCTGGCTGACAGGCGCGATACCGGCGAGCGCAAGGGCGCTGGCAATGGCAGTGGGGCGTGGACGAATGGAACGGGTAGGCGCGAACGCCTGCGGCTGTGATGACAGCATCGTCGAGTGACTCCGTTTATTGTTTTTATTGGTCTGCACCTTGCTGGTGCTTATGAACGCTCGGGGCATTCTTGATCCGATGCTAGGCGGCCAACCTTTCGCTAACCTTTCAACATGAAAGGTTTGTCATATTGGGGCTTCACAGGTGTGCCGACGGCGGTACACTCCGCGCCAACTAACGCGCCCCCACTTCACCGAAGGGAGAAACCGATGCGAGTGCTGCTGGTTGAAGACCACCTGCAACTGGCCGAAAGCGTGGCTCAGGCGCTCAAGAGTCAGGGCCTGACTGTGGACGTGCTACACGACGGCATCGCCGCTGACTTGGCGCTGACCAGCGAGGAATACGCGGTGGCGGTGCTCGATGTCGGCCTGCCGCGGATGGACGGTTTTGAAGTGCTGGCGCGGCTGCGCGGCCGCGGCAAGACCTTGCCGGTGCTGATGCTGACTGCCCGCAGTGACGTCAAGGATCGTGTGCACGGGCTCAACCTGGGCGCCGACGATTACCTGGCCAAGCCGTTCGAGTTGACTGAGCTGGAGGCGCGGGTCAAGGCCCTGCTGCGGCGCAGTGTGCTTGGTGGCGAACGCCAGCAGCGCTGTGGTCCGCTGGTCTACGACCTCGACACCCGCCGTTTCAGCCTGGGTGACGAGCACCTGACCCTGACCTCGCGCGAGCAAAGTGTGCTGCAGGCAATGATTGCCCGGCCCGGACGAGTGATGAGCAAGGAGCAACTGGCGGCGCAGGTGTTTGGCCTCGACGAAGAAGCCAGCCCTGATGCCATCGAAATCTACGTGCACCGGCTGCGCAAGAAACTCGACGGCCATGCGGTTGCCATCGTCACCTTCCGCGGTCTTGGCTACCTGCTGGAGCACCGTGATGCGTGATGGCGCCAGCCTGCGCGGGCGGCTGCTGGGCAATCTTGCGCTGCTGCTGGTGGTACTGATGCTGGCCAGCGGCCTGAGCGCCTACTGGAACGGCCGCGAGGCCGCGGACACTGCCTATGACCGTACGCTGCTGGCGTCGGCGCGGACCATTGCTGCGGGCTTGTCCCAGCGCGATGGCACACTGAGTGCCGATGTGCCCTATGTGGCGCTGGACACCTTCGCCTACGACAGTGCCGGACGCATTTACTACCAGGTGTTGGACATCAACCAGCGCTTGATCTCGGGGTACGAAAAGCTGCCACCACCACCGCCCGGCACGCCTCGCACTGACGACTATCCGGCCTTGGCGCGTTTCTACAATGCCTCCTACCTTGGCCAGGATGTACGTGTGGTCAGCCTGCTCAAGGCGGTCAGCGAGCCGAACATGAACGGCATGGCCGAGATTCGCGTGGCCGAAACCGAAGAGGCGCGGGTGAGCATGGCCCGTGGGCTGATGGCCGATACCCTGTTGCGGCTGGGGATGCTGGCGCTGGCGGCGCTGGTCATGGTCTGGTTCGCGGTCAGTGCAGCGCTGCGCCCGCTCGAGCGCTTGCGCAGTGCGGTAGAGGAGCGCCAGCCGGACGACCTGCGCGCCTTGCCAACAGTACAGGTGCAGCATGAGCTGGGGCCATTGGTGCGTGCGCTTAATCACTTTACCGAGCGGCTGCGCGCACAGTTCGAGCGCCAGGCGCAGTTTATTGCCGATGCCGCGCATGAACTGCGTACGCCGCTGGCAGCGCTCAAGGCGCGGGTCGAGTTGGGCCTGCGTTCGCAGGACCCGCAGGAGTGGCGGCAGACCCTTGAGTCGGCTGCCCAAGGTACTGACCGGCTGACCCATTTGGCCAACCAGTTGCTGTCGTTGGCGCGCGTTGAAAACGGCGCGCGGGCGATTGCCGAGGGCGGGGCGCAGCGGCTTGATCTGAGCCAGCTGAGCCGGGAGTTGGGGATGGCCATGGCGCCGTTGGCGCATGCCCGTGGTGTGTTGTTGGCGCTGGAAGCTGAGTCGCCGGTCTGGCTCAAGGGCGAGCCGACTTTGCTCAACGAGCTGCTCAGCAACCTGATCGATAACGCGCTGGCGCACACGCCGGTTGGCGGCAATGTGATCTTGCGTGTGTTGGCGCCGGCGGTGCTCGAGGTCGAAGATGATGGCCCGGGCATTCCTGAAGCTGAGCGTGAGCGGGTGTTCGAGCGCTTTTACCGGCGTAGTGCTCAAGGCAGTGGGCTGGGGTTGGCGATTGTCGGGGAAATCTGTCGGGCGCATCTGGCCCAGATCAGTTTGCATGACGGCGAAAATGGAGGTTTGAAGGTCAGGGTCAGCTTTATTGCTGACCAGGGCTTGGATCGCGTGAACCTTTAGCCCTTTCCCGGCCACTAGCCCTCAGCGCAACATGCTTCGCGCTTCGAGCAGCTCTGCTACTTCCAGTTCCGTGCCCTGCGGCAGGCCGAGGTGCCGATAGGCGGGCAGTGCCGCCAGGGGCCGGCTGCGACCGCGCTGGCTCAGGCAGCGGGCGATTTGCACCACGTCGATGTAATCGACCTTGTCGGTGCGCCGATCCAGATCCTGGATTAGCCCAGGCAGCTTGACCAGTTGTTCGGGGAACTCCCAGTCACTGAGGATCTTGTCACCCAGAACCGGCTGGATCTGCTCGATCACATAGTTCAGGCAGACCGGGTCGGACAGCAACTCGTTGTGCTCTTCGGCATAGATCAGCACCGGCAGCGCGCCGATCTGATGGACAAGGCCGCCGAGGGTCGCCTGATCGGGCTTGAGGTCAGTGTAGCGGCGACACAGCTCATAGCTGATGCCGGCAACTTCCAGGCTGGTGGCCCAGATATCGCGCAACTTTTGCTCCACCGCAGGCGAGCGGGCATGGAAGATCTGCTCGATTACCAGCCCGATCGACAGGTTGCAGCTGTAGTTGATGCCCAGCCGGGTAATCGCCGTGTGCAGATCGGTGACTTCGACGGCGGCGCGCAACAGGGGGCTGTTGACCACTTTGATCAAGCGCGCAGATAGCGCGGCATCGCGGCCGATCACCCTGCTCAGGGCCGAAACGCTGATCTCGCTGTCTTCAGCAGCCTCGCGGATGCTCAGTGCCACTTCCGGCAGGGTCGGCAGGACCAGGTCGTCATTGGCGATGGCAGTGAGTAATTGCGCCTGGACCATCTCGGCCAGTCTGTTCATGGAGATTCTCTACCGCAGTGTGGCAGCCCCGCACTGTGCGGGGCAGGCTGGTCAGCGCTGGATTTCCCGGTCGCGGTCCAGTTCGTAAGGCAGGCTCAGCAAGGTCAGGCGTGGCCCTTCGAGGCTGAGCAGGTGCAGGTTGTCATCTTCTACCGCGTCGGCGCTGATCACTGCGAGCAGTTCGCAGCCTTGTTCACAGGCAGCTGCCAGCACGACTTCGCCAACCGCAGAACCGTGGGTGGGCGAAAAGATCTGGCTGCCGGGCGCAGGCGCATCGGCGACGGCCAGAGCCAGTCGGTACTGACGGCGTTTGAGCTTGCCCAGGTACTGCATGCGCGCGACGATTTCCTGGCCGGTATAACAGCCTTTCTTGAAACTCACGCCGCCCACCGCCTGCAGATTGATCATCTGCGGAATGAACAGTTCACGGGTCTGCTCGAAAACCTGGCCAATGCCAGCGCGGATCTGCCCCAGTAGCCAATCGTTGAGGCTGCCTTCGCTGAGCGTACCAGCGAGTTGCTGCTGCACGTTGTGGGCCTGTTCAGCCGGGACCCACAGTTCGACGCGGCCGGGCGAAACGCGGATAGCGATCAGGCCATGTTCACGGACCGTTGCGCCATCTTCAGCGGGCACATCCAGGCCAAGTGCGAGCAAGGCCTGCTCAGCGTGCTCCAGCCCAAAGCGGACCCAGCTGGCGCTTTCGTCGGTCAGCGTGGCCTTGGAAAATACCGCGTATTTTTTCAGGTCGGCCAGCTGTGCATCGATCAGGCCGCGGGCCATCGCCAGCAGCAAGCCGTTGCCCTCGGGCACGATACGGAAGCTCGACTGCATACGGCCTTTGACCATGCAGCGCGCGCCCAGGCTCGATTGCTCCTGGCTTAGGTAGTTGAGATTACAGGTCAGCTGGCCTTGCAGAAACTTGCCAGCGTCGGAGCCGCGAACGGCGAGGATGCCCTCGTGGGCAAGGGAGCAATAGAAAGCAGAGTCGGCCATGGGTCATCGCGGTTGCTTGAGACTGGTAGCCATCATAGAACGCTGGTAACAAAATAGGTAGGTGACTAGACCAACGCCTTGTGCCGCCGTGTGCCCGGCGCGGTATACTCGCCGCCCATTCGAGGAGGGTCCCATGGTCGAACAAACTGAAATCAACCGGCTTTTCTGGCACAGCCGCCGCGGCATGCTGGAGCTCGACGTGCTGCTGGTGCCCTTCACCCAGGAAGTCTACGCCACCCTGAACGAAGCGGACCGCGAGCTTTACGTGCGCTTGCTGGCTTGTGAAGACCAGGACATGTTCGGCTGGTTCATGGAGCGCAGCGAGTCTGAAGACCCTGAGCTGCAGCGCATGGTTCGGATCATTCTGGACCGTGTCCAGCCCAAGTGAGCAGTTCCAGTGCCGTTGGCAGGGCTCACGTCGGCTGCTGATGGCCTATCTGGCGAGTCTGGCGCTGGCATTGCTGGCGCTTTGGCTGAGCGAGCCGCGCTGGTGGCTGCTGCCACTCGCCGCGGGCTGCCTTAGCCACGCCTGCTGGGTCATTCCCCGGCGCATCCTGCTTACTCATCCTGACGCCATCACCGGCCTGCGCCGCGACAGCCAAGGCTGGCAGCTGTACAGCCGCAGCCAGGGCTGGCAGGCGGTGCGCCTGCTGCCGGACAGCATGGCCCTGCCGGGGCTGGTGGTATTGCGTTTCGTGCGAGCGGGGCGGCGCCTCAGCGAAAGTCAGTGCGTTTGTCCTGACGCGCTGGCGCTGGAGCAACACCGGCGCCTGCGCCTGCGCTTGAAGTTCAGTCGCAGGCGCTGGGCGCAGCCTTCTTGAGCCCGCTCAGAGCGGGCTGAGAATGGTATCGCGCGCTTCGGGCAGCATCGCCGGATAGTCCAGGGTGTAGTGCAGGCCGCGGCTTTCCTTGCGCTGCATCGCCGAGCGAATCATCAATTCGGCGACCTGGGCCAGATTGCGCAGCTCAATCAAATCGCGGCTGACCTTGTAGTTGCTGTAGAACTCGTCGATCTCATCCAGCAGCAGGCGTACACGGTGTTCAGCCCGTTGCAGGCGCTTGCTGGTGCGCACGATCCCGACGTAGTCCCACATGAAACGCCGCAGCTCGTCCCAGTTGTGCGCAATGATCACGTCTTCGTCCGAATCGGTAACCTGGCTGGCATCCCAGCAAGGCAGAGTCTGCGGCATTTCGACCCGGTCAAGGCTCGCTTCGATGTCGGCAGCCGCCGAGCGGCCATAAACAAAGCACTCCAGCAGCGAGTTGCTGGCCATCCGGTTGGCGCCGTGCAAGCCAGTGAAGCTGGTCTCGCCAATGGCATACAAGCCGGGCACGTCGGTGTGACCGCGATCGTCGACCATCACCCCGCCGCAGGTGTAGTGCGCAGCCGGGACCACCGGAATCGGCTGGCGCGTGATGTCGATGCCGAAGGTCAGACAGCGCTCGTACACGGTCGGGAAGTGGCTTTTGATGAACTCGGCTGGCTTGTGGGTGATGTCCAGGTAGACGCAGTCCACCCCCAGGCGCTTCATTTCATGGTCGATAGCGCGCGCGACGATATCCCGTGGTGCCAGTTCTTCGCGTGGGTCGAAGCGCGGCATGAAGCGCTCGCCATTGGGCAGGCGCAGCAGGGCGCCCTCGCCGCGCAGGGCCTCGGTGACCAGGAAGCTCTTGGCCTGCGGGTGGTACAGGCAGGTCGGGTGAAACTGGTTGAATTCAAGGTTGGCGACCCGGCAGCCCGCGCGCCAGGCCATGGCAATGCCATCGCCGCAGGCGCCGTCGGGGTTGCTGGTATAGAGGTAGACCTTGGCTGCACCGCCGGTTGCCAGCACGGTGAAGCGTGCGCCGAAGGTATCCACCTCGCCGCTGTTGCGGTCCAGTACGTAGGCGCCGAGGCAGCGCTCGCCGTCCAGGCCAAGGCGGCGCTCGGTGATCAGGTCGACGGCGACGCGCTGCTCCAGCAGGGTGATGTTGGACCGTTGCCGGGCGCGCTGCAGCAGGGTGGTAAAGATCGCCGCACCGGTAGCGTCGGCCGCATGGATGATGCGCCGGTGGCTGTGGCCGCCTTCGCGGGTCAGGTGAAATTCGAAACTGCGGTCATCACCCGGTGGGTGTTCGTCGCGAGTAAATGGCACGCCTTGTTCGATCAGCCACTCAATCGCTTCGCGACTATGCTCAACGGTAAACCGCACCGCTTCTTCCGAGCACAGTCCGCCGCCGGCATTGAGGGTGTCCTCGACATGCGACTGCACAGTGTCGGTGTCGTCAAGCACGGCGGCAACGCCGCCCTGGGCCCAAAAGGTCGAGCCATTGGCCAGGTCACCCTTGCTCAGCACAGCGATGCGCAGGTGATCCGGAAGGTTGAGTGCCAGGCTGAGGCCTGCGGCCCCACTGCCGATCACCAGGACATCGTATTGGAATTGTTTGCTCATGTCGGGGCACTAGTAATCTAGGGGAGGGGAACGGCACAATAGCGATGCGCAGATGGCATTGTGAAACTATCGTGAAAACGTTGCCGGGATGCCTTTATAGCAGCCCCGGGTGCCTGATTTCCAATGGCGCTTGTCACGCAACGGCGATCTTCCGGGAACTTTCCAGTCTGGCTGGAAATCCTATGAAGGCTGCCCATATGCCACGAATGCCAAGGCGACGCAGGGCAGTAGCTCGAAATGGGCTGATACCTGCGTAAATCAAGACCAGATCAATGACGCGGCCGGCCGTGACCGTACTGCGTCTTTTTCGTGCGAGCCGACCAGAGGCCGCAGGAAACTTGCTTGGAGGGGAGAACTTTTGCGCAAAGCCCGAGTCTATGTTTGCAAGCCTGAACGGTGGCTGTTGCAATGCTCCTTCAAGTTCACTGAGGAGTATTCATGCTAACCCAGGAAGAGGATCAGCAGCTTGTCGAGCGCGTGCAGCGCGGCGACAGGCGAGCGTTCGATCTGTTGGTGCTGAAGTATCAGCACAAGATTCTCGGGTTGATCGTGCGCTTTGTACACGACACCCATGAAGCCCAGGATGTGGCGCAGGAAGCCTTCATCAAGGCCTACCGAGCGCTAGGCAATTTCCGCGGTGACAGCGCCTTTTATACCTGGCTGTACCGCATCGCCATCAACACGGCGAAAAACTATCTGGTGTCCCGCGGTAGAAGGCCACCCGACAGTGATGTGAGCTCCGAGGATGCGGAGTTCTATGACGGCGATCATGGTCTCAAGGATCTCGAGTCCCCAGAACGCTCGTTGTTGCGGGATGAGATCGAAGGTACCGTCCATCGGACCATCCAGCAACTGCCAGAAGATCTGCGCACGGCACTAACTTTGCGCGAATTTGATGGTCTGAGTTATGAGGACATTGCGAGCGTCATGCAATGTCCGGTGGGGACCGTGCGCTCAAGGATTTTCCGCGCTCGGGAGGCCATTGATAAAGCCTTGCAGCCGTTGCTGCAGGAATCCTGAGACAGCGGCTACAGCCAAGAGAGGAACCGCCATGAGTCGTGAAGCTTTGCAGGAATCGCTGTCCGCCGTAATGGACAACGAAGCGGATGAATTGGAGCTGCGTCGTGTTTTGAGCGCCACTGATGACGCCGACACCCGTGCTACCTGGTCGCGTTACCAGGTTGCCCGTGCAGCCATGCACAAGGAACTGCTGCTGCCCAAGCTGGACATCGCTGCGGCGGTCTCTGCTGCCCTGGCCGATGAGGCTGTGCCAGCCAAGGTCAAGCAAGGCCCTTGGCGTAGCATCGGCCGTTTGGCCGTAGCTGCCTCGGTAACCGTTGCAGTACTGGCCGGCGTGCGTCTGTATAACCAGGACGAAATCACCGGTAGCGAACTGGCTGCGCAACAGCCTGCTCAGCAAGGTCTGACCATGCCGCAAACGCAAGGTCCGGCAGTTCTGGCTGGCTACAGCGAGAGCAGCGAGCAGACCACCGGGCCGATGGCCAATGGTGTCTTGCAGAGCCAGGAAGGCTGGGACAAGCGTCTGCCGGGCTACTTGAAGCAGCACGCTCAGGAATCAGCGCTCAAGGGCACTGAAACCGCCCTGCCATACGCCCGCGCCGCTAGCCTGGAAAACCGCTAGTTAAGGAGCATCATGCGCGCGCTACCTCTTCTGTCACTGCTGGTAGGCAGTTGCATGATGGTGCCAGCGTTGGCAGCCAACTCTTCGCCTCAGGCGAATGAGTGGCTGAACAAGCTGGCACGAGCTGAGCAATCCCAGAGCTACCAGGGTTCGTTCGTTTACGAACGCAACGGCAGCTTCTCTTCCCACGACATCTGGCACCGCGTCGCCAATGGATCGGTCAGCGAGCGGCTGTTGCAGCTCGATGGTACGGCTCAGGAGATCGTCCGCGTGGACGGTCATGTGCAGTGCGTCAGTGGCGATCTGGTGAGTGGCGTTTCGACGCCGCCCAGCTCTGCCCCGCGAGTGCTGGACCCCCTCAAACTGATGAGCTGGTACGACTTGAGTGTTGCCGGCAAGTCGCGGGTTGCCGGGCGCGATGCGGTGATTATCACCCTGACCCCCCGTGACCAGCATCGCTATGCCTTCGAATTGCATCTGGACCGCCAGACCGCATTGCCCCTGCGTTCGTTGATGCTCAACGACAAGGGTCAATTGCTGGAGCGTTTCCAGATGACTCGTCTGGATACCACACCGCCAACCGAGCAAGCGATGCGCCCAAGTGATGCGTGCAAGCCTGTAGAGCATGCAGTTGCAGCTTCGCCGTTGCCGGCAGTAGGTGGTTGGCGCTCCGATTGGTTGCCGCCCGGTTTCGAGTTGGTCAACAGCTCGGTACGCAGTGATGTTTCGCGCAAGACCACTGTCAGCAGTCTGATGTATGACGATGGGCTGACTCGTTTTTCGGTATTTCTGGAGCCGGTCAAGGATGATTCAGGTAACGATACCCGCGTGCAGCTTGGTCCGACCGTGGCTGTCTCGCGCTACCTCAATACTCCCAAGGGCAAGGTCATCGTCACGGTGGTTGGCGAGATCCCGTTGGGTACTGCCGAGCGCGTTGCATTGTCCATGCGTGCTCAGGATGCCCAGGCCAGCCAGTAGCGGCGCGCCTGCGTTTGCAGCCCTTCACGTAATCGGCTGAAATGAAATTAACGCAATGTCATTTGCAATCCCTTCGTAAATTTTCTATAGGTCAGAGTCCTCGGGGTCTGGCCTTTCCTGCATCTGCAGGGGTCTTAATGCAATTTACGCTCGTTGTGACGGGAGCCGTATGTCAATACCACGCTTGAAACCCTATCTCTCCATGTTCGCCGCCGTGCTGATGCTCGGCCAGGTGCTGACGGCCCAGGCTGAAGAAGCACTGCCGGACTTCACTACGCTGGTCGAGCAGGCTTCGCCGGCGGTGGTGAACATCAGTACCAAGCAGAAGCTGCCTGATCGGCGCATTGCTGCCGGGCAGATGCCTGATCTTGAAGGCCTGCCGCCGATGTTCCGTGAATTCTTCGAGCGCAACATGCCACAACAGCCGCGTTCGCCGCGCGGCGACCGCCAGCGGGAAGCGCAATCGCTGGGTTCGGGCTTCATCATTTCCAGCGATGGTTATGTGCTGACCAACAACCATGTGGTCGCCGACGCTGACGAGATCATCGTGCGCCTGTCCGACCGCAGCGAGCTGCAGGCCAAGCTGGTCGGCACCGACCCGCGCACCGACGTCGCTTTGCTCAAGGTTGAAGGCAAGGATCTGCCGATCGTCAAGCTGGGCGATTCGGAGAAACTCAAAGTCGGCGAATGGGTACTGGCTATCGGCTCGCCGTTCGGCTTTGATCACTCGGTAACCAAAGGCATCGTCAGCGCCAAAGGCCGGACCCTGCCCAACGACACCTACGTGCCGTTCATCCAGACCGACGTGGCGATCAACCCGGGTAACTCCGGCGGCCCGCTGTTCAACATGAAAGGCGAAGTGGTCGGCATCAACTCGCAGATCTTCACCCGCTCTGGCGGCTTCATGGGCCTGTCGTTCGCGATCCCGATCGACGTGGCGCTGGATGTCTCCAATCAGCTCAAGAAAGACGGCAAGGTCAATCGCGGTTGGTTGGGTGTGGTGATCCAGGAGGTCAACAAGGACCTGGCCGAGTCGTTCGGTCTGGACAAGCCTGCCGGCGCCCTGGTAGCTCAGGTGCTGGAAGACGGTCCAGCGGCCAAAGGCGGTTTGCAGGTCGGTGATGTCATCCTCAGCATGAATGGCCAGCCGATCGTCATGTCGGCAGACCTGCCGCACCTGGTCGGCAGCCTCAAGGATGGCGCCAAGGCCAAGCTTGAGATCATCCGCAACGGCAAGCGGCAGAACCTCGACGTAACTGTCGGCGCTTTGCCTGATGAAGATGCCGATATCACCACACCTGGCCAGGGCAGTGCCGAGCGCAGCAGCAACCGCCTCGGTGTAGCGGTTTCGGACCTGACCGCCGAGCAGAAAAAAGCTCTCGAACTCAAGGGGGGCGTGGTCATCAAGGAAGTGCTGGATGGTCCGGCGGCGTTGATCGGTCTGCGTCCGGGTGACGTCATCAGCCACCTCAACAACCAGGCCATTGGCTCGGCCAAAGAGTTCACCGAGATCGCCAAGGACCTGCCGAAGAATCGCTCGGTGTCGATGCGAGTGCTGCGCCAAGGGCGCGCCAGCTTCATCACCTTCAAGCTGGCTGAATAAGCATAGCGGCAGCGCGATACAGGGCAGCTTCGGCTGCCCTTTTTTGTAAACGGATGAAAATTTCATGGCGGCCTGCCAAGCCACGCGGGATTGCAGCCGATCAGGAATCTCCCACAAGGCTGCGGCTTAAGGTACAATTCCCGGCTATTTTTCGGCGGGCGTCCGGCTCGCAGCCATTTCGAGTAGTGACCCGTGAGTGATTTGAGTCATATCCGCAATTTCTCCATCATCGCCCACATCGACCACGGCAAGTCGACGCTGGCCGACCGTTTCATTCAGATGTGCGGTGGCCTCTCGGCGCGCGAAATGGAAGCCCAGGTGCTCGATTCGATGGATCTGGAGCGCGAGCGCGGCATCACCATCAAAGCCCATAGCGTCACGCTGCATTACAAGGCGCAGGACGGCAAGACCTACCAGCTGAACTTCATCGACACTCCCGGCCACGTAGACTTCACCTATGAAGTCAGCCGGTCGCTGGCCGCCTGTGAAGGCGCGTTGTTGGTGGTCGATGCTGGCCAGGGTGTCGAAGCCCAGTCCGTGGCCAACTGCTACACCGCTATCGAGCAGGGCCTTGAGGTCATGCCGGTACTGAACAAGATGGACCTGCCCCAGGCCGATCCGGACCGCGTCAAGGACGAAATCGAGAAGATCATCGGTATCGACGCGGCCGACGCCGTAGCCTGCAGCGCGAAGAGCGGCATGGGCGTGGACGAGGTGCTCGAGCGCCTTGTGCAGCAGATCCCGGCGCCAACTGGTGACATCGATGCACCGCTGCAAGCGCTGATCATCGACTCTTGGTTCGACAACTACCTGGGCGTCGTGTCCCTGGTTCGCGTGCGCCACGGCCGCGTGAAAAAGGGCGACAAGATTCTGGTCAAGTCGACCGGCAAGGTTCACCTGGTCGACAGCGTCGGCGTGTTCACGCCAAAGCACACTCAGACCGCCGATCTCAAAGCAGGCGAAGTGGGCTTCATCATTGCCAGCATCAAGGAAATTCTCGGCGCGCCGGTCGGCGACACCCTGACCTTGAGCTCCACCCCCGAGGTGGAAGTGCTGCCAGGCTTCAAACGTATTCAGCCACAGGTCTACGCTGGCCTGTTTCCGGTGTCTTCCGATGATTTCGAAGACTTCCGCGATGCGCTGCAAAAGCTGACCCTGAACGACTCGTCGCTGCAGTACGCGCCTGAGAGCTCGGATGCACTGGGCTTTGGCTTCCGTTGTGGCTTCCTCGGCATGCTGCACATGGAGATCATCCAGGAGCGCCTCGAGCGCGAATATGACCTGGACCTGATCACCACGGCGCCGAGCGTGATCTTTGAGATCAAGCTCAAGACCGGTGAAACCATTCACGTCGACAACCCGTCGAAACTGCCGGATGTATCAGCAGTCGAAGACTTCCGTGAGCCAATCGTGCGCGCCAATATCCTGGTGCCGCAAGAACACCTGGGTAACGTCATTACCCTGTGCATCGAGAAGCGCGGTGTTCAGCGTGACATGCAGTTCCTCGGTACTCAGGTGCAGGTAAGCTACGATCTGCCAATGAACGAGGTGGTACTGGACTTCTTCGACCGTTTGAAGTCGACCAGCCGCGGTTACGCGTCGCTGGACTACCATTTCGATCGTTACCAGTCGGCCAACCTGGTCAAGCTGGACGTGTTGATCAACGGCGACAAGGTTGATGCGCTGGCGCTGATCGTGCACCGCGACAACGCCCACTACAAAGGGCGCGCGCTGACCGAGAAAATGAAAGAACTGATTCCTCGGCAGATGTTCGACGTCGCGATCCAGGCCGCCATCGGCGGGCAGATCGTCGCCCGGACCACTGTCAAGGCGCTCAGAAAGAACGTACTGGCCAAGTGTTATGGCGGCGACGTCAGCCGTAAACGCAAACTGCTCGAAAAGCAGAAAGCCGGTAAGAAACGCATGAAACAGGTCGGTAACGTGGAAATTCCACAAGAAGCCTTCCTCGCCGTGCTCAGGTTGGATAGCTAGGTCCTATGTCGCTAAATTTCCCGCTGTTGCTCGTCATCGCCGTTGCCGTCTGTGGCTTGTTGGCTCTGATCGATCTGCTGTTCCTGGCTCCGCGCCGGCGGGCGGCGATTGCCACCTATCAGGGCAGCGTCAGCCAGCCAGAAATGGCCGTGGTCGAGAAGCTGAACAAGGAGCCGTTGCTGGTTGAGTACGGCAAGTCGTTCTTCCCGGTGCTGTTCATCGTGCTGGTGCTGCGTTCGTTCCTGGTAGAGCCGTTCCAGATTCCTTCCGGGTCGATGAAACCGACGCTGGAAGTGGGCGACTTCATCCTGGTGAACAAGTTCTCCTACGGCATTCGCCTGCCGGTGATCGACAAGAAGGTCATCGAGATTGGTCAGCCGCAGCGGGGCGACGTGATGGTGTTCCGCTATCCGAGCGACCCCAACGTCAACTACATCAAGCGTGTGGTTGGCCTGCCGGGCGACCAGATCGGCTACACCAGCGACAAGCGCCTGTTCGTCAATGGCAAGCAGGTCGCCGAGCAGTTGGTCGGTAGCGAACCAGGCACCTTGGGCAGCGCTGAGCTGTACAAGGAGCAATTGGGCGCGGCCGAGCACATGATCCGCAAGGAAATGAGCCGCTACCGCATGCCGCCTGACCAGCAATGGACGGTACCCGCCGGCCATTACTTCATGATGGGTGACAACCGCGACAACTCCAACGACAGCCGTTTCTGGGATGATCCAAACATTCCCAAGGAACTGCATGGCATGGTTCCGGACCGCAATATCGTCGGCAAGGCGTTTGCAGTCTGGATGAGCTGGCCAGAGCCCAAGCTCAGCCACCTGCCCAACCTGTCGCGGGTCGGCCTGATCCATTGATACCCATCGGCGCTGTCTGCAGACAGCGCCGAATGCTTTTCTGACATAGGCTGTGTAATCAAGGTCGAGAGCGTCTTGAAACACGGGGGCGCTACCAACTGGCAGCGATTCACAGCCATACCGTCTTTTCAGGATGTTGATTTGAACAACGCGTTGAACAACAAACGGGTGGCCGCATGACTGCTTCCCTTGCACGCCTGGAGCGCAAGCTCGGCTATACCTTCAAGGATCAGGACCAGATGTTGCTGGCCCTGACCCATCGCAGCTATGCCGGGCGCAATAACGAGCGCCTGGAGTTTCTTGGCGACGCCATCCTCAATTTCGTCGCCGGCGAGGCGCTGTTCGAGCGCTTCCCGCAGGCCCGCGAAGGCCAGCTGTCGCGCCTGCGCGCACGCCTGGTCAAGGGTGAAACTCTGGCGCGGCTGGCGCGTGGATTCGACCTGGGAGAATTCCTCCGACTGGGTTCGGGTGAGCTGAAAAGCGGTGGTTTTCGCCGCGAATCGATCCTCGCCGATGCCCTCGAGGCGCTGATTGGCGCCATCTATCTGGATGCCGACATGCAGACCGCGCGCGAGCGCATTCTGGCCTGGCTGACCGATGAGTTCGAGAGCCTGACACTGGTCGACACCAATAAAGACCCGAAAACCCGCCTGCAGGAGTTTCTGCAGTCGCGTGGTTGCGATTTGCCGCGTTATGAAGTGGTCGATATCCAGGGCGAACCTCATTGCCGGACCTTCTTCGTCGAGTGCGAAGTGGTCCTGCTGAACAACAAGAGCCGTGGCCAGGGCGTAAGCCGGCGTATTGCCGAGCAAGTCGCCGCCGCCGCTGCACTGATCGCCCTGGGCGTGGAGAATGGTAATGACTGAGAACAACCCAACCCGTTGCGGCTACGTAGCCATCGTCGGCCGCCCCAACGTGGGCAAGTCGACCTTGCTCAACCATATCCTCGGGCAAAAGCTGGCGATCACCTCGCGCAAGCCGCAGACCACCCGCCACAACATGCTCGGGATCAAGACCGAGGGTGACGTGCAGGCGATCTACGTCGATACCCCAGGCATGCACAAGGCCAACGACAAGGCGCTCAACCGCTACATGAACCGCACCGCTTCGGCCGCCCTCAAGGACGTCGACGTGGTGATCTTCGTGGTTGACCGTACCCGCTGGACCGACGAGGACCAACTGGTGCTCGAGCGTGTCCAGTACGTTACCGGTCCGCTGATCATCGCGGTCAACAAGACCGACCGGATGGACGAGAAGGCCGAATTGATCCCGCACCTGAAATGGCTGCAGGAGCAACTGCCGAACGCCGAAGTCGTGCCGATCTCCGCCCAGCAGGGGCACAACCTCGAAGCGCTGGAAGCACTGATCGCCAAGCAGCTGCCGGAGAACGATCACTTCTTCCCGGAAGACCAGATCACCGACCGCAGCAGCCGCTTCCTCGCCGCCGAACTGGTCCGCGAGAAGATCATGCGCCAACTGGGTGCCGAGCTGCCGTACCAGATCACTGTCGAGATCGAAGAGTTCAAGCAGCAAGGCCATGTGCTGCACATCCATGCCCTGATCCTCGTCGAGCGTGATGGCCAGAAGAAGATCATCATTGGCGACAAAGGCGAGCGTATCAAGCGCATCGGCTCCGACGCGCGCAAGGACATGGAAACGCTGTTCGACGCCAAGGTCATGCTCAACCTTTGGGTCAAGGTCAAAGGCGGTTGGTCCGATGATGAGCGCGCCCTGCGCTCGCTGGGCTACGGCGACCTGTAACACACCCCCAACGGCCCGGATTGTTCCGGGCCGTTCTGCATCCGGGCCTTCCCCATGGAACAACCTCAAGGTCAGCCGGCGTACGTGCTGCACAGCCGTGCGTACCGCGAGACCAGCGCGCTGGTGGACTTTTTCACGCCGCAAGGTCGCGTGCGTGCGGTGCTGCGCCGGGCGCGGGGCAAGGGTGGCAGCCTGGTGCGCTCGTTCGTGCCGTTGGAAGTCGAGCTGCGTGGACGCGGCGAGTTGAAGAACGTCAACCGCCTCGACAGCGCCGGAATTGCCGCCTGGCTCAATGGTAATGCACTGTTCAGCGGCTTGTACCTGAATGAACTGCTGATGCGCCTGCTGCCGGCCGAGGCGCCATACCCAGCGCTGTTCGAGCACTATGCCCTGACCCTGCAGGCGTTGGGCCAGGGCCGGCCATTGGAGCCGTTGCTGCGGGCCTTTGAATGGCGCCTGCTGGAGCAGCTCGGTTACGCCTTTGCCCTGGATCACGACGTCAACGCCGAGCCTATCGCCGCCACTGGTCTGTACCGCCTGCAGGTCGACGCCGGGCTTGAGCGGGTGGAGCTGTTCCAGCCCGGGTTGTTCAGGGGCGATGAACTGCTCGCACTGGCTCACGCCGAGTGGGAAGCGCCTGGCGCATTGCTGGCAGCCAAGCGACTGATGCGCCAGGCCCTGGCCGTCCACCTGGGGCCAAAGCCGCTGGTGAGTCGGGAGTTGTTTCGCAAGCGCTGAGCACGTCGTATGCTGTGCGGCTACATCTTCAGGAGAGCCTTTCGTGACTCATAGCAACCGCATGCTTCTCGGCGTCAACATCGACCACGTGGCGACCTTGCGCCAGGCCCGCGGCACCCGCTATCCAGATCCGGTCAAGGCCGCGCTGGACGCCGAAGAAGCGGGCGCCGACGGCATTACCGTACACCTGCGTGAAGACCGCCGGCATATCCAGGAGCGCGATGTACTGTTGCTCAAGGACGTGCTGCAGACGCGGATGAACTTCGAGATGGGCATTACCGAAGAGATGATGCTGTTCGCTGAGCAGATTCGCCCGGCGCACATCTGCCTGGTCCCGGAAACCCGTCAGGAACTGACCACCGAAGGCGGCCTCGATGTGGCCGGTCAGGAAGCGCGGATCAAGGCGGCCGTCGAGCGCCTGGCCCGCACCGGCGCTGAAGTGTCGTTGTTCATCGATGCCGACGAGCGCCAGATCGAAGCTTCGCGACGGGTCGGCGCGCCGGCCATCGAGCTGCACACCGGTCGCTACGCCGATGCGCTGACCCCAACCGAGGTGGCCGATGAGCTCAAGCGCATCGCCGACGGCGTCGCGTTTGGCGTCGGCCAGGGCCTGATCGTCAACGCCGGCCACGGCCTGCATTACCACAACGTCGAGGCGGTCGCGGCGATCAAGGGCATCAACGAGCTGAACATCGGTCACGCGTTGGTGGCGCATGCGCTGTTTGTCGGCTTCAAGGCCGCCGTGGCTGAAATGAAAGCGTTGATCCTGCAGGCCTCGCGCTGATCGGCGTCACTCGGCACGAAACAGCAAGGTAAACCGGGTTGGCCCATGCGCCTGGCTGCTGACCTCGACCCGGCCGCCGTGCAGTTGCATGATCGACTGCACGATCGCCAGCCCCAGGCCAGTGCCGCCATCGAGCCGCGAGCGACCGCTGTCGGCCCGGTAGAACCTTTCGAACAGGTGTGGCAGGTGCTCGTCAGCGATCCCCGGCCCGTGGTTCTCAACCCATACCCAGGCCTGCTGTGCATGGCGGCCAATGCCAATGGTTACGACGCTGCCCTCGGGGCCATGTCTTAGTGCGTTGCTGAGCAGGTTGGACAAGGCCCGTTGGCACATCAGCCGGTCGCCCAGGGCGGTGGCCCAGCCTTGATGCCTGATCTCGATATCCTTCACTTCGGCGCTGATGGCAAACAGCTCGCTGACGCGCACGACTTCGTCGGCCAGCGCCAGCGGTTTGAACTCGACCTGGGCCTGCGGCTGGCTGACCTGCGCGAGAAACAACATGTCGTTGATGATGCGGTTGAGCCGAGTCAGTTCTTCGATGCTGTCTTCCAGCACCTCGCGATAATCGCCGCTGTCGCGTGGGCGGGCGAGGGTAACCTGGGCCTTGCCCATCAGGTTGCTCAGGGGCGTCCGTAGCTCATGCGCGAGGTCGTCGGAAAACTGCGACAACTGGCGCACACCCTGATCGAGCCGATCAAGCATCACATTGATCGAGCGGGCGAGGTCGGCCAGTTCCTGCGGCAGGCCGCTGGAGGGCAGTCGATGGTCGAGCGCTTGCGCAGACACCTGGCCGGCGATCCGGCGAAACCGCCTCAGTGGTTTCAAACTGCGCTGCACCAGCTTCCAGGCACAGACGCCAATCAGCAGCAGTAACAACGGCAAGGCCAGCAGAGTCGAGCGCAGGTAGGCGTGCAACAGGTAGTGATCGTCGGCGCGATTGAGGGTCATCATTACCCGCACCGGGGTGTCATCGCGCAGCCGCATCGCCTGCGTCACGCTGAGAAACTGCGCTCCGCTGCTGTCCTTCCATTCCTGAAAGGTCTGGCCGTCGCTCCACGGCAGCTCGCGCAGGCGCTGTGACTGCAGCGCCGGGCCCAGGCTGAGCAGGGCTGCATGGCGGCCATTCAGAGCCATCACGCTGAGGCTTAGGTTGTCATGGCCCATGACCAGGTCGAGCAGTGGGTGGGCGCGGCTGGCCAGGTCAGCGCTACGCAGGTCGACCCGCAGGTTGTGTTCTACCTGCAGCATCTTGCGCGCGAGGTCCTTGCGCGCGCGGCTGTCCAGTTCATGGTCGAGGGCAAAGACCGCCAGGCAGGCCAACAGCAGCACCAGCGCGGCGCCCATCAGGGTCACGCTCAGACCAAGCCGCAGAGACAGGCTGGCGGGTTTCAACGGCGCGCCTCGAGCACGTAGCCAACACCGCGCAGGGTGTGGATCAGTTTGTCTTCGAAGGGATCGTCGATCTTGGCCCGCAAGCGCCGGATCGACACCTCGACAACGTTGGTGTCGCAATCGAAGTTCATGTCCCACACCAGCGAGATGATCTGCGTGCGTGACAGCACCTCGCCGCTCTGGCGCATCAGCAGGTGCAGCAGCGAGAACTCCTTGGCAGTGAGGTCGATACGTGTGCTGCCACGCCAGGCCCGGTGGCGGCCAGGGTCCAGCTCCAGGTCGGCGACGCGCAATGTGCTCGGCTGTACCTGCTGATCGTTGCGCCGCAACAGGCTGCGGATCCGCGCCAGCAATTCGGGAAATTCGAATGGCTTGAGCAGGTAGTCATCCGCGCCCAGATCCAGGCCCTTGACCCGGTCAGACAGGCGACCGTGAGCGGTGAGCATCATGATTCGCGTGGCCGACTCGGCGCGTAGCCGTTGCAGTACGGCCCAGCCGTCCAGTTCCGGCAGGTTGACGTCCAGAATGACCAGGTCATAGGCCTGCTGGCGGGCCATGTGCAGGCCGTCGATGCCAGTGTGTGCACAATCCACGACATAGCCGTTTTCGCGCAGTCCTTGCTGAAGGTAATCGGCAGTCCGCAGTTCGTCCTCGATGATCAGTAGGCGCATGCTCGGGCTCAGGCAGAATTCGGGAGAGGGATTGTCGACCCTGAAGCTGGATCAAGGTCAAGCGCGCGATAGTACGCCAAGCCTGGGGTGGATCGGCGTGAATAACGGATTTGTCATCAGCGCGTCATCTGGCGGTTAGCCAGACGACGCGCTGAGCAGACAGGATGGTTGCGGCCGGGTTTACTTGCGCGCCAGGATCGTCGCCCGCCGCGGGGCGGGCAGGCCTTCGATGGTGCGGCTGTGGTCCTGCGGGTCGAGAAAGTCGCTCAGAGACTGATAGCGCATCCACTCGGTGCTGCGCTGCTCCTCGACACTGGTGACACTGACGTCGACGCAGCGCACGTCACTGAAACCGGCGCGCCGCAGCAGGCGCTCCAGTGCCGCTACCGAAGGCAAGAACCAGACATTGCGCATCTGCGCATAGCGGTCTTCGGGAACCAGCACTTGATTCTCGTCGCCTTCGATGACCAGAGTTTCCAGCACCAGCTCACCGCCTTTTACCAGGCAGTCCTTGAGCGCCAGCAAGTGCTCGATGGGCGAACGACGATGATAGAACACACCCATCGAAAACACCGTGTCGAAGCCTTCGAGGTTGGCCGGCAGTTCCTCAAGGGCGAATGGCAGGTGCCACGCCGGCAGCTCGGGCAGGTACTTGTGCACCGCCTGGAACTGGCAGAAGAACAGCCAGTTGGGGTCGACTCCGACCACCATGTCAGCGCCGGCGCCGAGCATGCGCCATTGGTAGTAGCCGTTGCCGCAGCCGACATCCAGCACACGCTTGCCGGTCAGGTCCAGGTGCGGGCTGACCCGCGCCCACTTCCAGTCCGAATGCCATTCGGTGTCGACATGGACGCCAAACAACTCGAACGGGCCCTTGCGCCAAGGCGACAGGCCCATCAAGGCCTGCTGCAGCTGAGCGCGCGTCGCCTCATCGCAGGGGCTGTGCAGACTCAGGCCATTGACCAGGTCAACTTCACTCGGCACCAGCTCAGGCAGCGCCTCGAGGGCGCCATGCCAGCGCTCAAGGTCACCGTGGCCTTTTTCCATCTTGCTGGCCAGTTGGGCTTGCAGGCCTTGTGACCAGGTGGCCAGGGGGGTGCCCGCCAGACGGCGGACCAGGGGGGACAAATCGATCATGGCAGGGCTATCAGTGAGGCGAAGTTTAGGCATTGGAACCACGGCACGACCTTGCTGAAACCGGCCGCATGCAGGCGCGCCTTGTGGGTCTCGAGGGTGTCGGGTTTCATTACGTGTTCGATGGCGCTGCGCTTCTGGGCAATTTCCAGTTCGCTGTAGCCGTTGGCGCGTTTGAAGTCCAGGTGCAGTTCGTTCAGGAGTGCCTGTTCCTGGTCATCGGCGAAGCAGAGTTTTTCCGAGAGGATCAACGCCCCGCCCGGCAGCAGTGTCTGGCGGATGCGGCTGAGCAGTTCGAAGCGCTGGGTGGGGGCGATGAACTGCAGGGTGAAATTCATCGCCACCACCGAGGCTGGCTCGAATGGCAGGGCCAGAATATCCGCCTCGAGCACCTGGACCGGGAGCAGTTCCTGGAACATCGAGTCTTGCGCGGTGAGGTACTGGCGACAGCGTTCGACCATGGCTGCCGAGTTGTCCACGGCGATCACCCGGCAGCCGTCGCTGCGCACGTGGCGGCGCAACGACTGGGTAACCGCACCCAGCGAGGCGCCGAGGTCATACAGCGCGGAGTGTGGCTGGGCAAAACGCGCGGCCAGCACGCCAAGGTTTTCGACGATGGTCGGGTAACCGGGCACCGAGCGCTTGATCATGTCCGGGAACACCCGCACCACGTCCTCGTTGAAGGCGAAGTCGGGCACCTGGTCCAGGGGCCTTGCAAACAGGCGGTCGGGTGTCTGGCTCACTGCGGGCTCTTGGGAAAAAAGGTGGGGCAGTATTCTAGCTAACGCGGTCGTCGCTGCCTATGTAGCAGGGCCAGACAGCGCAAATCGGGGACCGGTGGCAACGATTCCATTTCTCAGCGTTCTGGCGTCGAACGTTGACATTTCTGTCAGTGCTTCAACGTTGTGCCGACTTCGGTCGGGTGGTCACAGGCTTAGGCTCTTAGTCGCAGTCAAGGCCATGATCCCGTGTTGCCAATTGACATTGCGTGGAGAGCAGCGATGAGTGAGAACACTGAAACCCCGGTGAAGTCTGGCGCAGCAGACGCGGTTCGCCCCCCGACGTTTGAAGAACTGACGCCGAGTGAGCGGGCTGAGCGGATTCCCCAACAGATCTTCGATTTGAAGAAAGACGAACCGGCTTTCATTTTCAGCAAGGACAACCTGCTGATGATAAAGCGTTACGAAGCGGCCGTGCGCCGATTGCCCTCCTCTCGCGAGGAACTGGCCGGTACGCTGGATTTTGCCGCCGTGGGGTTAGAGATTGAAGACGTGCACCGTTTCTACGATGACCTGCGCACGCATGTCAACGGATGGGATGACATCGAAGATGCGTGCAAGAAGATGGGCAGCGAACTGCAGGTATTCGCCGAGACCTTGTTCACTGAAGGGGTAGCTTTTATTGCCGAGTTGAAATCGACTGACGCGTGGGCATCGTTGGAAAACACGTCACTCAATGATATTGATCTGGAAAAAGCACCGCCTGTTCCGCTGTCCCGCAAGGACACGGCGACCTTTAAGGAGGGCGTGGACAGTTACCTGAAAGACATTGAATCGCAGATCAAGGAGCGATTGAAGTCGATCCGGCATGTCAAAGCGCTCACCGATAGGTTTGCAGATGTCATTGGCAGTCACCTTAAGCCGACTGCGGACGGTTTGCTCAAGGCGATGAACAAGAAAGACGTTTCCCTTGAAGTGCAGAAAATCGACCTGGAGTTGACGGAGCTGGATAACGCGATCGAGCGCAAGCTTGACGAGTATAACGGTCTGGTCGGCGCTTCCTTTTATGGCCTTGTTTTCGGGCCGGTAGGGCTCTTGATTACCGGTGGCATCTACGGTGCTCAAGCCGAGGAAGTGCGGGCCGAGAAGAATACGCTGATCGCCAGACGGGAAGCGTCGGCTGTTCGTAAGAGCAAGTTGCTCGCGCAGTCTGAAAGCTTTGAATTGACCAAGAGACTGATCATGGACTTGCAGTTCCGTCTGGTCGAGGTCAGGACCGCCGTCAAGAATCTCGAAGATGTCTGGGTGTTGCTGGAAGTCTACGTTGAGCAATCGTTGGCGCAGCTCGAAAAAGTTGACACCCAGGTAATGCTGAAAAAATTTGTGCGGCAGTTTCAGCGAGTGATCAGTCCTTGGAAAGACATCCTGGGAATCTCCAAGACAATTTCAAAGTTGTTCAATGAAACGATAGTCTCTTAAGGGAAGGTTGGGTTATGGACATGAAAAACACGGCGTCGCTGTTGCCCGATATTGCGAACATGCTGAAGGTTGAGACGCGAGTCAACGATATCGCTCACGGTGAAGCCACATTGATGCTGCCCGCCCTGCGCGAGCAGATTGGCGATCTGTCGAAACGTATCGAACACGCTAACAAGGTACTTCGGACAAAAATCCTCGCGGCGTGGGTTGCATTAAAGGAGCCGCTGGAGGACGCCCAGGAGGATGAAAGTGAAGAGAACGGGCAGGAGTTGCTGCGGGCGCGAGGTACTGTGCAGCAGGCGATGGCCCAGGCAAGCGGCGCCATCGCCGACGTCTGCAGTCACCCGTCACCTGACGCTGCAGTGGTACGGGGGGAACTCAGGTCGTCGATCAGCGCGCAACAATTAGCGATCAGTGGTCTTGAAGAAACGCTGGCGAAACAGCAGCAGCGCCTGCACGACATTCACCAGCTCATTAATGCCTTGGAAAAGCCCTCGATGAGCAAAGCGTTCAAAGGCCTTATTCCCAAAGAGCAGGATGTTGATGCCGCCCTGGCTCTGTTCAAGGACCCGAGCCTCGATCCAGCCGTGATCAAGGCCGGCATTCGCAGACTCAACGAAGGGATCGACGAACTGGCTGGCGCACGCAAGTTTGCCGATCTGGTCAAGGCGGTGGGTGTCCTGGACAAACGTCTGAAGGAACAGCACGAGAGTCTCGCGCAGACTCAGGCGCGTCTGGCCAGGAGTCAGGAGGAACTTGCGCAGTACGACGGGCTGGATGAACTGGGCACGCTGCACGGTCAATGGTTGCAGGAGGCGGCCAAACTCACCAGCGGTTGGCAGCCTCTGGAACAACTGGCAATCAATACCGTCGAGCGACGTGAGCTGCTGACGGCGTTGCGCAACATCCACGACTACCTGTTGCAGGTGCGCCGGCAATTCGAGGGCGGGTGATCAGTATCACCTGACCGAGATGGCGCAATCGAAGGTTTGCACTGGCCGTACTTCTGGTGCCCAGGGCTGCTGGTAGACCAGAGTCAGCTGGGCTGCTCCGACAGCCTTGGCCTGGAAGCGCCAGGTCGAGACGCCAGCGCTGCCGACCAGGCCGGCCGCTTCCGGCTGGCTGTACACCTCCGGGCTCAGCGCTCGGAGGACTTCAGGTGCAGCGTTGTCGACCCGCCAGCGGTAGCCGGTGGTCGGGTTGCTCGGGAGGCTCAACGTCAGGCTCTGACCCAGTTGCAGGCGGACCGGACATTCATGTTTCGCGTCCAGGTCGACGTTCTGCGGGGGCTGCTGGGCGCAGGCGGTGATCAGGGTCAGGCTTGAGGCGACAAGGAGGCGGGTGGCTGTCATGTTGGCTCCGGAAACGGGCGATGACCGAGCATAACCGAAGCACTTGCAGGTCTGTCCAGCCTGCTGGTGTTTTCGGCTGTTCGACCCCGTGACTGGCAGCACGGGGTCGAACGCCCTCAGATCAGAATAATACCTTGGCCACGTCGGTAAAGCGCTTGGCGAAATGCACCGTAAGCCCTTCGCGCAGGTACTCCGGCAGTTCCTCGAAGTCGCCGCGGTTGGCTTCGGGGAGGATCAGCTCGAAGAGTTTTTGCCGCTTGGCGGCGATGATCTTCTCGCGCACACCGCCGATCGGCAGGACCTGGCCGGTCAGGGTCAGCTCGCCAGTCATGGCCACGCCTTTTTTCGGCGCCTGATCGCGAGCCAGCGACAACAGTGCGCTGGCCATGGTTACGCCGGCACTCGGACCGTCCTTGGGCGTGGCACCCTCAGGCACATGCAGGTGAATGAAGGCCTCGTTGAAGAAACCGGGGTCGCCGCCAAACTGCTTAAGATTGGCGCTGACGTAGCTGTAGGCAATTTCAGCAGATTCCTTCATGACATCACCCAGTTTGCCGGTCAGCTTGAAGCCGCGGTTGAGCGTATGAATGCGCGTGGCTTCGATCGGCAGCGTGGCACCGCCCATGCTGGTCCAGGCCAGGCCAGTGATCACGCCTTTGCCTGCCAGCACTTGTTCGCTGCGAAATACCGGCATGCCCAGTGCGGCTTCGAGGTCCTTGGGGGCGATCTTGAGCTTGGCCGTTGGTTCTTCGAGCAATTTCATCACGGCCTTGCGCACCAGCTTGCCCAGTTGCTTCTCCAGTTGCCGCACGCCAGCTTCCCGCGCATAGCCGTCGATCACCAGTCGCAGCGCACTGTCGCTGATGGTCAGGCTGGTCTTGGCGACACCGGCTTTCTCCAGCTGCTTGGGCCACAGGTGACGCTTGGCGATGGCCAGCTTCTCTTCGGAGATGTAACCAGACAGGCGGATCACTTCCATGCGGTCGAGCAGAGGCCCCGGAATCGAGTCGAGGGTGTTGGCGGTACACACGAACAACACCTTGGACAGGTCCAGGCGCAAGTCCAGATAGTGATCAAGGAAATCGACGTTTTGCTCCGGGTCGAGGGTTTCCAGCAGCGCCGAGGCCGGGTCGCCCTGATAGCTCTGGCCCATCTTGTCGATCTCGTCGAGCATGATCACCGGGTTCATCACCTCAACATCTTTCAGCGCCTGCACCAGCTTGCCCGGCTGGGCGCCAATGTAGGTGCGGCGGTGGCCCTTGATCTCGGCCTCGTCGCGCATGCCGCCGACACTGAAGCGGTAGAACGGCCGGCCGAGCGATTCGGCGATGGACTTGCCGATGCTGGTCTTGCCCACCCCGGGCGGGCCAACCAGCAACACGATCGAGCCACTGATCTCGCCTTTCCAGGCGCCGACGGCGAGGAACTCGAGAATCCGCTCCTTGATGTCATCCAGCCCGGCGTGATGCTGATCAAGCACCTTGCGTGCATGCTTGAGGTCGAGCTTGTCCTTGCCGTAAACGCCCCAGGGCAGGGCGCTGGCCCATTCCAGATAGTTGCGGGTAACGGCGTATTCCGGCGAGCCGGTTTCCAGGATCGCCAGCTTGCCCAGCTCTTCATCAAGGCGTTTTTTCGCGGTGGCAGGCAGGGTCTTGCCCTCCAGGCGCTGCTTGAACTGCTCAAGGTCAGCGCTGCGGTCGTCCTTGGTCAGGCCAAGTTCCTGCTGGATGACCTTGAGCTGTTCCTTGAGGAAGAACTCGCGCTGGTGCTCGCCGATCTGCCGGTTGACCTCTGCCGAGATCTCGTTCTGCAGGTGGGCGACTTCCACTTCCTTGCGCAGCATCGGCAAGACTTTTTCCATGCGTTTGAGCATGGGCACGCAGTCGAGCACTTCCTGCAGCTGCTTGCCGGTGGCCGAGGTCAGTGCCGCAGCGAAGTCGGTCAGCGGCGACGGGTCGTTGGGGCTGAAGCGGTTGAGATAGTTCTTCAGCTCTTCGCTGTACAACGGGTTGAGCGGCAGCAACTCCTTGATCGCGTTGATCAAGGCCATGCCGTACGCCTTGACCTCATCGGTCGGCTCGGTCGACTGGCGCGGGTACTCGACTTCGACCAGATAAGGTGGGCGATGGTGTTTGAGCCAGGTACGGATGCGCACCCGGGTCAGGCCCTGGGCAACGAACTGCAGCTTGCCGTTCTCGCGGCTGGCGTGGTGGACCTTGACCAGGGTGCCGTACTCGGGCAATGCCGAAGTGTCGAAGTGACGGTGATCTTCGGGCGGCGTATCCATGAAGAACAGCGCCAGCGAGTGGTGATCGGTCTTGGCCACCAGGTCGAGGGTTTCTGCCCATGGCTCTTCGTTGACGATCACCGGCAGCACCTGGGCCGGGAAGAATGGGCGGTTGTGAATCGGGATGACGTAGACCTTGTCTGGCAGCTGTTGGCCGGGCAGGGCCAGGGCATGGCCAGGGATTGCGGCGCCTTCGAGGTGTTCGATTTCGCTATGTTCGTCGGGCTGTTCCGAATGATCCTGCTGGTCGCTCATGAGGCACCTGAGTTAATGACTATGGTGCTTAGATGGGGTAAAGGCCAATGGGTTTCAAGCCAGCGTAGATGAAGAGGTTAGCGCGCTATTTATAAGGGGCCAAAAAAAAGCGGAACCGTACAGGTTCCGCTTCTTTTATGCAGGTGATGCACTGGCGCGAGGATTAGTCGGCCAGTTTGTAAGCGATGATGTAATCACCCATCTTGGTGCCCAGCGAGCCGTGGCCGCCGGCGGTGACCAGCACATACTGCTTGCCGTCCTTGCCGGTGTAGGTCATCGGCGTGGCCTGGCCACCTGCTGGCAGGCGCGCCTTCCACAGTTCGGCGCCGTTGTGCACGTCATAGGCACGCAGGTACTGGTCGAGGGTGCCGCTGAGGAAGCCGACACCGCCCGCAGTGACCATCGAGCCGCCCATGCTCGGCACACCGACCGGCATACCGATCGGGATCGGCGTGCTGTCACGGGTGGTGCCGTTCTTGTGCTTCCACACCACCTTGTTGGTGAACAGGTCGATGGCGGCTACATAACCCCAGGCCGGTGCCTGGCATGGCACGCCCAGTGGCGACATGAAGGGGTGCATGATTACGGCGTACGGAGCACCGCTGTTGGGCTGCACGCCGCTGGTTTCACTTTCGCGCTTGCTGTCGGCAGCGACTTGCTCGCGCGGCACCATCTTCGACACGAAGGCCATGTAGTTGGGCGAGGTGAACATCAATTGGCGCACCGGGTCGATCGACACGCTGCCCCAGTTGAACACACCGACGTTGCCGGGGTAGATCAGGCTGCCCTGTTCCGACGGCGGGGTGTATTGGCCTTCGTAGCGTAGTTCACGGAACTGGATGCGGCAGAGCATCTGGTCAAACGGGGTGGCGCCCCACATGGCCTGTTCGGTCAGGTCCGGGCCCAGCAGGTTGAGGTCGGAGCGGGCCTGGGTCGGGGCGGTGTGGTCACCCTTGACCGCGCCCTGCGGCACCGGGATCTCGCGGATCGGCACAATCGGCGTGCCGTCGCGACGGTCAAGTACATACAGGCTGCCCTGCTTGGTTGGCACGATCACCGCTGGCTTGACGCCGTCATCGGTCTTCAGGTGCATCAGGGTCGGCTGGCTGCCGACGTCCATGTCCCACAGGTCGTGGTGAGTGAACTGGTAGTTCCAACGGGCCTTGCCGGTGGCCAGGTCCAGGGCAACGATACCGGCGCTGTACTTCTCGGCGCCCGGGGTGCGATCCGCGCCCCACTGGTCAGGGGTCTGGTTGCCCAGTGGCAGGTAGATCATGCCCAGGTCTTCATCGACGCTGGCGATCGACCACATGTTGGCCGAGTTGCGGCTGTAGGTCTTGCCAGGTGCCAGTGGCTTGGTGTCATCCGGGTTGTTGCTGTCCCAGTTCCATACCAGATGACCATCGTGCACGTCATAGGCGCGAATCACCCCGGACGGTTCGTTGGTCGACTCGTTATCGGTGACATGGCCGCCGATGATCACCAGATCGCGGGTAATCGCTGCAGGCGACGTCGAGTAGTAACCACCTGCGGTGAACGGGCCAATGCCGGTAGTCAGATCGATGACGCCCTGGTTGGCGAAGCCTTCGCAGACCTTGCCGGTGTCGGCGTTGATGGCGATCAGGCGCGCATCGGCGGTCGGCAGGTACAGGCGGCGCGGGCATGCCTGGGCAACGACCTGGCCAGCATCGGAAATTTTCGGCGCCGGGCTGCCGTCACGGCTGACGTAGCGGTTCTCGTCATAGTAGGACGCACCCCGGCAGGTCATGTGGGCGAAGCCCTTGAAGGTACCCACCGGACTCTTTACTTGCGGGTCGAAGCGCCAGATTTCGGCACCGGTGTCCGGGTCCAGCGCCAGCAGCTTGCTGTGCGCAGTACAGGCGTAGAGCATGCCGTTGACCTTCAGCGGCGTGTTCTGGTTGGTCAGTTCGACCGGGTCGTTTTCAGTGGGCAGGTCGCCGGTGCGGATGCGCCAGGCTTCTTCCAGGCGGTAGGCATTCTGCGCGGTGATCTGGCGCAGCGGCGAGTAGCGGTCGCCGTGCTCGGTACGGCCATACGCCTGCCAGTCGCCGTCAGGCATGGCCGGGGCGGTGCTGGCCATTTCGCTGCTGTCGCGGTTGAACTCGCCGCGGATCTCGCCCGGGTGAGTGAACTGGCTGGCCAGAGCGGTGGCGCCGGCGGCAACTACTGCAACGCTGAGCAGCGCGGTGTTGGCTCGGGAGGCCGGGCCAAGCAGCGGGCGGCGTGCCCACGGCAGCAGCAGGACTACGCCAAGGGCGAACCAGATCGCCAGGCGCGGCACCAGTTGCCACCAGTCCAGGCCAACTTCCCACAGCGCCCAGGCGGTGCTGGCCAGCAGCACCACGCCGTAGACACCAAGGGCGATCTGCCGTTTGGCCAACAGCAGGATGCCGCTGACGGCAAAGCCGATGCCGGCCAGCAGGTAGTAAAGCGATCCGCCCAGCTGGCTGAGCTTGATACCGCCGGCCAGCAGGGCCAGGCCCATCAGCACCAGCAGCACGCCTAGCAGGCGCGGTAGCCAGCGGGTTCCGGTTTTGGCACCGTCAGTGCTCATCAAAGGTACTCCGTGAAAGTTGAGGTCAGAAACTGCTTTGAATCTTCAGGCCGGCGATCAGTGCGTCGTCGACTGCCGATACCCCGCCTGGATGGCGGATGTACTGCAGGTTGGGACGCACGGTGAGCCAGTCGGCCAGGTGCACGCCGTAGTAGAGCTCGGCGCTGTATTCGGTGTCTTGCACAGGCAGGTAGCCTGGGTTGTCGTAATCACTGATGCCGGCCGCCTGATTGGCCAGGCGGGCGTTCTTGCGGTAGCCGGGGTTGACGTGCACGCGGGCGAGGGCGAAACCGATGTCGTCCTTGGCCCGGGCATCGAATGGCCCCTTGTACAGCACACCTGCCTGAACGTAGTTGTCGATGGCATTGGTTTTCTTGTCGTGCAATGTGGCATTGGCAAAAAAGCTCAGGCCGCGTGACTGGTCGGACGCCTGCGAGGTCACCTGCTGCTGCGCGCCGAGCCAGAAACCGTGTTTGCTCGAGCGGCTGCGGTAGGCAGCGCCGCTGATGGCGGCGGGTTGGCCACTGCTGTCGCGCAGTACGTCCTGAGCCTTGGCATTACTGTAGTAGTAGCCGGCGCGATATTCCCCTGCAAGTCCATTGACCTGTGGGCTCCAGACCAGTTCGATCGGCATCACCGCGCCCTGGGTACCGCTGCCGCTGAGCTTGAAGCCATTGCCCGACTCGAGGTTGGAAGGGTTCTGCTCGAACACGCCGACCTGGGCGTACAGCGTATCGCTCAGGTTGTAACGCACGCGCAGGGCCCATTGGCTGACCGGCCAGTTGTACCAGATGCCGCCAACCCAGTTGCCGACCTGCGAGCCGCAGAACGCCAGGTTCTGGAAGTCGCAGGGGAAGCTGTTGAAGTCTTCGCCTTCGCCGAAGCGGCCGAATTTCACGTCGAGGACGCCATCGAGGTACTTTTGCTTGATCCACAGCTGAGTCAGGCGCCAGGTCTGGCCGCGACCCCAGACTTCCTGGGCGGAGGTAAACCCCCCTACGCGCGGGTCGTTGATGCGGTCATTGCTGATGTTCTGGCCGTGGCGCTCGGTCACGGTCAACTGCACCTCGGTGGCGTTCCAGCCGAGGATCTTCTGCAGGTCAAGGTGGCTGCCAAAGGTGAACTGGTCGCTGTAGCGCGCGCTGCGGTCATGGTCGTAGCCGCCATGCAGGTTGCTGCCCATTTCACCCGTGTAGCCGAGGGTGAAGTCGTAGCCGCGCTCGCGCAGGTCACTGCGGCTGCCGTTCCAGTCGCCAAGCATCCACGGCGAGTCACTGGCGAACATTTCACCGGCAAGCGTGGCGGGCGTAACGCCACAGAGGAGTGTGGACAGGCCTAAG
Source organism: Pseudomonas sp. BIGb0278 (assembly GCF_024809895.1). Taxonomy (NCBI): domain Bacteria; kingdom Pseudomonadati; phylum Pseudomonadota; class Gammaproteobacteria; order Pseudomonadales; family Pseudomonadaceae; genus Pseudomonas; species Pseudomonas sp. BIGb0278. The sequence goes on from NZ_JANUEL010000004.1 coordinate 286,067, forward strand.
GCGGCATAACGACTACGGGGTAGCTGGAACATGAGATAGCGCTATCTTTGGATTGACGAAAAATACCCAATCGCATCGAAAAGCACGCTCTTCGATGGCGTATGGCTGGGGGAATATGGGCTGAAGCGATTCAGTGCGGCGGCAGGATATAGCGGAAGGGGTAATAAAAAAAGACAAAATGTCGCACTTGATTGTTACTACTGCAGCAACAATGGGCCTAGCGCTATGGCTGTGGTCACCATGGCCAGCTCAATCGAGCCAGCCATAATGGCCCCAGTGCAGTTCCTCAGAAGCTTGTACGCAGGCCAACCTCGACACTACGCCCAGGCGCTGGGGCAATGTCGCGCAAGATCGAACTGGCGTAGCGCACCGTCTGATTGGTCAGGTTCTCGCCGCGGACAAACGCCAGCCATTGGCTCTGGCCGACATCGAAGCGGTAGCCGACGCTTGCGCCCAAGGTGGTGTAGCCGTCAGTGCTGGTTTCGTTGGACGGCTTGCGTTGCTGCGAGGCTGCATGCTGTACATCGACGCGCGCCTGCCAGCGGTCCAGCGACCAGAGCAGGCCGCTGTTGAGGCGTAGCGGCGCAATCCGTGGCAGCGGCTCACCCGTGTCGAGGTTATTGGCGCGGGTGTAGTCGCCTGACAGTTCCAGGGCAAAGCTGCCGTAGCGGTTTTCCAGCAACTGCCAGCGATCCTGCGCCTCGATGCCATAGAAGCGCGCAGGCACACCTTGGTACAGGTATTCGGGAATATCACCGTGGTCATGGTCATGGTCATGGTCATGATCGTGATCATCGTCGCCATCATGATGATGCCCTTCACGCAAATTGCCGCTGCTGATAAGGCCAATGTAATTGCGAAAGTGGCTATAGAACACGCCGACACTGCCCTTGTGCGTGCCATTGTCAAACCGCAGGGCCAGGTCGGCGGCGATCGCTTTTTCCTTGTTCAGGCTGGCATCACCCACTTCATAGGCGCCGGTCGCCACGTGCGCACCATTGGCATACAGCTCATAGAAGGTCGGCGCGCGCTCGGTGTAGCCGAGGTTGGCCGCCAGCGACCAGATCGGGTCAAGCTGATACACCGCGCCTGCAGACAGGCTCACGGCATTGAAGGTACTGGTGCTGTCAGCGGCGGCGAAGTCCTCGTTGCCCTTGGCATCCGGGTCGACCCGGGTGTGTTCCAGACGTGCACCGAAGCTCAGGTTCAGGCGCTCGCTGGCCTGCCACTGCTCTAACAGAAACAGCGCTAGGCTGTCGGTGTCGGTGTAGGGCACGAAGGCTTCTTCACCCAACGCGGAGAACTGATTGCGGCTGACCTGCGCGCCGATCACCCCTTCCACTGGCCCCAGCGGTTGATGCCTGGCCTCGATGCGCGCCTCGTAGCCTTTGTTCTTGAAGGTGGTGTGCACTTCGCCGCTTTCGATCTCGCGGTGCTGGTAATCGGTGTAGCCAGCGTCGACCTTGACCGAGCTGAACGGGCCGTCCAGATCGCGCAGTTCAGAGGCGAAACCGTAGTGGTCCTGCTGCATGTCCAGGCGCACGCCGGGCTCGGCAACCGAGCCGTAGTTGCTGTCGTAACGGCTGTAGGAGAACCCGCTGTAACCGTGCTCCCAGTGATAGGCGCCGCCAATAGCGCCGCCGTCCTGGCGACCGTCGCTGTTCTCCAGGCGGTGTTTGCTGCCCGGCTCGGCACTGTCGCGGACCTTGCCGCTGCGCGCATAGCCAGGAATGCGCAGGTCATTGAACTGGCGGCTGTTGGCATCCAGGTGCAAGGCGAAGTTGCCGTCACCGGCTTCGAGCTTGCCGGCGCTGCTGCGGGTGGTGTCGGCGCCGCCGTAGCGCAGCTCACCCGCACCGTGAATGCCGTCGATAGGGGCATCGGGGATGCGGTTGTCGAAGGTGTTGACCACGCCGCCGATGGCATTGCCGCCATACAGCAGCGCCGCTGGGCCGCGGATGATTTCAACCCGCTCGACGGTGACCGGGTCCAGTGGCACCGCATGGTCATACGACAGCGACGAAGCATCCAGCGCGCCGACGCCATTGCGCAGGATACGAATGCGATCACCGTCCAGGCCGCGGATCACCGGGCGGCTGGCGCCCGGGCCAAACCAGGTTGAGGCGACCCCGGGCTGCTTGTTGAGGGTTTCACCGAGGCTGGCGTGCTGCTGGTGCAGCAACGCGTCGCCTTCGAGCACTGTACTTGGCGCGGCAAGTTGAGCGTTGCCCAGCGGATTGGCAGTAATAACCTGTGGCTGCAGTTCAACGGCGTGGCTGGCGGGGGAGGCCAGCCAAAGGGCAGCGGCAAGCGGGGAAAGGCGCAGCGGTAGCGGCAACATGAGATCAAGCGTTCCTTGGCAAGGTATTAGTATTGTTACACTATAACATTGCTTGGCTGAGTGCTGGCCAGAGGTTTTTGCTTCTACACTCGTGTAATCTGCGCCTCTTTTCACCGCAGGAGCTCCGCATGAGCACGGCCAACCACAACGCATTGCACGGCAAGACGCTCGAGCAGATCCTCACCGAGCTGGTCGCTCACTACCAGTGGCAAGGCCTGGCCGAACGCATCGATGTGCGCTGCTTCAAGAGCGACCCGTCGATCAAGTCGAGCCTGGCCTTTTTGCGCAAGACGCCGTGGGCACGAGAGAAGGTCGAGTACCTGTACATCAAGCTGCAGCGCAAAGGCTGAATGGCTCGTCATCCATGGCTGAGCCTGGCTGCGCTGCTGGGCTGGTTCGGCTTGAGTGTGCAGCTGTACCTGGTGTTGCTGGCGCGCTGGCAGGAGCAGGCCAGCCTGATTGGCGGGTTGATCAATCTGTTCGGCTTTTTCACCGTCTTAAGCAATACGCTGGTGGCGACCGTGCTGAGCTACGCGGCGTTTGGCCACGCCGCGGCGGCACGGCGTTGGTTCTTGTCTGCGCGGGTCAGCTCAGGCATTGCTGCCAGCATTGTGCTGGTGTCGATTGCCTACAGCTTGCTGCTGCGCCACTTGTGGCATCCCCAGGGCTGGCAATGGCTTGCGGACGAGTTGCTGCACGATGTGATGCCGCTGCTGTTTGTAGTGTATTGGTGGCGAGTGGTGCCCAAGGGGCAGCTGCGCCTGTCTGACCTGGGCTGGTGGAGCCTGTATCCGGCGGTGTATTTCGCCTATACGTTGTGGCGTGGGCAGCAGATCGGGGTTTATCCCTATCCGTTCATTGATGTCGCCAGCCTTGGTTATGGGCAGGTGATGATCAATGCGCTGGTGGTGTTGGTCGCGTTCTGGGCGATCGGGCTGGTATTGCTGGCGCTGGATCGCTGGCAGGGGCGGCGAAGGACGCAGCCGCTACCCTGACCACGTTATTCCTGGGTCATGCGCGGTTCCTGTAGGAGCGGCCTTGTGTCGCGAAAGGGCTGCGAAGCGGCCCCACATTTTCCGCTTCGCCGCTGATATCGCCGGGCCAGCTTCGCTGGCCTATCGCGACAAAAGGCCGCTCCTACAGGGCCGCAGCCCCGTATCTCGACTGAGATTACTCGTCGTCAGTACTCCCATCGGCACGCCAGTAGGCGGCGGCTTTCAAGGCATCCTCGTGAACGCCTTTTTCCAGCAGCAAGGTCTTGGCCTGTCGAGTCAAAGACTTCTCCAGCGCGACCCAGCTGTACAGCTCGCCCTCCGGCAAAGGCAACTCGCTGATCACTGCCAGCAGGTCCTGCTTGTCTCGTTGCACCCAGATCACCTCGACCTCAGCCTGGCTCGGCAACGGCTGGCGTTCCTGGTCGTCGGCAATCTGAATCAGCGCGAGCACCCGGCGACCTGCCGGCAACTCGTGCAAGCGCCGGGCGATGGCCGGGATCGCCGTCTCGTCGCCAATCAGCAGGTAGCTGTCAAAAATGTCCGGCACCACCAGCGAAGCCCTTGGCCCGGCGATGTTCAACACCTGGCCCGGTTGAGCCTGAGCTGCCCAGGTCGAAGCAGGGCCGTCGCCATGCAGGACGAAGTCGATATCCAGCTCGCCGCTGGCCAGGTTATAGCGGCGCGGGGTGTACTCGCGCATGGTCGGCCGAGCGCCACCGTCGCGGCCCGACTGGCGCGCGTCGATGGCCGCCTGTTCGGCAGCAGTCACGCCGAACAACAGCTTGATATGGTCGTCGCTGCCCAGGCTGACAAAGCCTGCCAGCTCCGGCCCGCCAAGAGTGATGCGGCGCATGCGCGGAGTCAGATCGGTCACCCGCAGTACCTGCAGCCGACGCTGTTTGATTTCGTGATTGACGCGGTGAATGCTGTTGTTCATCAAGTGTTCTCCGTGACGGAATCGGTCGGGCCGGCGGCAATGGCCTTGGCGGTGTCGTTGAGCAGATTGCTGACCCGCTCGATCTCGGCGCTGTTCCAGCGGCCGCTGTGCATATGCAGGGCATGGCGCAGGTTGCCCACGGCCTCATGAATTTCCGGTGGGCGATCATGGCCACGCAGTGCTCGCTTGCTGACTTCGATGCGCATGCGCACACCATCGACGGCGACGGCTTGCTCGGTCAGGGCAGTGCGCCCGGCATCGGTAATGGCGTAAAGGCGTTTGCTGCCCTGGACCTGGCCGCTGATCAGTTCGGCTTCTTCAAGGAAATTCAGGGTTGGATAGATCACGCCGGGGCTCGGGCTGTAGCTGCCCTCGAACAACGTCTCGATCTGGCGAATCAGGTCGTAGCCATGGCCGGCCTGTTCGGCAAGCATGGCCAGCAGCAGCAATTTCAGGTCGCCGGGGGCAAATACCCGCGGGCCGCGTTCGCCGCGGGCGGGGCGGCGGTCGAAGGGATCGTGATCACGCATGGTCTAAAGGCTCCGTCTGCGATATATCGTTAGATACTACTCAAGATATATCTTAAGACAAGCCAAAGATAGTGATGATTCTCATTTGGTTATTCGATCAGTCACCACCCGGGCTGTCCGGGCGGTGACTGTGCTGTCAGTGGTTGGCCGCTAACTGAGGTGGTTTGCACTCGGTGCTACTGCCTGGTTCGAGATACGGCATCAGGATCGGTGCCATCCCTTTCAGCGCCTGCACTGGCAATGCCGAAGTGAAGGTGAAGGCCTCTGCCGTGCGCCCAGGCACAAAGGCGGTGAGGGTGCCGAAGTGGTTGTCGCCCAGGAAGAACACGAAGGTTGCGGTGCGGTTCAGCGAGCGCGAACCGATCAGCCGACCGCCAGCGCCAAAGCTCTCGATGCGGTTGTCGCCGGTACCGGTCTTGCCGCCCATCACCAGTGGCGTGCCATCGTGCAGCTTGAAGCTGCCGGAGATACGCCTTGCCGTACCGGCGTCTACCACTTGCGACATGGCGCCTTTAAGCGCGCGTGCGACTTCAACCGGCAGAATCCGCTTGCCGCGGTCCGGATCGCTGATCAGCTTGGTCTCATACGGCGTATTGGCGGCAAAGTGCAGGGTGTCGAGGCGCAGTGTCGGCAAGCGCACACCGTCGTTCTGGATGATCCCGACCAGCTCGGACAGCGCTGCCGGACGATCGCCCGAGCTGCCGATGGCGGTGGCCAGGGATGGCACCAGATGATCGAACGGGTAGCCGACCTGCTTCCAGCGTTGATGTATATCGAGAAACGCCTCGATCTCGACCATGGTCCGGATACGACTGTCACGGGCACCCTGGTGGCGGCTCTTGAACAACCAGCCATAGACTTCCTGGCGCTCGAACCGACCGGCATTGAGCATCTCGCTCAGGCTCGCGCCGGGGTTTTTCAGCAGGTAACCGAGCAGCCACAGGTCAAGCGGGTGCACCTTGGCGATAAAGCCCTGGTCGGGCAGGTCGTATTTGCCGGGGCCGTAACTGTCGTACATCTGCGACAGGCGACCATCGTCGAGCTTGGCCAAGGCTTTTTTGTCGCCCTTGCTGTGCGCGCGGACGAAGGCGTTGAAGGTTTCCTGGGAGGCTTCCGGGAACAGATAGCGGTGCACCGCTGCCAGCCGCTGCGGGGTGACCCGCATGCTGTCGAGGAAGGTATCCAGGCGCTGTTGCGAGGTCTTGCGCTGGTACTTTTTCCAGAAGCGCATGAGGTAGTTGCTGCCTTCGCGATCAGCAAAGCGTGCCAGGTATTCCTGCCGGCGCGGGTCGCCATCGTCTTTGAGCAGCATCGCCCGGTTGAACGGTTGCTGGTAGGTGACATAGCGGACGATGTCGCGCATCAGGCGAATGAACGGCAGGTTGATCGACTCGCGCAGTGCGTCCTTGAGGGTCGGGTTGCGACCGTTGTCTTCCTTGCGGAAGTTGTTGAACACATGCATGCCACCGCCGGTAAAGAATGCCTCACCGGTACTGGCCGAGTATTTGCGCTCGAGCGCTGCGTCGAGCATCGCATCGAGGTTTTGATTCTTGCTGTTGAGGGTCAGCCATTCCAGCGACCATTGGGTCAACCGGTCCAGCTCTGCGACATCCACCTTCTTCAGCTCGCTGACTGGCTTGCCGGCATACTTGTCGTGCAGCTCGGCGATGATCTGCAGGTAGGTGGTGAGTACCCGCAGCTTGGCGGTGGAGCCCAGCTCGAGCTTGCTGCCCTCGTTGATATCGAAGGCCTGGTCGGTGCTGTCGGTTTGCACACGAACCCGCGAGCCATCGGCGGTACGTTCGAACAGGGTGAAGCTGTAGCGCACCTGATCGGTAGTCTTGCTGGTCAGCAGGCGCTCGCCGATCAGGCCCATCTCCCCGGCAAAAGCTGGGTCGGAGAGTTTTTTCAGATAGTCGCTGACCTGGTTCTGCAGATCACCCTGCAGGGTGCTGGTGGCCGACAGGTCGAGGCGGTCGAGGTCATAGAGAGGCCGGTTGAGCATACCGGCCAGGCGGTTGCGGGCCAGGCTGATGCCCTTGTTGGTGATGATCGGGACGATGGTCGGCTGCGCTACCCAATCGCGATAGCGCGCTTTGCTGGCCAACGCGGCATCCGCCAGTGGCCGCTCGATGATATTCGCCGCAGTCAGCACGCGAATATGCGAGTCGGTCAGTTCGGCCAGCTCGATGCGGCCTTTGGACAGGTAATGCGAAGGGCGGCGCTGGGCGATCATCAACGACAGCACCTGGCGCAAGGCCAAGCCCCGCTCGGCAAGGCTGTCGGCATCGGTGGCAGTCGAGGCGAGGGCGCGGTTGACCTGATCGAAGTCCGCGCCATACCAGACGCGCAAACCTTCGGCCATGCCGTGCACTTCGCCGTGTCCAGGTACTGCCGACAGCGGCACGCTGTTGAGGTAATCACGCACGATGCGCTGGCGCGACTCGGTGGTATCAGGGCCGCCCTTGTACGCGCGCACGCTGGCCGAGAGCATCTGGCGCAGTTTTTCGCTCCCCGAAACGGTCAGGCCGTCCGGTGAGTGGCGGTATTTCTCCAGCTGGGTGGCCAGCGTGCTGCCGCCGGCCGACTGGCCGGGCAGGGCGAAGTACTTGGCAATCTGGCTGTAGGCGGCCTTGGCGAAGCGTGGCCAGTCCACTGCCGGGTTGTTGCGCGGGTCGGCCGGGTCGAGCAGGTCGCGGTTCTCGATAAACAGCAGGCTCTTGACCATCACCGGCGGGATCGCGGCAAAGTCCGGGTACAGGTGCTGCGGGTAGTTGTACTGGTAGAGCATGTCGCCGCGACAATCGGTGATGGTCAAACCCGCCTGGATTTTCTCGACAAAAGGCACGAACAGGCCGTGGTCGACATAGTCCATCAATGCCGGAGAAAACCGGACCTGCTCGCTGATCAGGTAATCGCGCTTGAGCAGACGCGGCAGAAACTCACCCAGCGCGCTGTAGCCCAGGCGCTTGTCGAAAGGCCCTTCACCGGGGTAGACGATGGCATCGCTGGGGCCTGGCTCCAAGCTGTAGGTCAAGGTCGCGGCCAGGCGGCTGAACTCGCGCGATTGCAGGTTCGAGGTCTGCATTTCGTCATAGGCCGCAAAGCCGATGGCAATCATCGCCAGCAGCACGACGAGAATGATCAATCGCCACCACAACCTGCGCTGACGAGGTGGTTTTGGCTGCGGAGCATTATCCAGACCTGCTTCAGGTGCTTGGGTGCTGGAGGGTTCCGATTGCCACTGTGCGCCCATAGTCATCTATCCGGCCAAGTAATTTCGTCTTGCGTGTCTGAAGCTTAGACGCTGACCGCAGCAGGTGAAAATTTTGTGAGCGGCATCGGCGGCATGCCGCGCTGACACTGCCGACACCTGCTGCAAACGCTTAGGCGGCCTGCTCGCTGTGGGGCTCGAAGCTGTCGGCCCGAGCCAGTTGCCACATCCGCGAATAGAACTGCCCATCGACCTCGCCGGTGAGCAGCTCGCCCGGTTTGAGAAACACGTGCATCTGCGAGAACAGCTTGATTTCGGTTGCCGAAATCCGCCGTACCAAGTGCTTGGCCTCCAACTGCGCCGGGTGCTCCAGGCCTGCCGCCGCGAGCATTTCGGCCAGCGCGCGCAGGGTATTGTGGTGGAAGTTGAGGACGCGGTTGGCTTTGTCCGGCACCACCAGCGCCCGCTGGCGCAGTGGGTCCTGGGTGGCGACTCCGGTCGGGCACTTGTTGGTGTGGCAGCTTTGCGACTGAATGCAGCCGATGGCAAACATGAAGCCACGCGCCGAGTTGGCCCAGTCGGCACCGATGGCCAGCACGCTGGCGATGTCGAAGGCGCTGACGATCTTGCCGCTGGCGCCGAGCTTGATCTTGTCTCGCAGGTTCAGCCCGACCAGGGTGTTGTGCACGAACAGCAGCCCCTCACGCAGGGGCACGCCGATATGGTCGGTGAATTCCACCGGCGCGGCGCCGGTGCCGCCTTCCTTGCCGTCGACGACGATGAAGTCGGGCAGGATGCCGGTCTCGAGCATGGCCTTGGCGATGCCCATGAATTCCCACGGGTGCCCCAGGCAGAACTTGAAACCAACCGGCTTGCCGCCGGACAACTGGCGCAGTTGGGCAATGAACTGCATCAACTCGATAGGCGTCGAGAAGGCGCTGTGACGGGACGGTGAAATGCAGTCTTCACCCATCAGAATGCCGCGGGTTTCGGCAATTTCGGCGGTGACCTTGTGCTTGGGCAGGATCCCGCCATGGCCCGGCTTGGCGCCTTGGCTCATCTTGATCTCGATCATCCGCACCTGCGGATTGCGCGCCTGCTCGGCAAAGCGCTCGGGGTCGAAACGGCCATCGGCGGTGCGGCAACCGAAGTAGCCACTGCCCAGCTCCCAGGTCAGGTCGCCGCCGTGTTCGCGGTGATACGGGCTGATGCTGCCCTCGCCGGTGTCATGGGCAAAGTTGCCCAGCTTGGCGCCCTGGTTGAGCGCGCGAATGGCGTTGGCGCTAAGCGAGCCAAAGCTCATCGCCGAGATGTTGAAGATCGATGCCGAGTACGGCTGGATGCACTGCGGGCCGCCGATGATGATCCGAAAGCTCGCAGGGTCCGCCAGCGGCGCCGGGCGCATCGAATGGCCGATGAACTCGAAGCCCGACTGGTAAACGTCGATCAGGGTGCCGAAGGGTTTGTCCGAAGCCTCGTTCTTGGCCCGCGCATAAACCAGCGAGCGCTGCGCGCGGGAGAACGGCAGGGCGTCGCTGTCGGATTCCAGCAGGTACTGGCGGATTTCCGGGCGAATGGCCTCGACCAGGTAGCGAATATTGCCCAGGATCGGGTAGTTGCGGCGCACCGCGTGGCGCTTTTGCAGCAGGTCGAACACGCCGATCAGGCTCAGTAAGGCGCTGGTCAGGGTGAGCGGCCAGAGCCATTCATGATGGATGAACGGCAGGCTGGCGAGGGTGAAGAGGACGCATGCGGCGAAAAATGCATAGCGGCTGAGAAGTGACAGGCTCATACGAAATCCTTGCGATGGCTCGGTCAGGCTCAGGGCCTGGGGCAAACCACGACCATAGCGCTAACGCCCGGCACATGGCCAGCGCAGTCAGCCGCGCAGCAGCTTTTGCCGCCAGCCATCCTGCTCCTCGGCAGCTGCCTCGAGCAGAACCACATAGCGCCCGCCGACCCGCGTTGCCACGGGCACACCGTCCTTGTACAGCAGCCGATTACCGGCCACTGCCGGCAGTTTTCCGCCTGGCAGCAGGGTGCCAAGCAGATTCAGTGGATCGCTGCCGCTGATCAGCACCAGCTCGCCATCCAGCGGCCTGCGCCTGACCTGGCGCAGCAGCCCGACTGCGTCCGGCAGGGCAAATTGTTCGCCGGCCAGCCCGGCAATAAACCGCCCGCCGCGGATTTCGCCGCGGGCCTCCAGGCGCTGGTAGCAGCGCAGTAGCTCACGCCAGCTTGGCAGCGCGTCCGATTCACGCGTCAGCAGACGCCAGCAGATCACCCCGTAGCGGCGCAGCAGCGCCCGCGCGATGTATTCGAGGCGCAGGTCGTGATCGGGTTCGTCGCTGGTGCGCCGGAGCAGTGCCCAGCGCCCGGCATGGGCCATGTCGCTGAACAACGCTGGCCGACCACGCCGGCTGATACGCGGTTTGCGCTTGGCAGCGGGGGTGATCAGGCAGCGCAAGCCGATGAAACTGTCGGCGCCGACCAGGCCGGCCCCGACCAATTCCTGCAATGCGGTTTCCAGCTCACTGGGCAGCAGATGCGCCTCCTGTGAGAGCTCCTCGAAAAACAACGCCCCTTGCGCCTGCAGTGCGGCATGCACACGCTGCGCCCGCGGCCCGAGGCTGGCGACCTCAGGTGTGCTGGTCAGGCTGCGCCATAGACTCAGATGCTCGCGTGGCAACAGTGCCAGTGGCGTACTCGCCAAGGTGCTGCTGGCCGCAGTCGACGCCAGCCTGCTCCAGGCCCATTGGCCGCTGCGGCAGGCGTGATCCAGCCATTGCGGGCTGTAATCGCTGATGCGCGCCGGTAGCAGGTCGGCCTCCCAGGCACCGGCGCCGCCGGGGAACCCTTGCAGTTGGCCGAGTATTTCGCCGAGCGCCTCGCGGCCGCGCATACGCTGGTCCTGCGCCAGGTGTTGCCAGTCGAACAGGAAGCGCATGTAGTCCTGCAGGCTGACCGGTTCGATCTCCCGGCGCAGCCGCTTGACCGTGTAGCGATGGATGCGCGCCAGTAGATGCCGCTCACACCACTGCAGCGCCTGCGCGCCTGGGCTGAAATAGCCGCGCAACAGCACACCTTGTTGTTCAAGGGCGGCCAGGGCCTGCTCGATCTGCGCCGGCGGCAGGCCCAGTGATGCGGCTATCTGCTCACGGCTTTGCGGGCCGCATCCGCTCAGGCGAGAGCGCAGCAGCTCGCCTAGGGCGCTGTCGGCATCGACCGGTGTATCGAAGCCCGGTAACAAGGTCACGGCCGGCTCCAACAGTGCCTGCGGGTACAGCGCGTTGAACAGGTTCAAGCGCTCACGGGCCACCCACAGCGGCTGCTCGGGGCCGTCCAGACGGCTGCTGCGACCGCTCTTGGCCAGCCGCTGCAGCAGCGCCAGCCAGCCCGGATTGGCCGCTGCCTCGGCCTGGCTGATGCAACCCAGGCTCATCAGCGCCTCGTGCATCTCGTCGCTGTTGCTCGGTTGCGGCCATGCTTCCTGGGCCACCGCGGTGATGGCGTCGGCATCCAGCGCGCCGAGATCATCGGCGCTGTCGACCTCGCTCCAGCGCCGGTTGAGCACCGCCTGAGTGCGCCGTTCTTCCAGCGGTGCATCGTCCAGAAACGCATAGGGCCGGGCATTGAGAATGGCCGCTGCCAACGGCGAAGGTGCCGGCAGGTCGCGGCTGATCAGGCGTAACTGGCCGCCTTCCATGCGTTTGAGCAGGGCCAGCCAGGCGTCGCTGTCCAAGGCTTCGTGCAGGCAGTCGTGCAAGGTCTGGGCAACCAGCGGATGCTCAGGAATCTGCCGCTCGCCGGCGATGTTTTCCAGGCAGGCCAGTTGGTCGGGGAATACTGCTGCGACCAGGTCTTCGCTCTTCATCCGCTGGATTTGCGGGGCCACCTTGCGCCCGCCGACAAAGCGCGGCAAGGCCAGCGCGACCGAGGCAATCCAGCGCCAGCGCACGCCAAACAGGGGTGCGTCGAGCACCGCCTGGATCAGGATCGCCTCGGCGCTGTTGCTCGAGAGATAGCGCCACACTTCATCCAGCTCGAAGCTGTGGCCAGCAGACAGCGACAGCACGATCGCGTCTTCACTGGCCGCCGCCTGCAGCTCGAAGTTGAAAGTGCGGCAAAAGCGCTTGCGCAGGGCCAGCCCCCAGGCGCGATTGATGCGACTGCCGTAGGGCGAGTGGATGATCAGCTGAGTCCCGCCGGACTCATCGAAAAAGCGCTCCATGATCAGCGTCTGCTGGGACGGTAAAGCGCCCAGCACCTGCCAGGTGCGCCCCAGGTAATCGATCAGTTGGCTGACGCAGGCGTCATCTAGCTGGTACGTAGTTGCCAGCCACTGACTGACCGGTTCAAACGCACCCTGGCTGGCTTGCAACTGCTGATCGAGTTGGCTTTGCAGGCGTGCAACTGCCGCCGACAGTTCATTGCTGCGCCCGGGCGCCTCACCAAGCCAGAACGGGATGGTCGGCGGGAGCCCGCGCGCATCCTCTACTCGCACCTTGCCGGCCTCGACCCGCAGGATGCGGTAGGAGGCATTGCCGAGCTGGAAGATATCGCCGGTGATGCTCTCGACTGCGAAGTCTTCGTTGACGCTGCCGATGTTCAGCGCCTGGGGCTCGAGCAGCACGCTGTAGTCGGCGTTCTCGGGGATGGTGCCGCCACTGGTCAAGGCCGTCAGCTGGCTGCCGCGGCGGCCGCGCAACATGCCGCTGACCGCATCACGGTGAACATACGCACCGCGCACGCCGAGGCGGCCGTTGTAGCCCTCGGCAAGCAAGCGCAGCAGCGCCTGGTAGTGTTCATACTCGAGCGCGGCAAAGGGAGTGGCCTTGCGTAGACAGTCGAACAGAGCCTGCTCCGACCATGGCTGGTTGCTGACTTCGGCCACGATCTGCTGAGCCAGCACATCCAACGGTGCCTTGGGTATGTGCAACTCATCCAGTTCGCCGCGGCGCACGCATTCCAGCAGCGCCACGCATTCGATCAAGTCGTCGCGCGAGGTGGCGAACAGGCGCCCCTTGGGCGTGCCGTCGACCTGGTGGCCAGAGCGGCCAACGCGCTGGATGAACGCCGCGATCGAACCCGGCGACGCGATCTGGCAGACCAGCTCGACCTCGCCGATATCGATGCCCAGTTCCAGCGATGCGGTGGCGACCAGCACCTGCAGCTCGCCAGCCTTCAGGCGCTGCTCGGCCAGCAGGCGGTGCTCCTTGGCCAGGCTGCCGTGGTGCGCGGCAACCACCTGCTGGCCAAGCCGCTCGCCAAGGTGGCGAGTCAGGCGCTCGGCCAGTCGGCGAGTATTGACGAACACCAGAGTCGTGCGGTGGGCGCGGGCCAGGTCGGCCAGGCGGTCGTAGACCAGGTTCCAGGCATCACTGGCCATCACCGCGCCGAGCGGCACCGGCGGCACCTCTATGGCCAGGTCGCGCTGGCGCGCGTGGCCGACATCGACGATGGCGCAGGGCCGCTGCTGGCCGACCAGAAATTGCGCCACGCGTTCGACCGGGCGCTGCGTAGCTGATAAGCCGATGCGGCGTAATGGCTTGCCGGTCAGGGCTTGCAGGCGCTCCAGCGTCAGCGCCAGATGGCAGCCGCGCTTGTTGCCGGCCACGGCGTGGATCTCGTCGACGATGACCGTATGCACGCTGCCCAGACCTGCGCGCCCGGACGCCGAGCCGAGCAGCACATAAAGCGATTCAGGCGTGGTCACCAGAATATGCGGCGCGCGCCGGCGCATCGCTGCGCGCTCTTTTTGCGGGGTGTCGCCGGTGCGTACCGCGGTGGTGATCTGCGGCGCCTGTAGCCCCTGCGCCTGAATCACCTGGCTGATGCCTTCGAGCGGCGCCTGCAGATTCAGGCGGATGTCGTTGGACAGTGCCTTGAGTGGCGACACGTAGATGACCTGAGTCTGCTCAGCCAATTGACCGTCATTGGCCAGACCCTCGCGGAACAGCTCGTCGAGTACCGCCAAAAAGGCGCTGAGGGTCTTGCCCGAGCCGGTCGGCGCTGTCAGCAGTACCGATTGGCCGGCATGAATCAGCGGCCAGGCGCGGGCCTGGGCGTCGGTAACCGTGGCGAAGCGCTGGCGGAACCAGCTGCTGACGGCGGGATGAAACAGCGCGAGGGCAGGGTGCTGCGAGGTAGGCAGGTTCATGTTCTGGTTATGGCGCTCGAACGCGCACTTGGCAAGGGGCCGTTCGTCTAGCGGCGTTTGCTTGATACGCGGGGAGGTTGGATCGGCTATCCTCGCCGGCTTAATCCTGCCCCGAGTTATCCATGCCGAACATCATCCGCATCGCCGCCGCTCTGCTCATCGACCCGCAAGGGCGCACGCTGCTGGTGCGCAAGCGCGGCACTCAGGCGTTCATGCAGCCAGGCGGCAAGATCGATGCAGGGGAGACGCCGCTGGCAGCATTGGGCCGTGAGCTGGAAGAAGAGCTCGGCCTGCGCATCGATGTCGCTGCGGCCGAGTACCTGGGCCAGTTCAGCGCGCCGGCGGCGAACGAACCGGGCTTCGAGGTTCAGTGCGAGCTGTTTCGCGTCGACTGTGCCACCACCGTAGCGCCCGCAGCGGAGATCGAAGAAGTGCTGTGGATGACCGCCGAGCAACCGTCGGCACCACTGCTGGCGCCGCTGACCCGCGACCTGATTCTGCCGCTGTACCGCCGGTTGCTCAACGCACCGCGCTGACCCCATCAAGGGTGGCGAACGAGGTGTCCTTGGCGGTTAGCAGGAAGTCACGCATGTACGGCGCATCGAGCATGTCGGTACGCACCCCGGCGTAGAGCGTGGCAAACAGTCCCTTTTCGCCCAAGCGCTTGCCCTTTACATAGCCGCGCGAGCTGTATTCGTGCAGGGCCCAATGCGGCATGCCGCAGACGCCACGACCGCTGGCCACCAGCTGCATCATCATCACCGTCAGCTCCGAGGTGCGGATGGCGGCGGGCTCGATGTCGGCGGGTTCGAGAAAGCGGGTAAAGATGTCGAGACGGTCACGTTCCACCGGGTAGGTGATCAGGGTCTGGTCGACCAGATCCTGCGGCACGATGTACGGCTTGCTCGCCAGCGCATGCTGGTTGGCTACCGCCAGCATTGCCTCGTAGGTGAACAGCGGCACGTAAGTGATCCCGGCCAGGTCGAGCGGGTCGGAGGTCACCACCAGGTCGAGATCGCCACGGGCCAACGCCGGCAGCGGGGCAAAGGCAAAGCCAGAGGCCAGGTCCAGTTCGACTTCCGGCCAGGCATCGCGGAACTGGTCGATGGTCGGCATCAACCATTGGAAGCAGCTGTGGCATTCGATCGCCATGTGCAGGCGCCCTGCAGTACCACCGGCCAGCCGCGCGATGTCGCGTTCGGCACCGCGCAGCAAGGGTAGAGTGGCGTCCGCCAGTTGCAGCAGGCGTAGGCCAGCGCTGGTAAAGCGAATCGGCTTGGTCTTGCGCGCGAACAGCGGCATGCCCAGGCGCTCTTCAAGTTCCTTGAACTGATGCGAGAGTGCCGACTGGGTCAGGTGCAAGCGCTCGGCGGCCTCGACCAGGCTGTCTGATTCGCGCAGTGCATGAAGGGTTTTCAGGTGACGAATTTCAAGCACGAACAACTCCGGAGCTAAACGCGATAGTGCGTGAGTTTGGCTCATGTTGGCGCGGTTTGTCGATCTGTGGGTGTGGCCCAGGCGGTCTTAATGTTGCCTGAGTGGCCGCCTGGCAGGGTTCATCAAATTGTCACGCAAGTGTGGCAGCGCTTTTCAATCAAGTTGATCAGACTGGCGGACTAATGGGGCTTTGCGTGCTGGTGTTGCTTGATGCGTTTTTTATTGTTTGTGTTGATGCTATGGGGCGCTGCGCCGAGCACCATTGCCATGGCGCGCTGCGATGCCAGTGTGGCACTGCAGCGCGCTGACCTGGGGGCGCTGAGCATGGTCTATCAAAGCGTCGGCGCGCCGTCAGATCCTGCGCTGTTGCTCGTCATGGGGCTGGGCGGTCAACTGATCCACTGGCCCGACGATGTCGTGGAAGCCCTGTGCCGACAGGGCTTTCGGGTGATCCGCTACGATAATCGCGACGTTGGTCTGACCCGCTGGAATACAGCGCCGGCCTCGGCCAACCTGACGTTCGAGGCGCTGCGCTACAAACTTGGTCTGAGCGTATCGGCGCCTTACAGCTTGACCGATATGGCCGAGGATGGCGTGCAACTGATGGACGCACTGCACATCGAGCAGTTTCATGTACTGGGGGTGAGCATGGGCGGCATGATTGCCCAGCATATGGCCGCCATGCAGCCGCAGCGGGTGCGCAGCCTGACCCTGGTGATGTCCAGCTCCGGCGCCGCTGGCCTACCGCAACCCAGCGCAGCGTTGCTGCAGTTGCTGGCGCGGCGCAGTGCTCCGAGCCGTGCTGTGGCCATTGAGCAGCAGGCTGACATGCTCGCCGCATTGGGCAGCCCGCAGGTGCAGGATGAGCGCCAGGAGCTGATTCAACAGGCGGCGCAGGCCTATGATCGGGCATTCAATCCGCAAGGCGCCAAGCGCCAGATTCTGGCAATTCTGGCTGAGCCGAGCCGAGTCGAGCTGCTCAATCAGCTGCGCGTGCCGACGTTGGTGGTGCACGGTACCGCAGACCCGCTGCTACCGGTGATGCACGGAGTGCACCTGGCGGCGCATATCCAGGGCAGCCAGTTGCGCTTGATTCCGGGGCTTGCGCATCGTTTTCAAGCGCCGTTCAAGGCGCCACTGCTGGGCGCGGTCTTGCCATACCTGAAAGCCCAGCGTGAGAAACCCTCTCACCTCGCCACACTGTAATAGCGGGGAGTGCTCAGTGCAGGCGCACCCATACGGTCACCAGCAAGGTCGCGGCGATCAGCCAGGCCAGCGTGGCCAGCGCCAGCGATGCCTCCAGGCGCATGCGCTCGACCAGCACATACAGCGTCAGCAGATAGATGAAGTAGGGGATGATCGACCACATGCCGAACACGATGGTGGTTTTCAGGTCCTCGATCGAGCGGCCCTTGCCGACAATGTAGTGAGCGATCAGGGCAAAGGTCGGAAACAGCGGCACCAGCCCGGCAATGTAGTAATTGCGGGTCTTTGACAGGATTGCCAGAAGAATCACCACACCCGCGCCGAGTGCCGCTTTCAATATCAGGTCCACAGAATTTTCCCGTAGCGATTGAGGTCAGCCGAGGCCGTATTTTTTCACCTTGTCGAACAGCGTGGTCTTGGCCATGCCCAGCTCCAGGCTGGCCTGGCTCAAGTTGCCGCCGCTGCGTTGCAGCGCATCACTGAGCAGGTTGCGCTCGAATGCCTCCACCGCTTCGGCAAAACCCAGGCCCTGGCTGGCGCCGCCGCTGGCGGTTTTCTTGAATGCCGGCAAGCCAAGCGCATAGCGTTCGGCGACGTTGCGCAGCTCGCGAACGTTGCCTGGCCAGTCGTGGGACATCAACCGCGACAGGGTGTGGCTGTCCAGCTCAGGTGTTTCGCGGTCAAAGCGCAGCGCCGATTGCTGTAGAAAGTGCTCGAACAACTGCAGGATATCCTCACGTCGTTCGCGCAGCGGCGGCAGCTCAAGGGTAACCACATTGAGCCGGTAATACAGGTCGCTGCGGAACTGGCCGCTCTGGCCTAACGCATTCAGATCAGACTTGGTCGCGGCAATCAGGCGGCAATCCACTGCAATGCTCTGGTTCGAGCCCAGCCGCTCCAGGGTCCGCTCCTGCAGCACGCGCAGCAGCTTGATCTGCAGGTTGATCGGCATGCTCTCGACTTCGTCGAGGAACAACGTACCGCCGTTGGCATGCTCGATCTTGCCAATGCGGCGCTTGCCAGCACCGGTGAAGGCATTGGCCTCGTGGCCGAAAATTTCACTTTCGAAGAGGTTCTCCGGCAACCCGCCGCAGTTGAGCGCGACGAACGGTTGCGCCTGGCGCCGGCTGAAGTCGTGCAGGCAGCGGGCGACCAGTTCCTTGCCGGTGCCGGTCTCACCTTCGATCAACACATTGGCCGAGGTATCGGCGACATTGGCGATGAGTTCGCGCAGCTCCTGCATGGCCGGCGAGCGGCCGATGATGCGGCCCTCCAGCGTACTCTGGCTTGCCAACTGGCGGCGCAGTGACACCACCTCGCGGGCCAGGCCGCGTTGTTCCAGGGCCCTGCGTACCACTTCGACCAGACGCTCGGGCGAGAACGGTTTCTCCATGAAGTCGTAGGCGCCGTTGCGCATTGCGCCGACAGCCATGTCGATGTCGCCGTGGCCGGTGATCAGCACCACCGGCAGGCCACGGTCACGGGCCTTGAGCCGGCTCAGCAGCTCCAGGCCATCGATGCCGGGCAGGCGAATGTCGCTGACCACGATGCCGGCGAAGTCGTCGCCGATGCGCTCCAGGGCAAGCTCGGCGCTGCCCACGCCTTCGCAGGCGATGTCTTCCAGAGCCAGCGCCTGCTGGCAGCCGAGCAGTACATGCGGGTCATCTTCGACGATCAGGACGGTCAAGGGTGCTTGGTTCATGGGGACCCTTCGCTCATGGCTGCTGTGGCGGTTGTGTGGGGGCGTTGACCAGCGGCAGGGCGAGGACGAACGCCGTACCGCCGCTGGCGGGGTGCTCGACGCTGAGTGAACCTTTGGCGGCAGCTGCGAGGCTTGCCGACAAGGTCAGACCCAGGCCCAGGCCGTGTTCGCCCGGTTTGGTCGTGAAAAACGGCTCGAACAGGTGCTTGCGCGTATCGTCATCGATACCGTGACCATTGTCGCGCACCAGCAACCGGTATTTGTCTGCCTGGAGTTCACCTTCCAGCCACAGCTGCGGCTGCGGCTGGCTGGCCATGGCGTCCAGCGCGTTGCCGATTAGGTTGACCAGAATCTGCTCGAGGCGGGTCTGATCGATGGCCAGCAACTGATCCTCGTACAGATTGTGCAACTGCACATGGCTGCCGGCAATCCGGTTGGCCAAGACCTGCAGGCTGGCCTCCACGGCCTGTGCCAGCGAAGCCTGGCCACCGTCATCGGCGCGGCGGGCGAACGAGCGCAGGCTGGCGGTGATCCGCCCCATGCGGTCGATCAGGCCGTTGATGGTCTGCAGGTTGGCACTGGCAGTTTCCAGTGCGCCGCGTTCAAGGAAACGCACGGTATTGCCCGACAGCGTGCGCAGCGCTGCCAGCGGTTGGTTGAGTTCGTGGGCGATGCTGGTCGACATCTGCCCGATGGCCGCCAGCTTGCCGGCCTGGACCAGCTCGTCCTGCGCCTGGCGCAGGGTCTGTTCGGCATGCCGGCGCTCGCGAATCTGGCCCTTGAGGCGTTCGTTGCTGGCGCGCAGGTCCGCCGTGCGCTCGGCAATCTTGCGTTCAAGGTGGCTGTTGGCTTCTTCCAGCGCCTCACGTGCGGCCAGGCGCGTGGCGATGACCTTGCGCCGTTCGTTCCAGGCAATGCCAAGGATGGTCAGCAAGGCGAAGGCCACCGCGACCAGCACGCCCTGGATCATCGACTCGCGGCGCAGGTCCTGCAGTGGCGTGAGCAGGGTGAAGTGCCACGGCGTATCAGCCAGGCGACGGGTCTGCGCCAGGTAGGTGACCTCGTGCAGTTTGCCCTGGGCGGTTTCGCTATTGGCCGGGAAGGTCAGTTTCTCGACGCCATCGGCGAGGGTTTCGCGGGCCAGCGGCTCCAGCTCGTTCAGTGGCCACCAGTAGTATTGCAGGCTGCGCGCCAGGCGTTCTTTAGTCTGCGGACTCAGTGCACGGACTGCCTTGAGCCGCCTCGCTGGGTCGCTGGAAAGGATGATGATGCCGTTTTCATCACTGACAAAAGCCTCGAGGCGGGCACGCTGCCAGCGCTCTTCGAGGGTGTCCAGGCGGACCTTGATCACGGCCACGCCGATGATCTTGCCGTGCTCTTCCAGGCCGTGAGCCAGGTAGTAGCCGGCTTCGCCGGTGGTGCTGCCGATGCCGTAGAAACGCCCAGGCTCGCCCCGCACCGCGTCCTGGAAATAGGCACGGAAAGACAGGTCTTCACCCAGAAATGAATCAGCGTCGCGCCAGTTGCTGGTCGCCTGGACTCGGCCACTGGTATCGAGGACGAAGATGGCCCGGCTGCGGCTACGACGGTTGAGCCCTTCAAGGTATTCGTTGACGCTCTGCCGCGCACCGCCCTCAGGCTCGCTGAGCAGTTGCGATACGCTGTCTTCCAGCTCAAGCAGGCTCGGCAGATAGGTGTACTTGCTGATTTCACTCTCGACTGTGCGCGCGTGCAGCTCGAGTTGCCGTTCGCCGTTTTCGCTGAGGATACGAATACCGCTGTTGTCACTGAGTACGTAGCCGATCAGGCCCAGGCCGACCATCAGCAGGATGATCAGAGGTGGTAACAGCAGTTGGCGGATCAGACGGGATTTCACGGCAGGCAGGGCAGGGCGCAGGAGCGAGGGGTCGCATTTCATCACAGTGGCCTTGTCACGACCAGCACCCCCAGCCCGGATCGGACCGAACCAGGGGCGCTGCGGCCGGCTTAGTGTTGCAGAATTTTACTGAGGAAGTGCTGAGTGCGCTGGTCGCGGGCGGTCTGATCACCGAAGAATTCGTCTTTGGTGCAGTCTTCGACGATGTTGCCCTTGTCCATGAAGATCACCCGATCGGCCACTTTGCGAGCAAAGCCCATCTCGTGGGTCACGCACATCATGGTCATGCCTTCGTGGGCAAGCTGGACCATTACGTCGAGCACTTCGCTGACCATTTCCGGGTCAAGTGCCGAGGTTGGTTCGTCGAACAGCATGACGATCGGGTCCATCGACAGGGCGCGGGCAATCGCCACACGTTGCTGCTGACCGCCGGAGAGCTGGCCAGGGTGCTTGTGGGCGTGGGCTGACAGGCCAACGCGCTCAAGCAGGGCCAGGCCTTTCTTGGTGGCTTCTTCCTTGCTGCGGCCAAGCACCTTGATCTGCGCGATGGTCAGGTTCTCGGTAATGGTCAGGTGCGGGAACAGCTCGAAGTGCTGGAACACCATGCCGACTCGCGAGCGCAGCTTGGGCAGGTTGGTCTTCGGGTCGGAGATCGAGGTGCCATCGACGACGATGTCACCCTTCTGGAACGGCTCCAGCGCATTGACGCACTTGATCAGGGTCGACTTGCCCGAGCCGGAAGGCCCGCAGACCACGACCACTTCACCCTTTTTGACATCGGTGGTGCAGTCGGTGAGCACCTGGAAGTCGCCGTACCACTTGTTGACGTTCTTGATGGAAATCATACGGTGATCCTTTTTTGCAGGCGCTTGACCAGCCATGAAGCGGAGAAGCTGATAATGAAGTAGACGAGACCGGCGAAGAGCAGGAATTCATTCGCGCGGCCGACAATGTCGCCACTGGCACGGGCCGAGTTGAGGAAGTCGACCAGGCCCACGGTGTAAACCAGCGAAGTGTCCTGGAACAGGATGATGCTCTGCTGCAGCAGCAGTGGGGTCATCTTGCGAAACGCCTGCGGCAGGATGATCAGGCGCATGGTCTGGCCATAGGTCATGCCCAGCGCCTGGGCAGCGCCCATCTGGCCTTTGGCAATCGACTGCACACCGGCGCGGACGATTTCGCAGAAGTATGCCGCTTCGAACATCATGAAGGCCACGACGCACGAGGTGAACGCACCGATTGGTGTGTCTTCGCCGGTGATCCAGCGCAGCACGAACGGCACTGCCAGGTAGAACCAGGTGATCACCAGCAGCAGCGGGATCGAGCGGAAGTAGTTGACGTAAGCGCCCGCAATATTTGCCATCAGCTTGCTCGATGACAACCGCATCAGCGCCAGCACGGTGCCCAAGGCAATACCGCCGACCACACCCATGACCATCAGTTGCAGGGTCATCAGCATGCCGTTCCACAGGCCCGGCAGCGCGGGGATGATGTCCGAGAAGTCCAGTTCCATCACTTGCCTCCTACGGAAATCAGGCCAGGTACGGCCACTTTCTTCTCGACCATGCGCATCAGCAGCATCAGGCCCATGTTCAGGGTGAAGTAGATCAAGGTGGCCAGGGTGAAGGCCTCAAACAGGTTGGCCGAGAATTCAGCGGTCTGTTTGGTTTGCGCCAACAGCTCCATCAGGCCGATCAATGAGGCGACCGAGGAGTTCTTGAAGACGTTGAGAAATTCAGAGGTAAGCGGCGGAATGATGATCCGGTACGCTTGCGGCAGCAGTACGTTGCGATAGATCTGGGCCAGGCTGAAGCCCATTGCCCGAGCGGCAGATTCCTGCCCGCGTGGCAGTGCCTGGATACCGGTACGCACCTGTTCGCAGACTCGCGCTGCGGTGAACAGGCCAAGGCAGATGATCACACTGATCAATGCCGAGGTAGTCGGGTTGAGGTCTTGCTTGAACCATTCCTGCAAGCCTTCGGGCAACAGGTCAGGGATCAGGAAGTACCAGATGAACAGCTGCACCAGCAGCGGCACGTTGCGGAACAATTCGACGTAGGCGGTAGCGATCCCTGATACCAGCCTGTTCGGTACGGTGCGCATGACGCCGAGCAGCGAGCCCAGCAGCAAGGCAATGATCCAGGCGCAGATGGCAATGGCGATGGTCCAGCCCAGGCCGGTGATGTACCAGTCCAGGTAAGTTTCGCTGCCGACGCCAGTGGACTTGAAGAACACGCCCCAGTCCCAGTTGTAATTCATCGGGATTTCCCCTCGGATCGTTGTTTCACGGGCACCTTCGAACATCCAAGGGCGCGAGCGCCCTCGGATGAAAGGTTAGACACTAACTAGCTGCGGGTCAGGACTTCTTTTCGTCTGCCGCTTTATCGGTAGGATTGGCAATCAGCTCTTTCAGCTCATCGCTCATCGGGAAGTTCAGGTTCAGGCCTTTTGGTGGGACTGGCTGGGTGAACCATTTGTCGTAGATCTTGTTGATCTCGCCCGACTTGTACAGCGCAACGATCGCGTCATCGACGGCTTTCTTGAACGGTGCATCACCCTTGCGCACCATGCAGCCGTAGATTTCGTAGGATTGCGGGGTGCCGGTCACGGCCCAGAGGTTTGGATTCTTGGCCTTGGCCATTTCACCGGCGAGCAGCGCGTCATCCATCATGAAGGCGACTGCACGGCCGGATTCGAGCATCTGGAAGGCTTCGCCGTGATCCTTCGCGGAAATCACGTTCATGCCCATCTGCTTGTCGGCGTTCATTGCCTTGAGGATGCGTTCGGAAGTGGTACCCGCGGTGGTCACCACGTTCTTGCCTTTCAGGTCAGCGAAATCCTTATAGGAGGAATCTTTCTTCGACAGCAGACGGGTGCCCACCTCGAAGATGCCTACCGAGAAGTCGACCTGCTGCTGGCGCTCGACGTTGTTGGTGGTCGAGCCACACTCGACATCGACGGTGCCGTTCTGCACCAGCGGGATACGGGTCTGGGAAGTAACCAGGTTGTACCTGGCTTTCAGGTCCGGCTTGTTGAGCTCTTTTTTCAGGTGCTCGACGATGGCCAGTTGAATGTCGTGAGAGTAGCCGACCGGTTTGCCCGAGGCATCGGCAATGTAGGAAAACGGAATGGAACCGTCGCGGTGGCCCAGGGTGATGGTGCCCGAGTCATTGATCTTCTTCAGGGTGCCGGTCAGCTCTGCAGCCATGGCCGGCGAAGCGATAACAGCAGCCGCGATGGCGGCGCCCAGCAATTGACGAACGATACGCATCAAATTTTCCTCGACATGTTTGTTTTTTTTATGGAGCCGTTGGCGGACTCTTCGTTCCACGAATACTGCAAAAGCAGTGCATTCGGCTACCAAGTGTAGAGCATGACTCGTGCCAAGCCCTGTAATTGATCATAACGTCCCGAAAAGCCTGGGTATTAATCTTTTGTGATGCGAGATTTTCCCGAGGCTACCGACGGGTTACCGAATGAGTGAGGCGAGGCTGTTCGGAAATCCGAATGGAGCGGATATTGAGAATCCTGGTGGGATGAGAGCGCAGACTGGAGCAGATCAGTGCACAGGAGCGTGCATACGAGGGGTAAGGGCAACAGGCGTGGATACAGCGGGCAGCCACTTTGAGGAGTGGCTACCCGACCGCAGGTACCTGCCGAATCAGGCGGCGTCTGATTGGCCCGAGGTCGGCCTGGCCTGCTGCAGGTAATTCACCAATGCTTGCTGTTCGACGGCGTTGATGAACAGGCCCAACTTGGTGCGCCGCCAGAGGATGTCGTCGGCACTGACGGCCCACTCTTGTGCGCGCAGGTAATCAATTTCGCAGCCGAACAACCCGCCGCCGATCGCCTTGCCGAGATCTTCCGGGCCATGTACGGCTTCGAGCAGGCGCCAGACACGGTCGCCATAGGTCACTGCCCAGCGCCTGGCGATATCTACCGCCAGCCACGGGTGGCGGACTCGGAGCGCGTCGACCAGTGCTTGCACTGTTGTCATGTTCTCGCCGCCCGGCAATGTCGCCGACGCGGTCCAGCTGGAGCCCATCTGGCTAAAGAACGGTTTCAGTTCGGCCATGGCGGATTCGGCCAGCTTGCGGTAGGTGGTGAGCTTGCCACCAAACACCGACAGCAGCGGTGCCTGGCCGTGGTCGGCAGACAGGGCCAGGGTGTAGTCGCGGGTGACCGCTGAAGGGTTGTCGGACTCATCGTTGCACAATGGCCGCACACCGGAATAGGTGTGCAGGATATCGGCGCGGCCGAGCTGCTGTTTGAAATGCTGGTTGACCACATTCAGCAGGTAATCGGTCTCTGCCTCACTGATACTGACCTGGGACGGGTCGCCGCTCCACTCCCGGTCAGTTGTGCCGATCAGGGTGAAGCGCTCCAGATACGGAATTGCAAAGACGATGCGCTGGTCTTCGTTCTGCAGAATGTAGGCATGCTCGCCTTCGTACATGCGTGGCACGATGATATGGCTGCCTTGGATCAAGCGGATGCCATACGGCGCATCGAGCTTTAGGTCATCCTTGATAAAGCTGGCGACCCATGGGCCGGCCGCATTGACCAGCGCCCGGGTGTGGATGGTCTGTTGGCTGCCATCGGCATGCTGCAACAGCACCTGCCAGATACCGTCGACGCGTTCGGCCCGCAGGCAACGGGTACGGGTCGCGATCTGCGCGCCATGTTCGCGGGCGGCCATCGCATTGACCACTACCAGGCGCGCATCGTCGACGGCGCAGTCGGCATATTCGAAACCGCGGCTGATCGAAGCCTGCAATGGGCTGTTCGGGCCAAAGCGCAGGCTGCGCGAGGCGCCCAGGCGCTTGCGTTTGCCGAGGTGATCATAGAGGAACAGACCGGCGCGGATCATCCACGCCGGGCGCAGGTGCGGCCGATGGGGCAACACGAAACGCATCGGTTTGACGATATGCGGTGCTTTCGCCAGGAGCACTTCACGCTCGGCCAGTGCTTCGCGGACCAGGCGGAATTCGTAGTGCTCGAGGTAACGCAGGCCGCCGTGGATCAGCTTGCTGCTGGCCGAGGAGGTGTGTTGCGCCAGGTCGTCCTTTTCACAAAGAAACACCTTGAGGCCGCGCCCGGCAGCGTCAGCGGCAATGCCCACACCATTGATACCGCCGCCAATCACGGCAACATCGTAGCAATCGGCAGGGACGGGCTGGGAGGAAACGGGCTGGGACACGGGCAAGGCCTCCTGAGGCTGCTACCATCGAAAATGAACATCGATGTTCGTTTGCGAAAATACTAGCGCAACAAGCAAGCATTCGCCAGCGAGTCTTCATAGAAAACTTCAATAGGCGCGGCGAAATGAACAATAGCGAACATGGCGCGGCGCTCAGTGCGACGCCGCGCGCAGGTCACACCACTTCCAGGCGGACCTTGTTGTCGTTGAGCAGTTGGTTCAAGGCGGGCGAGGGCGGCTGATCGGTCACCAGGCAATCGACCAGATTGATCGAGCCGAGCCGAACCATCGCGTTGCGCCCGTACTTGCTCGAGTCGGCAGCGAGGATGACCTGCCGCGCATTGGCAATGATCGCCTGGGAAACACGCACTTCCTGATAATCGAAATCCAGCAGGCTGCCGTCTTCATCGATGCCGCTGATGCCGACCAGGGCGAAATCGACCTTGAACTGGCTGATGAAGTCGACACTCGCCTGGCCGACCACGCCGCCGTCACGGCGCACCGTGCCGCCAGCGACCAGCACTTCGAAGTCATCCTTGGCACTGAGGATCGACGCGACGTGCAGGTTGTTGGTAATGACCTTGAGGTGATTGTGATTGAGCAGGGCGCGGGCAATCGACTCGGTGGTGGTGCCAATGTTGATGAATACCGAGGCATGGTCCGGGATCTGCCGGGCCACGGCTTCGGCGATGCGCTGTTTCTCGTCGCGCATCTGGTCGGCGCGCATGGCGTAGGCGGTGTTTTCGATGCTCGAGTCATACGCCGCGCCGCCATGGTAGCGCCGCAGCAGGTTGCTCTCGGCAAGCTGGTTGATATCGCGGCGAATGGTTTGCGGGGTAACGACGAACAGCTGGGCCATTTCTTCGATACTGACGTAGCCGCGTTCGCGCACCAGTTCGAGGATTTGTTGTTGGCGCGGGGGCAGATTCATGGGCGGTCCTTGGGGGCTGCCGGACAAATGCTGCAATGATGCCGTAGGAAAGGGATGACAGCCAGTGCGCACAGTACAAACAAGTCGGTCGCCATGTGCTGAACATGGCGACCGAAGCGGGCAGGGCCTGAAACGCTACAGTTTCAATCAGGCCTCGTGATCTTCCCAGTCACGGGTACGCTCGACCGCTTTCTGCCAGCCGGCATAGAGCTTCTCTTTCTGCGCTTCATCCAGCTGCGGGCTGAACTCGCGCTCGATGATAGCCTTGTCGCGCAGCTCATCCAGGCTGCTCCAGAAGCCGCTGGCCAGTCCGGCCAGGTAGGCAGCGCCGAGGGCGGTGGTTTCGCGCATCTTTGGCCGCTCGACACAGCTGCCGAGGATGTCGGCCTGGAACTGCATGAGGAAGTTGTTGGCCACCGCGCCGCCATCCACGCGCAGTTCGCTCAGGCGCTGGCCGCAGTCCTGCTGCATGGCATCGAGGACGTCGCGGGTCTGGTAGGCGATCGACTCCAGTGCCGCGCGGATGATGTGATCGACCTTGACCCCGCGGGTCAGGCCGAACAGTGCGCCGCGTGCGTACGGGTCCCAGTAGGGCGCGCCCAGCCCGGTGAAGGCCGGCACCAGATAGACACCGTTGCTGTCCTTGACCTTGCTGGCGAAGTACTCGGTGTCGAGCGCATCATTGACGATCTTCAGTTCATCGCGCAGCCACTGCACGGTCGAGCCGCCGTTGAACACTGCGCCTTCCAGCGCGTAGGCGACTTCGCCACGGGGGCCGCAAGCGATGGTGGTGAGCAGGCCGTGGGAGGAGCTGACCGCCTTGTCGCCGGTGTTCATCAGCAGGAAGCAGCCGGTGCCATAGGTGTTCTTGGCCTGGCCTGGCTCGACGCACATCTGGCCGAACAGCGCCGATTGCTGGTCGCCGGCGATACCGGCGATGTCGATGCCGCTCTTGGTCTGGCCATATACCTCGGAGGAGCCGCGCACCTCTGGCAGCATCTGGCGTGGCACACCGAGCAGCTCGAGCATCTTTTCATCCCACTGCAACGTGTGGATGTTGAACATCAAGGTACGCGAGGCGTTGGTGTAGTCGGTGACATGTACCTTGCCGCCGGTGAATTTCCAGATCAGCCAGGTATCGATGGTGCCGAACAGCAGTTCGCCGCGCTCGGCGCGCTCGCGGACACCTTCGACGTTGTCCAGGATCCACTTCAGCTTGGTCCCGGAGAAGTACGGGTCGGTGACCAGGCCGGTGGTTTCGCGGATGTAGTCTTCATGGCCATCGCGCTTGAGCTGGGCACAGATCTCGGTACTGCGCCGGCACTGCCAGACGATGGCGTTGTACACCGGGCGGCCGCTTTCCTTGTCCCACACCACCGTGGTTTCACGTTGGTTGGTGATGCCGATGGCGGCGACCTGGGCGTGGCTGATGCTGGCCTGGGCCAGGGCCTCGACCATGGTCGCGCTCTGGGTGGCGAAGATTTCCATCGGGTCGTGCTCGACCCAGCCAGCCTGCGGATAATGCTGGACGAACTCACGCTGGGAGGTGCCCACCACGTTTGCGTCACGGTCGAAGATTATCGCTCGCGAACTGGTGGTGCCCTGGTCCAGGGCGATGATGTAGTTCTTGTCCTGGGTGTCTTTCATGTCAGTGGCCTTGCACAAAATAGGGGGAGGCCAGGCGCTGTGCCTGGCTGTCGGCAGCGGCTCTCCGGTCAGGAGGCCCGCGCATCGCTCTGGGAATTATCGTCTGTTTGCCCGAGTGCAACCTGCGCGGTGGGCAAGTTGCGGGCGATCAGGCCACGGTAGGCGGCGGCGCCCAGGCATGCACCCACAATGGGCGCGAATATCGGAATCAGGAAATACGGAATGTCACGTCCGCCAGTGAAGGCGATATCACCCCAGCCTGCCAGGAACGTCATCAGCTTTGGACCAAAATCTCGGGCAGGGTTCATCGCAAAGCCGGTCAGCGGGCCCATGGCGCTGCCAATCACCGCGATCAGCAAGCCGATCAGCAGCGGTGCCATGGCTCCGCGCGGCAGGCCATTGTTGTCGTCGGTCAAGGCCATGATCACTGCCATCAGGATCGCGGTGATGATCATTTCAACCAGAAACGCCTGGCCGATCGACAGCGCCGGGTGCGCATAGGTGGAAAACACCGACGCCAGCTCCAGGCTGGCCTGGCTGCCGCGGACCATGGCGTGGGATTGTTCGTAATCGAAGAACAGCGTGCTGTACAGGCTGTACACCAGCGCGGCGGCACAGAAGGCGCCAGCTACCTGGGCGAGGATGTAGAACGGCAGTTTGCGCTTTTCGAAACCGGCGAACAGGCTCAGGGCGATGCTCACTGCCGGGTTCAGATGGGCGCCGGATACACCGGCAGTGAGGTAGATCGCCATGCTCACGCCGACCCCCCAGATAATGCTGATTTCCCACAGGCCGAAGCTGGCGCCCGCGACCTTGAGCGCGGCGACGCAACCGGTGCCGAAGAATATCAGTAGCGCAGTGCCGAAAAACTCGGCCATGCATTGGCCCCGAAGGGTGGGCTCGCGTAGTGCAGTCGTCATGTAAGACCTCGGTTCTTGTTGTTGTGAGGCGCGGAGCGCTCGACAGCAAGGCCCAGAGTCGATCCCCATTGACCCTGGGCGGATAAGCGAAAGCGCACTTTAAGGGTGCACCATTTATTCAGAAACGAAAAAATATAGGCAAGAAACGCTCATGTCAAAGGTCGAAAGTGAACGCTCAGCCACAATTTGACCCGCATCGAGTTCTTTGACTATTCCGACAGCATTTAGCGATTTGGCGACAAGCTGGCTGGCTCGCGGCTTTTCACCTAAAGTAGCCGCCGAACTTCTCTGCTCGGAGCCCCGCATGACCCCCGCTCTCGACCTGCTGAAAAAAGCCCGCGCCGTACACCGCGTGCACAGTTACGAACATGATCCGAAGTCGGCCTCATATGGCCTGGAAGCCGCTGAAAAGCTCGGCATCGATCCTGTGCAGGTGTTCAAGACGCTGCTCGCCAGCAGTGAAAAGGGCGAGTTGTTGGTGGCCGTAGTGCCGGTGGTGGGCACGCTCGACCTGAAGGCTCTGGCCCACGCGGCGGGGGTCAAGAAGTGTGAAATGGCTGACCCCGCAGCGGCGCAGCGGGCCACGGGGTATCTGGTCGGCGGGATCAGCCCACTGGGGCAAAAGAAGCGCCTGCGCACCTTTATCGATCAATCAGCGCAGCAGTTCGCAACCATTCACGTAAGTGCTGGCCGGCGCGGACTTGAGGTCGAATTGGCTGCTGCGGTATTGGCCGAGCATACCCAAGGGAAATTTGCCGAGATCGGCCGGGGCTGAGAAGCCGGGTGATGCTGCCGTCACCCGTTATCGTGTCCCAAGCCGTGTCTCAGTTCGCCGAGCTGTAACGGCGAACGCCGTTTTCCTGACGAGCGTGCTGGGTGGCGACGCTGCCCGGCACCGGGAACAGCACGAGGTGATCGGCCTTCACTGCAATGCCGACGTCCTGGCCGACCTGATGATCGATGTGGCTGGCGAAGATCGCTTCCAGCTGGCTGCCGGTCGCCAGCTGCAGGCGATACAACGTTGAGGCACCGAGGAAGCTCTTGCCAACCACGCTGGCGCGCAGGGGGCTGTCTGGCGCATGGACGATGTCGTCCGGGCGCAGCAACACGTCAACCGAACTGCCAACGGCCATGGTGTAGGCGCGATTGCCACGCAGCTCGCCGAGCTCGGTGGTCACCGCTTCATGGCTGCTCATCTGCCCACGAATGAAATAGCCCTGCCCGATGAAGCTGGCCACAAACGGCGTCTGCGGTTCGTGATACAGGTTGTAGGGGGTATCCCACTGCTCCAGCCGACCTTCTTTGAACACGCCGACATGATCGCTGACGGCAAACGCCTCTTCCTGATCATGCGTAACCAGAATGGCGCTGGTGCCACGGCTTTTGAGGATGTCGCGCACCTCATGGCTGAGGCGCCTGCGCAGTTCCACGTCAAGGTTGGAGAACGGCTCGTCGAGCAACAGCAGTTGCGGCTCCGGCGCCAGTGCTCGGGCCAGGGCAACGCGCTGTTGCTGGCCGCCGGACAGCTCGTGCGGGTAACGCCCACCGAGCCCGACGAGCTTGACCAGCTCGAGCATCTCTTCAACCACAGCTGCCTGGCGTGGGTGCTTGCTGATGCCGAAGGCAATGTTTTGCGCGACGGTCAGGTGCGGAAACAGCGCGTAGTCCTGGAACACCATGCCGATCCGGCGCTTCTCTGGTGACAGGGTAAAACCCGCCCGCGAGATGACTTCGCCAGCGAGCTGGATTTCACCGTCGTGCACCGGCTCGAAGCCGGCAATCGCCCGCAGTGTGGTGGTCTTGCCGCAACCCGATGACCCGAGCAGACAACCGATGTCGCCTGCGTTGAGGTGCAGATTGAGGTTCTGGACGATGCGCTGCTCGCCATAGCCGCAGGCGAGGTTGCGCAGGTTGAGCAATAACGGATGACTCATGCGTGGTGGTAAGCCGGTTCGACAAGAAATTCGAGAAGGGCCTTTTGTGCATGCAGGCGGTTTTCAGCTTGGTCCCAGGCGACCGAACGTGGGTCGTCGAGCAGGTCCAGGCTGATTTCCTCGCCACGGTGGGCGGGCAGGCAGTGCATGAACAAGGCGTCGGGTGCAGCCAGGTCGAGCAGTTCGCGGGTGACCTGATACGGTGCGAAATGCGCCAGGCGCCGTGCAGTTTCCTCTTCCTGGCCCATGGAAGTCCAGACATCGGTGGTAACCAGGTGCGCGCCGGCAATCGCTTGCTTGGGGTCGCGCACGATCTGCACCCGCTCACCGGCAAGGGCGAGGAAGCGTGGATCAGGCTCGTAGCCTTCCGGGCAGGCGATGCGCAGCTGGAAGTCGAACTGCTGGGCGGCTTCGATGTAGGAGTTGCACATGTTGTAGCCGTCGCCGATCCAGGCCACGGTCTTGCCCTGGATCGAGCCACGGTGTTCGAGGAAGGTCTGCATGTCGGCCAGCAGCTGGCACGGGTGCGACTCATCGGACAGGGCGTTGATCACCGGCACCCGCGAGTTGGCCGCAAATTCGGTGAGGATGCTGTGGTGGTGGGTACGGATCATCACCGCATCGAGCATGCGCGACATGACGATGGCGCTGTCGGCGATCGGTTCACCACGGCCCAGCTGAGTGTCGCGCGGCGACAGGAAGATCGCCTGGCCACCAAGCTGGATCATGCCGGCTTCGAACGACAGGCGGGTCCGGGTCGAGGCTTTCTCGAAGATCATCCCCAGCACCCGGTTCTTCAGTGGCTCGAACAGCACGCCGCGGTTACGCAGGTCCTTCAGCTCGATGCCGCGACGGATCACGCCGAGCAATTCGTCAGCAGTGAAATCCATCAGGGAGAGAAAGTGCCTTGCGCTCATGATTGACTACCTTAATTGCAACGGTTCGCAGGCCTGCGTTGGCTTTAATTGACAACGGGAGAGACCTGCGGCGTAAGCCGCACGGAGCGGACGAAATAGGGAAAGGCGCAATACTATAATTAAATGTCGCGTGAAACAAAGGGGGTTCACCGTGCGCCTGTATCAACGGATGTCCTAAGCCTATGGCCCGGCGCCGTTTTTTATTCATTACAGAGGTTTTACACGGCGGGTGAGGGGCTTGGCAAACCTGCTGTCGTTAATCGCCTGCCTGATGGCGCAAGATTCAGCCGGCGAAGTGCGCTGGCGAGCGCTCTCAGCCCGGCCCATAGTGGCTGCTTCCCTTGAGCGGAGCGAGTCGACCATGGCCACCACTGTGCATCATCGCGCGTGTCACCTGTGCGAGGCCATCTGTGGCCTGAATATCGAGATCGACCAGCCTGTCGGCGCGGCTGCGCGCATCGTCTCGATCAAAGGTGATCCGCTCGATACGTTCAGCCGCGGCCATATTTGCCCCAAGGCTGTCGCGTTGGAGGATATACAGGACGATCCGGATCGCCTCCGACAACCGCTGCAACGGGTTGGCGAGCGCTGGCAGCCGATCGCCTGGGAGACTGCATTCGAACTGGCTGCAGAGAAACTCTGGAGCATTCAGCAGGCGCACGGGCGCAACGCGGTGGCGGTGTATCAGGGCAACCCCAGCGTGCACAACTACGGGCTGATGACCCACAGCAACTACTTCCTTGGCCTGCTAAAGACCCGCAACCGCTTTTCGGCAACCTCGGTGGACCAACTTCCGCAGCACCTGACCAGCCATCTGATGTATGGCCACGGCCTGTTGCTGCCGATCCCGGACATCGATCACACCGACTTCATGCTGATTCTGGGCGGCAATCCGCTGGCCTCCAATGGCAGTATCATGACCGTACCGGACGTGCACAAGCGCCTCAAAGCACTGCACGCCCGTGGCGGGCAACTGGTGGTGATCGATCCGCGCCGCAGCGAAACGGCCGCCATTGCCGATCAGCACCTGTTCATTCGCCCGGGCACTGACGCTGCATTGTTGTGTGGCTTGCTCAATACCCTGTTTGCAGAGGATCTGGCCAAGAGCTCGCACCTGCCGGTCAATGGCCTGGAGCAGGTCCGCGCAGCGATTGCGCCGTTCGATGTTGAGCGCATGAGCGCAGTGTGCGGGGTGCCTGCCGAGCAGATTCGGCAACTGGCGCGGGATTTCGCTGCAGCCGAACGGGCGGTCTGTTATGGCCGCATGGGCGTCTCGACCCAGGCCTTCGGCAGCCTTTGCCATTGGCTGATCCAGCTGATCAATCTGGTGACCGGCAATCTTGATCGGGTCGGTGGGGCGTTGTGCACCGAGCCTGCGGTGGATCTGGTCGCTACAACCTCAGGCGGCCATTTCAATGCCTGGCAGAGCCGCGTCTCCGGGTTGCCGGAATACGCCGGCGAGCTACCCGTGGCCGCTTTGGCCGAGGAGATGCTCGTGCCCGGTGCTGACCAGGTGCGGGCGCTGATCACCGTGGCGGGCAATCCGGTACTGTCGACGCCCAATGGCCGTCAACTGGACCAGGCCTTGGGCGGCCTTGAGTTCATGCTCAGCATCGACCTGTACCTCAACGAAACCACGCGCCACGCTGACCTGATCTTGCCGTCGACCACGGCACTGGAAAACGACCACTACGACACCACCTTCAACCTGCTGGCGGTGCGCAATGTCACCCGTTTCAATCGGGCAGTGCTGGCCAAGCCTGCCGGTGCACTGCACGACTGGGAGATCTTCGTTGGTCTGGCCAAGGCGTTCGCCAGGCGTGCGCAGAAGGAACTGAAGCCGACCATGCCCCCGGCGCAGATGATCGACCTGGCCTTGCGCCACGGCCTCTATGGCCAGGCGTCGCCGTGGGCGTTGTCACTGGACGCCCTGGATCAGCATCCACACGGCCTGGACCTGGGGCCCTTGCGCGCCAACCTGGCAGCACGCCTGGCTACCCCCGGCAAAGTGGTCGAGGCAGCGCCGACGCAACTGCTTGAAGACTTGCAGCGCCTTGCCAGACAGGCCCCGGCAGCGCCGGACGAGCTGCTGTTGATCGGTCGCCGGCACGTGCGCAGCAACAATTCGTGGATGCATAACTTTCATCGGCTGGTAAAAGGCAAGCCGCGCCATCAGTTGCTGATGCATCCCGATGATATGCAGCAGCGTCAGTTGAGTGATGGCCAGCGCGTGAGCATTCAATCGCGCACGGGCGTGGTCGAGGTGGACGTGCAGGCCAGCAGCGAGATCATGCCCGGCGTGGTCAGCCTGCCCCATGGCTTCGGCCATCGCCGCCAGGGCGCGCAATTGCAGATCGCCGCTGAGCAGCCAGGGGTCAGTGCCAATGATCTTACCGACGAGCTGCAGCGTGACGCCGTGTCGGGTAATGCAGCGTTGAATGGTGTGCCGGTGCGGGTCGCGGCCGTTTGAACGCGCACTGCTGATCCGACCGCGTGCAGGTCGACCCACGGCCGGGCTTTCCGATACAATGGCTGACCGTGCCGACCATCGAGTCGGAAAGTTCAGACGAGGTGCTTCATGGATATCATCGAAACAATCAAAGAGCAGATTGCCAACAACACCATTCTGCTTTACATGAAAGGCTCGCCGAACGCGCCTCAGTGCGGCTTCTCGTCCAAGGCGGCCCAGGCTGTCATGGGCTGTGGCGAGAAATTCGCCTATGTCGACATCCTGCAGAACCCGGAAATTCGCGCCAACCTGCCCAAGTACGCCAACTGGCCGACCTTCCCACAGCTGTGGGTTGCCGGTGAACTGGTCGGCGGCAGCGACATCATGATCGAGATGTTCGAGAACGGTGAGCTGCAAAAGCTGGTCAAGGAAGCGGCTGCCAATGCTGCCAAGGCTTCCGAAGCCTGATTGACCTTGCTGGGCAAGCAGCCAAAGTTGTTTGCCCAGGCATGAAAAAGCCCCGCACTTGGCGGGGCTTTTTCGTATGGGCTTGAGCGTTACTCTTCGCCCATCTGCGACTGCAGGTAGTTCTCGATGCTGATCTTGTCGATCAGGCTCAGCTGGGTTTCCAGCCAGTCGATGTGCTCTTCCTTGGATTCAAGGATGTCTTCCAGCATTTCCCGCGAGCCGAAGTCGCCAGAAGTTTCGCAGTGCGCAATAGCTGCCTTGAGATCGATCAGACCGCTTTGCTCGATCTTCAGGTCGCATTCCAGCATCTCTTTGGAGTGCTCGCCGATCAGCAGCTTACCCAGGTCCTGCACGTTAGGCAGGCCTTCGAGGAACAGGATGCGCTTGATCAGCTTGTCTGCGTCCTTCATCGCCTCGATGGACTCTTTGTACTCGCGCTTGCCCAGGGCGTTGAGGCCCCAGTCTTCATACATACGCGCGTGCAGGAAGTACTGGTTGATAGCGACCAGCTCGTTCCCGAGGATCTTGTTGAGATGCTGGATGACGCTGACGTCGCCTTTCATGTCCGTATTCCTGCCGTGTTGAGTGTGTCAATACCCGAAGTCTGAGCCGGACAACTTCCAGTGTCAAACCTAAGTTGTTGAATAATAAATGAAATTTAATCGGAATAAGAATGTTTGTGAACCGCGTTGGCACGCTAACTTATTGAATTAAAGGCATAAAAAAACCGGACACAAGGTCCGGTTCTTCAAAATACGGGGGAAATCAGACTGCATTAAATTCGACGGGGTAGGGCAGGGCGGGCTGCTGGCTGACCTGGAGGTCGGTCAACGTCTCACGCACCACCTGCTTGGCAAGGCACGCGCACTTGCCGCATTGGCTCGCCACGTTGGTGGCCGCACGGACTTCCTTGTAGCTACAGCATCCCTCGTAGATCGCATCGCGAATCTGTCCGTCGGTGACGCCGACACAAAGACACACATACATAGAGGCTGACCATCGTCGTTGAGTCGATGCGTTGGAGAGTAATAGTAATGAGAATGCTTGTCAAAGCGGTTTCTGAAACTAAATGCGCAAGGGCGACCGGCGGTTGGATTCTGCCTGTCACCTTAACCTGTGTATGATGGTCAGCCTTTGCTGGATGCTTGGCGGGTTTGCCGCCGGGCAACGTTTTTTCACCTTCATCAGGAGATAACGATGAGCGTACTCGTTGGTAAACAAGCCCCCGACTTCACCGTTCCAGCTGTGCTGGGCAACGGCGAAATCGTCGACAGCTTCAACCTCGCTTCGGCGATCAAGGGCAAGTACGGCCTGGTATTCTTCTACCCGCTGGACTTCACCTTCGTCTGCCCGTCCGAGCTGATCGCGTTGGACAACCGCATTCCGGACTTCGCTGCGCGCAACGTCGAAGTGATCGGCGTGTCGATCGACTCGCACTTCACTCACAACGCCTGGCGTAACACTCCGGTCAACAACGGCGGCATCGGCCAGGTCAAGTACACCCTGGCGGCTGACATCACCCACGAAATCTGCAAGGCCTACGACGTTGAGTCCGAAGGCGGCGTAGCCTTCCGTGGCGCCTTCCTGATCGACCTGAACGGCGTTGTCCGCTCGCAGATCATCAACGACCTGCCGCTGGGCCGTAACATGGATGAGCTGCTGCGTCTGGTTGACGCTCTGCAATTCCACGAAGAGCACGGCGAAGTCTGCCCTGCCAACTGGAAAAAAGGCGACAAGGGCATGAACGCTTCGCCAGAAGGCGTTGCTGCCTACCTGAGCGAGAATGCCGGCAAGCTGTAATCGCCACGCATAAAAAAACCGGCCCTGGTGGCCGGTTTTTTTATATCCGCTGCGCGTCTCGGGACGCAGCAGCGGTAAGCTGATCATCAATCGCGCCAGCCGCCCAGATCCTTCCAGCGGTTGACGATGCCGCAGAACAGCTCGGCAGTCTTCTCGGTGTCATAACGCGCCGAATGCGCCTCACGGCCGTCGAAATCGATGTCGGCGCTCTGGCATGCTCGCGCCAGTACGGTCTGCCCGTAGGCTAGCCCGGCCAGGGTAGCAGTGTCGAAGCTGGAGAACGGGTGGAACGGATTGCGCTTGAGGTCATTGCGCGCAACCGCAGCATTGAGGAAGCCCAGGTCAAAGCTGCTGTTGTGGCCGACCAGGATCGCCCGCTTGCAGCCGTTGGACTTGAGCGACTTGCGAACGCTGCGGAAGATTTCGGTCAGCGCGCTCTCTTCACTCACTGCCATGCGCAGTGGGTGGTCAAGCTTGATCCCGGTGAACTCCAGTGCCGCCGCCTCGATGTTGGCGCCTTCAAACGGCTCGACGCGGAAGAAGTGCGTGTGCTCAGGGAACAGGAAACCCTTCTCGTCCATGCCGATGGTGACCGCAGCGATCTCCAGCAGGGCATCGGTAGCGCTGTTGAAGCCACCGGTCTCGACATCGATAACAACCGGCAGGTAACCGCGGAAGCGCTCGGCCATCGGGTGGCGTGGGCCACCGCTGGAAGCTTCCTGGTCGTCTTCGTACAGATCTTCGCTCACGCGTTTTCCTCCAGCAGGCGCCAGCGCAGTTTTTCACCGGCGCGCAGCGGAATCACAAGGTTGTCGCCAAACGGCAGGCTGCTTGGCGCAGTCCATTCTTCACGGACCAGGGTAATCCGGTCGGTGTTTGCCGGCAGGCCATAGAACGCTGGGCCATGCAGGCTGGCAAAACCTTCCAGCTTGTCCAGCGCGTTGCGCTGCTCGAACGCTTCGGCGTACATCTCGATCGCCGCATACGCGGTGTAGCAACCGGCGCAGCCGCAGGCGGCTTCCTTGGCGTGCTGGGCGTGGGGCGCCGAGTCGGTGCCAAGGAAGAACTTGCGATTGCCGCTGGTAGCCGCGTCCAGCAGCGCCACCTGGTGGGTGTTGCGCTTGAGGATCGGCAGGCAATAGAAGTGCGGGCGAATACCGCCGACCAGCATGTGATTGCGGTTGTACAGCAAGTGCTGAGCGGTGATGGTCGCACCGACATTGGCCGGTGCTTCACTGACAAACTGCGCGGCATCGGCCGTGGTGATGTGTTCGAACACCACCTTGAGCGTCGGGAAGCGGTCGACCAGACGGCGCATGTGCTCGTCGATAAAGCGTTTTTCGCGGTCGAACACATCGACATCGGCATGCGTCACTTCACCGTGCACCAGCAGCGGCATGCCGGTTTCGGCAAGGGCTTCGATGGCCGGGAAGATCTTGTCGATGCTGGTCACGCCGGAATCGGAGTTGGTCGTGGCGCCAGCCGGGTACAGCTTGGCGGCGTAGACAAAACCACTGGCCTTGGCCGCGCGGATGTCATCGGCACTGGTACGGTCGGTAAGGTACAGCACCATCAGCGGCTCGAAGCGGCTGCCAACTGGGCGCGCGGCAAGGATCCGCTCGCGGTAGGCACCCGCTTCGGCGGCATCGCGCACCGGCGGAACCGTGTTGGGCATGACAATGGCGCGGGCGAAGGTACGCGCTACGTCGCCAACGGTGTGGGGCAGGACAGCACCATCGCGCAGATGGATATGCCAGTCATCGGGACGCAGGAGGGTCAGGCGGTCGGACATTGGGGATTCCAGGCGGGTCGAACTCAAGTGCGAATGCTACCGGAAAACCCTTGGTCGAGCACGGCTATCAAGTTTTCCGGCGCGCGACCGATAGCCTGCAGGTAAGCCGTCAGAATTTGTGGAGCCGCCCGTGCGCCAGCGTTACCTAGCCCTGTTCACCTTGTTTGCCAGCCTGCCGGCAGGCGCATTGACCTTCCAGACCCGGATGGAGAACATCGCCTGGACGGTCGAAGGCGATCAGTTCGAGTGCCGCCTGGTCCAGCCGATAGACGGCTTTGGCAGTGGCGAGTTCGTGCGTCGCGCAGGCGAGCAACCAACCTTCCGCCTGCGCTCGGACACCAACCTGCTCGGCGCCGGCTCTGCCACCTTGCTCGCCGCCGCTGCGCCATGGCAGCCGGGGCGCAGTGATGTCAGTCTCGGTGCCGTACGCCTGGCCCGCAGTGGGGTGTTGTTCACGTCCTCGCAAGGCCAGGCCAGTCGCTTGATCAACGGCCTGATGGATGGGCGCAGCACGGTCGTGCGCAACCATGCCGGCGAGGGTGGTCGAGCAATGGAAGTGCGAGTGTTGCCCGTCAGCTTTGCCAAGGCGTTCAACGACTATCAGCTGTGCGCGAGCAAGCTATTGCCGATGAACTACGACCAGATTCGCCAGACGCAGGTCGCCTTCCCGCGTGGGGTTGAACTGGACAGTAATGGCCGGGCTCGGCTGGACGTGATTCTCGATTACCTGAAGGCCGATCCGACGGTCAATCACATCGAACTCAACGGTCATTCCGACAACGGCGGCAATCGTCTGGCCAATCGCGAGGACTCGCGGCGCCGGGCGCTGGCGGTTGCCGAGTACCTGGTAGCACATGGTGTGCCTGAAACGCAGATCATCGTGCGCTTCCATGGCGAGCGCTACCCGCTGGCGAAGAACAACAGCGCGGCCAATCGGGCGCGTAACCGTCGCGTCAACATCGAACTGGATCGCGTAACGCCAGTGGCCAAACC
The DNA here is from genome assembly GCF_024809895.1 of Pseudomonas sp. BIGb0278. Lineage (NCBI taxonomy): Bacteria > Pseudomonadati > Pseudomonadota > Gammaproteobacteria > Pseudomonadales > Pseudomonadaceae > Pseudomonas > Pseudomonas sp. BIGb0278. The sequence continues at coordinate 325,516 of NZ_JANUEL010000004.1, forward strand.
GGCGGAAAGAGCGCTCGAGCCTTCCCCGGCTGGCGCTCCTGTGGCCCCTGCGCCTGCGGCCAAGCAACTGTAAACAGCCAGATCCGCGACCGTTGGTCGCTGTATCGAAAGTTCTTGTCGCTTTGTCGTCAGAAGCTGTCGCCCCACTGTAAATTTGCCCGCGAGGTCGGTAGAATCGACGGCTTTCCGTAAACCCCGTGGAGTGATGGCATGGCGGACGTAAATAAGGTCGTACTGGCGTATTCCGGCGGCCTTGATACTTCGGTGATTCTCAAGTGGCTGCAGGACACCTACAACTGCGAAGTGGTGACCTTCACCGCTGACCTCGGCCAGGGCGAAGAGGTCGAACCGGCCCGCGCCAAGGCTCAGGCGATGGGCGTGAAAGAAATCTACATCGATGACCTGCGCGAAGAATTCGTGCGTGACTTCGTGTTCCCGATGTTCCGCGCCAACACCGTCTACGAAGGCGAGTACCTGCTGGGTACTTCCATCGCGCGTCCGCTGATCGCCAAACGTCTGATCGAGATCGCCAACGAAACTGGCGCTGACGCCATTTCCCACGGTGCGACCGGCAAGGGCAACGACCAGGTTCGTTTCGAGCTCGGCGCCTACGCGCTCAAGCCAGGCGTCAAGGTCATTGCACCATGGCGCGAGTGGGACCTGCTGTCCCGCGAGAAGCTGATGGATTACGCCGAGAAGCACGGCATCCCGATCGAGCGCCACGGCAAGAAGAAGTCGCCGTACTCGATGGACGCCAACCTGCTGCACATCTCCTATGAAGGCGGCGTGCTGGAAGACACCTGGACCGAGCACGAAGAAGACATGTGGAAGTGGAGCGTCTCCCCGGAGAACGCCCCTGACCAGGCGACCTACCTCGAGCTGACCTTCCGCAATGGCGACATCGTTGCCATCGACGGCGTCGACAAGTCGCCAGCTACCGTGCTGGCCGACCTCAACCGCATCGGCGGCGCCAACGGCATCGGCCGTCTGGACATCGTCGAGAACCGTTACGTCGGCATGAAGTCGCGTGGCTGCTACGAGACCCCTGGCGGCACCATCATGCTGCGCGCTCACCGCGCCATCGAGTCGATCACCCTCGACCGTGAAGTGGCTCACCTGAAAGACGAGCTGATGCCCAAGTACGCCAGCCTGATCTACACCGGCTACTGGTGGAGCCCGGAGCGGATCATGCTGCAGCAGATGATCGACGCTTCGCAGGTCAACGTGAACGGCGTAGTGCGCTTGAAGCTGTACAAAGGCAACGTCACCGTAGTCGGGCGCAAATCCGACGATTCGTTGTTCGATGCCAACATCGCTACCTTCGAGGAAGATGGCGGTGCGTACAATCAGGCTGACGCGGCTGGCTTCATCAAGCTCAACGCACTGCGTATGAGGATCGCCGCTAACAAAGGTCGTTCGCTGCTGTGATCGACTGCCAGATGGCGTGATCAACCCCGGCCTAGCGCCGGGGTTTTTTTTGCCCGCCAGCGACCTCGAACAGCACTGACTGAGGGGTGTCGGCGAGCGCCTCGACAGCCAGATAGATCTGCTTGTGCGCGTCCAGGTTGTACAGCGTCCAGCTGCGCGCGCTCGGCTCTGGGTCGGCCAGCGTGCGGTGGATATGCTGTTCTATCAGAACACCTGCGTCCGGACCGGAAAACGCAATGGTCGCCGAGGCCTGCCCATGCATTCGCTCCGCCTCGATTGCTGGCTGCTGCTGCGCCGCTTCATGTGCAGCGGGCTGGTAAAGGGTCTGGTGATTGAAGTTCAGGGTCAGAAAGAACAGTACCGTGAGAAAAAATGGAAAGCCGACCAGAAACCATGTGTAGATCATCTGGCTGGCCTCGCTCAGGAACGGCAGCGAGGCCAACGCCGATGCCTCGACGATGCCTGCAAAAATCGCTATGAGTGTCAAAGGACTCAGACTTTTTTCATTTTTCATGTTGGCAGCCCCCGTCGATATAGCTCCTGTTTACCCGTCGCAGCGTGCGCCGAAAAGGTAGCCGAGTTCCTCGCTTGGTTAGAGTGCCGCCGCGTCATCAGAGCATTGATGTCGAGTCCTGCGTTGTGGGCTGATTGATCCTGCATGCGTCAGCGATGATGCTGGCTTGAAGAGCGCTCGTGTCGCCAGGCTGCCGTCTGGAATAGAGGGCAGGGGGCATGATTTCCTAAGATGCCTGTTTGTAGGAAATTTCCTTGATTAATGTAGGTTTCATCTCTGCGTGTCCTACGGGCCCCACCCCCCGCGCTATTTGCCGTTGCGCTCGGTTATGGTGGCGGCTGGATAAAAAAATAAATCAATGGATGTCGCATGAATAAAGTGCTTATCGTGGATGATCACCCGGTCATTCGCCTTGCTGTGCGCATGCTGATGGAGCGGCATGGTTATGACGTTGTGGCAGAAACCGACAACGGCGTAGATGCGCTGCAGCTGACCCGGGACTACCTGCCAGATATCGTGGTCCTGGACATCGGTATACCCAAGCTCGATGGGCTTGAGGTGATTGGCCGCATCGGCCTCGCCAGCCCCAGCAGCAAGGTACTGGTGTTGACGTCGCAGGCGCCAGGGCATTTCTCCATGCGCTGCATGCAGGCCGGCGCGGCCGGCTATGTCTGCAAGCAGCAGGAACTGACCGAATTGCTCAGTGCAATCAAGGCGGTGCTCTCGGGCTACAGCTATTTCCCCAATCAAGCCCTGCACAAGGCTCGCAGCGCCATCAGTCGTGGGACCGAGACCGAAATGGTCGAGCGCCTTTCTGCGCGTGAGATGATGGTGCTGCAGCAATTGGCCAGGGGCAAGAGCAACAAGGATATCGCCGAAAGCATGTTCCTCAGCAACAAGACCGTCAGCACCTATAAAACCCGGCTGCTGCTCAAGCTCAATGCTCGCTCACTGGTCGATCTGATCGAGCTTGCCCAGCGTCATGGGCTGGCCTGAGCAGGCTTGGTGCCGGCCTGTTTACAGATCGTGGTTTTACAGGTCGTAGTCGTAATCGGCGAGTTGCCGCTGCAGGCGTCGCTCCTCCAGCAAGTTGTCAATGGTGCGACGCTTGTCCAGGTTGGTCTTGGCAACTTCTACCCGCGGCTCCGGCTCGTCATCGGTGCTCAGTACCAGATCGTCATCGATCACCAGGTCTTCTTTGTCAGTGCTCATGAGTTACTCCAAGCCAAGGGGCCATTGGCCGACCTTATAACGAGAATCTCTGGTCTGGTAAAAAAGATTTTTTCAATCAGGGAGGGGGTGTTCTGGCTATCGGCTCAATCGTCCGAGGTTTTTAGTCGGTATTCGCACAAATCCTCGATGCGGCAGCTGCCGCAGCGCGGCTTGCGCGCCTGGCATACGTAGCGGCCGTGGAGGATCAGCCAGTGATGAGCATCGAGCAGGTAATCCTTGGGAACAAAGCGCATCAGCTTTTTTTCCACTTCCAGCACGGTCTTGCCAGGGGCGATCCCGGTGCGGTTGCTGACGCGGAAAATATGCGTGTCGACGGCCATGGTGGGTTGCCTGAACGCCGTATTGAGCACCACGTTGGCGGTCTTGCGGCCCACGCCTGGCAGCGCCTCGAGTGCTTCGCGGTTGTCGGGGACTACGCTGCCATGCAGCTCAATCAGCAGCCTGCAGGTTTCGATGACGTTTTTCGCCTTGCTGTTGTACAAGCCGATGGTGCGGATGTAGGCGCTTAGCCCGTCGACGCCGAGGGCGTAGATCGCCTCGGGCGTATTGGCAACCGGATACAGGCGCGCCGTGGCCTTGTTGACGCCGACATCGGTGGCCTGGGCTGACAGGATCACCGCAATCAGCAATTCAAATGGTGTGGTGTAGGCGAGTTCGGTCTTGGGCTCTGGGTTGTCTTCGTGCAGCCGACGAAAGATCTCCAGGCGTTTGGCGGCATTCATGAAAGGCTAGGCTCTCGTTTGAGGCGGGGAGGCGATGGTCGCTGGCCACGTTGGCCAAAACAACGCCCCGGCACTTGGCCGGGGCGTTGTTGCTCGGTTACTTGATGCGCTGGCCTGGCTTGGCGCCGCTGTCAGGGCTGAGCAGGTAGATCTCTTCGCCGCCAGGGCCGGCTGCCATGACCATGCCCTCGGAGATGCCGAAGCGCATCTTGCGGGGCTTGAGGTTGGCCACCATCATGGTCAGGCGGCCTTCCAGCAACGACGGGTCAGGGTAGGCCGACTTGATCCCGGAGAACACGTTGCGACGCTCGTCGCCGATGTCCAGGGTCAGTTGCAGCAGCTTGTCGGCACCCGGTACTGCTTCGGCTTTGACGATCAGGGCCACGCGCAGGTCGACGGCGGCGAAGGTGTCGAATTCGATTTCCGCAGCCAGCGGATCCTTGCTCAGCTCGCCATTGCCAGCAGGGGCGCTGGGCGCCTGGGAGGCGAGCAGGTCTTCCTTGCTGGCGGCGATCATGGCTTCGACCTTGGCCGGTTCGATGCGGCTCATCAGTGGCTTGAACGCATTCAGCTGATGGTTTTCCAGGCGTGACTGGTGATCGTCCCAGCGCAGCGGGGCGACGTTGAGGAAGGCCTCGGCGTCTGCTGCCAGCACTGGCAATACCGGTTTGAGGAAGATCACCAGCTGGCGGAACAGGTTGATGCCTTGGGCGCAGATGGCATGAACCTCGTCCTGCTTGCCTTCCTGTTTGGCCAGCGACCACGGCGCCTTGTCGGCAATCCAGGCGTTGGCGCGGTCGGCCAGGGCCATGATTTCGCGCATGGCGCGGGCAAAGTCGCGTGCCTCGTAGGCTTCGGCGATCGATGGCGCGGCGGCGGCAAAGGCTTCGGTCAGCTCAGGCTCGGCATCACCGCCGACCATCACACCGGCATTGCCTTTGTGGATGAAGCCTGCGCAACGGCTGGCAATGTTCACCACTTTGCCGACCAGGTCGGAGTTGACCTTCTGGATGAAGTCTTCCAGGTTCAGGTCGAGGTCATCGACGCCGCGGCCAAGTTTGGCGGCGTAGTAATAACGCAGGTATTCCGGCGCCAGGTGGTCGAGGTAAGTACGCGCCTTGATGAAGGTGCCACGCGACTTCGACATCTTCGCGCCGTTGACCGTCAGGTAGCCGTGCACGTTGATTGCAGTCGGCTTGCGCAGGCCTGCGCCTTCGAGCATGGCCGGCCAGAACAGGGCGTGGAAGTTGACGATGTCCTTGCCGATGAAGTGATACAGCTCGGTGGTCGAGTCGGCCTTCCAGTACGCATCGAAGTCCAGCTCCGGGCGGCGTGCGCAGAGGTTCTTGAAGCTGGCCATGTAGCCGATGGGCGCGTCCAGCCAGACGTAGAAGTACTTGCCTGGCTCATCCGGGATTTCGAAGCCGAAATACGGTGCGTCGCGGGAGATGTCCCACTCCTGCAGACCGGAGTCGAGCCACTCGGCGAGTTTGTTGGCAACGGCGTCCTGCAGGGTGCCACTGCGGGTCCACTGCTGCAGCATGGCCTGGAAGTCAGGCAGCTTGAAGAAGAAGTGCTTGGAGTCCTTGAGTACTGGCGTGGCGCCAGAGATCGCTGACTTGGGGTTCTTCAGTTCGGTCGGGGCGTAAGTTGCGCCGCACTTCTCGCAGTTGTCGCCGTACTGATCTTCAGCCGCGCACTTGGGGCAGGTGCCCTTGATGAAGCGGTCGGCCAGGAACATCCCTTTTTCCGGGTCGAAGTACTGCGTGACCGAGCGGTTGGCGATGTGCCCGGCGTCGCGCAGGCGGGTGTAGATCATGCTCGACAGTTCGCGGTTTTCATCGCTGTGGGTCGAGTGGAAGTTGTCGAAGTCGACCAGGAATTCGGCAAAGTCACTGCTGTGCTCGGCCTGCACGTCGGCGATCAACTGCTCGGGGGTGATGCCTTCTTTTTCGGCACGCAGCATGATCGCCGAGCCGTGGGCGTCGTCGGCGCAGACATAGGTGCACTGGTTGCCGCGCAGCTTCTGGAAGCGAACCCACATGTCCGTCTGGATGTACTCGAGCATATGGCCAAGGTGAATGGAACCGTTGGCATAGGGCAGGGCGCTGGTGACGAGAATCTGACGTGGCTCGGACATGGTGGCTCGGCTATTACTCTGGCTAGACGGGATACAAAGTTGATCGGCCACTATAAAGCGACAGCGAATATATTTCACCCCATCGACGTACCTGCTGACGATTGACGGGTTAGCATAGGCGCCTGTCTCACCTTCAGATCTTGCCTATGGGAGCCTCCATGAGTGCCGTCACACGTGCCGATGTCGAAGCCGCGCTTCGCCAGTACACCGATCCCTACCTGAACCAGGACCCGGTCAGCGCCGGTTGCGTACGCGCGATCGACATCCAGGGTAGCCAGGTCAGCGTGCAGCTGCAGTTGGGCTATGCTGCCGGGCTGTTCAAGAATGGCTGGGCGCAGGTATTGCAGACCGCTGTCGAGAACATAGAGGGCGTAACTGCCGCCAACGTCTCGATCGATTGTGTGATCAGCGCACACAAGGCCCAGGCGCAAGTGCCCGGCATGGCCAACGTGAAGAACATCATCGCTGTTGCCTCGGGCAAAGGTGGCGTAGGCAAGTCGACCACTTCGGCCAACCTGGCCTTGGCGTTGGCGCGCGAAGGGGCGCGGGTGGGTATTCTCGATGCCGATATCTATGGCCCAAGCCAGGGCGTGATGTTCGGTATCGCCGAAGGTACTCGACCGCAGATTCGTGAGCAGAAGTGGTTTGTGCCGATCAAGGCGCACGGCGTCGAAGTGATGTCGATGGCATTTCTGACCGACGACAACACGCCGATGGTCTGGCGCGGGCCGATGGTCTCCGGCGCCCTGCTGCAACTGGTGACCCAGACGGCCTGGGATGATCTGGACTACCTGGTGATCGACATGCCGCCGGGCACTGGCGATATCCAGCTGACCCTGGCGCAGAAAGTCCCGGTGGCCGGTTCGGTGATCGTGACCACGCCGCAGGACCTGGCCCTGCTTGACGCGCGCAAGGGTGTGGAGATGTTCCGCAAGGTCAACATCCCGGTACTTGGCGTGGTGGAGAACATGGCCGTGCATATCTGCTCTAACTGTGGCCATGCCGAGCACCTGTTCGGTGAGGGCGGCGGTGCCAAGCTGGCCTCGCAATACGGTGTCGACTTGCTGGCGTCGCTGCCGCTGTCGATGCTGATTCGCGAGCAGGCTGACAGCGGCAAGCCGACTGCGATTGCCGAGCCGGAAAGTCAGATTGCCATGGTCTACCAGGAACTGGCGCGGCAGGTCGGTGCACGTATCGTGCTGCAGGAAGCAGCCGCTCCGGCCATGCCGAGCATCACCATCAGCGAAGACTGATATCTCGGCATCCCTGCGTAAGTGGGGATGCCGTTCGCGCTGGTCTGATAGCTAAATTGCAGGCATAAAAAAACCCGCCGAAGCGGGTTTTTTTGAAGCCAGCTGGAATTAACCCAGTTGAACTTCTTCAGCCTGCATACCTTTCTGGCCGCGGGTAGCGACGAAAGTTACGGCTTGGCCTTCTTTCAGAGTTTTGAAGCCGTCAGCTTGGATGGCTTTGAAGTGCACGAACAGGTCGTCACCCGATTGAGGGGTGATGAAGCCGTAGCCTTTTTCATCGTTGAACCACTTGACGGTACCGTTTTGACGGTTGGACATGTGTCTGTCTCCTTGGACAAAGTAATTATCGGCGCAGGAAATGCCCTGGCCGGACTGAGTGCAAAGAGTCGGAAAATTCAGCGATGGGCAGATTGGGATCGTGCATCTAACTAGAGTTCTCGGTGTCACGTGCAGCACAGTGACGTCACCATACCCCACTTTCTTCAGCCTGCCAATGGTCAAACGCGGCTTTGCTCAAAATCGGATCGGCGGCGGCTGCAAGCCCCGTCCGGCGTGGGATACGGCCGGGGAACTTTAACCCGGAGGCCGGGACCGGTAAGATGCGCTTCTCGTTTTTTACCTTGCAGCCTTCAGGACACCCGCCATGAGCATCAAATCAGACAAGTGGATTCGCCGCATGGCGCAGGAACACGGCATGATCGAACCCTTCGTCGAGCGCCAGGTGCGCGGTGACGAAGCCAGCCGGGTGATTTCCTTCGGCGTTTCCAGCTACGGCTACGACGTGCGCTGCGCAGACGAATTCAAGGTCTTCACCAACATCAATTCGGCCACGGTCGACCCGAAAAACTTCGACGCCGGCAGCTTTGTCGACGTCAAAAGCGACGTCTGCATCATCCCGCCGAACTCGTTCGCCCTGGCGCGCACCGTCGAGTACTTCCGCATACCGCGCAACGTCCTGACCATCTGCCTGGGCAAAAGCACCTACGCGCGCTGCGGCATCATCGTCAACGTCACGCCGCTCGAGCCAGAGTGGGAAGGCCACGTGACCCTGGAGTTCTCCAACACCACCACCTTGCCGGCAAAGATTTACGCCAACGAAGGCGTGGCGCAGATGCTGTTCCTCGAGTCCGATGAAGAGTGCGAAGTCTCTTATAAAGACCGTGGCGGCAAGTACCAGGGCCAGCGTGGGGTCACCCTGCCGCGGACCTGAGCCGACGAGCGCGGGGAATTAGTTGCCCGCAAGGCACTCCAACGGGGTAACAGTTGCGGCGTGCATGACGTACGCCGGCCCCCGTGAGGAGCTGCCTATGAAACTCCATACCACTGTCAGTGCCCAGCTGGCTCATCTCCAGCCTAACCAGATCGGCCTGCTGGCCTGGTCGCTGTTGGCGCAGCCACCACTGCCTGTGCAGGCAGGAGGAGTGCCCGGCCAGCCGGACCCGGACAGCCCGCAGCCGCCTCAGCCGGGTGAGCATCAACCGACCGAGCCGGGTGTACCGACCTTGCCGGACGACATACCGCCTACTCCTGTTGCGTAATTAACGCTGCACTGCCCAGACCCGCTCAGCCCCCGCCAGAAACACGCGGGTGGCTGCGTCGGGTTCGACCGTCCAGCCCCCGGTGAATTCGCCGAATGCGGGCAACAGGCAGACCTCCTTGTTGATTAGAAAGCACGGCAAGCGCAACCGCTGCCGGGCTCTGCCACGGAGTACGTAAACCGGATGTACGTGCCCTGCCAGCACCGTGTGCGGAGGGTTTGCCGTGGGCTCGTGCTGCAGGGCAAACGGGCCGTATAGCCACGGTTCTTCCTTGATCTCGATGTTCAGTTCCGTCGGTGGGTCGCCGGCATGGCGGTCATGGTTGCCGCGCACCAGAATCATCTGCACCTGAGCATGCCGCTCGCGCCAGGCCTTGAGCTTGGCGATGATCGCTGGCGCCTGAGCGTGGCGGGCGTGCAAGAAATCGCCGAGTACAATCAATTGCTCGCAAGCGTGCTCGGTAAGCAACGCATCAAGGCGGGCGAGGGTGGCATCGGTGGTGCCGCGCGGCACTGGCTGATTCAATGCGCGATAGCTTGCCGCCTTGCCGATGTGCACATCAGCGACCAACAAGGCCCGCCGCGCTGGCCAGTACATGGCCTTGTCCGGCAGCAGCCAGAGTGTTTCGCCGCAGTGTTCGATTTCCAGGTGCTGCATAGAAGTCCTTGTACTCAGGGCGAGGCTCAGCTCCCGCGCCGCGTTCGCCCCTTGGGTGCGTCGGCGACTTTTTCCAGATCAGCCACCATCCGTGCAATGCGGTCGGCCAGTTTTTCTGTGCTCAGGGTCTCGCGCATGCCTTCTACCAACAGCGCGAAAGCCAATGGTCCGGGGCGACGCAGGTCGTGCAGATCCAGATGCAGCGTACTCAATTTGAGCAACTGCCGATGCAGCCGCTCGATTTCCAGTTCTTCGCGCAGCACCTCATCCCGCGCTTGGCCGAGCAACAGATTGTCGGCGTCGTGCTTGCGAAATACCTCGTAGAACAATCCGCTGGAGGCCTGAATCTGTCGAGTGCTCTTCTGCGCGGCCGGGTAGCCGCCGAACACCAGCCCGGAAATCTGCGCGATTTCGCGAAAGCGCCGCAGCGCCATTTCGCCCGCATTCAAGCTGGCCAGTGCATCTTCGAGCAGATCATCCGTGCTCAACGCCCGCGGCAGATACGTGGCCCAGTCGACCGTGCTGGGGCTGACCAGCTCGAAGCCGTAATCATTGACCGCAATGGACACCGACAATGGCTGCACCCGGCTCACGCGCCACGCTATCAGATTGGCCAGGCCCAGGTTGGCCATGCGTCCGGCGAATGGGTACAGAAACAGATGCGAGCCTTGTCTTGAAGTGAATGTCTCGGCCAGCAGGGTGTGCTGGGTGGGCAGCGCCGACCAAGTCGCCTGCAACTCCAGCAGAGGTCGCACGGCGCGCATTTCCGGGCCGTCGAAGTGGTCATGGGCTGCGGCATCCAGGCGCTCCACCAAGGCGTCCGCCAGTTCGCTCGACAGCGGCATACGGCCGCCATTCCAGCGGGCAATCGCCGCCTTGCGAGCGGTACTGCGGCGTACATAGGCGGTCATGTTCTCGACCCGCACCAGCTCCAGCACGCGGCCGGCAAACACCAGCGTATCGCCGGGTTTGAGGCGCGCGATAAATGATTCCTCGACGCTGCCCAGCTGTTTGCCGCCGCCGCCCTTGCTCCAGTATTTGAGCTGAATACTGGCATCGCTGACGATGGTGCCGATGCCCATCCGATGGCGCCGCGCCAGGCGCTCGTTGGCCACCCGCCAGATGCCGTCGGCGTGGGCTTCGACGCGCTGGTAGTCAGGGTAGGCCGTCAGCGAGCTGCCGCCATGGCAGACAAAATCCAGTGCCCATTGCCATTGGCTGTCGCGCAGTTCGCGAAAGGCCCAGGTGCTGCGCACTTCCTCAAGCAGTTCTGCCGGGCGAAAGCCGCTGCCCAGCGCCATGCTGACCAGATGCTGCACCAGCACATCCATGCTTAGCCGCGGCGACTGGCGTGCCTCGATCTGGCCGGCGGCCAGGGCATGGCGAGCAGCGGCGGCCTCTACCAGCTCGAGGCTGTGGGTCGGCACCAGGGTAATCCGCGAGGCGCGCCCGGGCGCATGCCCGGATCGACCCGCACGCTGCATCAAACGCGCGATACCCTTGGCCGAGCCAATCTGCAGTACCCGCTCTACTGGCAGAAAATCCACCCCAAGGTCCAGGCTTGACGTGCAGATCACCGCCTTGAGCGAGCCTTGCTTGAGACTGCGCTCTACCCAGTCGCGGGTCTGCCGAGCCAACGAGGCATGGTGCAGGGCGATCAAGCCGGCCCAGTCAGGGCGGTGCTCGAGAAGTGCCTGATACCACAGCTCGGCTTGCGCGCGGGTATTGGTGAAGACCAGGCAGCTTTCACTGGCGTCGATTTCGGCACTGACCTGCTTGAGCATTTTCAGGCCCATGTGGCCGGCCCAAGGGAAACGCTCGATTGCCGCCGGCAATAACGTGTCGACGACAAAACGTTTGTCCTGACGCCCTTTGACCAGTGAGCCACCGGCGGGCAACAGCACATCGCGGGCGTGCTCAAGATTGCCCAAGGTTGCCGACAGCCCCCACACCACCAGCCCGGGATGCCAGCGGCGCAAGCGCGCCAACGCCAACTGGAGCTGCACGCCACGCTTGTTGCCAAGCAACTCGTGCCATTCGTCGACCACCACCATGCGCAGCTGCGCAAAGTCTTCATTGGCCTGGGCGCGGGTCAGCAACAGGGTCAGGCTTTCTGGAGTGGTCACCAGCGTGCTGGGCAGTCGCCGGGCTTGGCGGGCGCGCTCGGCAGAGCTGGTATCACCACTGCGCACGCCGACGTTCCAGTTCAGTTCCAGGTCATCCAGCGGTGCCTGCAGGGCACGTGCTGTATCCGCTGCCAGCGCACGCATCGGCGTGATCCACAGCACCTGCAGCGGCGCCGGCTTACCGCTCGGGTTGGCCGTGCGCGCATAGGCGCGCAGGGCGGCCAGCCATACCGCGTAGGTTTTGCCAGAGCCGGTGCTGGCATGCACCAGTCCCGACTCGCCACGCTCGACGGCGGCCCAGACCTGGCGCTGAAAGGCGAAGGGTTTGAATCCACGCGTGGCAAACCAGGCGTTGGCAAGGTCGGTTGTGGCGGGCATGCGTGGATCCGTCAAAGGCTGTGTTTCTACAGACCGCCGTGCGTGCCGATTGGTTTACCTGTTAGTTGCCCAACAGGTAACCACTGCGGCAAATCTGCTCGCCCGCGACATGGGCGACGACCATGCCGCTGGTTGCCATGCGCCGAACGCTACGGGCATACAGCAGCCCGGCCTGTTGATTGCGCAGCGAACTGACCTGATCGGTGAGTGGGTCGATCACCTCGGCAATCAGTTGCCCGGCTTGCAGGTATTGGCCGGGTTTTGCGTGGAATACCAGCAGCCCGCCCTGGGGGGTGCTGACGGGTTCCACTGCGGCCAGTGGCGTGGCCGGATGGAGCAGCGCCGGTAATTCGGCCGGTTGCCCTTCGATAACGCCCGCGTGGGTCAGAAAGTCGATGATCGCCTGGCAGTCCTTGGCCGCCAGCGCGTGACAGACGTCGGCTTGCCCGCGCAGCTCCAGCGTGACCGAAATGCCACCGTCGGGGATCGGGTAGCGCTTGCCGAAGCGCTGCTGCAATTGCCACCAGACCAGACTGAAGCACTCATCGAACGACTGCCCGCCCGAGTCGGTCGCGAGCAGGCTGGCTTGCGCCCCGAGGTAGCGCGCCAGCGGCTCGACCCGCGGCCAGGCCTGCGGCGTAGTGTACAGGTGTTCGACCGCTTCGAAGTCGCAGTGCAGGTCGAGGACCATGTCGGCATCGCACGCCAGTCTTTGCAGGCACAAGCGCTGGGACTGCAGCGCGGTACGTACCGGGTGCGCGTCCAGGCCCCGGCGCAGGTGCTCGCGGATCAGCTCAAGGTTGTGGTGCGGGTCCTGCGTCAATTGGCCTTTGAGCTGGTCGCCGATGGTGTCCGAAAGGTCGACGAAGTTGCGGTTGAAGTTCTCCCCGCTGTGCAGCTCGAAGCGGCCCATGGGTGCATCCAGCAGCACTTGCTCGATGCCCAATGGGTTGGCCACTGGCACCAGCAGGACCTGCTGACGCAACAGGCCTTGCTGTTCCAGTTCGAGCAGGCGCTGCTTGAGGTGCCAGGCGACCAGCATGCCCGGCAGTTCGTCGGCGTGCAGCGAGGCCTGTATGTAGACTTTGCCAGCGCCGGCTGGGCCGAACTGGAAGCTGTGCAGGTGCCGGCTGATGCCGGGCGCGGGGCTGAGCAAGCTGTGGGTCGAGTGGTGCATGGGGGTCCTGGGCGCTGGTTGATGATCGGGCTGCGACTGAAGATAGAAGCACAAACTTCGGCGTTGCGCATGCGCGCAGGCAGATCCCGATCACGGTTTTCAGCTCAGCAGGGCCTGCAAGGTGGCCAGGTCGTCGGCTTCCTCGACCGGCTTGTCCAGGCGCCAGCGCAGCATCCGTGGGAAGCGCACGGCGATGCCGCTCTTGTGCCGCTTGGACAGCGCGATGCCTTCAAAGCCCAGTTCGAACACCAGCGTCGGGGTGACGCTGCGCACCGGGCCGAAGGTTTCCACGGTGGTTTTGCGCACGATTGCATCGACCTTGCGCATTTCTGCATCGCTGAGGCCTGAGTAGGCCTTGGCGAATGGCACCAGCGCACGTCCAGGCGTGCCTGCCGGTGCGTCCCACACGGCAAAGGTGTAATCGCTGTACAGGCTCGCGCGCCGGCCATGGCCACGCTGGGCATAGATCAGCACGGCATCGACGCTGAACGGGTCAATCTTCCACTTCCACCACAGGCCCATGTCCTTGGTCCGGCCAACCCCGTAGAGCGCATCGCGCTGCTTGAGCATCAGCCCCTCTACACCGAGGTTGCGCGACTGTTCGCGCTGCTCGGCGAGGTCGGCCCAACTGTCGCCGGTCAGTAGTGGTGACAGCAGCAGCGGCACCTGCGGGTACTCGGCGACTACCCGTTCCAGCTGGGCGCGCCGTTCGTGCTGCGGGCGGCTGCGCCAGTCATGGTCCTGCCATTCGAGCAGGTCGTAGGCCTGCAGCACCACCGGAGCATCGCCGAGCAGCTTCTTGCCCAAGGTCTTGCGGCCGAGCCGTTGTTGCAGCAGGGCGAAGGGCTGCACGGCGACATCGTCGCTGCTGGAGCCCGGTTTCCACACCAGAATCTCGCCATCCAGCACGGTGCCGTCCGGCAGGCTGCTGGCCAAGCTGTGCAGCTCGGGGAAGCGATCGGTCACCAGCTCTTCGCCTCGTGACCAGATCCACAACTGGCCCTCGCGTTTGACCACCTGCGCGCGGATGCCGTCCCACTTCCACTCCGCCTGCCAGTCGCTGACCGGGCCCAGCAGGGCGTCGAATTGTTCGGTCGGCGCTTGCAGCGCATGGGCCAGAAAGAACGGATACGGCTGGCCGCCGCGCTGGCTGTGCTCGTCGGCCGACTCGGCGGCGATCAGCTTGAGGTAGCTGGCGGGGCTCGGTTTATGGCTGAGGTCGGTATAGCCGACCATGCGCTGGGCCACGCGCTTGGCGTCGAGGTCGGCCAACTGCGCCAGTGCGCGGGTGACCAGCAGTTTCGACACGCCCACGCGGAAACTGCCGGTGATCAGTTTCAGGCAGAGCATCAGGCTCTGCCGGTCAAGTTGCGCCCACAGCACTGGCAGGCGCGCGCGTACCTCTTCCTGGGGCTGGCCGCGCAATGGCAGCAGATGCTGCTCGATCCACTCAGCCAGGCCTTGATCACTGGCATGGGCGCTGTCGGGGAGCAGCAACGAGATGGTTTCGGCCAGGTCGCCCACTGACTGATAGCTCTCTTCGAACAGCCAGTCGGGCAGGCCTGACAATTCAATGGCCAGCTCGCGCAACAAGCGGGTTGGCACCAGTTGCCGCGGCCGGCCGCCGGCAAGAAAGTACACCGCCCAGGCAGCATCCTGCGCTGGCGCCTGGCTGAAGTATTCGCGCAAGGCCAGCAACTTGGCGTTGCTCGAGGTAGTGCCGTCCAGGCGCAGGTAAAGCTCGGCAAAAGCCTTCATGGCTGAACCTCGCGGGTGTCGTCTTCTTCGCCGTATTCGGTAACGAAGGCCCGCGCGTCCAGGCCTTGCTCGGATAAATAGCGCACCAGCACATTGACCGAACCATGGGTGACCATGACCCGCTCGGCGCCGGTCTGGGCGATGGCCCACAACAGCCCCGGCCAATCAGCGTGATCAGACAGCACAAAACCGCGATCGACCCCGCGCCGCCGGCGGGTGCCGCGCAGGCGCATCCAGCCGCTGGCGAAGGCATCGCTGTACTCGCCGAAGCGCTTCATCCAGCTGCTGCCGCCAGCCGACGGCGGCGCCATGATCAATGCCTCGCGCAGTAGCGGGTCGTTGCGGGCAAAGTCGCCGGCGTAATGGGTCTCTGGCAGGGCCACGCCAGCTTCGCGATAGACCCGATTCAACGGCTCGACCGCGCCATGCACCAGGATCGGCCCGATGCTGGCGTCGAGGCCATAGAGGATGCGCTGGGCCTTGCCGAAGGCATAACAGAACAACACGCTGGCCTTGCCTTGTTCGCGATTGGCCCGCCACCACTGGTTGATCTCGGCGAAAATCACCGCTTGCGGCGGCCAGCGGTAGATCGGCAGGCCGAATGTCGATTCGGTGATGAAGGTGTGGCAACGCACCGGCTCGAACGGCGCGCAGGTGCCGTCGGGCTCGACTTTGTAGTCACCAGAGGCGACCCATACCTCGCCCTGGTACTCAAGGCGCACCTGCGCCGAGCCGAGCACATGCCCGGCCGGGTGGAAGCTCAAGCTCACGCCGTGGTGTTCCAGGCGTTCACCGTAGGGCAGGGTCTGCAGATTGATGTGCTGGCCGAGCCGGCTGCGCAGGATGCCGGCACCGGGCGCCGCGGTCAGGTAGTGATTGTTGCCCGAGCGTGAGTGATCACCGTGACCGTGGGTGATCACCGCGCGATCAACCGGGCGCCACGGGTCGATGTAGAAATCACCGGGTGGGCAGTACAGGCCTTCGGGGCGAGCAATCACAAGGTCCATGGCAGGCCGCTGGCTAGGGAGTTATAGCTAGGAGCGTTGCTGGCGCGACGAAGTTCGGATTGTCTGGCTGAGGTTGCCCGCACAGCCAGGGCTGTGCGGGCAGTCGGACGTGGGCTTACTTGCCCGGTACCAGGGTCAGGCGCTGGCTACCGTAGGCACGGGCGAAGTTCTGCGGTTGCAGCGGCAGGCTCATGAAGCGGCCTTTGAACCAGGCGTCCAGGCCATCGCTGTGGTGACGGCTGGCCGGGTTGCCGGACTGACCACTGCTGGTCAGCAGTTGCAGCGGTTCGGCCTGGCCAAAGTCGACGATCATCCGCGCCGAGGCTGGCAGTTGCGTGTCGAAGTTGCTGCCCCAGGCATATGGCGTCAGGGCCAGGGTGCTGAAGTCGCCGCCAGCCGCCATTGGCGCGCGGCTGATAGCGTCACCCAGGCCGTGATAGGCCGGTGCTGGCCAGCGGTACTGGTGCAGCTTGCCCCACTGCCAGGCCTTGCGGTCGGCGCCGAGCAGCGCCGTGCCAGTGTCGATCGCGGCGGCCAGGCTGCGGGCCAGGATCGCCGGTTTGTCTTCCTTTTGCGCGGTGGTGCGGTCATCCCAGAACGGGCTGTCATCGCGGCCCAGCAGGTGATCAGCCTGCGCCGAGTAGGACAACTGCGCGTTGCTGACAAAGGCTTGCCAAGCAGGGCCGGATTCAGGCCCAAGATCGTCGAGGAAGGTCTGCCGGGCCACTTCCTGGAGGAACAGCTGATACAGCGCGGCATCTGCCGACACTGGGCTCAGGCGACCATCGAAAGCTTGCAGCCGAGCCAGCGCGGCATTGGCCTTGTCGCGCTGGGCCGGTGGCAGTGCCGCGATCGCCTGCTTGAGCGGCTGGGCCATGCCGGGTGCGCTGAACATCTGCTTGAGCTTGTCGGCAAACAAGCTGACCTGATCGTTTTGCAGGGCCATCACGCTGCGGCTGTCGTGGCGGCCATTGGCAGCCAGCTGACCGAGACGTTCGGCGCGCTCGGGGTAGTACCAGGTGTTGGACAACTGCATGCCGTAACCCTTGGCCAGGCTGCGCTCGTTGGCATGGCCGAGCCAGCCGGACGGTGGGTCCTGGTCGTACGGGTGGAGCATGGCGTCGGCATAGCCGTCCCAGTCATAGCGCCCATCCCAGCCTGGCGAGGGCAGCAAGCCCTGGCCTTCGCGGCGGTTCGGGTAGCGCCCACTGACCTGCCAACCGATGTGCTGCGGCTCAGCAAAGACGAAGTTGAGCGCCGCTGCGCCGACCTCGCGGGTGCTGTCGAAGGCGCGCTCCACCGAGGTGGCGCGTGTCAGGTCGAACAAGGCGTCGAGGCTGCGATCACCCTTCAGCTGCGGCAGGCTCAGGGCCAGGCCGAGGCCGTTGCCGACAGGCTGGCCGAGCAGGGTGCCATGGCGAGTGTCGTAAAGCACTTCGCGCAGTGGCTGCTGGCCGCGGGCGAAGAAGGTCTCGCTGCGGGCACGCGTTGGCAGCCATTTGCCATCGGCAAGGTAAGTCAGCTGGCTGCCTTGGCGGCGCAGTTGCTCAAGGTACAAATCCTGGTTGTCGGCCATGACCGCGCTGCTGCTCCAGGCCAGTTTGCCGTTGTAGCCGGCCAGCACGATCGGCAGGCCCGGCAACGACAGCCCGGCAACCTGGTACTTGCCGGTGTGGATCTGTACCGGGCTCAAGGCCCAGGCGGCGCGGCTGTCACTGGCCAGCAGGCTTTTGCCGCTGCGGCTGCGCTGTGGGCCGAGGGCCAGGTTGACCGAGCCCGGGCTGCCAAGCAGGCCCAGGTCGGCGAGCTTCTGGCTGGCACTGGCCAGGGCAGGCAGGGCAGGCAGTTGGCTGGCCAGGTTGATGCCCTTGAGTTTGTCGACTTCGCCTTCGGCCAGCGGCTCGTCAGGCGCACCTGGCAGCAGCCAGGCGAGCTTGTCGCTGCCGACTTTTTGCGCGAGGGTCAGGGCGCTGAGTTCTTCCTGCAGATTGACTGACTGGCTGAAGGCATACAGGCTGAAGATCAGCGCGCTGTCTTCGGCCTTCCAGTATTCAGGGCGATAACCGCTACGGGCGAGCTCACCCGGCAGCTTGTCGCGGTAGCGGTACAGGTAGGCGTTGACCCCACGCGCGTACACTTCAAAGAAGCGCTTGAGCCGCGGCGAAGCGTCGGCGTACAGGGCATTGGCACTCTGCTTGAGATTGGCTGCACGCATCAAACGGTCGATATCCAGCGCTTCTGGCCCGGCCAGTTCCGCCAGGCGGCCCTGAGCCAGCAGGCGCATGCCGAGCATCTGCTCGATGCGGTCGCCGGCGTGCACGTAACCCAGCGTGAACAGCGCATCGTGGAAGCTGCTGCTTTCGATCAGCGGTGCGCCCATGGCATTGCGCCGCAGCGAAACGTTCTGCGCGAGGCCTTTGAGCGGTTGCACGCCGGTGGTCGGCGGCACGCTGTCTTGCACGGCGCTCATCTGGCAGCCGCCAAGACCAAGCAGACCTAGCAGCGCCAGGCTGGCGAAGCGGGGACGCAAAGGAGGAAAAGCGGGGGCGGCCATTGAAGAGGCTCCTGCAAGGTGTGACAAAAAAGGGATTTGGCTGGATCGGAAAGCATCAACCGCAAGCAATCACGGCCAAAGGCTGCAGTTGCTTGCGGCAGCGGTCAGCGAGCGAAGATCAGGCGCCGTGGCACTTCTTGAACTTCTTGTCGCTGCCGCACGGGCACGGGTCGTTGCGGCCAACGTCTTTCAAAGCGTTGCGCACCGGCTCCTGGTGGCCGTGGTTGCAGTGTGGACCGTGCACATGGCCGTGGTCATGATCATGCTGATGATCGTGATCGTGGTTGCAGTCAGGGCCATGAACATGCGGTTGCTGAGTCATTGCAGGTTACTCCGGTAAGAAATCGCCGGGCATTATCTCATCACTGCGCGACAAGTGCAGGCCCCGCCAGATGATCAGCCCGGTATTCAGCTCGGCCTGCAGTGAATAGCGCAGCGGCTGCCTGCTCTTGAGCAGCTTGGCCAACGGTTTGAGCTGCTTCCACAGGTTGGTGCGGGCGGTGATCTTGAAGGTCCGCCCCTCATGGGCGGCGACGCTGCGCCAGATGCTCGCCTCATCGTCGACCAGCAGCAACTGGTTGAGCCGCACCGAGTAATTCAGGTTGCGGATGAACAGGCGGCTGTCATTGGGGTTGTCGACCCGCAGGTGAATGACGAACTCCTGTTGCAGCAGGCGCGCCTTGACTGTTTCGACCCTGACCAGATGCACCTGTGGTTCGCGCCATTGCTCGCCGCTCCAGCCTGCGCAGCCGGTCAGCAGCAGGACGCAGCTGGTCAGGAGCAGGCGGGCGAGGGCGTTCACGGTCAAGTACCGACGTAACTGGAACAGCACTTCTTGAACTTCTGCCCGCTGGCACAGGGGCAGGGGTCGTTGCGCGTGGCCTTGAGGCCGACCGTTGGGTCAATGAAGTACCAACGGCCATCGCGCTGGACGAATGCCGAACGCTCACGGTGGGCGTGTTCGCCTTGAGCGTCGTGCCAGCGCGCGATGAAGGTGACAAACGCATGCTCAGGCTGACCGCCAAGCACCTCGGCGCTTTCCACCTCAAGCCCCAGCCAGGTGCTTTGCGCGCTCCAGGCAGCAATTGCAGCGCGGTCCAGGCCATCTTGCTGAGCCGGCAGGGTGGTTGCGACCAGGTACTCGATCAGGCCCAGCACGTAAGCGCTGTAGCGCGAGCGCATCAATGCCTGGGCGTCTGGCGCCGGGGTGCCGGCATGATAATGCCCGCAGCAGGCGTCGAGCAGGTTGCCACTGCCGCAAGGGCAAACCGAAACACTCATCACATCACCACCAGTACTTGCCAAAGTTTTCAGGGTTGGCCCAGAACCTGGCGTTGAGCCAGTCAGGGACCTGCTTGTAGTCATGTAGATCATAGGTGAACAGGCTCAACACCTGCTGCTCGCGGCCGAATTTCTCGCTGGCCGACATCGCCAGCGAGAAAAACTCGGTGTCCTGCCAGCCGCAGGCGCTCAAGTCGGCCAGCACCGCCAGGCGGCTGGCATTCAGATTGCGGATGCCTGCCAGCAGTTCCAGGCCGGTGCGCTTGGGCAAGTGCTCGAGGCAGTCGACCAGCACCGCCAGGTCGAAACGCTGGGCGGCAAGCGGCCCCGGCAGCACGCCTGGCGCTGCCACTTCGATAACCACCTGTGGGTGCGCCTGGGCAAAGGCATCCAGCGCCGGGAAGCGCGTGCCCACCAGCAGCAGGCGCTGCGGTTGCACGCGCTCGAGCAAGGCGGCGAGGGCTTGTTGCGGCGTGCGTTGGGAAAAACCGTCGGTCATTGCCTATCTCCGTTCAGGGTCACCAAGCCTAGCTGGCTAGAGCTTGCCGGCAAAGGGCTGTGGCACACCAGCATGGCTCATTGCTGGCAGATCGGGAATGCGCGGTCTTTACTGGCACAGATCGGCCTTATGCCGATTCCCCCTAGGAGATGCAACAGATGAGCATAGTTCGCACGGCGATACCCTTGGTGCTGCTGACCAGTGTGTTGACTGGTTGTGCAGGTTTGCAGAAAACCGACTGGCCGACATGTGCTGCCGTCGGGGGTGTGGGCGGCGCCGCCCTTGGCGCTATCGAAAGCTCGAGCTGGGCCGGCTGGGGCGCGCTGCTTGGCGGTGGCCTGGCCGCCGGCTACTGCTGGGCCAATGGCGACGGTGACGAAGACGGCGATGGCGTGCCGGACAGCCGCGACAAGTGCCCGGGCACCCCGCGTGGGGTACAGGTCGATGCCAATGGCTGCCCACCTGAACCGGTAGCAGTGGTAGAAGAGGTGGTCGTGGTCAAGGAAGAAGTCATCGTCATCCGTGACGTGCACTTCGAGTTCGACTCTGCGCGGCTGACTGCGGCCGACAAGGAACGCCTCAATACCATCGCCACCCGCCTCAAGCAGGAAGCGGCGAGCACCCGTCTGAGTGTCACCGGGCACACCGACAGCGTTGGTTCCGACACGTACAACCAGAAGTTGTCCGAGCGCCGCGCGCATTCGGTTACTGACTATCTGGTCGAAAGCGGCGTGCCGCGCAGCAGCGTGGTGTCGGTAGTCGGTGCCGGCGAAACCCAGCCAGTGGCCGACAACGCTACTGCTGAGGGGCGTGCCATGAACCGCCGGACCGAGATCAAGATCGAGCGTTGACCGTCGGTGTGCAACTGGGTGCCGGGCCTGAGGCAATGCTTGGCGGGCGCCCATCAATGAAGTTACTGTGGACGAAGATGTCGGCTTGCCAGTGGACCGCTGTGCGGTCTTCGCGGGTGAACCCGCTCCCACAGGATTGCGCAACTGTACCTGTGGGAGCGGGTTCACCCGCGAAGGGCCGCACAGCGGCCCCAACAGGCTTAACTGACTGGCAAAGGAGGGCGGGGTATGAAATTTATCCTGGGGCTGGGCAAGGCCCTGACGGTCGTGTTCTGGTGGGTGGTGCTGGTCAATCTGCTAATGCCGCAGCCGCTGCCGTTCAATCTCCTGATCAATGCGGCGGGCATCCTTTTGCTTGGCCTGCATATGCTCGAAGTACTGTTTTTCAACGCCAGCCTGCGCAACCGTAGCCACCGCTGGTTCGATCGTCTGCAGATTTTGCTGACAGGAATTTTTCACGTGATGTCGATTCCCAAGCCTCAGGAGGCGCCCCGCCGTGCGTAAATTGATGTTGTTGGTGGCCTTGGCCAGCCCATGGGCCCAGGCAGACAGCCTGGATGTTGCTGCCAACTCGGTGATGCGCCTGGCCAACAAGGCCGGCACTGTTCATCTGCAACACCTGCGGGTGGCGGATTCGGCAACCTTGCTGTTGCCGGCGTCACTCACCTCGCTCAAGGTCGAGCAACTGGAACTTGGCCAAGATGCGCGCATTGCCGTCGCTCCGGCCGACACGGAATTGACCATCGAAGCAGCCTCGGCGCGCTTCGCCAGCGGCAGCGAGATCAGCGCCAATGGCGCGCCGGGTAGCTATGAACGCGCCGCGCGCAGCGGCCGCAGCCTTGACCTGCAGTTGCATGCACTGGACGCCGAGCAGTTGTCGATCGACGCCCGTGGTGGTGCCGGTGCGCCGGGCTATGTGGGCCTGGATGGCGCCAATGGCAAGGCCGGTGGCTGCACCTGGGGCCAGGCCAGCCGCGGCGCTGATGGCGACAATGGTGGCAACGGCCATGACGGTGCAGCGGGTGGGCGGATTCGTCTGGCGGTGCCGGCTGACTATCCCGAGCAGCGCATTGTCGTACGCCTGGATGGGGGCCTGCCGGGCAAACCTGGCGCAGCGGGCAAACCTGGCGCAGGCGGCGCCAGCAAGGGTTGCCTGGTGTATAGCACCGACGCTGGGGCCAAGGGCCGGCCGGGCGTTGAAGGCCAGGCTGGCCTGGCGGGCGCAGAGGGTGAGTTGATTCTGCGACGCCTGTAACCGGGCTTGCCGCCGCGCAGTTTGCCTGCGCGGCGCACCGTTCAGAGCGGCAGACGCAGGCTGGCAACCGCTACCACGGCGAGCCCCAGCAGCAGGTTGATGCCCACCAGGCGGCGAATCCGCCCCAGCGCAGCAGCACCTGCCGGCCAATCCTCGGCCTGCACCGCGGCACGCAAGTCAGGCAGCAGCAAGGCCTGCACGCGCAGGAACAAGGCAAACATCACGATCGCCCCGCCCATCATCAGTTGCACGTACTTGGGCGCAGTTTCGAAACCGCTGAAGCGCATGTGCAACATGCCGATACCACTGATCGCCAAAATCGCCACAGCGACCCAGACCCAGACAAAGAAGCGTCGGAAAACTTCCAGCCACAAGCGCAACCGTGCCGGCCCCTCCAGGGCTGCAACCGTTGCCGGGCGCAGGATCAGCCAGGCGAAAAACATCCCGCCGACCCAGACCAGGGCGGCTAGCACATGCAGGGTGTAGGGTAGGGTAAAGCTCAGCATCGGGATCTCCATGCGGCATAAAGGGCGCGAGCGGGGTATGATAGCCGGCCATGCAAAACACTGAAAATATATCCAGCCCTTCGGGCGCCTGCAGACCATGATCAGCAACGAACTCAAAGCCACCATCCAGGGCGCCTATTCGCGTTTTCTCGAAGCCAAGAGCCTTAAGCCACGTTACGGCCAGCGCCTGATGATTGCCGAAGTAGCGAAAGTGCTCGGCGATATTGCCTGCGACGACGAAGGTCGACGCTCGGGTGACCCCGCCGTGGTTGCCGTCGAGGCGGGCACTGGTACCGGCAAGACGGTCGCCTACGCCCTGGCGGCCATCCCCGCCGCCAAGGTCGCCGGCAAGCGCCTGGTGATTGCCACCGCCACCGTGGCGCTGCAGGAGCAGATCGTCTTCAAGGATCTGCCTGACCTGATGCGCAACAGTGGTCTTAACTTCAGCTTTGCCCTGGCCAAGGGCCGTGGCCGCTATCTGTGCCTGTCCAAGCTCGACGTACTGTTGCAGGAAGGCCACGCCCAGTCGGCCACTGCGCAGCTGTTCGAGGAAGAAGGCTTCCATATCGAAGTCGACGAGCGCAGCCAGAAGCTGTTCAACAGCATGATCGAGAAGCTCGCCGGCAACCGCTGGGATGGCGACCGTGACAGCTGGTCGGAAACCATCGAAGACCCGGACTGGGCGCGCCTGACCACCGACCACAGCCAATGTACCGGCCGTCACTGCCCGAACTTCCAGCAGTGCGTGTTCTACAAGGCCCGAGAAGGCATGGGCAAGGTCGATGTGATCGTCACCAACCACGACATGGTCCTGGCTGACCTGGCCCTGGGCGGCGGCGCGGTGCTGCCTGACCCACGCGACACCATTTATGTGTTCGACGAAGGCCATCACCTCCCGGACAAGGCGATTGGTCATTTTGCCCATTATTCGCGGCTGCGCTCGACCGCCGACTGGCTTGAGCAGACGGCCAAGAACCTGACCAAGCTGCTCGCCCAGCACCCGCTGCCGGGCGATCTGGGCAAGTACATCGAACAGGTGCCGGAGCTGGCGCGTGAAATCCGCACCCAGCAGCAGTTCATGTTTACCCTTTGCGAGCAGATTGCAGACTTCAAGCCCGGTGAAGACACCGAAGGCCGCGAGCGGCCACGCTACCGCTTTGAGGGCGGGGTGGTGCCGGAGCATATCCGCGAAGTCGGCATCGAGCTGAAAAAGGGTTTTTCCCAGCTCAATGACCTGTTCACGCGCCTGGCAGACCTGCTCAAGGAAGGCATGGATGGCGAGAAGAACATCGGTATCGCCAGCCACCAGGCCGAAGAGTGGTACCCGCTGTTCGGCAGCCTGGTGACTCGGGCTCAGGGCAACTGGGAGCTGTGGACGGCGTTCACCGCCGAGGACCCGGAGGATAGCCCGCCGATGGCGCGTTGGCTGACCCTGGCCGAGACCGGTGCGCTGTTCGACATCGAGGTAAACGCCAGCCCGATCCTCGCAGCTGAGATGCTCCGGCGCAGCTTGTGGAGCGTTGCCCACGGCGCCTTGGTGACGTCGGCAACGCTGACCGCGCTGGGCAAGTTCGACCGCTTCCGCATGCGCTCCGGCCTGCCAAGGGACGCAGTAACCTGTGTGGTGCCGAGCCCGTTCGTGCACGGCGATGCCGGGTTGCTGCGGGTGCCTGATCTGGGCGCCGATCCGCGCGATGCTGCCGGGCACACCGCCGCGATCATCCGCGAACTGCCGGCGATGCTCGAAGAGGCGCGGGGTGCGCTGGTACTGTTCTCGTCGCGCAAGCAGATGCAGGACGTATTCGATGGCCTTGATCGTGACTGGCGCAAGCTGGTGCTGATTCAGGGCAACCTGTCCAAGCAAGAAACCCTGAACAAGCACAAGGCGCGGGTCGACGACGGCCAGCACAGCGTGCTGTTCGGTCTGGCCAGTTTCTCCGAAGGGGTCGACCTGCCTGGCGCATATTGCGAGCACGTGGTGATCGCAAAGATCCCGTTCTCGGTGCCGGATGACCCGGTCGAAGCCGCTCTGGCCGAGTGGATCGAAGCGCGCGGAGGTAATCCATTCATGGAAATCGCCGTACCCGACGCCTCGCTTAAGCTGATCCAGGCTTGTGGTCGCCTGCTGCGCACCGAACAGGACCGCGGCGTGATCACCTTGCTCGATCGGCGCCTGGTCACTCAGCGCTACGGCAAGGCTATCCTCAATGCGCTACCGCCGTTCCGGCGGGAAATTTCCT
This sequence comes from Pseudomonas sp. BIGb0278, assembly GCF_024809895.1. Taxonomy (NCBI): domain Bacteria; kingdom Pseudomonadati; phylum Pseudomonadota; class Gammaproteobacteria; order Pseudomonadales; family Pseudomonadaceae; genus Pseudomonas; species Pseudomonas sp. BIGb0278. The sequence continues at coordinate 350,633 of NZ_JANUEL010000004.1, forward strand.
GACGGCTGGAGCGTGCAGCTCCGGCCTATTGTCCATTACTCAGTCACGGGCTCCCCGCGGCCCTGAAGGAGAGCTCCAGTTCTATGATTCGACGCACCTTGCCCGCAGTCTTCACGCTGCTGTTCTGCTCACCCTTGCTGGCTGGGCAGCAGACGCTGTTCAGCTTCGTGCGGCCGGCCTCGGTGGTCAATGTCATCACCGCCGACGCCGGCATGCCGCAATACAACGCCGAACAGACCGCAGAGGGCGAGGTACTGCGCCGCGTCGTGTTCAATCCGGTCGAACGCCCAAGCCTGGGCCTGAGCCCGCAAGGTGGGGCGTGGGACTGGTCGGCCGGCAAGGCCCTCACCTTGCGCCTGCAAAGTGCGATGGATTGGGCGCTGACGGTCGACGTCACAGTGCAGAGCAGCGATGGCCGCACCCTCACCAGCCGCATCGACCTGCCGGCCGGGCCTGCGCAAACGGTAATGGTGCCGCTTACCGCCAGCTCGCCGCTGAGCCAAGGCATGCGTGCCGGCCCACCGATGCCATGGACCTACGACGGCCAGCGCTTGCTGCTGACCAGCAGCGTCGGCGAGGTGGACCTGAAGCAGATCAGCTCGGTGACTCTGAGCATCCCCAAGCCCAACGTGGCGCAAAGCCTGCTGATCGAGAGGGTCGGCCTACAAGATGACGATCTCGCCTTCAAGGCAGCCTATGCCGGCCTGATCGACGCTTATGGCCAGTCGACGCGGGGCCGCTGGCCGGAGCGAATCGTCAGCGATGACCAGCTCAAAGCTGCCGATAGCCGCGAGCAGGCGCAGCTCAAGGTCTGGCTGGCAGAGCGCGGCAAGCAAGCGCTTGACCCGTACGGTGGGCTGCTGGCCGGGCCTGCGTTCGAGGCTCAGGGCTTCTTCCGTACAGAGAAACGCGATGGCCGCTGGTTCCTGGTGACGCCTGACGGCCATCCGTTCTTCTCGTTGGGCGTAAACGCTGTGGCCGCTGATGGCGGGCGTACCTATGTTGCTGGTCGCGAGGGCATGTTCACCGCGTTGCCCGGCGTCAACGAGCCCTTCGCCGCGTTCTACGGGGAAGGCAACAATGATGATGGCAATGCGTCTTCGCAGGGGCGCGCATTCAAGCAGGGCCGCTGGTTCGACTTCTACGCAGCCAACCTGCAACGCAGCCATGGCCACAGCTGTGCCCCGGCCGCCGCCGAACCGACCAGCCAGGCGTGCCCGCCGATGGCGATCGATGCCGGCCGCTGGCAGGCGCATGCTCTGAATCGCTTGCAGGCGTGGGGCTTCAATACCCTCGGCAACTGGAGCGATCCTGAACTGGGCCTGGCCAAACGGGTGCCTTACACCCTGCCGTTGTCGATCGTTGGCGACTACGCCAGCATCAGCACGGGCATGGACTGGTGGGGGCGCATGCCCGATCCGTTCGACCCACGCTTTGCCATGGCCACCGAACGTGCTGTAGCGATTGCTGCCCGTGATCACCGCGATGACCCGTGGCTGATCGGTTACTTTGCCGACAACGAGCTGGCCTGGGCCGCACCCGGTGATGATCCGCGGGCCCGCTATGGCCTCGCTTTCGGCACCCTGCGCCTGACCACCGACGTGCCGGCCAAGCGCGCGTTCCTCAAGCAGCTGCGCGACAAGTACCGCAATCAGGAAGGGCTGTCCAAGGCCTGGGGCATCGAGCTGCAGGCGTGGGAGCTAATGGAAGACCCAGGCTTCGAAGCACCGCTGCCCAACCCCGAGCACCCGGAAATCGAACGCGATTACCAGTACTTCCAACAGGTGTTCGCCGACACCTATTTCAAGACCATCGCCGATTCGCTCAACTGGCATGCGCCCAACCACCTGTTGCTCGGAGGCCGCTTTGCCCTGAGCAGCCCACAGGCGGTCAAGGCCTGCGCCGAGTTCTGCGATGTGCTCAGTTTCAACTTCTATACCCTCAAGCCTGACGACGGCTACGACTTTGCTCGCCTGGCCGAGCTGGATAAGCCGGTGCTGGTGTCCGAATTCCAGTTCGGTTCGCGCGACCGTGGGCCGTTCTGGCCGGGGCCGGTGGAACTGGCGCGCGAGGAGGACCGTGGCCCGGCGTATGCCAACTTCCTCAAGGCCGCCATGGCCCAGCCGATGATCGTCGGTGCGCATTGGTTCCAGTATCTGGATCAGCCTGCCAGTGGCCGCCTGCTCGATGGCGAAAACGGCCATCTTGGGTTGGTGGCGATCACCGATGTGGCCTATCCGGGCTTTGTCGAGGCGGTGCGCCGGAGTAATCAGCAGGTAATCGACGAGCTGCGCACGGTGGTCAGCAAGCCGGTGCCATGAGGCGCATGGGGCTGGTTGCAGAGCTGTTTGGCGACGTTTCCTGACAACCATCCGGCCACATTCAGTAGGCAAAATGGTCAACTACTGAAACAATGCACGCCTTTGCAAACTCGAGTCGTACGGAGAGCTGGCGGTGCAGATTCAGGGTCACTATGAGCTGAAGTTCGAGGCGGTGCGTGAAGCATTCGCCGCCTTGTTCGAGGATTCCCAGGAGCGCGGTGCGGCGTTGTGCATCCAGGTCGGTGGCGACACCGTGATCGACCTGTGGGCCGGCAGTGCCGACAAGGATGGGCAGCAGGCTTGGCATAGCGACACCATCGCCAATCTGTTCTCCTGCACCAAGACGTTCACCGCCGTGACTGCCCTGCAACTGGTGGGCGAGGGCAAGCTGGCGCTGGATGCCCCGGTAGCACGCTACTGGCCGGAGTTCGCTCAAGCCGGCAAAGAAGCCGTGACCCTGCGTCAGTTACTGAGCCACCGCGCTGGCCTGCCGGCAATCCGTGAGCTGCTCCCCGCCGAGGCGTTGTACGACTGGGAAGCGATGACTGCCGCGCTGGCCGCAGAAACGCCGTGGTGGACCCCAGGCACCGAGCATGGCTACGCGGCAATCACCTATGGCTGGCTGATCGGCGAGCTTATTCGCCGAGCTGACGGCCGCGGTCCGGGTGAGTCGATCGTCGCCCGCACGGCCAAGCCGTTGGGGCTGGATTTTCACATTGGCCTGGCAGATGAAGAATTCCACCGTGTGGCGCATATAGCCCGCGGCAAGGGCAATTCAGGCGATGCGGCTGCGCAGCGCCTGCTGCAGGTCACCATGCGCGAGCCAGAGGCGCTTTCAACCCGAGCGTTCACCAACCCACCAGCAATCCTGACCAGTACCAACAAGCCCGAATGGCGACGCATGCAGCAGCCTGCGGCCAACGGCCACGGCAACGCGCGCAGCCTCGCCGGTTTTTATGCCGGCCTGCTCGACGGCAGCTTGCTCGAATCCGAGTTGCTGGATGAACTGACCCGCGAGCACAGTCTCGGTGAAGACCGTACCTTGCTGATCCAGACCCGCTTCGGCCTGGGTTGCATGCTGGACCAGCCAACCGTAGCCAACGCCACCTTCGGCCTCGGTGCTGGCGCATTCGGTCACCCGGGCGCCGGTGGTTCGGTCGGTTTCGCCGACCCCGAGCACGATGTTGCCTTTGGCTTCGTCACCAATACCCTCGGCCCTTACGTGCTGATGGACCCAAGAGCGCAGAAGCTGGTGCGGGTGCTCGCCAGTTGCCTTTGATCGGCTAGTGCGGGTAATGCCCGTGCGGTTTGACTATGCTCAATGCCAATGCCTGCTACTGCAGGCAAAATTTCCTTCAATTTCATGGTGTATCGCTGATGTCTTCACAAAAAACCTTAGCACTCGCCCTGTGCCTGGCCATGACCGGTTGTGCCAGCCAATCGCAGGATGCCTCCTCGACTAGCGGACACAGCTGGTGGCCGTTTGGCTCGGACAAGGTTGCCGATCAGGAAGTGAAGCAGGCGGTGACCGAGAAAGTTGCCAAAGCCGACGCCAAGTCCGAAAGCAGCAGCCGCTGGTGGTGGCCGTTCGGCTCTGAAGAGACCCAGGCCAAGGGGCCGGTCGTTCCCAAGATTGATCACAAGGCCACCCAGGCCTGGCTTGACCAGTACGAGCCAAAGCTGCGTGAAGCGGTCAAGGACAGCAAGTTTGAAGTGGAGCGCCGCGAAGACCTGTTGGCCGTGACCATTCCGGTCGACAGCTCGTACAACCCGGACCGCCCGAACATGCTGTTGCCGGCGAGTTTGGGGCCGATCACCCGTCTGGCCAAGGCCATTGAAGTCGACCCGAAAACTGCCGTGCTGATTCTCGGTCACGCCGACAGCAGCGGTGCCGCTGCCGTTAACCAGAAGCTCAGCCTTGAGCGCGCTGCCTCGGTCTCGGCTATCTTCCGCCTGAGTGGTCTGCAACGCGACCGTTTGAGCCTCAAAGGTATGGGCTCGGTGATGCCACGCGCCGCCAACGACAGCCTCGAAGGCCGCGCCTTGAACCGCCGCGTCGAATTGCTGATGACGCCGCAGAACACCATGCTGGCCCTGTTGGCCAAATACCAGCAGCCGAACCTGGCGCCGGCCCCGGCCGCTGTGGTCGCCACTCAAGACAGCAAGGCCCCGGTGGCCAAGCCTGCAGCCAGCAAGCCTGCAGCCAAGGCCGCTGCCAAGCCTGCGGCGAAGAAAGCCGTGGCCAAAGCCCCGGTCAAGAAGGCCGCAGCCAAGACTGCTGCCAAGAAGCCGGCCGCCAAGCCGGCCGCGAAAAAAACCACGGCCGACAAGAAAGTCGCTGCCAACAGCCCTGCGAAGACCAACTGATCGTCAAGGAAGTGCTGTCATGACTCAATCTCTGGCCGATATGCGCCGCGACTACACCCGTGATGGCCTGGCCGAAAGCCAGGCGCCGGATGAGCCGTTTGCGCTGTTCCACCAGTGGTTTGCCGATGCTGTAAAAACCGAACAGGCGCCGGTCGAGGCCAATGCCATGACGCTGGCTACGGTCGATGCCGATGGACGTCCGCATTGCCGGGTGTTGCTGTTGAAGGGCCTGGATGCTCAGGGATTCACCTTTTTCAGCAACTATGACAGCGCGAAGGGGCAGCATTTGCAGGCTAACCCGTTTGCGGCGATGACCTTCTTCTGGCCGGCGCTGGAGCGTCAGGTGCGGATTGAGGGGCGGGTTGAGAAGGTTACTGCGCAGGAGTCCGATGACTATTACCAGGTGCGCCCGCTGGGGAGTCGTCTTGGGGCTTGGGCTTCGCCGCAGAGTCGGGTGATTGCTGGGCGTGAAGAGCTGGAGGCTTTGGTCAAGGCTACTGAAGAGCGGTTTTCGCAGACTCAGCCGCATTGTCCTGAGCATTGGGGGGGGTATCGTTTGCTGCCGGAGCGGGTTGAGTTTTGGCAGGGTAGGGCTAGCCGGTTGCATGATCGACTGAATTATCGTCTGGGGGCGGGGCATTGGGCTCGGGAGCGGTTGGCTCCCTGAGGTTGGTAGGCGGCGGCCTGGGGTGCTTTGGCAGCTCGGGGTTGTTCGCGGTTACTGTGGGCTTATCCGTTTTTTGTGGTGGCTGATTGGGCCCCTTTCGCCCTTACGGCGAGTCACTTTTTTGGCAAACGCCCCAAAAAAGTAACCAAAAAAGGGCTTGGCTCCACATCCGGCCCCTTCGCTGCGCTGCGGGGTTCCCTCGCTCCGGCCTTGCTCCCGGGCGGACCGCGCTGTACGGGCCTCCTGGCCCGCAGCGCTTGACGGCCATCCATGGCCGTCACCTCCCTTCGCAAGACCTGCGCTCGGCCTCCTGAGTCGCCGGTGGATCAAGATCAAAAGCAGATCAAGATCAAAGGCACGCCTCGCTGCGCTGGCGCAGATCAAGAGTCAGAGCAAAGTCAAAGTCAAAAACTTGGGCCGTGCAGCAGCGTCGGCAATCTCAATCCGACCCAAAACCAGCGGTCACGCCGATGCCGCTTTGCGCCAGCGCAGCGAGGCGTGCTCTTGATCTTGATCTACCTGCGACTTCAGGAGGCCGAGCGCAGGTCTTGCGGAGGGAGGTGACGGCCATGGATGGCCGTCAAGCGCTGCGGGCCAGGATGGCCCGTACAGCGCGGTCCTCCCGGGAGCAAGGCCGGAGCGAGGGAACCCCGTAGCGCAGCGAAGGGGCCGTATGTAGGAGCGAGCCCTTTTTTGGTTACTTTTTTGGGGCGTTTGCCAAAAAAGTGACTCGCCGTAAGGGCGAAAGGGGCCATCACTGCCACCACACAAAATGGATAAGCCCCAATCCCCCAAAAATCGCCCCAACCAATCCCAAACCCAATGCAGTAATCCAAGCCGATCCAAGGTCTGACAATCAAGCGTCAGCACACACCCTGTACCGACGCTGAATGAATGCATTTTTGTTACGTATGCACCGTGACAGCCGTCAACCTGCAGCGTCTAATGGTCACCTGTCTTATGGAGATACAACCCATGCGTAAATCTGTTCTGGTGGTGGCGTTCACCACCATGTCGCTGCTGCTCGGCGGTTGTGCCTCGAGCCTGACCGGTGACAGCTACTCCCGTGATGAAGCCCGCCGCGTGCAGACCGTACGCATGGGTACCATCGAAGCCCTGCGTCCGGTGAAAATCGAAGGCACCAAGACCCCAATCGGCGGCGGCGCCGGTGCTGTGGTCGGCGGCGTGGCCGGTAGCGCCATTGGCGGCGGTCGCGGCAGCATCGTTGCCGCTGTGATCGGTGCTGTAGCCGGTGGCTTGGCAGGTTCGGCTGCTGAAGAAGGCATCACCCGCACCCAGGGCGTCGAAGTCACCGTACGTGAAGATGACGGCAGCACCCGTGCTTACGTACAGGCCGTGCAGGAGAATGAAATCTTCCGCGTGGGCGAGCGTGTCCGCATCATGACTGTAGATGGCACCAGCCGCGTCACCCACTGACAGCCGCGCTGAATGTAAAAACCCCGATCGGCAGTGCCGACCGGGGTTTTTTTACGCCTGGGTTTCAGCTCACTGCAGCCCGAGAATATCCCGCGCTACGGCTTCAGCGATGCGAATGCCGTCGACACCTGCCGACAGAATACCACCCGCGTAACCTGCACCTTCACCGGCCGGGAACAGGCCCTTGACGTTGATGCTCTGGAAGCTGGCATCACGGGTGATGCGCAGCGGCGAGGAAGTCCGCGTCTCGAGCCCGGTCAGTACTGCGTCGTGCAGGTTGTAGCCCTTGATCTGCCGATCGAACGCCGGCAGTGCCTCGCGGATGGCCTCGATTGCGAAATCGGGCAGGCTCAGCGCCAGGTCACCCAAGGTCACGCCCGGCTTGTACGAAGGCTCGACACTGCCCAGCGCGGTCGAAGGCCGACCGGCGACAAAGTCGCCAACCAGTTGCGCCGGCGCCTGGTAGTTGCTGCCGCCCAGCTCATAGGCGAGTGTCTCAAGCCGCTCCTGCAACTCGATGCCGGCAAGCGGCCCGCCCGGGTAATCCCGTTCTGGGTCGATGCCGACGACGATGCCCGAGTTGGCATTGCGCTCGTTACGCGAGTACTGGCTCATGCCATTGGTCACAACTCGGCCAGGCTCGCTGGTTGCCGCAACCACAGTGCCGCCCGGGCACATGCAGAAGCTGTACACCGAGCGACCGTTCTTGGCGTGATAGACCAGCTTGTAGTCAGCGGCGCCGAGTTTCGGGTGGCCGGCGTATTTGCCCAGGCGCGCCTTGTCGATCAAGGTCTGTGGGTGCTCGATGCGGAAACCGACCGAGAACGGCTTGGCTTCCATGAACACACCCTTCGCGTGCAGCATGCGGAAGGTGTCACGCGCGCTGTGGCCCAGAGCCAGCACCACGTGCCGCGCGTGCAGCTGTTCGCCGCTGTCGAGGACCACACCGGTGAGCTGTTCGCCGTCGAGGAGCAAGTCGCTGACTTTTTGCTCGAAGCGCACTTCGCCACCGAGGGCGATGATCTGCTCGCGCATGTTCTCGACCATGCCGGTCAGGCGGAAGGTACCGATGTGCGGCTTGTTGATGAACAGGATCTCGTCTGGCGCACCGGCCTTGACGAACTCTTCCAGCACTTTGCGGCCGTGGTGCAGCGGGTCCTTGATCTGGCTGTACAGCTTGCCGTCGGAGAAGGTCCCGGCGCCGCCTTCGCCAAACTGAACGTTGGACTCGGGGTTGAGCACGCTTTTGCGCCACAGGCCCCAGGTGTCCTTGGTTCGCTGGCGGACTTCCTTGCCGCGCTCGAGCACGATCGGCTTGAAGCCCATCTGCGCCAGCAACAGCCCGGCAAAGATCCCGCACGGGCCGAAGCCGACTACCAGAGGCCGCTCCTGCAGCTCGGCAGGAGATTGGCCGACGTACTTGTAGCTGACGTCGGGGGCAACGCTGATGTTGTGATCGTCGGCGAATTTTTGCAGCAGTTCGGCTTCGTTGCTGGCGTGCAGGTCGATGGTGTAGATGAACAGCAGTTCGCTGTTCTTCTTGCGAGCATCGTAGCTGCGCTTGAACAGGGTGAAGCTCAGCAACTGGTCATCGGCAATACCCAGGCGCTGGAGGATGGCCTCGCGCAGGGCTTCGTCAGGATGGTCCAGGGGCAGCTTCAGTTCAGTGATTCGTAGCATGGCAGGATCCAGTATCCCGGCCTCTGGCGGCCGGCGGCTTTACACAAACCGCCAAGTATAAGCTGTTCGCCGGGCTCAAAGGCAGGATAAAAACCACTAGGCGATCAGTTGTCGCGGGCGCCGCCGTAGTAAGCGCAGCCGTGCACGGTCTGGCCATCGACGCGCAGCTCGGCACGCAGGTGGCGCACGGCGCCGGTGACGCTGTCGACGCAGCGCTGCGGAGCGAGCCACAGTTCGATGCGCTGGCCATTGGCTTCGCTGGACAGGTTGAGGCCACCGCCGGGCATCTGCTCTTCAAGGAACGGCAGTGGCAGCGGCGGCTGGCCGGCGCGGTTGAGGACCATGCCCTTGCCGCTGGCCTTGATGTCCCATTCCGGCGCATGGCCGCCGGCGCGCAGGGTCAGTTGCTTGAAGTTGGGGTCGTCGCAGGCACTGGCCGAAGGCTCCAGGCGATACAGCCGGCGCACATCCAGCTGGCCGTCGCTGTTGGCCTGCTTGCTGCCGGCAAGGCGCCCGCGGACATCGGCAAACAGCTTGTCGCCAGCGCCGTGGGCCAGGCTCGAGGCTTCCTGCAGGATGCCCGTGGCGCCGGCATCATTGACCACGAACGAGCGGCTTTCGCTGCAAGGTTTGAACAGCAGATGACCGCCGCTGGCGCTCAGTTCGCCCTGCATGCGCGTGGTGCCAAGGTCAGGGTCGACCGGTTTGTCGGCCAGCATCTGGCAGCCGGCGAACAGTGGCAGCAGGGTGGCGAGCAGCAGAGGAGGGGTGCAACGCATGGGTGAGGCTCCGGGGACGCGGCGGGTGAAGTGCGCACGTTACCGAGCAGTACCCGGGATCACAAGGGGTGGTGAAACGATTGGGGCCGCAAGGCGGCCCCAATGGATTACACGAAGGATCAACCGCCGAGGTAAGCGTCTCGCACCTTCGGGTCACTCAACAATGCTTCGCCAGTGCCCTGCATGACCACGTGACCGTTCTCCAATACATAGGCACGGTCAGCGATCTTGAGTGCCTGGTTGGCGTTTTGCTCGACCAGGAATACCGTCACACCATCACGGCGCAGTTGTTCGATGATATCGAAGATCTGCTGGATGATGATCGGCGCCAGCCCCAGCGACGGTTCGTCGAGCAGCAGCAACTTGGGCTTGCTCATCAGCGCACGACCAATCGCCAGCATCTGCTGTTCGCCACCGGACATGGTGCCGCCACGCTGTGAGTAGCGCTCTTTCAAGCGCGGAAACAGCTGCAGGACCTTGTCCAGTTGTTCCTGGTAATCGCCCTTGTCGGTGAAGAAACCGCCCATGGCCAGGTTCTCTTCGACAGTCAGACGGGCAAACACGCGGCGTCCTTCGGGGACCACGGCGATGCTTTTGCGCATGATGTGCGAAGACGGCTGGCCGACCAGCTCTTCCCCAAGGTATTTGATGCTGCCGCTGTGCGCCTGCGGCGAGCCGCACAGGGTCATCAGCAAGGTCGACTTGCCGGCACCGTTGGCGCCGATCAAGGTGACGATCTCGCCCTGGTTGATCTCGACATTGACGCCATGCAGCGCCTGGATCTTGCCGTAGAAAGTGGAAACGTTTTCGAACTTGAGCATTACGCTTCCCCCAGATAGGCCTTGATCACATCAGGATTGTCACGGATCTGCTCCGGGGTACCATCGGCCAGGGGCGAGCCCTGGTTGATCACGACGATATGGTCGGAGATGCTCATCACCAGTTTCATGTCGTGCTCGATCAGCAGCACAGTCACGTTGTGGGATTCGCGCAGGTAGCCGATCAATGCCTTGAGGTCTTCGGTTTCCTTGGGGTTCAAGCCGGCGGCAGGTTCGTCGAGCATGATGATCCGCGGTTGGGTCATCATGCAGCGGGCGATCTCCAGGCGGCGCTGCTGGCCGTAAGCGAGGGTGCCGGCAGTGCGGTTGGCGAACTCGGTCAGGTTGACCTTGTCCAGCCAGTACTGCGCGCGCTCCATGGCTTCGTGTTCGCTGCGGCGAAAGCTCGGGGTCTTGAACAGGCCGGCAAAGAAGTTGGTGTTCAAGTGCCGGTGCTGGGCGATCAGGAGGTTTTCCAGCGCGGTCATCTCTTTGAACAGACGCACGTTCTGGAAGGTCCGCACCACACCCTTGCGGGCGATCTGATGGCCGGCCAGGCCCTGAATCGGCTGGCCGTCGAGCAGAATGGTGCCGCCACTTGGCTTGTAGAAGCCGGTCAGGCAGTTGAACACCGTGGTCTTGCCGGCGCCGTTCGGGCCGATCAGCGCCACCACTTGTTTTTCCTTGACGGTCAGGGCCACGCCGTTGACCGCCAACAAGCCGCCGAAGCGCATGCTCAGGCCGCTGACTTGCAGAATTTCGCGGCTCATCGACGCAGCTCCATATGTGGTCGTTGCATAGGCAGCAAGCCCTGCGGACGCCAGATCATCATCAACACCATCAGCGCACCGAACATCAACATGCGGTACTCGCTGAATTCACGCATCAGCTCCGGCAGCAGGATCATCACGATGGCCGCGAGAATCACGCCCAACTGCGAACCCATACCGCCCAGCACAACGATGGCGAGGATGATTGCCGACTCGATGAAGGTGAACGACTCCGGTGTCACCAGCCCTTGCCGTGCGGCGAAGAAGCTGCCGGCAAAACCGGCGAAGCAGGCGCCCAGAGTAAATGCCGAGAGCTTGATCACGGTGGGGTTGAGGCCCAACGCACGGCAGGCGATCTCGTCTTCACGCAGTGCCTCCCACGCCCGCCCGATTGGCATGCGCAGCAGCCGGTTGATCACGAACAAGGCCAGCAAGGCCAGCAACAACGCTACCAGGTAGAGGAAGATGACCTTGTTGATCGAGTTGTACTCGATGCCGAAGTACTCGTGGAAGGTTTGCATGCCTTCAGCCGCGCGACGCTCGAACGACAGCCCGAAGAAGGTTGGCTTGGGGATGTTGCTGATGCCGTTGGGGCCGCCGGTGAGGTCGGTCAGGTTACGCAGGAACAGCCGAATGATCTCACCGAAACCGAGGGTCACGATCGCCAGATAGTCACCGCGCAAGCGCAATACCGGGAAGCCCAGCAAGAAGCCGAAGGTGGCTGCCATCAAGCCGGCAATCGGCAGGCAGATCCAGAAGCTCAGCCCATAGTAGTGCGACAGCATGGCGTAACTGTAGGCACCCACTGCGTAAAAGCCGACATAACCCAGGTCGAGCAGGCCGGCCAGGCCGACGACGATGTTCAGCCCCAGACCGAGCATCACGTAGATCAGGATCAACGTAGCAATGTCGACCGCGCCGCGCGAGCCGAAGAACGGCCAGACCAATGCCACCACGATCAGGCCGAGGATGATCCAGCGCTGGGTCTTGGGCAAGGTCAGGAAGTTGCTCACCGCTGGCGAGATCAACTTGCGGTCCGAGCCACGGGCAGTCACTGCGCTCCACTGCTTGTCGAACAACACCCGCAGGAACATCAACACCGAACACACCGCAATCACGGTGATGGTGAACGGCCCCTGGCTATGCACGATCAGGTTGATGCCGTCGATGCTCAGCTTCAGGCCAAGTACCGGGAAGGCCACGGCCCAGACCAGCAGGGCGCTGAAAAACGCTTGTTTGATATTCTTGTTCATACTTTCTCAACCTCCGGACGGCCCAGAATGCCGGTCGGCCGGAACAACAGCACCAGAACCAACAGCCCGAACGCCACGACGTCCTTGTACTGGTCACCGAAGATATCGGCGCCAAAGGCTTCGGCCACACCCAGCACCAGGCCACCGAGCATGGCGCCCGGAATACTGCCGATGCCGCCCAGGACTGCCGCGGTGAAGGCTTTCAAGCCCACCAGGAAGCCGGCGTTGGGGTTGATCACCCCGTATTGCATGCTCAGCAACACGGCTGCCACTGCCGCCAGTGCGGCGCCAATGACGAAGGTCAGGGCAATGATGTTGTTGGTGTTGATACCGAGCAGGTTGGCCATCTTGATGTCCTCGGCACAGGCGCGGCAGGCGCGGCCCAGGCGGGAACGGGAGATGAACAGGGTCAACAGGGTCATGGCCACCAGGGTGACGACGAACACCAGTACCTGCATGTAGGAAATCAGCACTTCCTCTGCGCCGCCCGGGCCGAAGGAGAAGCTCCCAGGGATCAGGTTGGGGATCGACTTGTCCTTGGAATCCTGTGACAGCAGCACAGTGTTCTGCAGGAAGATCGACATGCCGATGGCAGAGATCAGCGGGATCAGACGGTTACTGTTGCGCAACGGGCGGTAGGCAACGCGCTCGATGCTGTAGCCATAGGCACTGGTTACGCAGATCGTGGCGATAAAGGCCACGGTCATCAGTATCGGCAGGGAATGGATGCCCATCATGGCCAGCCCGGCGAGTGCAATGAATGCCACGTAGGACCCGATCATGTACACCTCGCCGTGGGCGAAGTTGATCATGCCAATGATGCCGTACACCATCGTGTAACCGATGGCGATCAAGGCATAGGTGCTGCCGATGGTCAATCCATTAACCAGTTGTTGGAAGAAATGGTAGATCTCAGGCATTACAGCGCTCCTAAAAACCTGATTGCATTCGCTGGCGGGGGGTAACCCGGCGCGCCTCGTGGTCTGTGCGACGATGGCAGGGCTCGGCCAGTGAACCGCGGGTGACGGTTTTAAGATTTTCAGGTGAGGCGGCTGCCGGATCACGGCAATCGTTCTCATGAACCTCGTAAAACAAAGCCCACTGCTCGCACAGTGGGCTTTTCGGTCAGCTATTGATCACGCAGTTACTGCGGGGAGACTTCGGTCTTCGGCTTGCCGAAGTGCCATTCGTAAACCACGAACTTGAAGTCTTTCAGGTCGCCCTTGGCGTCATACGACAGGTCGCCGGTCGGGGTCTTGAAGGTGCCAGCGTGGATCGCTGCAGCCACTTTGTCGGCGTCTTCGGACTTGGCCGCAACGATACCGTCAGCGATCAACTGCACAGCGGAGTAGGCCGGGAACACGAATGGGCCGCTTGGGTCCTTGCCGTCAGCCTTGATGGCATCGGCAATGGCCTTGTTCGCAGGGTCAGCGTCGAAGGACTTCGGCAGGGTCACCAGCAGGCCTTCCGAAGCGCCTTGGGCGATCTGCGAGATGGAGTCGTTGCCGACACCTTCCGGGCCCATGAACTTGGCTTTCAGGCCTTTTTCTTGCGCCTGGCGCAGGATCAGGCCCAGTTCTGGGTGGTAGCCGCCGTAGTAAACGAAGTCGACGTTGTTCTGCTTGAGCTTCTGGATGATCGAGGAGAAGTCCTTGTCACCCGCGTTCAGGCCTTCGAACACGGCAACTTTGGTGCCTTTGCTTTCCAGGGTCTGTTTGACCGCGGTAGCGATGCCTTCACCGTATTGCTGCTTGTCGTGCAGTACTGCAACGACCTTAGGCTTGACGTGGTCGGCGATGTAGTTGCCAGCAGCCGGGCCTTGCGCGCTGTCCAGGCCGATGGTGCGGAAGATCATCTTGTAGCCACGGGCGGTGATTTCCGGGCTGGTGGCAGCCGGGGTGATCATGATCACGCCTTCGTCTTCGTAGATGTCGGATGCAGGCTGGGTGGAGCTGGAGCACAGGTGACCGATTACGTACTTGACGCCATCGTTGACCACTTTGTTGGCTACGGCCACTGCTTGTTTAGGGTCGCAAGCGTCGTCATATTCCTTGGCCTCAAGCATCTTGCCATCGACGCCGCCCTTGGCGTTGATGTCCTTGATAGCTTGCTTGGCGCCGATGAACTGCATGTCGCCGTACTGGGTGACGGGACCGGTTTTCGGGCCGGCGATACCGATCTTGATGGTATCGGCAGCAAACGAATGGCTGGCTACGCCGGCCAGTACCATTGCAGCGAACAGCTTGGAAATCTTGATCATAGTGCTCCACTCATTCTGTTGTAATTCTTATAGTCCTGGCGGTCAGGGCTACAGACCGGGCGGGATGTGCAATGGCCACGCCATATGCACGCCCACCTTCCCCCGGAACATGTCCCGGAACTGTACCGGTACAGTGTAGAGCGCTGGCTCGACGCTTGAAAAGCCATCAAAAAGCGTCTGTTTCGCGGGGTGTCGCGTGATCGACATAAACATACAGAATAGCGCCATCAAATAGCCTCTATTCAGCGATGCATCCCCCATACTCGGGAGCCGTCGAGCAAATTACATATTTGCAACCGGGTTTTTCTGCAAAAATAGCGGCCTTTGAGTTGGCCGATTCTTGCTGGTAGGAACCCATGACTGATCAAACAAGCACCCTCTATGCCAAATTGCTTGGTGAGACTGCAATCATTGAGTGGAAGGCGCTGGAGCGTTTCTGGGCAAAGGGTGACCTGATTTGGGTCGACCCCGATCTGGACCTGATTACCGTTGCTGCGGCGATGGCCGAAAACCAAGGTGAAATGTTCGCCAAATGGCGGGCGGATGGCACTGTCGGCCCGGTATCGGCAGAGCAGGCGCTAGACATGCAGGCCCGTGATCCGCAAATCTGGGCTGTGGTGGTTTCGCCATTCGTGCTCATGCAGACAAAGCCCGCTACAAATCAGTGAGCTTTTTTGGTGCGTAGAAACAGGCAGGCGGCTGCTTATGGTGCGCGTTGACGTGCACGTAAGGTAGAAGTAAGTAACACCGCGAGCCTCGTTCGGCACAGCGGTAACAGTTTACGGAATGCGTAATAAAGGTGCAGGGCGCTCGCCACTGCGCTCAAGTCGAGGCCAGGGTGGCACTGTCACTTGCTGGTTGCTGTTGCACACACCGTTGATGGAGTTGCTATGAGTACTGCATTGCCTGCGTTGGGTTTCGCTGGGATTGGCTTGATGGGCCTGCCGATGTGCCGTCGCCTGTTGGCTGCCGGTTATCCATTGACGGTATGGAACCGCAGCCCGCACAAGTGCGCCGAGTTGGTCGCTGCCGGCGCCCGGCTGGCGGCGAGCCCTGCAGAGCTGAGCCAGTACAGCGATATGGTGCTGTTGTGCCTGGCGGACACCAGCGTGGTCCGCGAGGTGGTGTTTGGTGAACAGGGGGTGGCCGCAGGCGGTCGGCACGGGCAGTTGTTGGTCGACCTGTCCAGCCTTGAGCCCAGTGCGACGCGGGCAATGGCAGCCGAGCTGGCAGCGCGTTGTGGCATGGCCTGGCTGGATGCGCCAGTGTCTGGCGGCACAGCCGGGGCTACCGCCGGTAGCCTGGCGATCATGGTTGGCGGCGCAGCGCAGGATCTGGCCCGGGCACGGCCGGTGCTGATGCAGCTCGGTCAGCGCGTGACTCACATGGGCGCGGTAGGCGCGGGCCAGGTCACCAAAGCCTGCAACCAGATGATCGTTGCCTGCAATGCCTTGGTGATTGCCGAAGTGGTCGCCCTCGCCGAGCGCTCCGGCGTCGATGCCAGTTTGATCGCCGAAGCGCTGGCCGGTGGCTTTGCCGATTCCAAGCCGCTGCAGATACTTGCGCCGCAGATGGCAGCGAGCGAGTTCGAACCGGTCAAGTGGCATGTACGCACGCTGCTCAAGGACCTCGATGGCGCCGTCAAACTGTCCCACGAGCAGGGCTCGGCCGCACCGATCAGTGGCCTCGCCGCGCAACTGATGCGCTTGCACGGTAGCCAGGGCTGCCTGGAAAAAGATCCGGCAACTCTGGTTGAGCTGTATCGGCATCTGCCGTGAGCGCCGGTTGCTGGCGGTCGAGGCGCTCCAGTACCGGGTACAGTTCGGTCAACGGCACCGGTCGGCTGAGCAGGTAGCCTTGCAGGTAATCACAGCTATGGCTGACCAGAAACTGCTGCTGCTCCACGGTTTCGACGCCTTCGGTGACTACCTGCAGGTGCAGGGTGTGGGCCATCATGATGATTGCCTGGACGATCTCACGGTCTTTCTGGCTGACCGGGACTTCCTGGATAAATGAACGATCGATCTTCAGTACGTCCAGCGGCAGGCGTTTGAGGTAAGCCAGCGACGAATAGCCAGTGCCGAAGTCATCGATCGACAGCGCCACGCCTTGCCCGCGAATCCGCTTGAGCAGGTTGATGACCTGCTGAATGTCGCCCATCAGGGCGTTTTCGGTGACCTCCAGTTCCAGTTGTCGCGGCGCCAGGCCAGCCTGGAACAAGGCCTGTTCGACGTCATCTGGGAGCTCTTCGCGGGCCAGGGTCAGCGCCGAGCAATTGACCGTGACCTTGAGGCTGGCGTAACCATGCTGATTGAGCCGGGCAAGGTCGGCGCAGGCGCGGCGCAGCACCCACAGATCCAGCTCGGCGATCAGCCCGTTGGCTTCGGCGATGCTGATGAAGCGGTCGGGCCCGAGCAGACCGTGCTGCGGGTGTTGCCAGCGCACCAGCGCTTCCAGTTTGGCAACTTGACCGCTGCGTACGTCGAAAATCGGTTGGTAGTGCACGCACAGGCCGCGTTCTTCGAGCAAGGCAACCCGCAGTTCTTCCTCCAACTGCAGTTCCAGGGTCGCGCGAACACGCAGACTGCTATTGAAGAAGTTGAGGTTGTTGCGTCCGCAGCCTTTGGACTGATAAAGCGCCAGGTCGGCGTTTTTCAGCAATTCTTCGGCATTGCGGCCGTCGTCCGGATAGATGCTGATGCCGATGCTGGTGGTCATGACCATACGCCGTCCGCCCAGGTCGATCGGCTCTTTCATCCGCTGCATGATCCGCTGCGCCAGGTGACGGGCCTCGTCGCGGCTGTGCAGGCTGGTGACGATGCAGAATTCGTCGCCGCCAAACCGCGCCACCAGATCCTGGCTGCGGGTTGCGGCTTTGATGTGGTCGGCGATGACCTTGAGCAGATCATCGCCGGCGGCGTGGCCGAGGCTGTCGTTGATCCGCTTGAAGTGGTCGATGTCGAGGAACATCACCGCCAGCATGCCTTCATTTGCGGCGTGCTCGGCGAGACGTTCGGCAAACACCTGGTTGAAACCGCGGCGGTTGATCAGGTTGGTCAGTGCATCGTAGTGCGCGGCCTGCTGCAGCGACACCCGGGCCTGGTCAAGCTGGCTGAGCAGCACACTGACCCGGCGCAGGTCGTGCTCCTTGCTTTGCAGTTTTTTGTCGGCAAGCGCCGCACTGATGCTGCTGGCGCTGATCAGCAGGGTGATGCAGGCAACGGTCAGGCCCAACTGCAGGCTGTTGTCAGTGGATGGCGGGCTCAGCGCAGCGTCTGCCGGGATCACCAGGGTCATGGCCGCCATGCCGGTAAAATGGGTAGCCACGATACCGCCGGCCATCAGCAGGCTGGCGCCGTACTTCATGGCCAGATGCAGGGTGCCGCTGCCGTTGCGAAAGTAACGCGCCATGACCAGCGCCAGCAGGCTGGCGACAATGGCAATCAGTAACGAGGCCAGCAGCAGGCTGGTCTGGTAGTACTGCACGGCGCTGGTTTTCATTGCCGCCATGCCGATGTAGTGCATCAAGGTCACACCGAGGCCGATGAATGTGGCTGCTTGCAGGTAATGACGCGGGCTCATCACATGGCGCTCAAGGCTGTGCATGGCGAACCACGAGGCGAGTAGGGCAAGCAGCAACGACAACCCTGTCAGCGCGGCGTCATAGTGGGTTTCCAGCGGCGCGTGAAAGGCCAGCATGCTGATGAAATGCAAGGCCCAGATACCGCCTGCCAGGCAGCATGCGCCGAGGATCCGCCATTGCCGGCGAGCATTGTCGTTCTCGCTGTGGCATTGGCGCTCAGCCATGTCCAGGGTGGCAAACGCCGCAGCGCTGACGACGATATAGGCCAGAATGATCAGCAATGGCTCATGACGGCAGTCGATAACGATCTGTCCGGTTGCCGGTAGCTCGGCGAACAATTGCAGTCCCAGCCACTCCATCGCGCCTCTCCGTGGTGCCCTGCATCCGTCCCCGAAGGAGACTCATGAACACGCAGTATAGGAAAAGGTAGTTAAGCCTTCCTGATTAATGGCAATTTGGTTGCTACGATTTGGTTATCAGGCTGATAGCGGGCGGAAATAAAAAAGGGCGCCGTAAGGCGCCCTGGTTTTTACTGCTTGGCAGTCGTGCCTAGACTACTCAGCCCGCGACCAGCACCCGAATCGCTTCCAGACGCAAAGCCGCCTTGTCGAGCATGGCCAAGCCCTGCTCACGCTGTGCACGCAGCGCATCGATTTCGCTGTCACGTACCGTCGGGTTGACGGCCTTGAGTGCGGTCAGACGTGCCAACTCCTCATCCGCTTCGGCAGCCAGGCGACGCTGCGCCTCGGCCACGCGCTCGACGTGCACTGGCTCGATCTTGGCTTCGGCACCACTGATGCGCTGGGCCAATACATCGCGCTGCGCCTGGATGAACTTGTTGGCGCTGGCCCGCGGCACGCTTTCGAGCTGCTCGTTGAGCGTCTCGAAGGCCACCCGTGCGGCCAGGTCGTTGCCGTTGGCATCGAGCAAACAGCGCAGGGCAGCGGTCGGCAGGTACCGGCCAAGTTGCAGGCTGCGAGGCGCGACCACTTCACTTACGTAGAGCAGTTCGAGCAGGACGGTGCCTGGCTTGAGCGCCTTGTTCTTGATCAACGCTACGGCGGTGTTGCCCATCGACCCGGACAGCACCAGGTCCATGCCACCCTGTACCATTGGGTGTTCCCAGGTCAGGAATTGCATGTCTTCGCGCGACAATGCCTGGGCCCGGTCGTAGGTGATGGTCACGCCTTCGTCGTCACCCAAAGGGAAGCTGGCGTCGAGCATCTTTTCGCTCGGCTTGAGGATCAGGGCGTTTTCCGAATGGTCCTCGCTGTCGATACCAAAGGCATCGAACAGGGTTTCCATATAAATAGGCAGGGCGAACTGGTCGTCCTGCTCCAAGATCGCCTCGACCAGTGCCTGACCTTCGCCAGCACCGCCGGAGTTGAGCTCGAGCAAGCGGTCGCGGCCGCTGTGCAGTTCGGACTCGAGGCGCTCGCGGTCAGCGCGGGCTTCGTCCACCAGGGTGTTCCAGGCGCTGGCTTCGCCATCGCCGAGCAGCGAAAGCAAGCGCGAACCGTGGCGATGTTGCAGGGCGTTGCCGGTCGGGCAAGTGGCGAGGAACGCATTCAGTGCCAGGTGGTACCACTGGAACAGGCGCTCTTGCGGGCTGTCCTGCAGGTACGGGATATGCAGCTCGATGGTGTGCTTCTGGCCGATCCGGTCAAGACGGCCAATGCGCTGCTCGAGCAGGTCGGGGTGGGCTGGCAGGTCGAACATCACCAGGTGATGAGCGAACTGGAAGTTGCGGCCCTCACTGCCGATTTCCGAGCAGATCAGTACTTGAGCGCCGAACTCTTCATCGGCGAAGTAGGCTGCCGCGCGATCCCGTTCGAGGATGCTCATTCCTTCATGGAATACCGTGGTCGGGATACCGGAGCGCACGCGCAGGGCGTCTTCCAGGTCCATCGCGGTTTCGGCGTGGGCGCAGATCACCAGGACCTTGGTGCGCTTGAGCATTTTCAGCGTGTCGATCAGCCAGTCGACCCGTGGGTCGAAGCGCCACCAGCGTTGCTCGTCATCGCCTGGGCCCTGGGCCTGGAAGGCCACTTCCGGATACAGCTCGGCGCGCTCGCCAGCCGGCAGTGCGCTGTACTGCTCAGGGTTAGGCAGCGGGTAGGGATGCAGATGACGCTCGGGGAAGCCTTGCACGGCAGCACGGGTGTTACGGAACAGCACGCGGCCGGTACCGTGGCGATCGAGCAGCTCGCGGATCAAGCGTGCGCTGGCTTCGCTGTCGCCATCGTTGACCGCAGTCAACAAGGCTTCGCCTTCGGCACCGAGGAAACCGTGGATAGTGGCGTGGGCCTTGGGCGACAGGCGGCCTTGTTCGAGCAGCTCCTGCACTGCTTCGGCGACCGGGCGGTAGTTCTCGCTCTCGGCGCGGAAGGCTGCCAGGTCGTGGAAGCGATGCGGGTCGAGCAGACGCAGGCGCGCGAAGTGGCTGTCCTGGCCAAGTTGCTCGGGGGTCGCGGTCAGCAGCAGCACGCCAGGGATGACCTCGGCAAGTTGCTCGACCAGGGAATATTCCGCGCTGGCGTTTTCTTCGTGCCAGACCAGGTGATGCGCTTCATCGACCACCATCAGGTCCCAGCCGGCGGCGAACAGCGCGTCCTGAGCCTTCTCGTCTTCGACCAGCCACTCCAGCGCGACCAACGCCAGCTGGGCGTCTTCGAACGGGTTGCTGGCATCGCTTTCAATGAAACGTTCGGCGTCGAACAGCGCTACCTGCAGGTTGAAGCGCCGGCGCATCTCTACCAGCCACTGGTGCTGGAGATTTTCTGGAACGAGGATCAGCACCCGGTTGGCGCGGCCGGTGAGCAGTTGGCGGTGAATCACCAGGCCTGCTTCGATGGTCTTGCCCAGGCCTACTTCATCGGCCAGCAGAACGCGCGGGGCGATCCGGTCAGCGACCTCACGGGCGATATGCAGCTGGTGCGCGATCGGTTGCGCGCGGCAGCCGCCCAGCCCCCACAGGCTCGACAGCATCTGTTTGCTGTTGTGCTGCAGGGTGTTGTAACGCAGCGAGAACCACGCCAGCTGGTCGATCTGCCCGGCGAACAGGCGGTCGCTGGCCAGGCGGAACTGGATGAAGTTGGACAGCTGGGTTTCCGGCAGGGTGCGCGGCTGGTTCTGTGCGTCGAGGCCGTGGTAGACCATCAAGCCGTCGACGTCATCGACCTCGCGCACGGTCAGCTTCCAGCCTTCGAAATGAGTGATCTGGTCGCCCGGCGAGAAGCGCACGCGGGTCAGCGGCGCATTGCGCAGGGAATATTGACGGGTGTCGCCAGTGGCCGGGTACAGCACGGTCAGCAAGCGGCCATCCTGTGCCAGGATGGTACCCAGGCCGAGCTCGGCTTCGCTGTCGCTGATCCAGCGTTGCCCCGGTTGATACTGCTGCGCCATACTGCCTGAACTCCCGCCGATGAAAAGCCGGCTATGTTAACGGATAGACCGGGCAGACCAAAGAGTTAACAGACTAGCCGTTTCATCGACGCCCACCCGCAGCGACGAGGATACCCAGCCCAATGCCTGCCAAGTACCGTTGGTTGACCGCTTCCGTGGGCCTGGGCAGCTTGCTGCTGATGGCCGGTTGCGAGCAGAACAATTTCCAGTCCTTGGCGCCGATCGCCGCCGAGCAGCTCGAGGTGCTGGGTGTGCGTACACCGATCAAGAGCGTGCATTTTCGCGACCGCGACGGCGAGGGGCTGTTGGTGCTGAGCCGTACCGATGGCCAGGCCAGTGACCCCGAGAGCGAGCAGGAAGTCGACAAGGTGGTGCTCAAAGCCACCCTGTACGGGCGCACTGCCGGCAGCGAAGCGTTCAAGCCGCGCTGGCAGATCGAGCAAGAGACCACCTGCCCGGGGCTGGACCTGGATGTCGACTTCTATACCGATGTCAGTGACGTCAGCGATCTGAATGGCGACGGTGTCGCCGAAGTGACAGTGGCCAGCCACGCATTCTGCGGCGGTGGTATTGACCCGCACGACATTGCAATCGAACTGCGTGAAGGTGCTTCGGTCTACAGCATCACCGGTCAGTCCTTGATCAGCCCGGCAGGAGAGCAACCTATCGGCGGTGAGCGGGTTGATAGCGCTTCACTGAAGAATACCGCGCAGGTCCTGCGTGATCATCTGGCTGCGGTGTGGCAGAAGGTCTACAAACGGCCGTGGAGCGAAGTCAGCCCCGAGCCGGGTGATGCAGATGACGATCTACCCGATTAAGCAAGCCTGGCTGGCGGCGCACGCTTCCCGTAGTGAGGCACTCAAGGCCGGTTCACACCGGCCGATACAGTAGTGACAGGAGAACCTCAATGCTGCCGCCGATCATTCCACTCAGTGCCATGCCCGTGACCACCCAGCACGACCCGGTCAAACAGACACCGGACATCCGCCCGGTTGTCCCTGCGCAGCCAGCTCCCGACGACAGCTCGATCAACCTCAAGCAGCAGCGCGACCCCAACGAGCAGGCCTTGCTCCTGCGTGAAGAGCAGCGCCGCCAGCATCAGCGCCGCCACGATGAGGATGACGAGCGTTACGAGGCACTCGCCGGAGAGGAACTCAACGCCGACAACACCGTGCCTGTAGCGCCACTGGGCGAACGTCCGCGCCAGGGTTTGCTGGTCGATATCGAAGTCTGACTGGCCAACATCGACGCCTGGCGGCATCATGCACTTATCTGCTGACAGCCGGGCCCGCCCATGAGTGAAGACAACCTGATCGACTTCGGCGCCGAGCGCGCCAAACGTATCCATGACCTCAAGGACAAGCGCCTCGATGAAATGCGCCAGGCCTTCGAGCAAGCCATGCCGCTGACGGCTGGTAAAAAGAAAAAGCCCAAGAACAAACCCAAAAAGCGCTGAAACTTGACGCAGGTCAACCCTGCGCCCGCCTCCAGTGCCCGGTCCCGGGCACTATTGACACCGGTCAATTTCCTCCCTGCTCCTATTCGCTACCTTACATCCATCGGACGACGGCAGATAAACAGGGAGCGCCGACATGTTCTTCGACAATGTGGTTATCGCAGGTGTTGTGACGGTCGGACTGATGCTGGTCTTCTTCGCCGGTCTGGGCATTTTCATCTGGAAGGATTCGCACAAGCGCAAACAGCGCTGATCCTTCCCGATTCATGAGCACGCAAGGCATTTAGGGCGACTTCGGTCGCCCATTTTTTTGTCTGGATTTTCTTGCTGGCGCAGCGCGGCTTACTGTTCCGGCAACAGTGCTTGAACAGCCGTCTCAGGCCGATCAACGGCCAGGTGAAAGCTGAACACAGTTCCGCCCGCAAGGCTTGATGCCACTTGCATGTGCCCGCCGTGGGCGAGGGCGATCTGGTTGGCAATGTACAGGCCGAGGCCCAGCCCTTGTTGATGGGCTGTGGCGCGTGTTCGGGTAAAGGGCTGAAACAGCTGAGCGAGGGTCTGCGCGGGGATCGGCTCGCCCAGGTTATGTACGCTCAGCAGGAAGTGGCCTTCATGAATATTTGCACCGACCGTCACCACACCCTGCGGGTCACCATGCACCAAGGCGTTGGCGATCAGGTTGGATAACAACTGGGCAATCCGCTCAGGGTCACAATACAAGCCGCCGATCTCACCAAGTTGCAGCTGCAATCGGCGCTGTGGGTGGACGCGTTGCAGTTCCGAGGCTACGTGCCGCAGTACCTCAGCCAGGTCATGGCACGGCTGCTGCGCAAGGGCGATACCGCTGCCCAGGCGGCCGCGGGCGAAGTCCAGCACATCACGCACAAGATTGCTCGCCCGTTGACCGCAGGTGAGGATGTGCTTGGCCAGTGCCTGGTGTTTTTGCTCGGTCAGGCGCTGCACCAGCAGCTCTGCGCCGGCGGTGATGGCGAACAGCGGGTTGCGCAGGTCGTGGCCCAGCACGGCAATGAACTGCTCGCGCACCTCTGCCATCGCTCGCTCCTGCTGCAGGGCGTGTTCGGTACGCTGCGCCTGTTCTTCATGTTCTATCTGCACCGACAGCAGGCGGGCAAAGCCCTCGACCATTGGCTGTACTGCGCTGTTTTTCAGCGCAAACGGCTCGGGATCAAGCGCGCAGATGGTGCCGAAGAAACTGCCGTCCTGCCGGTACACCGGCACAGAGATGTAACTCTCGAACTTGTATTGCTTGGGGGTGGGGTGCTGGCAGTAGAGCTGGTCTTCACTGGCCTTGTCGATCACGATCGCCTGATGTGAGCTGCGGATTACATTGCAAAAGGTAGTGGCGATGTCCAGCTCGCCGCCTACATCCATGCCGAATCCGAGGCCGTCCAGCACCGCACAGGCGGTCCAGCTGTGCTCGGTGACCCGCGCCACTGCAGCAAAGCGCATACCGGTGCTCTGGCAGATAACCTGAAGAATCGCCGGCACGGCACTGATGCGACCAATGGTGGCGATGTCGGAACTTACCGCGTTGTTCATGCAGGGTTCCACGGCCCCTTGGGCCACATCAATGATTTGCCGGGTATTCTAGCGGGCTTGCCAGGAGCAGATCAAAAAGCTTGGCGAAGCGCTGGCCAGTTGCGCTAGGCTGAAAGCTGCGCGTGGCCCGCCAGAGGCCGCCGCAGGCTTTGCGTGCGTCACTCTCTTAACTAGCGAGGTACGCCATGGCCATTACTTCTCAAGACATCTGCAGCGCCGCCGACCAGCTCAATGGCTTTGTCGGTTATCACGCCAAGCGCGGCAGTCATATCGTGCGCTTTTCCGAAGATGCGTTTGGCATGGATGTAGCGGACGACAGCATTACACCGTGTAGCGAATTCGTCTGGCGTGCCGAGTCCGGGCAGCGCATGGCGTTGTGCCGTGAGCGCCTGGCCCTGCTGCTCGGCCAGCATGTGGACGACCGCCTGAATATCGCCGAGCCGTTGCGCATCTATCTGCAGCGCAGCGATCTGCCGGAGATCGTTGCCGAGCGCCGTCTGCGTTGAATGTGGCCCCCCTCAGTCTGGGTATGCCAGCCTGAGCGGGGCAGCAGGCCCATGATTGAAGCTGACCTGGTCGCGGCCCTGATGTTTGGCGGCATAGAGTGCTTTGTCGGCGTGTTCCAGCCAGTGCTCCGGCGACTTCAAAAGCTCATCATAGGCTGCCAGACCAATGCTCAGACTGATCCGTAACATGGGTAGTTGCGGGTTGCGGTAGGCATTGACCCGCTCACGCAGCGCTTCCATCGCCAGCCCAGCCCGGGCTTGGTCAGCCCCTGGGAATATCACGCAGAACTCGTCGCCACCGTAGCGCCCGGCCTGATCATCCGGGCCAAGGCTGCGCTGCAGTTCCTGGCTCAAGTGGCGCAGCACGCAGTCGCCGACGACGTGACCATAAGTGTCATTGATGGCCTTGAAATGGTCGATGTCGATCAGGGCGATCATTGCCGGCAGGCGCTGTTGGCGGCTGATCTGGAACTTGAGCAGGAGCAGGTCCTTCCATGAACCGTGATTGAGCAAACCAGTCAGGCTGTCGGTACGGCTCAGTGCGCTGAGCTGACGTTTATGGTCGGCCAGGTTGATCGCCAGGCGATAACACACCCATCCAAGTGCTACGGGATACAGGGCCAGCATTGGCAGGCATGCCCAGACCTGCAGGGCGCTGGTCTGCAACTGCAGGCCGCTGCCCAGCATCGCGCTGGCGAGCAGCATCCCGGCCAATTGCCCGAGCAGCCCGCGCGCCAGCAGGGATTTGCCGCCGGCGGCAACATTGTTCATGGTCATCATCGACAGGATGGTCACCGTGGGCAGAGGATTGAAGTGCATGGCCGCCACCCAGAAGCCGCCCATCAGTGAGTCCAGCAGCAGGTTACGTTGTTCGGCGCGGTAGGGCGCAGTGGAATGCTTGGCCCATAGATAAGCAACGTGTGGCCACAGCAAGCCATTAACCAGCATCAACGCCCAGATCCAGCCGGGAGGATGCAGCGGTGCCATGGCGGCCATCACGCTGAACAGGCCGATGCCCATGCCGAGAATCCTGGGCAGGTAGATGCGCCTGACGAATGAGAGTCCCTTGCCGCTTCTGTTGTCGATCATGATCGTGGTTCTTCCGTGGGGCGCCGTTTATCGCATAAATCGGGTGAATATTGTTCAACAGACTCACCTCAGCGAAAAATGACCTTACAAGCCATTTCACGGTTGATCCAACGCTGTGGGGTAATATGAAGGCCTTGTTTCTCTACGGAGTGCTCCTGTTCATGCTGCCCACGGACTCCCCTGCCGGTGAACCGGCGCGTTATCAGGATGGGCGCTTTCACAACCAGGCGGCCCTGCCACAGGACGGCATGCTGAAAAAACTGCGCATTGGTCTCAAATACCTGTTCTTGCGCAAACCACCGCAAACGCGGCCAGCGACGGCTATTACCTTGCAGCCGATGAGCCGGCAGCAGTTGCTTGATTCGCCAGACCACAGTCTGTGGCGGCTGGGGCACTCGACGATACTGCTCAAGCTGCGTGGGCGCTTTTTCCTCACCGACCCGGTGTTTGCCGAGCGCGCCTCGCCGGTGCAGTGGGCCGGGCCGCAGCGCTTTCACCCTTCGCCGTTGGCGACCAACGAGATTCCGCCGTTGGCAGCCGTGATCCTGTCCCATGATCACTTCGATCACCTCGACGAGCATGCCATTCGCCAGTTGGCGCCGCGCACGGATGTTTTCCTGGTGCCGCTAGGAGTTGGTGACCGCCTGATCGGGTGGGGAGTGCCAGCTGGCAAGGTGCGCCAACTCGATTGGTGGCAGGAGGCGGAGGTGGCGGGCGTGCGCTTTGCCGCCACACCTGCGCAGCACTTCTCCGGGCGCGGTCTGTTCGACAGCAATCAGACGTTGTGGGCGTCCTGGGTGATCATCGATGACGGGCTGCGGCTGTTTTTCAGTGGCGATACCGGTTACTTCGATGGCTTTCGTCAGATAGGCGAGCGCTACGGTCCGTTCGACCTCACGCTGATTGAAACCGGCGCCTACAACCTGGCCTGGCCCAGCGTGCACATGCAGCCCGAGCAAAGCTTGCAAGCACACCTGGATCTGCGTGGGCGTTGGATGCTGCCTATCCACAATGGCACCTTTGATTTGTCTACCCATACCTGGCAGGAGCCGTTCGAACGTATTCTCGCGCTGGCCGGCGCTGCTCACGTCAAGCTGAGCACGCCGCAGATGGGCGAGCGTGTCAGCCTCGACTCACCCCACCCCGGGCAGAACTGGTGGCAACCGCGCCCCCTGCGTCAGCAGGGCAGGGCGCAACCCAGTTCAGTTGTCTCGCGTTAGCTATTAAAGACGCGGCTCTTGGCGATCGTTATTTTGGTTGGCTTCCTTTAATAGCTTGGACGGTGGCTTGCCGCTGTCGCTGCGCACCTGGGCGTGGCTGATCAAGGCAAAGATGAAGCTGCCACCGATGATGTTGCCGGCCAAGGTAGGCAGGGCAAACTCGAACACAAAAGCCTGCCAGGTTTCATCGCCAGCCCAGACCAGGTAGGAAACCTCAACCGAGCCCACCACGATATGGGTGAAGTCGCCGAGGGCCATCATGTAGGTGATCAGCAGGATGATCCAGATCTTGGCGTTCTCCATTGCCGGGATCATCCAGACCATGGTTGCGATCATCCAGCCCGATATGATGCCTTTGGCAAACATCTGGCTGATGTCGTTTTGCATGACCTTGCGGCCTATCTCCAGGAATGCCACGTCTGCCTTGCTGTCGAAAATCGGCAGCTCGAGCATGACCCAGGACACCAGCAGCGTGCCGGCCATATTGCCCAGCAGCACCACGCTCCATAAACGCAACAAGCGGCCGAGGTTGCCCAGGGTCGGGGTAGTCATCACTGGCAGCACGGCAGTCAGCGTGTTTTCGGTAAACAACTGCTGGCGCGCCAGGATCACAGCGAGAAACCCGGCGCAGTAGCCAAGGCTGGCGATGACCTGTGCACTATCACCCTCTGGCAGGCGGGCATAGAACAAGCCCATAGCCATCAACGACAGGCCCATGCTCAGGCCGGCGGCAAGTGCCGACCACCACAGCGCGGCGAGGGTTCGCTCCAGCTCCTGGTCGCCTTGGGCGCGGATGATCTCGTGCAGCACCGCGGCCCGGGGCGGTTGGTTATGGCTGATTTCCTGTTCTTCATCCGCCGACAGGCCAGGGGTTTTGTCGCTGTGCGCATCGCTCATTACCGCTGTGCTCCTCAGGGTGTTTCTCTACAGATCAATTGCGCTGCCGTTTAGTTGCCGGGAAGGCCGTTATCAGCGCGAAAGTTTTTTCAGATCAAGGTGTTGACTCCAAATTCAGATCG
Organism: Pseudomonas sp. BIGb0278; assembly: GCF_024809895.1. Classification (NCBI taxonomy): domain Bacteria; kingdom Pseudomonadati; phylum Pseudomonadota; class Gammaproteobacteria; order Pseudomonadales; family Pseudomonadaceae; genus Pseudomonas; species Pseudomonas sp. BIGb0278. Next base: position 378,823 of record NZ_JANUEL010000004.1, read on the forward strand.
CGTATTATTCGCCACCTCGCAGCGAGGCAGTCGCAGCGAGGCAAGTGTTAAACGCTTAAGGTTGTTAGTAGCAAAAAGGCAGTTGACAGCAGGTTGTAACGCTGTAGAATTCGCCTCCCGCTACGAGAGATCGCAAGCGAGTCAAGTGTTTGAAGTTGAACGAGTTT
>NZ_JANUEL010000005.1:0-368484 GCF_024809895.1 Pseudomonas sp. BIGb0278
GATGCGAACCTCACCTTCAACTTCCAGCTGAGCAATCCGCCGCAGGCGGGTACCACTGCTACCTTGACCGTTAACGTCGGTGGCACTGATTACACCGTCACTGTTGGCGCTGATGGCAAGGGCACCTTGTCGGTCCCGAATACCAACGTTGAAGACGTGTACAAAGACGGTAGCGAAGTCACCGCGACTGTAACCGCGGTCAACGGCGGTGACTTCGAAGCCGTCGATCTGACCGGCGCGACCACCACTGTTGCCGTCGAAGACACCATCGATACCACGACTGTGACAGTCACCGGCGTACCGGCGAAAGAAGGCGATGCCAACGTCACCTTCAACTTCGAGCTAAGCGACAAGCCTCAGGCTGGCAGCGATCCGGTCGTCCTGAACGTACGCATCGGCAGCACCGACTACACCGTCAACATCGACAGCAACGGCAAGGGCTCCATCCAGGTCCCGAACCCGAACAGCGAAGACGTGTACAAGGACGCCAGCCAACTGGTCGCCACTGTCACCGGCGGCACTGGCGGCAACTTCGAGAAGATCGCCACTGGCGCGACCGGCACAGCGCAAATCGCTGACACCGAGACCCCAGTCACCGTCAAGGTCACCGGTGTTGCGGCCACCGAAGCAGATGCCAAGGTCACCTTCAACTTCGAGCTAAGCGACAAGCCTCAGGCTGGCAGCGATCCGGTCGTCCTGAACGTACGCATCGGCAGCACCGACTACACCGTCAACATCGATAGCAACGGCAAAGGCTCGATCCAGGTCCCGAACCCGAACAGCGAAGACGTGTACAAGGACGCCAGCCAACTGGTCGCCACTGTCACCGGCGGCACTGGCGGCAACTTCGAGAAGATCGCCACTGGCGCGACCGGCACAGCGCAAATCGCTGACACCGAGACCCCTGTCACCGTCAAGGTCACCGGCGTTCCGGCAACCGAAGCTGATGCCAAGGTCACCTTCAACTTCGAGCTGAGCGACAAGCCTCAGGCCGGCAGCGCGCCAGTCGTACTGAACGTGCGCATCGGCAGCACCGACTACACCGTTAACATCGACAGCAACGGCAAGGGCTCGATCCAGGTCCCGAACCCGAACAGCGAAGACGTGTACAAGGACGCCAGCCAACTGGTCGCCACCGTCACCGGCGGCACCGGCGGTAACTTCGAGAAGATTGCCACTGGCGCGACCGGCACAGCGCAAATCGCTGACACCGAGACCCCAGTCACCGTTAAGGTCACTGGCGTTCCGGCTACCGAGGCTGATGCCAAGGTCACCTTCAACTTCGAGCTGAGCGACAAGCCTCAGGCCGGCAGCGCGCCAGTCGTATTGAACGTGCGCATTGGCAGCACTGACTACACCGTCAACATCGACAGCAACGGCAAGGGCTCCATCCAGGTCCCGAACCCGAACAGCGAAGACGTGTACAAAGACGCTAGCGAGTTGGTCGCCACCGTCACCGGCGGCACCGGCGGTAACTTCGAGAAGATCGAAACCGGCGCGACTGGCACAGCACAAATTGCTGACACCGAAACCCCTGTCAGCGTAATCATCACGCCGCAAGCTGCGACTGAAGCTGACGCCGACGTCATCTTCAACTTCCAGATGAGCAAGCCGCCGCAGGCTGGCAGCGACCCAGTGGTACTGGTCGTCAAAGTCGGCGCCAGCAACTACAACGTCTCGATCAACAGCCAAGGCCAAGGCACGCTGAGCGTACCTAATCCGAACACCGAAGACGTCTTCAAGGACGCCAGCAAGCTGGTTGCGACCGTGGTCAGCGGCACCGGTGGCAACTACGAGAAGATCGAAACCGGCGCAACCGCGATTGCCGATATCGCCGACACCATCGATACCGTCTACGCCAAGATCAGCATGGTCGGTACCGGTTCGGTCAACGAAGGCGGCAACCTGACCTACAAGGTCGAGCTGGTCGACAAGTCGGGCAACTCGATCAGTGTGCCAACCGGCAAGTCGGTTTCGGTCAACCTGGAATGGTCCGGCAATGCTGATGCCAGCGACATTGAAGGTACGCTGCCAACCAGCGTGACCATCAATGGTGGCAAGAGCAGCGTCGAGTTCAACGTCAAGACCTTCGACGACACCAAGATCGAAAGCAGCGAGACGCTGACCGCCACCATCAAGCAGGTCAACGACACCAATCAGGTGTTCGAGAACCTCGCGGTGGGCAGCCAGAACGTCGCCACCGGCACCATCATCGACAACGACAAAGGCCCGGTCATCACCGCGCCTGGCAGCGCTTCGATCATCGAGAGCGGCACCGGGGGTGGCGCTGATGTGGTCCTGGTCCTCGACCGCTCGGGCAGTATGGGGCCGAAGGGCAACGGCGACGGCGGCAGCGACCCGGATGGTAGCGGGCCGTATACCTCGCGCCTGCAGATGCTCAAGGAAGCGGTGAAGAACCTGTTCGACTCCGGTACCGTGCATTCGGTGTTTATCGTGTCGTTCGGCTCCAGTGCCACCTTCCACAGTTCCGGTAAAGATGGCGGCTGGTTCACCAACCTGGATGACGCCTATGCGGCCATCGACGCCCTCAAGGCTGGCACCCAGACCTACTACAACAGTGCCCTGAACACGGTCATCAACAACTACACAGCGCCGCCGCCGGGCGGCAACAAGCTGGTCAACATCTTCATGTCCGACGGCGTGCCTACCAGCGGCCAGGGCGCCAATGAAAACAACTGGATCAACTTCCTTGACCAGAAAGGCTTCAATGACTCCTTCGCTGTGGGCTTCGGCGGGCTGAGCAATACCGACAAGAACTACCTCGAGCCGATCGGCTGGAAGCCAGGTGAAACCGCCGGTTCCATCACTCAAGGTGTGAATGACAACCATGTGCTGGTCGTCGATACCTCGCTCAGCGCCCTGACTCAGGCGCTGGTGGGTAGCGTTGGCGGCAGCGCGGTGTCCGGCAACGTCACCGACAACGCCACCAGCGGTACCGCTGGCTGGGCCAGCAACGGCTGGAAGCTGACGTCGGTTGAGTACAACGGCGTTACTTACTCGTTCACCAGTGCCACCGACTCCAAGACCCTCGACCTGGGCAATGTCGGCAAGGTAGTGATCAAGTCCGATGGCAGTTACACCTTCTCGGGCAAGGACAACTTCGACACGGCCGATTCGCTGTCGGCAGTGGTCAAGTTCACGGTCAAGGATGCTGCTGGCAACACCGCGTCCTCGTCGCTGACCCTGACTGTCAACGACCGCAGCGACCCAATCGCTGGCAACGACGACGTGACCGCCACACTGACCTCGAAAACGGTCATGGGCGCGCCAACCGACGTTACCTTGGCCAGCTTCACAAGCGGCGAGAAGAGCCAGTGGCGGTTCGAGAACGCAGTTGATCGCGACACGCCTAACCCGGCAGCCGACACCGGCCGCTGGCAGGTGAGTTCGGTGGTCGGCACCACGGCGGATGCCAGTGTCAGCAGCGGCAGCAATCCGACCCTCGTGCTGACGGATCGCAACGGTAATAGCAACGGCGATGCCTCGATCCTGACCCCGCTGTACAAAGCGGTGGGCGGCGAGACGATGTCGTTCAAGGCGGTAGCTTCGCTGTCGACAGTGAATTACTGGTTTTCGACCGAGAAAGACACTGCGGCCTGGACGCTGTTCAAGAGCACCGATGGCGTCAACTGGACCGTGGCCGGAGGCGGCTCGATCGCCAACGGTACCTCCACCATCACCACCGATGCGCTGGAAGCGAACGCCCAGTACCGCGTGCAACTGAGCGTGCATGACGACACCAGCAGCTTCTACACGGGTAATGCCTCGGTCAGCTTCGACGACTTCAAAGTCACCGTACCTGGCGCCCCCGTGGTCGAGTGGACTGCCACCCCTGTCACTGGCACTGTGGCTGGCAACGACGTGTGGGGCACTGACGGCGAAGTCTCGACCCTGGCAATCAAGGTCAACGGCGCCTGGGTCGATGTACCAACAGGCGGCACCACCGTCGACGGTCAGTACGGCAGCCTGGTGATCGCCAAAGACGGCTCGTACACCTACACCCCGACTGCGAGCAAAGACGGCGTCGGCCACATGGATCAGTTCGATTACAAGCTGACCCAGCCGGACGGCGATACCGACACCGCGCACCTGTACGTGACCATTCAAGGTACCGGCCCAGGCGCAGCTGGCCTGGCGGCACCGGCGTGGACCAGCGGCAATGACACGCTGCTGGGCGGCGACGGTAACGACAACATCTTCGGCGGTGCCGGCAACGACACGCTGATCGGCGGCAAGGGCAACGACACCCTCACCGGCGGCAGCGGTGCCGACCTGTTCGTCTGGAAAGCGGGCCACACCGGCAACGATGTGATCACCGACTTCAAGGCTTCCGAAGGCGACCGCATCGACCTCAGCGAACTGCTCCAGGGCGAGAAGGGCAGCACCATCGACAACTATCTGAAGATGACCACCGTGCAAGGTGACACCGTTCTGCAGATCAGCAGCGATGGCAAGCTCAACGTTCAAGATGGCACCAATCACGTCGATACCACTATCACCGTGCAGGGCGTCAACTGGTCGAACAGCTCCATCAACTCGCTGATCAGCGGTGCCGATCCGTTGATCAAGGTCGACAACCACAACGGCTGATGTTCACCCGCCAGCAGCAGGCAACTGCTGCTGGCGTTGTGCACTGATTCAATTCCGGCCTCGTCGCAGCTTGCCTGCAACGAGGCCGGATTCGTGTTGGGCTACCTCAAGCGTTATCCTGCCCCTATCGCAACCAGAAGGATTCACCGTGACAACGGATCACAGCCTGTATTACGTGCAGCGCGACGCCGATGGGCGCCTGTCGCGGGTCGACGCCAAGGCTTTTGAAGGCCATACCGAAACCCTGCCGGGTGACCACGTCGAGGTCCTGCATTGGCTGGCCGACGATGTTGTCGGCAACAGCCTCAACCAGCTCAAACAGAGCGATCTGGACATGATCCGGGTGCTCGAGGACTTGATCGAAGTGCTGACCAACAAAGGCGTGCTGAGCATTACCGACCTGCCGGCCGGCGCTCAGGCCAAGCTGCTCAGCCGCTCCAGCGCACGGCGTGCATTGGGTGGACTGAGTAACCTGATCGAAGAAGAGCCTGAAGGCGGTTTGATCTGAGCAGCCGTTCATATGTATATGCACTAACGGTATTTAAAATAATGTTCTTATGACTTTATAGTCACTCCACTGCGTACCTGCCGACCAATCGGCGCGCCGCACGATGTGAATCCACACGGGAGTCCCGCGTGCGTTTCTGATCGTTGCGCGCCTTTTGCATCGCGCACTATGTGGGAGTGACACATGCCAGCCGTCTCCAGCGCCTTGTCGAGCAACGACAGCGCACCCTCGCAACCCTTCGAGGTTCGTCCATTTGCCGGCGCAGTCGGTGCCGAAGTCATCGGCCTGAACCTGGCTCAGCCGGTCAACAGCGAAGACTTCCAGCGTATCCATCGCGCTCACCTCGACCATCACGTGCTGGTTTTCCGTGACCAGCGCATCGTTCCCGAACAACAGATTGCGTTCAGCCGACGCTTCGGCGAGCTACAGATCCATGTGCTCAAACAGTTCCTGCTGCCGGGTCATCCAGAGATACTGATCGTTTCCAACATTGTCGAAAACGGCCAGAACGTTGGCTTGGGCGATGCGGGTAAATTCTGGCACTCCGATCTTTCCTATAAAGAACTGCCCAGCCTCGGTTCGATGCTGCACGCCCAGGAGTTGCCCAGCGAAGGCGGCGATACTCTGTTCGCTGATATGCACAAAGCCTGGGACGCCGTGCCCGATGCCCTGCGCAAGGTCATCTCCGGCCGTGATGCCGCGCATTCGTATACAGCGCGGTATGCCGAGACCAAGTTTGAAGGCAACTGGCGCCCGACCCTTACTGCCGAGCAGCTCGCGCAGGTTCAGGAGGTGATTCACCCGATCGTACGCACCCATCCGGAAAACCACCGCAAGGCGCTGTTCGTCAGCGAAGGCTTCACCACCCGCATCGTTGGCCTGCCGGCAGACGAGAGCCGTGATGTGCTGCAGCAGCTGTACGCCCTGAGTGTTCTTGAACAGAACATCTACCGCCATCAGTGGCAGCCGCATGATCTGGTGTTCTGGGACAACCGCTCGCTGATCCATCTGGCCGCCGGCTGCCCAGCACACCTGCGGCGCAAACTTTTCCGCACCACCATCCAGGGCGATGCCCCGTTCTGACGACCGAGAGAACTCACCATGCGCAAATCCATCAGCCGCCTGGCGGCAAGCATCACCCTGGGCGCGACCCTGGCCGTTGGCACCCTGGCAGCGCCGGTCGCGGCACATGCCGAAGGCAAGATTCGCATCGCCGAGCAGTTCGGTATCGTCTATCTGCTGCTCAACGTAGTGCGTGACCAGCAACTGATCGAAAAGCACGGCAAGGAAGAAGGCCTCGACATCAAGGTCGACTGGGCACAGTTATCAGGGGGCGCGGCGATCAACGACGCATTGCTGTCCGGATCGGTGGATATCGCCGGCGCCGGTGTCGGCCCACTGCTGACGGTCTGGGACCGGACCAAAGGCCGGCAGAACGTCAAGGCCGTGGCATCGCTGGGCAACTTCCCGTACTACCTGGTCAGCAGCAATCCGAATGTCAAAACCATCGCCGACCTCTCCGAGAAAGACCGCATCGCGGTGCCGGCCGTAGGGGTGTCAGTCCAGTCGCGCTTCCTCCAGTACGCTGCCGCCAAGCAGTGGGGTGACAAGGAATACAACCGCCTCGACAAATACACCCTCGCTGTCCCGCATCCCGATGCCACCGCAGCACTGCTGGCCGGCGGCACCGAACTGAACGGGCATTTTTCCAACCCGCCGTTCCAGGACCAGGTGCTGGCCAACAAGAACGTGCACATTGTCCTCAACAGCTATGACTTGCTGGGTCCCAACTCGCCGACCCTGCTGTTTGCCACCGAAAAATTCCGCAACGACAACCCGAAAACCTACAAAGCCTTTGTCGCCGCACTTGCCGAAGCGGCTGATTTTGCTCAGCACGACAAGGCGGCCGCAGCCGATACCTACATCCGCGTGACCAAGGCCAAGATCGACCGTGACGCGCTGATTCGACTGATCGACAACCCGCAGTACGAATTCACCATCACCCCGAAAAACACCTACCCCTTGGCTGAATTCCTCTATCGAGTCGGCGCGATCAAGAACAAACCCGCGTCATGGCAGGACTACTTCTTCGAGGACGCCCGTCCTCTGCAGGGGAGCTGATCGCCGATGAGCGTCCCTTTGCCAGGCCACGCGGCCAGCAAGCTGAGCCGTGTAGCCACGCCGGCGTTGCTGGCTGTGGATAACGTAAGCCTTGAATACCGCACCGCGCAGCAGGTGGTGCGCGCCACTCATCAGGTCAGTTTCGAGATCGACCAGGCTGATCGCTTCGTTCTGCTAGGCCCCTCGGGCTGCGGCAAATCTACCTTGCTCAAGGCAGTTGCCGGCTTCATCGAGCCCAGCGAAGGGCAGATCCGTCTGCAGGGCCAAGCGGTGCAAGGGCCAGGTCCTGATCGTATTGTGGTGTTTCAGGAGTTCGACCAACTGCCGCCCTGGAAGACCGTAAAGCAGAATGTCATGTTCCCGCTGCTGGTGTCCGGCCAGCTCAAACGCAACGAGGCTGAGCAACGTGCCTTGCATTACCTGGAGAAGGTGGGCCTGGCAGCGTTTGCCGACGCCTACCCGCACACGCTGTCAGGTGGCATGAAAGCGCGGGTAGCGATTGCTCGTGCGCTGGCCACCCAGCCGAAGATCCTGTTGATGGACGAACCGTTCGCTGCACTCGATGCCCTGACCCGTCGCAAGATGCAGGAAGAGCTGCTGCTGTTGTGGGAGGAGGTGCGTTTCACCCTCTTGTTCGTCACCCATTCGATCGAAGAAGCACTGATTGTAGGCAACCGCATTCTGCTGTTGTCGCCGCATCCAGGGCGAGTTCGCGCTGAAGTACACAGCCATCAGTACGACCTGGGCAGCCTGGGTGCCAGTGATTTCCAGGCCAGTGCCAAGCGCATCCATCGGCTGCTGTTCGACGAGGCATCAGAGCCTGAACACAGCGCCGAGCTGGGCTTCAACGACATTCGCATCGCCTACTGAGGGGAGACAGGGCATGACCACGACACCTGTTCGCCAGGAATATGAAGTGCAGCTGGAGCCTTTGCTCAGTGTGCCGCTGCAAAGGCAGTTACCGTTAAGCCAACGCTTGTGGCAGCAAGGCTGGCTGCGCAAGACAGTGATTCTGCTGGTGCTGGCAGTCGCCTGGGAGCTGGCTGCGCGCTATACCGACAACGACCTGCTGCTGCCCAGCTTCCTGCAGACGGCTGCGGCACTGTGTGATTCTCTGCTCAGCGGCGAACTGCCTGAAAAGGTCGGCGTCTCGTTGGTGGTACTGCTCAAGGGCTATCTGTTGGGCATCATGCTGGCCTTCGGCCTGACCAGCCTCGCCGTATCGACGCAGTTTGGCCGCGACCTGCTCAGCAGCCTGACCTCGATGTTCAACCCGCTGCCGGCAATCGCTCTGCTGCCATTGGCCCTGCTGTGGTTCGGCCTGGGCGACAACAGCCTGATCTTCGTGCTGGTGCACTCGGTACTGTGGGCACTGGCACTCAATACCTACGCAGGCTTCATGGGTGTATCCGAAACCCTGCGCATGGCCGGGCGCAACTACGGCCTGCGCGGCCTGCGCCTGGTCGTACACATCCTCGTGCCCGCAGCGCTGCCGTCGATCCTGTCTGGCTTGAAGATTGGCTGGGCGTTCGCCTGGCGCACGCTGATCGCTGCCGAGCTGGTATTCGGCGCCAGCAGCGGCAAGGGCGGATTGGGTTGGTATATTTTCCAGAACCGCAACGAGCTGTACACCGACAAGGTGTTTGCCGGGCTGGCGGTGGTGATCTTGATCGGCTTGCTGGTCGAGGGGCTGGTGTTCAACACGCTGGAGCGCGTTACCGTGCGTCGCTGGGGGATGCAACGCTAAGGGCTGCGCCAGGCGCTGTGGCTCAGTCCTGATATTGAGCCGCAGCGCTGCTCAAGGTACGCCCGATTTCCTCACGCAGTGACTGCGGCAGCTCGACCACCAGGCTGTCGCCCTGACTCAGCAGCCACCAGCGCAGCGGCCAGCCGTCGCTGACCGTCGCGCGCAGGCGGTGGCCGTGTTCCAGCGCGGTCAACTGCATGTCCGGGGTCAACGGCGCGTCACGCAACTGTCGAGCGAGCAGATCGCTGATCCACGCCTGCAGCTCAATGCCATCACCCTGCACCGGCTGCAGCGCATCCCCGCGCAGGTACGCCTGCAAATCGAAATTGCCGCGCAGCTCGCTTACCGCTGCCGCTGACCAGTGCCAGCCAAACGGGATGCTCTTGTCATTGCGCTCAAGCGGGAAGATCAACGCAAGCTCGTTGAGGTCGCGCTCGACCGTGCGCTTGCTGACGATAAAGCCGACGTCACGCAACCCCCAGACCAACTCGGCGCTGGTAATGCCGGGCGAGCGGCTAGGCAGCTGACGTAGCAGGGCCCATTGACGGCTGAGGGTGGCGCGAGTAGTGGCGAACGGCAAAGGTAAACGTCCTTGTCTAGGCTTGCCGCACCAGAATGGCGGCACAGGGCGCGCATGGCAATTAGCCACACCTCGCTCAGATCAATGAACCTGCATTTGGTTGCCTGGGTTCGGATCGTTCGCGACAGGTTTCGTCGTAGCATGCCGCAGAATCACGCCTCACCACGGCTGTGGTTGGGTTGTGAAGCGTTCAATGAGGATGAACATGTCTGCTGCCAGCAATATCCATTCGCTGCTCGCGCGTCTTTTACCGGCGCGGATAATCCCTGTGCCGATTCCTCCGCGCCAGCGTCAGCACCTGTTCACCGGTGTCGGTCTACCCAGCTACTGCGGGCAGTTGGGCGAGCGCCCTGGCCTGGTCAATCGCCTGGATGAAGCCGTCGACCTGCAGGCGGTGTATGCCGACCTGCGCCGGCTTGCGCTGGCGGGCAACATCGCTGCACTGAACGACCTTGGCTGGATCTGGCTCAACGGCAAGTACTGGCTGGCAGATACGGTCCTGGCTGGGCATCTGCTGCGCATGGCCGCGCTGCAGGGCAATGCTGCCGCCTGGTTCAATCTTGGCCAGCAGCACTACTTCGGCAAAGGCGTGGCGGTGTGTTACGAGCAAGCCGCCGAATGCTATCGCCAGGCATTCGAGGGCGGCCTGCTGCACGCTGCCGCAGCGTTGGGCGACCTGTTCGAAGAGGAAGTCTGCGACGCTGAGCAGGAATGGATGGTTGACCCGGTCGAGGCGCTGCGCTGGTTCATGCGCGGGGCCAAACTGGGCGAGGCACGCTGTCGGTTTGAGGTCGGCCATCGTTTTCTGCATGGGTTGTATGTCGAGGCCGATATCAAGGCCGCACTGTACTGGCTGGAGCTGGCGGCAGCCGCCGGGGTGATGCAGGCAGCAGAAGAGCTGGCGGTGCATTTCAGCAGCCGCAACATGGCCCGCTACAAGGGTTGGCGTGATCAGGCGATCCAGATGGGCAGCAACCTGGCCTTGACCATGAAGCTTGAAGACCAGGTTCAGCGCTGAAGTGTATGAATAACCTTTCATCCTCGCAGTTCATCGCCGGCGGTTGACGCGGGGGGTGGGGCAGGGCGTATATTGATAGTTAGCAAACTATGAATATATTTCCGGTTACTCCATGACACTCGATTCACTGCACCTGCAAGTCAGCAGCGGCATGGTGGTTGGCGCACGCCACTGGCGGCGTATCTGCCATACAGCCCTGACCAGCTATGGTATTTCCGAAGCCTGCGCGGTGCCGCTGCTGATGATCGTGCGCCTGGGCGATGGCGTGCATCAGGTCGCGGTGGCCAACGCTGCCGGGCTGGAGAGCCCGTCACTGGTGCGCCTGCTCGACCAGCTGTGCCGAGCCGGGCTGGTCTGTCGCAGTGAAGATCCGCTCGATCGCCGGGCCAAGGCGCTGAGCCTGACTGCCGAGGGCCGGGTACTCGCCGAGTCGATCGAAGGCGAGCTGGTGCGTCTGCGGCGTGACATCCTCAAGGGCATCAGCCAGGCTGATCTGGAGGCCTCGCTGCGAGTGATCCGAGCCTTCGAAGCCGCCGCTCAAGAGCCCATTGAGGGCCTGGCATGAACGGCTTCTTCAGCTCGATGCCGCCTGCCCGCGACTGGTTCTACGGCGTGCGCACCTTTGCCGCGTCGATGATCGCCCTGTACATCGCCCTGCTGATGCAGCTGCCGCGCCCGTACTGGGCGATGGCTACGGTGTACATCGTCTCCAGCCCTTTCGTTGGCCCCACCAGCTCCAAGGCCCTGTACCGCGCCCTCGGCACGCTGCTCGGCGCAGGCGGGGCGATCCTGCTGGTACCGCCGCTGGTACAGTCGCCGTTGTTGCTGTCGGGGGCCATCGCCCTGTGGACAGGGACCTTGCTGTTCCTCTCGCTGAACCTGCGCACCGCCAACAACTACGTGCTGATGCTGGCGGGCTATACCTTGCCGATGATTGCTCTGGCGGTAGTCGACGACCCGCTGGCGGTGTTCGACGTCGCCTCGTCGCGGGCCCAGGAGATCTGCCTGGGCATCGTTTGCGCAGCGGTGGTGGGCGCGATCTTCTGGCCGCGGCGGCTGGCGCCGGTGGTGGTCGGTTCGACCGGCAATTGGTTCGCCGAAGCGATCCGCTACAGCGACAGCTACCTGGCCCGTGATGTCGCGGTCGACAATGTCGCCGCCCTGCGCGCCTCGATGGTTGCCACCTTCAACAGCCTTGAGCTGATGATCGGCCAGCTCGGTCACGAAGGCGCCGGCCCGCATACCTTGAAGAATGCCCGCGAACTGCGTGGCCGGATGATCCACCTGCTGCCGGTCATTGATGCCCTCGACGACGCCCTGCGCGCCCTCGAAGGCCGCGCGCCAGCGCAGTTCAACCTGATTCAGCCGCTGCTGGCCGATGCTCGCGATTGGCTGCAAGGCAGCGCCGAGGATGCTTCGGTGCTGCGCTGGCGCACCCTCAGAGACAAACTCGAATCTCGGCAACCAAGCGCTGCCGCGCTCGATCAGCGGCCCGAACTGCTGCTCTCCAACGCGCTTTACCGACTGACCGAATGGGTCGACCTGTGGCAGGACTGCTGCGCCCTGCAACATGCTTTGCGCACCGATGACGCCGCGCCCTGGCGGGCGGTCTACCGGCATTGGCGGCTGGGCCGGCTGACGCCGTTTTTCGACCGTGGGCTGATGCTCTACTCGGTGTTCTCTACGGTTACAGCGATCATCGTCGCCTGCGCATTGTGGATTGGCCTGGGCTGGCACGACGGCGCCAGCGCAGTGATCCTCGCCGCGGTCGCCTGCAGCTTCTTCGCCGCCATGGACGACCCCGCGCCGCAGATCTACCGGTTCTTCTTCTGGACTATGCTGTCGGTGATCTTCTCCAGCCTGTACTTGTTCCTGGTCCTGCCCAACCTGCACGACTTCCCGATGCTGGTGCTGGCCTTCGCCGTGCCGTTCATCTGCGTCGGCACCCTCACCGTGCAGCCGCGCTTCTACCTCGGCACCTTGCTGACCATCGTCAACACCGCGACCTTTGTCAGCATCCAGGGTGCCTACGATGCCGACTTCTTCACCTTCCTCAATGCCAACCTGGCAGGCCCGGTGGGCTTGCTGTTCGCGTTTATCTGGACCTTGCTGATGCGCCCGTTCGGCGTCGAGCTGGCGGCCAAACGGCTGACCCGTTTTGCCTGGCGCGACATCGTCGAAATCACCCAGCCAGCGCCGCTGGCTGAGCAGCGCAAAGTCGGTGTGCAGATGCTCGACCGCCTCATGCAACACCTGCCGCGGCTGTCGCAGACTGGCCAGGACAGCGGCGTGGCCCTGCGTGACCTGCGCGTGGGCCTGAACCTGCTGGACTTGCAGGCCTACCTGCCGCGGACTGGCCTGCAAGCACGCAAGGCACTGCAAACGGTGATCGAAGAAGTCGGCGCCCACTACGCCCAGTGCCTGCGCGCCGGCGAACGCCTGCATGCGCCGCCAGCCCTGCTGCGCAACATGGAACGTGCCCGGCAAAGCCTGGCGCTGGACGATCTGCACGACCGTGGCGATGCCCGCGTGCATTTGCTGCACGCCTTGAGCGGCCTGCGCCTGGCCTTGCTGCCGGGTGTCGAGGTGATGCTTGAGCCCAGTGCCCCCGCGCAACTGCCTGATGGCATCGATGGAGCCCCGCTGTGATTGGTGAACTGGATATCAGCGGGGTGTTCCTGCCCACGCTACTGGTGATGATGATCGGCACCTACCTGCTGTTTCTTGGCGTGCACGCTGTGCTGGTGCGCCTGCATTTCTACCGCCTGGTCTGGCACCGGGCGTTGTTCAACGTTGCCCTGTATGCCGTGCTGCTTGGCGCGGTAGACCACTTTTGCCGAAGCCTGATGCTGCCATGAAAAAACCTTTGTTGACCTTGGGCCGTGTGGTCCTGACCCTGCTGGTAGTGACCTTTGCCGCCGTGCTGATCTGGCAGATGGTGGTGTACTACATGTTCGCCCCGTGGACCCGCGACGGCCACATCCGCGCCGACGTGATCCAGATCGCTCCCGATGTGTCCGGGCTGATCCAGCGCGTCGAGGTGCGCGACAACCAGGTGATCAAGCGCGGCGACGTGCTCTTCAGCATCGACCAGGACCGCTTCAGCCTGGCCCTGCGCCACGCCCAGGCGACCCTGAGCGAGCGTCAGGAAACCCTCGCCCAGGCCACCCGCGAAACCCGGCGCAATAAAAAGCTGGGCAATCTGGTCGCGGCCGAGCAACTGGAAGAAAGCCAATCGCGCGAAGCCCGCGCCCGCTCGGCGGTCAATCAGGCTCAGGTCGCGGTCGACAGCGCGCAACTCAACCTTGATCGCTCGGTAGTGCGCAGCCCGGTCGACGGCTACCTCAACGACCGCGCCCCGCGTGCCCATGAGTTCGTTACCGCCGGCCGCGCAGTGCTGTCGGTGGTCGATAGCGGCTCGTACCACGTCGATGGTTATTTCGAAGAGACCAAGCTCGGCGGCATCCATATCGGCGATGCCGTCGACATCCGCGTGATGGGTGACGACACCCGCCTGCGTGGCCACGTCGAAAGCTTTGCCGCCGGCATCGAAGACCGTGACCGTAGCAGCGGCGCCAACCTGCTGCCCAACGTCAACCCGGCGTTCAGCTGGGTACGCCTGGCCCAGCGCATCCCGGTGCGGATTGCCTTCGATCAGGTGCCAGCCGACTTCCGCATGATCGCCGGCCGCACGGCCACAGTGACTATCCTCGAGGGCCAGCGCCCATGAAACGCCTGTTGCTGCTTGGCCTGAGCCTGTCACTCGGCGCCTGCCAGATGGTCGGCCCCGACTATCAGGTACCAGAGGACGCTGCGGTCCAGCGCAGCGACCTCAACGGCGCCCTGCGCCAGGACGCCGACAGCGTGGTCTCGGCACCGGTGCCGGAGGACTGGTGGCAGCTGTACCAGGACCCGCGTCTGAACCAGCTGGTACGCCAGGCCCTGGCCAGCAACAGCGAACTGCGCGTGGCGGCAGCCAACATCGCCAAGGCCCGCGCCCAGCTTGAGGTCGCTGAATCGCAGGGCGGCTTTGGGGGTTCCGGCAAGCTTGCTGCGCAACGCCTGCAGGAGTCTGGCGAAGCCTTCCTGCAACCGGAAAAAGTCCCGGTCGCAAACATCGGCGAAGCGATCATCAGCGCCTCCTACCAGTTCGACCTGTGGGGCACCTTCAAGCGCGGCACCGAAGCCGCCCAGGCCAACGCCGACGCCGTCCAGGCCGCCGCCGACACTGCCCGCATCACTTTGGTGGCCGACGTGGTCAAGGCTTACACGCAGGTGTGCTCGGCCAACGAAGAGCTGCACATCGCTCGCCAGTCGCTGGACCTGCAACAGCAAGGCGTGCAACTGACTCAGCGCCTGCGTGATGCCGGCCGTGGTGATGAAACCCAGGTCACTCGCTCGCAAACCCAGCTCAAGTCGTTGAGCGCTGAGTTGCCGCGTTTTCAGGCTGAACGCGAGACGGGCTTGTATACCCTGGCGGCGCTGCTGGCGAAACCGGTCGAGCAACTGCCGGCAGGCACTGCCGACTGCGCCGAGCTGCCGCATCTGGGCCAGTTGATCCCGGTGGGTGATGGCGCTGCACTGCTCAAACGCCGGCCTGACGTGCGCCAGGCAGAACGTCAGTTGGCAGCCGCTACAGCGAGCATCGGTGTCGCTACAGGTGCGCTGTATCCGAACATCAGCATCGGCGCTCAGGTCGGCACCATCGGCATCCTCGACAACCTCGGCGAGCCGTCTACCAACCGCTGGGGCTTTGGCCCGCTGGTCAGCTGGACCATCCCCACCAACGGCACCCGTGCTCGCATTCGCGAGGCCGAGGCCTCTACGCAAGCAGCCCTGGCCCATTTCGACGGCGTGGTCCTCAACGCCATCCGCGAAACCCAGACCCGGCTGGCGCAGTACAGCGCACTGCTCGACCGCCGTGATGCGTTGGCCGAGGCCGAACGTTCGGCCCAGCAAGCGGCCGAGCAGACTCACCGCTACTTCCAGGCCGGGCGCGAGTCGTTCCTGGCGGACCTGCAGGCGACCCGCACCTACACCGACATGCGCGGGCAGCTGGCCGCGGCCAACAGCCAGGTGGCGATGGGGCAGATCAGCGTGTTTCTGGCGTTGGGTGGTGGCTGGAAAGACCCAGCCGGCAAGTGATGCCGGCACGCTGAGCTGATCTACGAACCTGGCCGGTACTGCAACGCCTCAGCCAGATGGGCGCGGCCTATGCTGTCCAACTGCTCCAGATCAGCCAAGGTCCGCGCTACCTTGAGCAGCCGATGGGCCGCGCGCAGCGACAAGGTCAGGCGCTCGCAGGCGTTCTCCAGCCAGCTCTGGTCCTCTGCACTCAAACCGCAATAACGGCGCAGGCCATTGAGGTCGAGAAACGCATTGGCACAGCCCTGCCGGCGTTGTTGGCGCTCGCGGGCCTCGGCCACCACAGCAGCGACGCCGGCACTGGTTTCGCCGCTGGGCTGGTTGGTCAGCACCGTGCTTTCCCGCGCCACGGTCAGGTGCAGGTCAATCCGATCGAGTAGCGGCCCAGACAGCTTGTTGCGGTAACGCTGGATCAGTTCGGTGCTGCAGCGACAGCGGCCGGTGGGGTCGCCCAGATAGCCGCAGGGGCACGGGTTCATCGCTGCCACCAACTGAAAGCGGGCAGGGAAGCGCACTTTGTCCTTGGCCCGCGCCACCACGATCTCGCCGCTCTCCAGTGGCTCGCGCAACACCTCCAGTACGCGCCGCTCGAACTCCGGTAGTTCATCAAGAAACAGCACACCGTGGTGGGCGAGGGTGATCTCCCCCGGCTGTGGCCGACTGCCGCCACCGACCAGGGCCGGCCCGGAGGCCGAGTGATGCGGATGTCGGAACGGCCGCTGCGGCCAACTGCTCAACGGCGTGCGCCCGCTCACCGATTGAATCGCCGCCACCTCCAGCGCCTCATGCTCATCCAGCGGCGGCAGCAAGCCAGGCAGGCGGCTCGCAAGCAAGGTCTTGCCGGTGCCTGGCGGGCCGGTGAACAGCAGATTGTGGGCACCCGCCGCCGCCAGCAGCAGCGCCCGTTTGGCCGCCACCTGGCCCTGCACTTCGCTCAAATCCGGGTAAGGCTTGCTCTGCAGCACCAACCCATTGGCCGCGTAAGGCGCCAACGGCACCTGGCCGTTGAGGTGGGCGACCAGCTCCTGTAGATGGGCAACCGCATACACCACCAATCCACTGGCCAGGCTCGCCTCCTCGGCATTGTCCCGCGGCACCACCAGTGCCCGGCCGGCATCGCGTGCCGCCAGCGCTGCAGGCAGTACCCCCTGCACCGCCCGCACGGCACCGGACAAGGCCAACTCGCCCAGGCACTCAATCTCGCTCAGCTGGGCAACCGGCACCTGCGCATCGGCCGCCAGAATGCCCAGGGCAATAGCCAGGTCGTAGCGCCCGCCGTCCTTGGGCAGGTCGGCAGGGGCGAGGCTCTGGGTAATGCGCCTGGCGGGATAGTTCAGGCCCGAGTTGACGATGGCGCTGCGCACCCGGTCCTTGCTCTCTTTGACGGTGGTTTCCGGCAGGCCGACCAGCGTCAGCGTGGGCAAGCCATTGGCGAGATGGGTCTCGACACTGACGGCAGGCGCCTCGACGCCGACCTGGGCGCGGCTGTGAACAAGGGCGAGGGACATGGACACTCCGTAGTCGCTGATGAAAGCCGCGTCCTGCGGCACGTCATCAGCGTAGCGGGGTGTTGTGTGGCTGCTTCGGGAAGAGTGCTTCGGGGTTTTACAGGGGGCCTTTAGGAAGCCGCTTGATCCGCCGCCGGTTCAGCCGCCTGCGCCGCTGGCGCCGCACTCATCCGTGCATCCAGCTCAGCAACCTGCTTCTCCAGCGCCTCAAGCCGCGCACGGGTGCGTGCAAGCACAACCATCTGGCTGTCGAATTCTTCCCGGCTGACCAGGTCGAGTTTGCTGAAGGCGCCCTGCATGAGCACCTTGAACTGGCTTTCCAGTTCAGCGCGGGGCTGGGCAGTGTCACCGTTGAACAGGCGCGAGGCCTGGTCGCTGAGGGCGTCTAGAAATGCTTTGGGCGCGAGCATGGTGGGCTGTCCGCTTGATCGAAAAAAGAGCCCAAGTGTAGCACGCCGGTATAAAGGCCCTTTGCCGCACGCTTTTCGCGCATTCAGGAGATAACCTGCGCACCAAAACCGTGCAGGTTTTCACTGATGGCGACTGGCCCAATCTGAACATTCCACGCAACTCGCTGTTTCCCGAGCATTTCCAGGTTTTGGCAAGGTTTCTGCAATGACCTTTACGAGCCATGCACTGATGCGGGTCCTTGTGACCAGGCAGTGCGCAGGCCGCGCCGCGAGGCGTTTGTTCAGCGTCACTTGCGAGATCGACGCCGAGCCATGCCAACGATGCGTTACAAAGCCGAGCACTGCGCTTAGACTTGAGACGGGTTTGTTTTCCTGGGGCAAGTCCACCAAATCGGGAGAGTTTCATGAAGCTAGTCACTGCCATCATCAAGCCGTTCAAACTGGACGACGTTCGCGAGTCGCTGTCGGAAATCGGCGTGCAGGGCATCACCGTCACTGAAGTCAAAGGCTTCGGTCGGCAGAAGGGCCACACCGAGCTGTATCGCGGTGCTGAATACGTGGTCGACTTCCTGCCCAAAGTGAAGATCGACGTCGCCATCGACGACAAGGATCTGGACCGGGTAATCGAGGCCATCACCAAGGCCGCCAACACCGGCAAGATCGGTGACGGCAAGATTTTCGTAGTCAATCTGGAGCAGGCGATCCGCATCCGTACCGGCGAAACCGATACCGACGCGATCTAAGCGACACAACAAAGCCTCACCAAACCCAACGCCCCAGGAGAAAACAACATGACTCTGCGTCAGATCGCAGGGCTAGGCGCCCTATTGTCCCTCGCAATGCCAGGCCTCGCGCTGGCCGAGGAAGCTGTCCCTACGCTGAACTCCGGCGACACCGCATGGATGCTCACTGCGACGGCGTTGGTACTGTTCATGACCATTCCAGGTCTGGCCCTGTTCTACGGCGGCATGGTCCGCTCCAAGAACGTGCTTTCGGTGATGATGCAGTGCTTCGCCATCACCGGCCTGATCAGCATCCTGTGGATGGTGTACGGCTATAGCCTGGCCTTCGATACCACCGGTATGGAAAAAGGCGTGCTCAACTTCAGCTCGTTCGTAGGCGGCTTCTCCAAAGCCTTCCTCAACGGCGTGACCCCAGCCAGCCTGACGGCGGCCTTCCCGGAAGCAGTGTTCATCACCTTCCAGATGACCTTCGCCATCATCACTCCCGCGCTGATCGTCGGTGCCTTCGCCGAGCGGATGAAGTTTTCGGCGATGCTGATCTTCATGGCAGTGTGGTTCACCCTGGTCTATGCGCCTATCGCGCACATGGTCTGGAGCGGCGACGGCGCACTGATGTGGGACTGGGGCGTACTCGACTTCGCTGGTGGCACCGTGGTGCACATCAACGCCGGTATCGCGGGCCTGGTCTGCTGCCTGGTGCTGGGCAAGCGTAAAGGCTACCCAACCACGCCAATGGCACCGCACAACCTGGGCTACACCCTGATCGGCGCAGCCATGCTGTGGATCGGCTGGTTCGGCTTCAACGCAGGCTCCGCCGCAGCTGCCAACGGCACCGCCGGCATGGCCATGCTGGTCACCCAGATCGCCACCGCCGCTGCGGCGCTGGGCTGGATGTTCGCCGAGTGGATCTTCCACGGCAAACCAAGCGCACTGGGCATCGCTTCGGGTGTAGTGGCAGGCCTGGTGGCAATTACTCCGGCAGCCGGTACCGTGGGCCCGATGGGCGCTCTGGTGATCGGCCTGGCCTCGGGTGTGATCTGCTACTTCTGTGCCACCAGCCTCAAGCGCAAGCTGGGCTATGACGACTCGCTGGATGCATTCGGTGTACACGGTATCGGCGGCATCGTCGGCGCCTTGCTCACCGGTATCTTCGCGGCACCGGCTCTGGGCGGCTTCGGCGCGGTGGACGACATCGGCGCGCAGTTCTGGATTCAGGCCAAGGGCGTGATCTTCACCGTGGTCTACACCGCTATCGTCACCTACATCATCCTCAAGGTACTGGATATGGTGATGGGCCTGCGGGTCACCGAAGAAGAAGAGTCGATCGGCCTCGACCTGGCGCAACACAACGAGCGTGGCTACAACCTGTAATCACGACGAAAAAAATTGCCCGGTTCGCCGGGCATTTTTTTGTCTGAATTTCGCAGTTTCGTGCAGAGCAAACGGTTTATCCGTTACGTTCGCGACGGATGCCAAAAACTTACAACCTGCAGTGCGTTTATGGAGCTTTGCTTTTTCTGCGAGCACGCTAGAATGCGCGCCGGAGAGTGCTGAAGAGTTAATCTCGCGCTTCTTCCAGCCTTTGCTAGGCTTGCCAATATCGTATGGCCAGCACCGGCTCAGGGATTTCGTCAGGCTCTGCCAGCAGCAGGGCCTGCAGGGTAGCGCTGCTCATCCAGCAGCGCATGCTCAAGGGCAGTGGCCAAACCCACGGCCAGTTGAATTTTCACTGGTGGCTGCCGGTCTACGGCAACACTGGTCTATAACCAACCTGCTTTTCGCAAGCCATGAGGTAGAACATGAGCGACGACGATCTGGAAACTGACGACCTCGAAGTAGGCGACGAAGACGAGGCTGATGAAGGTCTTGAGGCTGCTGCCGATGACGGCGTCGAAGACGCTGGCGACGACACCCCGGTACCTGCTGCCAAAGGCAAGTCCAAGGCTGCCGTGACGGTAGACGACATGCCGAGCATGGAGGCCAAGCAGAAAGAGCGCGACGCCCTGGCCCGTGCCATGGAAGAGTTCTTGAATCGCGGTGGCAAGGTGCAGGAAGTGGAGGCCAATGTGGTCGCCGATCCGCCCAAGAAGCCCGACAACAAGTACGGCAGCCGCCCTATCTGAGTGGTTGTCTGCAAAAAAGCCCGCCGTCGCTGCGGGCTTTTTTGTGGCTGCTGTTCAGCGCCAGCGGGCGAGTACGTCAGGCAGCTGCGACAGCCGCTGAATCTGCGCATCAGGCGCTTTATCGCCGGTCCAGGCCTTACCCTGCGGGTTGAACCATACCGCGCGCAGGCCGGCCCGCTGGGCCCCGGCGATATCGTCGCCAGGGTGATCGCCAACGTGCACTGCGGCTTCAGCCGGCGCATCACCGCGCTTCAAGGCCTCAAGAAACGGCGCCGGGTCCGGCTTGCCGATGCCAAGGTCCTCGGCGCACAGGGCAAACTTGAAGTAATCGGCCAGGCCAATGCGGGCGACGTCGGCGTTGCCATTGGTGACCACACCCAGGGTGTAGCGCTGGCGCAGGATCTCCAGCACCGGCTGCACTTCAGGGAACACCTCGACCTGATGACGCGCGTGCAAAAACACCTCGAAGCCTTCGTTGGCCAATTGCTGCGCTTGCTGGTCGCTGTAGCCGACGTCACGCAGGGCGTGGTTGAGTACGCGCCGACGCAGGGCGCTGATGCGGTGCTTCAGGCCGGGCTCGGCTTGCACCAGGCGTTCACGGATGGCGTACAGGTGCTCGACTGCCACGCCGCCCAGGCGCGGGGCGTTGGCTTCGAGCCAGTCGCGCAGCACGGTCTCGGCGCTGAGGATCACTGGCGCGGTGTCCCACAAGGTATCGTCGAGGTCGAAGGTGATCAGCTGGATGCTCATGAGTCGTTGCCCTTGCTGCGTTTGGCCCGGGGATGGGCGCTGTCGTAGACCGCTGCCAGGTGCTGGAAGTCCAGGTGGGTATAGATCTGCGTGGTGCTGATGTCGGCATGGCCGAGCATCTCCTGCACCGCCCGCAGGTCCTGGGACGATTCCAGCATATGGCTGGCGAAGGAATGGCGAAGCATGTGCGGGTGCAGGTGCTGGCCCAGCTCGCGCTCGCCGGCCGCCTTGACCCGTAACTGAATGGCCCGCGGGCCGAGTCGCCGGCCCTGGCGGCTGACAAACACCGCGTTGTCCTGCGGCGCGCTGATGCCGCGTAGCTTGAGCCACTCCTGCAGCGCCTCGCGGGCCTTGCGGCCGACCGGCAGCACGCGGGTCTTGCTGCCCTTGCCCTGCACCTGCACCAGGCCGTCGGCGAGGTCGAGGTGCTCGAGATCGAGGTTGGTCAGCTCGGACAAGCGCAAACCAGAGGAATAGAACAGCTCGAGAATGGCCTGGTCGCGGCGGGCAATGAAGTCGTCGTCGACGCCACCGTCCAGCAGTTGCAAAGCGCGGTCGGCATCCAACGCCTTGGGCAGGCGGCGCTCGCCCTTGGGCGGCGCCAGGCCATTGGCCGGGTCGTGCTCGCAGAGGCCTTCGCGGTTCAGGTAGCGGTACAGCCCGCGCACCGCCGAGAGCAGCCGGGCGATGCTGCGCGAGGACTGCCCGTGATGATGCTGGCGGGCAACCAACTGGCGCAGTTGCTGGATGTGCAGTGCGCCCCAGTTGGTAATGCCTTGGGCACCGCAGTATTCGAGGACTTTCTCCAGGTCGCGACGGTACGCTTGCTGGGTGTGCGGCGATACCTGGCGCTCATTGCGCAGATGCGCGCAATAAGCCTCCAGCTGGCGCTCCATCAGCGCACCGGTCGCAGGGTCTGGGTGAGCCGTGGAACCACCCGGCCAAGCACTTCAGCGATGTAGCTGAGGAACAACGTACCGACGCTGCTCTTGTAGTGCTGCGGGTCGTGGCTGCCGATCGCCAGCACGCCATGCAGGCCCTGATATTCCAGGGTGGCCACCGCGCTGGAGCCGACGTCCTTGCGTTGCTCTTCGCCAAACAGGAACGCCAGCTCGTGCTCACGCAGGTTGCCGCTGACCGTCTTGCCGCTGCCCAGCAGGGCGCCGATGGCCTGTTGCGCCTCGGCATTGCTGACCCAGCGGCCGACCGGTGTGGCGTTTTCACCAAACAGGATCAGGCTGACGAAGGGCACCTTGAATTCCTGGCGCAGGCTGTCTTCGACGGCCATCACCACTTCTTCCAGGCTGCTGGCATCGAGCAGGTCGAGGATCAGCCGGCGGGTCTTGTCGAACAGCCGGTCGTTGTCGCGGGCGACGTCCATCAGTTGCGACAAGCGATGGCGCATCTCGATATTACGGTCGCGCAACAGCTTCAGCTGGCGCTCCACCAGCGACACGCTGTCGCCGCGCTGGTGCGGGATCTGCTGTTCGAGCAGCAGTTCGTCGTGCTCGGCAAAAAACGCCGGGTGCGCACGCAGGTAGGCAACCACCGCCTCGGCATCGAGGTCGGTGGCCTGTTCGGGTAAAACCTGTGGCTGATCGGTCATGGCGCTTACTCGGTTAGAGGCGAACCTGTCCTTCATAGACGCGCACGGCAGGGCCGGTCATCAATACCGGTTGGCCGGGGCCTGCCCACTCGATGCTCAGGCGCCCGCCTGGCAGGTCGATGGACACGGGCGAATCCATCCAGCCCTGGCTGATAGCGGCCACGGCAGCGGCACAGGCGCCGGTACCGCAGGCTTGGGTTTCACCGGCGCCACGTTCCCATACCCGCAGGTTGGCGCGGTGGCGGTCGACAATCTGGATAAAGCCGGCGTTGACCCGCTGCGGGAAGCGCGGGTGGTGTTCGATCTTCGGCCCCAGCTCGTGCACCGGTGCGGTCAGGACATCGTCGACGCGCAGCACGGAGTGAGGGTTGCCCATCGAAACGGCGGCAATCGAGTAGTTCTGGCCGTCGACTTCCAGCGCGTAGCTCAGCGCCTGCTCGGCAGCCTGGAACGGGATCTGCTCCGGGTCCAGCCGCGGCGGGCCCATGTCCACGCAGATCTGGCCGTCGTTGCGCACGTCCAGCTCGATGATGCCGCCTTTGGTTTCGACGCGGATGAGCTTTTTCGCGGTCAGACGCTTGTCCAGCACGAAGCGCGCAAAGCAGCGCGCACCGTTGCCGCACTGCTCGACCTCGGAGCCATCGGCATTGAAGATCCGGTAGCGGAAGTCCACGTCCGGATTGTTCGGTGCTTCGACGATCAGCAACTGGTCGAAACCGATACCGGTGTGCCGATCACCCCATTGCTTGGCGTGCTTGGGCTGGATGTGCGCGTGCTGGCTGACCAGGTCGAGGACCATGAAGTCGTTGCCCAGGCCGTGCATTTTGGTAAAACGCAGCAGCATGGGTTCACTCCGGCAGCAGGCTTTCGCCGGCGAACAGTTCGGCGACGGTCTCGCGACGGCGCACTTCGAAGGCCTGGTCAGCGTCGACCAGCACCTCGGCGCAACGACCGCGGGTGTTGTAGTTCGAGCTCATGACAAAACCATAGGCGCCCGCCGACTCGACGGCCAGCAGATCGCCCTCGGCCAGGTTCAGCGTGCGGTCCTTGGCGAGGAAGTCGCCGGTCTCGCAGATCGGCCCGACGATATCGTAGGCACGACCATCACCGGCACGCGGCTGCACGGCACTGACACCCATCCAGGCCTGGTACAGGGCCGGGCGGATCAGGTCGTTCATGGCTGCATCGACCACAGCGAAGTCTTTGTGCTCGGTGTGCTTGAGGTACTCGACGCGGGTCAGCAGGACGCCGGCGTTGGCCACGATGTAGCGGCCGGGCTCGAACACCAGGGCCAGGTCGCGATCGCCAACGCGCTCGCGGATGGCCTTGACGTATTCACCGGCCGATGGCGGCTGTTCGTCGCAGTAACGCACACCGATACCGCCGCCCAGGTCCAGGTGGCGCAACAGGATGCCACACTCGCCGAGGCGGTCGACCAGTACCAGCAGGCGGTCAAGGGCATCGAGGAACGGCTCCAGCGTGGTCAGCTGCGAGCCGATATGGCAGTCGACGCCGACCACTTCCAGGTTCGGCAACTGTGCGGCGCGCACATAGACTTCTTCGGCATCGGCAATGGCGATACCGAACTTGTTTTCCTTGAGGCCGGTGGAGATGTACGGGTGGGTGCCAGCATCGACATCCGGGTTGACCCGCAGCGACACCGGCGCCACTTTGCCCATCTCGGCAGCCACGACCTGCAGGCGCTCGAGCTCATCGGTGGACTCGACGTTGAAGCAGTGCACGCCCACTTCCAGCGCACGGCGCATGTCTTCGCGGGTTTTGCCGACGCCGGAGAAGACCACGCGGTCGGCGCGCCCGCCAGCGGCCAGCACGCGCTCCAGCTCGCCGCCGGAGACGATGTCGAAACCTGCGCCCAGACGGGCCAGCACATTCAGCACACCAATGTTGGAGTTGGCCTTGACCGCAAAGCACACCAGGTGCTCGACGCCTTGCAGGGCATCGGCATAGCTGCGGTACTGCGCCTCGATGTGGGCACGCGAGTAGACGTAGGTCGGGGTGCCGAACTGTTCAGCAATGGCCGACAGGGCCACGCCTTCCGCGAACAGTTGGCCGTCGCGGTAGTTGAAAGCGTCCATTGGATTTCCTTACTGCGCTGGCTGCTGCTCTGGGTCTTGCTCTTGCTGCGGCGCTGGCTGCGGCGAGGGCTGAGCGTGCTGGTGCTGGTGCGACTTGTTGGCCTTGCCGTCCTTGCCGTCTTCAGGCAGGAACAGGGGGCCTTTCTGACCGCAGGCCGAAACGAGGCAGGCAACCGCGACCAGCGCCGCGAGGGAGGAAATCAGGCGCTTCATTGGTGAAATCCTTGAAATAAGCAGTATTGCGCCCGAGTATACCCAGCGCCTGCCTGATTGCCTATGCAAGGGCCGGTCCGCCTGGCGGTAAGCAACGCTGGCGGGGCCGCTGCTGCGTTATCCTTGCAACATTGGCAGATGGTCTGAGGCTTTGCATTCTTGCGCCAGCGTCCGTATCTTCCCCGGCTTGCCTGTATGCAGCCAATTTCGAGGTTCTTGCAATGAGTTTGAGCGAAGCGCGTTTTCACGACCTGGTCGATGCCACCCAACAGGCGCTGGAAGACCTGTTCGATGAAGCCGATCTTGATCTGGACATGGAAAACTCCGCCGGCGTACTCACCATCAAGTTCGAAAACGGCAGCCAGCTGATCTTCAGCCGGCAGGAGCCGCTGCGCCAGTTGTGGCTGGCAGACAAGTCTGGCGGTTTCCACTTCGACTATGACGAAGAAAGCGGTAAATGGACCTGCGAAAAGACTGAGGAGCTGCTCGGCGAGATGCTTGAGCGCATCGTCTGGGGGCACGTTGGCGAGAAGCTGGACTTCGACGAGATCTGACATGAGCGAGCAGCCGCGGCCGCCCAAGCCGCTTTACAGTAACGTCAGCCCAGCGGTGAAATCGCCCTGCATCAATGTTTGCCGACTGGATGCCGAACGGGTCTGCACCGGTTGCCAGCGCCATGTCGAGCACATCCGCGAGTGGCGCTCTGCCGACGACGAACGCCGCCGGCAGATCTGCCGGGAAGCCGAGGCCCTGCGCGCCCGGGCTTGAGTATTCGCCCGGCTGTGATACTGTCGGACTCTGCGTCGGCGCTGCCGAATGCCTGCACAAACCCCGCCCTTGGGCGGGGTTTTGCTTTATTCGTGCGCCGCAAATTGTCTGTTGAACATGGAGTCTGACTGGAACATGAGCCGCAAACCTTCCCTCATCCTCACCCGCCTGGACGTGCAACGTCTCGAGCGCCTGATCGATAGCCTCGATGAGAACGCGCCGGGTGTCGCCGCCTTGCAGGACGAGCTCGACCGCGCCGAGAAGGTAGTCGGTCACGAGGAGGTCCCGGCCGGTGTGGTGACCATGAATTCGCGGGTGCACTGCCGCGAAGAGGCCAGCGGCAAGGACTACCACCTGACTCTGGTCTATCCGAAAGACGTCAGCGGTGAAGGCAAGGTATCGATCCTGGCGCCGATTGGCTGCGCTTTGCTCGGCCTGTCGGTAGGTGACCAGATCGACTGGCCGGCGCCGGGTGGCAAGACCCTCAAGCTGACCTTGCTGGCGGTCGAGTATCAGCCAGAAGCTGCAGGCGACTTCGACCTCTGAGAGGTCACGCGGGCCTCACTGCAGTGAGGCCTGCAACTGCTCGACGCCGTCATTCAGCGCCTGCTCCAGCTCGCGCTTGTACCTCAGATGCAGGCATGTCGAGCCCTGCTCATCGGTGAGCAGATCGGACAAATCCAGATCGGTGATATAGCAGCGATAACGCCCGGCACTGCGCCGCTGGCCGAGGATCTGCCGCGCCACCACGGCGTACAGCTGATCGCCGTATTCAAGCTGCGAATATTCCTGCTGATCGCAGTACAGGGTGATGTGCACCTCATCGCCGATCCCGCTCTGTACGATCGCCTGCACCTCGTAATAGGGCTGGCTGCCGTTGTCGCTCGGTGCCTGGCGTGGCTCCAGGCTGCGCACCTTGCCCAGGCCAGCAGGCAGCAGTTGGTAGTAGAGAATATCCAATGAGCCCTGTTGCAGACTGGTCAGCGGCAGCCGGGCATCGCGGCGCATGCCCAGCGATTGCAGAAAACGCTGCAACGGCAGCAACAGGTGCGCCTCATCTTCCAGCGGCAGGCGCTGCTGCCACAGGGCATTGAATTCATCCAGCACGTACAGGTCGGCCCAGCCGTCGAGCAGGCGGTAGAACACCTGGATGCACTGCGGCTGGCCTTGGGGCAGAACCCATACCAGATCTTCATCGTCCAGCGCGTTGTCGTCCAGGTGCAGCGGGCTGTACTCGCTGCGCTCCTCGCCCAGATAAGCCAGCAGTTGCTCGTGGTTGGTCAAGGTGACCAGGTTGACTTCACCAGGCTGTAGCTCAAGCACATGGGTGTCCTGTGCGATCTGCACCAGGTATCGGTAGTTCAGCCGCTGCTGGAGCAACGCACGAGCCGTGGCGAACACATCCTCGACCCGCTGCGCAATGGCCTGGGCGCGGTTGTGACAGAAGCTGCGCACCTGCAGCCGTGGCGGTTGCTGGCGCTGGCCTGGGGTGTTGAGAAAGTCACGCAGGCAACGCATCAGCGCATGCTCGCCGTCGTAACGCTGGACCAGCACCTCGTTCCAGCTGTTCAAGGTGATCTGATCGAGGGTCAGCACCAGGTTCTCGCGCACGCCGGCGTAACTCAGCGAGTCGGTGCGGGCGGTGGTCATGAGGATGTTCAGTTCACGCTGATGGCGTAGCGGGTCGACGCCGACATTGACCAGCAGCAGGACCTCGTCCGCCACACTTGGCTGCAGCAGACGCAACTCGCTGACGGGCTCCAAGGGCAGGGCAATACTCTGTTGCAGGCTGCCGAGCAGGTTGAACAGCTCGAACTCGCTCAGGTCGCTGGCGCCCGGATGCAGGGCCAGCCGTGTGCTGCTGTCGATCACGCCGTTGCGGTGCGCCCAGGTCAGCAGCTCGAGCAGTTCGCGGCAGCGCTTGAGCGGGCTGGAGTGGTCCAGCTCATCCACGCTCAGGTTGCCCTGATACAGGCTCCAGTGGAACGCGCCGGGCTCCTTGCGATTGCTGGCATGGACCAACGTCAGTGTGTCTTCGGCAAGGTCCGGGGCAATCCCCGGGTTGATCACTTCGATCTTGCCGGCACGGCGCTCGAAGGCGGCGTAAAGGCGTCGGCCGAGCACGTTCAGGTCGCGTTGGTCGGCGCGGCTGCTGGCCTGCTGTTCACGAGCGAACTGATTGAGGAAGCGATAGCTGTGATTGAGCTCGGCCACCAGCGCCCGGCGCTCGAGCGCGACCTGGCGCACCTTCCACTGGCTGCGGCTGTCGAGCAGCGCCAGCTGGCGCTCGTCCCAGGCCCATTCGCGAACCAGGCGAGCCAATAGCTGGCGTTGCCAGCCGCCGTTGCGCGAGCGGCCGCTGAGCTTTTTATTGACCTTCAGATACAAGCTGCGCCGTACCAGCTCCAGCCGCGCGACATCGCCGCGGCGTAGCAAATACTGCTCGATGCGCCGATAGACCATCACGTACGGGTCCAGCGCATCGAGGTCGAGCTGGTTGGCAAACACCGCCTGCTTGAACTCCAGACTCAGGCAGCGCACCTGTGGATGCTCGCTGGCGTAGGCTTCGGTCAACAGCAGCTTGAGCAGCGATTTGTAAGGTGAGTCGATGCCTTTGAACAACTGCCACAGGCCGGCGCCGACAAACTCGCCGACCGGGATATGCGCCAGGTGGCCGAGGTCGAGGTCATGATCGGTGCGGATAAAGCGCTTGCTCAGCAGGGTTTGCGTGTAGGCCTGATAGTTGTGCTCTTCATACACCGGCACCAGCCACCACAGTGGCGTGCGCCCGGCCAGCCAGATCGCGGTGCGGTAGAACTCGTCGAGCAGCAGGTAGTGCTGGGTAGTACCGCAGTCGTCTGAGCTGAGCTGGCCATCGCGCTCACCGAAAGTAAAGGCCTGCGGTTCGATCAGAAAGAAATGCGCCTCGGCGCCGAGGCTCGCCGCCCACGCTTCGAGCAACTGGCATTTGCGCCTGAGCTCGGCCAGCGCCCACTCGGCCAGGCCGGCGGCGTGGCAGACCCACACATCCATGTCGCTCTGTTCGGCCTGGGCCAGGGTGCCCAGGCTGCCCATCAGGTACAGGCCCTGAATCGGTAGCGGCGCATTGCCCAGCCGCGGTTTGTAGCTGAACGAGCGCGCCAGGCGCTGGCCCTCGGCAATCAGCTCGGCATCCGGCTCATACCTGCACACCCCGGCTGGAGTGGTGCCGGAGACATACCCGGGCAACAGCGGGTGATTGACATGAAACAACAGCGGCAACAGCGTCAGCACCTGCTGCTGGCGCGTTGACAAGCCCTCCCGTGCACGCCCGAGGCGGCCCTGATTGATCTGCATGAAGCGCGCGCGCAGCGTGGCCAGGACTTTGCGGTCGATACCGTCGTCCAGGTCTGGGCGGATTTCATGAGGGTGGTTCATTGCGCACTCAGGGGCAGGCCAGGGCAGTGCCGAGTTTAGCCTGAGCAGGGGGCAATAGCGGGTAATTTATGGTTTTTTGACGCCAAATTAACAGCAAGGCGGTTGGCCTGTTCGCGACCAGCAACCTGGCCCGCGAACAGGCGCGAAGGCTTCAGGCGGTTTCTGGGGCTTTGAGAATGTTCAGCACAATCTGCACGCTCTGCGCCGCGTCACGGCCCAGGCTGGTCAGATAACCACCATCGGGCTGGTCGGTCAGTTGCTTGTCAAAGAGGCGCTTGGCAGCAGCGACTTTATCTGGCGAAGCGGATTGGTGGACCTGGATGCCTTCCTGGCTGCTATCGAGATTGAACAGCGCAAGAACTTCCAGCTCGGCGATCAGTTCGGGGGTAAGCGACATGGCAACTCCTGACTTCCAGACAAGGATTTAGGCACCACTGCGGGTGCTTGATCATGGAGTGTAGACAGACTTTTCAAGCGTTGCCTTGATCCGCCTCAGGTGGCAGCTCCGGCAGGGCGCGCAGTGCCGTTTCATACCACTCGGTATCGAACGGGCGGTCGGCATCGAGCATGGCGTCAATCTCGAAGGCCAGTACATGGGCCATCAGGTTGAGAATATCTTCGCGCTCATAGCCAACCAGCTTCAGCTTGTTGAAAGTCGCCAGGGCCGCCGGCGGCTCGCCGCTTTCGATCTGGTTTTCGATGGCCTGGGTCAGGGTAGCTTCGGCGAAGGCTTCTTCATCTTCGTTGTCGATGTCTTGGGGTTCGCTCATGGCAGTGCTCCTGTAGTGAGGGGGCTAGTTTGCCATGCCCGCGCCGGCAATGCCTGGCCATCTATGCCATGCATGACGCTGGTCATGGCGTAAGGGAGTGGTTATAACAGCCGGGCCATCCCCTCACGGCCTGGAGGCTGTCGCAATGCTCAAGCTCTACGGATTCCCTGTCAGCAACTACTACAACATGGTCAAGCTGGCGTTGCTGGAAAAAGCCCTGCCGTTCGAAGAGGTGCCGTTCGTTTCCGGCCAGACCCCACAAGTGCTGGCCATCAGCCCGCGCGGCAAGGTGCCGGTGCTGGAGACCGAGCATGGCTTTATCAGCGAAACCAGCGTGATGCTCGACTACATCGAGCAGACTCAGCCGGGCAAAGCCCTGCTGCCGGCTGATGCCTTCGGCCAGGCCAAGGTGCGCGAGCTGGTCAAGGAAATCGAGCTGTACATCGAGTTGCCGGCGCGTACCTGCTACGCCGAAGCGTTCTTCGGCCAGGCCGTCGAGCCGCTGATCAAGGAGCGCGCCCGCACCGAGCTGCTGGCAGGCTTTGCCACGCTCAAGCGCAATGGCAAGTTCGCGCCGTACGTTGCCGGTGAGCAGATGACCCTGGCTGACTTGATGTTCGTGTTTTCGGTCGACCTTGCCTGCGCGGTCGGCAAGAAGGTATTGAACCTGGACTTTCTCGAGGACTTCCCGCAGGCGAGGGCGCTGCTGGAGTTGCTTGGCGAGAACCCGCACATGGCGAAAATTCGTGCAGACAAGGAAGCGGCGATGCCGGCATTCCTGGAGATGATCAGCAAACGCAAATGAGGGTGAAAAGGCGGGCTGCCGGGCAGCCCGCCATGACGCTTAGCGCGAAGCCAACAACGCCTGACCACGGACCACGGCCGCACGCACCTGGGCAGGTGCAGTCCCACCAATGTGATTACGTGCATTTACCGAGCCTTCCAGGGTCAGCACGGCAAACACATCCTGTTCGATCTGATCGCTGAAGCGGCGCAGCTCTTCAAGGCTCATTTCGGCCAGGTCTTTGCCGCTGTCGACGCCGTACTTCACGGCATGGCCGACGATCTCGTGGCAATCACGGAACGGCAGGCCACGGCGTACCAGGTAATCGGCCAGGTCGGTCGCGGTGGAGAAACCGCGCAGGGCTGCTTCGCGCATGATCGCGTGACGCGGTTTGATTGCCGGGATCATGTCGGCAAACGCCCGCAGCGAATCGCGCAGGGTGTCGGCGGCGTCGAACAACGGCTCCTTGTCTTCCTGGTTGTCCTTGTTGTAGGCCAGTGGCTGGCCTTTCATCAAGGTCAGCAGGCCCATCAGGGCGCCGAACACACGGCCGCTCTTGCCACGCACCAGCTCAGGTACGTCGGGGTTTTTCTTTTGCGGCATGATCGAGCTGCCGGTGCAGAAGCGATCCGGCAGATCAATGAACTGGAACTGGGCGCTGGTCCACAGCACCAGCTCTTCGGAGAAGCGCGACAGGTGCATCATCGCCACGCTGGCCGCGGCGCAGAATTCGATGGCGAAGTCGCGATCGGAAACGCCGTCCAGCGAGTTGCCGGCAACCGCTTCGAAGCCCAGCAGCTTGCAGGTCAGCTCGCGGTCGATCGGGTAGGTGGTGCCAGCCAGCGCGGCGCTGCCCAGAGGCATGCGGTTGGTGCGCTTGCGGCAGTCGACCAGGCGCTCGTAGTCACGGCTGAGCATTTCGAACCAGGCCAGCAGGTGGTGGCCGAAGGTCACTGGCTGCGCGGTCTGCAGGTGGGTGAAGCCGGGCATGATGGTCTCGGCTTCACGCTCTGCCTGCTCCAGCAGGCCCTTCTGCAGGCGTGTGATTTCGCCTAGGATCAGGTCGATTTCGTCACGCAGCCACAGGCGGATGTCGGTGGCGACCTGGTCGTTGCGGCTGCGCCCGGTGTGCAGTTTTTTGCCGGTGACACCGATGCGATCAGTCAGGCGCGCTTCGATGTTCATGTGCACGTCTTCAAGGTCGACGCGCCAGTCGAAGTTGCCGGCCTCGATCTCGGTCTGAATGGTCTTCAGGCCGTCGATGATGGTGTCGCGCTCGGCGTCGCTGAGTACGCCGACCTGCGCCAGCATGGTCGCGTGGGCAATCGAACCCATGATGTCGTGGCGGTACAGGCGCTTGTCGAAGTCGACCGAAGCGGTGAAGCGGGCGACGAAGGCGTCGACGGGTTCACTGAAGCGGCCGCCCCAGGACTGATTGGTCTTGTCAGTGCTCATGGATTCACTCGTTGAAGGCGTGAACGATAAAAAGTGGCGCCGATAATAACAGGGTTGCACTGCCCGCCGCAGGGCATCGGTCGCTAGAAACAGCCGGAAATCAACTGGCGAAGTTACTGCAAAGGATATTTACCGATTGAACGGCAGCGTTCCACGAAGCGTCTACAGTTTGACAATAGGCTGGCGCTGAATCTGTCAGACCAGTGAATCTTTGGCCATTGCATGGGTCTAGAGCGTGACTGCGGCGTCGGACTACCGAGCCCGGTTTACGCTTATTACTTGTGCGAGACTCATTCAGGAATCCAGCGCAACTATGAATGTCCTGATCGTTGATGACGAACCCAAAGCCCGCGAAGACCTCAGCCGCTTGCTCGGCGGGCAGGAGGGCTACACGGTACTGGAGCCCAGCGCCACCAATGGCGAGGAAGCTCTTGCCTTGATCGACAGCCTCAAGCCTGACGTGGTCCTGCTTGATATCGGCATGCCCGGCCTGGACGGCCTGCAGGTGGCTGCTCGCCTGTGCGAGCGCGAAGCGCCGCCAGCGGTGGTGTTCTGCACCGGTGATGACGAATACGGCAGCGAAGCGTTCAAGGACAGCACCCTCAGCCATGTCAGCAAGCCGGTGCAGCCGCAGGCCCTGCGCGATGCCCTGCGCAAGGCAGAAAAACCCAACCGCGCGCTGCTGGCGGCGCTGACCCGGCCAGCCACTGAAGACGGCGGCAACCCGCGCAACCACATCAGTGCGCGCACCCGCAAAGGCATCGAGCTGATCCCGCTGTCACAGGTGATCTACTTCATTGCCGACCACAAATACGTGACCTTGCGCCATGAGGCCGGTGAAGTGCTGCTGGATGAGCCGCTCAAAGCGCTGGAAGACGAGTTCGGCGAACGTTTCGTGCGCATCCACCGCAACGCGCTGGTTGCCCGGGAACGTATCGAGAAGCTGCAGCGTACGCCGCTGGGGCATTTCCAGCTCTACCTCAAGGGCATGGGCGAGGATGCATTGATCGTCAGCCGCCGCCATGTAGCAGGCGTGCGCAAGATGATGCAGGGCTTGCACTGATCGCTCGCCCTCGGCGCCGCTGCGCTCGCGCGCACTGGCGCGGCACCACCGATTGCTGACCTGAGTCTGCAGGCAGGCCCCGAGTAGCTGTTATCATCGGCAGCATTTCTCTGCATCGGGGCGTTTCATGTCCACTCGCGAAATCCGCATTGCCACCCGTAAAAGTGCCCTTGCCCTGTGGCAGGCCGAGTACGTCAAAGCACGTCTGGAGCAGGCTCATCCAGGCCTGATCGTCAGCCTGGTGCCGATGGTCAGCCGTGGCGACAAGCTGCTCGACGCGCCGCTGGCGAAGATCGGCGGCAAGGGCCTGTTCGTCAAAGAGCTGGAAACCGCCCTGCTCGAGAACGAAGCCGACATCGCCGTGCATTCGATGAAAGACGTGCCCATGGACTTTCCTGAAGGCCTGGGCCTGTACTGCATCTGTGAGCGTGAAGACCCGCGCGATGCCTTCGTTTCCAATACCTACGCAAGCCTTGACGCATTGCCTGCAGGCAGCATCGTCGGCACCTCCAGCCTGCGCCGCCAGGCGCAGTTGCTGGCGCGCCGACCGGATCTGCAAATTCGCTTCCTGCGCGGTAACGTCAATAC
Source organism: Pseudomonas sp. BIGb0278 (assembly GCF_024809895.1). Classification (NCBI taxonomy): domain Bacteria; kingdom Pseudomonadati; phylum Pseudomonadota; class Gammaproteobacteria; order Pseudomonadales; family Pseudomonadaceae; genus Pseudomonas; species Pseudomonas sp. BIGb0278. The sequence goes on from NZ_JANUEL010000005.1 coordinate 34,025, forward strand.
CCGTCTGGCCAAGCTTGATGCCGGTGAATATGACGCGATCATTCTGGCCGCGGCGGGCCTGATCCGCCTCGGCTTCGAAGACCGCATAAGCGCCAGCATCAGTGTCGACGACAGCCTGCCGGCCGGTGGCCAGGGCGCAGTCGGCATCGAGTGCCGCAGCGCCGACAGCGAAATCCACGCCCTGCTGGCGCCGCTGCACCATGTCGACACCGCCGACCGAGTGGTGGCCGAACGTGCCTTGAACAAGCACCTCAACGGCGGTTGCCAGGTGCCGATCGCCTGCTACGCCGTGCTTGAAGGCGAGCAGTTGTGGCTGCGCGGGCTGGTTGGCCAACCCAGCGGCGGGCTGCTGCTGGCAGCCGAAGCACGGGCGCCGCGGCTGCATGCCGAAGCGCTTGGCGTTCAGGTTGCCAAAGACCTGCTTGAGCAGGGCGCCGAGGCGATCCTCAAGGAAGTCTATGGCGAGGCCGGCCATCCGTGAGCGGCTGGCGCCTGCTGCTGACCCGGCCTGAAGAGGACTGTGCGGCACTGGCGCAGACCTTGGCGGCCGCCGGCATCGCCAGCAGCAGCCTGCCCTTGCTGGCGATCGAGCCGGTCACTGTGGATGACGCGCAACGCCAGCTGCTGAGCCAGCTGGCGAATTACCAGGCATTCATCGTGGTGAGCAAGCCCGCTGCGCGCTTGCTGCTGGCCAACTTGGCCAAAGCCGGCCTGGTGCCGCCGTCCAACGCCTGGTTCAGCGTCGGTGAGGCGACCGCGCAGGTATTGCAGAACGCCGGGCTTTTGGTGACATTCCCTTCCCAGGGAGACGACAGTGAGGCCTTGCTTGGCTTGCCCGAGTTGCGCAAGGCTGTCGCCGTTCCTACGCCGCGTGTCCTGATTGTCCGCGGGGTAGGGGGTCGTGAACTGCTGGCAGAGCGTCTTGCCGAGCTAGGTGCTAGTGTCGATTATCTGCAACTGTATCGTCGCTGCCTGCCGGATTACCCGCCCGATACCCTGCGCGAGCGGGTCGATCGGGAACGCTTAAACGGCTTGGTGGTCAGCAGTGGGCAGGGTCTTGAACATTTGCGCCAGTTGGCAGACGCCGATTGGCCGCGCCTGGCGCGCTTGCCGTTGTTCGTGCCGAGCCCGCGCGTAGCCGAGCAGGCCCGCGCGCTGGGTGCACAACAGATTGTGGATTGCCGTGGCGCCAGTGCCGCGGCCTTGCTGGCAGCTGTGCAGCGCAGCGCTGCACCTGCCTCTTAAGGCGCTAAGCTCAGAGCGACGCGCCCCCATGCAAAGGATGGATACGTGAGCGAAACTGTCTTGTCGCAGAATGAACAGCCTTCGGTGCTCGACGCGCCGCAAACCCCTGTCAGCCCGCCGGCCAAGCGCTCAGGCAATGGCATTGCCGTCGTTGCCCTGCTGCTCGGCGCAGCCGGTGTTGCGGTAGGCGGCTGGGGTGTCTGGCAAGTGCGCCAACTGCAGGGCAATGAGCTGGGTCAAAGCCAGCGCATGGAAACCTTCAGCGAGCAGACCGCAGCGTTGCAACAGCGCGATCAGCAGATCAGCGCACAACTTGCCAGCTTGCCGCCGGCCAGCGAGCTGGAAGACCGCCGGCGCCTGGTGGCGCAGTTGCAGGGCGACCAGCAGCGCTTGAGCCAGCGGCTCGATACGGTAATGGGCGAAAGCCGCAAGGAATGGCGCCTGGCCGAAGCCGAGCACCTGCTGCGCCTGGCGACCTTGCGCTTGTCTGCACTGCAGGATGTGACCAGCGCCAAAGCGCTGGTAGAAGGTGCCGACGAGATTCTCCGCGAACAGAGCGACCCAGGTTCATTCGCCGCCCGCGAGCAGCTGGCCCGCAGCCTGGCCACACTCAACAGCACCCAGCAGCCAGACCGCACTGGCCTGTTCCTCAAGCTGGCGGCGCAGCGTGAGCAGGTGCAGCAGCTCAGTGCCCAGTCGCCTGAATTCGACAGCAGCGCAGACGCCATGGGCGCGCTGACTGCGGATGGCGATGCCAGCAGTCGCTGGTCGCGCTGGTGGGCCGAGATCTCCAAGTACTTCCAGATCGAATTCGATGCCGACAACAATGTTCGCCCACTGCTGGCTGGGCAGTCGCTGAATCAACTGCGCTTGGCCCTGAGCCTGACCATCGAGCAGGCCCAATGGGCGGCCCTGAATGGCGAAGCCAAGGTTTATACCCAGGCGCTGGATGATGCTCGCAGCGTACTGCTGGCCAACTTCAACGCCGACAACCCGCAAAGCAAGGCCATGCTCGACAGCCTCAACGCCCTGGCCGAGCAGCCAGTGTCGGTGGTCACCCCTGACCTCAGCGAAAGCCTGGCGGCGGTACAGGCCTACATTCAGCGCCGCCACCTGCCGGCCAACGCCGAAGGGGGCAAGCCATGAAGCGAGTCTATCTGCTCGCGGTGCTGGCAATCGTGGTTGCCGCAGCGCTGGGCATCGCCGTGGCCAAGCACAGCGGCTACGTGATGGTGTCCTACGGCAGCTTCCGCTATCAGTCCGGTCTGTGGGCCGCCTTGGGTGGCTTGATCGGCCTGATCGTAGTGCTGTGGCTGTTGCGCTACGTGCTTGGCCTGATCCTGAGTTCGACCGGGGTGGTCAACCCATGGTCGCGGCGCAATCGCCGCCGGCGCACGCGCATCGCCATCGAACAGGGCCAACTGGATCTGGCCGAAGGTCGTTGGGCCAGCGCGCAGCGTCACCTGCACCGCGCCGCTGAAGCCGAGCGCCAGCCGCTGTTGTATTACCTCGGCGCCGCCCGCGCGGCGAACGAGCTGGGCCGCACTGAAGAAAGCGACAACCTGCTGGAGCGCGCGCTCGAGCGTCAGCCCCAGGCCGAACTGGCGGTGGCATTGACCCACGCCCAACTGCAGATGGATCGCGGCGACAGCGACGGTGCCCTCGAAACCCTGCTGGCGATGCAACAGCGCCACCCGCATAACGGCCAGGTGCTGCGCCTGCTGCAGCAATTACACCTGCAGCGTGGCGACTGGCCGGCGCTGATTCGGCTGCTGCCTGACTTGCGCAAGGGCAAGGTATTGCCAGCCACTGAGTTGGCTGCGCTGGAGCAGCGTGCCTGGGGCCAGAACCTGAGCATCGCCGCGACACGTGGTGATGATGCGGTAGCCGCCCGGCAGGCGCTGGAACGCGCCTGGCAGCAGCTGACCGCCGCGCAGCGCCAGGAGCCGCAGTTGGTGCTCGCCTACGCTGAACAGCTGCGTCAGGTCGGCGCCCAGGGCGAAGCCGAGCAGGTCTTGCGTGCGGCACTCAAACGCCAGTACGAAAGCCATCTGGCCCGGCTGTACGGGCTGATCCGTGGTGATGACCCAGCGCGCCAGCTGCAAACCGCCGAAGGCTGGCTCAAAGAGCACGCTCAGGACCCGAGCCTGCTGTTGACCCTAGGCCGCTTGAGCCTGCAGAACCGCCTGTGGGGCAAGGCGCGCGATTATCTTGAGAGCAGCCTGCGTTTTGAGCGCAACCCGGAAACCTGTGCCGAGCTGGCGCGGTTGCTGGCGAGCCTGGGTGAAACCGAACGCAGCAACCAATTGTTCCAGGAAGGCCTTGGCCTGCTCGACGAGCGCCTGCTGGCGCTGCCGTTGCCAGACGGCGCCCGAGCTTGACCGACCCTTGGGTCTGCGCAAGCCGCGCAGGCCCAAGGGCTGGTATCTAATCTGAAGCGGTGAAGTCAATTTGCGATGACCCCCTTCGGAAATTTCCCACAGCAATCGGTAAACTTTCCTCAGCAATCAGAGACTTGTCCCGACTGTATTGCCTTGAAACAAAGTACCCATTTCCTCTACCGTCTCAAGCCACGTCATTGACTCCTCCGGGACCCCATCGCCATGCCGCTGGCCCGTTTTCGTACTCTATTTTTCCCAGGCTTGCTGGCCTCGCTGGCGATCCTGTTTGCCGCTTTCGCCCTCGAAAGAAACCTGGGGTTGCTGCCTTGCTCGCTGTGTTCCGGCCAGCGCCTGCTGCTGGGCCTGTATGCGCTGGTCTGCCTGGTTGCGCTGGTGCATGCCCCGCAGCGTCTCGGTTGGCTGGTCTACACGATGCTGGCATTGGCCTGCTCGGCCAGCGGCGCGCTGTTGGCGGCGCGGCAGGTCTGGCTGCAGGGCTCGGAGTTTGCTCATGGCGCCTGCCTGCAGCCGCTGCCGACGGTGTTTGAGCAGCCGTGGCGGCAAGCGTTGGAAACCCTGCTCAAGGGTGGCCCTGACTGCGGCGCGTTGTCCTGGAGCTTTCTCGACCTGACCTTGCCCGAGTGGAGCCTGCTGGCCTTCCTGCTGCTGGCAGCGCTGCCGCTGTCGCGGCTGGTGGCTGATCGTTTGCGCCGCCTCGCCCAACATTGATCCAGCGCAAGCTTGGCGCATGGTTCGACCGGCGGCGCGCTATCAAGGGATGAAACGCTTGTATGAACTTTGTCCGATGCGTACCTTGATGGGTAGCACGTGCGGGAATAATCTCCCAGCACGGACACTGAAAACACAACTGCTCGATGCCGTACTGCTGACGTCCCTTTGTCGCGCACCTTTGCGCAACGAGGTGCAGCGGCATCTACCCAGAAGGGAAGAACTGCCATGCTCGATAGTTGCCAGAATGCCCAGGAACGCTGGGGCGGGGTCCACAAGCTGATCGATCGCTGGCTGCTGGAACGCCAGGAGCTGGTGGTGGCTTTCCGCGCACTGCGCGACGCCAAGCCAGCCTTCGCTGACAAGGCGCAGAGCCGTGATTTCTGTGGCGTGTTGGTCGACTATGTATCGGCTTGGCATTTCGAAGTGTTCGAGCAGCTGCTCAGCGAGGCCAAGGCCTTCGACGACAAGCGCGCCCTGGCGCTGGCCGAAGACATGACCCCACGCATCACCGACATCACCCAGATCGCGCTGGACTTCAACGATCACTGTGACAAGGCCGAGTGCAACGACCCTGAGCGCTTCGCTCAGACCCTGCAAGCACTGGGCGGCCATCTGCGCGAACGCTTCGAGCTGGAAGACTGCCTGATCGAAGTGCTGCACACCGCACACAAACAGGAAGCTGCACTGCAGGCCTGATCGCCTCGATCAGTCGGCCACTGCCAGCAATTCGATTTCAAATACCAACGGGGTGTAGGGTGCGATCAGGTCGCCCGCCCCGTCGGCGCCGTAAGCCTGCGCCGAAGGGATCACCAAACGCCATTTGGCTCCCGCCTTCATTTTTGGCAGCGCCGCCTGCCAGCCTTCGATCACCGAGTCCAGACTGAACCACTGCGGTTGCTGGTTCTGGTCGAACACCGAGCCATCCGGCAGACGTCCTACGTAGCGCACTTGCACCTTGCCGCCGGGCTTGGGCTGCGCGCCAGTGCCTGCCTGTAACTCGCTGTAAAGAATTCCTTCAGGTAACTCATGGGTGCCGACTCGGCCGCGTTCATTGGCCATGAAGCGGATTTCAGCCGCTTGTGCCTGGCTGCCCTGGGCCTCGGTTTCATGCTGCTCGAGCAAGCTTTGCATCTGTGCTTGATCGAGCCGCAGCGGCTTGCCTTGGTAGGCCTGGCGCAGGCCTTCGACCAGGGCTTCCAGTTGCAGGTCAGGGACCTCCTCACGCAGCCGCTCACCGAGGCTCGCGCCCAGGCTGTAGGCCATATCCTGATCGGTATTGCTGGCCGGCGCGGCAACACTCAATGGCGCGAGCAGGCAGAGGCTGAGCAGAAGATAACGGGACACGATCGACTCCGGACGCGATGGCCAAGTAGCAACAGCCGAACAAGGGCCAACTACACTTGCTCGAGCTGCACCATAACAACTTTGCCCAGGCATGCAACGCGGCCCCAGCAATACTGTCAAGATGCCCTAGCGGCGGTAGCAGCAGAAGCATAGTATGAGCCGCAATCTCATCAGCCAGGAGGTAAACCATGTCGGCCAAGAAGAAGCCAGTAAGTACGCCGTTGCACCTGCTCCAGCAACTTTCCGGTAGCCTGCTCGAACATCTGGAAGATGCCTGCTCGCAAGCGCTGGCGGATGCAGAGAAACTGTTGGCAAAGTTGGAAAAACAACGCGGCAAGGCGCAGGAAAAACTGCACGGTTCGCGGCTGAAACTGCAAGACGCTGCCCAGGCTGGCAAAGCCAAGGCGCAGAACAAGGCGCACAAGGCTGCCAGCGAACTTGAAGAAGTGCTCGACTCGCTCAAAGAGCGTCAATCGCAGACCCGCATCTACATCCAGCAGCTCAAGCGCGATGCGCAGCAGAGCCTGAAAATCGCTCAAGGCGTAGGCAAGGTCCGTGAAGCAGCCGCCAAGGCCCTCGAGCAACGCACTGTTGCCGAACCTGCTGCCAGCAAGGCGCCAGCCAAGGCAGCCGGCAAGACCACTGCCAGCAAAGCTCCAGCCAAAGTCGCTGCGGTCAAACCCGCCGCCAAGCCAGCTGCTGCCAAAGCGCCTGTTAAAGCTGTCGCCAAGCCGGCTGCCAGCAAAGCACCAGCCAAGGCCGCTGCAGCCAAGCCTGCCGTTGCCAAAGCACCGGCCAAAGCACCGGCCAAAGTAGCTGCCAAGCCCACTGCCAGCAAAGCCCCAGCGAGGACTGCCGCTGCCAAACCGGCGGCTGCCAAAGCGCCAGCCAAACCTGCCGCTGCCAAACCCGTTGCCGCCAAGGCTGCAGCCAAACCTGCTGCTGCCAAGCCTGCAGCCAGCAAGGCGCCAGCTAAAGCCGCTGCAGGCAAACCCGCCGTTGCCAAAGCACCGGCCAAGGCCGCAGCAACCAAACCGGCTGCCAAGCCAGCTGCCGCCAAGCCAGCCGCTGCGAAAACAGACGACGCCAAAGCCAGCACCGCAGCAACCAGCACCAACTCGGCAGCACCAGCGGCAACGCCTGCTGTAGCGGCCAACACCCCAGCTCAGTCGCCGTCTTCGGCGTCCTGAAGGGCTGACGCTGCGGCGCGCAATTGATCCAGCGCGCCGTGGTCGCGGCACAGGTCCGGCGCCACCCGGACCAGCCAATCGTCCGCGGTCTCGTCCGAGCCTGCGGGCCATTGCTGCGAGCACGCCTGCAAACGCTCGAGCAAGGTTTTTTCAGCCTGTAGTTCCAAGCCCTTCAACTGCTCCCGTAACAGTGCCAGCGCGGCATCGCCCTGCGCTGCCATACGCCATTGCTGACGCAGCGTGCGCAGTGGTTGGACAACCTCGATTCGCCACGGCTCAGCTAACGCCAGCAGGGCGCACACGCGCTCATCGCTGACGCGTGCCCGGCGCGCTTGCAGCCAGCTTGCGCAGAGCAGCAGGCACACGTCGGCGCCGTCCTCCTGCAGTTGCAGGCAAGCCGCTTCAAGTCCGGGCCGGGCGTACAGGGCCAGGGCGTAATTCCACAGGTCGGTGTGCATGGTTCCACTCGCGCTAGCGGCCGAGGAAGCTGGTAGACTCCGCGACCATCATGATCAGACTAACCAACCTCACTTTACAGCGTGGTCCGCAGCGCCTGCTAGATAGCGCCGAGATGACGCTGCACGCCGGTCATAAAGCCGGCCTCATCGGTGCCAACGGCGCCGGCAAATCCAGCCTGTTCGCCTTGCTGCGCGGCGAGCTCACGCCCGACGGCGGCGACTGCCAGCTGCCCGGCGACTGGCGCATCGCGCACATGCGTCAGGAGGTCGATACCCTCGAGCGCGTGGCAGTCGACTATGTGCTCGATGGCGACCTGCGCCTGCGTCAGGTCCAGGCCGAGCTGGCAGTGGCCGAGCAAGCCCACGACGGCACTGCGCTGGCCCGCTTGCACAGCGAGCTGGAGGGCGCCGACGGTTATACCGCCGATGCCCGTGCACGCAAGTTGCTGGCCGGCCTTGGCTTCAGCAACGAGCAGATGGACCGCCGCGTCGGCGACTTCTCCGGTGGCTGGCGGATGCGCCTGAACCTGGCGCAGGCCCTGATGTGCCCGTCCGACCTGCTGCTGCTCGACGAGCCGACCAACCACTTGGACCTGGACGCCATCCTCTGGCTGGAAGACTGGCTCAAGGGCTACCCGGGCACGCTGCTGCTGATCTCCCACGATCGCGACTTCCTCGATTCGGTGGTCGACCACGTGCTCCACGTCGAGCAGCGCAAGCTGACCCTGTACAAGGGTGGCTACAGCGCCTTCGAACGCACCCGCGCCGAACGTCTGGCCCAGCAGCAACAGGCCTACGAGAAGCAGCAGGCGCAGCGCGCGCACATGGAAAAGTACATCGCCCGCTTCAAGGCGCAAGCGACCAAGGCCCGTCAGGCGCAGAGCCGGATCAAGGCCCTGGAACGCATGGAAGAGCTGTCGGCAGCGCACGTCGACTCGCCGTTCGACTTCGTCTTCCGCGAATCGCAAAAAATCTCCAGCCCCTTGCTCGACCTTTCCGAAGGCCGTCTGGGTTACGGCGACACCGCCGTGCTGGAGAAGGTCAAGCTGCAGCTTACGCCGGGTGCGCGGATCGGCCTGCTCGGGCCCAACGGCGCCGGCAAGTCGACCCTGATCAAGAACCTTGCCGGCGAACTGCAGCCGCTGGGCGGGCGCCTGGTGCGCGGTGAGAACCTTTCGGTTGGCTATTTCGCCCAGCATCAGCTGGACTCGCTGGACGACAAGGCCAGCCCGCTGCTGCACCTGCAGCGGATTGCCCCGACCGAGCGCGAGCAAACCCTGCGCGACTTCCTTGGCGGCTTCGACTTCCACGGCCCGCGTGCCGAGGAGCCGGTGGTGAACTTCTCCGGTGGTGAAAAAGCCCGGCTGGCCCTGGCCCTGATCGCCTGGGAACGGCCCAACCTGCTGCTGCTCGACGAACCGACCAACCACCTCGACCTGGAAATGCGCCTGGCGCTGACCATGGCTTTGCAGGAGTTCAGCGGGGCAGTGGTGGTGGTCTCTCACGATCGTCACCTGCTCAAGAGCACCACCGACGACTTCCTGCTGGTTGCCGACGGCAAGGTCGACACCTTCGACGGTGACCTCGATGACTACAGCCGCTGGCTGATCGACTACCGCCAGCGCAACGCGCCGGTCAGCAGCACCCCGGTCAACCCGGACAAGACCGACAAAAAGGCCCAGCGTCAGGCCGCCGCTGCCCTGCGCCAGCAACTGGCGCCGCACAAGCGCGCTGCCGACAAGCTCGAAGCCGAGCTGGGCCAGGTGCACAGTCAGCTGGCCGAGATCGACACGGCCCTGGCCGATAGCGGCCTCTACGAGCAATCGCGCAAGGATGCTCTGCGGGACCTGCTCGGCCGTCAGAGCAAACTCAAGCAGCGCGAAGCCGAGCTTGAAGAAGCCTGGATGGAGGCACTTGAGCTGCTCGAAAGCATGCAGGCCGAACTTGAGGCGTTGTCCTGATGGAAGACCTGCACGGCCTGCTGCCGGGGCAATGGATGGATTCACTGTGGCTAGGCGCGCAGATTCTGCTGATCCTCGCCGCAGCGTTCATCCTGCAACGTTTTGTCGGCCGTTGCCTGAGCCGGCTGGGCGAACGCTATCCACTGCCACCAGAATTGCTGGTACCGGTACGTGGCGGCTTGCGCTGGCTGATCATGGGCAGTGCTCTGCTGTTTGTGCTGGAGCGTCTTGGCGTCTCGGCCACCGTGCTCTGGACCGCGCTTTCAGGCTTTGTCGCCGTAGCGGCGGTGGCGTTCTTTGCCATGTGGAGCGTGTTGTCCAACCTGCTCTGCGCCGTGCTGATCTTTACTGTCGGCCCGTTTCGTATCGGTGACGTCGTCGAGTTGGTGGAAACCCTCGACAAGCCGGGCGTGAAGGGCCGAGTGATTGCGATCAACCTGCTGTTCACCACCCTGATGGAAATGCCCGATGCCGGCGGCGCGCTGGTGCAGGTGCCGAATAGCCAGTTCTTCCAGAAGTGCGTACGGCGCTGGCGTGGCAGCGAGGTGCCGGGTGTGGCCAAGGATGTTGCGGTCCAGGCTGACTGACGTTAGCCGCACCTGCTGCAAACCCACAAAAAACGCTGGTGATTTCGCCGCCAACCTCTTAGCTTAATGTTTTGCAACATATCCGCTATGAGGTGCTACATGTCGATGGAAACGTGGTTGGCGTTCTTTGCCGCGTGCTGGGTGATCAGCCTGTCGCCGGGGGCGGGGGCGATTGCCTCGATGTCCAGCGGCCTGCAGTACGGTTTCTGGCGCGGTTACTGGAACGCCCTGGGCCTGCAACTCGGTCTGTTGCTGCAGATCGCGATCATTGCAGCCGGCGTCGGCGCCATCCTCGCTGCCTCGTCTACGGCGTTTCAGGTGATCAAGTGGTTCGGCGTGTTCTACCTCGTGTACCTCGCCTACAAGCAATGGCGCGCGCTGCCCATGGATATGAGCGCCGAGTCGCCGATACGGCCGATCGGCAAGCCGCTGAGCCTGGTGTTCCGTGGTTTGCTGGTCAATGTCAGCAACCCCAAGGCGCTGGTGTTCATGCTCGCCGTGCTGCCGCAGTTCATCGACCCGCATCAGGCGCTGCTGCCGCAGTATCTGACGATTGCCGCGACCATGGTCTGCGTCGACCTGCTGGTGATGGCTGGTTACACCGGGCTGGCCTCGCGGGTGCTGCGGATGCTGCGCACGCCTAAACAGCAGAAGCGCCTGAACCGTACCTTTGCCGGGTTGTTTGTCGGCGCTGCAGCTTTCCTCGCCACCCTGCGCCGGGCGCCGCTGTGACGCTTGTCGGATAAAAAGTGCAAATTGCTTCGACCTTGAGTGGCCTGGCTGGTGTCTATCTTTGAGCAAGGTGGCTGCGGCCACCTCATCTCTCACTCAACCAGCGCCGGGCCGGCGTCGTCGACGGCCAGCTTGGCGAGGAGGCACCCATGGAAGCACCGACTCATCAGTTTGCCGAACTGTTCATGCAACTGGGGCTGGACCACGATGCGCAGAGCATCGATCAGTTCATCACCTCGCACTCGCCGCTGAAAAACGAAATCAAGCTGGTCGATGCGCCGTTCTGGAGCGACTCGCAGCGCGCATTCCTCAAAGAAGCGGTGCTTGAGGACGCCGACTGGGCAATCCCCTTTGATCAACTCAACGAAGCCCTGCGTCGCCCCCGCAAATAAAGCGCCGAGCGGCACCTGATGGGTGAAGTGGCGTTGCTATGCTGAGGTAAAACAACAAGGGGATAGCGTGATGAAAGATCCCTATGCAGCCGGTTTCTGGTGCATCGTGGCAATCCTCGGCACCCTGACCACCGGCTACTTCTACGGTATCCGGCACACCCATCAGCTGAACCAGGCCGTGCAGTTTCTGTACGCCGCTGCTGCGGTCACCGCGGCAGCGGCGCTCTGCGGGCTGGCCTGGATCGCCTGGCAGCACTTGCAGCTGAACAGGCGCGAACTCAGCCAGGGCCATACCCTGGTCACCATCTGGAACACCAAAGTTGCCCTGCGCCGGGTCGAAACCGTGTTCGACCGCTATTTCTGGGGCAGTTACTGGCACTCCGGGCGCACCTTCGAAGAGGTCATGGGCGAGCTCAAGGGCACGCCGCTTGAACAAAGCCTGGATGCGCTGAAGTGCCAATGCCGCGAGCTCGACCGTGAAATCCACGACCCTCACCAGCACTGGCTGGCATTTGCCCGCGACCTTTCCAGCGTGGCTACGGCCATGGCCCGTGAGCGCTACCAGCTGGATCTGGGCGACGGGCCGGTGGCCGGCAAGGGCGGCACGGCAGTGCTCAACCGTGATCTGGAAGTGCTGGTGTACACCTGGTCAGCGCGCCTGCGCAGCTTCGACCATCAGCTGGACGAGCTGGAAAGCGCCTATCACTGAAACAACCTTCACTCGCCGCGAATGTACTGTTGCAGCTGGCTGATCAGGTTGGCCTGCTCGGTAATGGTTTCCTTGACCAGGTCGCCGATCGACAGCAAGCCGAGTAGCTTGCCCTCGCTGACCACCGGCAGGTGGCGCAGATGGCGGTCGGTCATCAGTTGCATGCACTCATCGAGCTTGGTTTTGGGCTCAACCGTGATCACCGCTGCGGTCATGATCTCGGCCACTGTAGTGAACGGCGAAGAGCGGCCTTTGAGCATCAGCTTGCGCGCATAGTCACGTTCGCTGACGATGCCCACCACGCGCCCGTCTTCAACCACCGGCAAGGCGCCGATGTTTTTTTCCGCGAGCAGCTTCAGCGCCGCCAGCACCGACTCGGTTGGGCCGATGGTGTAGACGGTCTGGTGTTGTGCCTTGCTCTTGAGGATTTCGTCGACGGTTTTCATGCAGGCCTCGGTGCGCGAATGGGGGGGATGCTCAGGTAAATAAAGCATCCGCCAAGGCGCCTTGCACGGCAACGCGGAAAACGGCATGGAGTCGATTGAAAAACGTCATGGCTGCAAACGGGCGCACGGCGTGCGCCCGTTTGCGCTTCAGCAGCCGTTGCCCTGCGAGACTTCGCGGCTGGCTTGTTCCAACGCGGCGGCCACCGCAGCTGCATCATCAGCGGTATACACCCGGCCACCGGTATTGCTGGCGGCGCAGTTGGAGCCGGTGCTGGCACTGATGTTGACGATGTTGATCCGCAGCCGTGGCTGGTTCTGGGCGATCTGCTCGGAGACCTTGCAGATGCTGGTGCCACAGCTGTCGCGGCCGTCGACGAACATCACGATGACGCCGTCGCGCTCACGCCCGTCCATGCTGGCCGCTGCCGCCTCCAGGCTGACCCCGAGCGCCGTGCCGCCGCGTGCGTTGAGCGTGGCGATACGGTCGATCAGATCTGCGCGCTGGTCACGTGCGAACACGCCATGATCGACGGGCGACTTGCAGCCATTGAAGGTCACCAGGCGCATCGCCACCTTCGGGTCGAGGTCTTCGATGACCGCGCCCAGGGCCGTCTTGGCCACGTTCAGGCGGGTCGTCGGCGGCGCCTTGCCCGACGGCAGAAACTGCTCGACCACCGGGATCTTCGCCAGCAGGCTGATGTACCACGGGTCGTCTGCGCGCTTGACGCGGATGCGTTCGTTCATCGAGCCGGAGGTGTCCAGCACCACGGCGAACTCCGAAGCCTGAAAGCCAGCGCCCGGCGTGCACATGGCGCTGTGATCGGCCTGCCAGCGCGCCCACAGCATTGGCCAGTTCAACCACAGCGCATAGAGCAACGCCAGCAGCAGGCCGAACAGCAGCCATGGCCACAGCCGCAGGCGCCGCGCAGGTACGGCCCTGGGCGGTGGCGCAGGCCTGGGTTGCGGTGCCGGCCTGGCTGCGGGCGGCGCCGGCTTGGGTGCTGGTGCAGGCGGTGGCGGCGGCGGTGGCGCGGCCACCGGCACGGTCTGCCCCCAGCGGATCACCAGCGGTTCGCCGTTGATGCTGTAGAGGTTGCCCAGATCAGGCGGCGCGATCAGGCTGCGCAAGGCGCCTGCTGCCTGGGTCTGACCACGCTGCTGCAGCTCGTTGGCCAACTGACCGACTGCGGCCTGGCGCTCTTCATAGCGTTGTAGCAGCGCTGCCTGCTGGTCGCGGCCCAGCTCGGCATACACATGCGGCTGGCCTTCCAGCGGCGACCACCACTCCAGCACACCATCACGCCCCTGGCGGGGAATGGCATATAGGTGAGCAATGGCCGGCGGGAAGTGCTGGCGGATCAACGCTACCCGCTGCTCGAGTGCAGCGGCGGCGTCCTGGCTGGCGTGGCTGTCGCGGATTACCCGTTGCATCGATCGTCCTAGTTGCAGTTGTTGCTGCTGGAAACTTCCTGGCTCGCCTGTTTCAGCGCGGCCGCCACTTGCACGGCGTTATCGCCGCTGTAGACCCGGCCGCCGGTGCTGTCGGCAATGCAGTTGGCCAGGCTGTTGTTGCTGATATTGACCAGATTGACCCGCAGCCGCGGCTGCTCCTGGGCGATGCGCTGAGCGACTGCACAGACATCCTCGCCACAGCCATCGGCGCCGTCGACGAACATCACGATCACGCCATCGCGGTCGCGGCCGTTCATGCTTTTTGCGGCAAGGTCGAGGCTGGCGCTCAAGGCGGTGCCGTCGTTCGGCACCAGGCCCTCTATGCCGCTGATCAGCGCCGGGCGCTGGGCCGGGGTGAACAGGCCATGGTCGAGCGGCGCTCGGCAGCCGTCGAAGGTGATGAAGCGCGTGTCGATGGCCGGGTGCAGATCATCGACCATCTGCTTGAGGCTCTGCTTGGCGACATCGATGCGTACCGGCGCGCGGGTAACCTCGGCGACTCGCGCCTGGTCGATGGCGGGGTCGGCGATGTTCTGGAAGAACCACTGCTCGTCCTCCGCCGTCGCTGCGACGCTCAGTAGCATCGAACCGGAGGTATCCAGCACCACCGAGAACTCCGGGGGCAGCGCCTGATCATCTTTCATGCAGGCAAATTTGGCCGGCTCGCGCTGTTCATACCAGCGTTGCAGGTACGGCCAGCCAAACCACAAGGCCAGGGCCAGCAGCAACAGGCCAAGCAGGGGCAGCAGGAACCACGGCAACCAGATCCAGCTGCGCGGGCGCGGTGCGGGCACTGGCGCTGCCGCCACCGGTGCTGGCTTGACCGGCGCCGGCTGTGCCCAGCGCACCAGCAGTGGCTCGCCATTGACGCTGTACAGGTGCTCAAGGTTGGCCGGGCCGATCAGCGCGCGCAGCACGCTCGCCTCCTGCTCCTGGCCGCGTTCCTTCAGCTCGCCGACCAACTGGCGCAGGGCGTCCTGGCGCTGGTCATAGACGCGCAGCAAGGTCGCCTGCTGTTCGCCTGTGAGGTCGTGATAGCGCTGCGGCTGGCCTTCCAGCGGCGACCACCACTCACGCACACCGTCCTGGCCGGTGCGCGGGGTGGCGTAGAGATGAGCGATGCTGGCCGGGAAGTGCCTGACGATGATCGCCATGGCCTGTTCCAACACCCGCGGATCGTCCTGCGCGGGTCGGGTATCGCGGGTGACCCGCTGCATGTGGATATCCTGAAAAAGGATCGGCAGCCGTAGCTGCCGAAGGGCTTACTCGTAACCCAGGCTCAGCTGCAAACGGCTGACCTGTTGCTGCAGGGCCTTGAGCTCCTGCTTGCGCGCTTCGACCTGCGCGCTGCTGGCGTTCTGCATTGGCGCTGCCTGGCGGTTCTTCAGCTGTTGCTCGAGGCTGGCAATCTGCTGCTGCACCTCCTGCTTGTTGCCATGGCGGCTCTTGAGCGTGGCCAGCAGCCCGTTCAGGGATTTCTCCAGGTTGGCCTGCTGGCGTTGCTGGCCGGCCAGGTCCTGGCGAGTCGAGCTTTGCAGGGCGCTGAGCTCGCTGAACACCTGATTGAACTGGCGGTTCTGCTCCTGCGCGGTGACCAACTGCTGCTCGCTGTTGCGCACGCCTTCGGCATAGCCGCCGCCGTAGTCGCAATTGAGCTTGCTGACCAGGCTGGCGCTATTGTCGGTAGCGTTGCACTGCGAGGCAGTGGTGGCGCAACCGCCGAGGCTGGCGAGCAGGGCAAGGCCCAGGCAATGACGAAGTGACATGGGCTGTTCCTTAACCGAGGGTGATCGCGGAGCGCTGGTTGTAGAGGCCGTCGACTTCCTGCTGCAGGGCGACGACTTTGTTGTTCATCTTGGCGATCTCGGCCTCGACCTTTTGCACTTCGGCCGGGCTGGCACCACCGTCACGCTCGAGTTTGGCGACCTTCTCGAACTCGGTGACGCGGCTTTTCATATTGCCCAGGTCTTTGCGCATCAGGCCGATGTTGGTATCGACATTGGCGATCTCCTGCTGCGCCTTGGCCTTGTCGACAGTCTTGGCCTTGATGCTCTTCTGGATGTCGGCAATCTGCTGTTTGTCGTCGGCAATCACCCGCTGCAGGGTGTTGCTGCGCTCGACCACCTTGGCGTTTTCTTTCTGCACTTCGCCGGTCATCGCGTTCAGCCGCTGGGTAGTGTCGGCGTACTGCGTGCGGCGCTGGTCGAGGTAGTAGTTGGCGCCCATGGCCACACCGCAAGCGGCAACCCCGGCGATCACCGCGCAGGCAGCCTTGTTGCCCGAGTTGGACAGTACGCAGGCGAGCACGCCGGCACCGGCGGCCATGGCGCAGGCCTGGTATCCCGAAGTGCTGAAGAACTTGGCGTCGGCGCCCGAGGTCAGGCGCGGGTCGGCCTTGCCGCCGCCGCTGTCGCCAAGCATCGAGCTGCCGGTGCTGGCGCAGCCGGTCAGGACCAGGCAGGCGGCCATCATCAGGCTCATCCAGGAGCTGCTACGAGCGGTTTTGCTGTGCATCACGATTACGCTTCCTTGTGGTGTCAGTGGGCGACGGCTTTGCAGCTGTTCAGCCAGGCGTTGGTATCAATTTTCTGCGACTTGAGGAACGACACCTGGTTGGCCCAATGGGCGCGCAGGTACGGCGTCAGTTCCTTGAGATTGTTGTTGGCGGTAAGCACCCCTTCGAGCACCGGCACCTGCGCTTCGAGCAGGCTCTTGCCATACAGCGAGCCGGATTCGACCAGCGAGCTTGCGTAGTAACGGCTGAGCTTGTGCAGGCGCGCGCTTTGCTCGTCGAGCTTGCTCTTGCGCATGCCGCAGGTTGGGTCTTCTTCGCCGGCCTTGCAGTTGGCGGCGTAGTTTTTCTGCAGGAAGTCCAGGTACTGGCCGTCGTCGAGCATCTTGGTGCAAAGGAACGCACCCAGGTTGAGGCTGGCGCGGATGGCCTGGTCGCGGGCTTCCTGTTGCTGCTGGTTGCTCGCGCGCAGCTGGTTTTCGACGGTTTTCAACTGACCCTTGAGGGCCTCGTCCTGCACGCTGGAGGCCAGCGCTTCGAGGGCCTTGACCGTGCCTTTGTCCTTGCTGTCGGCGGCCGGCTGGTCGTTACCCAGGCTGCTCCAGCTCTTCTCGATGGCCTTGACCCGTTCGCGTGAGGTCAGGGTCGGCGACACCAGCGCCAGGCGCATGCCGTTGGTTTTCTTGGTCACCGCGCCTTCGGCGTTGTAGTAGGGCTCTTCCTGACGCAGGGCAGTGCGCAGCTCGGCTTCGCTGGTCAGGTAGTTGCCGCCACGCACGACATAGCCGCCGGCCTGGCCGTGCTGGCGGTCGAGTTTGTTCAGGCGGAACGGTTCGAACATCATCTCGCTGGCGTTGCCGAGCATGTCATGCAGGCCCAGTGGATTGGGCTTGAGCAGGCCGCTCAACTGCAACTGGCCGTTGGCCGATTGCGCACCGGCAAACCATTCGTGGGCGTTCAGGCCGTCAGCCATCGGGTAGCGAATGTCGCGGAATTCGGCAGTGCTGACCTGCAACCCGCCGCGTGCGGCGAACTCCCACTCGACTTCGGTCGGCAGGCGCACGAAGCCCTGCGCGCCGTCTTCGCGGGGCAGCTTGTCGGCAGCATTGGCGCGCAACCAGCGGTTGTACTTGTCGGCGGCCTGCAAGGCGTCCAGCCAGCTGATCGAAACCACCGGCAGGCGCTGTTTGTTGGATGGCGTCGGGCAGGTTTCGTCGGTCAGGGCGCGGTATTGCAGCTGGGTCATTTCGTACTTGGCCAGCAGGTAATAGCGCGACTTGTCGCCTTTGGCGCTGGTGAAGCTGCCGGCGATGAAGGCTGGTCGGGTCTGCTCGACATAGCCGTACTCGGCACTGTCGGCGCCGATGTTGATCGGGTAGTCGTCGAGCGGCCCGACCACCGGGATCAGCACCTTGCGAAACACCATCGCGCCGTCACACGGCATCGGTAGCACGACATCGTCGGCATCGGCCATGGGGTTGTAGAATTTTTCGTCCCAGCTCGCTGCCGCGGCGTCCAGGGCGAAGCCAAGCGCGAGGGGCGCCAGGGCCAGGCGAGCAAAGGTTTTACAGTTCACGCAGACTCTCCGCAGGTTGGATCCGTATCGCCCGCACGGCGCCGATCAAGGCAACCAGGCCAGCGACCAGCAAGGCCAGCAGCAGGGCCACCAGGCCATGCCAGACAGTGATATGGCAAATAAAGGCGCCGGTCGCCTGGCTGCTGCCGAGCAACTGGTCGAACAGCAGACTGCCCAGGTAATAACAGGCCAGCCCGCCGACAAACCCGGTCAGGCTCAGCAGCAGCGCTTGCAGCACCACGTAGACGGCCACCGCGCTGCTGGTGAAACCGAGCAGGCGCAGCACCGCCAGGTCGCGGCGTTTGCGGTCTATGTTGGCCAGAAACGCCCCCACCAACGAGGCAATGCAGCCGATCAGGGCAGCGCCGGCGATGACTCCGAAGATCAGCCCCAGCACATGGTTGATGGCTTTGACACTGTCGATTTCAGCCAGCCGGCTGCTGGTCTCGATGCGCTGTTGATTGAGCCACTGCTCCAGCGGCGCGACGCTGTCGATATCGCGTGCATAGACCCGCGCACGGGCATAGCCGACTCCGACCGCCTCCAGCGACTGGCCGCTGCCGGCGCCCAACGCAGGCACCAGGTAACCGTCACGATAGTGTTCAAGGTCCAGCAGCAGCTCAGGGCTGACGAACGCCGCCGGGCGGGCAAAGCGCACAGCGGCGACAATCGCCTGCACGCGCAGAGTGCGCTCGCCACGTTCATTGACTTCGTTGAGGCGGCGACTGACGCGCAGGCGCACGCTGTCGCCGACCTTGGCTTCGAGGCGCTGTGCCGCGCGCTCGCTGAGGATCAGTTGATCGGCTTGCAGTGCGCTGAATTCGCTGGCCAGCAGCGGGTCGTTGGCCGCGGTCGGGATCACTTCGACGTTGTCGACAAAGCGCCCACGCTCGCCAAGCAGGTCGGCCTGGGTATTCAGCGAGCGGGTCTGGCCAATCGCAAAGCCAACCTCAGGCCGTTGTTGCAGGCGTTGCAGCCAGGCCTGGTCGTAATGGCCGCTGCTGAGCATCTTCACTTCGAGGTTGCGCGGGTCGCTGAGCAGCTCCTGCTGCAATTGGCTGACTACCCCATGCTTGAGGCCGAACAGCAACAGCAACGGCGCGATCACCGCCACCAGCGACGCGGCCATGCACAGCGACACGTTGCGGTCATGCCAGAGGTCGGCCAGCGACAGCCTGACCAGCAGCGCCAGGCGCTTATACCAAGGGTTCAAAACGGGTCTCCCCCTGGCCATTGATCGCGCCCAGACGCGGCAGGCCAAAGCGCTCGACCAGCGCCCAGTCGTGCGACACCAGCAAGGCGCTCAGGCCCAGTTCGGCAACCAGCTCCAGCAGCAACTCGAACAGCCGCTGCGCGTTGTGTGGGTCAAGCGCGGCGGTTGGTTCGTCGGCCAGCAGCACCCGCGGTTCGTGGGCGATGGCGCGCACGCAGGCGACCCGCTGGCGCTCACCGATCGACAGTGCCTGCGGCAGTTTGTCCAGCAATGGCGTCAGGCTCAGCGCTGCGACGGCTTTGTCGACCGCATGGCTGTGCGCGTCCAGACCGAGCAGACGGCGCGGCAAGAGGATGTTGTCGCGCACGCTGAGAAACGGCAGCAAGCCGCCGCTCTGCAGGACGAAACCCAGCTCGCGCGAGCGCAGTGCAGCCAAGGCCGCGTGCTGCTCGCCGGCCAGCAGCCGGGCAACGTCGTGCTGCTCGCTGCCGAGGAGGTAACAGTCCAGTCGCTCAGGCTTGAGCAGCAGGCCGATGGCTTCGAGCAGCGTGCTCTTGCCGCAGCCGCTCTCGCCGGTTACCGCCCACACCTCGCCCGCGCGCAACTGCAGCGCATCCAGGCGCACGGCGTGTGACTGTGGTCCCTGGCCGCGGACCACACGCAATCCCTTGATCTCGAGCATAAGTGGTCAGGGCATCATTTCCAGAGGAACCGGGTAGACGTTGTCGCGGCTGTCGGCGCCCGGGGCCAGCGCCACCCAGCGGTCAACATCGGCGTTGTAACGCTGGTAGTGGCGCAGCTTGGTGCTCAGGTTGCGGATGAATTTCTCCTGGGCCAGGCCGTCCCAGCCTTTCCAGGTTTCTTCATCGAGGTTGAGCACTTCGCTCTGGTACGGCAGGCCATCGAGGTACTCACCGAGCACACCGAGGTCGGCCACGCGGGCGTCTTGCTTGAGCTGGTTAGGGTCGGCGCCCATGGTTGCGGCCACGGCGCGCAGGCGGGTGAACATCTCGCTGGGCGAGATCATGCCTTCGTTGGCGGCGTCGAGGATCTGCTTGAGCACGTCGCTGAGGTCGCTCAGCTGCGCCTTGGTCAGCAGCACCCGCACATCGGTGGTGGGCACGTTCTGCTTGATCGGGTCACGGTCGCTGATCCACGCCTCGAACACCGGCGGCGCCTGGGTGCCGCTGGCCTTGCCCAGGTACGCCAGCTGCATCGCGTGGCCAATCAGCGCGGCGTCTTCGAGCATTTTCTGCTCGGCGGGGCTGGCCTTGGCATTGGTGGCGCTGCCAACGGCGTCTTCGCCCATGTACGCCGAACGGACCTGCTGGGTGATGGCGCCAGCGAGGCTGTCGACCTTGCGGCCGAACTCGTCGACATCACCGGCATTGACCGGGTAGTACAGCGAGGTGTTGGTACCGGGGTAGGTCGACAGGGCGCGGTACTGCGCTTCGGCGCTGCCGTGGTTCTTGGCCCCGCTTGGGGTCTTCAGGTGCAAGGTGTACAGAGCAACGCCAGGGTTGCTGGCTTCGATCTTGACCTGCTCGGCGCCAAGGCCGGTGCTGGACAGTTTGTCGCCGCCATCCAGCGCGCCGGCATCGGTGATCAGCACCACGTAGCGCGCGCCAAACTGGCTCCAGTCGACCTTGTCGACCGCATGCATGACCCCGGCATAGGCGTCTTCATCGAAGACCTTGCTGGAGACCTTGGCCTGCTTCAGGTCCGCCACCTTGCTGAGGAAGTCGGCACCGTCCTTGACCGTGTTGGGGGCGGCGTACATCTTGCTGACGTACTCCAGGCCCGGCACTGCCTGGGTGCTGGAACGGTAGGCGATCAGGCCGAACTTGACCTGCTGGCCGAGGTTCTCCTTCTCGATCTGGGCGTAGACACGCTTGATCGCTTCGCGGGTGCGGTCGATGTACGGGTCCATCGAAATGGTCGAGTCGATGACGAATACTACCGCCGCGCTGAACGCTTTCATCTGGGTGTTGGCGGCAGCCTGGCTGGCGGCACTGCCGGCCGCAGGTGCCGAGCTGCTGGCCGCGTCGGCCTTGCTCACCGAGGCGACGTTGAGGATGCGCGTGCGGAAGCCTTCTTCAGTCATCACTTCTTCGCCGCTCAGGACCGGCAGCAGGTAGAAGTTTTTCTGCAGGTCGACGAAGTACTCCGGCTCCTGGGCCAATACCCCAGGCGCTTCCTTGCCGTTCTTGAGCTGGGCGCGCAATGGCGCGACCTTGCTGACCGGGTCGGGCGCATCGAGGATGCCTTCGAGCTGGCTGCGGTCTTTGAAGAACATCAGCCGGTCGCGGTTGGCCGGGTTGGTGAAGGCCAGGGTCAGCTGCATTTTCCATTCGACAGTGCAGTCACCCGGCAGCCAGCCGATGCTCTTGCCCTGGGTATCCGGGCCGACGCGCAGCCACTGGCGGTTGTCCACCGCCGCGCGCTCGTACACATAAAAGCGGCTGAAGGTCGGCTGGGCCTTGCCCGGCGCAGCGCCTGCAGCGTCGCTGAGCTTGCAGCCGGGGGTGGTCAGCACGCGCTGGAACAGGGTTTTCTTGCCCTCTTGCAGCAGCGGCTTGTCGGCCGCGTGCAGCACCGGGCTCAGGCTCAAGGCCAGCAGGGCGGCGCCAAGGCTGCGCAGGCTCATGGTTTGAGCTCCTCGAAGCGTTGCTTGGCTTCGGCGTTGTTCTCATCGAAACCGAGAATGGTCTCGTACCAGTAGGCTGCGGTGGCGTTGTCTGGCGCCTTGAAGCATTCGCTGGGCTGGTGGTACTTGGGGTCGTACTCGCGGGCATAGGCACTGGCGATTTCGATGTCGCCGCCCTGGGCGCGGTTGGCGTACAGCCGCTGGGCAACGCCGCAGTGGTTGCTGGCCTTGGCCTGGTTGATCACTTCCAGCAGCGCGGCCGAGCCTGGGGCGTTCTGGATGCAGGCCTGGACGAACGGGATCTCGCCTTCGCTCTGCATGCTTTCCAGGGTGCAGGGCAGGGCGGCAGTGGGCTCAGGGGGCGCTGGCTGTTCGGTTTTGGGCTCGGGCTTCGGTGCTTCGACCGGTGCGGTTGGTTGTTTGTTGAACCACCACCAGGCGCCGCCTGCGGCGAGCAGCAACAAAACCACCAGCAGCAGCGGCAGCAGCCAGCGGTTGCCGGTCTTGGCCGGAGCAGGGGAGATCGGCTTGCTGATATTGATTACCGGCTCTGGGGTCGGCTCCGGTTCAACGGCTGTGGTTACAGGTTCTTCAGGCACGCTGACTGGCGCTGGCGCGATCGGCTCAGGTGCGGGTGGAACCGGCAGCGGGGGCGGCGTCTGCTGTGGTGCACCTGAAGTCGATGGCAGCACCTCATTGTTGATGCGCAGCATGCCCATATCGCTCTGGCCTTGCTGCGGATCGCTCAGCTCCACGCGGAAGTTGGCGGTGCCGCTGGCTTCCAGCAAGGGGTCGATCAGCTCAGGACCAATGCGCGTTTCCAGGCCCGGCGCGCCGTCCACCGGCTGCAAGGCATCGAGCTTGAAACCATGGGCGACGTTGCCCCAGCGTGCGCCGGGGTGGAGGAACTCGTGGGTCTGGCTGCTCTGCAGGGACAGCTCCAGGCCGTCACTCGCGCCCTCCCAGCCGGTGATCCGCAGCACGGCATGGCCCGGCGTGTTCACGGTCAGTGGCAGCACATCAACTCTGATACCCATTACAGTCAGCTCGCTTCAAAGGTGTTCAGCAACACCGCCAACTGGCGGCGTTGCTCGGTGGTAATTTCCGGGTCGGCGCCGTTCTTGGCGTTTTCCTGGGTCAGCCAGGCCAGGCCCGACAGCCAGTCGACGAGGAAGCGCTGCTCCTGGTGTGACGGCTGTTCAGGCAGCTCCGGCAGCTCGCCTAGGGCCACGTTCTGGTAGAAGCCGAACACTGGCTGGCGCTCGCCGATCAGACAATTCGGGCGCTGGCTGAGTGGCTGCGCAAGCAGGCCGAACCAGGACAGGAAGTCGCGCATCAACAGCTGCACGTTCATCACCTGGCGCTGCACCAATTGGTCGCGCCGGGCGCCACCGAGGATGCGCCGGGTCACGGCCTGGTCGAGCTGTGCGAGGAAGGCCGGTCGGCGCACGGCGCTGATCAGCTCTTCGGTCAAGGCGTCGGCCAGTTCGCGGCTGATGCGCATGCTGTTCAGGCGCAAGGTCTGCGTGCCCAGCTCGCGCATGTGGCGGATCCACGCTTTAAGTGCGGCGCGGGCAAAGCGTTGTTCCGAGTTCAAGCGCTGGGCCAGCGGTTTGGCCGCGGTAACTGCAGCGGGCGCGGCTGCGGGGCTGGCGAACAGGTTACCGAAGTTGATCGCGGGGGCTTTGTTGGCCGGCGCCTTGGCGGCACTTTCCGGCTCGGGCTCTGCCTCGCCATCGATACCGTCGATGTCATACACGCCGCCCAGGTACAGCTCGCGCAGTTCTTCATCGGGCAATTGCAGGGCGTTGATCAGCTCGCTGATCGCGTCCGGATCGGCACCGAGGTTGTCGACCAGATATTGGGTCTTCTCGCGCTTCTTGTTCAGCAGCTGCTCGAAGTCCTCTTCGCGCCATGCATGCAGGCCGTGTTCGAGCAGATCGGCGCGGCACTGGCGCAGCTGTTCGTCGATGCGCGTCAGCTTGAAGTCGATGTCGCTGATGCCTTGGAAGCTGGCGCTGAAGCGGCTGATGCCACCGTCGTTGAGGGCGAGCATGGCTTGCCAGGCATCGGCCGGGTCTTTGATATGGCGCTGCACCGAGGGGCTTTGCGCAAAGCACTGCTGCAGCTGCTGCAGGCGCAACTCGTGGCGCTCGTTGAAGTGGGTTTCTTCGCCGCTGCCGCTGTCGCGCTCGATGAACGCGGTGTCCAGACGCGGCTTGCGCACCAGGTAGGTGTTGTTGAACGGCCTGTCGGCCCACTCTTTCATCCATTCCTGAGCGCCGAAACGCTCGATCATGGTCAGCTTCATCATGTTCTCGCAGCCTTCAGGCAGCTGCCCTTCGCTGAGGCCGAGGGTGTTGCCGATGAAACCGTCGAGCATGGTCAGCGCCCAGATCAGGCCCGGAGTGCGCTGGCCGCGTTCTTTTGGCGTGGCGCCCTGGGTCTTGTGGATCCAGCGGGTCAGCACCGGGCCGACGCTGACCACTTCACTCTGCTTGAACGAACTGGTGCACAGCACCAGGCCATTCATCTGCTGGGCGTCGGTGTAGCGCTCGAACAGGTAGGCGACCTTGCCGCGCAGGATCAGGCTGGAGGCCGGGTTGACCTCTTCGACCGCGTCCGGGCTGGCAGCGTCTTCCAGGCGCAGCAGCTTTTGCCGGGTCCGGTAGCCAGGGAAGTCGAGCAGATCGACCGCTTCGACCACCGGGTCCTTGGGGCTGTTGATCAGGCGGAAGGTCATCTCGGCAGTCAGCGCGGCGAGCTGGGCGACGGTCAGGCCGACACTGCTCTGGACCTTGTCGCCGTGCAGTGGCAGCACGCTTACCGGCAAATCGCGGCTGGTGCCGAGACGGCCAAGAATATCCACGTTCATGATGCTGTTGGTCGGCGTGTAGCTGCCGTTGTCGTCCTTCACCAACACGCTCAAAGGCGCATAGACGGTGTCGGGGAAGCCCAGCTTGTGCAGGCCGCCGACCAGCAGTTCATACACTTCGGTGAGCGCTGGCTGCTCGCCCCACAGCACCGAGAACAGCTTGGCGCGCTGGCGATAGCTCAGGTGCGGCGCGAGCTTGATTGCTCGTGGCCAGTAGTGGTCATCGAGCTTGCGTACCGATTTTTCGTAGTTGCCCTTGAGGTAGTCCCACAAGGCGACCACGTCGTCACCGTTGACGCCGGGATGCAGTTGCTCCTGCTCGCGGCCTTCGAAGCCTTTGAGCAGCGCTTGCAGGCTATCGTCGGTGAGGCTGTAGTCGAGCTTCTCCTGATCGAAATCCTCGAACCAGGCGTTGGCGAGAATCTTCGCCACTTCAACTTCGCTGAACAGCTTCAGCTCGACCGGGTAGTTGGCATCCGGGCTGGGCTTGGCCAGGCGGCTGAAGCGGGTAACCAGGCCGGTGGCTTCCTTGCCCAACCCGGTCGGGTTGATGTGCTCGATGAAGTCCAGGGTCTTGCCACCAAAGTCGGTTTCAAGCCGGCCGCGCTGATCTGCCGCCAGGGCCGAGATCAGGTACGACTTGCCCGCCTGGGACAGGCCGAAGAAGCCGATCACCATTGGCGTCGACGCGGCCTTGCGCAGGTCCTTGGCGCGGTTGCGCGCCTGGCGCAGACGCAGGCTCAGGCCATCGGCCTCGGCTTCCACGCTGGCGGCGTTGCCACGCACCTGGTCGATCCACGACAGGGCCTGGCCGGCGCCTTCATGGACAGCGCCCCAGGCGTTCATCAACTGTTGTTGCTTCGGCGTAAGGTCGCTCATTTTCCTTTGACGTTCCCGCTGTCGAGCCAATAGTCGCTGTCACTCAAGCTCATGGTTGGCATGGTATTGAGGGCAAGCTCCAGATCCCGGTCGTAATCGAAATCGGCATCCTGAATATTCGATTGCAGGTCGCAGATGATCAGCTTGTCGCTGATCAAACCCTGCTCCAGCAGTTGGTCCGACGGCTCCTCGACCTCCAGGCGCACGCGTAGTACCGGCGCTTCGCCGCCCTTGCCGAGTGCCTTGGAGAACGCGCTGCTGCCGCGCGGGGTGAAGCGCAAGGTGTACAGCGGCGAGGCCGACCAGCGCTCGGCCGACAACTGCCGATAGCCCAGGTGCATGTCGCCGCGCATTTCCAGCCACGGTGTGCCGCGCTGCTCGCCTTCGCCAACAATCGGCAGTTCGATCCGGCCTTTGGCCGACTGCAGGTTGTGGTAGAGCACGTCGGCATGCTTGATGGTGCCGGCGGTGTCGATCTGGCCGAAGTGCTTGATGATCGAGTACGGCTTGAGCTCGACGGTGCGGAAATAGAAGTTCGGCACGCTGTGCTTGGAGCACAGCAGGCAGATCATCGCGCCGACCGAAGCGGTGCTCTTCGGGTCGTCGATCAGGCCGTTGCGGTGGAACGGGTACCAGCCACCGGTGCGGTAGTTCTGCAGCGGCAGGATGCGCCCTGGCGGCAGCGGCAGGCGCTGGCGGATGAACGCCTGAATGCCCGGCAGGCGCGACGGTCGGCCGGTCAGCAGGAGCATGTCGCAAGGGTAGTGCGAGATCACTTCGCACAGCTCGGCGAGGATCCGGGTGATGTTGATCTGGCCGCCGATGAAGGCCGCATGGACCTGCTCAAGGTCAAACGTGATCGGCGTCTGCAGCAGCTCCAGCGTGCCTTCGCGGCCGACTTCGCGGCGCACTGCGGCATTGACGAAGTCGAGCACGCTGTCGTTGATCACGGCAGTGCCCAGCACCTCTTGCCAGGTCTGCTCGACGACGTCCTGCGGCTGCGCCGGGTCGTAGTTCTCGTACGCCTTGAGCAGGGCCAGACCCAGCGGCACGAAGATCTGCAGGTTGAGCTGCTGACGCAGGATGCGCTCTTGCGCCGAGGCATCACCGTTGCCGCACAGGCGCGACATCATCGCGTCCGGCGCACTCACGCCAGCGCCCTGCAGGGCCTTGCGGAACGACGGCAGGATGAACTCCTGGATCACGTCGAGGAGGATGTCGTCGCCAGCCACCTTGAAACCATCGCGGAAACGCTGGTTCGGCACGATGTGCGCGTTGGCCCCGGCGCCGCCGTTGTTGCCACGGTCGAGGCGGTAGTCGGTGATCACCAGGTCAGTGGTGCCGCCGCCGATATCGATGGTGGCCAGGGTGATCTGCTCGGCTTCCTGCTTGTCCGGGCGGGCGAGGGCGGCGAAGAATTCTTCCGGATGACCGGCGAAGTTCTCGTTGACCTCGTTGTACAGGTACACCAGCTGGCCGCAGCTGGCTTCATCCCAATCGACGCGGATGCTTGGCAGCGGCGTGCGCGGGACGATGCTCTTGTCTTTGAACGGGTTGCTCTCGCCGGCATGCCAGCCAAAGCTCTTCCAGACCAGGCCGACGGCTTCGTACATGCGGTTGCTGAGGATGCTGCGCTCGGCTTGAGGCATGCCTGGCGGCACGGTCAGGGTGATGCTGTTGAGGCGGCGCGGCACGCGCGCGTGGCCCTGGCGCGAACGCTGCGCCGGGCTGTTGATCTGGGCCAGCGCCTGGGTGACCACTTCGGCCAGCATGAAGGTCATCAGGTTGCTGCGCGAATAGCGCGGGGTGAACACCGGCATGTCGTTCTTCGGCGGCAGGTACAGGGCCTGGCCGAGGTCGTTGATCAGGTGCGCGAACGGTGCGGCGGTGGCCAGCGGCTCCTTGTCGCTCTTGACGTAGGAGGTATTGAAGCGCCAGCCATGGCCGTAGGCCTTTTCATCCCACAGGTAACGCTTGGGGCTTGACAGCCCGGTCGAGCCTTCGGTACCGCGGCGACGGCTGGCCAGGCGTCCGGCTTCGCCACCGACGCGGGCGATGGTCGGCCACTGGAAGGCATTGTGGCGGCCGCTCTTGACCGAGAAATTATCCTTGCCGAAGTAGGCCTGGGTGAACTCGACGCGGCTTTCGAAGGCTTCGTTGTAGACCTTCTCCGGCTCGCTCAGGTCGCGCAGTTCGAGCACGTAGTTGTGGCGCATACCGGAGCCTGCCTGGCCGTGGTCCTCGATGAGGATGCCGCAGGTGCGCGAGTTGCCCACATCGAGTACCAGGTCGACCGGGATTGGCTGCACCACACCCTGAATCTCGTTGGCGACAACCTTGATTTCCGGGATTTCGACCTTGGGCTTCTCGACGCTCTGCTCAGCCGGCACTGGCCGACGCAACAGGCTCAGCAGGTTGAGGTAGTGGGCCAGGTGACGGTTGCCCTGCAGATCACGTTCGAGGCGCTCGCGGGTCCACTCGGCGCGGGCTTCGCCATACAGCTCGGCAAGCCACTCGCGGATCCAGCCGTGGGTCAGGAACCAGCCGTATTCACGGGCGCTGCAGGCCAGCTTGAAATCGACCCCGGAGCGCACGTCTTCTTCGTTCGGCGCCAGGTAATGAGCACCGGCCACTGCGGCCATGATGCGCGTATCGAAGGCCAGCGTCAGGCGATGGGTATTGCCGTCCAGGTCCGGCTCGGCCAGCTTGACCAGGCGCATCCGCGACCAGTTGTTGGGGCCTTCGTCAAACCGATGCGGCGCCATGAAGCGCAGGAACGGCAATGGCAGCCAGACGCCATCGAACAGCTTCAGGCTTTCTTCCATGGCGACGCGGAAGTGGTTGTCGTCGCTGCTGTCGAATTCGACCTGGACGACCTTGTCCGGCTCCGGCTCGTAGAAGTCCTTGTACTCGCGCGACCACAGCAGGCGCGTAGGCACCATGCCGTTGTTGAGCTGGACGAACTTGCCCGCTTGCTCGCCGTCCGGGCCGAGACGCAGGGCGAAATCCATGAATTGAATGCCGGTATCGCTGACCAGCGTGACCGTTTCTTCGAACTGGGTGATTTCGGGCAACATCTTCTGCGTCTCGTATTATTGGCCGGCTTGTTTCATCAGCATCGGGAAGGCGTCGGCGCCATAGTTGCCGGCGCAGTCAGCCGGGCCGGATGCGCCTGGCTTGCAATTGACCTGGGGCAGGTCGTAGCTGCTGCCGTCAGCACAGGCGGCTTGGCCGGCACTGGTGATCGACAGCTGACCTTGATTCATGGCCGCCGAAACCGGTGCCTGGCAGCGCACGCCATCGGAGCGGCTGACGGTGGCATTGCCTTTGCCGTCCTTGAAGTCGTACTTCAGGCGCAGCGGCTTGCTGGTGCCGACTTCCTGGATGCCGGCACCGGCCCAGTCGCCATTGAGGAAGCTGGCGGTGCCTTCGGCGGCGTCAGGCGGAATGCTCAGCAGGTTCGCCTGGGGAGCGGGCGCAGGGGGTTCTGTTGGCAGTTCGGGTGGCGTCGTGCTCGGGCCTGGCTCGGGTGCAGGCGCAGGTTCCGGCGCTGGCGCTGGCGCCGGAGCGGGTTCTGGCTCAGGCGCAGGCTCCGGGGCGGGCTCAGGCGCGGTGGTATCGCCCGGCACTGGCGGTTCAGGTGTTGGCTCGGGTGCAGGTGGCGTTGCATCTGGGTTGCCGGCCCCTGGGCCAGTGCCGCCAGCGTCTGGCAGGCCAGCACCGGTGCCCGGCACTTGACCGGTGCCAGTACCCAGGTTGCCAGTGCCGCTGCCGCTGTGAGTTCCAGTGTCGATCACTGGCGCTTTCGGATTCAGGTCAGGCAGCTGCAGGCCCGGCACATTCAGGCCCGGCCAGCAGCTGCGCAGGCCGAACAGCAGCAGCAACAGCAGCAAAAATGGCAGCAGCCACCACCAACCCAGCCGGCGCCACCACGGCGCGGCGGCAACCGGCACTGGCGGCGCAACCGGCGGTACTGGCGCAGGAGCAATCGGTGGCACGGGTGGCGGTGCGATCACTGGCTCGGCGGCTTTGGCAGCACGCGGATACAGGCAATGCAAGGGCTGGCGGCTGCGCTCGGCGCCGGCATGGATAAAGCCCCAGAAGGTCAGGACCGGGCGGCCATCCACCAGATACACGAAGTTTTCGTCGGGAAACGGCACCACACAGGTCAGCAGCTTGCCGAACACCGTATTGTCGCCCTGCACGGCATTGCGGGCACCGGGCAACGGCGCACCGTTGGCATCCAGGCCGAGCATACTGTTGCTCAGATCGTTGATGCGCAGCTGCAGTACTTCGAGCTGGGCTCGGGCAGGCGCTCGCTCTTCTTCGGTAGCGCTGCTCCACGGGATCACATCGCCCGGGCGCTCGCTGTACCAGTCAAGGGTACTGCCCAGCGCATCCGGCTGCGGGATGGCCAGGTGCTCGACCAGGTGCGGATGCTCCGGGTACTTGCGGCGGATCGCCTCGCGCAGCTGCAAAGCGGCACGATAGACCGGCTGGCCAGTCTCTCCCAACGCGGTAAAGTCTTCACTCTTACCACTGCGTAGCAATACTCCGCGCATCCTTGTAGACCCTACCTAGTCTTGTATCGATCCGTTTCAGTAATCACACCTTGATACTGAATAACCGCGCAACACTACTTGCAAAGTCATTTAGCCGTCAATTTAAGTTAGATGGCTTTTTGACGTCATTGCCCCGGCTTGCGGTTAAACTGCCCGCACCCGGTCAGCGGTACCGGCTGATCTGCCCTTGCACAATGGAGCGTGACCACGATGAGTCTCTGGGATGACCTGAAGAAAAAGGCCTACGACGCCAACCCCGAGCTGGCTGCCAAAGCCGCCCAGGCGCTGGATAAAGCCCGTGACCTGGCTGTCGAGGCCGGGCAAAAAGCTGCGCCGATCCTCAAGCAGGCCAGCGACAAGGCCACCGTCTACGCCCAGGAGAAAACCCCGATCCTCAAGGCCCAGGCGCTCAAGGCCATCGACGACGCCAAGCTGCGCCGCGCCCAGTTGCAAGAGCAGGCCAAGCGCGACAAGGCCGCTCGCGCCGAAATGATCCGCACCATGTACGACATCACCCTGGCGCCCGACGACGTCAACTTCATCGAAGAGCCGTTCAACCACTTCGAGCGCCAGTTGGGGTTCTTTGTCTTCAATGGCGAAGTGCTCGACAGCCAGAAGCGCAACCAGACCCACCTCGACGCCTACCACTCGCACCGCACCACTGGCGGCACGATGTGGCAGGGCTCCGGCTCGACTGGCAGCAGTTCGTCGAGCATGCAGGTGAGCACCCACAACGTGCAGGAGCATGAGTTCTGGGTGCGCCTGGAAAACGGCAAAGAGTCGTGCTTCCAGCTCAACAATACCCAGGTGCGCATCCGCCCCGGCCAGCACGTCAGCCTGCTGTTCGTGCATAACGCCGGCAACCAGAACGGCACCCTGGTCGCGCTGTACAACCACAATGCCGGGGAAAACTTCACCGTCCTCACCCCGGCGCAGATCAACCAGGCGTTCGACCTCTACACCCAGGCGCCGGGGTTCTTCAATCAGCGTGAAGTCAACGACACCCGCCACCGGCTGTTGCAGGCACTCGACCTGCGGATTGGTCAACTGGTGCGCTACATGGCAGTGCACGGCGACCGCCGTAATGGGCAAGTGATCGAGGCAGAGCAGAATTGATTGGCCGAGGTGGCTCGTCACACAAGGAAAACGGCATGAAGCTGAAATTGGCTGTAGCAACGATTGGCATCCTGGCCTTGGTAGGTTGCGATGCGGGGAACGAGTCCAAGCAGGCTGCGCTCAAGCCCGATGCGCAGGCATCAGGGCAGAGCACTGCAGCCGCTGCGCCAGCGCAGCCGAGCGTACAAACGGCAGAAGCCGATGAAGCGGCGCTAAAGGCCGCCATCGACCAGATGGTCGCGGACGAAATCGCAACCGACGGCGGCAGTGAATACGACGAAGGCCGTCAGGTGCTGGAAGTGGATCTCGATGGAGATGGCGTCGAAGATGCCGTGGTGCTTTACACCATCGAAGGCCAGGGCGGTGGCAATGGCTCGTTCCAGACCCTTGCGGCGCTGTACCGTGATGGCAACAGCTGGAGCGCCAAAGGCAAGACCATCCTCGGCGGCGCCACCGACCTGCAGCTGCTCGGCCCGAACCTGATCGGCGTGACCGTGTTGACTCACAGCGACGAAGATCCACGCTGCTGCCCGAGCCAGGAGAGTGTGGTCAAGTATCAGTGGAATGGTGCAGCCTTCGCCGAGCTGCCGGATACGGTTAAGTCAGCGGGTTGACGCTTGGTGCGCTTCGCTCAAGCTAAGTGATATTCAGCGCCAAGCAGCGCCGCAAAGCTGTCTTTGGCAGGGTGGCTGCCAGTGTGCTTGTTGCAGATGAAGTAGTTCTGCACTGGCGCCAGGTCGGCGAAGCTGAAGCCGCTGATGCCGTAGCTGGCAATGCTGGTGATGTTCACCTCTAGCCCGTGCGGCGTCAGCCAGCGTTGCAGCGACTGCCGGTACGGGCAGCCCTCAGGCCACATCAACCAGGTTCGCCCCTGCAATGGGCTTGTCGCTGCTTGGCAGGTGAGGTCCGCACAAACGAAAAAGCCCCGGGACAAGTCCCAGGGCTTTTTCTTGATATGGCGCACTCGGCGGGATTCGAACCCACGACCCCTGCCTTCGGAGGGCAGTACTCTATCCAGCTGAGCTACGAGTGCAACGCGGCGCAATGATACCCATCTTGGCCTAGCGCGTCCATCGCCTTGATCTGTAGCCGTTTTCGTTGTGAAACATGCCCAGCGGCACTACGGGCACGATTGTCGGAGCGGTGCTTACCTCACAAGGCAATCAACTCCGGGCGCAAGCCCTCCACCCGCTGCGACGCGGGCTTGAAGTAACCGCCGTCGCCGGTGATCTGATGCAGCACCCGCTCGCGCAAACCATGCAGCGCCACCCCGGTGCGCTGGCGCGGGTGCGGCAGGTCTATCTCGACCACCGCCTTGATCCGCCCCGGGCGCGGCTCCAGCACCACCACCCGATCCGCCAGATAGGTGGCCTCTTCGGCATCGTGGGTGACCAGCAAGGTGGTGATGCCGGAGCGCTCGCGGATCGCCAGCAGTTCATCCTGCAACTGTTGTCGGGTCAGGGCGTCGAGCGCGCCAAACGGCTCGTCCAACAGCAGGATGCGCGGGCTGGCGACCAGCCCTCGGGCGATTGCCACACGCTGTGCCATGCCGCCAGACAGCTGGTGCGGATACGCCGTCTCGAAGCCAACCAGACCCACCAACTGCACGAACTCATGCACGCGGCGGGCGCGTTCGCCCTGGCTCAGTTTCTCGTTGACCAGCCCCAGGCCGATGTTCTGCTCGACTGTCAGCCACGGGAACAGCCGGTGCTCCTGAAAGACAATGCCGCGTTCGCCGCCGATGCCCTGCACCGGCTTGCCATCGACGTGAATACTGCCGCTGTAGTCGGTATCCAGGCCCACCAAAAGCCGCAGCAAGGTCGACTTGCCGCACCCGGAGGCGCCGACGATGGCAATGAACTCGCCTTCGTTGATGGCCAGGTTGAAGTTGTTGATGGCCTCGAAGGCCTGGCCATCGACGGTAAAGGTTTTGCCGACTTGCTCGAAGCTCACCAGCGCTGGCGTGGTGTCGGCTTGATTGGCGGCGTGCAGGGTCGAGGTGTTGAAGGCGTTCATGCGGTTCTCCAGCGCGTGGCGCGCGATTCGAGGCGTTGTCCAAGGTTGCCGAGCAGGGCGCCGATCAGGCCGATCAGGACCATCGCCGCCATCACCTGGTCCATGCGGAACAGCTGCTGTGCGCCGAGCATCAGGCTGGCGATACCGCCATCGGACGGCATGAAGTATTCCGCGCCGATGGTGCCCAGCCAGGCATAGATCAGCGACAGGCGCAGGCCGGCAAATATTGCGGGGGCAGCGCCGGGCAAAATCAGCAAGCGCAAGCGCTTGGGCAGGTTCAGGCCCATCACTTGGGCAGCCTCTCCCAACTGCGGCGACAGGCTGGCGATGCCGCGCTGGGTTGCAATGAACAGCGGGAAGAACGCCGCCAGGCCGACAAACACCAGCTTGGCCGCTTCGCCCAGGCCGAACCACGCGGTGAGCAATGGCACCCAGGCAAAGATCGCCACCTGGCGCAGGGCTGACAGGGTCGGGCCGAGGGTTCGTTCGGCGGGTTTCGACAAGCCCAGCAGTACCCCCAGCGCAAAGCCTGCACCGCCGCCCAGCAGCAGTCCGCTCAGTGCCCGCTGCAGACTCAAGCGCAGCGCGTCCAGCAGCGAGCCATCGGCGATGCCGGCCTGCAGGCTGGCCAGCACGCCCAGTGGCGAAGTAAGAATATTGTCGTCGACCCAGCCAAAGCTGCTGGCCGCCTGCCACAGCGCCAGCAGGCCCAGCGGCAACAACAAGCCTTGCCAGGCCCGTGGTAACTGCGCCCGGCCTTGCTCGCCGGTAGCCGCTTGCGGCCAGAACAGCAGGCGCCGCTCCAGGCTGCTGAAACTGCGGTCCATCAAGAACCCGACCGCGCCGATCAGTACGATGCAGAGGAATACCAGATCGAGCATGAACAGCTGCCGACCCCAAACCATCAGGTAGCCGATGCCCTCACTGGAGGCCAGCAGCTCGACTGCCAGCAGCGAGGTCCAGCCTGTCGCCAGCGCCAGCCGCACTCCCGCCAGAAACGACGGCAGGGCAGCCGGCAACAGCAGCCGACGGAACAGCAAATGTGCCGGCAGGCGCAAGGTCGCTGCGGCTTCCCGCAGTTTGGGTTGTGCATCGCGCACGCCCACCAGCGTGTGCAAGGTCACCGGCACCACTACCGCCTTGATCAGCACCACCAGCTTGAGCAGCTCGCCGATGCCGAAAAACAGCATGAACAGCGGGATCCAGGCCAGCGTCGGGATCTGTGCCAGTGCGATGAACGTCGGCATCACCAACGTCTGCGCCCTGCGCGAAGCGCCCAGCCAAGTCCCCAGCAGCAATCCGCCGGCAATCCCCGCGAGCAACCCGTAAAGCAGCCGCTGCAAACTTATCCACAGGTGCCCCCAAAGCTCGGCACTGCCAAACTCCAGCGCACTCTGCCAAACCAGCGCCGGCCCCGGCAGAATCTGCTCGCTCATCCAATGCCAACGGCTGGCCACCACCCACAACAACGCCAAACCCACTGGCACTATCCAGGCCAGCCACCCTTGGCCGGAGCGGTCATGTCGGGGCGCCATGCCGGACGCAACAGGGCTGCGCAGCTGCCCCAGCAATCCCCGTCCCTGTCGCAAAATGTCGCCCATCGCGCCCTCCAACAAACCGCAATTAACATATTCAATAAAAGAATAAAAAATTACGCATAGATAATTTCAAGACATAAGAGCATGCAGGCCACGCATCGAGAACCCCCCAGCCAATGCGTTCTACTCATATTTCAAATGCACGTTCCGCAACCCCGGCGACACACCCCGCCAACCCTGATTTATGCCTTTTAGTTACTAAAGCATGCACATTCAGTCTTTGTTACTTCTAACCATCCTTGCCTAGCTTCTGCTCAAAGCGCCGGCCCTTGCCGGTGGCAGCCTGCCAAGGAGCCGTGCCATGAAAACCCCGCTACGTCACCTACTCACCCGCTTCGCCCCGACCGTGCTGGCCGGCCTGCTGAGCGGCTTCGCCCTGACTACTCAGGCTGCCGAAGTCGACAGCATCCGTATCGCCGTGCCCGACCTCAGCGCCGGCAGCAAGCCCAGCGCCGGTGGCGTGGTCGACGTGCTGCGCAGCCAGCAACTGCTGGAAAAGGAATTCGCCAAAGACGGCATCAAAATCGACTGGCACTTCTTCAAGGGCGCCGGCCCGGTGATCAACGAAGCGCTGGCCAACGGCCAGGCTGACTTCGCCTACCTCGGCGACCTGGCAGCGATCATCGGCAAGGCCAATGGCCTCGATACGCGGGTGCTGTCGGCTGGTGTGCGGGGGGTCAAGAGTTACCTCGGCGTGGTGCCGGGCTCAGGCATCAAGACCCTGGCCGACCTCAAGGGCAAGCGCGTGGCGGTGTTCCGCGGCACGGCAAACCAGCTGTCGTTCGCCAGCGCGTTGGCCAGCCAGGGCTTGTCCGAACGCGACCTGAAAGTCATCAACCTGGATTTCAACGCCGCCAATGCCGCCATCGCCGCCAAGCAGATCGACGCCACCTGGGGCCTGTCCAACCTGCTCTCGCTGCGTGAGCGCGGGCTGGTCGAGCTGCCGGTCAGCTCACGCGACCTCAAGGGCGCCGGCAGCACCCAGGCGGTGCTGCTGGGCACCGGCGAATTCATCCGTCAGCACCCCGAGCTGACTGCACGTTTGGTCAAGGCCCAGGAGCAGGCCAGCCAATGGCTGCGCGACGAGCACAACCGCCAGGCCTACATCGAGCTGGTGGCCACCACTGCCAATTATCCGCGGGTGATTCTGGAAGGCGACCTGGCTGACGAAAACCTCGCCGAGTACTTCGATCCACGGCTGGATGCCGAGTTTGTCGGCTTGCTCCAGCAAGGCGTCGATCTGGCTGCCAAAGAGCGCCTGATCCGCCGCGGCTTCCAGGTCTCCGAATGGATCGAGCCACGCTTCCTCGACGCTGCCCTGCAACAGACCCAGGCCACCCAGGCCGCCCGCTGAATCATCACAACGCCCGTCATATGACCGTGAGGACCACCGCTATGAGCAACGCCGCACTGGCTACCGCGCCACACACCGCTGCACTGGAAATCCTGCCGATTGGCGGCCGCATCGGCGCCGAGATTCGCGGCATCGCGCTGTCGGCCGAGCTGGACGCCGCCAGCATCGATGCCATCCAGGCTGCCCTGGTGGAACACAAGGTGATCTTCTTCCGCGCCCAGCATCACCTCGACGATGCTGCCCAGGAAGCCTTTGCCAAGCGCCTCGGCGAACCAGTCGCACACCCGACCGTGCCAGTACTCGACGGCAGCCATTACCTGTTCCAGCTCGACGGCGCGGAAGGCCAGCGGGCCAATGCCTGGCACACCGACGTGACCTTCGTCGATGCCTACCCGAAAGCCTCGATCCTGCGCAGCGTGGTCGCTCCGGCCTCGGGCGGCGACACCGTCTGGGCCAATACCGCAGCCGCCTACCGCGAGCTGCCTGAGCCGCTAAGGGAGCTGGCCGACAAGCTCTGGGCCGTGCACAGCAACGAATACGACTACGCCACGGCCAAACCGGATGTCAGCCCGGAGAAGCTCGAGCGCCACCGCAAGGTGTTCACCTCGACCGTTTACGAGACCGAACACCCGGTGGTGCGTGTGCACCCCATCAGTGGCGAGCGTGTGCTGCAACTGGGCCAGTTCGTCAAACGCATCAAAGGTTATTCACAGGCCGATTCGGCGCACCTGTTCGCTGTGTTGCAAGGGCATGTCACTCGCCTGGAAAACACTGTGCGCTGGCGTTGGCAGGTCGGCGATGTGGCGATCTGGGACAACCGCGCCACCCAGCATTACGCGCTGGACGACTACGGCACCCAGCCGCGCATCGTGCGCCGGGTGACCTTGGCCGGCGAAGTGCCGGTGGGGGTTGATGGCCAGTTGAGCCGCACTACTCGCAAGGGCTGATATGGCCGGGGGCCGCTTTGCGGCCCTTCGCGGGTGAACCCGCTCCCACAGGATGACGGCGGCGCTGCAAATTCCTGTGGGAGCGGGCTTGCCGGGACGCCGGACCGCCGCGAAGGGCCGCAAAGCGGCCCCAAGATCGACCTGAAACACTCAAGTCTCGCTATCACAGGCAAGCAACTGCCTGACCAACCCCTGCGCCAACGGCGACAAACCATACCCCACTCGGCTAACCACGCCATACCGTGTATAGCACTCATCTTCCTGCTCCTGGCTGAGGTCAACCAGCTCCAGCGCCACCAGCCCACCTTCCCCCTGATACGGCCGCAGATTGGCGCTGCAGGCGATGCCGATGGTGTCCGAGTGCGCGACCACATTGAGCAGCGCATAACCATGCTCACACTCGACGCTGGGCAAAAAATCTTGCCGGCCACTGAGGTCGCTGAGGATCTTGCGGATGTTCGGCGGGCGGAAGGTGGTCGCCAGCGGATAGTCGAACAGGTCCCGCGCGCGCACCTCGGCTTGAGCCGTGAGCGGATGCCCGGCGCGGCAGCAGAAGTGCCAGCGCTGCGGCGTCAGCTTGTGCACGCGGTAGTCCGGGTCGGCTTCGAACTGACGCGTGTCGGCGACAAAGAACTCGATCTCTTCGGCCATCAACCGGCGGTTCAGCGCCTGCCAGTTATCCACCTGAAAACAGGTGCGCGCCGCCGGGTATTCGGCAACGAACCGCGCCACCGCCCGCGGTACCAACCCGCCGGCCGGCGCCGGCCCCGAGCCGAAGCGCACCAGGCCGGTCGTCGCGCCGTTGAACTGGTTGATCTCGTTGGCCAGGTTATGCGCGCCATGCACCAGCCGACGCGCGTGCTCCAGCACCAGCAAACCCTGCCGGGTCGGTGCCAGCTCCTTGCTGGCGCGGTCGATCAGGCGACAGCCGACGTTGTGCTCGAGGGTCTGAATGCTCCGGCTGAAGGCCGATTGCGACAGGCTCACGGCAACGGCCGCAGCGACGAAGCTGCGGTGCTCGACCAGGGCGATGAAGTGGCGCAGTTGGCGCAGATCTATATGCATTTTCTACATGGAAACTTTCGGTGAAATGCAATTGGCAGGAAGGGTTGTGAACCTTATAAAGGGTGTTACTTATTCCACAAAATATGAATTAAACATATTTATAGATCCAATAAGAATATAAGCCTGCCAGACCGCGATTCGGTTCCGCCAACGGAAATGCTCGCCAAGGCCCACGCCTCTAGGAGCACCCGTATGTCTCGACTTTCCCGCTGGCCCGCCCGGGCCACACTGTTTGCCCTGCAGCCGCTTGCCGCCGGGGTGTTGCTTGCGGCGGCCAACAGCAGTTTTGCTGACCAACCCGTCAGCGCCACGCCCGCGGTGGAGGCGGGTGCCCAACTCGGTACGGTCACGGTCAACGCCCGCCGCCGCGAAGAAACCGCGCAAAGCGTGCCGACCCCGATCAGTGTGCTCAGCAGCGAAACCCTCGAAACCCAGCGCATCTACCGCGTGCAGGATCTGCAACAGCTGGTACCGAGTACCAACGTCTCCTACGTGCATGCACGCCAGTCGAGCATTTCCATCCGAGGCCTGGGCAACAACCCGGCCAG
Organism: Pseudomonas sp. BIGb0278; assembly: GCF_024809895.1. Lineage (NCBI taxonomy): Bacteria > Pseudomonadati > Pseudomonadota > Gammaproteobacteria > Pseudomonadales > Pseudomonadaceae > Pseudomonas > Pseudomonas sp. BIGb0278. The sequence continues at coordinate 72,562 of NZ_JANUEL010000005.1, forward strand.
CGATGGCCTCGAAGGCAGCGTCGGCATCTATCTGGACAACGTCTACCTCGGCCGCCCGGGCATGGCCGTATTCGACCTGCTCGACGTCGAGCAACTGGAAGTGCTGCGCGGCCCGCAAGGTACCTTGTTCGGCAAGAACACCACCGCTGGCGTGCTCAACATCACCACGCGCAAACCTACCTTCCATACAGAGGGCAGCGTGCAGACCTCGCTGGCCGAAGATGGCTACTGGCAGACCCAGGCCAGCTACTCCGGCCCGCTCAGCGACACCCTGGCCGGGCGCATCAGCGCTTACCGCACCGAAGACGACGGCTATGTGAAGAACGTCTACAACGGCGACGACCTCAATGGCGGCAAGCGTCAGGGCTTTCGTACCCAGTTGCTGTTCAAGCCCAACGAGGCGTTCAACCTGCGCTGGATCGGCGAGTACAACGAAGAGGACTCCAACAACGGCATCCTCAGCCTGTACAGCACCGGCCCGACCATCAATGGGGTCAACCGCTATGAAAGCCTGGCCAACCAGGCCGGTGCGACGCTGGTGTCGGGCAAGGACCGCAAGGTCAACTTCGACTCGGATCAGCAGGTAACGGTGTTCCAGGGCGGCACCTCGGTCGAGGCCAACTGGACCCTGCCCAACGATTTCACCCTGACCTCGATCAGCGCTTACCGCTGGTGGGACTTCACCCCGCGCAACGACGACGGCCTCAACGTGGCGGCCAGCTACAACGCCGGCGTGTCGGTGCGCGACAAGCAGTACTCGCAGGAAATTCGCCTGGCCTCGCCGACCGGCGGCTTCTTCGATTACGTGCTCGGTGCCTACTACTTCAAGCAGGACCTGGACAACAAATCGTTCAACTATTACGGCCCGCAGGCGGACATCTGGAACGCCACCCCAGCGGGCGCGCTGGCCAACGTCACCACGATCGGCAACGGCCACATCGATACCGACAGTTACGCGCTGTTCGCCCAGGGCACCTGGCACCTGACCGACCGCCTCGACTTCACCGCCGGCGTACGCGGCACCTATGAAGAGAAAAGCGCCTGGGTCGACCGCGCTGCGCCCAGCGGTGGCGCGGCGGTTACCGGTGCGGCCGCTGCGGCGCGCAATGGCCGGGTCGGCGCCTACGACTCGGGCGACCTCAACCAGTACAGCTTCAGCCCGACCGGCCTGCTCAGCCTGAGCTACCGCTTCAGCGATGCCGTGCTCGGCTACGCCAGCCTCACCCACGGCGAGAAATCCGGCGGGGTCAACCTTACCGTCGGCGCCGCGCCAAGGCTGGGCACCGACTCGTTGCTGGTCGGTACCGAGCGGGTCAACAACGCCGAAGTCGGGCTCAAGACCACCCTGTTCGACAACCGCCTGCAGCTCAACAGCAACCTGTTCTGGGCCCAGGTGCACGGCTACCAGGCCAACGTCTACGACCAGGTCAACCGCGTGCAGTACCTGGCCAACGCCGGCAGCGTGCGTTCGCGCGGGGTCGAGTTCGAAGCCACGGCGCTGCCGATCCAGGGGCTGACCCTGAATTTCAACGGCTCGTGGAACGACGTGCGCTACACCGACTACAAGGACGCGCCATGCCCGCCGGAAGTGAGCCTGGCCAATGCCACCGCCACCTGCGACTTGTCTGGCCATCAAGTGGTCGGCGCCTCCAAGTACATCGCCAACTTCAACGGCCAGTACAAATGGCAGCTGACGGATCGCATCGAGCCCTACGTCACCGCCAGCTACGCCTTCCGCTCGCGGGCGGTGGGCACCATCGATGACTCCGACTTCGGCCAGATCCCCAGCTACGCGCTGGTCAACCTCTCTACCGGCGTGCGCCTGGACCAAGGTGACGGCGTCGTCGACCTGTCGCTGTGGGTGAAAAACGCCGGCGACAAAACCTACTTCACCAGCCTGTGGAACTCCGCCAACGGCGGTTATGCCGGCGTGCTCGGCACCCCACGCACCTTCGGTGCCACCGCCCGTTACGACTTCTAAGTACAAGGAGCTTTGCCATGAATGCCAAGACCGAAACCCTCGACCTGCCCGAAGGCGCTTGCCTGACTGCCAAGGTCCCCGACCGTGACGAAGCGCTGCTCGGCGACGTGGTGGTCAACCCGTACCGGCTGGCGCCGCTGACCGCGATCATCCGCGATGGCGGCCGCGCGATCAGCGCCGCCCATGTGCGCGTGCGCGGCCGTGGCGAGCGCGGGGTGGATATCAGCTACGACGTCAGCGACCGCTCGCTGTGGACCTACGGCGGCATCCCAGTGTTTGGCCTGTACCCGGACCACGTCAACCAGGTCGAGGTCAGTTACAAGCTCGACGGCGAGCGCATCCGCGAGCAGTACCAGATCTACGCCCCGGCCGTGCGCTTGCCGGTGGTGGCCAAGCAGACCGCCGCCCTGCCTGAAGTAGTACCGGTCAAGGTCGCGCCGGGCTTCGAGCAGCGCCTCTACCTGTTCAACCACCTGCTCGGCGATATCCCCGGTGGCCGTGCTCTGAAGTGGAATGCCCTGGGCGGCGCTGCCGAGTGGGACCAGGTCGGCAACAACTGGATTTCCGACAGCAATGGCGACGTGCGCTGGTATCTGGACATCGAACAGATCCACGACTCCAACCGCCGTGACGGCCTCGGCGGGACCATGGGCTTCCAGCAGACCCGCGACGGCAAACTGATCTGGGGCCAGGGCCAGACCTACTCCAAGTACGACCTGCTCGGCCGTCAGGTGTGGCAGCGCAACCTGCCGGACAAGTTCGCCGACTTCTCCCACGAGATTCGCGAAACACCCCATGGCACCTACCTGCTGCGGGTCGGCACCAGCGACTATCGCCGCCCTGACGGCAAGCGCGTGCGCTCGGTGCGCGACCACATCATCGAGGTCAACGAAGCCGGCGATGTGCTGGAGTTCTGGGACCTCAACCAGATCCTCGACCCGTATCGCGGCGACCTGCTGGAAACCCTCGGCAAGGCCGCCGTGCAATTACCCTCCGGCGTGGCTCGGCAGGACAGCAACCTGGCCAATGAACTGGCCGAGGGCGACCTGCCGTTCGGCGACATCCCCGGAATCGGCACCGGGCGCAACTGGGCCCACGTCAATGCCATCGACTACGACGCAGATGACGACAGCATTATCATTTCAGCACGCCACCAAGGCGTGGTTAAGATCGGTCGCGACAAGCAGGTGAAGTGGATTCTGGCCTCACCGCAGGGCTGGCCGCAGCGCCTGCGCGACAAGGTGCTGACGCCGATCGCCAGCGAAGGCTTCGACTGGTCGTGGACCCAGCACACCGCCTGGCTCACCGGCAAAGGCACGCTGACCGTCTTCGATAACGGCTGGGGCCGCGACTTTGCCGCGACCAAGCTCAGCGGCAACTACAGCCGCGCCGTCGAATACCGTATCGATGAAGCCAAAGGCACTGTCGAGCAGGTCTGGGAATACGGCAAGGAGCGCGGAGACGAGTGGTACAGCCCGGTCACCTCGGTGGTCGCCTACCGCCCGGAAACCGACACCCAGTTCATCTATTCGGCCTCGGTCGGCTTCCTCACCAAAGACAAACTCACCACCACCACCCTCAACGAAGTGCGCCGCGGCACCCAAGAAGTGCTGGTCGAGCTCAAAGTGCTCAGCCGCCAGCCAGGCAGCGTCGGCTACCGCGCGCTGGTCATCGAACTCGACAAGGCATTCTAAAAGCGTACAAGTACCTGTGGGAGCGGGTTCACCCGCGAAGGGCTGCGCAGCGGCCCCACATTATCAGCTTTGCCGCTGACATCGCCGGGCCCGCTTTGCGGGCCTTTCGCGACACAAGGCCGCTCCTACATCAAGACTGCGCCATTCCCCAAATATCCGCCGCGCCAGCGTCGCTGGCCTTTCACGACGCACGGGGCTACTGTTGTCGGGCCCTGCGCGGGCCACGCAACGCTGGCGAAAATCGGACGAGGTGTTCAACCACTCGTTCTTTTTTTCGAACAGCCTATTGTCCAAGACCCAACAGACCCTTACGATTCGTTTGAGATTTCAAACGCTCAAGCCCCGTAACGGCCGTTTTCCGTGTTGGGGTGCGTGTTCAACAATCAATAATTCGCTCCGTGCGCTCACGGTGCTCAAGGGAAGCCGACATGCAGCTCAAAGACGCTCAGTTGTTCCGCCAGCAAGCCTTCGTCAACGGTGAATGGCTGGATGCGGACAACGGCCAGACCATCCAGGTGACCAACCCGGCTACCGGTGAAGTCATCGGCACCGTGCCAAAGATGGGCGCCGCTGAAACCCGCCGCGCCATCGAAGCTGCCGACAAGGCCCTGCCGGCCTGGCGTGCCCTGACTGCCAAAGAGCGTTCGAACAAGCTGCGTCGCTGGTTCGAGCTGATGATCGAGAACCAGGACGACCTGGCTCGCCTGATGACCACCGAGCAAGGCAAGCCGCTGGCTGAAGCCAAGGGCGAAATCGCCTACGCCGCCTCGTTCATCGAGTGGTTCGCCGAAGAAGCCAAGCGCGTCTATGGCGACACCATCCCGGGCCATCAGCCAGACAAGCGCCTGATCGTCATCAAGCAGCCAATCGGCGTTACCGCGGCCATCACCCCGTGGAACTTCCCGGCCGCGATGATCACCCGTAAAGCCGGCCCGGCCCTGGCCGCTGGCTGCACCATGGTGCTCAAGCCTGCTTCGCAGACCCCGTATTCCGCTCTGGCCCTGGCCGAGCTGGCCACCCGCGCCGGCATCCCGGCTGGCGTGTTCAGCGTCGTCACCGGCAGCGCCGGCGACATCGGCACCGAGCTGACCGGCAACTCGATCGTGCGCAAGCTGTCCTTCACCGGCTCGACCGAAATCGGCCGTCAGCTGATGCAGGAATGCGCCAAGGACATCAAAAAGGTCTCGCTGGAGCTGGGCGGCAACGCTCCGTTCATCGTGTTCGACGACGCTGACCTGGACAAGGCAGTCGAAGGCGCGATCATCTCCAAGTACCGCAACAACGGCCAGACCTGCGTCTGCGCCAACCGTATCTACGTGCAGGACGGCGTCTACGACGCGTTCGCCGAGAAGCTCAAGGCCGCTGTGGCCAAGCTCAAGATCGGTAACGGCCTGGAAGACGGCACCACCACCGGCCCGCTGATCGACGGCAAGGCTGTAGCCAAGGTTCAGGAGCACATCCAGGACGCAGTCAGCAAAGGCGCCAAGATCCTTTCCGGCGGCAAGCTGATCGAAGGCAACTTCTTCGAACCGACCATCCTCGTCGACGTGCCGAAAACTGCGGCCGTAGCCAAGGAAGAGACCTTCGGCCCACTGGCGCCGCTGTTCCGCTTCAAAGACGAAGCAGAAGTCATCGCCATGTCCAACGACACCGAATTCGGCCTGGCCTCGTACTTCTACGCCCGCGACATGAGCCGTGTGTTCCGTGTTGCCGAAGCGCTGGAATACGGCATGGTCGGCATCAACACCGGCTTGATCTCCAACGAAGTTGCGCCATTCGGCGGCATCAAGGCCTCGGGCCTGGGCCGCGAAGGTTCCAAGTACGGTATCGAGGACTACCTCGAAATCAAGTACCTGTGCATCAGCGTCTGATCCAGTAGCAAGGTTTTTACCTCTGCCAGCGGGGCGCGAGAGCGACGTCTCGCTGGTCTTTTTATATTGCAGGACCTGGTGGCCCGGGCGCTCGCGCCAGTCGATCAACGAATACTGATCGCGAACAGACCCAGCCACCCCCAAGCGCCGCTATCAGTCGGCGCAATTGAGGGCACTATGAGCAAGACCAACGAATCCTTGATGCAACGTCGTGTCGCCGCCGTCCCACGTGGCGTTGGCCAGATCCACCCGATCTTCGTCGACACCGCGAAGAACGCTACCGTGATCGACGTTGAAGGCCGCGAACTGATCGACTTCGCCGGCGGCATCGCCGTACTCAACACCGGCCACCTGCACCCGAAAGTGGTTGCCGCTGTTCAGCACCAGCTGACCAAGGTCAGCCACACCTGCTTCCAGGTGCTGGCCTACGAGCCTTACGTCGAGCTGTGCGAAAAAATCAACGAGCTGGTCCCAGGCGACTTCGACAAGAAGACCCTGCTGGTCACCACCGGCTCCGAAGCGGTTGAAAACGCCGTCAAGATCGCCCGCGCTGCCACTGGCCGTGCTGGCGTGATCGCCTTCACCGGCGGCTACCACGGCCGTACCATGATGACCCTGGGTCTGACCGGTAAAGTCGTACCGTACTCGGCCGGCATGGGCCTGATGCCAGGCGGCATCTTCCGCGCGATCTTCCCGAACGAGCTGCACGGGGTGAGCATCGACGACTCGATCGCTTCCATCGAACGCATCTTCAAGAACGACGCCGAGCCAAAAGACATCGCTGCAATCATCATCGAGCCAGTTCAGGGCGAAGGTGGTTTCATCCCGGTGACCAAGCCGTTCATGCAGCGCCTGCGCGCCCTGTGCGACCAGCACGGCATCCTGCTGATCGCCGACGAAGTGCAGACCGGCGCTGGCCGTACTGGCACCTTCTTCGCCATGGAACAGATGGGCGTTGCGCCTGACCTGACCACCTTCGCCAAATCCATCGCTGGCGGCTTCCCGCTGGCCGGTGTGTGCGGCAAGGCCGAGTACATGGACGCCATCGCTCCAGGCGGCCTGGGCGGCACCTACGCCGGTTCGCCGATCGCCTGCGCCGCGGCCCTGGCCGTGATCCAGGTGTTCGAAGAAGAAAAACTGCTCGACCGCAGCAAGGCTGTTGGCGAGCACCTGGTCGCTGGCCTGCGCCAGATCCAGGCCAAGCACCCGATCATCGGTGATGTGCGTGCACTGGGTTCGATGATTGCAGTTGAAGTGTTCGACGCCGCTGGCTCGCACACGCCAAACGCTGCAGCAGTCAACCAGGTCGTGGCCAAGGCGCGCGACAAGGGCCTGATCCTGCTGTCGTGCGGTACTTACGGCAACGTCCTGCGCATCCTGGTGCCGCTGACCGCCGAAGACGCGCTGCTCGACAAGGGCCTGGCGATCATCGAAGAGTGCTTCGCTGAACTCGCGTAATGTGACCCGCGTCAGAAAAAAACCCGCCTAGGCGGGTTTTTTTTATGCCTGTCGAGCGGGCTAGACGCTATGGTTAGCCCACGGACCTGTTTTGGAAGCTGCAACGGATTGCGTGACACGATTACTCAGGAGTAGCCCATGAGCGTTGCAAACCCCACCGCGCCTTGCGTTTTGATTGCCGAAGGCGACCCATGGGTGCGCGACATGCTGCGCGAAACCCTGCTAAGCGTGCGCTGCGACGCCCGCCTGCAGATCTGCGCCGACGGTGCCCAGGCGCTGGCGGCACTGGCCAGCAAGCCTGACCTGATCATCGCCGACCGTGAGTTGGTGGGTGACATTGACGGCCTCGACCTGCTGCGCAGAGTGCGTGGCAAGAGCCAGACGCCGAGCCTGCCGTTCATTTTGCTGAGCAACCGCAGCGACAGCGCCAGCGTGCGTGAAGTGCTGCCGTTGCAACCCACCGAATACCTGAGCAAACCGCTCAACATCGACAAACTGCGCAAGCGCCTCGAAGTGCTGCTGACCAGCGCCGGCGAGGAGATCGCCTGCCCGGTGCCGCCGCTCAGCCCCGGAGCCAAGCTGCCGGCGTATCTTGAGCAGCGCCGCGCCAGTGCCGACGGTGGGCCGCTGCTGGCCGACGTCGAGCAAGCCATCAAGCGCGCGCTCAATCCGCAAGGGCTGGACCTGCGCGTGCTTGAAGAAGAGGTGCGCAGCGACCCGCAGATCACCGCGGTATTGATCGCCGCCGCCAACAGCGCGGCGATGCACAGCGATGCCCCGGCGCAGACTTTGCTGCAGGCGCTGAACAAACTCGGCAGCACCCAGAGCATGAACCTGGTGCTCGGCCTGACCCTCAAGCGCAGCGCGCGGCTGAGCGACCCGCTGCTGGCCCGGCATGCCGCGCACTACTGGGACTTGTCGCTGCACACCGCAGAGTACGGCCGCACCCTGGCGCGCATGCTTGAAGTTGATGAAGGCCGCTGCTACTGCGCCGGCCTGCTGCATTGTCTGGGCGACCTAGCGGTGCTGCGTTGCCTGCAGGAGTGGCGCCTGGCCGGCGGTGAGCTGGATGAGGATCAGGTGCAACTGTCGCTCAACGAATTCGGCGCCCCATTCGGCTCGGCGCTGCGCACCCGCTGGCGCTTGCCACTGCCGCTGCGCGAGCTGATTGCGGCGGTGTATGCCCTGGGTGGCGGGGTCTACTCGCGGGAGATTCTGGCCATGAGTCTGGCCGGGCAGCTGGCGCGGGTGCCGGCAGATCAAGGCCTGGAAAAGGTCGCCAGCAACAAGACTGCACGGTTGTTGAAACTCGGCCTGCCAGAGCTGAATCGGCTGCGCAGAGTCGACGCCGCGCCAGGCCAGGAGGCTGCCGCCAGCGAGCCGCCTTCGACCGATGAAGCAGCCACGGTCAGCAAAGAGTAACTACAGGGCCGCGCGACAAAACCCGACGCTCAGAGTGCGATTTGTTTCACAAATCGCTCAGCTGTGCTGATTTTTCCTACTTCACCACGCAACTTTTCTGCGAATGACACGTCAGACCGTTCGATTTCAGGCCTGCAGGACATCCCCCCTGTCCCAGGCCTTTACCCGTTTCCGGTTCACAAGGACGTGTCATGCCTCCACTCGCGCAACGCGGCGCGGTGACTGTTGCTGTCGCCCGCTCATTCGCCTCGCTTGTTCCTCCACTATGCCTGCTGCTGGCAGGTCTGGTGGTCAGCCAGTCAGCTTCGGCAGCCGTTGCCGATGAAGAATTGCGCCAACGCGAGCGCGAGCGAATCCTGCGCGAGCAACTCGACACCCGCCCCGACGTGCGCCTGGAAGCTGCACCTGTGGCCGAGGCCCAGGCACGCCTGCCGCGTGATGAAAAACCCTGCTTCAAGATCAACGATATCCGCCTGATTGGCGAGGCTGCCGAGCAGTTCCAGTGGGCGCTGCAGGCCGCCAACCCCAGCGGCGACCCAGCGCTGGGCCAGTGCCTGGGCGGTGCCGGCATCAACCTGACGATGAAGCGCATGCAGAACGCGATCATCGCCAAGGGCTACGTCACCACCCGTGTCCTCGCCGAAGCGCAAGACCTCAACAGCGGCATCCTGGTGCTGACCCTGCTGCCCGGCCGCATCGGCCAGGTGCGCTTTGCCGAGGGCACCAGCGGGCGCGCCAACGCCTGGAACGCGATGCCGGCCAAGCCTGGCGATCTGCTAAACCTGCGCGACATCGAACAAGCGCTGGAAAACTTCAAGCGGGTGCCCACTGCCGAAGCCGATATCCGCATCGCGCCTGCTGCCAGCAGCACCGCCAAGCCGGGCGAGAGCGACGTGATCATTGCCTGGCGCCAGCGCTTCCCGGCGCGCCTGAGCCTGTCGGTGGACAACAGCGGCAGCAAGACCACCGGCAAATACCAGGGCGCCGTGGCGCTGTCGCTGGACAACCCGCTGTCGCTCAATGACCTGTTCTACGCCAGCTTCAACCACGACCTGGGCGGCGGCACCTCCGGCGACAAAGGCTCGAAAGGGCACACCCTGCATTACTCGCTGCCGTTCGGGTACTGGCAACTGGCGTTCACCAGCAGCGAGTACGACTACCACCAGACGGTTGCCGGGGTTAACCAGGACTTCCTCTACCGCGGCGAAAGCCGCAACAACGAGCTGCGCCTGTCGCGCCTGGTGTACCGCGATGCGGTGCGCAAGACCACGATGTGGGGCAGCCTGTGGACGCGCTCTTCGGAAAACTTCATCGACGACACCGAACTGCTCCAGCAACATCGGCGCATGGCCGGTTGGCAGGCGGGCATTGGTCATCGTGAGTTCATCGGCGCTTCAACCCTTGACCTTGGCCTGAGTTACCGCCGTGGCACCGGCGCCCACAGCGCCTTGGAGGCGCCGGAAGAAGCCTTCGGCGACGGCACCGCCCGCTCGAAAATCATCCAGGCCGACGCCCAGCTGCAAGTGCCGTTCGACGCCTATGGCCAGCGCCTGCGCTACATCGGCGGCTGGCGCGCGCAGTGGAACCGCACCGAACTGGTCCCGCAAGACCGCTTCAGCATCGGCACGCGCTATTCGGTGCGTGGTTTCGATGGCGAGAACATCCTCTCGGCCGACCGCGGCTGGACCTTGAGCAACGAACTCGGCCTGGCCCTGGGCAGCAGCGGCCAGGAGCTGTACGCCGGGGTCGACTACGGCGAAGTCGGCGGCAACTCCGCCGACTACCTGATCGGCCGGCGCCTGGCCGGTGCCGTGGTCGGTGTGCGCGGCGGTTATCGCAACCTCTCCTACGACTGGTCGTGGGGTACGCCGTTGAAAAAGCCCGATGGCTTCGAAACCGCCAACTTCACCAGCGCGTTTACCGTCGCGCTGTCGTTCTGAGGAGGCTGCCATGCGCATCGACACTTTCGACATCACCGCCCCAGGCCTGATCGACGAACCGTGGAACGAAGCCACCGCGCTGGGCGCTGCGACCTGGCTGTGGATGCACTCCACGGCCCACCGCGACGCCCCGTTGCACAGCCTCGCCAGCTTGCTGTTGCCGGCGCTCAAACACCGCCAGTTCGTGCTGGGCAGCGAGGGCGGTCGCCCGGTGTTTTTCGTCTCCTGGCTGAACCTCAGCGAGGCCGCCGAACAGCGCTACCTGACCCGCTCACCGATCGAGCTGGACGAAGCCGACTGGTGCAGCGGCGAGCGCATGTGGATCAACGACTGGGTCACCCCGTTCGGCCACAGCGTCGCCCTCAGCCGCCTGCTGGCCCGGCGCCTGTTCACTGACCGTTGCGCGCGTGCGTTGCACCACCGCGGCGAAGAGCAAGGGCTCAGGGTCAACACTTTTCATGGCATCGGGGTGATCCCGGAGCAGGCGCGCGCCTGGTTTGCCGCTCACCCATTGGCCACCGACGCCTGACGCAAAGGGATTTGCAATGAACAAGCATCTGTATCGCATCATCTTCAACAAGGCGCGCGGCCTGCTCATGGTCGTCGCCGAAACCGTCAGCAGCGCGGGCAAGGCGCCCGGCGTCAGCAGTGGCAGCGGCGTGGTGGCCAAGCCCTGCGTCGCCAGCCTCAACGGCCTGCGCTACGCCCTGATGGGCGCGCTTGGGCTGATCAGCCTCAGCGTGGCCCCGGCCTGGGCCGCTGGCATCGTCGCCGACCGTGGCGCGCCCAGCGGGCAGCAGCCGATGGTGATCAACAGCGCCAACGGCACGCCGCAGGTCAACATCCGCGCGCCGAGCGCCGGCGGGGTGTCGCGCAACAACTACAGCCAGTTCGACGTCGACGGCCGTGGCGCGATCCTCAACAACGCGGTCGGCAACAGCAAAACCCAGCTGGGCGGCTGGATCGAGGGCAACCCGTACCTTGGCCGGGGCAGTGCCAAGGTCATCCTCAACGAAGTCAATTCGAGCAACCCGAGCCAGTTGCGTGGCTACGTCGAAGTCGCCGGCCAGCGCGCCGAAGTGGTCATCGCCAACCCGGCCGGGATCACCTGTGACGGCTGCGGCTTCATCAATGCCGACCGCTCGACCCTGACCACCGGCCGCGCGCAGATGGAGAACGGGCGCATCACCGGCTACCGCGTCGAAGGCGGCACCCTGAGCATTACCGGCAAGGGCCTGGATGCCCGCGACAGCGACTACACCGACCTGATCGCGCGCAGCGTCGAGGTCAACGCCGGGATCTGGGCCAACGACCTCAAGGTCACCACCGGGCGTAATCAGGTCAACGCCGACAATACCCAGGCCACCGCCCTGGCCAAGGACGACAGCGCCCAGCCCGAGGTGGCCATCGACGTCGCCGAGCTGGGCGGCATGTACGCCGGCAAGATCAAGCTGGTCGGCACCGAGGCCGGGGTTGGCGTACGCAACGCCGGGCAGATCGGCGCCATGGCCGGTGACGTGGTGATCAGCGCCGACGGCAAGCTGCTCAACCAGGGCGCCATCAGCAGTGCTGGGGCGACCCGCGTGGCCAGTGCCACGGCAGTGGACAACAGCGGCAGCCTGTACGCCAAAGGCGACCTGCACGCCAGCAGCCAGGGCACTGTCACCAACACCGGCGAGCTGGCCGCTCAGGGCAATCTGAACATCGACGCGGCCAAACTCGACAGCAGCCGCGACTCGCTGCTGGCAGCCGGCGTTGACGCCCAAGGTACTTCCAGCGGCAACGCCACGCTCACGGTCAAGGCTAAGCAGATTGCCGCCCACGGCCAGAACCACGCCAGCGGCACCCTTGATCTGCAAGGCGACACGGTCGACCTCAGCCACAGCCGCAGCTACGCCGGCAACCTCAACCTGACCGCCAATAACGGCGACCTTGACCTCAGCTCGAGCACCATCGACAGCGCTGGCCGCCTCGACGCCAAAGCCAGCGCAACCGTGCGCAGCGACAGCGCCAAGGTCAATGTCGGCAACCTGCAGGTCAACGCCGACAAGCTCTCGAACAACGGCGGCGAACTGGTCCAGACCGGCACCGCAGCAAGCCTCATCAAAGTCGCCGGCCAGCTCGACAACAGCGACGGCCGCATCGCCAGCAACGCCCGCGAGCTCAGCCTCGACGCAGGCACCCTGGCCAACCGCAAAGGCAAGGTCGAGCACGCTGGTAGCGGCAAACTCGACGTCCGCGCCAGCGAAATCGACGGTAACGGCGGCACCCTGGCCAGTAATGGCGCCCTGCAGATCAGCGCGCAAAAGGCCCAGCTTGCCAACGGCCAGACCCAAGGCCGGCAAGTGTTGCTCGACAGCCGTGACCTTGATACCAGCGGCGGCACCGTGCTCGCCACCCACGGCGGCACTTTGCAAGTGCGCGACGCGCAGCGCCTGGACAACCGTGGCGGCACCCTGGCTGCTGGCGGCGCCATGACCGTCACTGCCGGCGAAGTGCTCAACGACGGCGGCACGCTCAGCGCCGGCAATACCCTCAACCTGAACGCCGACAGCCTCAGCAACATCGCCGGCACCCTCGCCGCGACCCAGGCCATGCAAGTGATTGCCGGCCAGCTCGACAACAGCGGCGGCACCCTCGGCTCGGTCGAGGCCGGGCTGTTCGTCGAAGTCAGCAACGGTCAGCTGCAGAACCAGGGCGGGCGCCTCGAAGCGGCTGGCGATATTCAACTCGGCGCGCTTGGCCTGAACAACAGCCAGGGCGTGATCAGTGGCCGCGAGCTGCTGCTCGACAGCCGTGGGCAAAGCGTCAACAACAACGGCGGCACCCTCGATGCACAGGCCAGGCTCGACCTGCGCAGCGGCGAGCTGCACAACAGCGGCGGGCTGATCCAGGCCGGTGGCCGGCTGTTCGTCGACACCGGCAGCGCCGCCCTGCACAACAGCGCCTCAGGCGCTGACAGAGGCATCGTCGGCCAGGCCGAAGTCGAGCTGCGCAGCGCGCAACTGGATAACCAGCAGGGCTTTATCGGCGCCAAGGGCAACCTGCTGCTGGCAGCCACCACCCTCAACAATCAGGGCCAGATCGCCGGCGAAAGCCAGGTGCAGTTGCTCGGTAACCGCCTCGACAACCAGGGCGGCAAGGTGCAGGCCAAAGGTGCGTTGATCGTTGAACAGAACGAGCGCATCGACAACCGCGGCGGCCTGCTGCGCAGCGCTGGGCAAACCCGGCTGACCACCGCGCAGCTCGACAACCGCACCAGCCAGGGCAACGAGCAAGGCATCGAAGGCCAGTCGCTGTTGCTGCGCGCTGACACTCTGGAAAACCAGCAAGGCGCCCTGCGCGCTGACGCCGGCATCGACCTCGGCCTGGCCCAGGCGCTGTACAACGACGCCGGCCTGATCTCGGCTGGCAGCGAATTGCGCCTGGCCGATCGCGACCCGGCGCAGAACCGCCTGGCCGTCGACAACGGCAGTGGCACCTTGCTCGGCGGCAGCCTGCTGTCGCTCAATGCGGCGTACTTCAGCGGCAGTGGCCGCCTGCTCAGCCTCGGTGACCTGATCCTGCGCCAGCAGGGCAACCTCAGCCTCGGCGGCCAGGTGCAAGCCAACGGCAAGGTCGATATCGATATCGGCGGGGCCCTGTACAACAGCGGCAAACTGCTCGCCGGGCAAGCGCTGATCGTGCGCGGCCAGGCGCTGGACAACGCCGCCAGCGGCGAAATGGCCGCCACCCAGGTCGACCTGCGGGTCAACGGCCAACTGCACAACCGCGGCCTGATCGACGGTCAGCAGGTGCGCCTGCAAGCCGATGAGCTGTTCAACCTTGGCACCGGGCGCATTTACGGCGACCGTCTGGCCATCGCCAGCCGCACCCTGGCCAACCTCGACGAAGCAGGCCCGGCGGCGGTCATCGCCGCCCGTGAGCGGCTGGACATCGGCAGCCAGCGTATCGACAACCGCGAGCAGGCGCTGATCTTCAGTGCCGGCGACCTCGCCATCGGCGGCACGCTGGATGGCAACGATCAGGCCAGCGGCCGCGCCGACCTGCTGGCCAACGCCAGCGCCACGGTCGAATCGCTGGGCGCCATGAGCCTGAACATCCGCGAGCTGCGCAACACCAACGAACACTTCAGCACCGTCGACGTAGAAGTCAGCCGCGAGCAGTTGCAGGAATTCCAGATCACCGGCTCGCCCAACCGCTACCGCCCTGATCAGGTCTCGGTCTACCGCGACGAAGTCGATCATCTGGTCGCCCCGGATGGCGTGCGCGACAACTTCAATCGCTACGACTACACCCGCAGCGTGGTCGAAACCCGTATCGCCAGCTCAGCGCCTGGGCAGATTCTGGCCGGCGGCAACCTGACCTTCAGCGGCGACAGCGTACTCAACGACAAGAGCCGGATTCTGGCCGGTGGCTTGCTCCAGGCCGGCGCCGCGCAAGTGATCAACACCGAGGTGGACGGCCAGCGGGTGACCACCGATGCCGGCACCGCGACCAACTTCTACCGCATCCAGCGCAAGGGCCGTGACAGCCAGGGCCGCAGAATCACCGATTACCGCCCGGCGCCGCTGATCCAGGACATCGACCTGACCCCCACCGAGTACGGCCAGTACGCCGTGGTCAACGGCAGCGGCACTCAGCTGAGCGGTCGCGAGCTGCTCCAGGTCGGCCAGCAGGTGGCTACGGTGGGTGCAGTCAACGCCGAGGTCGGCGAGCAGTACCGAGTCGGCGCCGTAGTCGAGGTCAAGCTCAATGACGGCCAGGGCATTGCCGACCAGGTGCGCACCGGCGGCCTGAACCTGGCGCTGCCCAACAACAGCCTGTTCCAGACCAACCCCGCAGGCACCAGTAACTACCTGATCGAGACCGACGCGCGCTTTACCAGCTACCGCAAATGGCTGTCGTCGGACTACATGCTCGAGCGCCTGCAGTTCGACCCGGCGCAGACGCAGCAGCGCCTTGGCGACGGCTTCTACGAGCAGAAGCTGATCCGCGAGCAGATCGCCCAGCTCACCGGCCGGCGCTTCCTCGACGGCTTCGCCAACGACGAAGCGCAGTACCGCGCCCTGATCGACAACGCCGTGACCCTGGCCAGCGACTGGAACCTGGTGCCGGGTGTTGCTTTGAGCGCCGAGCAGATGGCCCAGCTGACCAGCGACATCGTCTGGCTGGTCGAGCGCAACGTCACCCTGGCCAACGGCGAATCGCGCAAGGTACTGGTGCCGCAGGTCTACGTGCGCGTGCAAGAGGGCGACATCAACGGCAATGGCGCGCTGATCGCCGGCCAGCAGCTCAAGCTCGACCTGTCTGGCGACCTGATCAACAGCGGCAGCCTCGGCGGGCGCAGCGTGGTCGCGCTGACCGCGCAGAACATCGACAACCTCGGTGGCCGCATCCAGGGCAACAACGTCGCCCTGCAGACCCGCGACAACCTGAACAACCTCGGCGGCCTGATCGGCGCCACCGACAGCCTCGCCATCGACGCCGGGCAGGACATCAACAGCCGCTCGCTGAGCCGCGACAGCAGCAGCGACCAAGGCACCCGCAGCAACCTGTCGCGGGTCGCCGGGCTGTTTGTCAGCGGTGATGGCGGCAGCATGAAAGTCGCCGCCGGCAATGACCTCAACCTGCAAGGCAGCCAGGTGGTCAACGCCGGCCAGGGCGGCGCTACCCAGTTGCAGGCCGGGCGCGACGTCAACCTCGGCACCGTCAGCGAAAGTTCGCAGCAGGCGATCCGCTGGGATGCCAGCAACTGGCGCAACGAAGCCAGCCGCGGCGAAGTTGGCAGCACCGTGCAAACCAACGGGGACCTGCGCATCACCGCCGGCCAGGACCTCAACGCCCGCGGCGCCACGGTCACCAGCGACCAAGGCATGGTCCTTGCCGAAGCGCGCCGCGACATCAACCTGACGGCCGCCGAGCAGTACCAGTTCGCCGACGAAGCGCACAAGTTCAAGGGCAGCAACGGCATGCTGTCGAGCAAGACCACCACCTTGCGCGACACCGTCAGCCAGACCCAGGCCAGCGGCACCACCTTGAGCGGCGAGCAGACCTACCTGCAGGCCGGCCGCGATATCAGCGTGCGCGGCAGCGACGTGGTCTCGACCCAGCAAACGGTGCTGGTCGCCGAGCGCGATGTGAACATCGAAGCGGCCACTGAAAGCAGCAGCGAACGCCACGACAAGTCGGAGAAAAAGAGCGGCCTGTTCAGCGGCGGCGGCATCGCCCTGACCATGGGTACCCAGCAGCAGAGCGTCAAAGACCTCACCACCCGTGAAACCGCCCGCGCCAGCACCATCGGCAGCACCGAAGGCGATGTCATGATCGAAGCCGGGCGCCAGTACCGCCAGGTCGGCAGTGATGTGGTCGCGCCGAAAGGCGACGTCGACATCCTCGCTCAACAGATC
The DNA here is from genome assembly GCF_024809895.1 of Pseudomonas sp. BIGb0278. Taxonomy (NCBI): domain Bacteria; kingdom Pseudomonadati; phylum Pseudomonadota; class Gammaproteobacteria; order Pseudomonadales; family Pseudomonadaceae; genus Pseudomonas; species Pseudomonas sp. BIGb0278. Next base: position 89,338 of record NZ_JANUEL010000005.1, read on the forward strand.
GCCATCACCGAAGCCCGCGAGACCAGCGAGCGCACCCGCGAGACGCTGTTCAAACAGACCGGCTTCACCGTGACCATCACCAACCCGGTGATCAGCGCGATCCAGACCACCCAGCAGATGCAGCAGGCGTCGAGCAAGACCGAAGACGGCCGCATGCAGGCGCTGGCCGCAGCCACCACCGCGCTGGCGGTCAACAACGCCGCCACCGCCGTCGCCCAGGACCCAGGTGCTGCCGGCGGGATCAACATCAGCCTGTCGCTGGGCACCAAGCAGCAACAGAGCACCACCGTGCAGCAAAGCGACGCCGCTGCCGGCTCGACCATCATTGCCGGCAACGACGTGCGCCTGCGCGCCACCGGCGCGGGCAGCGACAGCAACATTCTCGTCCAGGGCAGCGAGGTGCGCGCCGGCAACAACGCCACCCTCGCCGCCGACGGCAACATCGACCTGCTCGCCGCGCAGAACACCAGCAAGCAGGACAGCGACAGCAAAGGCATGAGCGCAAGTGTCGGCATCGGCCTGTCGCTGGGCGGCTCGCGCAACGGCTTCACCCTCGACCTGGGCGTCAGCGGCAACCGCGGCGAAGCCGATGGCGACACCCTGACCCACACCAACACCCAGATCGCCGCAGGCAACACCACCACGCTGGTCTCCGGCGGTGACACCAACCTGCGCGGCGCCGTGGTCAGTGGCCGTCAGGTGCTGGCAGACGTTGGCGGCGACCTCAACATCGAGAGCCTGCAAGACACCGACACCTTCAAGGTCGACGAGAAGAGCATGGGTGTCGGCATCAGCCTGTGCATCCCGCCGTTCTGCTACGGCATGAGCACAGTCAGCGGCGGCAGTGCCAACCTCGGCGGCACCGACATGGACTCGGACTTTGCCAGCGTTACCGAGCAGTCCGGGATCAAGGCCGGCGACGGCGGCTTCGACATCCGCGTCGGCGGCAACACCGACCTCAAAGGCGCGGTCATCGCCAGCAGCGACAAGGCCGTGGCCGACGGCAAGAACCGCCTCGAAACCGCCAGCCTGACCACCAGCGACATCCGCAACAAAGCCGAGTACGACGCCAGCACCTTCAGCATCGGCGGCGGCTACAGCGAGATCGGCAAGTCCCAGGACGGCAAGGTGCAGACCGGCGGCGCGATTACCCCCGGCACCGAGATCCCCACCAACGACAAACAGATCGGCGCCAGCCTGCCGATTGCCATCAGTGCCAGCGACAGCGCCAGCAGCGTGACCCGCAGCGGCATCAGTGGCGGCAGCATCCTCATCACCGACGCCGCTGCCCAGCGCGAGCGCACCGGCCAGAGCGTCGACGAGACCCTCGCCGGGCTCAATCGCGATGTCTCCAGTGACCGCGACAACACCAACGCGCTCAAGCCGATCTTCGACGAAGAGCAGATCCGCGCCGGCTTCGAGATCGTCAACGCCTTTGCCAACGAGGCCGGCACCCTGCTTGCCAACAAGGCCAAGGAAGTCGACGCCAAGCGCAACGCGGCCGATGCAGCCGACGCCAAGGCCCTCGAAACCAGCGACGCCGAGCTCAGCCAGGCCCTGCGCGACCAGGCCATCAGGCTGCGCAACGAAGCGGATGGCGTGGCTGGCAACTGGGGCGCCGGCGGCACCTACCGGCAGATCACCACCGCGCTGGTTGCCGCAGCAAGCGGCAACATCAGTGCCGGCAACGGCGCGTTCATGCAAGGCATGGTCGTCAACTACGTGCAGCAGCAAGGCGCCGGTTACCTCGGTGACCTGGTCGCCGACGGCACCCTGGTCGAAGGCACGCCGATGCACGCCGCCCTGCACGGCATCCTCGCCTGCGCCGGTGCGGCCGCCAGCAGCCAGAGCTGCGGCAGTGGCGCGGCCGGCGCGGCGGCGTCGAGCCTGCTCACCGGGCTGTTCTCCGAAGCCAGCCCGACCGAAACCGAAAGCCAGCGCGAAGCCAAGCGCAACCTCATCGTCAGCCTGGTCACCGGCATCGCCGCCACCACCAGCCTCGATGCCGCCACCGCTACCGCGGCGGCCTCGGGGGCTGTGGATAACAACTGGCTGGCGACCCAGCAGTACGTGCAGGCACGCAAAGAGCTCAAAGAAGCTGAAGGGCGCATTGATGAACTCAAGGTGCTGGCCAAGTGGGCCTATATCAGCAAGAAGCAGGACCTGCTGACCCAGAGTGGCGTTGGCCAAGGCTTGATCAAGGCCGGATTTGACGATATCTCGGGGCTGGCGCAGATGCTTCTGCACCCGATCGAGACGGTGAAGGCCATCGGCGGCCTGATCGACGACCCGAGCGCCTTGGCCGGCTACCCGGAAGAGGTCAAACAAAACCTCAAGGCCAAGGTCGCTCGCATCGAAGAAGCGCTAACAGTCGGTGGTGATGAGCACGCCGAACAGTTGGGCCGCGACATGGGCGAACTGGTGTGGGATGTTGGTGGGCTTCTCACCGGAGTAGGCGGGGTTGCCAAAGGCGGCGTCAAACTGGCCAGTGTGGGCATCAAGCTGGGCCGCGACAGCCTGGAGAAAATGGCCGTCGACACTGCCAAGTTGGCCAAGACCGAAGGGGCTGCGGCAGGCAAAGCCGTGCCTGAGTGGACCAGCAAACCATCAACGCCAGCAGGTAATCAGAACTACGCCGATGGAGGAACCTCCTTCAATGGCAAGCCGGTGGAAAACGTAAACGATTATGCCGGGCAGCTCGGCAAAGACGCGGGCAAGGCAGCGGCCAGGATTGATGTTGTCGATGTAGCGCCGTTCAACCCATTCACCAGCGATAGTTTCAAAGCCATGTCGCCTACTCAGCAGCAGTCGTTCCTCAAGGAGTACTACAAGCAGCTTCAGGCTCAGCAGGAAGCGATCAACAACATGACGGTGGACCAATTCAAGCTGGCTCGCGATGCGTACAAGGAAAATAGCCGCAACCCAGTTGCCAAGGATGCTCAACGACGTGTCGCTACTGCGTTCGAGAAAGATATAGCGGCGAAGATTACCGAAAGTCTGCTTGCCAAGAACAAAAACATGAGCGTCAAAGAGGCGACGACGCTTGCCAAAGCGCAGGCCAAAGAGATCCGCTCTACTATGTCGGCATTGCATGAACCGGACATGGTTGTGGGCGGTTATCACCAACCCATTCCTACGAACATGGGTAACGGCCTGGTCAACTCGACCATTGGCGGTAACTGGCCGAGTCGAGTCGACGCACTCGACCGCGCTGTCAGCGATGCTTTAGCCAAGGGCGCCGGGGACGCTAGAATGAACGTCCGGCTGGAAATGCTAAGGGGACCAACGCCATGAAAGACGAGTACTTTGAGCTGTTCATCGAAAACATGGGCGAGGCCACCTCGCGGCGTGAGGTGCCGCCCTCGAGCATCGACAAGTATCGCGGAGTTCTGCCTGATCGTTTGCTGACCTACTGGCAGCAAGAAGGTTGGGCCGGATATGCCGGCGGTCGCTTCTGGACGGTTGATCCGGATGAATACACGCCGATGTTGCGCGAGTGGATCAAGCGAAGCGAGCTGGCAGATATCGACGATTATCATGTGATCGGCCGCACGGGTTTCGGCACATTCTATCTGTGGGGCCAGCGCTACAACCGGAAGGTCACCATCTCTTGCGTGGATAATTGGGTACTGGCAATGAAGGATGAGGCTCAGACGCCGAATCCTGACCCCGACCGAAGTTTAGGTGTTTTCTTTGCCATGGCCGAGCCTGATGATTTTGATTTCGAAGATATTGAAGAAAACTATCTTTTCGAGCGTGCAGTGCAAACGCTGGGGCCGCTCAGTGAATCCGAAATGTACGGATTCGTGCCAGTGCTGATCGCGGGGGGGCAGGCGCGGATCGAGAACCTTCAGAAATTGGACATGAACGTTCACTTGATGATCTTGCATCAGTTCAGCCACGGCTGAGTTGCTGGGGCAGCGCGCTGAGCTTGGCGCGGCCACGGGGGGAGTATGAATGCAATTGAACGCATGGGTGTGAATCCAAAATGGCCTTCTTACAAGAGCGTATGTGCCCGCGTCACTAGAGGGCCACATGCGGATGACACGTTTTATGTCAACGCGATACGTGAATACGTCACCCGCGAGGATGCAAGGCCTAGTGGCTCAAGGATGGTTCCGAATAAAAGTAATGCGACAACTACTACCCCGGAAAGAATGGCGCGGGGTAGTCTTCATACAGTACTTGCAACTGCTCCAAGCAACCCGCAGTGGCTGCAAGAATTGGCTCGCTGGATACGCTACTACCAAGTAGGTATTTGGCAATTGTATTTTTGGGCGCACGAGTACGATCAACACCCCGGCAACCATATCCGCCAACAAAACTACAGCATCCAAACCGCTGCCAACATGATGGGAGCGATGGCTATTTTGGGCTGGAAGGATGCCGTCATTTATCAGGGCTATCTAACGCACGCGGCGCTTAATCGCGGACATCAGTTGGTTATCGAGTACGAAGAGCAGCACCGCCGCGCTCAACCCTTCATGCTGCGTGTGTTTGCCGATTGGGCAGGCGATGTTTCACACCAGTGGCCGGCCTATGCGTATGACGAACCCATTTACGAAGCTCTTCTGGCCAACTGGCGCACTCCCAACCCCGAGGATTTGTTGCCCGGCCTGCTCGCTGCTTGTGACCGCCACACCTGGCAGACCGGCAGAGACAGCCAGAAGAACTCCTACGATTTCAATCAGGATTGGCACATGGAGCGCGTTCCGGTAGAAATCCTCTACTTACTGCGTCTACGCCAATGGGAAGGCTTGGCCAATCCCCAGCAGATTGATCATCCACTGATGGCTGCGCCCTTTGACCAGCTGCCGCCCGAGCAGCCAGTGCCTGAATTTGACGAGTTGATGCAAGGTGTGCTCAACCGCGCAAGAGAAGATTGGCCACAGTACGATGAGGTGCTGTCTTTGCCAGAGTTGCGACGTTGAATCGGGGAAGAAGTTATTGTCGACTCCGTCAACAAAGCAGGTGTGGATGGTTGCGACCGCCACCTCGTTGCGATCATCAATGGTCAGCTAAGGACGGCTAAGAGGGGATCCTCCAAAGCGCTACAACATTTTACGTGCGATGAAGGTGAGGTATATGAAGCTCGAAGCCGAAAATGGTCACGTAATCATTGGCGTTGATCAGGCACAGCTTGTAAGCACGTTAAAGAGCTTAAAAAGCTATGGTCCTAGCTCATACGCCTGCCCACCATTTGATTTGCTGCCTTTGGAGGTTTTTGCAATTTTTAAGGTTCGCCAACAGTGCGGGTTGAAGTCGCCTGCAGTTGCTCATCCCTTGTTATCTGTTGATGTGGCTGCATTGGAGAATCTTACTTTCAAGCCTGATGAAGTCTCTGTAAAGGTTGAGGCGGCCTACAGAAATTTCTTCGGCTAAAGGCCATGGGGTGGGGTGTGAATGCTATTAAAGTTGATGGTTTCAATGATGTTCTGCTGGCTTTTGTTATTGCATGTTTGTTCTGCACTGCTATCAGCAAAGATGAGCTCAACATATGGTGCGCTCAAGCATTGTCGCTAAATAATGCGCCAAGTTGCCTTTATGATCTGATGGGTTTTCAAGATGAGATTTTTAAGGTCTATAAGGTGATTGGCTACGTGCCTCATTGGGAACATTCAGATAGCGACGAATACGCTCTATACGGTATCGCTGTTCGTCGAGGTTTCAAACCTTATGACATGCCTATTACCACCCGCGAAGCGCTTACCCACCTCGGCGCTTCTCCGCGCATTGAAAATTTATTCAGAGAGGTCTTTACCTTTATCAAATTTTAAGCTGGGTCGAAACAAGCTCTAGGCGATTTAAGTAGAACATGGATGCGCACCTGATGATTCTGGAGCAGTTGCGTCGGTGAGGTGATGGCTGGGAGCGAAAGGACCCGACGGCCACTTCCAGATTATTAGGGAGCAAATGATGAGCAAGCGCGCGCCGTTGGGTGATCCGGCCTATTGGTCAGAATGGGTCGCTTTTGGTGACGAATCCATCACCCTCGGCTGGGACACTGCAAGTCGTCCATTCGGCGACCCGAGTTATGCGCCCCAGTATCTGTTCGAGTTGGCCCAGGATCATTGGCATCAGATGCTGCGTCGCTATTCTGCGGGCCTGCCGGTGGCAGAGCTGGCAGGGTACTTTCCGGGTTTGCTTGACGCCTGGGAGCGATCACAGCACTTGGGCGCGGAGCAGTGGACTGCGCAGCAGGTGACAAGCCGCACCCTGTGGGCGGTCAACTACGATCATTACATTGTGTGTTTCTGGCTCGTCGGCTTGGCGTTGACGCTCGATATCCCCGACGAGCAGTGGCTGCGTCTGTTGGCGCTGATCGACAATGAGGGCGAGGACATTTTGCTCGACCGCGTTATCGCTACCCGGTCCCCGCAACGTCGGATCGGTACTGTGCTGCTTTACCCCAAACCGTATGCTCGGTTGCTTGCAGCTGTCGATGCGCCTCCTGGCCAGCAAGGCGCGCTCCTTCAGGGATTTGTCGCGCATTGGTATGCCGAAGTTGGCAGCGCTGCTCGTTCGGGGACTAAGAAGCAAGCAGCGCCCTTCAAGCATCCTTACTGGTACCGTTATGGCGACGAGAATTTCGCAGGTGGTGCTTACTTTGGCCGCTGGTGTATTGAGGCGGCTGCTGCCGTCAAGGCGTTCGGTCTGGACGATTCGCTGTGCCGTGGCCACGAGCATTACCCGCGCGACCTGCTGGAGCCCGCTGCAGAGGTGATGGTGGTGGCCAAGGATAGCAGCCAAAAGCGCGGCCTTTGGACCAGGTTTTTCGGCGCTGAGGATAGGTAAGGACCGGTCCACGCCTGGTTGCAAGGTGCGCTCAAACGCGCAAGGGAAGACCGGACTACGGTGAGGTGCCGTCTTTGTCAGAGTCGAATTGGTGACTAGGGAGAAGAGTCATCCGGACTTTGCCAGCAGGCAGTGGGTCGAAACGTAGCGAACACTCTGGGGGCTTATGAGTACAGATCAGGGAATTTACCAGGGCTTGGGTGAAATACTCTCGGCGATCGCGCCCCAGCAGGCACAGTGGGTTTCTGTTGAGGTAGAGCTGTCGCCGACCGGCGACAACGCCAAGCTGTTTTATGACTATCAGGCCGAGGGGAGTGAGCCGCAGTGGTTCGTGCCTGAAGTTGCTCGTGTGGATCATGACATCCGGCTCCTGTTGATACAGCTGCGCGAGTATTTCGCGGGTAACAATTTGTTCGAGCAAGGCAAACCGTGGGTACGCTGCATGATCAAGCTGGATCTGCAGACCGGCAAGTTTGCGGCAGACTTCAAATACGAATGACGGGTGGCGGCCGGTACGTCATCTGCAAACGGATCAAGGGGCTTAATCGGTGCGGGATGAATTTTTCCAGTCAATGATCGACAACCTTGGTGAAGCCACTTCACGTCGTGAGGTGCCTGCAGCGAGCATCGACAAATACCAGTCAAAACTGCCGCCTGCATTGCTGGGCTACTGGCGCGAAGAAGGCTGGTGTTCTTTCGCTGATGGCTTGTTCTGGATCGTGGACCCAGATGCATACAAGGCCACGCTGGATATGTGGCTGCAAGGCAGCGGCCTGGCTGAGATCGACAATTACCACGTGATTGCCAGGGATGCGTTCGGTTCGCTGTATGCCTGGGGCGAGCGTTATCAGCGCAAGATCACTGTATCGAGTTTGGCTGGCGGCATTGTCGCGCTGAAAAACCAGCTGCAAAAACCCAACCCACAACCAGACCGCAGCCTCGGTATCTTTCTTGGTTCTACCAGCCGTGACAGCCTGGACTTTGAAGACATTCAGGGCAAGCCGCTGTTCCAGCGTGCACTCGCCAAGCTGGGGCCGGTTGCCGAGGACGAGATGTATGCTTTCGAACCGGCGCTGTGCATCGGCGGCAAGGCTGACCTTGAGCATATGGTGAAGGTGAAGATGGTTGAGCAGCTGAAGATTCTGGATCAGTTGCGTCGGTGAGGTGATGGCTGCGAGCGTTGTGATGTCGGGTGCGGATATCAGTGGCGGCAAGGCCTTTGTAGGAGCGGCCTTGTGTCGCGAAAGGCCAGCGTAGCTGGCCCGGCGATGGCAGCGGCGGAGCTGGAATTTTTGGGGGCGCTGCGCACCCCTTTCGCGACACAAGGCCGCTCCTACACGATAGATTTGCGGGTGTTTGCGTAAGACGTTTCCGAACTTGAAACCAAATGCTTCTAATCGGGGTAGCTTGGGAATTATCCTACGCGACTTGCGGAAGCAGCTCTGTTGTCGGGGAAATGCCTCAGGGATAACGTCACGGGGTCGCCAGGTTTGGTGACCGGGTGTGAGAAACCCGACCAGTACTGTTAGGCAATGCTTCACGGCAGCCGTGCGCGGGCAGACTTCGGTCTGGCCGGGTTTCCAGTACCTCGGTTTTCTCACCCCGTGTACGGCTGCCACCCAAATCCGTGAGAAAGGTTCGAGTGGTCGCTTCCGTTTACGTACTGGAAATCGACTATGAAAAAGATCGTCCCCGACCCCCCAATTTCCTACTTCTCAGTCATCAGCGACCTGAGCCGCGAAGAGGCTCTCACCCAGGTTTCCAAGTTGATGGACTGCATGAACCGCACCCTCGAAGCTTACCTCGGCACCGAGCCCATCGGCGTTGACAGTTACCTGCTGGAAAACGTCAATATCCTGAACCAGCTGATGCGCGCCTTGATCGCCCACGCCGTGGCCGGGGAGGCAACGTCATGACGGACGAAGCCACTCAATCCACCAACGCTGGTAGCGGGTGCTGCGGTCTGTGTAGGAGCGGCCTTGCGTCGCGAAAGGGTCGCGTAGCGGCCCCAGATTTCAGCTCCGCCGCTGATATCGCCGGGCCCGCTTCGCGGGCCTTTCGCGACGCAAGGCCGCTCCTACAGGAGGGCGCGCAAGATCAATGTCTGGCGTTGTTTGCCGTGCAGGGCGATGTGCCGTTCGAGCAGGCGTTCTCGGAGTTGTCGGTCATGCTCGGCTGCATCCGCCATCTGACCACCGAGGCAGAGATGGAAAATGACCGGCAGGCGGGGAGTGCGGCGCGCATTCTCAGCGGTTTGGCCAAAGCACTGATCGACGACATGGAGTTGGGACTGCGCAAGGCTCTGGTCAGCCGCAAATAATCTGATTCTTGCCCAGACGCTTGGCCTGATACATCGCCGCGTCCGCGCGGGCGAACAGGCTGTCCAGGCTGAGGTCGTCGTCGTGCAGGCTGGTCAGGCCCTGGCTGATGGTCACGCCGAAACGTTCCTGACCATGGCTGAAGCTCAGGCGCTGGATCTCGCGCTGCAAGCGTTCGGCGATCTGCTCGGCGACCTCGGCCTCGCAGCCGGGGAACACCGCAGCAAACTCTTCACCACCAATCCGCCCGAACACATCGCCGCGGCGCAGTACGGCCTTGCCGCTGTCGGCGATGTGCTGCAGCACCTCGTCACCTTGCTGGTGGCCGTAGGTGTCATTGATCAGCTTGAAGTCATCGATGTCGAGCAGCAGAAACGACAACGGCGTGCCGTCTTCGCGGGCGGCGGTAAAGGCTTGGTTGGCGCACTCGAAGAAGTGCCGGCGGTTGCTGCTTTGGGTCAGCACGTCGGTGGTGGCCAGACGCTGCAGTTCGCCTTCGAGCTGCTTCTTTTCGGTGATGTCTTCGGCGATGCCGACCACGATCACGCGGTCGCCGTTCTGCTGCTGGTTGATATAGCACTTGTCGCTCAACCAGCGGATTTCGCCGGCGGCGTTGATGATGCGGTACTCGCGGTCTTCCACAGCGCCCTGCAGCAGCACCTGGGCCAGGCTGCGCTCGGCGTACTCGAGGTCGTCGGGGTAGATGCTGTCGCGCCATTCGTTGAAGTCAGCCAGCACCCGGCTGACCTGGCGGCCGAAGATGCGCTCGAAGGCGGGGCTGACATAGAGCACCTGGCGGGTTTTCCAGTCGAACGCCCAGAGCACTGCGTTGACGGTTTCGAGCAGGGAACTGAACAGCTGCTCGCGCTCGCTCAGGCGCGCCACTTCACCTTGCGCATGAAACAGCGCGAGCAAGGTTTGCGCAGCGGCAGGTGGCGGGTCGCGGGGCTGTATGTGTTTGGCCATGTGCACGGAGCGATTCTCGGCTGAGGGCGTGCGGCCACGATCCGGCCCGCCACGCGGGCGATGTGCCGGATTTGAGTAAGGAGGTGGGGTGAAGTTCCGCTCGGCACGCCCCAGAACAGGGCATGCCGATCAACGGGGATCAGGCGGTTGGGCGCAGCGAGTAGGTTTTCAGCTGGCTGGCGAAATCGCGCAGCGATTGGATGCCGCTGGCCTCGGCTTCGTGGACCCAGTCTTTCATGGCGGCGAGCATGTCGTGGCCATTGGCGCTGGTTCGCGCCCAGATCTGCTGCAGCGCCAGGCGCTTCTCGTAGATGGTCTTGAGCGCCTGGCTGTGGGCAAGCATCGACTCGATCCGCACGTGGTGGCGGTCCTGCAGCAGGCTGGTTTCCCGCGAGAGCAGGCGCTTGGCGCGGCGGAAGCGGTGGCGCAGCGAGGCGTCGACCACATCCAGCTCCTGCTTGACCAGCGGGGCGATGACCAGCTTGCGGTACTGGGCCATGATCTGGAAGCGGTTGTTGAGGATCGCCATGGCCGTGTCCATGTCCAGGCTGGCCTTGCCCTCGACGCGGTGGGCGATTGGCGCGACCCGCTGCACCTTGGCCAGACGCAGCAGGCTCAGCACCCGTATCCACGCCCAGCCCATATCGAACTCCCAGCGCTTGACCGACAGCTTGGCCGAGTTGGGGTAGGTGTGGTGATTGTTGTGCAGCTCTTCGCCGCCAATGATGATGCCCCACGGCACCAGGTTGGTGGCGGCGTCGCGGCACTCGAAGTTGCGGTAGCCGACGGCATGGCCAAGGCCGTTGACCACGCCTGCGGCCCAGAACGGGATCCACATCATCTGGATCGCCCAGATGGTGATGCCGATGGTGCCGAACAGCAGCAGGTCGAGCACTGCCATCAAGGCAATGCCGCCCAGCTTGTAGCGCGAGTAGAGGTTGCGCTCGATCCAGTCATCCGGGCAGTTCTTGCCGTAGATGCGCAGGGTTTCGGGGTTTTGCGCCTCTTCGCGGTAAAGCTCGGCGCCTTTGCGCAGCACGGTGCTCAGGCCTTTGATGACCGGGCTGTGCGGGTCATCGACGGTTTCGCACTTGGCGTGGTGTTTGCGGTGGATGGCGGTCCACTCGCGGGTGTTCTGCGCCGTGGTCAACCACAGCCAGAAGCGGAAGAAGTGTTTGAGGCCGGCGTTCAGCTCAAGCGAGCGGTGCGCCGAATAGCGATGCAGGTAGATCGTGACGCTGATGATGGTCACGTGGGTCATCAGCAGGGTGACCGCGACCAGTTGCCAGGCCGACAGGTCGAGTAAGCCGTAGTACCACATAAATGTAAAAGCCCTCGGAAACGCGGGGGGGAACTGCGCTTTGCATTATCCATTGACCGGGAAATAAAACCAGAGCGGGAATGCATCAAGACATGTTTCGGGCCCTATAATGCCCCAATTTTTTTTAAGGGCATTAGTACCCGACATGACTGGTTCTGTTCGCGACGCCTTGCGCATGGCCGCGCTGTATGTGGTGTTATCGATCCTGTGGCTGGTGCTCAGTGAGCAGCTGTTGCAACAGTTGTCCGATGATCCGCTGGCGTTGTACCTGGGGCGCTGCATCAATGTGCTGGTATGGGTGTTGCTCAGTGCGCTGGTGATCTTTATCTCACGGGCGCGCCTGCTCAACTTCATCGGTATCGGCGCGCGCCTGCGCAGTGAGGACCGCGAGCGGCTGCGCATGGCGGCGGCGGTGTTCGACAGCACCCTGGAGGGCGTGCTGGTGACGGACCGGCAGGGCCTGATCGTGCACGTTAACCGCGCGTTCATGCGTATTACCGGCTATCAGCAGGACGAAGTGCTCGGCCAGCGCCCGAGCAAGTTCAAGTCGGGGCGTCATGGGGCGGACTTCTATCAGCAGATCTACGCCACCTTGCGCGAGCAGGGGCAGTGGAGCGGCGAGATCTGGAACCGGCGCAAAAGCGGCGAAATCTACCCGCAATGGCAGACGATTTGCGCCGTACGCGACGACAGCGGCGAGCTCAGCCATTACGTTGCGGTATTCAGCGACATCAGTGCGATCAAGCATTCCGAGCAGGAGCTGGCTTACCTCGCCCACCACGACCCGCTGACCGGCTTGCCCAACCGGCTGCTGTTCAATGATCGCGCCGAGCAGGCCCTGGCCGCGGCGCAGAGCCACAAGCGCGGCTGTGCGCTGTTGCTGCTCGACCTGGATCATTTTCAAAGCATCAACGATGGCCTTGGCCACCCGGTTGGCGACCAATTGCTCAAATTGGTTGGCGAACGCCTGCGTGCGGCCTTGGACAAGGGCTTGACCTTGGCCCGGCTCGGCGGCGACGAATTCGCCGTGCTGCTGGAGAACTGCCAGCAGGTCGGCCAGGCGGCAACCCTGGCGCAGACGTTGATCGAGCAGATGCGCGAGCCGTTCAGTTGCGAGGGGCACAGCCTGTTCATCGGGGTCAGCGTCGGCATCAGCCTGTTCCCCAGCGATGCCCTCAGCGCCGCGCAGCTGCTGCGCAATGCCGATGCCGCGCTGTTCAAGGCCAAGAGCAACGGTCGCGGTGGTTATGCGTTGTACACCGAAGAGCTGACTGCGCATGCCCAGCAGCGGGTGGAAATTGCCACAGAGCTGCGCCGGGCACTGGAGCAGGAGGAACTGCGGCTGTTCTTCCAGCCGGTGCATGACCTGGCCAGCGGCAACATGGTTGGGGTTGAAGCGCTGGTGCGCTGGCAGCACCCCGAGCGCGGGCTGGTGCCGCCGGGTGAGTTCATCCCGATTGCCGAGGCCAGCGGGCTGATTGCCGAGATCGATGGCTGGGTGCTGCGCCAGGCGTGTCGGCAGATGGTCGAATGGCAGGCCGCGGGGCAGTTGCTGGACTTCATTGCGGTGAATATCTCCAGCCGGCTGTTTGCTCAGCGGGATTTGTATCTGCAGGTGGCCAAGGTGCTGCACGACACCGGCCTGAACCCGGCGCTGCTGGAGTTGGAAGTGACCGAAAGCGCGGTGATGGAAGACCCCGAGGTGGCGCTGGAGCAGCTGCATCGCTTGCGCGAGCTGGGCTTGCGCCTGGCCATCGATGATTTCGGTACGGGCTATTCGTCGCTGCTGCGGCTCAAGCGCTTGCCGGTGCAGAAGCTGAAGATCGACAAGGGGTTCGTTTCGGGGTTGCCGCAGGATGAGGATGATGTGGCGATTGTACGGGTGATCATTGCCCTGGCTCGGAGCATGGGCATGCAGGTGCATGCCGAAGGTGTCGAACAGGCGGAGCAGGCGCTGTTCTTGTTGGCGCAGGAGTGTCAGTTAGGGCAGGGCTACTGGTTTGGGCGGCCGGTGCCCGCTGCGGATCTGGGGTGGGGGTGAGATTTTTGGGGGCTGCTTTGCAGCCCTATCGCGACACAAGGCCGCTCTTACAGGGACCGCGTAGCCTGGCCGGACGCAGTCACCTGTAGGAGCGGCCTTGCGTCGCGAAAGGCCCGCAAAGCGGGCCCAGAGGTCACCGCTTATTCAACCCCCGCGCCAACCGATCCCCGCCCAACTGAATCACCGCCACCAACACCACCAGCATGGCAATCACAGTCAACATCACCTGGCTGTCAAACCGCTGATAGCCATAGCGATAGGCAATATCGCCCAAGCCGCCAGCACCAATCGCGCCTGCCATGGCCGATGAGTTGATCAACGCCACCACGGTAATGGTGAACCCGCCAACAATCCCCGGCAGCGCTTCGGGCAGCAACACATGCCAAACGATATGCCAACGCCGGCACCCCATCGCCTGCGCCGCTTCGATCAAGCCATGGTCAACCTCGCGCAAACTGACCTCGGCAATCCGCGCAAAGAACGGCGTGGCGGCGATGGTCAGCGGCACCACGGCAGCCCACACGCCATAGGTGGTGCCGACCACCAGCCGGGTGAAGGGGATCAGCGCCACCATCAGAATCAGAAACGGGATCGAGCGAAACAGGTTAACGAAAGCGCCCACCACCCGGTTGAGCAACGGCGCCTGGTAAATCCCGCCCTTGTCGCTGGTGACCAGCAGCACCGCCATCGGAATGCCCAGCAGCAACGCCACCAGCGACGATACGCCGACCATCAGCAAGGTGTCCCACAAGCCTTGCAGCAATCGCTCAGTCCACATAGCCCAACACCTCCACATCATCTGCCCAACGCCGTGCGCGCTCGAGCACGCCATGGGTGTCATGCGCTGAACCCCGCACTGACACGATCAACCGCCCCAGCGCATGTTCACCGATGGTTTCGACGCCGCCCTGGAGCAGGCTGACCTGACCGCCAAGGTCGTCAAACAAGCCGGATAACTGTGGCTCGCCAAACACCACCAATTTGAGCACCAGGGCCGCATCGCGGTTGCTTGCAGTCGGCAGCAAACTGCTCTGCAATGCTGCCGGCAACTTGCCCTGCAACGGCGCGAGCAAGGTGCGGGTCACTGCATGCTGCGGGCTGCCGAACACCTGCCAGACCTCGCCTTGCTCGACTACCTGACCGCGCTCCAGCACCACCACGCGCTGGCAGATATCGCGGATCACCGCCATTTCATGGGTGATCAGCACCACGGTCAGGCCGAGACGCTGGTTGATGTCGCGCAGCAGTTCGAGGATCGACGCGGTGGTTTCCGGGTCGAGGGCTGAGGTGGCTTCATCACACAGTAGAATTTCCGGGTCATGCACCAGCGCCCGGGCGATGCCGACGCGCTGCTTCTGCCCGCCGGAGAGTTGCGCCGGGTACACCTGATGCTTGTCGGCCAGGCCGACCAGATCAAGCAGTGCGCGAACCTTTTGCTGGCGCTCGGCCTTGGCTACGCCGGCAACCCTGAGCGGCAGCTCGACGTTGTCCCACACGGTTTTCGCCGACATCAGGTTGAAGTGCTGAAAGATCATGCCGATGCGCCGACGCAGGGCCACCAAGCGGTCTTCGTCGAACGGGGCGATGTCGACCTGATCGATCAGCACCCGGCCCTGGCTCGGCTGTTCCAGGCGGTTGATGGTACGCAGCAGCGACGACTTGCCGGCGCCGCTGCGGCCAATGATGCCGAAGATCTCGCCCCGGCGGATGTTCAGGTCGATACCTTGCAGAGCAGGCTGGGCCTGGCCGGGGTAGGTCTTGCCCAGGCCGATGAAGCGCACATGGGCCTGATTGACCTCGGGCCGCAACGCCTGCTCGCGGGTGGGCGCCGGGACGGCTGGGGCAGTGGGCACCCTGAGGGCGCTGGCGCTGCTCATGTCAGCCTTCCCAACCGGCCTGGTAGAGGCTGCCGTGTGCCTTGTCCAGCGCAGCCTTTACCGCAGGCGAGTGCTGGTAGATGTCGACGAACTTGGCCAGGCGAGGATCGTCCTTTTCCTGTGGGCGGATAACGAACTGGATCACGTATTCCTTGTTTTCCAGGCCGTCGAACAGCAGTGCCGAGGTGGCATCGAAGGTGTTCGCCAGGCGGATATAGGCCGGGTAGCCCTGGACCAGATCGGCATCGTCGTAGGCGCGCACCAGCTGCACTGCTTCAACCTGCAGAATCTTCAGTTTTTTCGGGTTGGCGACGATGTCGTCTTCGGTGGCCTTGTAGCCAACGCCGGGTTTGAGCGTGATCAGCCCGGCCTTGGCCAGCAGCTGCAAACCACGGCCGCTGTTGATCGGGTCGTTGGCGATGGCCACGCTGGCGCCGGTCGGCAGCTCGGCAAAGCTCTTGTACTTTTTCGAGTACAGGCCAACGTTGTTGATGATCCCCGGCTTGTACGGCACCAGGTCAAAGCCGGCAGCGGCCTTGGCGTTTTCCAGGAACGGGATGTGCTGGAAGTAATTGACGTCGATATCGCCGCTGTTGAGGCTGACGTTGGGCGCGATCCAGTCGCTGAACTCGATCAGCTTCACTTCCAGGCCCTGCTTGTGCGCCTCTTCGACAGCGGCTTCAAGGGGAATGGCAAAGGCTGCGGTGGTGCCGACTTTAAGCGGCTCGGCAGCGAACACGTTGGCGCTGATGGCCAGTGACAGTACGGCGGCCGCGACGGGCCGGAACAGTTTATCAAGCATGGTGCAGGGCTCCAGTCGGGGCAGGGGTTGGGGTCGTATTGCGGTAGCGGGCGCCGGGATGGTCGGCAGGCAGGTGCGGCAGGTCGCTGGCGAACAGCTTTTCGCGCAGGCTGCCGTCCTGGTAAGCGGTCTTGTAGCGACCGCGGCGTTGCAGTTCGGGGACGACTAGGTCGATGAAGTCTTCGAAGCTTTCCGGGGTTACGGTGCGGGTCAGGTTGAAGCCGTCGAGCCCGGTTTCGTCGATCCAGCCGATCAGCTCATCGGCGACCTGCGCGGCGGTGCCGATCAAGGTCACGTAGCGGCCGCCGAGGCTGTGCTGGTCGAGCAGGCGGCGGCGGGTCCAGGCGCTGTCCTGCAACTGGCGGGTCGCGGACTGGATGGCGTTGCCTTTGGCGAAGCCGATCGGCTCGTCCAGCTCGAAGGCGGCGAAGTCGATCCCGGTCGAGCTGGCGAAGTGGGCGACGCCGGCCTCAGGGCTGGCGTAGCGCACATATTCGGCATGCTTGGCCTGGGCTTCGGCTTCGCTGGCGGCGACGATCACGGTAATGCCCATGAATACCTTGATTGCCTGCGGATCACGCCCGGCCGCCTTGGCTGCGGCACGCACCTTGTCGACTTGAATACGGGTGGAGGCTTTGTCCTGGCCGCTGATGAACACGCATTCGGCGTGGTTGCCGGCAAAGCTCAGGCCGCGTGGCGAGCTGCCAGCCTGGAATAGCACCGGCGTGCGCTGCGGCGAGGGTTCGCAGAGGTGGTAGCCCTCGACCTTGTAGAACTCGCCGTGGTGCTCGACCTTGCGCACTTTGTCGGGGCGGGCGTAGACCCGCTGCTCGCGGTCGGCGACCACTGCGTCGTCATCCCAGCTGCCTTCGAGCAGCTTGTACAGCACTTGCAGGTATTCCTCGGCCTGGTCGTAACGGCGGTCGTGCTCGGGCTGTTGCTCCAGGCCCATGGCGCGCGCGGCGCTGTCGAGGTAGCCGGTGACGATGTTCCAACCGACCCGGCCGTTGCTCAGGTGGTCAAGGGTCGACAGCCGGCGGGCGAACAGATACGGCGCCTCGTAGGTGAGGTTGGCGGTGAGGCCAAAACCCAGGTGGCGGGTGACGGCAGCCATGGCCGAGACCAGCAGCAGCGGGTCGTTGACCGGCAGCTGGATCGACTCCTTCAGCGTTACATCGACCGACTGGCCATAGACGTCGTAGGTGCCGACGATATCGGCGATGAACAGGCCATCGAACAACCCGCGCTCAAGCAGCTTGGCCAGGTCGGTCCAGTAGTCCAGCGACTTGTACTGGGTCGAGGTGTCGCGTGGATGGGTCCACAGGCCATGGTTGATGTGGCCGACGCAGTTCATGTTGAAGGCGTTGAGGAGGATTTGCTTGCTCATCAGATCGTCCCCCGCCGCGGTGGGTTGATGTCGTTGAGGTAGTAGTTGCCGATGGCGTGATACTTCCAGCGCACCGGGTCGTGCAGGGTGTGCACGCGGGCGTTGCGCCAGTGGCGGTCGAGGTTGTGCTCGGCCAGGGTGGCCTGGCTGCCGGCCAGCTCGAACAGCGTGGTGCCTGCGGCGAGGGCGATTTCGGTGCTGATGGCACGGGCCTCGGCGACGGCGATCGAGGCTGCGGCCACTCGCTCGGCGGCTGTCTCCGGCGTGGCTGCCGCGGCCTGGTCGAGGAATTCGCCGGCGCGTTCCAGCAGTGCTTCGCTGGCATGCAGGCGGATCGACAGCTGGCCGAAGCTCTTCAGGGTCAGCGGGTCGTCGACGGCCTTGTCGTGGCCCGAGTCGACCCATGGCCGGCTGCGGGTACGCACGAAGTGCAGCGCGTCTTCGAAAGCAGCGCGGGCGATGCCGGTATCGATTGCAGCGTGGAGGATCTGCGCCAGTGGGCCGACCGGTGTCGGCCGCTCGAATGCGCTCTGGAACGCCACCACGTCGGCAGCGGCTACCCAGACGTTATCGAACACCACCGAGCCGCTACCGGTGGTGCGCTGGCCAAAGCCGCTCCAGTCGTCGATCACTTGCAGGCCCGGCGCATCGGCCGGCACGAAGGCCAGCCGCTGAACGCCGTCGTCATCGATCACCGAAGTGGGGATGCGCTGCGCATACAGCGCGCCGGTGGAGTAGAACTTGCGGCCATTGATGCGATAACCGTCGCCCTCGCGGCTGAGCCGGGTGGTGCGGTCGTGGGCCGTCTTGGTACCGAGTTCGGCCAGGGCGTTGCCGAAGCGCCGCCCGGCCAGCACTTCGGCGTACAGCCGCTGCTGTTGCTCGGGCGTGCCGTTTACCCGCAGCACTTCCAGGGCGTAGAAGTGGTTCTGCGGGATCTGCCCCAGCGAGCCGTCGGCCTGGGCAATCCGGGCGATGATCTTGGCCAGGGTGACATACGACACGCCGGCGCCACCAAAGGCCTTGGGCACGCTGATGGCCCACAGCCCGGAGCGGCTGAACAGCTCCAGCTCGGCGTGCGGCAGGCGCCGCTCGCGGTCGCGCAGGGCGCTGTCGCGGCGCAGTTGCCTGGCGAGTTCGTCAGCGACGGCCAGGGCCTCGCCGTCAGTGCGGATGACAGTTGCGTTCATTGTGTTCTCCGGGGCCTTGGGGCCGCTTCGCGCCCCTTCGCGGGTAAACCCGCTCCCACAAGGTTCAGCTCAGTCACCTGTGGGAGCGGGTTTACCCGCGAAGGGGCGCGAAGCGGCCCCAGAGGCCCTCAAATCCAGGAATGTCGGGCAGGCCGGGTGCCGTTCAGGTGCCAGGCGCCCACAGCGTGGTATTTCCAGCGCACCGGGTCGTGCAGGGTGTGCACGCGGGCATTGCGCCAGTGCCGGTCGAGGTTGAACTCGGCGAGGGTGGCGCGGCTGCCGGCCAGTTCGAACAGCTTCTCGCTGGCCTGCAGGGCGATCTCGGTGGTGAGCACCTTGGCTTCGGCCACGGCAATCGAAGCGCGCGCGGCGGCGTCAGCATCGATGGCCCCAGCGTTGACCTCGTCCAGCACCTGCGCGGCCTTGCGCAGCAGCGCCTCGGCGGCGTGCAGCTCGAGCTTGAGCCGGCCGATGTCGGCGATCACATAAGGGTCATCGCTGGCGCGCTCGACGTTGGCGTCGATAAACGGCCGGGACTTCTCGCGCACAAAGCTGATCGCGTCATCGATAGCTGCTTCGGCGATACCGGCGTCGATGGCTGCCTGAATCAACTGCGACGCCGCGCCCTGGATGTTGGGCAGATCGCGCTGGCGCCAGTTGTCGATCACCAGCTCAGCCTCCACCGGTACTTGGTCGAGCAGCACGGTGCCGCTGGCGGTGGTGCGCTGGCCAAAGCCTGACCAGTCGTCAACGATGCGCAGGCCCGGGCTGCCACGGCGGACAAAAGCCAGGCGTTGGCGGCCTTCGTCATCCAGCGCCTTGACCGCAACCCAGTGGGCGAACAGGGCGCCAGTGGAATAGAACTTTTCGCCGCTGATGCGATAGGTGTCGCCGTCACGGCTGATCCGCGCCTTCAGGGTGAGGGTGTCTTTGCTGCCGCGCTCGGGGCCGGCATTGCCGATCCGCCAGCCGTTCAACACCGAGCCGAAAATCAGCGCCTGCTGGGCTTCGCTGGCGGTCAGGCGCAGCAGTTGCAGCATGCCGAACTGGTTCTGCGGGATCTGCCCCAGCGCCGGGTCGGCAGCGCTGATGACGCGAAACACCTCGGCGACCGTGACAAAGGACACGTCGGCACCACCGAAGGCTTTGGGGATGCTGATGCTGCCCAGCCCGCTGCGGGTGAACAGCTCGATCTCGGCCCACGGCAGCTTGCGCTGCTGGTCGCGCTTGGAGGCGTTTGCGCGAGCGACTGCGGCCAGCTCATGGGCGGCTTGCAGGGCTTCGGCGTCGTTGCGCAGGACCTTGGCCGGCAGCAGTGCTGGCGGGCTGTCGAGGTCGCTGGCGTGAAGGGTTTGTGCCTGGCTGGACATTAGTACCGCTCCTTGGCTGTACTCAATGCCCTGGCGTTATGCACTGGGGTGATTGCATTCCTGACCATTCCTGACCTCACAAAAAAGTGGCGGCGGCGCTTGGTGGTTGCGCTGCACGTATGCGGGTCCGGTGGTCCGGTGTATATACCTTAAAGTCTTATTAAATAATTTTGAACGATCATTTGGGAATATAGATAGAAGTGCTGAGGCTTGCGGCGGTTGGCTTTAATAATGCGGTGGTTTTTAGTACGTCGGGGGCCGCGAAGCGCCCCCAGCAATTCTGACCAGTGCCGCGAAAGGCCGGGCGCTAGGAGGCGGCAGTCCCAAGAAACTTGCGCAAAAACTGCCGAGTCCGCTCTTCCTTCGGATCGGCAAACAACGCCTTTGCTTCACCCTGCTCAACAATCACCCCTTTGTCGAAGAAGATCACCCGGTTGGCGACATCCCGGGCAAAGCTCATTTCGTGGGTGACGATGATCATGGTGCGCTGCTCTTCGGCCAGGCCACGAATGGTCTCCAGCACTTCACCCACCAGTTCCGGGTCCAGCGCTGAGGTTGGCTCGTCGAACAGGATCACATCCGGCTCCATGGCCAACGCCCGAGCAATCGCCACGCGCTGTTGCTGGCCACCGGACAAGCGCCGTGGGTAGGCGTCTTCTTTGCCGGCCAGGCCGACCTTGGCCAGCAAACGTCGGCCCAGCTCCAGGGCTGTGGCGCGCGGGGTCTTCTTGACCACCAGCGGCCCTTCGATGACGTTATCCAACGCCGTGCGATGGGGGAACAGGTTGAAGTTCTGGAAGACAAACCCGGCCTGCTGGCGCAAGCGGCGGATGGCGCTCTGCTGGTTACCCAGCGAGCGGTTGGCGTCGATGCTGATGTCGCCGATCTGGATGCGTCCGGCGTCGGGGGTCTCGAGCAGGTTGAGGCAGCGCAGAAAGGTGGTCTTGCCCGAGCCGCTGGGGCCGATGATGGCGATCACTTCACCGGGCTGGACGGTCAGGTTGATGCCGTCGAGTACGGTCTGGCCGTTGAACCGCTTGGTCAGGCCTTCAACTACGATCATGCTCAACGCTCCTGGTCATGCTGGTTGACCCGTGCTTCCAGGCGGTTCTGGAAGTGGGCGAGGATGCTCGCCAGGATCCAGTAGATAACCGCAACGGCCAGGTACATGGTGAACACTTCGAAGGTCCGCGCGGTGACCAGCTGCGCCTGGCGGAACAGCTCCGGCACCTGAATGGTGGCCGCCAGCGCGGTGTCCTTGACCAGCGAGATAAAACTGTTGCCCAGCGGCGGCAGGGCGGTGCGCATGGCTTGCGGCAGGATCGCCCGGCGCATGGCCTGGGCGCGGGTCATGCCGATGCTGGCGCAGGCTTCCCACTGGCCGCGCTCGATCGACGAGATCGCCGCCCGCAGGATTTCGCAAACGTAGGCTGCCATGTTCAGCGACAGGCCAATCAGCGCTGCCGGGATCGGGTCAAGCTCAAGGCCGATCTGCGGCAGGCCGAAGTAGATCACGAACAGTTGCACCAACAGCGGCGTGCCGCGGAAGAACGACACGTAAATACGCGCCAGCCAGTCCAGCGGCAGCACCTTGGACAAGCGCATCAACGCCAGGGCAAAGCCCAGCAGCAAGCCAAAGAACATACCGCCGACACTGAGCAGGATGGTGTAGCCAGCGCCCTTGAGCAGAAAGGGCGCGGAGTCGGCTACCAGTTGCAGGCTTTCTTCAATCATTTAGTCACGTCAGCGCCGAAGTACTTCTCGGACAGCTTGGCCAGGCTGCCGTCGGCGCGCAGCTTGTCCAGGGCCTGGTTGATGGCCGCGAGCAGTTCCGGTTCACCCTTGCGCAGGGCAATGCCCGACTCGAGACGCGAGAAGGCGTCCCCAGCGGCAACGGTATCCTGGGCTTTTTTGGCGTACTCAAGCGCAGCCAGGCGGTCGATCAGGATAGCGTCGGTGCGGCCCACGCGCAGGTCCTGGAACTTGGTCGGGTCGTCTTCATAGGTGCGTACGTCGGCGGTCGGCACGTTGGCCTTGACCCACTGCTCGTAGTTGGTGCCCAGACCGACACCGACCTTCTTGCCGGCCAGGTCAGCTGCAGACTTGATGTTCAGATCTTTTTCTTTCTTCTTCAGCACCAGTGCCTGAATGCCGGAGACGGTGTACGGCTCGGAGAAGTCGTACTTCTTCTTGCGCTCGTCGGAGATGGTCACCTGGTTGACGACCACGTCCAGGCGCTTGGACTCCAGCGCCGCGAGGATACCGTCCCACTTGGTCGGCTGGACCTTGGCCTTGACCCCAAGCTCTTTGGCGATCAGCTCCGACAGCTCTACCTCAAAGCCCGACAGCTTGCCGCTGTCATCGACAAAGCTGAACGGCGGGTAAGTGCCTTCGACGCCGACGTTGAGCACGCCCTTGTCCTTGATAGTCTGCAGCTGCTCGCCGGCAAACGCCTGGCTGAACAGACCGGTGCCAAGCACTATGGCAAGGCTGGCATTGAGTAGCGGTTTGGCAAAGATCGACATGGCAGGGCCCCGCGCTTTTGGTGGAAGTAGTGGGTGGCGACTATAAGGGTGGGCTGTTTAGCTCATGAAATAATAAAAAAGTATTTTGTTATTCCATTTTTGTGCATTGAGCCGTTGGCCGGCTGCGTTGAGGGTAGCCCGTCAGCGTGGCTTATGCCCGAGTTAGCTCAGGATGGAATAAAGCGTTGTTTTTTCCAAGGGCTGGATTTGTCGTAGAGTGGATCTTTACGACAGTCAGGAGCACATCGTGAGCGAACAATCATCCCCCGGCAAATGGCAGTTGCAGTCGATTGTGACCGGCCTGCGCGGCGCCCGTGAGCAATGGCGCACGCAAAATGGCCGCAGCAGCGGCGAGAAGGGCGGCCGCGAGCTGCCGTCGCGCGACGCAATGCAGCGCATTCTCGAGCAACTGTGCGGGGCCTTGTTCCCGATGCGCCTGGGCCCGGTCGACCTACGTGAAGAGAGCGAGGATTTCTACGTCGGCCACACCCTCGACACCGCCCTCACTGCACTGCTCGCGCAAGCACGGCTGGAGCTGCGCTACGCCGCACGGCAGAGCCAGACTGACCAGGCCAACGCCGACAGCGAGGCCTTGCGCCTGATCCAGGGCTTCGCTGCGGCCCTGCCAGAGATGCGCGTGCTGCTCGACACCGACGTGCTCGCCGCCTACCACGGCGACCCGGCCGCGCGCAGCGTGGATGAAGTGCTGCTGTGCTACCCAGGAATCCTGGCGATCATCCACCACCGCCTGGCTCACCACCTGTACCTGGCCGGCCTGCCATTGCTGGCGCGGATCAGCTCGGAGCTGGCGCATTCGGCCACCGGTATCGATATCCACCCCGGCGCACGGATTGGCCCGAGCTTCTTCATCGACCACGGTACCGGCGTGGTGATCGGCGAAACCGCGATCATCGGCGAGCGCGTGCGCATCTATCAGGCCGTGACCCTGGGCGCCAAACGCTTCACCGCCGACGAAACCGGCAGCCTGCACAAGGGCCAGCCGCGCCACCCGATCGTCGAAGACGATGTGGTGATCTATGCCGGCGCAACCATCCTCGGCCGGATCACCATCGGCAAGGGCTCGACCATCGGCGGCAACGTCTGGCTGACCCGCAGCGTGCCGGCCGACAGCAACATCACCCAGGCCAATCTGCAGCTCGACTGCCAGGCAAAAAAATAGCAAAAGCGCCGAGCAAAAGCCGTTGTCAGCTCCTCTATATACCTGCCCCGCTCAGCGGGGCAGGTCGCATCGAAGGCCGATCCATGTTTAACTTGAACGCTTGTTCAACATAAAAACGCTGGTCGCTGCCGGTGTTCAACAGGAGGATATGCCTTTGCTGAACCCGTTAAATCCTATGCCTGATTCCCACAGCGGGGTGCAGGTTGCATGAGTACTCCCACCCCTGAACTTGCTGACAGCAAGATGCGCATGAACGCCCCGGTGTTCTACTTCGCCGCCAGTTTTATCCTGCTCTTCGGGCTGGTGGTGATCGTCAACCCCGAGGCCTCCGGTGCCTGGTTGCTGGCCGCGCAAAACTGGGCTGCCAACACGGTGGGCTGGTACTACATGCTGGCCATGACCCTGTACCTGGTGTTTGTGGTGGTCACCGCCTTGTCGGGCTATGGCAAGATCAAACTCGGTGCCGATCATGACGAACCCGAGTTCAGTTACCTGTCCTGGGCCGGCATGCTGTTCGCCGCCGGTATCAGCATCACGCTGTTCTTCTTCTGCGTCTCCGAGCCGCTGACGCACATGCTGCAACCGCCCCAGGGCGAGGGCGGCACCGCCGAGGCCGGGCGCGAGGCGATGAAGCTGCTGTTTCTGCACTGGGGCCTGCATGGCTGGGGCGTGTTTGCCTTTGTCGGCATGGCGCTGGCCTACTTCGCCTACCGGCACAACCTGCCGCTGGCGCTGCGTTCGGCGCTGTACCCGCTGATCGGCAAGCGTATCAACGGCCCGATCGGTTACGCGGTGGATGGCTTCGGCATCATTGCCACGGTGTTCGGCCTGGGCGCCGACATGGGCTTTGGTGTGCTGCACCTTAACTCCGGCCTCGATTACCTGTTCGGCATCCCGCACAGCCAATGGGTGCAGGTCGCGCTGATCACGCTGATGATGGGCGCCGCAGTCGCGGTTGCCGTGGCCGGGGTCGAGAAGGGCGTGCGGGTGATGTCCGACATCAACCTGTTCCTGGCCTGCGCCTTGCTGCTGTTCGTACTGTTTGCCGGCCCGACCCAGCACTTGTTCAATACCCTGATCCAGAACCTCGGTGACTACCTTGGCGCCTTGCCAGGCAAGAGCTTCGACGTCTATGCCTACGGCGAGAACCGCGACTGGCTGGGTGGCTGGACAGTGTTCTACTGGGCCTGGTGGATTGCCTGGGCGCCGTTCGTGGGCCTGTTCATCGCGCGGATTTCCCGTGGCCGGACCATTCGTGAATTCGTCTTCGGCGTGCTGTTGATCCCGCTTGGTTTCACCCTGGCGTGGATGTCGATCTTCGCCAACAGCGCGATGGACCAGGTGCTCAACCACGGCCTGGTCGCGCTCGGCCAGTCGGCGCTGGAAAACCCGTCGATGAGCCTGTACCTGCTGCTCGAAACCTATCCGTGGAGCAAGGCGGTAATCGCTGTGACGGTGTTCATCAGCTTCGTCTTCTTCGTCACCTCGGCCGACTCCGGCACCGTGGTGCTGTCGACCTTGTCGGCGAAGGGCGGCAGCCCTGACGAAGACGGCCCGAACTGGCTGCGGATCTTCTGGGGGGCGATGACCGCGTTGATCACCAGTGCCTTGCTGTTCGCTGGCAGCATCGATTCGCTGAAGTCTGCGGTGGTGCTGACCTCATTGCCGTTCTCGCTGATCCTGCTGTGCATGATGTGGGGCCTGCACAAGGCGTTCTACCTAGAGTCGCAGCGGCGGATTGCCCAGTTGCACTCGCTGGCACCTGTCGCCCAGAGCCGCCGTGGTCGCGGCGGCTGGCGTCAGCGCTTGAGCCAGGCTGTGCACTTCCCATCGCGCGATGAGGTGTACCGCTTCATGGATGACGTGGTGCGCCCGGCGATCAATGACGTGCGCGAGGTGTTCGAGCAGAAAGGCCTGGTGCTGATCACTCAGGATGACCCGAGCCACGACAACGTCAGCCTGAAAGTCGGCCATGGTGAAGAGCAGCCGTTCATCTACCAGGTGCAGATGCGCGGTTATTTCACGCCGTCCTTCGCCTTGGGTGGGTTGGGTGCGCAAGAGCTGAAAAACCGTCGCTATTACCGCGCCGAGGTGCATCTGTCAGAAGGTAGCCAGGATTACGATCTGGTCGGCTACAGCAAGGAGCAGATCATCAACGACATCCTCGACCAGTACGAACGGCATATGCAGTTCCTGCACATGGTCAGGTAGTTGCGTGAGGGGCTGCTGGGCAGCCCCTCGCCTGCGCTAGAACGGCGCGTCGCCAAGGATGGTGGCGCGGTGCATGACCCGCCGCTGCGGGCGGTAGTCATCAACGGCGTAATGCTGGGTCACGCGGTTGTCCCAAAAGGCCACGTCGTTTTCCTGCCAGCGCCAGCGGATGCTGTACTCCGGCCGCGTCGCATGGGCAAACAGCAGCTTGAGCAGGGCCTCGCTTTCCTGCTCGTTGAGCTCGTTGATGCGCGTGGTAAACCCTTCATTGACGAATAACGCCTTGCGCCCGCTGACCGGATGCGTACGCACCACCGGGTGCGTCAGCGGCGGGTTGTTGCGCCGGGTCGCTTCCCAGCGGGCGAGGTCTTCGGCGGTGGTGCCGAAGCGCTCCAGCGGGAATGACTTGGTGAAGTCATGGGTGGCTGTGAGGCCGTCGAGCATCGTCCGAAGGGGCGCCGACAAGCCTTCGAATGCCGCTACGCCACTGGCCCACAAGGTATCGCCGCCGTAGGCCGGCAACTGCTTGGCACTCAGTACCGCGCCCAGCGCCGGGGTCGGCAGGAAGGTCACGTCGGTGTGCCACACGGCATTGTCGCGCACGTCGGTGACGGCGGTATCGAGGATCAGCACTTGTGGCGTTTGCGGCACATTGGGGTAGATCGGGTGGATATGCAGATCGCCAAAACGCGCAGCGAAGCGGGCTTGCTGCTGCGGGTTGAGCGGCTGCTCGCGGAAGAACAGCACTTGATGCTTGAGCAGCGCCTGCTCGATGGCGTCGCGTTGTTCGGCTGTGATTTCACGGCTGATGTCGACGCCAGTGATCTGCGCGCCGAGGGCCGGGCTTAACGGAGTGATGGTCAGGCTCATGGCAGTCTCTTTGTCGGGCGCCGGAGTGCCGGCGTGGTCAGTCGTGCTTAGTGGGTCTGGCCGTGCCAAGGCACCAGCTTGCGTTGCAGGGCGCGCAGGCCCATTTCCAGGGCGAAGGCGATCAGGGCAATCAGCAGGATCCCCAGCACCACCACGTCAGTGACCAGAAACTGCGCCGCTGACTGGACCATGAAGCCGAGGCCGCTGGTGGCGGCGATCAATTCCGCTGCAACCAGGGTCGACCAGCCGACGCCCAGGCCGATACGCACGCCGGTGAGGATGTCGGGCAGGGCGCTGGGCAATATCACATGGCGAATCAGCTGGGCCTTGGTGGCGCCCAGCGACTGCGCGGCGCGCAGTTTGGCCGGGTCGACGGTGCGCACGCCGGTGGCGGTGGCGATGGCAATCGGGGCGAAGATCGCCAGGTAGATCAGCAGCACCTTGGACAGCTCACCGATGCCGCACCAGATCACGATCAGCGGCAGGTAGGCCAGCGGCGGAATTGGCCGGTAGAACTCGATCAGTGGGTCGAAAATGCCCCGGGCAATGCGGTTGGAGCCGATGGCAATGCCGATCGGGATCGCCGTGAGGATGGCTGCGCCGAGCGCCAGGCCAATCCGCCCAAGGCTTGCGCCCAGGTGCTGCCACAGGCTGGCGTCCATGTAGCCCTGGGTCAGCAGCACCCAGGCTTTGCCGAGGATGTCTGCCGGTGGTGGCAGAAACAGCGGTTCGACCAGCTCGGCGGCGGTCACCGCCCACCACAGCAGTAACAGGCTGGCCAGGGTCAGGGCGCTGATCCAGCGGGTCGACAGTGGTTTGCGCGGCAGCGTGTTGAGGTTGGCCGGTTTGGCGGCCAGCGGCAGTTCGACAGTGCTCATGCTGAGTGCTCCCGGCGGGCGTCTTCGCGTTGCGAGAAGACTCTCGCCAGCACGTGTTCGCGGGTTTCGATAAAGCGCGGGTCGGACTTGATCGCCCGCGCCGATTCTCCGGCGGCGTAGCGTTGGCCGAAGTCCAGTTGCAGGTGTTCGACGACACGCCCTGGGTTGGGCGCAAGCAGCACTAGTTCGCTGGCGAGAAACACCGCTTCTTCGATGTCATGGGTAATCAGGAATACTGGTTTGGCTGTGCGTTGCCACACCTGCAGCAACAACTCCTGCATCTGCTCGCGGGTAAACGCATCGAGGGCGCCGAACGGCTCGTCCATCAGCAGCACACGCGGGTTGGCGGCCAGGGCGCGGGCCAGGCCGACGCGCTGCTTCTGGCCGCCCGAAAGCTGCCAGATGCGCCGCTCGGCGAAACCTGCGAGGTCGACCAGTGCGAGCATTTCGCGCGCCTTGGCTTCGCGCTCGGCACGGCTTACGCCGGCCAGCTCCAGGCCGAAGGCGACGTTGCCGAGCACGTTTTGCCAGGGCAGCAGGGCGTCGTCCTGAAACACCACGCCGCGCTCGGCACTCGGGCCTTGCACCGGCACGCCGTCGAGGCTGATACGGCCAGCACTGGCAGGCACGAAGCCAGCGATCAGGTTGAGCAGCGAGGTCTTGCCGCTGCCCGATGGCCCAAGGGCCACCAGCAGCTGGCGCGGACCCAGGCTCAGGTTGATATCGGCCAGCACCGGGGTGTCGGCACCGGGGTACTGTGCGCTGATGCGCTCCAGCTCGAGCAAGGCCATGACGGGCTCCGGATCAGTTGGGCAGGTATTTGGCGGTGACGTATGGGGCGTAGTCAGGCAGCACGGCGTCGACCTTGCCTTGCTCCTTGAGGAAGGCTGCGGTGTTGCTCAGGGCCTGGGTGGTCGGCGCGCCGAGGGCGCTGGCCTGGTCGGCGGCCAGCGGGTAGACGTTGCCTTGCAGCAGCACCGGGATATCGCTGCTCTTGGCGCCCGAGAGCTTGGCCAGTTTGGCGACGTTGTCCGGGTTGGCCAGCCAGGCTGCCGGGTCCTTGCGGTAGTCGGCGTAGGCATCCAGGGTGACCTTGGCGAAGGCCTTGACCACGTCCGGGTGTTTGGCGGCAAAGTCTTTGCGCACGATCCAGGCGTCGAAGGTCGGCGCGCCTTTTTGTGCCAGCTCACCGGAGGTGATCAGCACCTTGCCGTTCTCCTTGGCGACGCCCAGCGCTGGGTCCCAGACGTAGGTGGCGTCGATATCGCCACGCTTCCAGGCGGCGATGATGGCCGGCGGGGCGAGGTTGAGGATCTGCACCTTGGACGCATCGATGTTCCACGCTTTGAGCGCAGCGAGCAGGCTGTAGTGGCCGGTCGAAACGAACGGTACGGCGACCTTTTTGCCGATCAGGTCCTGCGGGGTCTTGATGCTGTCGCGGGCAACCAGCGCTTCACCGGCGCCGATCTGGGTGGCGATCAAAAAGGTTTCGACCGGCAGCTTGCGGGTCGCGGCTGCGGCCAGCGGGCTGGAGCCGAGGTAGCCGATCTGTACATCGCCCGAGGCCACGGCCGTGATCACGTCGGCGCCGTTATCGAATTTGCGCCAGTCGATATCGGCCTTGCTGGCTTTTTCGTAGGCGCCATCGACTTGGGCAACCTTGGCTGGGTCGACGGTGGTCTGGTAGGCCACGGTAAGGTCAGCGGCCTGGGCCAACCAGCTGCTGCTGGCGAGGGTCAGGGCGGCGAACAGGCGCAGCGGAGCGTGCGGGATCATGGGTTTGCCTCTCGTCAGCAATCTGGGTAGTTGATGGCGAGAGACTAAATGATCTAAGAATCTTCAAATAAATAACTTTTTAGTATTAGCTTAGGTGCCTTTTGGGGGCGCTGCGCGCCCCTTTCGCGACACAAGGCCGCTCCTACAGGGACCGCGTTGCCTGCACGTTGCGCGGTCGGCGTAGGAGCGGGCTGGCGTAATGACCGTTCACTGCTACGCTTTCCCGGCCTAGAGCAAAAGGAAATAAGGTTATGAGCAAACGTTTGCAAATAACCTAAAGCTCTTAAGGGGCCCTGCCGATACCGCAAATGGTAGTAAAGGTTCCTACGATATGCCGCAATAGTCTTAGCAATTCATAAAACAGTCATTTTGGATTTATAGGATTGTCATTATCCTGTAGCCCAGGGTGGTGGCTTAGACCTTAGTCGTGAAACGTTCGGAAATGATTGACTGGACGGTCACGCTCTGCGACTAAATCGCCAGTCCATGGTGAGTGAGGCAATAGACCTCGCCGCCACTGATATACAAAAATTAGAACGTAGAGGAGCAAAACATGTACAAGTCAAGCCTGGCTCTGGCCGTGGCACTGGGGGTTCTCGCCCAACAAGCAGGTGCTGCTGGCTTCGTCGAGGACAGCAAGCTGTCCGTAAGCTCGCGTACCATGTACTTCAACAACGATAACCGTGAAGCCGGCGGCAACAAGCCACGTCCTGACAACCGCGAGTCGGGTCAGGGCTTCAAGCTTGACTTCATTTCCGGCTTCACCGAAGGCACCGTTGGTTTTGGTGTAGATGCTCAGGCGCTGTGGGGCATCCACCTTGACGGCGGCAAGGGCTACCACCCTGATGGCAGCAGCTTCTTCCCAAGCGACTCCGACGGTTCGTCCGAGAAGCAATGGGCACGCTTTGGCGCCAACGCCAAGGCTCGTTTCTCCAAGACCGAAGCTCACTTCGGTAGCGCGCTGTCGCCAGCCTTGCCGATCCTGGTTGCCAACGATGGCCGTCTGCTGCCGCAGACCTTCGAAGGTGCCACCATTTCCTCCAAGGAAATCGACAACCTGACCATCAACGCCGGTCAGATGACTCACGCCATGGGCCGTGCGTCCAGCAACCGGACTGGTCTGTCGGTCAACGGTGCTACCGCTGACAGCAACAAGTTCCGCTACGGTGGTCTGGACTACAAGCTCACCCCAGACCTGACCCTGCAGTACTACTACTCGAACCTGGAAGACTTCTACAAGCAGCACTTCCTGGGCGCGACTCACGTCTTCAAGATCGCTGACGACCAGTCGTTCAAAACCGACCTGCGCTACTTCGACAGCAGCAGCGACGGCAAAAACGGCAACGGCGGTGGTTACAACTTCAACAACAACGGTGGCTACGCCAAGAACGTAGGCGAGGTCGACAACAAGACCTGGTCTGCCATGTTCACCTACTCCCTGGGTGGTCATGCCTTCTTGCTCGGTCATCAACGCGTCAGCGATGACGGCGGTTTCGTCTGGTTGAACCAGGGTTCGGTACGTGATGGCAATGGCCGTCCGGAAGGCGCAGGCGGCGCGAGCTTCTACCTGTTCACCGACAGCATGATCAACCAGTTCGCCAAGGCCGGTGAAAACACCACCTTCGGTCAGTACTCCTATGACTTCGCGCGCGTTGGCGTGCCGGGTCTGAAAGCGGCTGTTTCGTACCTGCGCGGTGAAGATGGCCGCAACGCCAACGGCAACGGCACCTTCTCTGAATGGGAACGCGACGCCCGGATCGACTACGTGATCCAGCAAGGCACCCTGAAAGGCCTGGGCGCTACCCTGCGCCATGGTATGTACCGCGGCACTGGCACCAGCTCGCTGGCTGACCAGGACCAGACCCGCTTCATCGTCAACTACACTTACGCTTTCAAGTAAGTCGTAGCTGCACGCCAAAAAGCCTCGCCTAGTGCGAGGCTTTTTTATGCCTGCAATTCGTAATGCATTCTGGTTATAAATAAATCGATATTTATTCTTTTTAATCTCTTTCGATTGCAGGCACATTGGACCCATAACGCAGACACAGGAGCCGCACCATGAGCCTCAAACTCGGCGACATCGCCCCCGATTTCGAACAGGATTCCAGCGAAGGCAAGATTCGCTTCCACGAGTGGTTGGGCAATAGCTGGGGCGTGCTGTTCTCGCACCCTGCCGACTTCACCCCGGTGTGCACCACTGAGCTGGGCCTGACCGCCAAGCTCAAGGACGACTTCGCCAAGCGCGGGGTCAAGGCCATCGCGCTGTCGGTCGACCCGGTCGATTCGCACCACAAGTGGATCGATGACATCAATGAAACCCAGAACACCGTGGTCAACTTCCCGATCATTGCCGATGCTGATCGCAAGGTCTCCGACCTGTACGACCTGATCCACCCCAACGCCAACGACACCCTCACCGTGCGCTCGCTGTTCGTCATCGACCCGAACAAGAAGGTGCGTCTGACCATTACCTATCCGGCCAGCACCGGGCGCAACTTCAACGAAATCCTGCGGGTGATCGACTCGCTGCAGCTGACCGACAACTACAAGGTCGCCACGCCAGGCAACTGGCAGGACGGCGACGAGGTAGTGATCGTGCCTTCGCTCAAGGATGAAGCCGAGATCAAGGAACGCTTCCCCAAAGGCTACCGCGCCGTGAAGCCCTATCTGCGCCTGACGCCGCAGCCCAACCGCTGAATACAGAATCCTCGTTGCACATGCTCTTAGCCAAGCAGGGATATTCGGGCCGCTCACGCGGCCCTTTTTTATTCGCCCCCCCCGGCCCCTGTAGGAGCGGCCTTGCGTCGCGAAAGGGCTGCGTAGCGGCCCCAGCAATCTGTGCTGCTGCATAAATCTTGGGGCCGCTACGCGACCCTTTCGCGACGCAAGGCCGCTCCTACAGAGGATTGTGCGAGGCTTGGCTTTATATGCATTAAAAGAATAAACAAATGAAAAAATATGATTTATAGGTATATACGAACTGCTGTTAAGGTCACTTACATCAAGCGGGAGCACTACTGAACAGGCCCCGCCACGAATCGAAGGAAGCGTTGCTCATGTTGGTTGTCTCGGTAGGTGGTAGCCCAAGTACCCGTTCCCGCTCCGGCGTGTTGCTGGAGCGTTCACGCCAGTGGCTGCAAGAGCGTGGGGTCGAGGTCGTGACCTTTCAGGTCCGCGAGTTTGCTGCCGAAGACCTCCTCCATGCGCGCTTCGACAGCCCGCAGGTGCAGCACTTTCAGCAGCTGGTAGCGCAGGCCGATGGCCTTATCGTCGCCACCCCGGTGTACAAGGCGTCGTTTGCCGGCGCCCTGAAAACCCTGCTCGATCTGCTGCCCGAGCGCGCTCTGGAACACAAGGTGGTGCTGCCAATCGCAACCGGCGGCAGCATCGCCCACATGCTGGCGGTGGACTACGCCCTCAAGCCCGTGCTGTCGGCACTCAAGGCGCAAGAGACCCTGCAAGGGATCTTCGCCGACGACAGCCAGATCGCCTATGGCGAAGGCAGCGCCCCGGCGCAGCTCGCGGCCAGCCTCGAAGCGCGCCTGCTGGACTCGCTCGACACGTTTCACAGCGCCTTGGTTCGCCGGCCACAACCGGTCGCCCCAGGCGTGCTCAATGAACGCTTGATCAGTGCTCGCTGGAGCATCTGAAGCCACACGTTTTTCCACCTTACTCGCCCGTCAACGAGGCAAGCAGGTGCAACCCGAACCCTATACGTCTTGGAGAGCGCCATGCGCACAGTCTTCTTGCGTCGCGGTCTGGTCGCCCTGTTTGCGGCGGCTGTATCCTTCGGCGCCATTACTCAAGCCCAGGCCGAGAGCCTGCGCATCGGTTATCAGAAATACGGCACGCTGGTGCTGCTCAAGGCCAAGGGCACGTTGGAAAAGCGCCTGGCCGAGCAAGGCATTCAGGTGCAGTGGACCGAATTCCCCGGCGGCCCGCAGCTGCTTGAAGGGCTCAACGTCGGCTCGATCGACTTTGGCGTCACTGGCGAAACGCCGCCGGTGTTTGCCCAGGCCGCCGGCGCCGATCTGCTCTACGTCGCCTACGAGCCGCCAGCGCCGCACAGCGAAGCGATCCTGGTGCCGAAGGGCTCCACGGTGCAGTCGGTAAAAGACCTCAAGGGCAAGAAAGTCGCCCTCAACAAAGGCTCCAACGTGCACTACCTGCTGGTGCGTGCGCTGGAAGATGCCGGCCTCAAGTACAGCGATATCCAACCGGTTTACCTGCCGCCCTCAGATGCCCGCGCCGCGTTCGAGCGTGGCAGCGTCGACGCCTGGGTGATCTGGGACCCGTACCAGGCCGCCGCCGAAAAGCAGCTGCAGGCGCGTACCCTGCGTGACGGCCAGGGCCTGGTCGACAACCACCAGTTCTACCTGGCGACTCGCGACTATGCGACCCAGCACCCGGCGGTGATCAACACCTTGATCGAAGAAGTCCGCGCGGTTGGCCAGTGGTCCCAGGCCAATCCGCAGGAGGTCACCGATCAGGTCGCACCGCTGCTGGGCCTGCCGGCCGACATCACCCTGACCTCGGTCAAACGTCAGGGCTACGGCGCAGCGCCGCTGACCCCCGAAGTAGTCGCGGCACAACAGAAAATTGCCGACACCTTCCAGGCGCTCAAGCTGATCCCCAAGCCGCTGAGCATCAAGGACGTGATCTGGACACCCCCGGCCAAGGTCGCAACTGCGCCTTGATTGATCTGCCTGCGCCGGGGCGCCGCTCCGGCTTGAGCCACCTTTGAGGAGACAACTCCAGTGAGCCTTAATATTTTCTGGTTCCTTCCAACCCACGGTGACGGCAAGTACCTGGGTACTTCCGATGGCGCCCGTGCGGTCGACCACGGTTACCTGCAACAGATTGCCCAGGCGGCGGACCGCCTTGGTTTCGGCGGCGTGCTGATCCCGACCGGACGCTCCTGCGAAGACTCCTGGCTGGTGGCCGCGTCGCTGATCCCGGTCACGCAGAACCTGAAGTTTCTGGTCGCGCTGCGTCCCGGCATCATTTCGCCGACCGTGGCGGCGCGCCAGGCAGCCACGCTGGATCGGCTGTCCAATGGCCGGGCGCTGTTCAACCTGGTCACTGGCGGTGATCCGGATGAGCTGGCCGGCGATGGCCTGCACCTCAACCACCAGGAGCGTTACGAAGCCTCGGTCGAGTTCACCCGTATCTGGCGCAAAGTGCTCGAAGGCGAAAACGTCGACTACGAAGGCAAACACATTCAGGTCAAGGGCGCCAAGCTGCTCTACCCACCGATCCAGCAACCACGTCCGCCGCTGTACTTCGGCGGCTCTTCGGAGGCCGCGCAGGACCTGGCTGCCGAGCAGGTCGAGCTGTACCTGACCTGGGGCGAACCGCCTGCAGCAGTAGCCGAGAAGATCGCCCAGGTGCGCGAGAAGGCCGCCGCGCAAGGCCGCGAAGTACGCTTCGGCATCCGCCTGCATGTGATCGTGCGGGAAACCAACGAAGAAGCCTGGGCCGCCGCCGACAAGCTGATCTCGCACCTGGACGACGCCACCATTGCCCGTGCCCAGGCCTCGCTGGCGCGCTTCGACTCGGTTGGCCAGCAACGCATGGCCGCTCTGCACGGCGGCAGCCGCGACAACCTTGAAGTCAGCCCAAACCTGTGGGCCGGGGTTGGCCTGGTGCGCGGCGGTGCTGGCACCGCGCTGGTCGGCGATGGCCCGACCGTGGCAGCGCGGGTCAAGGAATACGCAGCGCTGGGCATCGACACCTTCATCTTCTCTGGCTACCCGCACCTGGAAGAGTCATACCGCGTGGCCGAGTTGCTGTTCCCGCACCTGGATGTACAGCGCCCGGAGCAACCGAAAGCGGGTGGCTACGTCAGCCCGTTTGGCGAGATGGTCGCCAACGACATCCTGCCCAAGTCCGTGTCGCAGAGCTGAGGACCGGACCATGAGTCGTGCAACCTCATCCACCCTGGCTCAGCGCCTGGCCCCTTGGGCACTGCCGGTACTGCTGCTGGCGATCTGGCAACTGGCGGTCAGCGCTGGCTGGCTGTCGACGCGCATCCTGCCCGCCCCCAGCGCAGTGGTCAGCGCTGGTGTCGAGCTGGTACGCAGCGGCGAGATCTGGACTCACCTGGCCATCAGCGGCTGGCGTGCAGGGCTGGGTTTTGTCATCGGCGGCAGCATCGGCCTGGTGCTGGGCTTTATCACCGGCCTGTCGAACTGGGGTGAACGCCTGCTCGACAGCTCGGTGCAGATGATTCGTAACGTGCCGCACCTGGCGCTGATCCCACTGGTGATCCTGTGGTTCGGTATCGATGAGTCGGCGAAGATCTTTCTGGTCGCGCTGGGCACGCTGTTCCCGATCTACCTGAACACCTACCACGGTATCCGCAACGTTGACCCGGCCCTGGTGGAAATGGCCCGCAGCTACGGCCTGTCCGGCTTCAGCCTGTTCCGCCAGGTGATCCTGCCGGGTGCGCTGCCATCGATTCTGGTCGGTGTGCGCTTTGCTCTGGGCTTCATGTGGCTGACCTTGATCGTCGCCGAAACCATCTCGGCAAACGCCGGTATCGGTTACCTGGCGATGAACGCTCGGGAGTTTCTGCAGACCGACGTGGTGGTGCTGGCAATCGTGCTCTACGCCGTGCTCGGCAAGCTTGCTGACCTCGCCGCCCGCGGCCTGGAACGCGCCTGGCTGCGCTGGCACCCGGCCTATCAAGTGGCCAAGAAGGAGGGCGCATGACCGTGCTCAAGGAACAACCGCCGCGCTTGTTGCGTGGCATCCCGCTGGCCACCCAGGGTGTGCGCAAGAGCTTTGGCCAGCGCGAAGTGCTGCGCGGCATTGATCTGCATATTCCGGCCGGGCAGTTCGTCGCCATCGTGGGCCGCAGTGGCTGCGGCAAGAGCACCTTGCTGCGCTTGCTGGCGGGCCTCGACCAGCCCACCGACGGCCAGTTGCTGGCCGGCGCTGCGCCGCTGGCCGAGGCCCGCGAAGAAACCCGCTTGATGTTCCAGGACGCGCGCCTGCTGCCGTGGAAAAAGGTCATCGACAACGTCGGCCTCGGCCTCAAGGGCGACTGGCGGCAAAAGGCGCTGGACGCACTGGAAGCCGTCGGCCTGGCCGACCGCGCCAATGAGTGGCCAGCGGCGTTATCTGGCGGGCAGAAGCAGCGTGTGGCCCTGGCCCGCGCACTGATTCACCAGCCACGCCTGCTGCTGCTCGACGAGCCACTTGGCGCGCTGGATGCGCTGACCCGGATCGAGATGCAGCAACTGATCGAACGCCTGTGGCGCCAGCATGGCTTCACCGTGCTGCTGGTCACCCATGACGTCAGCGAGGCGGTTGCCGTGGCCGACCGGGTGATCCTGATCGAAGACGGTGCGGTCGGCCTCGACCTCAACGTCGAGCTGGCGCGGCCCCGGGTGCGCGGCTCGCACCGTCTGGCTGCACTGGAAAGCGAAGTTCTCAACCGAGTTTTGTCTGTACCGGGCGCTGCGCCCGAGCCGGACCCTGTAGCACCTTTGCCCACGCAGTTGCGTTGGGCTCACTGAACCCTGAAACCAGCACAAAGGAATCACACCATGACTATCAAAGCGATCAACGTCCGCAACCAGTTCAAAGGCACTGTGAAAGAAATCCTCGAAGGCCCGGTATTGTCGGAAATCGACGTGCAGACCGCCTCCGGTGTGGTCACCTCGGTGATCACCACGCGTTCGGTAAAAGAGTTGGAATTGCAGGTGGGCAGTGAAGTGATTGCCTTCGTCAAATCGACCGAAGTCTCTATCGCCAAGCTGTGATGGCGTTTGGTGTGTCGGGGCCGTTTTGCGGCCCTTCGCGGGCAAGCCCGCTCCCACAGGGATCGTTGTGGGAGCGGGCTTGCCCGCGAAGGATCGCAAAGCGCCCCAAAACTATCAGCGTTTAGGCAGGAACAGCGGCAAATACAACCCCAGATACGCCTCACACACCCGCTTGCCTTCCTCGGCCATGCGCGGGGTGATCTGCTCGTGCAGCTGCACCGAACGGGCATAGACCCGGTCGCTCAGTTCCATCGCCAGGGCAAACACATCGACGTCGTGGGGCATTGCCGGTAGCTGGAAATGCTGATCGAACAGCTTGTGCATCAGCTCGCCCAACTCCAGATCATGCTTGCGATCCGCCTGGGTCACTTCGCTCAAGCCATGCTGGGCCAGAATCAACTGCCGCGCTGCGGCATCCTCCTGATAGATCTCCAACATACGTTGCTCGATCAGCCGCGACAGGTCATGCCAGGTGGTCAGCGCGCTGCTGTCGATCGGCGCGCGCAGTGCCTCACGAAAGGCCCGGTGCACATCTGCCGTCAGCGCTTCGAGCAGGGCCGGCACGCTGGCAAAGAAGTGGTACACCGACGACGGCGGGATCTGCGCGTGTTC
Organism: Pseudomonas sp. BIGb0278; assembly: GCF_024809895.1. NCBI lineage: Bacteria > Pseudomonadati > Pseudomonadota > Gammaproteobacteria > Pseudomonadales > Pseudomonadaceae > Pseudomonas > Pseudomonas sp. BIGb0278. The sequence goes on from NZ_JANUEL010000005.1 coordinate 127,226, forward strand.
AGCCACGCTGTAGATCGACAGCCCGGCCACACCGTGCGCCGCAAGCAACTCGCGGGCTGCCGCCAGGATCGTGACGATCCTGGCCTGGCTGCTGGCGCGCGGCTTGCGTGGTGTGGGCGTGCGGGTCATCAGTTGCTGATGGCCAGGATGCTGGCCTGGTAGGCACCGACGAACAGGTCGAAGTCACCCACCTCGTCCTGCTCCAGGCGCGCCTGCTCGGCCAGCGAGTCACGTGCCAGCGTCTCGAAAGCTTGCTGGCGCTCGGGGCTCAACGGCTGCTCACGGAAGGTTTCGGCATGCAGACGGCTCTGACGCATGGAGAATTCGACAAAGCTCTCATCGTGCTCGGTCATGCGCGCCAGCACCTGCGCCGACGGCGTCAGTTCGGGATCATCGACCTTGGCCTGCTGCGCTTCAACCGCTTTGGCGTGGGCGTCGCCGCCGTTGGCTTGATCGAGCAACGCGGCCAGCGGCGCGATACGCTCGATCAGCTCGCCGGCCCACTCCTTGAGCGTCACCGGTTGGCCATTGCGCTGCAGCTCCAGGCCCGGCTTGCGGCCTTGCTTGACCACGCTGAGGAAGTTGCTGGTGCACTGGCCGCATTCGCCGTTGCTCAGCTGCGGGCTGTCGTCCAGCGCGCACAGCAGCAGGAATGCATCGAGGAAGCGCGACTGCTGCAGGTCGATACCGACCGGCAGGAACGGGTTGATGTCCAGGCAGCGCACTTCGACGTACTGCACGCCGCGCGAGGCCAGCGCCTGGATCGGCCGCTCGCCGGTGTAGGTCACGCGCTTGGGGCGGATGTTCGAGTAGTACTCGTTTTCAATCTGCAGGATATTGGTGTTGAGCTGAACCCACTCGCCATCCTTGTGCGTACCGATCTCGACGTATGGCGGGTACGGCGTGCCGACCGCCTTGCGCAGGCTGTCGGTGTAGCTGGCGAGGTCGTTGTAGCACGGCGTCAGGCCGGCCTGGGCGTTGCTCTGGTAACCCAGGTCGCTCATGCGCAGGCTGGTCGCGTAGGGCAGGTACAGGGTGTCGGGGTCGAGCTGTTCGAGCTGGTGCGCACGGCCACGCATGAAGCCTGCATCCAGCGCCGGAGAAGCGCCGAACAGGTACATCAGCAGCCAGCTGTAGCGGCGGAAGTTACGAATCAGGGCGATGTACGCCGCCGACTGGAAGTCACGGTCGCTATCGGCGCCGCCTTCCTTTTCGCGCAGCAGAGGCCACAGGGCCTCGGGCAGCGAGAAGTTGTAGTGAATACCGGCAATGCACTGCATGGTACGGCCGTAACGCAGGGCCAGGCCCTTGCGGTAGACATACTTGAGCTGGCCGATATTGGAGGTGCCGTAATAGCCGATCGGAATATCCTCTTCGGCCGGCAATGCACAGGGCATCGACGGGCTCCACAGGTATTCGTTACCCAGCTTGGACTGGACGAAGCGATGCACCTCTTCGAGGTTATCCAGCACCGCTGCCGGGTCGGCCAGGGCCGGAGTAATGAACTCCAGCAGCGATTCTGAATAATCGGTGGTGATCTGCTCGTTGGTCAGCGCCGATCCCAGGGCCTCGGGATGCGGGGTCTGGGCCAGGCGACCTTGATCGGTCACGCGCAGGCATTCGCGCTCAATACCGTGCAGGCACTGCTTGAGCAAGGGGAGATTGGCACTGAGCAGGCTCAGGCGGCTGTTGAGGAGTTCGCTCAAGATGTATTCCTTCACGCGTCAGTCGCCCCAATATGGGGGTAGAAATAACGGTCTACAAGGGTAGGGACAAAGGAACTGGCGTTGTCGCCTGGTTACGCGGTTTCGGCAGTGCCATCACACTGCCGAAAATACCGCAGATAGCGCTTTGTGAGCTAGAGAACCGCGAAGGTTCCCTGAGCTTTCGCAACCAGCTTGTCGTCTTGGACTACGTCGGCGTCGACCACCAGTGTGCGCCGGCCCGCGTGCAGCACGCGCGCGGTGCATAGCACCTCGCCGTCGCTGACGGCGCGCATGTAGTTGATCTTGCATTCGATGGTCACGCTTTGCTGGTCAAAGCCATGGCTGGCCGAGCAGGCCAGGCCCATGGCGATGTCGACCAGGCTGAAGATCGCCCCGCCGTGCAGCTTCTGGCCGCGATTACGCAGCTGTGGCGTCAGTGTCAGGGCCACCGTCGCAACACCCTCTTCAAGGCGCTGCAGGCGGCAGCCAAGCAACTGGCTGAAGGCGCTTTCGACGTATTCGCTGGGCAGGTTGGTCATTTCTTCTTCAACTGCTTGGCGTTGGCGAACAGCGAGGCCATGGCGTTGTTGGCTGGTGCGGCCGTGGTAGTTTCACGCGGGCGCGCTGGCTGCTGCGGGCGGTTGCCGCCATTGGCCCGGCCACCACCGCGGTTGCCTTCGACCTTCTCGCCCGGGGTGTCGCCCATGCGCATCGACAGGGCGATACGTTTGCGCGGGATATCCACCTCCATCACCTTGACCTTGACCACATCGCCGGCCTTGACCGCTTCACGCGGGTCCTTGATGAACTTCTCCGACAGCGACGAGATGTGCACCAGGCCATCCTGATGCACGCCGATATCGACGAAGGCACCGAAGTTGGTGACGTTGGTTACCACACCTTCGAGGATCATCCCAGGCTCGAGGTCCTTGAGCTCTTCGACGCCGTCCTGGAACGAGGCGGTCTTGAACTCCGGGCGCGGGTCACGGCCGGGCTTGTCCAGCTCTTGCAGGATGTCGGTGACGGTCGGCAGGCCGAAGGTCTCGTCGGTGAAGTTCTTCGGGTCGAGGCGCTTGAGAAAGGCGCTGTCGCCGATCAGCGAGCGGATGTCGCGGTCGGTGCCGGCGGCAATCCGCTGCACCAGCGGGTAGGCTTCCGGGTGCACGGCGGAGGCGTCCAGCGGGTTGTCGCCGTTCATCACACGGAGGAAGCCGGCGGCCTGTTCGAAGGTTTTTTCGCCGAGGCGGCTGACCTTTTTCAGTGCAGCGCGGGTGGCGAAGGGGCCATTGGCGTCGCGGTGGGCAACGATATTCTGCGCCAGGGTCCCGTTCAGCCCAGAGATGCGCGTCAGCAGCGCCACCGAGGCGGTGTTGACGTCGACGCCAACGGCGTTCACGCAGTCTTCCACTACCGCGTCCAGGCCGCGGGCCAGCTTCAACTGGGAGACATCATGCTGGTACTGGCCGACGCCGATCGATTTCGGGTCGATCTTGACCAGCTCGGCGAGCGGGTCCTGCAGGCGTCGGGCAATCGACACCGCGCCACGGATCGACACGTCCAGGTCCGGGAACTCGCGTGCTGCCAACTCCGAGGCGGAGTACACCGAAGCGCCGGCTTCGGAGACCATCACCTTGGTCATCTTCAGTGCTGGGTATTTTTTGATCAGTTCAGCAGCCAGCTTGTCGGTCTCGCGGCTGGCGGTGCCGTTGCCGATCGCGATCAGCTCCACCGAATGCTTGGCGCACAGTGCGGCCAGCACGGCGATGGTGCGGTCCCAGTCGTTGCGCGGCACGTGCGGGTAGACCGTGGCGGTGTCTAGCAGTTTGCCGGTGGCATCCACCACCGCAACCTTGCAGCCGGTACGCAGGCCCGGGTCCAGGCCCAACGTCGTGCGCGGGCCTGCCGGGGCGGCGAGCAGCAGGTCGTGCAGGTTATGCGCGAAGACGTTGATCGCTTCGCTCTCGGCGGCTTCACGCAGCTCGCCGAACAGGTCGGTTTCAAGGTGGGTGTAGAGCTTGACCTTCCAGGTCCAGCGCACCACTTCGCCGAGCCATTTGTCTGCCGGGCGGGCGCGGTTTTCCACGCCGAAGTGCTGGCCGATCATCAGCTCGCACGGGTGCAGGGTGCCCGGCAGCTCTTCGCCGACTTTCAGCGCGGCGCTGAGTACGCCTTCGTTGCGGCCACGGAAGATTGCCAGCGCACGGTGCGACGGCGCGCTGCGCAGCAGCTCGTCATGGGCGAAGTAATCGCGGAACTTGGCGCCTTCCTCTTCCTTGCCCGGTACCAGGCGGGCACTGAGTACGGCTTCCTGCTTGAGGAAGTTGCGCAGTTTTTCCAGCAGGCCGGCGTCTTCGGCGAAGCGCTCCATGAGGATGTACTTGGCGCCTTCCAGCGCGGCCTTGACGTCAGCTACGCCCTTGTCGGCATCGACGAAGCGCGCGGCTTCGCTTTCCGGGGTCAGTTGCGGGTCGTTGAACAGGCCGTCGGCCAGCTCGCCGAGGCCGGCTTCGAGAGCGATCTGGCCCTTGGTGCGGCGCTTTTGCTTGTACGGCAGGTACAGGTCTTCGAGGCGGGTCTTGGTGTCGGCCAGCTTGATTTCGCGGGCCAGCTCCGGGGTCAGCTTGCCTTGCTCGTCGATGCTGGCAAGGATGCTCGCGCGACGGTCATCCAGCTCGCGCAGGTAGCGCAGGCGCTCATCCAGGTGGCGCAGCTGGGTGTCGTCGAGGCTGCCGGTGACTTCCTTGCGGTAACGGGCGATGAAGGGCACCGTCGAGCCTTCGTCCAACAGGGCCACGGCCGCCTCGACCTGTTGCGGGCGAACGCCGAGTTCTGCGGCAATACGGCTGTTGATGCTGTCCATGAAAACCACCTGACAATATGTGAATACTGGAGGCCGCAGGTGGGCATTCGTGCCCGGCGGCGCTGGGTGAAAGGCGCGCATTATACCCATCGCGCCGGGCTTGCGGTGATAGCGCCGCGCCATCGGCGGCCGCGTGGAAGTGGCGCCCGGGGAAAAATCTGCTAACAATGCACACGGCACGCGCTGCAATGGCTACGCCATAATGCGCAGCGATCTCAGAGGAGTTATTGATGACCAGCACGCCTAACACAGTTGAAGGTGACAAGATTCTCATCGTCGACGACGATCCGGGGCTCAGCAGCCTGCTGGAGCGTTTTTTCACCAGCAAGGGCTACCGCACCCGGGCAGTACCCAATGTCGAACAGATGGACCGGCTGCTGGCCCGTGAGGTGTTCAACCTGGTTGTACTCGACCTGATGCTGCCTGGCGAAGATGGCTTGTCTGCCTGCCGCCGCCTGCGCGCAGCGAACAACCAGATCCCGATCATCATGCTTACCGCCAAGGGCGACGAGTTGAGCCGGATCAAGGGCCTGGAACTGGGCGCCGACGATTACCTGGCCAAGCCGTTCAACCCCGACGAGCTGATGGCGCGGGTCAAGGCCGTGCTGCGCCGCCAGTCGGCGCCGGTGCCTGGTGCGCCTGGCAGCGAAGACGAGACCGTGACCTTCGGTGACTACGAGCTGTCGCTGGCCACCCGCGAGCTCAAGCGTGGCAATGAAGTGCACATGCTCACCACCGGCGAATTCGCCGTGCTCAAGGCGCTGGTGATGCACGCCCGCGAGCCGCTCACCCGCGACAAGCTGATGAACCTCGCCCGTGGCCGCGAGTGGGATGCGCTGGAGCGCTCCATCGATGTGCAGATCTCGCGCTTGCGCCGCATGATTGAACCGGACCCGTCCAAGCCGCGCTATATCCAGACGGTCTGGGGCGTGGGCTACGTGTTCGTGCCGGACGGAAACTCCGGCAAATGAGTCTGCAGGCTTGCCACTACGCTGCAGGGCGACCCGAACGGGCCGCCCTGTTTGCGTCTTTGGCCAGCCGGCAATCTGGCGGGCTCTGCTCGCGCCTGTTCTGCAGTAGATGTCCTCGATGAAAACCCCTGTTTGGTTCCCGCAAAGCTTCTTCGCCCGCACCCTGTGGCTGGTGCTTATCGTCGTGCTGTTCTCCAAGGCGCTGACCCTGGTCTACCTGCTGATGAACGAAGACGTGCTGGTCGACCGTCAGTACAGCCATGGCGTGGCCCTGACCTTGCGCGCCTATTGGGCAGCCGATGAAGAAAACCGCGAGAAGATCGCCGAAGCGGCCGGCCTGATCCGGGTAACCGGGGCCGGCGTGCCGGAAGGCGAACAGCACTGGCCGTACAGCGAAATTTATCAGCGGCAGATGCAGGCCGAGCTGGGCGAGGACACCGAAGTGCGCCTGCGCGTGCATGCGCCGCCGGCGCTGTGGGTCAATGCGCCGAGCCTGGGCCCAGGCTGGCTGAAGGTGCCGCTGTACCCGCACCCGTTGCGCGGGCAAAAAATCTGGAACGTACTCGGCTGGTTCCTGGCCATTGGTTTGCTGTCGACAGCGTCGGCGTGGATCTTCGTCCGTCAGCTCAACCAGCCGCTCAAGCGCCTGGTGTTTGCCGCGCGTCAGCTTGGCCAGGGGCGCAGTGTGCGCTTGCCGGTCAGCGACACGCCAAGCGAGATGGCCGAGGTGTACCGCTCGTTCAACCAGATGGCTGAAGACGTCGAACAGGCCGGGCGCGAGCGTGAGCTGATGCTGGCGGGGGTTTCGCATGACCTGCGCACGCCGCTGACGCGCTTGCGCCTGTCGCTGTCACTGATGGACAACGACAACGACCTGACCGACGACATGGTCCGCGACATCGAAGACATGGACGCGATTCTCGATCAGTTTCTGGCGTTTATCCGTGATGGCCGTGACGAGCCGTTGGAAGAAATCGACTTCTCCGACCTGGTGCGTGAGGTGGTTGCGCCGTACAACCAGCCGGAAGAACGCGTGCGCTTGTGCCTGGAGCCTATTCCGCCGTTCCCGCTGCGCCGTGTTTCGCTCAAGCGTATGCTCGGCAACCTGATCGGCAATGCCTTGCACCATGCGGGGCAGGGCGTTGAAGTAGCAGCTTATGTATCGGGCGACGATAGCGCGCCGTATGTGGTGTTGAGCGTGCTCGACCGCGGCGCGGGGATCGACGAGTCGGAGCTGGAAACCATCTTCAACCCGTTCATCCGGGGTGACCGTGCGCGCGGTGGCAAGGGCACGGGGCTGGGCCTGGCCATCGTCAAACGGATTGCGGCGCAGCATGGCGGCAATGTCGAGTTGCGTAATCGCTCTGGCGGCGGCATTGAAGCGCGGGTGCGTTTGCCGTTGGGCTTGCTGCTACCGCGCAACGCAGTGTGATTGCCGGGGCCGCTCAGCGGCCCCGACAATGTCAGCCCTTACCTTTGGTGCGGGTCTGATTCGGCCCGCCGTTCTTCTCCAGGTGCTCGATGATCATCCCGGCAACGTCCTTGCTGGTGGTGACCTCGATGCCTTCCAGGCCTGGCGATGAGTTGACCTCCATCACCAGTGGGCCGTGGTTGGAGCGCAGGATGTCGACGCCGGCCACGCTCAAACCCATGACCTTCGCCGCGCGAATGGCGGTGATGCGCTCTTCCGGGGTGATCTTGATCAGGCTGGCAACGCCGCCACGATGCAGGTTTGAACGGAATTCACCCGGCTTGGCCTGACGCTTCATCGAGGCAATTACCTTGTCGCCAACCACGAAGCAGCGGATATCGGCGCCGCCGGCTTCCTTGATGTATTCCTGAACCATGATGTTCTGCTTCAGGCCCATGAACGCCTCGATCACCGATTCGGCGGCCTGGGTGGTCTCGCACAGCACCACGCCAATGCCCTGGGTGCCTTCCAGCACCTTGATCACCAGGGGCGCGCCGTTGACCATCTGGATCAGGTCGGGGATATCGTCCGGCGAATGGGCAAAGCCGGTAATCGGCAAGCCGATACCGCGCCGCGACAGCAGTTGCAACGAGCGCAGCTTGTCCCGCGAGCGGGCGATTGCCACCGATTCGTTGAGCGGATTCACGCCCATCATCTCGAACTGGCGCAGCACTGCGCAGCCATAGAAGGTAACGGACGCGCCGATCCGCGGGATCACCGCATCAAAGCCCTCCAGCGGCCGCCCACGATAGTGGATCTGCGGCTTGTGGCTGGCGATGTTCATGTAGGCACGCAGGGTATCGATCACAACCATCTCGTGGCCACGCTGGGTACCGGCTTCAACCAGGCGGCGGGTGGAATACAGACGCGGGTTCCGCGACAGCACAGCGATCTTCATGCAGCACCTGTGACAGGGAGAGGGTTGACCGGAAAGGCCGGTTTTTCCTGAACGTATTTCGAGCTTGGGTCCACCACCAGTTGGCCGTGGATCAATGCCTTGGAACCGAGCAGCAAGCGGTAGCGCATGGCCTTGCGACAGGCCAGTGTGAATTCGACCTCCCAGACCCGGTCTCCCAGCGCCAGCGGCGTGCGGATCACATAGCGGACCTGGGCATGGCCGTTGGAGCTCTTGATGCTTTTCATGGTCACCAGCGGGGCTTCACAGCGGCGATGGCGCAGCTGCACCACGGAGCCGAGGTGTGCAGTAAATCGGACCCACTGCTCACCGTCGCGTTCAAACGGCTCGACATCGGTGGCGTGCAGGCTCGAGGTGCTGGCGCCGGTGTCGATCTTGGCGCGCAGGCCGGCCAGCCCGAGCTCGGGCAGCGCCACCCACTCGCGCAGGCCGATCACACTCAGATGGTCAAATGTCTTCACTAATCACACCCTGGGGATAAGGTGGTGAACTTTAAGCACCGCGCAGAATTTTTGCATCCGTCAGTGACGGTAGTACAGTTCGGTTAAAGACAGAATTCGAGGTAAAGAGATGGCACAAAAGTCGGAAGAAGACGACAAGGTACGCCTGGACAAATGGCTGTGGGCCGCGCGGTTCTACAAGACCCGCGCCCTGGCCAAGGCGGCCATCGAAAGCGGCAAGGTGCACTGCCGCGGCGAGCGCTGCAAGCCCGGCAAGGAGCCACGGGTGGGCGACGAGTTCGTCCTGCGTACCGGCTTTGACGAGCGCACCATCGTCGTCAAGGCGCTGTCGGTGGTACGCCGTGGCGCGCCTGAGGCGCAGCTGCTGTATGGCGAAACCGAAGAGAGCATCCGCCGCCGCGAGCAGGCCGCGCAGCAGCGCAAGGATGGCGCCCTGGGGATGACGACCGATGGTCGGCCCAACAAGAAACAGCGCCGGCAGATCCACCAGCTGCACGGCAGCTTCGACTGATCTGTGCTGTTGTAAGAGGATGAGACAGGGAGCGCCTCATGCGTGGGCCGTACCAGGCCTGTTAATATGTGGACATTATTTTTCCAGATAGCCAGAACCTTATGAGCGACCTCCCTGCTACCGATTTCACTCAACGTTTCCTGTTCGACGACCGCGACGTGCGTGGCGAGATGGTCGGGCTGGAGCGCAGTTATGCCGAAGTGCTGGCCAAGCACCCCTACCCGCAGCCGGTCGCGCTCCTGCTCGGTGAGTTGATGGCCGCCGCCGCGCTACTGGTGGGCACCCTCAAGTTCGACGGCCTGTTGATCCTGCAGGCGCGCTCTGAAGGCCCAGTGCCGTTGCTGATGATCGAATGCTCCAGCGAGCATGACATCCGTGGCCTGGCCCGTTATGAGGCGGACCAGATTGCCGCCGATGCAACCCTCACCGACCTGATGCCAGACGGCGTGCTGGCCTTGACCGTCGACCCGATCAACGGTCAGCGCTACCAGGGCATGGTCGACCTGCACGGCAAGGACCTGTCGGAGTGCTTCACCAACTACTTCGTCATGTCGCAGCAGATCAACACCACCATCACCCTCGCTGCCGACGGCTCGCGTGCCCGTGGCTTGCTGGTGCAGCAGTTGCCTGCCGACCGTCAGAAAGACAGCGATGAGCGCGATGAAAGCTGGAACCACGTCAAGGCTTTGGCGAACACTGTCAAAGCCGAGGAATTACTGGGCCTGGACAACGAAACCATGCTCCATCGCCTGTACCACGAAGAGGCTGTGCGCCTGTTCGACCTGCAGCCGTTGCAGTTCCGCTGCAGCTGCTCACGGGAACGTTCAGGCAATGCCTTGGTCAGTCTCGGTCAGGAAGACGCTCAGCAGCTGGTAGTCGAACATGGTGGCCAAATCGAGGTCGATTGCCAGTTCTGCAATCAGCGTTATCTGTTTGATGCGACCGACGTTACGCAATTGTTTGCTGGCGGCGGCACAAGCGGCGCAGCAGAAACACGTCACTGAAACGTTTAATTCCAGTGGATTCTCCTGTCGTTCTGCGATAAACCGCAGTTCTGACAGGAGGGGTCTACTTTTTTTGGGCTTTTCTGGCATAATCCGGCCACTTTTTTCGCTGTAGTCGTTTTTTTCGGACCACTACAAAACGTTTGGAGCACTCGGCCTCGGGCCGGATGGGGTATCTCATGACGCAAGCCAACAACACCGTGTACACCGACCTGAGCGTCGATGAGCTGGTAAAAGAAGCGCTGTCCCGCGGTGAAGGCGAGCTGGCCGATACTGGCGCGCTGGTCGTGAAAACCGGTCACCGCACCGGCCGTTCGCCAGCTGACCGTTTCATCGTCGACGAACCCAGCACCACCGAGGCAATTGCCTGGGGCCCGATCAACCGCAAGTTCCCGGCCGACAAGTTCGATGCCTTGTGGGCTCGCGTTGAAGCGTTCAACAACGCCCAGGACCATTTTGTGTCCTACGTTCATGTAGGTGCTGCCGCCGAGCACTACCTGCCAGTGCGCATGACCACCCAGACTGCCTGGCAGAACCTGTTCGGTCGTTGCCTGTTCATCAACCCGGAGCAGTACAACCCGGCCGGTCGTGATGAGTGGCAAGTGCTCAACGTTGCCAACTTCGAATGCTCGCCTGAGCGCGATGGCACCAACTCCGACGGTTGCGTGATCATCAACTTCGCCCAGAAGAAGGTGCTGATCGCGGGCATGCGTTACGCCGGCGAAATGAAGAAAGCCATGTTCTCGGTGCAGAACTTCCTGCTGCCGGCCGCTGACGTACTGCCTATGCACTGCGCAGCCAACATCGGCGAAGAAGGCGATGTAACCCTGTTCTTCGGCCTGTCCGGCACTGGCAAGACCACTCTGTCGGCCGATGAAAGCCGTTACCTGATCGGTGACGACGAACACGGCTGGGGCGAAGGCGTTGTCTTCAACATCGAAGGCGGCTGCTATGCCAAGTGCATCGACCTGTCCGAGAAGAACGAACCGGTCATCTGGAAAGCCATCAAGCACGGTGCAGTTCTGGAAAACGTGGTCATCGACGACGCCTCCAAGCACGCCGACTACGCCGATGTCAGCCTGACCCAGAACAGCCGCGCGGCCTATCCGCTGGAGCACGTTGCCAAGCGTTCCGAGAAGAACCTGGGCGGCGAGCCAAATGCCGTTATCTTCCTGACCTGCGACCTGACCGGCGTGCTGCCGCCAGTGTCGATCCTGAACAACGAGCAAGCGGCCTACCACTTCCTGTCGGGTTACACCGCGCTGGTCGGTTCGACTGAGATGGGTTCGGGCGGCGGCATCAAGTCCACCTTCTCCACCTGCTTCGGCGCGCCGTTCTTCCCGCGTCCTGCTGGCGAATACGCTGAGCTGCTGATCAAGCGCATCAACGGCTTCGGCTCCAAGGTCTACCTGGTCAACACCGGCTGGACCGGCGGCGGCTACGGCGTTGGCAAGCGCTTCAGCATCCCGACCACCCGTGCTGTGATCGCTGCGATCCAGAGCGGCGCGCTGGTGGGTGCCGAAACCGAACACCTGGACATCATCAACCTCGACGTGCCGAAAGCCGTTGAAGGTGTTGATACCAACCTGCTCAACCCACGCACCAACTGGGAAGACAAGGCTGCCTACGACGAGGCTGCCAAAGGTCTGGCCAAGCTGTTCATCGAGAACTTCAAGAAGTTTGAAGTTTCCGACGCGATCAAGGCTGCTGGGCCGAAGCTGTAAGCTTTAACCGGTACGCTGGATAGAAGCCGCCCTTAGGGGCGGCTTTTTTTTAACTGTGGTTTTGTTCAGGGCCACTGCTGCCGTGCATGCAGGATGCGAATAATCTCGAGTTTTTCACCTGCGCAGCGGTAGACCATCACGTAATTGGGGCGAACCACGATCTCTCTGGTGCCGGGATAACGCCCCTGCTTGTATAGATTGGGTTGCTGAGCCGCTTGCCTTGCTTTGTCTCTGAATTCAGTATCCAGCGTGATGGCCGCGCCAGGGTTGCTTTCGGCAATGATATTCATGATTCGCAAGCGGTCTTCCAGAGCCATATTCAACCAAACCAGACGCATCAGTGCGGTTTGGCCCTGAGCGCGGCCCGGCGGGCGGCGAAGGCGCTCTCGGCGTCTTCGTCATCCGTCGCCGGCGTTGTATCACTCAGGCTGGCCTCAACCTGTTCAAAAAACCAAGTCTCGTAGGCGGCTGCATCATGCACCCTCTTCAGCGCTTCAGCTCGATCAGGCCGTTGATAAGTGCTCAATTGGCGAGGATCGTAATTGGAACTGTCGATCTCGAAGTGATCAATGCCCAGTTCATGTAGATAAACGACCAAGGTCTCCAGCTTCTTGAATAGCCTGACACTGCCGCTGCGTTGGGCGGTAAGCAGATGCTCGCTTTCATCGACATTGATCTGCACGGCCCAGCCACCCGGCTGGCCTACTACATGTGTCGCATGGACGCGGCCGGTCTCTGCTATCCGCCGAAGCTCGGCATGATTGAGTTGTAGTGTAGGCACGGGGGTATGTCTCGGTTTCATAGGAGCGACCATGCTATGCGATCTACAATTGATTGCGACTATATGACTTCCCCAGCCTTTGTGGGAAGCTTCGCCTTCATGTAACCAACCCGCGTGGCAAGCCATGACCGAATCCCCCCTGCGCTCCGACTTCAACCACTTCCACCCAATCCTCACCCGTCCGCAAGACAACGACGTCAACGGCCACATCGCTGGCGCCACTGTGCATGGCTTTTTTGAAACCGCGATACAGGCATTTCTGGTGGAGCAGGCCGAGCTCGACCTGCGCGACGGCGCGCTGGCGGGGCTGGTGATCAGTTCGGCAGCCGACTTCTACGCCTTGCCGGCGTTTCCGGATGTGCTCGAGGTGGGCCTGGGCGTGACGCGGCTGGCTGGCAGTACCGTTGAGTACCGTTTGGCGCTGTTCCGCCCAGGCGAGACCCAGGCGTGTGCGGCGGGCAGCCTGGTGCAGGTCTTCATCGAGCGCAGCTCAGGCCAGCCTGCCGTGCTGCCTGAGGCCATGCAGGCGACCCTCGCAGGCCTGCGGCCCAACCTTTAAAGGGTACAAATGCAAAGGCCCCGCCGGGAGGGGCGGGGCCTTTTGATGCCTGGGCCAAGCCCTTGGCTATCAGTGACGCCAGTGGCGTTTCGGCTTGTGCTTGCGATGGCCATAGTGGTGGCCGCGGTCGTAGTGACGACGGTCATCGTAGCCGCGACGGTAACGACGGTCGTCGCGCTCGTCTTCATCGGCCTTGTTGCCCATGTAGTTACCCAGCGCGCCACCTGCGCCGCCGCCTGCGGCTGCACCGATGTAGCTGCCGTTGGTGCCGCCTACGCTGCGGCCAATCACGTTACCGCCGGCTGCGCCCAGGGCACCACCGATTGCGGCTTCACCGCGTTGACGTTTATCGGCACCGACCGCACTGCCGGCTGCGCCGCCCAGGCCTGCGCCAATCGCGCCGCCGGTGCTGCCGCCAAGCTGCTGGCCGACCACTGAGCCGAGTACCCCACCCAGTGCGCCGCCAATACCTGCTTCAGTCGTGCCGCCTGCCATGGCAACGCCGCTGAGCAAGCCAAAAGACAACAACAGAATCGAGGAGTACTTCTTCATCAAGAGAACCTCAGAGGGATGACGAGGGCGAATTTGAGGCTCGGCGAGCACTCTGGCAATTGAAATCCGACGAGTAACACGAGTTGTACACAATTCTCTAAGTTACTGTTTTCAATATGAAACTTAATCGTTTTTTGCCTGTCATACGCTACTTGAGACAAAGCCCTGACCATTGCGGACAGGGCTTTTTTTTGTCTCCAGAAAGCCGATGAGGCTATGCCGTCAGAGGATTCGACCGGTGTCGCTGGCACGTTCCAGCTTGATCGCGATGAACTTGGAAGTCGGCGTGTGGCTGCCGTCGCCAATGCTCTCCAGCGGCACCAGCGGGTTAACCTCTGGATAGTAGGCCGCCGCCTGCCCAGCCGGAATATCGTAGGCCAGCAGAGTGAAGCCACGTACCCGGCGCTCGATGCCATCGTCCCACAGCGACACGATATCGGCCTTCTGCCCAGGCGCGAAGCCCAGACGAATGATGTCGGCTTCGTTGACGAACAGCACGTCGCGCTGCGCCTTGACCCCGCGGTAACGGTCATCCAGGCCATAGATGGTGGTGTTGTACTGATCGTGCGAGCGCATCGATTGCATGATCAGGTCCGGCAACTGGCCGCTGGCGCGTACGCGCTCATCGAGCAGCGAGTCGGGCAGCAGGTTGGCCTTGAAGTTGGCGCGCCCGTTCGCGGTTTGCCACTTGCGGCTGCCAGCGCTGTTGCCCAGGTAGAAACCGCCCGGGTGTTTCAAGCGCTGATTGAAGTCGGCAAAACCGGGGATGGTGTCGGCGATCAGCTGGCGAATGCGGTCGTAGTCAGCCACCAGCCAGTGCCAGTCGACCGGGCGCTTGCCCAGCGTTGCGGCGGCAATACCGGCAATCACTGCAGGCTCGGAACGCATCTGTTTCGACAGCGGCTTGAGCTGGCCATTGGAGGCGTGGACCATGCTGAACGAGTCTTCCACCGTGACCGCCTGCGGGCCATCGGCCTGCATGTCGATATCGGTACGGCCCAGGCACGGCAGGATCAACGCCTGCTTGCCATGCATCAGATGGCTGCGGTTGAGCTTGGTACTGATCTGCACGGTCAGGTCGCAGTTGCGCAGCGCCTGAGCGGTGCGCGCGGTGTCTGGCGTGGCTTGGGCGAAGTTGCCACCCAGGCCGATGAATACCTTGGAACGGCCATCGAGCATGGCGTGGATCGCCTCGACGGTGTTGTGGCCGTTGGCGCGCGGCACCGGGAAGGCGAAGCGTTGTTGCAGGGCATTGAGCAGCGCTGCTGGCGGCCGCTCGTTGATGCCCATGGTGCGGTCGCCCTGCACGTTACTGTGGCCGCGCACCGGGCACAGGCCGGCCCCGGGCTGGCCGATGTTGCCGCGCAGCAGCATCACGTTGACCATTTCCTGAATGGTAGGCACTGAGTGGCGATGCTGGGTGATGCCCATCGCCCAGCACATGATCACGCGCTTGCCCTTGCAGTACATGCGCGCAGCCTGTTCGATCTCGGCCAGCTCCAGGCCCGACTGGGCCTGCAGCTGATCCCATGGGGTGGC
This sequence comes from Pseudomonas sp. BIGb0278, assembly GCF_024809895.1. Taxonomy (NCBI): domain Bacteria; kingdom Pseudomonadati; phylum Pseudomonadota; class Gammaproteobacteria; order Pseudomonadales; family Pseudomonadaceae; genus Pseudomonas; species Pseudomonas sp. BIGb0278. The sequence goes on from NZ_JANUEL010000005.1 coordinate 142,281, forward strand.
ATCAACCACCGCCAGGTACTCATTGATGCCGTGGCCGTGCTCGGCAATGAACACATGATCGAAGATCGCCGGCTCGCCCTTGGCCTGGGCCTCGCGCTCCCACTGCAGGAGGAACTTGGCCATACCGCGCAGCAGGGCCATGTCGCCGCCCAGGGCCGGGCGGAAATACGCCGAGTTGGTTGGGCGGTCGCTGTTGGTGAGCATCTCCAGCGCGTTCTGCGGGTGCTGGAAGCGCTCCAGGCCACGCTCCTTGAGCGGGTTGACGCAGATCACCTGTGCGCCGCGTTTGACCGCATCGCGCAGCGGGTCGAGCATGCGTGGGTGGTTGGTGCCGGGGTTCTGGCCCCAGACGAAGATCGCATCGGCGTGCTCGAAATCATCGAAGGTCACCGTGCCCTTGCCGACCCCGACGCTCTGGCCCAGGGCCACGCCGCTGGCTTCGTGGCACATGTTCGAGCAGTCCGGGAAGTTGTTGGTGCCGAACGCGCGGACAAACAGCTGATACAGGTAGGCCGCTTCGTTGCTGGCCCGGCCCGAGGTGTAGAACTCGGCCTGGTCCGGGCTGGTGAGGCCGTTCAGGTGCTGGGCGATCAGGGCGAAGGCGCTGTCCCAGTCGATCGGCTGGTAACGGTCGCTGGCCGGGTTGTAGAGCATCGGCTCGGTCAGGCGACCCTGGTACTCGAGCCAGTAATCGCTCTGCTCAAGCAGCGAGGTCACGCTGTGGCGAGCGAAGAAGGCCGCATCGACACGGCGCTTGGTGGCTTCCCAGTTGACTGCCTTGGCGCCGTTCTCGCAGAACTTGACCATGCCGCTTTCAGGCGAGTCGCCCCAGGCACAGCCCGGGCAGTCGAAACCGCCGTTCTGGTTGGTCTTGAGCAGGGCGCGGATGTTCTTCAGTGCGTTGTCGCTGCCGACCCAGGCCTTGGCCACACTGCGCAGCGCACCCCAGCCGCCGGCGGCGCCGTTGTAGGGCTTGTAGCGAGGTGGGGTTTGTTCTTGCGGAAGCTTCTGATGGGAGGTCACGGCGATTTCGACTCCGCCACGGGGCTGAACACCCGTGGTGCACTGTGTTTGGGCAAATGAATAAGGTTGAGCTGATGCTTGCGCGCCCATTGCAGGGCAAGGCCGGTGGGCGCCGACAAACTGACCAGGGTCTGGATGCCTGCGCGCAGCACCTTCTGGATCAGTTCCAGGCTGCAGCGGCTGGTGACGATGGCCAGGCCGCCCTGGGTGTCGATCTGCTCGCGCAGCAAGGCGCCGATCAACTTGTCCAGCGCGTTGTGCCGGCCGATGTCTTCACGGCCCAGCAACAGCTCACCTTGGCTATTCATGAACAACGCCGCATGGACTGCACCACAGTGCTGGCCCAGCGGTTGAAACTGATCGATGCGCCGGCGCAGGTCGTGCAGCCACTCGACCGGCGGCAGCGGCGCGCCGGGCAGGCTGGCCAGTTCTGGCAGCGCTTGCTCCAACGCTTCGACACCGCACAGGCCGCAGCCACTGGTACCGGCCAACTGGCGGCGCTGGTTTTTCAGGTTCCAGAACGCCCGGCTGGCAATCTCCAGGTCGGCATACAGCGCCGAGCCACTGCCAGAAACCTTTACGTCGTAGATTTCATCGGTGCTTTCGACGATGCCGCTGCCGACACTGAAACCGACGGCAAAATCTTCCAGATCGGTCGGGCTGACCAGCATCACGGCCTGGCTCAAGCCGTTGTAGGCGATCGCCAGCGCGACTTCTTCGGCAAGCGGCGTGCTGGCACGCTCGGCATCGCTGAGTTGGACGTAGTCGTAGGTGTTGCTGGCGGCAGGCAGGGACAGTGCAGTGGACGCCGCGCAGACCGGAGGTTTGCTGTTCATCGGGCGCAGTACCGTCTGGCTCATTAGTGCACAAGCCTAGGCTTGTGCGTCGGCGACGTCTAATCGCAAGGTTCTATGCCGTGATAGAGCGCGTCGATTGGTCGCACCCGGGCGGGTTGGGCAAACCTGTCCTAGACTTGCCGTTCCGAGGATTTATCAACATGGAGCGCGCAATGAGCCTATTCAGTTTCGTGAAGGAAGCCGGCGAGAAGTTGATCGACCTGCTTACGCCTGGCAATGCCAAGGCCGAAGAGCAGATCAAGGAGCACGTGAGCAAGGTGGGGCTGGGTAACCCCAACATCACCGCTACGGTTGATGGGGACAAGATTACCCTCACGGGCGACGTGGCCAGCCAGGAGGAGAAGGAAAAGATCATTCTCGCGGCGGGCAACATCGAGGGTGTGGCCAGCGTTGACGACCAGATTACCGTGACCGGGCCGGTGGTTAAGGCGGCTGTTTTCGTCACTGTCGTGAAGGGTGACACGCTGAGCGCGATCTCCAAGCGGGTTTATGGTGACGCGAACAAGTACAACAAGATTTTTGAGGCTAACAAGCCGATGTTGTCGCATCCGGACAAGATTTATGTGGGGCAGGTTTTGCGGATTCCTGAGTAAGGAATTCAGGTCCGCGTATTGGGGCTGCTTTGCAGCCCTTTCGCGACACAAGGCCGCTCCTACAGGGGGCCGCGAACGTCTAGACGACGCGGTCGATGTAGGAGCGGCCTTGTGTCGCGAAAGGGGCGCAGAGCGCCCCCAAAATCCCGAATATCACACCCTCTATCAGTGCATCCTATTCCGCGCTATCTCGATGTCATCCATGATCGCCTTGGCAAACGCACTCAGATAATCCGCTGCCCCCAACAGCTTGTGATCATTTTCCATGTCGCCCTCGCGGACCAGGTGCTTGATATAACCAAGCAATACCGACACCTGCTCATAGGCATGCTCAAACGGCACCCCCGGCATCACCCGAAAAATATGACAGGGCTTGTCGCCTGCCTCGAAAAACGTCTCTACGCCAACGGTGACGTCTGTGCGTGGGAGGTCGCTCATGCCGTTGCCTCCTGACGTGCCTGTAGCCGATGGAATACGTGCTCGACCAACCCGCGTGCGGTATCGGTACAGTGGCCGGCATTGATCAGCAAGTGGGTACCTGGCTCACCAGTATGGGTACGGCAGTGTTGCTCCAGGGTTGCTGAAACTCCGCGCAATAGTTCGCTGGCGTGGGCGTGGGCGAGGGCGTCGGGTGGGTACAGGTCGGGTTGGATGGAGGCGTAGAAGACGCTGGCGGTGGGTGGGTCGGGGACGATTTTTTTCATGGCAAAACTCCTCAATTCCATTGACGGAGGCTGCCGCTCGACTTTCTCAGGGATCGAGGGTGGCAGCCGTGCGCGGGGTGAGAAACCGAGGGAATCAAGGAAAACTCGGCCGGACCGAAGTCCGCCCGCGCACGGCCGCCATAACGGCTTGCCGCGTGATTCATTCAACGGGTTCTCACACCCGGTCACCGGAAAACGGCAACCCAAGGACGTTATCCCTGAGCCATTTCCCCGACAACAGCGAAGGTTCGGCAAGGCGCGTAGGATAGTTCCGAAGCGACGTCGATTTGAAGCATTTGGTTGCAGTTTGGGAAATGTCTTACGGCTTTGGATCGGTGGATTGGTGCCGCTTTGCGGCCCTTTCGCGCCTTGCTCACAACCCCGCCAACAACTCCCGATAATCATCAACCGCCGCAAACTCCTGGGTATCCCGCGGCGCTGCCTTGCTGTCCGGCTGCCGCACCGCGAGCAAATGCCCGACCCCATACCGCTGCGCACTGCGCAAAATCGCCAGGGTGTCATCAATGAACAAGCTGCGCGCCGGATCGAAACCGATGTCGGCCTGCAAGGCATTCCAGAACAGCGGGCTTTCCTTGGGATAGCCGTAATCATGCGAGCTGATCAAACGCTCGAAATACCCCGCCAGCTCCACCCGCTCCAACTTCAACGACAACGAATCACGATGGGCATTGGTGATCATCACCACACGCTTGCCCGCTTTGCGAATCGCCGCCAAAAACGTATCGGCATCCGGGCGCAGGGCAATCAGGTCGGCGATCTCTTGCTTCAGCTCGCGGATCGGCAGGTTCAGCTCCTGGCTCCAGAAGTCCAGGCAGTACCAGTTCAGCGTGCCGGCGTTACGCTCGAACAGCGGCTGCAGCTCGAGCTCGGCCATCGCCCGGCTGATACCGTGCAGCTCGGCGTAGCGCTGGGGCAGGTGTTGCAGCCAGAACTGGTTGTCGTAGTGCAGGTCGAGCAGGGTGCCGTCCATGTCGAGCAGAACGGTGTCGATGGCAGACCAGGGAAGAACAGGCATGGGAAACTCTCGATCAGTCGGCTAGCCACGGTATAGTAACCCGTTCACGCCAAGGAGCTGCCCCATGCGCCAGAAACCCACCGTCCTCAGCCGCGAAATCGTCGCCAATAGCCGTTTGTTCCGGGTCGAATCCGTCGAGCTGCGCTTTTCCAACGGTGTCGAGCGGACCTACGAACGGTTGGTCGGGCGCGGTAATGGCTATGGCGCGGTGATGATCGTGGCGATGCTCGACGCCGAGCATGCAGTGCTGGTCGAGGAATACTGCGGCGGCACCGACGAATACGAGCTGTCGCTGCCCAAGGGCCTGATCGAGCCGGGCGAGGATGTGCTGGCGGCGGCCAACCGCGAGCTCAAGGAAGAAGCCGGTTTTGGCGCACGCCAGCTGGAACATTTGACCGAGCTGTCGCTGTCGCCGGGCTACATGAGCCAGAAGATCCAGGTGGTGCTGGCGACCGACCTCTTTGAGGAACGCCTCGAAGGCGACGAGCCGGAGCCGATGGGTGTCGACAAGGTAAACCTGCGCGAGCTGTCGGCCCTGGCCATGCACCCGCAGTTCAGCGAAGGCCGCGCCCTGGCGGCGCTGTACCTGGTACGGGACATGCTCACCCAACGCGGGTTGCTCAGCATATGAACGATCAACAACTGATGCACGAAGTGGTCAAGCTGGCGCTGGCTGCCGGCGAAGCGATCCTGCCGCACTGGCGCGCTGATGTGGCGGTAATGTCCAAGGCGGATGATTCGCCGGTCACCGCTGCCGATCTGGCGGCCCATCACGTCATCGCTGCAGGCTTGCAGGCGCTGGCGCCGCAGATCCCGGTGCTGTCGGAAGAAGACTGCGACATTGCCCTCGCCGAACGCGCCGGCTGGAGCCGCTGGTGGCTGGTCGATCCGCTGGACGGGACCAAGGAATTCATTGCCGGCAGCGAAGAGTTCACTGTCAACATCGCCCTGATCGAGCAGGGCGAAGTGGTATTTGGCGTGGTCAGTATGCCGACCAACAACCGCTGCTATTTTGGTGGCCGCGAGCTGGGCGCCTGGCGCGCCGATCAGGACGCGCCAGCTGCGCCAATCCGGGTGCGCACTGCGCCGCCTGCTGACGCCCAATTCACGGTGGTCGCCAGCCGCCGTCACTCCAGCCCACAGCAGGAAGCGCTGCTGGCTGGCTTGAGCGGTGCAGTGGGTGAGCTGGACTTGGTCAGCGTCGGTAGCTCGCTGAAGTTCTGCCTGCTGGCAGAGGGTGAAGCCGATTGTTATCCGCGCCTGGCACCGACCTCACAGTGGGACACCGCTGCTGCACAAGGCGTGCTCGAAGGCGCTGGCGGTGAGGTGATCGGCCTGGACGGCCAGCCGTTCCGGTACCCGGCGCGGGAGTCGCTGCTCAACCCATTCTTCCTGGCCTTGCCCAGCGCCGCACCGTGGCGCCAGGCACTGATCAAGCTCGCTTCAGCGATGTAGCACGTACTGCCCGCTGAACGTGACGGCGGGCTCAGTACTGCCACTGTTGCTGACCACCGTGTCCAGCGTCAGGCGCGCTCGCCCTCGGCGCTGGTACATCGTCACGAAGCGCTCCCAGGCCTTGTCTTGCGGCGGCTGGCACCGGGCAACCGCGGCGCCGGTGACCGGCAGCGGATAGCTGATCCGGCCTTCCTGAATGACGATATGGCCGTCATCGATGCCCGCCTCGCGCAAGCGCAGGTGCAGCCAGCCCCAACCCACCAGCACCGCCGCGCAGTACAGGCTGCCGCCAAACATGGTGCTCTTGTGGTTGACGTTGGCCTCCAGCGGCAGCTGCAGTTGCAGGCACTGGTCTTGCCAGCTGAGCACTTGCAGGCCCATCTCGCGGGTCAACGGGATGTCGCTGTGCAGTACTTCTTCCAGATATCGGCGGTCGTCGCTCATGTACGCGAGTCCTCGTGATCGTCAGCGCCGCCGGCATGATCAGCAAAGCTCAGGCCGTGCTTGCGCAGCTTGTCGTGGAGGGTTTTGCGCGGTACGCCCAGCGCTTCGGCGAGGCTGCGCATGGAGCTGTGTGGCTGGGTCAGTTCGGCGGCAATCAGCGAGCGTTCAAACTGCTCGACCTGATCGCTGAGGTTGCCGCTGAGCAGCGGCGCGGCGCTGGCCGTGGCGGGCGGCTGCTGGCCGTCGAGGGCCAGTTCCAGGCCGAGGGCAAAGCGTTCCGCGGCGTTTTGCAGCTCGCGGACGTTACCCGGCCAGTCATGGCGCAGCAGCAGTGCCCGTTGCGCCGGTTGCAGGCTGTGCGGGGCGAGGCCGTGGCGCTGGCTGGCGGCATCGGCGAAGTGCTGGAACAACACCAGGATATCGTCGCCGCGCTCGCGTAGTGCAGGGATGCGCAGCGGTGCGACGTTCAGGCGGTAATACAGGTCAGCACGGAACCGGCCCTGGTCAGCAGCCTGGCGCAGGTCTTCCTTGGTGGCGGCGATCACGCGGATATCCAGCGGGATCAGCTGATTGCCGCCCAGGCGTTCGACCACCCGCTCCTGCAGCATGCGCAGCAGTTTCACCTGCACATCCAGGCTCATGCTCTCGATCTCGTCGAGGAACAGCGTGCCGCCATTGGCGAATTCGAACTTGCCGATGCGGCGCTTCTGCGCGCCGGTGAACGCGCCGGGCTCGTGGCCGAACAGCTCGCTCTCGACCACTGACTCTGCCAGGGCGCCGGCGTTGATTGCCACAAACGGGCCATCGCGGCGGCTCGACAGATCATGCAGGGCGCGGGCGACGACCTCTTTGCCGGCACCGGTCTCACCGAGAATCAGCACATCGGCGCGGGTGCCGGCGAGGGCGCCGATCTGGTCGCGCAGGCGCTGCATCGACGGCGACTGGCCCACCAGGCGGGTCGACAGTTGCTGGCGATCACTCAAGGCCAGACGCAGGCTGCGGTTGTCCAGCACCAACCGGCGCAGAGCCAGGGCGCGGCGCACGCTGTCGAGCAGGGCGTCGCTGGCGAAGGGTTTTTCAAGGAAGTCGTAAGCCCCGGCGCGCATCGCCTGCACCGCCAGCGGCACGTCGCCGTGGCCGGTGATCAGCAGCACCGGCAGCTCCTGATCGCGGCCACGCAGGTGCTCGAGCAGTTGCAGGCCGTCGATCCCGGGCATGCGGATATCGCTGACGACGACGCCCGGCCAGTCTGGCTCGATGCGCTCGGCCAGGCCCTGGGCATCGGCCAGGGTGACTACCTTGAGCCCGGCCAGGTCGAGGGTCTGGCCCAGGGCCTGACGCAGGTGCGGATCATCGTCGACCAGGATCACCTGGGTACGGCTGTCGATCAGTGTCGTCTCGGGCGTCATGCCGAGGGGTCCTCCGAAGTGGGCAGGGTCGCGCCGGGCTTGGCCACGCGCATGCGCAAGGTCAGCAGGGCGCCACCTTCAGGGTGGTTGCCGAGCAGCAGTTCACCGTCCAGCGCGAGCATCAGGCTCTCGCAGATCGCCAGGCCCAGGCCGAGGCCTTGGGTGCGGGTCTTGGTGGTGAAGAACGGCTCCTTGGCGCGCTCCAGCGCCTGGCGGGTAAAGCCTGGGCCGTTGTCGCGAATGTACAGATAGACGTGCTCGTCGCGCCGTTCGGCACTCAGCCACAGCTTGCGCGGGTTGGCTTTTTCGGTGAGCGCATCGAGGGCGTTGGCAAGCAGGTTGCCGAGCACCTGGCGCAGGCGCGTTTCGCCGGCCTGAACCCACAGCGGCGCGTCCGGCAGGTCGCGAACCAGCTCCACCGCCATCGCCCGGCGACGCTTGGCCAGCAGGGCCAGGGCGTCGTCCAGCGCCGGTTGCAGGGCGACGCTTTCCGGCGCATGGCGATCACGCCGGGCAAAGGCGCGCAGGTGGGCGATGATCGAGGCCATGCGCCCGGTCAGCTCGCCGATCAGCTTGAGGTTGCCGCGGGCGTCTTCGGTACGTTCATGGTCGAGCAGCACTTCGGCGTTTTCGGCGTAGCTGCGGATCGCCGCCAGCGGCTGGTTGAGCTCGTGGCTGATGCTTGCCGACATGGTGCCGAGCACCGACAGCTTGCCGGCCTGGACCAACTCGTCCTGAGCGCGGACCAGTTCCTGCTGGGCGCTCTCGCGCTCGAGCACGGCGCTTTTCAGCAGGGTATTAAGGCCTTCGAGGTCGGCGGTCCGCGCCACCACGCGGTTTTCCAGGTCTTGCCGGCCGCGGGCTTCGAGGTCGATGCGGTCGATATAGTGGCGCCGGCGCTGCATCACCAAACCGGTCAGCAGGATCAACACCAGCAGTGCGCCGGCGCCAATTGCCATGACCGTCTGCACCGAGCGGTCGATGAGGATGTGCGGGGCAAGGATGCTCACCTGCCAGCCGGTTTCCTTGATGTCGCGGGTCTGGATCAGCCAGGCCTCGGGGTTGAGGTTCAGCGGCTGCGGTGCCTGGGTCGGGTAGGGCTGGATGGCGAGCATCGCCGAGCGCTCCGCCGGAGTCAGCGGGCGGGTGGCACGGAAGCGCCAGTCCGGGCGCGAGGTCAGCACCACTACGCCGTTCTGATCGGTCAGCAGCAGTTGCTCGGGGGTATTGCCCCAGAGCGTTTCGGTGTGGTCAAGGTCGACCTTGACCACCAGCACGCCGATCACCCGCTCGCCATCGCGCACCGCAGCCGCGAAGAAGTAGCCGCGCTTGGCTGAGGTCGTGCCTTGGCCAAAGAAGCGCCCCAGGCGGCCTTCCATGGCTTCGATGAAATACGGCCGGAAGGCGAAGTTACGACCGACGAAACTGTCGCGTTTATCCCAGTTGGAGCCGGCCAGGGTGTTGCCGCTGACGTCCATCAGGTACATCACCTCGGCCCCGGTCTGGCGGGTGATGTCCTTGAGCAGGCGGTTGGCGTTGGTGATTGCTTCGATCCTGAACGGATCGGCCAAGGCCTGGCGTAGCGCCGGCAGCTCGCCGAGGATCTGCGGCAAGGTTTCGTAGCGGTGCAGGGTGCCGAGCAGGTTGGCCACGTACAGGTCGAGGGTCTGGCGATTCTGCGAGGCGAGCTGGTCCTGGTAATAGCGTTCGGCCAGGTGATGCAGCGGCCACAGCAGCGGCGCCAGGCACACTGCCAGAAGGGCCAGGCTGCGCCAGCGGGGGCGTCGCGGGGAGGTCGGGGTGTGCATCATGTGCCAACTGCGCCAGAAAGAGTCTGGCGCAATTATGCGCTAGTTCAGGCAGTCGTTGAGCGCGTCCCGCCAATGCGCCTGGCTGACGTGCCACTGTTGCGCCAGAAGCGAGCAGTCCAGCCGCGAATTGGCTGGGCGCTGCGCTGGGGTTGGGTACTCACTGGAGCTGATCGGGATCAGCTCGGCGCAAGGCAGGCCGCGCGCCTTGAGCTGCGCGGCGATCGCCTCGGCAAAGCCGAACCACGAGGTTTCACCTTGGGCGCTCAGGTGGTAAGTGCCCCAGGCGCCCGCATCGCCGGCCTGCCAGCGCTCGAACAAGGCCAGGGTGCTGGCGGCAATGGTGCCGGCCCAGGTGGGCGCGCCGATCTGGTCGGCGACCACCCGCAGTTGCGGTTTCTCCTGCAACAGGCGTTGCATGGTCAGGAGGAAGTTGCGCCCGTGCTGCGAGTAGACCCAGCTGGTGCGCAGGATCAGGTGCTGGCCGCCAACAGCGGTGATCGCCTGTTCACCGGCCAGCTTGCTGCTGCCGTACACGCCCAAAGGGTTGGGCGCGTCGTACTCGGTGTAGGGCGTGGCTTTGCTGCCGTCGAAGACGTAATCGGTGGAGTAGTGGATCAACGGCACACCGAGCTGGGCGGCTTCTTCAGCCAGCACCTGCGGGGCTTGGGCATTGATCGCGAAAGCCAGCTCCGGCTCGCTTTCGGCCTGGTCGACGGCAGTGTGGGCAGCGGCGTTGATGATCAAGTCCGGAGCCAGCTCGCGCAGCGGCGTGCGCAGCTGTTCGGGACGGGCCAGATCGAGCCGATCGCGGCCCAGGGCGTGCACGTCAGCTCGGCCTTTGAATTGTGCCTGTAGGGCCTGGGCGACCTGACCGTTGTGGCCGCATATGAGAATCTTCAGTGGCTTCATGGGAACAGCTCACGAAAGCTCAGCCCTTGCTGGTCTTTGGCCGACAGCAACGGCGCTTCGACCAGCCCCCAGTCGATTGCCAGGTCCGGGTCGTCCCAGCGGATGCAGCGCTCGGCAGTCGGGTTGAAGTAGTCGGTGGTCTTGTAGAGGAAGTCGGCCGACTCGCTCAGCACCAAAAAGCCGTGGGCCAGGCCCGGTGGAATCCAGAACTGGCGATGGCTTTCGGCGCTCAACCGGGTGGCCACCCAGCGGCCAAACGTCGGCGAGTCAACGCGCACGTCTACCGCAACGTCGAGCACTTCGCCCTGGACCACGCGCACCAGTTTGCCTTGTGGGTTTTCCACTTGATAGTGCAAGCCGCGTAGCACGTTTTTTTGCGAGCGCGAGTGGTTGTCCTGAACGAAGTTGATGCTGACCCCGGTCTGCTCCTTGAAGGCGCGCTCATTGAAGCTTTCGAAGAAAAAGCCACGGCTGTCGCCAAACAGCTTTGGCTCGATGATCAATACATCAGGGATGTCGGTAGCGATGACGTTCATGGGTACTCTTCAGCCAGTTTGCGCAGGTACTGGCCGTAGCCGGTTTTCTTCAAGCCTTCAGCCTTGGCCAGCAGTTGCTCACGGCAGATCCAGCCCTTCTGGAAGGCGATTTCTTCCAGGCAGGCGACCTTCAGGCCTTGGCGGTTTTCGATGGTCTGCACATATTGCGACGCTTCCAGCAGGCTCTCGTGGGTGCCGGTGTCGAGCCAGGCGAAACCACGGCCAAAGCGCTCGACGCGCAGGTCGCCGCGTTGCAGGTAGGCATTGGTGATGTCGGTGATTTCCAGCTCGCCGCGTGCCGAGGGGCGCACGGCCTTGGCGATCTCGACCACATCGTTGTCGTAGAAATACAGGCCGGTGACGGCGTAGTTGGACTTGGCCACAGCGGGTTTTTCTTCGATCGACAGGGCGCGGCCCTGCTCGTCGAACTCGACTACGCCAAAGCGCTCCGGATCTTTCACCAGGTAGCCGAACACCGTTGCTCCGGACGGCTGGCTGACTGCGCGCAGCAGCTGCTCGCTGAAGCCTTGGCCGTGGAAGATGTTGTCGCCGAGGATCAGGCACACCGGGTCTTTGCCGATGAATTCTTCGCCGATAATGAACGCCTGGGCGAGGCCATCCGGCGAAGGCTGCTCGGCATAGCTCAGGTGGATGCCGAACTGGCTGCCGTCGCCGAACAGCTGGCGGTACTGCGGCAAGTCCTGCGGGGTGGAAATCAGCAGGATGTCGCGGATGCCGGCGAGCATCAGTACCGAGATCGGGTAGTAGATCATCGGTTTGTCGTAGATCGGCAGCAGCTGCTTGGACACGCCGAGGGTGATCGGGTGCAGGCGGGTGCCGGAGCCGCCCGCCAGGACAATGCCTTTGGTCATGAGATCAGATCCTTGAATTGGGTGTTGCCCAGCCGCTCGCCCTGGTAACTGCCATCCTGGACGTTACGGCACCACTCGCGGTTGTCGAGGTACCACTGCACGGTCTTGCGCAGGCCGCTGGCGAAGGTCTCGGCCGGCACCCAGTCGAGTTCGCGCTCGATCTTGCTGGCGTCGATGGCATAGCGCAGGTCGTGGCCTGGGCGGTCCTGGACAAAGGTGATCAAGTCGGCGTACTGGCTGACCCCGGCCGGATGCTGGGGTGCCAGCTCATCGAGCAGGGCGCAGATGGCGCGGACCACGTCGAGGTTGGTCTGCTCGTTGTGGCCACCGATGTTGTAGGTCTCGCCGACCTGACCCTGGCTGACCACGGTGAGCAAGGCGCGGGCATGATCCTCGACAAACAGCCAGTCGCGCACTTGCTGGCCGTTGCCATATACCGGCAGCGGCTTGCCGGCGAGGGCGTTGAGGATCACCAGTGGAATCAGTTTTTCCGGGAAGTGATACGGGCCGTAGTTGTTCGAGCAGTTGGTCAGCAGCACCGGCAGGCCATAGGTACGCTGCCAGGCGCGGACCAAGTGGTCGGACGCCGCCTTGCTGGCCGAATAGGGCGAGCTGGGCGCGTAGGGGGTGGTTTCGGTGAACAGGTCATCGACACCGTGCAGGTCGCCGTAGACCTCGTCGGTAGAAATGTGATGAAAGCGAAACGCTTCGCGCCGCGCCGCCGGCAGCTTGCTCCACCAGGCGCGGGTGGCCTCGAGCAGAGCGTAGGTGCCAACGATGTTGGTCTGGATGAACGCTGCCGGGCCGTCAATCGAACGGTCCACGTGCGACTCGGCCGCCAGGTGCATGATCGCGTCTGGCTGGAACCGCTCGAGCACGGCGCTGACCAGCGGCTGGTCGGCGATATCGGCCTGGACGAACTCGTAACGGGTGTTGCTGGCGATCGGCTGCAACGACTCAAGGTTGCCGGCGTAGGTCAGCTTGTCGAGGTTGAGCACATCGTGTTCGGTGTGGGTGATCAGGTGGCGGATCAGCGCCGAGCCGATAAAGCCGGCACCGCCGGTGACGAGTATGCGCATCAGTCTGCCTCTGTAAAACCGGTTGACGTCGGATGGAGCGTAGCTTGTCGATTGCCGCCGGTACTGACAAGCGCATTGATTTGCGCAGCTGTTCTGTCGGCTTGTTTGCAGCTGCCCCTTGTATATCGGCCGCAGCAGTGGCGATATAAGCGACAAAAAAACCGAGGTCACACGCAAAATGCCCCTCAGCACCCTGATTCAGCGTTCCAGCCAGCCAAGCCCTTCGCTCAGCGAAGCGCAGGCACATGCTTTGCTCAGGGCGCATTTTGACCTCGACGGCAACCTGCAGGCGCTGGGCAGCCAACAGGACCTGAACCTGCGACTGGACAGCGACCAAGGCCGCTTCGTGCTCAAGGCCTGCCACGGCAGCTATGCCGAGATCGAGCTGCAGGCGCAGCATGCGGCGCTGGCCTATCTGGCCGAGCAGGGCGTGCCGGTGCCGGGTGTGCGCGCTGCGCGCAACGGCGAGACGCTGCTGGCGCTGGACGTCGACGGCCAGCCACTGCGCGTGCGCGTGCTCGAGTATATCGAAGGGCAATCGCTGACCCGCCTCAAGCATATGCCGGCCAGTTTGATGGCCGAGCTCGGCGCCTTGTGCGCGAAGGTTGACCTGGCCCTGGTCGACTTCGACCATCCGGGCCTTGCGCGCACCCTGCAGTGGGACCCGCAACATGCCCAGGCGTTGATCGAGCACCTGTTGCCGGTGCTGGGCGATACGCCGCGCCGCGCCCAGCTGCAGGCGGTGGTTGCGCAGGCAGTTGAGGTGTTGGCCAAGGTGCAGGCGCAACTGCCGAGCCAGGCGGTGCATCTGGATATCACCGATGACAATGTGGTCTGGCAGCGCGATGCCCAGCGCGAGTGGCAGTTGCAAGGTGTGATCGACTTTGGCGACCTGGTACGCACCTGGCGCATCGCTGACTTGTCGGTGACCTGTGCTGCGCTACTGCACCATGCCGAAGGTGATCCGCTGCGGATTCTGCCGGTGGTCAGCGCCTATCACGAGGTCAATCTGCTCAGCGAGGCCGAGTTGCTGGCGCTGTGGCCGCTGGTGTTGATGCGTGCTGCGGTGCTGGTGCTGAGCAGCGAGCAGCAACTGACGGTCGATCCGGACAATCAATACATCCGCGACAACATCGCCCACGAGTGGGAGATCTTCGAGACCGCCACCCGTGTGCCAGCAGCATTGATGGAAGCGGCGATTCTGCAAGCCGCTGGCCAGCAATTGCCGACGCTTGCATTGACCGACTGCGCACCTTTACTGCCGACGCTGGCAGGCCAGGCAGTCACCCGCGTCGACCTCGGCGTGCTCAGCAGGCACTGCGAGGCGGGCAACTGGCAGCAGCCTGGTTTTGATCAGGCTGTGCTGGCCGCCGAACCTGGCGTGGCTTGCAGCCTGCATGGGCAATATCGGCTGTCGCAAACCCACATCGACCGTCCCGACGAGCCGGCCACCTGTGCCCTCGGTGTCGAGCTGAAGCTACCTGAGGGCAGCCCGCTGCAAGCGCCGCATGCTGGTGTATGGCAGCGTGTGAGCGCCAACCACGGCTGCCTGCGCAGCGAGCATTTCAGCCTGTGGCTGCAAGGCTTGCAGAGCATGCCGGAGGATGGCCAAGCGCTGAATCTGGGTGAAGCGCTCGGCACTACTGGCAGCCTGCTCAGCGTGCAGCTGTGCCGCGATAGCAGCGTGCAGCCGCCGTTCTTCGCCACGCCTTCAGCGGCGGCCGCCTGGCTGGCGCTGTGCCCGTCACCGCAAGCCTTGCTGGGGTTTGCCTGCGACGCCGAGCCGCTGCCCGATGCGCAAGCGCTGCTGGCGCGCCGCGATGCCAGCTTCGCCCGCTCGCAGAAGCACTACTACGCACAGCCGCCGCATATCGAGCGCGGCTGGCGCAACTACCTGATCGACATGCAGGGCCGCTCGTACCTGGACATGCTCAACAACGTCGCCGTGCTTGGCCACGGCCACCCGCGCATGGCCGCCGAGTCGGCGCGGCAGTGGTCGCTGCTCAACACCAACTCGCGCTTCCACTACGCCGCTGTCGCGGAGTTCTCCGAGCGCTTGCTGGCGCTGGCGCCGGAAGGCTTTGATCGGGTGTTTCTGGTCAACAGCGGCACCGAGGCCAACGACCTCGCCATCCGCCTGGCCTGGGCCTACAGCGGCGGGCGTGACCTGATCAGCGTGCTGGAGGCTTATCACGGCTGGTCGGTGGCTACCGATGCGATTTCCACCTCGATTGCCGACAACCCGCAAGCGCTGCAAACCCGCCCGGAATGGGTGCATCCGGTGGAGGCGCCGAACACCTTCCGCGGTCGCTATCGCGGCGATGACAGCACTGCTGACTACCTGCGTGACGTCGATGCCAAGCTGGCCGACCTCGACGCCCGCGGCCGTCAGCTGGCGGGAATGATCTGCGAGCCGGTGTACGGCAACGCCGGCGGTATTTCGCTGCCGCCGGGCTACCTGCGCGAGGCCTACGCCAAGGTCCGTGCCCGTGGTGGGGTGTGCATCGCCGATGAGGTGCAGGTCGGTTATGGCCGCCTCGGTGATTACTTCTGGGGCTTCGAGCAACAGGGTGTTGCCCCGGACATCATCACCATGGCCAAAGGCATGGGCAACGGCCAGCCGCTGGGTGCGGTGATCACCCGTCGTGAGATCGCCGAGGCGCTGGAAGCCGAGGGTTACTTCTTCTCGTCCGCCGGCGGCAGCCCGGTCAGTTGCCGGATCGGCCTGGCCGTGCTCGACGTGATGCAGGAGGAGGGCCTGTGGGACAACACCCGCAAGGTCGGCGGCTACTTCAAGGCGCGCTTGCAGGCATTGGTCGATAAACATCCGCTGGCGGGTGCTACCCATGGCTCCGGTTTCTATCTGGGGCTGGAGCTGGTGCGTGATCGGCACACCCTTGAACCGGCCACTGAAGAAACCACTACCTTGTGCAATCGCCTGCGCGATCTGGGCATCTTCATGCAGCCAACCGGCGATTACCTGAACATTCTCAAGATCAAACCACCGATGTGCACCACCCGGGCCAGCGTCGATTACTTCGTCGATTGCGTGGATCGCATCCTGCAAGAAGGCCTTTAGCAGCGAACTGGGCCGTCTCAATACTCGATTGTTATCGGTTATTGAGTCGGCCCTTCGTCTGTATTTTCTTCTTCTTCACTATAATTACAGATAATTATCGGCTATAACTGCTCTCAGTGCATGCCGGGCTACCCTGTGCGCCCGCACATACCTCAACTGTAATGCAGAGGACACCGATGAAAACCCTCACCTCGACTCCCCGTGCCGATGGCTTCCATATGCCTGCCGAGTGGGCGCCACAGACCCAGGCCTGGATGATCTGGCCCGAGCGCCCGGACAACTGGCGCCTCGGTGGCAAGCCGGTGCAGGCGGCGCACGTGACCCTGGCCAAGGCAATCGCTCGCTTTGAGCCGGTGACGGTTGGGGTGTCTGCTGCTCAATACCAGAACGCCCGGCGCCAACTCGACCTGCCTAACATCCGCGTGGTCGAGCTGAGCAACGACGACGCCTGGGTGCGTGACACCGGCCCGACCTTCGTGATCAACGACCACGGCGAAGTGCGCGGTGTCGATTGGGCTTTCAACGCCTGGGGCGGTTTTGATGGTGGCTTGTATGCACCGTGGAACCGTGACGAAGACGTCGCAACCAAAATTCTCGAAATGGAACGCTGCCAGCGTTATCAGACCGAAGGCTTCGTGCTTGAAGGCGGCTCGATCCACGTCGACGGTGAAGGCACGCTGATCACCACCGAAGAGTGCCTGCTCAACCGTAACCGCAACCCGCACCTGAGCCGCGAGCAGATCGAACAGATCCTGCGCGACCAGTTGGCGGTAGACACCATTGTCTGGCTGCCTGACGGCCTGTTCAACGACGAGACCGATGGCCACGTCGACAACTTCTGCTGTTACGTCGCCCCAGGTGAGGTGTTACTGGCCTGGACCGATGATTCCAACGACCCCAACTACGCGCGCTGCCACGCCGCATTGGAAGTGCTGGAAAACACCCGTGACGCCAAAGGCCGCACCTTTGTAGTGCACAAGATGCCGATCCCAGGCCCGCTCTACGCAACCGAAGAAGAGTGCGCAGGCGTCGACCAGGTGGCCGGTAGCCAGGAGCGCAGCCCTGCCGAGCGCCTGGCGGGCTCGTACGTGAACTTCCTGATCGTCAACGGCGGCATCATCGCGCCGAGCTTTGATGACCCGGCAGATGCCGAAGCTAGAGCCATCCTGGCGAAGATCTTCCCCAACCATGAGGTGGTGATGATCCCCGGACGCGAGCTGCTGCTCGGTGGCGGTAACATCCACTGCCTGACTCAGCAACAACCGGCGCCGCATAAGCGCTAACTCCCTGATAGAAGAGAAGCCCGTCGATTGACGGGCTTTTTTTATGCGCGGCCGACGGCAGACGCGGTAAATGGCACACCTCTTGTATCGTTTCCCATTGTGTTTCAAGCAGATAGGTTTAAACCGATCTGTCACAAACTCAACGTAAGTTAGCCGCTCACGGGCCCAGGGAGTACGTGTTGAAATGAATGCAGCAAGTGAGTCGGTTTTGCACCCATCGGCAGTAAATCACCAATCGCTCAAAATGCTGACGCAGTGGTTGAAGCACCATGGAAGCAAGCGGGTCAGGACGACCGATACCCGACGTCTGTTGCATGAGCGCTATCCACGAGGACTGATCAGCGATGCTGAGCTTGAGGCGCTGGTAGCCATCTGGCATTGAGCAGGCAGTGCTCCCGAGCTGTTGAACAAGAACGCCACCGCTGATTGCGGTGGCGTTTTTATTGGGCGAGTGAATCAGAAGTTGTAGGTGCCGGTCACGACCAGGCTGCGCGGGTCGCCCAGCTGGATCTGTGCGGCGCTGGTGGCGGAGGCGTAGTAAGTCTTGTCGGTCAGGTTGTTCAGTGCGGCGCGCACATCCCAGTCCGTGGTGCGCAGGCCGACCAGCGCGTCCCAGCGGCCATAGCCTGGCAGCAGGGTGGTGTTCTGGTTGTCGGCAAAGCGCTCGCCAACCATTGTCAGGCCGGTTTCGGCGTACCAGCCCAGTTGCGGTTTCCAGCTGATGAACAGACTGCCGTTGCGCTTGGCCACATCATTGATGCGGTTGCCTTGCTGGTTGCTGTTGTCCTTGACGATGGTCGCATCCTGAAGGCCGATGCCACCGCGCACATACCAGTTGCCAACGATGTTGCCGGTCGCGGTCAGCTCGATGCCGCGTGAGCGTTGCAGGCCGCTGAGCAGGAACAGTTCAGGGTTATCGGCATCGCGGGTACGACGGTTGTACAGCTCCAGTTCATAGATGGCCAGGGTGGTGCTCAGGCGCTCGTCGAACCAGTCGCTCTTGACCCCGATTTCCTTCTGCCGGCTCAGCTCAGGGTCGGTTTTGTTGGTATTGCCGGCGGCGCCCGGCGTGATACCGATCAGGCCACCGCCGACTGGCGAGAAGGTCTTGCTCCACGAGGCGTAGAACGAGTGCTCGCGCCACGGTGAGTACACCACGCCGATGCGCGGGCTGGTGCTGGTGCTGGTTTGCGGCTCGCTGGCGCTGTTAAGGCGGTTGGTGGTCTCGACCTCGAAGCGGTCAAAGCGCAGTCCCGCCAGAATCTGCCATTGCTCGTTCAGGCGGATCTGGTCTTGCAGGTACAGGCCGCGGCTGTCGACCACGGTGTGGTTGTTGCTCGACACGCGCATGCGGCCGTTGTGTTGCAGGCTGCGATCAGGGTTGTCCAGGTCAAGGCTCGGCACCGCTGTGCCGCCTTGGTTGGTCGGCAAGGCGTTGCGCAACAGCGGGTCGCGGCGCTGGTGGCCCAGCTCCAGGCCGACCATCACGGTGTGGTGCAGGCCCCAAGTGGCGAACTCGCCTTCGGCTTCAAGGTTGTTGAACAGGTTGCGAGTTTTCAGATCCTGCTGCCACCGCTGGCGAGTCACCGTGTTGCTGGCGGCGTTGTAGCCGGTGGCGTAGGTATTGTCGAACTGGCTGTCGAGCTGGAACAGGCCCAGCGTGTGGCGCAACTGCCAGTTGTCGCTGAGCTGATAGTTCAAGCGCGAGCGCAGCGACTGCGCCTGGTCATCGATGAAGTCGCGCTGGGTATCGCTGTAAGTCGTGCCCCGGTCGACGTCGGCCGGGCGGCCATTGACGCCGGGAATGCCGCGGTCCGGGGTGCGGTTGAAGCGGCTGTATTCGTACTGCACCAGCCAGTTCAGGTCTGGCGTCAGTTGCCAGCTCATCGACGGCGCGAACAGCTGGCGGTTGCCATCGACGCCATCGCGAAAGCTGTTGTAGTCGAGGTTGCCCATGTTCAAACGCAGGCTGATGGTGTCGCTTGGGTCGGCGCTGAGGTCGGCGTACAGGCTGCGCATATCTTCGCTGCCCGCCTGGGCTTCGATGCTCGAGCGCCGGCCATGCTCTGGCGCCTTGCTCACCCGGTTGACGATACCGCCCTGGCCGCCACGGCCATACAGCACCGCGGCCGGGCCCTTGAGCACCTCGACCCGCTCGATATTGTGCAGATCGCGTATGTATTGGCTGTCGTCGCGAATGCCGTCCAGATAGAAGTCGTTGCTGCTCTCGAAGCCGCGGATACGCACGCTGTCGAAACGCGTATCGGCACCGCTGCTGACGTTGGGGATGCCTTCCAGCGCCTTGCCCAGGTTGTTGCTGCCGTAATCCAGCAGGTTGCTGGTCTTCACCGTGTCGATGGCTTGCGGTACGTCGCGCACCGCTGTGGAGGTGCGAGTCGCAGTGCTGACTTCCTTGACCCGGGGGTTGTCCCGTTCACGCTCGCCATCGGCGGTGACCGAGAGCTCTGGCAGGGTAGTGGTGGCGGCAGTGGCAACGCCCGCGCTGCACAGCAGCGACAGGCTCAGGGACAGGGGCGAAAGGCGGCGAGGCACACGCATGACGGCATCCAAACAAGCAGTTAATGAAAAATGGATGCGGATGGTAATGCTTGCTATTAACGCCTGCTCGGGTAATTCGTAAAGCCCTGTCTTTGCATGTGTATCTCGATGTAACAGGGTCGGCGGCGCTGATCGCAGAGCCATTTATTGCTGTATGTAGGTTGAATTATCGCCTTGTGGGAAAAAATGCCCCACGCAAGGGCAGATACGCATTGAAATGCACTATTGCTAGGTGTTTTTTTGGTTATATACACCTGCCTTTCACGATTTTTTGACATTGAGAAGCAGGGGCGGCTAGGATTCGCCATCGCTTGCTGGCCATGACATGGCCATGCGGCTGCGAAAGCCCGCCAGTTGAGCATCGGCACGGCTTGTCAGTTGGATCCGCATAACGTCGAACCTACGAAGGGGCGTTGGTTTCCGGGCGTAAAAATGCACAGTGTTTTTGATTAAAAATAAAGGAAAAGAAAATGTTGAAAACCAGGATCAGCCTGATCGCCCTGGCACTCGTTGCCGCGACCCAGGCACAGGCCAATGACCAGGCCGAGAGCAAGGGCTTTGTTGAAGACAGCCACGCCAACATCCTGCTGCGCAACGGTTTCATCAACCGTGACAAGAAACACGGCACCAATGACCAGTCCCAATGGGGCCAGGCATTCATCGGTAACTTCTCCTCCGGCTTCACCCAAGGCACCGTCGGCGTAGGCGTTGACGCCTTCGGCCTGTACGCACTGCGCCTGGACGGCGGCAAAGGCCGTAACGGCGGCGGCGGTATCGACTTCTTCAAGCGGGAAAACACCGTTGACGCAGATGGCCAGAGCGCTGCTGCCAACGACCTCGCCCGTGCTGGCGCTGCGGTCAAGTTCCGCATCTCCAACACCGTGCTGAAGTACGGCGACCAGATGCCGGCCCTGCCAGTTCTGCAGTACGACGACTCGCGCCTGCTGCCAGAAAGCTTCACCGGCACCATGATCACCTCCAAGGAGATCGAAGGCCTCGAGCTGAACGCCGGTCGCTTCACTCAGGAAGTGCGCAAGAGCGCCGAGCACCGCGACAGCGGTGGCCTGAAGTCGATCAACGTGTTGGGTGGTAGCTACAAGTTCACCGACAACTTCACCGCGTCGCTGTACACAGCCGACAACGAAGACGTCATGAAGAAGCACTACCTGGGCTTGAACTACGTCTTCCCGATCGCTGCTGACCAGTCGCTGACCCTCGACTTCAACGGCTACAAGTCGGACATCGACAAGAAGTTCGTCCAGGCTGCAGGCCTGAACGGCGACTCCAACACCATCTGGAGCCTGGCCGCTACCTACGCCTACGGCGCGCACTCGTTCACCCTGGCGCACCAGCGCAGCACCGGCAGCACCGGCTACAACTACGGCTGGTACCAGAACGAAGGCGGCGTGGGTGACGGTGGTTCGACCATCTACCTGGCCAACTCGTACTGGTCTGACTTCAACGCTGAAGACGAGCGCTCCTGGCAGCTCGGCTACGGCCTGGACTTCAGCACCTTCGGCGTGCCTGGCCTGACCTACAAGCTGGCCTACGTTGTCGGCGACAACATCAACACCCGCAACGTCGCCAACCCACAAGGCTTCGGCGAAGGCAAAGAGCGCGAGATCTTCAGCCAGGTCCGTTACGTCGTTCAAGACGGCCCGGCCAAGGACCTGTCGGTCAAACTGCGTGGCTCGTTCCTGCGTACCAACAATGCAGTGCAGCAGAACGGCTACAACGACGACGGCAACGAAGTTCGTGTGTTTGTTGAGTATCCGATCAGCATCTTCTGATTCTGGTTGGGTGACGGAAAGGGCCGCTTAGCGGCCCTTTTTGCGTTTTAGGGAGTTGGATTAGTGCTGTAGTCTCATTCCAAATCGAGGGACATCTGGAATGAGCATCATCAAGCGCCCGCCCGAGGTCATCACGGACCCGCTCGCGCTCATCAGCGCACAGCACCAGGATCAGGCAGCGCAATATTTCGCGCTGGCCCATCCGTTCGATCCGAAAGGCAGTTACCTGCACTTTGACGAGTGGCGGTTTCGGCTTCCTGCTGGGCTGGATGCCTCATTGGCTTGGTCCCTCATAAAACGTGCGAGAAGCGTTCAACTCACCCCGACGCTGATGCTCGGCGAGCCTGCTTATCAGTGCTGTTATCTGCACACGCCCGCCATGCATATGGCCGTTGCAGAATGCGACCGACATACAACCAAACGTCAGCTGGAATTGATGGGCTCGAAGGTTGGCGAGGGCAATCACCTCCAGTATTTGCTCACTGACCTGATTGAAGATGAGGCGATCAGCAGTAGTTTGCGCTGATTCAGCTACGAGCATGAGCGCCGCGAGGGCCGAGAACCCGTCTTCTACTCGCTTCTCGAGGTATACAAACCCGGCCTCCCTGAACCTGCGCTTTGAGCGAAGATCACCGGCTCAGCAAACTGCCAAAACGGTCCGGCATATGGCCGAGGCCAGCAGTTCACCACATATCAATTGATTTTCGATCTGGTCACGTATACGTTACATGTCAATCCAATTGTCTCGTATTCTAAACATGGACCACGAACTGCTAACTCAGCGCTTAGGGCGACAAATACGCACACGGCGCCTTCATCGAGGGCTCACCCAGCAACAGCTTGCAGAGCTGGCAAACCTTACTCGTCAGAAAATCATCGCTGTGGAGAAAGGTAGCCTATCCGTTGCTATCGCCGCCTATGCTAAAGCTCTTGGCGCAATGGATTGCGAGTTGCGAGTGATTGCTGCAGCCATGCCTACGTTGGAAGAGATCCAGGGGATGTTTGAATGAGCGCTTCACTGACTGTAACGACACCCCAAGGTATCAGCGGAACAATCCTTACCAGCGCTGCTGATTACCTGTTTCGTTACGCTGCGGAGGCTGAGCCGCGCGCTGCAGTCAGCCTGCTCATGCCTACCCGCACGGAAGAGTACCGCCATCGAGATTTGCATCCGGTATTTCAGATGAACCTGCCGGAAGGTTATGTGCTCGAGCAGCTACGCAACCGCCTGGCAAAGATCGCCAAAGTCGACCCCATGTTGCTACTGGCGTTATCTGGCAGCAGCTCTCCCATAGGCCGGGTGTACGTCAGCTCGCGCACGGTTGATGCGTTGCTTGAGCGTGAGCAGTTTCCTGGCGAAAAGCTGGACGAAATTTTATCTTGGGACGGCTCGCACGACATCTTCGCCGACCTGGTGGATCGCTACATCCTGCGTGCCGGTATCTCGGGTGTGCAGCCTAAAGTCCTGGTGCCTGAACAACGAAATTCAACACCACAGCGGTTCACCTCGAAGACTTCGGAATTGATCATCAAAAGTGGCCGCGACGAATATCCCGGCCTGGCCATCAATGAGTACCTGTGCATGACCATCGCGCAGGCCTCAGGGCTGCCCGTGCCGCCGTTCTTCCTCTCGGACAACGCCAAGTTGTTCGTCATGCGCCGCTTCGACCGCGACGAGCAGCACAACCCAATCGGTTTTGAAGACATGACGGCGTTGATGGGACTGCCAGCAGAGCAGAAGTACAGCAAGAGCTATGCAGCGATTGCCAAGGCAATCCGCGTGTTCTGCGCACCCGAGCACCTCAATGCCTCGCTCACGCAACTGTTCGAGATGGTTACGCTGAGCTGCATCGTCGGTAACGGCGATGCCCATCTGAAAAACTTTGGCCTGCTCTATTCTGACCCCGTGATGCGCGATGCCCGCCTGGCGCCCGCTTACGATATCGTCAACACCACGGCTTACATCCCCGAAGATGTGCTCGCGCTTACGCTCGCCGGCAACAAGTCTCTGTTTGCATCCAGGCAGGGTTTACTGGATTTCGCCGACACGTGTGGTGTAACGCAACCGGGTGAAGTTATCCGCAAGCAGTTGCAGGCGCTTGAGCAAGTACTGGCCAAAGCGCCGGAGCTATGCGAACAGGCGCCGCACGTGGTCGCGGCGATCAAGCAGAGTGCAGGACCCTTTGTGCAGAGCTTCGGTAACTGAAGCGCACAATCAGGTGCTCGAACTTAGCGGCAGATCCTCACCGCGCTTGACGTCTGCGTCTTCCGACCACGTTTCGTGCTCGTGCCAATCCTCACCAAACAGCTCGGCAGGATGCATCGTCCGATCCGCACCATTTCCGCAGGCCAGCGCTTTGGCCGGGCAGTACAGGTCGCACCCCCAACAAATGCGTTCGGGATGGCTTGGGTTGAGGGGGAATTTCTTGGCCATGCAGCGCCCTCGTTGTGGCGGTCATTGCGCTTAGGTTACTGCTGCCGTGAGTGCGGATTTTGATCGGAATCAACTTGATGCTGCTTACCCTGTGCCTCGTCTAGCTGCGCAGTGTGAGGGCCGCCGAGCGACCCTAGCTGCGCCTATGATGTCGCGCGTTGAGCTCGGTATCGCGCGATCTCGATGTCGTCCATGATCGCCTTGGCGAAGGTGCTCAGGTAATCCGCTGCGCCCAGCAGCTTGTGGTCATTCTCCATATCGCCCTCGCGGACCAGATGCTTGATGTAGCCCAGCAGTACTGACACGTGTTCATAGGCATGCTCGAACGGCACTCCGGGCATGACCCGAAATATGTGAGAGGACCTTTCACCCGATTCGAAAAACGTTTCGACGCCGGCCGTGACGTTGGTTTTTTGATCGTCGCTCATCTCAGCATTCCTCCGGCTTGGCGGGCAGGCAGGTCAATGCGTAGTCAATCAGAGCGCGTGAGGCATCGGCGGTATGGGCGGCGTTCGCCAGCATGTTCAGCCCGGCCTGGTAAGGATGGGCGCGGCGGTGTTGGTCGATGGTTTCGGCTACGCCAAGCAGCAGTTTGCTGGCATGGGCAAGGATTTCAGAAGTAGTGACGTTTGGATGGAGGCTGAAGGAGGACCGTTGGGTGAAGTCTTGGCGGGGTGGGTCGGGGACGAGTTTCTTCATGGTGGATCTCTCATTTCGTGACAGGAGCCACCAGCTCGACCTTTCTCACGGATCAAGGTGGCAGCCGTACGCAGGGTGAGAAACCGAGGAAACGAGCAAAACCCGGCCAGACCGAAGTCTGCCCGCGCACGGCTGCCATAACGACTTGCCGCTGCATTTCATGCGGGTTCTCACACCCGGTCACCGGAAACTGGCGACCCAGAGACGTTATCCCTGAGGCATTTCCCCGACAACAGCGAAGGTTCGGCAAGGTGCGTAGGATAGTTCCGAAGAGCCCTCGGCTGAAGCATTTGGTTGCAGGTTGGGAAATCTCCTACGGCGCTGCTGCGCAGCAGAGAAGAAACGCCTAACCCGTTTCTAATGAGAAGTATTACCATGTGCGACTCATTCAAGTCTCCCGTCGGATATCGCACTCATGGCCTCATCCTCGACAACCCATCAAATGGTGGGCGAACTCTATGCTCAGCATCACAGCTGGGTGGTGCAGTTACTGCGGCGCAAGCTGGGCGGGCATGAGCAGGCCGTGGATCTGGCGCAGGACACTTTCCTGCGTATTTTGAGCAGCGGCAGCGTGCCGGTTTTCCGCGAGCCTCGCGCCTACCTCACCACCGTCGCCAGCCGCTTGTGCGTGCAGTATTTCCGCCGCCAGGCCCTGGAGCGGGCGTATGAACAGTCGCTGGCGATCCTGGAGCCGGAACATATGCCGTCGCCGGAAACCCGCTTGCTGGTGCTCGAAGCGCTGGACGCGGTAGGGCAGGTACTGGACGGGTTGGGCAGCAAGGTGCGGGAGATATTCCTGCTGTCGCAGCTCGATGGCCTGACTTATCCACAGATCGCAGCGCGCATGGGCCTCAGCGTGAATGTGGTGCAAAAAGCCATGCTCAAGGCCTATCGCCATTGCTACCTGGCGGTGTACGCGCCATGAGTCGCTTCAAGGTCGCCAACGATCAGCCCCTGGACGAAAGCGTGCTGGACCAGGCCTTGAACTGGATGGTTGCCCTGCAGTCGGGCACCAGCAATGCTGCCGAGCAGCAGGCGTGCCAGCACTGGCGCAACGAGAGCCCCCAGCACGAACTGGCCTGGCAGCGTTTGGTCGGGCTGAGCCGCGACATGCGCCTCAACCAGGTGCTCACGGCCCCCGGTGCGCGGCAATTGCTGCAGGCGCGCAGTGCTGTTTCGCGACGCACCTTGCTCAAGGGCTTTGCCGGCCTGAGTGTGGCCAGCGCCCTCGGCTTGGGTGTGCGCGAGCGGGTGTTGCTGCCGGAGTTGTTCAGCGATTACCACACCGCCACCGGGGAGCGGCGCCATGTACGGCTGGACGATGGCGCTGCATTGCAGCTGGATACCCGCACCGCGATGGATGTCGAGGGGGCTCGCCTGACGCTTAACCTGGGCAGGCTGTTGCTGGCCAACGGTGCCAGCGACAGTCGGGCGATCAAGACCGCGGATGGTTGGATACGGCCAGCCGCGCTGTCGCGGTTGATCATCAGCCACGGGCTGCCAGGCCAGCCGGGTACGCAGGTGCAAATGCTCTCCGGCAGTGCGCAGGTCGAGCCATCGCGTGGCCCCCGCACCCAGGTGGAAGCCGGCCAGCAGCTGAGCTTCAACAACCTGCTGAGCGGGCAGCCGACCCGCGTGCCAGCCACCGCCGAAGCCTGGAGCCAAGGCCTGTTGATCGCCGAGCGCATGCCACTGGGCGAGGTGCTTGAGCAACTTGATCGCTACCGGCGCGGGCTGCTGCGCTGCGACCCGGCTGTGGCGGGCTTGCAGGTGTCGGGTTCGTTCTCGCTGGACCAACCCGAGGCCAGTCTCGACCTGCTGGCCAAGGTACTGCCGGTGCGTGTGCAACGGGTGTGGGGTTACCTGGCCAGCGTGGTGCCGGCTTAGTTTTGAGTATTTTTCACGGTGGCCGGCAGTATTTCCGTTCTCGAGCATCAAGACAGGCAAGACGCTGAAAAAGCGCCCGCCAACCTTCTCGACAGGACAGTCTCTATGCTCATCCGCGTCACACCCCTCGCCAGCGCGTTACGCACCGCGATCTTCGGTTTATCGTTGGTTACTGCCAGTCACAGCGCGATTGCCGCCAGCCCGGTAACCACCGGGGAACACTCCCAGGCTCAGGCCTTTGACATTCCCGCCGGTAACCTCGACCGCGTGTTGGGTGCGTTCGGGCAGCAGGCCGGTGTGATGGTTGGCATTGATTCAGCGCTTTCCTCCGGCGTGCAAAGCAGCGGTTTGCAAGGTAGCTTCGCAGTGGAAGAAGGCCTTGAGCGCTTGCTGGGCCCGGTAGGGCTGCAGGCTGAACCTGCAGACGGCGGGTATCGGGTGGTGGCCAAACCCGTGTCCCAGGATGGCAAGGTCGAGTTGCAAGCGACGCAGGTGAGTGCCAACCAGTTGGGCACCATTACCGAAGGCTCGGGTTCCTATACCCCCGGCACCATCGCCACCGCGACGCGCCTGGTACTGACGCCACGGGAAACGCCGCAGTCGATTTCCGTAGTGACGCGCCAGGCCATGGATGACTTCAGCCTCAAGTCGATCGACGACGTGATGCGTCACACGCCGGGTATCACGGTCGCGGCCTATGACAGTGAGCGTACGTCGTATTATTCGCGCGGGTTCGCCATTCGCAACTTCCAGTACGACGGCATCCCGATCCTGCAGGATGCGCAGTATTCTTCTGGTCACACCCTCACTGACACGGTGATCTACGACCGTGTCGAAGTGCTCAAGGGCGCTACCGGCCTGCTCACCGGCGCCGGCGGCCCTGGCGGCACCATCAACATGGTGCGCAAAAAGCCCACGTCCGAGTTCAAGGGTTACATCGACCTGGGCGCGGGCTCATGGGACAACTATCGCTCGGAAGTCGATGTCAGCGGCTCGTTGACCGACTCCGGCAACATCCGTGGTCGCGCCGTCGCGGCCTATCAGGACAAGCACTCGTTCCTCGACCACTACCAACGCCAGACCGCCGTGTACTACGGCATCCTCGAGTTCGATCTGGCGCCTGATACGCTGCTGACGATTGGCGCCGACTACCAGGACAGCGACCCGCAGGGTTCCAGCTGGTCTGGCTCGGCCTCGCTATATGACTCGGACGGCAATCGCATCAGCACCCACCGCGGCTTCAACAACGGCACCAAGTTCAGCAAATGGGAGCAGTACACCCGTACCGGCTTCGCGACGTTGGAGCACACATTCGACAATGGCTGGGTCGGCAAGGCGCAGTACAACCACCAGATCAACGGCTACAATGCGCCGCTCTCTGCCCTGCTGTCGCCAAACGCCGTCACCGGCAAAGCGTCGCTGCTGACCCGTGCCTACGACGGCGAAACCATCAGCGACACCGGCGACTTGTACGCCACCGGACCGTTCAGCCTGTTTGGCCGCGAGCATGAATTGGTGGTCGGCACCTCGGTATCGCGCTCGCGCTGGACCGGCAGCAACTACACCAGCGCCGTCTACAGCGATGGCAACAGCCACGACTATTTCAACTGGGACGGCGACGCCGCCAAGCCGGGCCGAGGTCCGGAAACCGCCTACAACGACGAAACCACGCGCCAGAGCGCCGGCTACATGACCGCGCGCTTCAACGTGACGGATGACCTGCACCTGATGCTCGGCACTCGCGTGAACAACTTCGAAGTCACCGGCACCAGCCAGGTCAAGGA
This sequence comes from Pseudomonas sp. BIGb0278, assembly GCF_024809895.1. Classification (NCBI taxonomy): domain Bacteria; kingdom Pseudomonadati; phylum Pseudomonadota; class Gammaproteobacteria; order Pseudomonadales; family Pseudomonadaceae; genus Pseudomonas; species Pseudomonas sp. BIGb0278. The sequence continues at coordinate 170,524 of NZ_JANUEL010000005.1, forward strand.
CACTGGCAAGGTACTGCCTTATGCCGGCATCACCTACGACCTCAACGAGAATTTCTCGGCGTATGCCAGCTACTCCGATATCTACCTGCCGCAGCGTGAGTATCGCGACATCAATGACAAACCGGTCGAGCCGGATGAAGGCAAGAACTATGAGCTAGGCCTCAAGGGTGAATTCTTTGACGGCCGCCTCAACGCCAGCATCGCCTACTTTGAAGTCCACGAAGACAACCGCGCAGTCACCGACGACCGCTACGTGCGAGGCAGCATCCCCGGGCTGGACGGTGCCTATAAGGGCGTTGAATCCAAGACCAAGGGCTATGAAGCGGAAATCTCCGGCGAACTGGCCCCCGGCTGGCAATTGCAGGCGGGCTACACCCACAAGATCATGCGCGACAATCAAGGTGAGAAACTCTCCACTTGGGAACCGGAAGACCAGGTCAACCTCTACACCACCTACAAACTGACCGGCCCGCTGGACAAGCTCACCCTGGGCAGCGGCGTACGCTGGCAGAGTACCGGCTGGAAACTGCTGACCAATAACTACACCACCATGACCACCGACAAGTTCTCCCAAGACCCACTTTGGGTGGTGGATGCAATGGTCCGCTATCAAGTCACCGACAACGTCTCGGCCACGCTTAACGTCAATAACGTGTTCGACAAGAAGTACTACACCAATATTGGTTTCTACAACTCGGTGTATTACGGCGATCCGCGGAACGTGATGCTCTCTACTCGGTGGAATTTCTAGCCGCGCTGGCTGCTAAAACAAAGCCCTCGTATCGCTACGAGGGCTTTGTTGCATGAGCAGCAGAAAGGAGACCGGTTTGATCGCAGAGATCAGAAATCCCAGCGTGTGGTGACCATCATGTTGCGTGGGTCGCCAGGGTAGGCCGAGTCATAGAAACCAATGTTGGTGTAATAGTGCTTGTCGAACAGGTTGTTGACGTTGAAGGTGACCGAAAGGTTATCGGTCACTTGGTAGCGGGTCATCAGATCAACCAGCCAGTAGGGGTCTTGGGTGAATTTCTCGTAGCGGCCACCACCGGGGTAGCCCCAGTTGTTGACGGTCTGCCAGCCAGCGCTTTGCCAGCGCGCGCCGCCACCGACGGTGAGCTTGTCCAGGCTGCCCTGGAGTTTGTAGGTGCTGTAGAAGCTGACCTGGTCTTCCGGTTCCCAGGTGGCGACTTTATCACCATCGCTATTGCGCGCGATCTTATGGGTATACCCCGCTTGCAACTGCCAGCCCTTGGCCAATTCGCCGGAGATTTCCGCTTCGTAGCCCTTGGTCTTGGTCTTGGTGCCGATGTACGAGTAGTCGACGCCCGGCTGCGAGTTCCAGGCCATGTCGGCCAGCGGACGGTTTTCTTCGTGCACCTCGAAGTAGGCGAGGCTGGAGTTCAAGCGGCCACCGAAGAATTCACCCTTGAGGCCGAACTCATAGTTCTTGCCTTCGTTGGGGGCTAGCATGGCACGGGTGCGGGTGCGGTACTGAGTCTGCGGCTGGAAAATTTCGGTATAGCTGGCGTACGCGGTGAAATTGTCGTTCAGGTCATATGTCAGGCCGGCATACGGCACCACCTTACCGCTTTCCTGAGTGTCGCTGGTCCCGGTCACCTGGTAGTTGGCAATACGTGAGCCGAGCAACAGGTGCAGTTCATCCGTCAGGCTGAAGCGACCGGTGACGTAGGTGCCGGTCTGGCGGGTCGTTTCGTCGTTGAACTTGGTGGCGGTCCACAGCGGCTCGGCGGCATCGCCGTCCCAGTTGTAGAAATCATAGGAGTTGTTGAAGTAGGTGGTTGCGGTGTAGTCCTTGGCTTTCCATTTGGAAATGGACAGGGACTGGCCGATCACCACTTCGTGTTCTCGGCCGAACAGCTCGAATGGCCCCGAGGCGTATACATCGAGACTGTCGCTGGTGGTCTTGCCCACGTATTTGCGCGCGTAGATGGAGCTGGCGGTGGCGGAGTCCTGGGAGATGTAGCCCAGGGGAGCGTCATAGCCGTTGATCTGGTGGTTGTATTGGCCTTTGGTGACCCAGCCATTATCAAAGGTATGTTCCAGGCTCGCGAAGGCCGTGCGGCTGTACTGTTCCCAAGAGCCCCATTTTGGGCCGTTGTTGAACGAACGCGGCAGGTCCAGCTTTTTGCCGGTCGCATCAAAGATGGTGCGTGTACCGGTCCAACTGGAGCCTTTCGGATCGCTGTCCTGATAATCGGCACCGAGGGTCAGCAGAGTGTTCTCATCCAAGTCGACCTCCAGGATGCCGTATAGCACACCGGTCTTGCGCGAGTAATGATCAAGGAACGATTGTTTGTCCTGATACGCCGCTACGACACGGCCGCGGACGTTGCCGGTTTCGGTCAGGGGACCGCTGACGTCGGCTTGGGAGCGATAGTTGTCCCAGGAACCGGCGCCCAGTTCGATGCTGCTCTTGAACGCGGAGGTCGGTTTCTTGCGAATGAGGTTGATGGTACCCCCTGGGCCGCCTGCCCCGGTGAGCAGACCTGTAGCGCCCTTGAGAACTTCGACGCGATCATAGATCGCCATGTCGGTCAGGGTCTGGCCCGCCGAATATTGGGCGTCGCGCAGAGTAGGGATACCGTCGTACTGGAAGTTGACGATGGAGAACCCGCGGGAATAGTAGTTGGTACGCTCGGTGTCATAGGTCGATACGGTGATGCCCGGGGTATGGCGCATCACGTCATCGATGGCTACAAGCCCGAAGTCATCCATCGCCTGGCGGGTTACTACCGAGATCGATTGCGGTGTTTCTCGAGGCGTCAGCACCATGCGCGTCGCCGTAGCGATAGTGCCAGGGGTGTACGAACCGGTGCCTTCAGTCACTGTGCCCAACTGGTTGGCAGTGATTTGCGTAGCCCCCAGTTCCAGGGCATCGTCGGTACTGTTCGCGACCAGTACGTACCCGCCATTGCTCTGCCGTTGCGCTTGCAGGCCACTGTTGGCGAGCAGGCGCGACAGCCCCTCCTCGACACTGTATGAGCCTTTGAGCCCGTCAGTTGTAAGATGCCGAGCCTGCTCGGTGTCGAACGAAATGGTAACCCCCGCCTGCACACCGAACTCGGCCAGGGCGCTACTCAGCGGCCCGGGGGCGACCTGGTAAGCGGTCAGGCTCTGCGCCATGACCTGAGCCGGCATCAGCGCCAGGCCAGACAGGCTGGCAAGGGAAGCGCCCAGAACGGCCAGGCGCACGGCGCGCCTCAGCAGCGTCGGAGTGTTGTGGGAAAGCGGGGGCATTCGGTGATCCTTCCGTTGTCTTGGCAGAAATCCGCTGTATCGCGGCTTATGTCATTGACGGATGAGAATCTGAATCAGCAAGGTTGCCGCTGAAGATTCTGCGACGCGGCTTCACGCCGGTTCAATGCTGGCCCAGTAACGCGACAGATAACGCACTTTCACCGGCAAGGATTTGCCCAGGTTCTCCAGCACGGTGTCGGTATCATCGATGCGAAAAGCGCCGGAAATGCTCAACCCCCGAACCTCGGCGGCACAGCGCAGGACGCCCGGTCGATAGCGCCCCAACTCCTCGATGAAGTCGCCCAGCCGCCAATCATCGACGCTGAGCATGCCCTGCACCCAGGCGGTCGAACCCGCTGGCAGGGGGCGGGCGCTGCCCACCCGATCACGATCGAACGTGACCTGCTGGCCGGTTTCCAGGCGCAGCGGGTGATCGGCATGCCTTTGCGGGCTGACTTCAACCGCCGCCTCCAGCACACCGACAAGGGTTTGCTCGGGCAGTTGGCGCACACTGAACCGGGTGCCGAGCGCGCGCACGCCCCCTTGCGCGGTCTGAACCATGAAGGGGCGCTGGGTGGGATCCTTGGCGGTTTGCACAATAATTTCGCCACGGAGTAGCTGGATTAGCCGCTGTCTGGAGTCGAAATGGATGTCCAGTGCGGTGTCGGCGTTCAGTTCCAGTTGCGAGCCATCGTCCAGGCGCAGCGAGCGACGTTCCCGGATACCCGTGCGCTGTTGCGCTAGCATCGAGCGGTACGGCACCTGCTCAACGGCCATCCATGTACCACCGCCGACCGCTATCAGCATACCGAGAATCTTCAGTACATCACGGCGTTGTGCCTGCGCTGCACCGAGGCCAGACAACGCCGCCTGCTGCGGTATCGTCGCCCACTGCTGCTGAAGCTTTTCAACCCGCGACCATGCCGCCGCATGGTCAGGGCTGGCCTGTACCCACGCCTGCCACGCCCGCGTGCGCGCCTCGCTGGCGGTGCCGTCATTGAGCTGCACATACCAGGTGGCGGCCGCCTCCAGCGTCTCCAGATTGGGCGACGCAGACATCAGTTATCCACCAGCAACAGGCAGCGCGTCATGGCGCGAATCAGATGATTCTTCACCGTGGTCACCGACACCCCAAACCGCTCGGCCGCCGCCACGTAGCTCAGACCTTCGAGCTGCACCGCCAGGAAAATCTCACGCGTGCGCTGGCCCAGCTCATCTAGCAGGCTATCGACCGCCACCAGCATCTCGATGATGGACAAGCGAATCTCCGGCGAAACATCCACCGGTTCTGGCCGTTGTGCCAACGCATGCAAGTAAGCCTGCTCAATGGCGCGGCGACGGGATTTATCGATCAGCAGCGAACGGGCGATGGCGCTTAGGTAGCCACGAGGTTCGCGGATGGGTGCGTCATTGCGCGCCGTCATCACCCGCAGGAACGTGTCCTGAGCCAGGTCCGAAGCATCGGCGGCGTTGCCCAAACGCACACGCAACCAGCCTTTCAGCCAGCTGTTATGTTCGCTGTACAACCGATGAAGAGCCGAATGATCAAGCGCCGACATGAGAGAGACACCGAGGCATAAATGGTAATCGATCTCATTATTATGATGGCGGGATTTTAATGCAAGGGGCTTCCCATAGCACCCACTGAATGAAGCACCACATAGAGCAGATTGCGAGGGTTTTACGGGCGTACGCTTACTTACTGCGGCATTTTACAAGCCAAAGCAGCGTCAGCACCGTCGGCCAAAACAGGGTGTTCAGAAGGTCGTGAGCGCTTGCCTGCCAGCGCCAGTATCCGAAGCTTCCAATATCGTCTCGTCGATCTATCCACTCGCCAGCACATGCAATGATTAAAACCGCTAGCCAGCCAAGGTATGGCCGCAATCGTCGGATGCCAACGATCAGCGTCAAGTAGATCGCCATGCCCACGTAGATATGCAGCGCGTCTTTGGACAGTCCGGTTGCCGCCACAATGGCGAGCTTGATGCTTTGGGCGGTTGAGATATCCAGTTCAAGTTCTCCTCGCTGAGCCAGTGCCAGGTTTCGTCTACATCCGAGCAACGTGAACGTCAATCTGACTGGAGAATTCGTTTGAAGTTATCCACTCAGCGGGCCTCTGCCGCCGCGCGAGGGGGGATACATGACTCTTCTTGGGCGCAGCACAGCTTTGGCGTGGCTCGGTGACCACGTCGGCGCCATCCGGCATGTCATTGAACGTGTCGCTTTAGGAGGTCACTAGCGGGGCGTCGCTGGAATGTCTTGAACCCGGAAACGAAAAAACCCGCCAGAAGGCGGGTTTTTCGTGTGTGTATGGTGCCGGCACCAGGAATCGAACCCGGGACCTACTGATTACAAGTCAGTTGCTCTACCATCTGAGCTATACCGGCACAGGGGCGCATTATAGCTATCCGAGCAGCCGTGTAAACCACTTCCTTGCAATCAATGCAAAAACCCGTAACTCACCGGCCTGAAAGGAGAAATCTCCTACCAGCCGCGGTGGATGGTGTTTATGCCTGGCTCGGCCTTGGCGGGGTTGAAAAACAGCTTGTCGTTGTCGCAGCCGCGTTTGCGGCAGGGCTGTGCGACGTGCAGCGGCAGGCCGCGGTCGCCGCCGAGTTGCATGGCGGGGGTGTCCCAGCCAAGGGCTTTGCCGGGGGCGTGGCTGGTGGTGTTGGTGCAGCCGGTGACGGCGAGGGCGAAGCTGAGCAGGGCTGTGGATTTGATCGGGATCACGATGTCGAAGTCCGTTCGGTGACAGTCTTTGTTGCGGGCAATTGTAACTCAGTAGGCATGGGCGAAGGCGGGTGGCCATCACGCTTTCAGACAATTCTGAAAATGCTTATGCACAAGCGGCATGCCAGGATTGCAGTGCGGGCATACCGTTGGTCGTAACCGCCGGTCTTTGCGCAAAGTGCTGTTTTTGCTGGGCTTGAAGGTTTAAGCGAATAAGCAGACGGCCCTAAATAGCCAGTTGGATCCACAAATCCGCCAATTTCATCAAAAGCTTGTGCACAGACTTATCCACAGGTTGCTCATCACTCGCGGTCGGCCAAAAGTAGCAAATTGCGGGGTGTAAGGGTGTAGTCGCAGAACAGCCCAAGGCGCACGTTGTAGCCTTGTTCCTGCATGTACAGCGCTCGATCGAGCACCAGCCATAACTCCAGCGGGCGGCGGAACAGGTTGCGTACGCGCTCCAGGTTGCGCACCTCGGCGAGGCGTTGCCAGCCGGCGGCTTCGAGTGCCTCCCAGTCGGGGTTGCCGGTGAGGGGCAGCTGTTTGAGCGCGGCGAGGTCCTGGCAGTACGCGGCGAAGGTCTTGTCCAGCCAGCTGACCGGCAGCGACGGCGTCGGCAGGTAGCTGTCGTTCTGGCGTTGTTCGCGTTGCAGCAGATCGAAGCCTAGGCGGCGGGCCATCGAGGCGTCGCGCTGGCGGCGGACGCGGGCGCCGGCGGTGACGGTTTCGCTCAGGGGCAGGCCGAGGTCGTCGAGGTCGAGCTGCAGAGTCGAGGCGCGGGCGTGGCTGGACAGGGCCTGATAAGCGCTGGCCTGGATGCGGTTGTAGCAGCAGGGCGCCAACGCGATGTGTTGGCAGCCTTGGCTGGCGGCTAACTGCAGCAGGCGCACGTGCAGATCGCCGCAGGCGTGCAGGGCGACCACGCTTTTGCTTTGGTCGAGGCAGCGGGCGCTGTCGGCGGCCATGACGTCTTGATGCAGGTGCTGGGCGGGCAGCTTGTGGTGGTCGCTGAGGGCCTGGCCGGCAGCGACCAGCTCGGGGTTGTACTCGAGGCAGGTCAGTTGCTGGCCGGGCTGCAGCAGGCGGCGGCCGAGGTGGCCTTTGCCGGCGCACCAGTCGAGCCAGTGCTGAGTATGTTGGCGAAAGCCGAGGCGGCGGCTGAAGGCTTCGATCTGCTGCCACTTGCGCCCGGGCACGTTGACGTCGAGGCGGTGGCCGGCGGGCGGTAAGCCTGCGTCGGGCAACTCATCCAGGGCGGTCAGTTGCCGAGCCTGGGCGGCCAGCTGTGGATAAGGTGCGGGTGGCAGGTTTGGGTCGAGGTTGGCTTCGGCGTCTTCGAGGGTGCACTGGCGCAGCCAACTGGCCAGTTCTGGGTACTGCTGTTCCCAGTCGAGCTGCAAGGCGGTGAAGGGCCTGGGCTTCCACAGCGCTTGATGCTCGACCAGAAACTGGTCGAGGGCGTGGAAGCGAGCGTGTAGCTGGTCGGTTTCGAGGATGGCCATGGGCGCCTTAGCGCCCTTGGCAGGCGTCCACCCGCAACCAGCGCTCCAGCAGCTTGAAGCCTTGCACCAGGAGGAACGAGATGACCAGGTAGAACAAACCGGCCGCGAAGAAGATCTCAACCGGTAGGTAGGTGCGGGCGATGATCGTGCGGGCCATGCCGGTGAGTTCGAGCAGGGTCACGGTGCTGGCCAGGGCGCTGGCCTTGAGCATCAGGATCACTTCGTTGCTGTAGGCCGGCAGGCCGATGCGCGAGGCGCGTGGCAGCATGATGTAGAACAGGGTTTTGCCGCGGGACATGCCCAGCGCTCGCGCTGCTTCGATTTCACCCTTGGGGATGGCCTGCAGCGCGCCACGCAGGATCTCGGCGATGTAGGCGGCGGTGTGCAGGGTCATGGTCAGCACGGTGCACCAGAACGGATCGCGCAGGTACGGCCACAGCACACTGTTGCGCACGGCTTCGAACTGGGCGAGGCCGTAATACACCAGAAACAGCTGCACCAGTAGCGGCGTGCCGCGGAAGAAGAAGATGTAGCCGTAGGGCAGGGCGCGCACGTACCAGTGGCGCGAGGCGCGGGCGACGCCCAGCGGGATCGCCAGGATCAAACCGGCGATTACGGCGATGGCCACCAGCTCCAGGGTCAGGGTCGCGCCCTGGGCGAGGCGTGGCAGCCATTTGATGATGACTTCCCAGTTCATTATTCAGCCCTCACGAAGCCGCGAGCGGCGCGTTTTTCCAGGAAGTACATGCCGGCCATCGCCACTACGGTGAGGCTCAGGTAGATGCATGCGGCAACCATGTAGAAGGTGAACGGCTCCTTGCTCACGGTCACGGCGATCTGCGAGTGGCGCATGATTTCTTCAAGGCCGATCACCGACACCAGCGCGGTGTCCTTCATCAGAATCATGAACAGGTTGCCCAGGCCCGGCAGGGCAATGCGCCACATCTGCGGCAGGATGATCCGCGAGAGGATGCGGCCTTTGGACAGGCCCAGGGCCAGCCCGGCTTCGCGGTGGCCCTTGGGGATCGCCAGGATCGCGCCGCGGAACACTTCGGTGGCGTAGGCGCCAAAGCACAGGCCCAGCGCGATCACGCCGGCGGCAAATGCGCTCAGCTCAAGGCCGGGCATGTTCAGGGCGTCGCCGAGGCTGTTGACCAGGCCGACGGTGCCGAAATAGATCAGCAATACCCACAGCAGCTCGGGAATCCCGCGCACCAGGGTCGAATAGAAGCCGCCAAGCCATTGCAGTGGCTTGAGGGCAGAAGTCTTGGCAAGGGCGCCGAGCAGGCCCAGGATCAGCCCCAGCAGCAAGGCGCAGAGCGCCAGTTTTACCGTCATCAGGGTGCCAGCCATCAAGGCCGGACCGAATCCGTGCAGGTCAATATTCATTGATTAGGTGCGTTCTAGGGACCGACACGCCGCGAGGGCGTGCCGGTCGGGCGAATCATTCGATGCTGAACGGGAAGTACTTGTCGTTGATCTTCTTGTACGTACCGTCGGCTTTGATTTCTTTCAGGGCAGCGTTGAGCTGGTCGCGCAACTTGTCGTCACCCTTGCGCACGGCAATGCCGATCTTGTCGCTGTCCATCACCGGCTCGCCTTTGAACTCATAGGCTTTGCCGTCGTTGGATTTGAGCCACTCGTACTGCACGTACTTGTCGGCGAGGATGGCGTCGACGCGGCCCGAGATCAGGTCGAGGTAGGCGTTTTCCTGGGTGTCGTACAGTTTGATCTGCACGTCGCTACCGTAGTTGTCTTCCAGCCAGGTGCCGGCCAGGGTCGCGCGCTGGGTGCCGATGATCTTGCCCTTGAGCGAGGCCTTGTCGGTCTTGAAGTCGACGTTTTTCGGCGCGATGAACTGCAGCTTGTTCGAGTAGTACGGGTCGGTGAATTCAACCGCTTGCTTGCGCTCGTCGGTGATCGACAGCGACGACACCAGGAAGTCGAACTTCTTCGCGTTCAGGGCGGGGATGATGCCGTCCCAGTCGGAGGTGACGACCGAGCAGTCGACTTTCATCTTGGCGCACAGGGCGTCGCCGATGTCTTTGTCGAAGCCGACCACGTTACCGCTGGCATCCTTGTTGTTGAACGGCGGGTAGGCCGCTTCGATACCCATGCGCAGTTTGTCTGCGGCCAGGGCATTGGCCGAGAACACCAAAGTGGCGGCAGCGGCCAGGAGAAACTTCTTGTAGGTCTGCATGTATTGCTCCGTTAGCGGTGGCTGGACATGAATTGCTTGCAACGCGCCGAGTTCGGGTTTTCGAAGACCTGCTGCGGCGTTCCTTGCTCTTCAACCAGGCCCTGGTGCAGGAAAACCACTTCACTGGACACCTGGCGGGCAAAGTTCATCTCGTGAGTTACCAGCAGCATGGTACGGCCTTCGTCGGCCAATGCGCGGATAACGTTAAGCACTTCCTGGACCATTTCCGGATCGAGCGCCGAAGTTGGCTCGTCGAACAGGATCACCTTGGGCTTCATGGCCAGGGTACGGGCAATGGCAGCACGCTGTTGCTGGCCACCGGAAAGCTGGGCGGGATAGCTGTGGCGTTTGTCGAAGATACCGACTTTGTTCAGCAGCGCTTCGGCATGTTCAGTGGCTTCGGCCTTGCTCTGGCCAAGCACGCGGCGCGGCGCCTCGATGATGTTGTCGAGGATCGACATGTGCGGCCACAGGTTGAAATTCTGGAAGACGAAACCGATTTCGCTGCGCAGGCGGTTGATCTGGCGGTTGTCCGACGGGATCAGGTCGCCGTTCTTGGCGGCCTTGAGCTTGAGCTCTTCACCGGCCAGGAGGATCTGCCCTTGATGCGGGTTTTCCAGCAGGTTGATGCAACGCAGCAGGGTGGACTTGCCGGAACCGGACGATCCGAGGATCGAGATCACGTCACCATCGCGCGCGGTCAGGGAAATGCCCTTGAGAATTTCCTGGGGGCCATAGCGCTTGTGCAGATTGCGGATTTCCAGCGCGGGCGTGGCCTGGGCCATGTGCGGTCCTCTTCGGTTCGGGTGCGTTCCCAGCTGTTGGCGGCCTTCCTGGCGAGCGCCACGCTAGCATAGCGGCTCATTGACAGCCAACGGGGTCGCAAGGGGCTCAGGTCGCTGGCGGGGCAGTTTGTCGCATCGTTGCAGTGCAACGTCGCGAGGATGTCCGCCGGCCTTGTGCCCAGCACCAGAGCCTTGATGAAAAAAGGCGCGATGGTGCCAGTTTTGTACCGCACTGGGAAGCCGTTTTTAGCCGTAGTGGCTGCTGCCCTCTTTTTCGCTTGAATGGAGGTTGCGCTGACGGTTGCACCTGGGCGCTTCGATTTTGTGCGCGGGTGTTACCAAGGAGCACCTTTGGTGCATTTGTAAGTGGGTATTTCAGTAATCTGCTCGGCACAAGCCGATTTGATGTGCATTCGGTCAAGCCTTGGCCAGATGCCCTGCAGGCCCCGCCGGGATTGATATCGGGCCTGGCGCTGATGAGCCAAGCACGGAGATGGCGCGGTAATTGCCACAGGAGATTTCCAGAATGCAGCGACGCCTACCTAAATCCCGGGTGCGCTGGCCAGTCATTCAGGTAGTCCACCTCCTTACAAAGGTAGTTTTATGAGCGGTAAGCACAATTCCAATGACCTCGCTCAGGGGCTCAAATCGCGTCACGTCACCATGTTGTCCATCGCCGGTGTGATCGGCGCGGGGCTGTTCGTTGGCTCCGGCCACGCCATTGCGGCGGCCGGCCCTGCTGTGCTGTTGGCCTACGCGGCAGCCGGTACCCTGGTGGTGCTGGTGATGCGTATGCTTGGCGAAATGGCGATCGCCTCGCCCGACACTGGTTCGTTCTCGACTTACGCTGATCGCTCGATCGGCCACTGGGCCGGCTTCACCATCGGCTGGCTGTACTGGTGGTTCTGGGTGCTGGTGATCCCGCTCGAAGCCAACGCCGCGGCTGCGATCCTCAATGCCTGGTTCCCCGCGGTTGATCTGTGGGCGTTCTCGCTGTTGATCACTCTGGCGCTGACCGTTACCAACCTGTTCAGTGTGAAGAACTACGGCGAGTTCGAGTTCTGGTTCGCGCTGCTCAAGGTGCTGGCGATCATCGGCTTCATCGTGGTCGGTTGCGCGGCCATGTTCGGTATGGTGCCGGGCAGCCAGGTCAGCGGCGTCAGCCACCTGTTCGACACCCAGGGCTTCATGCCCAACGGCCTCGGCGCAGTGCTGGCAGCCATGCTGACCACCATGTTCTCGTTCATGGGTACTGAAATCGTCACCATCGCCGCCGCCGAATCGAAAGACCCGGGCAAACAGATCAGCAAGGCTACCAACTCGGTGATCTGGCGGATCTGCCTGTTCTACCTGGTGTCGATCTTCCTGGTCGTGGCCCTGGTGCCGTGGAACGACCCAGCCCTGGCGGCCACCGGTTCGTACCAGACCGTGCTGAGCATGATCGGCGTGCCGAATGCCAAGCTGATCGTCGACATCGTCGTCCTGATCGCCGTGACCAGCTGCCTCAACTCGGCGCTGTACACCTCCTCGCGCATGCTGTTCTCGCTGAGCAAGCGTGGCGATGCGCCGGCCGTTGCCCAGCGCACCACCAAGGCGGGTACGCCGCACTGGGCAGTGCTGCTGTCGACCGCTGCGGCGTTCCTCTGCGTATTTGCCAACTTCGTCGCGCCAGCGCAGGTGTTCGAGTTCCTGCTGGCCAGCTCCGGCGCGATCGCCTTGCTGGTGTACCTGGTGATCGCCGTGTCGCAACTGCGCATGCGCAGCCAGCGTGAAGCACGCGGCGAGAAGATCGAGTTCAAGATGTGGCTGTTCCCGGGCCTGACCTGGGTGACCATCGCCTTTATCGTCGCCGTGCTGGTGGTGATGGCGATTCGTCCAGACCACCGCATCGAGATCATCGCCACCGCGCTGCTGAGCCTGGCTGTGGTCGCTGCCGGCCTGCTGGTGCAGCGCAAGCGCAAGGCCGCCGTGGCAGCTGGGCGGGTTGTGCTGAGTAACTGATCTGCCGGCTCGTTGAGCTGAATGCAAAAAGGCCGCGCTCTGGTTCAGGGCGCGGCCTTTTTTAATGTCGCAACGCTGCCGGTGTAGGAGCGGCCTTGTGTCGCGAAAGGCCCGAGTAGCGGGCCCGGCAATTTCGGCGGCGAAGCTGAGAATCCGGGGCCGCTGCGCAGCCCTTTCGCGACACAAGGCCGCTCCTGCAGGGGCCGCTGAGGCAGAGTTAGCCGAACTGCTTCTGTTGCAGCTGCTGCTTGGCCACCACTTCGGAGGCCGCTACGTAGGCTTCCTGGAACTCGTCGCTCTCCAGCCAGGCCATGGTGGTTTCTTCGTCGGCGCCGTCCAGCCAGGTGCGGTAGGCGGTGAACACCAGCACGATGTAGTCGGTGGCGTGCTCTTCCTTGTGGCCTTTGAGCACCAGGGTCAGCAGTGGGTCGACCAGGAACACCGCGATCATTGCCACCAGGCCGGTTTCCTGAGCGGCTTTCATCTTGCTGAACAGCTCGCTGTAGCTGTCCGACTCCAGCGCCTTGTTGAAGATCTGCTCGACGCTGGCGCTGTCACCGGCGCTCGCCTTGACTGCCTGGCCGCTGCGCACCATGCGGTTTTGCTTGGCTTTGCTGGCGGCGCGCTTGGCGCGTTTTTGCTGCTTGGTGTTGGAAGCCATGGGGCCTGAAATCCTTGGAGGGGCAAAAGTGCGCGTATTGAATCGCACTTGCCCGACAAACCCAAGAGGCACGCGTCGCGATCAGGCCGCCGGCGCCTCATCTTCTTCAAAGCCACGCGATGCCCGGCCGACCAGCAGCGGGTCGGGCGCATGGGCCACGCGCAGGTCCTTGCCGGGGTACTCCAGCGAATGCAGGAAGTGGCGGATGCAGTTGATCCGCGCGCGCTTCTTGTCATCCGACTTGATCACCGTCCACGGCGCATCGCCGGTGTCGGTATGGAAGAACATCGCCTCTTTGGCGCCGGTGTAGTCGTCCCACTTGTCCAGCGACTTGATATCGATCGGCGACAGCTTCCAGTGCTTGAGCGGGTCGTCCCGGCGCGAGACGAAACGGCGTAGCTGCTCTTCGCGGTTGACCGAGAACCAGTACTTGAACAGCAGGATGCCGCTGTTGGTGAGCATCCGCTCAAGGTCTGGCGCCTGGCGCATGAACTCCAGGTATTGCATCGGGGTGCAGAAGTCCATGACCCGCTCGACCCCGGCGCGGTTGTACCAGGAGCGGTCGAAGAAGACCATTTCCCCGGCGGTCGGCAGGTGCTGGATGTAACGCTGGAAATACCACTGGCCCTGTTCCTGCTCGGAAGGCTTCTCCAGCGCCACGATGCGCGCGCCACGCGGGTTCAGATGCTCCATGAAGCGTTTGATGGTGCCACCCTTGCCGGCCGCGTCACGGCCCTCGAACAGCACCACAATGCGCTGGCCGGTGTCCTTGGCCCAGCTCTGCACCTTGAGCAGCTCGATCTGCAGCTCGGTCTTGGCCTTCTCGTATTCGTTGCGGCGCAGCCGGGTGCGGTACGGGTAGCTGGCGGGCAGGCGCGCCGAGGTGCTGTCCTCGTTGCTGCCTTTGCGTGCGCTGGCCACCTGCAGCGCGGCGGGCTGCTGGCTGATGCTGAGAATCGCCGGTTCGGCGCTGACCTTGGCGGCCGGCTTGCGCTGGCGTGGGCGACGGCTGCGCGGGGCCGGTGTGGCGCTTGCGCTGAGGGTGGCGCTGGTGTCGGCAGCAGGGGCGGGGGGGAGAAGCGGGGTGGATTCGTCGCTCATGGAAATCCTTGCGGGTCGGTTCGAGTGTCCACCGATCATGCTAAGGATATTGCGCCAATGGCTTTTTGATACTGGTCAACGACGCGTGCGTTGCGCCACGGCTGGCAGGCAGACGGGCGCAGCGGATACGCTGTTACTGGCTGGTCAAGGCTGCATGGCCTGGCTGTATACGGGCTGCTGGCGTTGGTCAGTCTCGCCCAACTCGTTGATGCAGTAGTTGATGTAGTACAGGTTGAGCACGAAGGTGTTGAAGCCGTTCATGCGGAAGTGGATCTGGTTGTTGGCGTGGGCGAAGGCCAGCAGTATGCGTCGGGCATTGAATGCCCAGACGATTTGCAGCACAAGGGTAGCAATGCTCAGCAAGCCGGCTGCAACTTCCAAGGCCAGTTGCTCATCGTTGATGAACAGGCCGCTCAGGCCCGTGCAGACAAACATCCAGATAATGTAGGTCTCACTGCACGCCTCTTGGCCGGTGGCTTCACGCAGGTGCTGATTGGTCTTGTACAGCCACAGCAGCAGGTACAGGCCGCCGGTCGCCATGGTCAGCAGCACCATGTGCAGCGTCTTGCGGTTGACCTTGTTCATGAGTTCGCTTGGGGATGTCATAGCGCTTCCGATTTTCGAGTGTGAAAAACGGGCTGAGACATTGCGTGTCTTGGGAGGCAGTCCATGCTCAACCATCGTCCTTGGGGGCTATCTGCTCAGGGAGGGCAGATTCGGCGCGGATGATAGCACGGGGCCACACATGCTCTGCGGCCTGCTGATTAAATCCCAGGCATAAAAAAACCCTGAATCTTTCGATTCAGGGTTTTAGTGTTTTGGTGCCCAGAGACGGAGTCGAACCGCCGACACGAGGATTTTCAATCCTCTGCTCTACCGACTGAGCTATCTGGGCAACGGGGCGCATTAAAAGACTTTTTCAGGTTTGCGTCAACGACTTTTTGAAATTTTTTTAAATTAATTCCGTCGCTTACGCTTTTACGGGGTCATTCGCTAGGCGGAACGTAGCCTTCGGCCTTGGCGTAGTCCTCGCCGGAGAAGTACTTGTCCATCTCCACCTGGAGGAATTTGCGGTCCTCGGCGTTCATCATGTTCAGGCGCTTCTCGTTGATCAGCAGGGTCTGGTGCTTGAGCCAATCACCCCAGGCTTGCTGGGAGATGTTATCGAAGATGTCCTGGCCCTTGGCACCCGGGTACGGTGGGCGCTCGAGGCCGGGCAGTTCCTGGTGGTATTTGCGGCAGTTCACGGTGCGGGTCATTGCGGCTCTCCTGCAATCAATTCGTCGGCCGCGCGTTTCAGCAGCTTCTTGACCGGGGCGGCGAGGCCCAGGCGCGGCGGGGTGGCGAGGTTATACCAGAGCCAGTCAGGCTCGGCCACGTGCGTGCCCAGTGGGTCGACGCGCACCAGCCAGGGCTCGATGGCCAACTGGAAATGGCTGAAGGTGTGGGTAAGGCCGTCCAGCGCCTGTGTGCCGTTCAGGCGCAGGCCGTGCTGATAGGCAAGGTCATCGAGCTGCTTGAGGTCATCCAGCTCAGGCAGGCTCCACAAACCGCCCCACAGGCCGCTAGACGGGCGCCGGTATAGCAGGATGGCGCCCTCGCGGTTGGCCAGCATCGGCATCAGCGTGCGCCGCTGTGGCAGCGCCTTGCGTGGCTTGGGCTCGGGGTAGTGGGTTTCCTGGCCGAGCAGGTGCGCTTCGCAGCCGCGCTGCAGCGGGCAGATCAGGCACTTGGGCTTGCTGCGGGTACACAGGGTTGCGCCAAGGTCCATCATCGCCTGGGTGTAGTGGTTGGCCCGGGCTTGTGGGGTGTAGCGCTCGGCTGTCGCCCACAAGGCGTTGGCAACCTTGGGTTCGCCCGGATAACCGCCCTGGGCGGTGAAACGGGCCAGCACGCGCTTGACGTTGCCGTCGAGGATCGGCGCGCGGATACCCATGCTGATGCTGGCGATCGCGCCGGCTGTGGAGCGGCCAATGCCGGGCAGCTCGGTGAGCTGCTCGACACTGCGCGGGAACTCGCCACCGTGTTGGCTGACGACGATCTGCGCGGCCTTCTGCAGGTTGCGGGCGCGGGTGTAGTAACCGAGCCCGGTCCACAGGTGCAGCACTTCGTCTTCCGGCGCTTCGGCCAGGGCCTGCACGGTGGGCAGGGCCTGCATGAAGCGGTCGAAGTAGTTCAGCACGGTGCTGACCTGGGTCTGCTGCAGCATGATTTCCGAGACCCACACCCGGTATGGGTTGATGTCTTGCTGCCAGGGCAGGTCGTGGCGGCCGTGCTGGTCATACCATGCCAGCACGGCGCCGGAGAATTGCTCGGGGCTCATCGTTTGAACAGCCCCTTGAGCGCGTCTTTGAGTTCCGGGCTGACCTTGTCGCCCAGCTTCTCATCGAGTTTCTCGTCGATCTTGTCCTTGAGGCGGTTGCCGGCCAGCTTGGCGGCGACCTTGCCCAGGCCGTCCTGATCCAGGCGGCAGGCTTTGGCACCCAGTTCCAGCGGGCCACGGCAGCGCAGTGGCAGCTCGACGCCGACAAAGCGCTCGTTGACCTGGCAGGCAGGGTCCGGCATGGCGCGTTGGTCACCTTCGACCACCACGCCAACGCGGTAGTCCATACCGAGCACGCGCAGGTCCAGGTCGCCCTGGCCGTTGACGGTCAGGCCGGGGATGCGCGCTTTCAGGTCAGGGTTGCTGGCCACGCCGTTACGCACTACCAGGCTGCCGCGCAGCTCTTGGAATGGAGTGTCCTTGCCACGCGGGTCGCCGCTCAACTGTTTGCGGTTGAGGGTGGCGATGGCCTGGCACAGTTGCTGTTCAAGGTTGGCATTGACCAGCACACCATCGTTGATGGTGAAGTTGGCGTTGCCGTTGAGGGTGTCGATCAGCGCTTTCTGGCTGTTGCCGCTGGCGGTGAGGTCGCTGCTCAGGGTCAGCAGGCCTTTGACTGGCGGCGCCTGTTCCGGGTTGTCGGACTTGATGAAGTGCTCGACCGGGACCCGGTTGATCTTGGTGTTGATGCCGATCTGCGGCACGGCCGGGCGTACATCGACGCTGCCCGTTGCTTCAAAGGTGCCGTTATACAACTCGCCGCGCAGGCTTTGCAGAGCAATCAAACCGCCCTGGCCGCTGGCCTTGAGTTGGGCATCGTTGATCGGCAGTTTGTCCAGGGTCAGTGCGCCAAAGCTCAGGTCGGCTTGCAGGTCGAGGGCACGCAGGCGGTCGACCGGCAGCAGTTTGTCGGTGCTCCAGGCAACCTGGGTCGGTGCGCTTGGCAGCGGCGAGCTGCCGGCACCGGCAACGGCGGTTGCTTCCTGCTGCTGGACCTCGGCCTGACGCGCCGCCTTGGCGCCCTTGGCCTGCTCGCTTTTGGCCGGGAAGTAGCGATCGGCGTCGAACTTGTCGCCTTTGAGCTGAATGCGCAGGGCTTGCTTGGCGAAGTCTTCAACCGCTACGCGGCCACTGAAGCTGCTGTCATCCAGTTTCACTGCCAGGCCTTCCAGAGCCAGGCTGGTCGGGCTGGCGCTGAGCCGGCTGACCAGTTCCAGTTTGCTGAAGGCGGCCGGGTCGGCAGTGGCTGGCAATGGCTGGCCAATGCTGTCGAGGAAGGTGCGCAGGTCGAACTGGGCGATGGAGATACCGCCGCCGACCAGCGGCGTCTTGTCCAGCTCGCGCACGTTCAGCTCACCCAGTGCACGCAACTGGTTGGCGGAAACCTTCAGGCCATTCCAGGACGCGACATTGGCAGCCATGTCGACCAGCAATTGGCCCTGAGCAGCAAAGGTCATGCTCTTGCCGGCAAACGGCTCGCCCGAGGCTTCGCCGGACAGACGCATGTCTTCGAGGTTGTAGCGCTTGAGCTTGCGATCAAAGCGCAGTTCGCCGGCCAGCTCGCTGCGCACCTTGATGTTCGGTTGCGCGGCGCTGATGAAGGCGCTGGCCTTGAGCGGGATGTTCGCTCCTTCGTGGACCGCGCCGGTGCTCAGCTGGATGCTCTCGGCGGTCAGGCTCTGGCCAGTCTTGGCATCGGTGTACTGCACACGGGCGTTGTTCACGGTCAGGCTGTCGATATCCAGCTTGACCGAGCGCTCGCTGGCGCTTTCTTCGCTGCCTTTTGGTTCGCTCGGCGCCGGCGCAGGCTGGCCAGGCGTGGTGCTGGCCTGGGTCGGCAGTGGTTTGCCAATGTCCTGCCAGTTGCCGTGGCCGTTTTCGTCACGCACCAGGCTCAGGTTGAGGCCCTCGACGCGTACGTCGCTCATCTGCACTTCACGGCGCAGCAATGGCAGCACGCGCACCGACAGGCCGAGCATCTGCAGGTCGGCAAACGGTTCGGTGGGTTTGTTCAGGGTGGCGATGCTGGCTTCATGCAGCTCCAGGCCCAGCCATGGGAACAGGCTCCAGCCAATGTCGCCGTTGAGGGTCAGCTCGACATGAGCCTTGTCCCGTGCCAGCTGGCGAATCTCGTCTTTATAGTCGTTGGGATCGAAGAGGTGGGTCAGGGCAAAGCCCAGTGCCACGATGATCAGCAGCAACCCGAGAAGCCCCAGCCCCAGGATTTTGCCGAACGCTTTCATGGGCGAGTCCTTGTAGTCCGAAATGAAAATTCAAGCGCCAGAGTATAGCGCCGTGGCTGGTTAGCCTGAGTACCCGCCAGTAGATATAGGTTATTTCCTGCCTAAGTATCGGTTTCGCCGGGTTGCGCAGCCTGGTTCTACTCAGGCTTATCAGTTTCTGACCGCCAGCTACTCTACAGTTCAGCCGGCTTGCGCAGGTGGCAAAAAATAACGATGTCAGATTGCTTCCATTGAGCGTTTCAGCTGGTTAACCTTGCGCCGCTTTCGCCGCATTACGCGACCGATTGTCGCGGATGCCGTGAATGTCCGATCGCAGCGTGCGTGCAGCCAACCAGGCCGAAGAGCCGAAGGCAACGTCTACTTACAAGAGGAAACACCATGAGCAGCAGTACTGCGGGAGAAGCGGCGCGCGCGCCGGGCTTCCTGTCCAAGGAGCGCATCATCGCCCGGCCGGGCTTCAACCGTTGGCTGGTGCCCCCAGCAGCGCTGGCAATCCACCTGTGCATCGGCATGGCGTACGGTTTCTCGGTGTTCTGGCTGCCGTTGTCGCAAGCCATCGGCATCACCGCACCGGTTGCCTGTTCGGCGGACATGGGCTTCATCGCGCGGATGTTCAGCGCCGAGTGTGACTGGCCGATCTCGATGCTGAGCTGGATCTACACGCTGTTCTTCGTCTTCCTCGGCTGCTCGGCTGCCGTGCTCGGCGGCTGGCTGGAACACGCCGGCCCACGCAAGGCTGGCCTGGTTTCGGCGCTGTGCTGGTGCGGTGGCCTGCTGATCTCGGCGATCGGCATCAAGACCCACCAGCTGTGGCTGATGTGGCTCGGCTCGGGGGTGATCGGTGGTATTGGTCTGGGCCTGGGCTATATCTCGCCAGTGTCGACCCTGATCAAGTGGTTCCCGGACAAGCGCGGCATGGCTACCGGCATGGCGATCATGGGCTTTGGCGGCGGCGCGATGGTCGGCGCTCCCCTGGCCACTGCGCTGATGGGCCATTTCGGCAGCTCGGTTGAAGTCGGCGTGTGGCAGAGCTTTGTGGTCATGGCGGCGATCTACTTCGTGTTCATGACGGCTGGCGCTCTGACTTACCGCGTACCGCCAACCGGCTGGAAGCCTGAGGGCTGGACGCCGCCGGCGAAAAAAGCCAACGCGATGGTCACCGACCGTCACGTGCATGTCAGCGTTGCCTGGAAAACCCCACAGTTCGCGCTGGTTTGGCTGGTGCTGTGCCTGAACGTTTCAGCCGGTATCGGCATCCTCGGCATGGCCTCGCCACTGCTGCAGGAAGTGTTCGCCGGCAAGCTGATCGGCAACGAGCTGAGCTTCAGCGAGCTGAACAGCGCGCAACTGGCGCAGATCGCGGCAATCGCCGCCGGCTTCACCGGCCTGCTCAGCCTGTTCAACATTGGTGGGCGGTTCTTCTGGGCTTCGTTCTCCGACTACATTGGCCGCAAGAACACCTACTTTGCCTTCTTCGCCCTCGGCGTCGGCCTCTACAGCCTGGTACCGAACATGGGCCATCTGGGCAACGTGGCGCTGTTCGTGGCGGCGTTCTGCATCATCCTGTCGATGTACGGTGGTGGTTTCGCGACGGTGCCGGCTTATCTGGCTGACCTGTTCGGTACGCAGATGGTCGGTGCGATCCATGGTCGCCTGCTGACCGCCTGGGCTGCTGCTGGCGTGCTCGGCCCGGTGCTGATCACCTATCTGCGCGAGTCGCAACTGGCGGCCGGGGTTGCCCGTGCGGCGGCCTACGACATGACCTTGTACATCCTCGCCGGCCTGCTGGTGCTGGGCTTTATCTGCAACGCCCTGGTGCGTCCGGTGGCCGACAAGTACTTCATGACCGATGCCGAGCTTGCGGCCGAGCGCGCGCTGAGCCACGACAAAGGCGTCGACAATGCTCGCTCGCTGGAATGGCACGCCGCGCCGGGCAGCCTTCCGCTGGTGCTGCTGGCCTGGGCCGTGGTGGTGATTCCGCTGGCGTGGGGTATCTGGATTACCCTGCAAAAGACTGCCGTACTGTTCCACTGACAACCGCGCTGGCTGGCTTGCATGCCAGCCAAACCGGATCAAACGCGGGTAAATTCGCTGTCGCAGGGCGCTTATAGCCCTGCTGCCAGTGGGTTTACCCGCGTTTGCATTTGCCCCGGCGAGTTGCCATATGTCATCCGCGTTTCAAGCTGGCGCGTTCTAGGCCTATAATGTCGACCTTTTCGCCCAATGATTTTGCGGAGCTGGTGATGGTCGAACGTAAGGCTTCCGTCGAGCGCAATACCCTGGAAACCCAGGTGAAGGCCTCGATCAACCTCGATGGCAGTGGCAAGGCCCGATTCGATATCGGCGTGCCCTTCCTTGAACACATGCTCGACCAGATCGCCCGGCACGGGCTGATCGATCTGGACATCGAATGCAAGGGCGACCTGCATATCGATGATCACCACACCGTCGAAGACGTCGGCATCACCCTCGGCCAGGCGTTTGCCAAGGCCGTTGGCGACAAGAAAGGCATCTATCGTTACGGTCACGCCTATGTGCCGCTCGATGAAGCCTTGTCGCGTGTGGTCATCGACTTCTCCGGCCGCCCAGGCCTGTCGATGCACGTGCCTTACACCCGGGCTTCGGTCGGGGGCTTCGATGTCGACCTGTTCCAGGAGTTCTTCCAGGGCTTCGTCAACCATGCGCTGGTCACCCTGCACATCGACAACCTGCGCGGGCACAACACCCACCACCAGATCGAGACCGTGTTCAAAGCCTTCGGCCGTGCCCTGCGCATGGCGGTCGAGCAGGACGAGCGCATGGCCGGGCAAATGCCGTCGACCAAGGGATGCCTGTAAATGCAGACCGTAGCCGTAATCGACTATGGCATGGGCAACCTGCACTCGGTGGCCAAGGCGCTTGAGCACGTTGGCGCCGGCAAGGTGCTGGTCACCAGCGACGCTGCGGTGATCCGCGAGGCCGATCGCGTGGTGTTCCCCGGTGTAGGCGCGATTCGCGACTGCATGGCCGAGATTCGCCGGCTGGGCTTTGACAGCCTGGTCCGTGAAGTCAGCCAGGACCGGCCGTTTCTCGGCATCTGTGTCGGCATGCAAGCGCTGCTCGAGCACAGCGAAGAAAACGACGGCGTCGATTGCATCGGCTTGTTCCCCGGCCAGGTGCGCTTCTTCGGCAAGGACCTGCAAGAGCAGGGCGAGCACCTCAAGGTGCCGCACATGGGCTGGAACGAAGTCAGCCATGCCATCGAGCACCCGCTCTGGCATGACATCCCAGACCGTGCCCGCTTCTACTTCGTGCACAGCTACTACATCAATGCCGGCAAGCCTGGCCAGGTAGTCGGTCGCGGCCACTACGGCGTCGACTTCGCTGCTGCGCTGGCCGAAGGCTCGCGCTTTGCCGTGCAGTTCCACCCGGAGAAGAGCCATACCCATGGCCTGCAGTTGCTGCAGAACTTCGCTGCCTGGGATGGCCGCTGGTAAATGAGCAAGTCGCGGACCAAGCCACCGATCCTGACCCTCGCCCCCGAACAGGAGCGCGAGGCCCTGGACAAGCTCAAGCGCTTTCTTGAAGACCGCTTCGAGCTTGAACTGGGGTCGTTCGAGGTGGCCGAGGTCCTCGACCTGTTTTCCCGAGAAGTGGCTCCGTATTACTACAACAGGGCGATTGCCGATGTTCAGCTGCACCTCAAGGAGCGGTTCGAGAGCATCGAAAGCGACCTGTGGGCGCTCGAGAAGCCCTGAACCCCAACGATTAGACAGGTTGCCAAGATGCTGATTATTCCCGCTATCGATCTCAAGGACGGTGCTTGCGTGCGCCTGCGTCAGGGCCGCATGGAAGACTCCACGGTGTTCTCCGATGACCCGGTGAGCATGGCCGCCAAATGGGTCGAGGGTGGCTGCCGCCGCCTGCACCTGGTTGACCTCAACGGCGCCTTCGAAGGCCAGCCGGTCAACGGCGAAGTGGTTACTGCCATCGCCAAACGCTACCCACAACTGCCAATCCAGATCGGCGGCGGTATCCGTTCGCTGGAAACCATCGAGCACTACATCAAGGCTGGCGTCAGCTACGTGATCATCGGCACCAAGGCGGTCAAGCAGCCTGAGTTCGTCGCCGAAGCGTGCAAGGCGTTTCCGGGCAAGGTCATCGTTGGCCTGGACGCCAAGGACGGATTCGTCGCCACCGACGGCTGGGCTGAAGTCAGCTCGGTGCAGGTGATCGACCTGGCCAAGCGTTTCGAGGCTGATGGCGTGTCGGCAATCGTCTACACCGACATCGCCAAGGACGGCATGATGCAGGGCTGCAACGTGCCCTTCACCAAAGCCCTGGCCGAAGCCACGCGCATCCCGGTGATCGCCTCGGGCGGCATCCACAACCTGGGTGACATTCGTGCCCTGCTCGACGCCAAGGCGCCGGGGATCGTCGGTGCCATCACTGGCCGGGCGATCTACGAAGGTACCCTGGACGTCGCCGAGGCCCAGGCCTTCTGCGACACCTACCAAGGCTGAGGAGCAACCCATGGCACTGGCCAAGCGCATCATCCCTTGCCTGGACGTGGACAACGGCCGGGTGGTCAAGGGCGTCAAGTTCGAGAACATCCGCGATGCCGGTGACCCGGTAGAAATCGCCCGTCGTTACGACGAGCAGGGCGCCGACGAGATTACCTTTCTCGACATCACCGCCAGCGTCGATGGCCGTGACACGACCTTGCATACCGTCGAGCGCATGGCCAGCCAGGTGTTCATCCCGCTGACCGTGGGCGGTGGCGTGCGCACCGTGCAGGATATTCGCAACCTGCTCAATGCTGGTGCCGACAAGGTCTCGATCAATACCGCGGCGGTGTTCAACCCCGAGTTCGTCGGCGAGGCTGCGCAGCGTTTTGGCTCGCAGTGCATCGTGGTCGCCATTGACGCGAAGAAGGTCTCTGGCCCGGGCGAAACCCCGCGCTGGGAGATTTTCACCCACGGCGGGCGCAAGCCGACCGGGCTCGATGCAGTCGAGTGGGCGAAGAAGATGGAAGGCCTGGGTGCCGGTGAGATTCTGCTGACCAGCATGGATCAGGACGGCATGAAAAACGGCTTTGATCTGGGCGTGACCCGGGCTATCAGCGATGCGCTGGGGATTCCGGTGATTGCCTCAGGTGGTGTGGGCAACCTGCAGCACCTGGCGGACGGCATTCTGGAAGGGCATGCCAGCGCGGTGCTGGCAGCGAGTATCTTCCACTTTGGCGAATACACCGTGCCCGAGGCCAAGGCTTACATGGCCGCGCGCGGTATCGTCGTTCGCTGAGCCATTGTATTGGGGCCGCTTTGCGGCCCTTCGCGGGTAAACCCGCTCCCACAGGGTCACGGCGGCGCTGCAAAACCTGTGGGAAGGGTTTACCCGCGAAGGGCTGCGAAGCAGCCCCAATAGCAGTCAACCGTGATTTTTGCCGAGCAACGCGTGATACAGCTCGGTATCCCCAAGAATCCCGACCACCTTGTCGTTATCCTGCAACACCAGCTTGTTGCCGGTCTGATAGCGAATCTGCAGCGCTTCGCGCATGCCGATATCGGCGTGCACCACGGTCGGGCGACGGTCGAGCAACGCCACATCCTGCCCCGGCGCCCAGTTCTGCATGTCCATGCCGTTCTGGCCCTGGCGTGCGCGGGTCAACGAGTTGCCTTCGCCCAGGTCGAGCCAGGAGTCGCCACTCGGGTCCAGACACACTGAGCCATTGACGCGCTTGCACTTGTCCAGGGTGCGCATCAGGCTGCGTCCGCACAGCACGTTGAGTGGGTTGGTGTGGGCAACGAAGGTGCGCACGTATTCATCGGCTGGGTTCAGCACGATTTCTTCGGGCTTGCTGTACTGGATGATCCGGCCGTCTTTCATGATCGCGATGCGGCTGCCCAGCTTGAGCGCCTCGTCGAGGTCGTGGCTGACGAACACGATGGTCTTGTTCAGCTTGCTCTGCAGCGCCAGCAGCTCGTCCTGCAGGCCTTGGCGGATCAGCGGGTCGAGGGCCGAGAACGGTTCGTCCATCAGCAGAATGTCGGCATCCATGGCCAGGGCGCGGGCCAGGCCGACACGCTGTTGCATACCGCCGGAGAGCTCATCAGGTTTTTTGTTGCGCCACTGGGTCAGGCCAACCAGCTCGAGCTTCTCGTCCACCAGCTTGCGCCGGTCCTTCTCGGGCCTGCCTTGCATCTCTAGGCCAAAACTGATGTTTTCCCGCACCGTCAGCCACGGCATCAGGGCGAACTTCTGGAACACCATGGCGATGCGCTTGGTGCGCATCATCTTCAGTTCGGCCGGGGTGCAGTGGGCGATGTCGATGTGCTTGCCTTCGTGCTCGACAAACAGCTTGCCGCGGCTGACCGTGTTAAGGCCGTTGATGCAGCGCAGCAGGCTCGACTTGCCCGAACCGGATAAGCCCATCAGCACGCAGATTTCGCCTTTCTGGATGTCCAGGTTGGCCTTTTCGACGCCGACCACCAGGCCGGTCTGCTTGAGGATCTGCTCGCGAGTCTGGCCCTGGTCGAGCAGCGACAGCGCCTCGCGCGGCTTGTTGGTGAAGATGACGTCGACGTCTTCGAATCGAATGATGCTCATGCCTCACTCCTTGCCGTAGCTTCAGGTTGCTTGCAGATACGGTCGAGCATGATTGCCAGCAGCACGATCGCCAGGCCTGCTTCGAAGCCCAGGGAGATATCAGCGGTGTTCAGTGCGTTGACCACAGGTTTGCCCAGGCCGTCAGCGCCGACCAGGGCGGCGATCACCACCATCGACAGCGACAGCATGATGCATTGGGTGACGCCAGCGGCAATGCTCGGCATTGCGTGTGGCAGTTCGATGCGCGTCAGCAGTTGCCGGCGCGAGCAGCCAAAGGCCTTGCCGGCATCGAGCAGCTCTTGCGGTACGTCGCAGATGCCCAGGTAGGTCAGGCGAATCGGCGCGGCAATCGCAAACACCACGGTAGAGATCAGCCCCGGCACTACGCCCAGGCCGAACAGGGTCAGGGTTGGGATCAGGTAGACGAAGGTGGGTACCGTCTGCATCAGGTCGAGTACCGGGCGCAGGCCGGTGTAGAACATCGGTTTGTGCGCGGCAAGAATGCCCACCGGCACGCCGATGGCAACGCATACCACCGTGGCGAAGGTGACCTGGGCGAGGGTCTCCATGGTTTCCTGCCAGTAGCCCAGGTTGAGAATCAGCAGAAACGACAGTGCGACAAAGGCCGTCAGCGACCATTTGCGCTGGATCAAGTGCGCCAGCGCGGCAAACAGTGCGATCAGCACCAGTGGGTTGAACCAGGTCAGGGCGCTGGTCACCCCGTGAATCATGAACTCCAGGCCTTGAGCGATGGCATCGAAATAATCTGCGCCGTTCTGAGTCAGCCATTCGACGAACGACGCGATGTACTGCCCCAGAGGTATTTTCTGATCAATAAGCATGATAGCGAGCTTCCACCTGCATAGATTGGAATCAGTCCGGGGCAGGCACGGTCCTGCCCCGAGAGAGTGCCGGTTGTGTGTTGGTTATTGCGCCAACTTGGCCTTGGCTGCCTCCAGCCCTGGTTTGCCATCTACGGTGGTGACTCCGGCGAGCCAGGTATCGAGCACTTGTGGGTTGTTTTTCAGCCACGCCTTGGCCGCGGCATCAGGCTTCATCTTGTCGTCGAGCACATTGCCCATCAGCTCGCTTTCCATGTTGAGCGAGAACGACAGGTTCTTCAGCAACTGGCCAACGTTGCTGCACTCCTGGGTGTAGCCCTTGCGGGTGTTGGTCAGCACGGTGGCCTTGCCAAAATCAGGGCCGAAGAAGTCGTCGCCGCCGGTCAGGTACTGCATCTTGAAGCGCTTGTTCATCGGGTGCGGTTCCCAGCCGAGGAACACCACCGCTTCACCGCGCTTCTGCGAGCGATCGACCTGCGACAGCATGCCTGCTTCACTGGACTGGACGATCTTGAAACCAGCCGTCTTGAGGCCGAAGGCATCCTTGTCGATCATGCTCTGGATGGTGCGGTTGCCATCGTTGCCAGGCTCGATGCCGTAAATCTTGCCGCCCAGTTCGTCTTTGAATTTGGCAATGTCGGCGAAGTCTTTCAGGCCCTTGTCATACAGCGCCTGTGGCACTGCCAGGGTGTACTTGGCGTTTTCCAGGTTGGCGCGTACGGTCTCGACGGTACCGGCGTCGCGGTACTGTTTGATGTCGTTTTCCATGGTCGGCATCCAGTTGCCGAGGAATACATCCAGATCCTTGCCTGCGGCCAGCGACTTGTAGGTTACCGGGACCGAGATCATGGTGGTGTGGGTCTTGTAACCCAGCGCTTCGAGCACCGCACTGGTAACCGCCGTGGTTACCGTGATATCGGTCCAGCCGACATCGGAAAAACGTACCGTCTGACACTGTTCCGGCTCTGCAGCCTGAGCCAGCAACGGTGCCGTGAGCATCGCAACCAGCAACAGCGAGGGTGAACCTTTCATAGGTGGACTCCTGTAGTTTTTTCTTCGGGTTCGCGTGGGTCGCCGGGGCTTCTCAGGGTCCGGTCGACCAGGCCTGCAGAGGGCAGGTTGCGTGGCCGTGCAATACGAGTCGCTTTCGATAATCCTCCAGCGCCGGGCAATCGCCTACTGCCTGAGTCGCATCCAGTACAGGATGGGTCGTATCCAGTACGGGCAATGTCGCATATGGATTTTTCCACCCCCTGCACCCCCTCTTTGCGGCATTTGCCCAGCCGAAAACGGCTTGAACAGTGGCGTAGCAGCGCCAGTACATCGCGGCGCGGCCTGACAAAAGTACGTCGGTTGCAGACGGCGAGTGGCGGCGCAAAAGGCTGATGATGCGGGTAATAGCGGCAGCTCGCAGGTTCAGCCTAGCAGTTGCCAGACGCGCCACATGGCGCGGCCAGACAAGCCCAGCAAGAGGTGTTCCGACCATGGCCATCAGCGTGTTCGACCTGTTCAAGATTGGTGTAGGGCCTTCCAGCTCGCACACTGTCGGCCCAATGCGCGCCGCAGCGCTGTTCGTCGAGGGTTTGCGTGAGCGCGGCGAGCTTGAACAAGTGACGCGTATCGAGGTGCGCTTGTATGGCTCGCTGTCGGCCACCGGCATCGGCCATGGCACCGATCACGCCACCATCATGGGCCTGATGGGCGAATGGCCAGACGCGATTGACCCAAGCCAGATCGTCCCGCGTATTGCCGATCTGCGCGAAACCAATACCCTGTTGCTGGACAACCGCCTGCCGGTCCAGTTTGTCTGGGCGCGCGACATGCTGCTGCTCGACGAGAACCTGCCGTACCACCCCAACGCCATGACCTTGAAGGCCGAGGGCGCGCACGGCGAGCTGCACCAGGACACTTATTACTCGGTTGGCGGCGGCTTTGTGGTCGACGCCAAGCAGGCTGCCAGCGGTGTGCTCGATGCAGATCAGACCGAGCTGCCGTACGATTTCAACAGCGCTGCCGAGTTGCTCCGGCTGTGCAAGCAAAACGACCTCAGCGTGTCGCAATTGATGCTGGCTAACGAGAAGGTTTGGCGCAGCGAGGCAGAGATTCGCGCCGGCCTGATCAAGCTCTGGAGCGCCATGCAGGACTGCGTCAACAACGGCTTGAAGCATGAAGGGATCCTGCCTGGTGGGCTCAATGTGCGTCGCCGGGCAGCCAAGCTGCACCGCAGCCTGCAAGAGCTGGGCAAGCCCAACGTGATCGGCTCGACCCTCAGTGCAATGGAGTGGGTTAACCTGTTCGCCCTGGCGGTCAACGAAGAAAACGCCGCCGGCGGGCGTATGGTCACCGCGCCTACCAATGGCGCTGCCGGGATCATCCCGGCGGTGCTGCATTACTTCATGCGCTTCTCCGACGTGGTCGATGAAAGCCACGTCGTTGATTTCCTGCTGGCTGCAGCTGCGGTAGGCATTCTGTGCAAGAAGAACGCCTCGATCTCGGGCGCCGAAGTGGGCTGCCAGGGTGAAGTCGGCTCCGCCTGCGCAATGGCCGCCGCCGGCCTGGCTCAAGTGCTTGGGGCAACTCCGGCGCAACTGGAAAACGCCGCCGAAATTGCTCTGGAGCACAACCTCGGCCTGACCTGCGACCCGGTCGGCGGGTTGGTTCAGGTGCCGTGCATCGAGCGCAATGCAATTGCCGCAGTGAAGGCAATCAACGCAGTGCAGATGGCCTTGCGCGGTGATGGCGAGCACTTCATCTCGCTCGATCAGGTAATCCGCACCATGCGCGATACCGGCGCCGATATGCACGACAAGTACAAGGAGACCTCCCGCGGAGGTCTTGCCGTCAGCGTCATCGAATGCTGATTCAGCGTTGATTCCCAAGGGCCGCATGCGGCCCTTTTTTGCAGCCGAATGCGCACCTCGCACAACTCGAATTTGCCATTAATGACCACTGCGCCTCTTTTTGGTGCGCCGGTCATCTGTATTTTCAAACAAGTTGTTTAACAGGCTGATACTGGAGCGGTGACAAGGTTACATGTCGTTTAGAGACATGTTTCCCAGCACTGCTACTTAAATGCTCACGGGCGATAACGAAAAGCCCTACGGCGGGGCTTGCGGCTAGAACTGTCGCGGTAGCAGAAGCCCATGGACGCTGGTGCGCAAGGTCGTTTTTGGACTTTGTTGGCGGGCCATTCAATTTAGGCATGCCAATTGCGTTGTAATCGGTAGTGCTATTAACAGAGCCCCCGCAGACGAACTGGGGCCATGACAAGAACCAGTGCCCGCCTGAGGCACCCCTGTATTCGAGTGAGGAGAAATCGCGATGACGTCGTACACTTCCGGGACCCAAACCCAGAACCGCAGCGCACCCCAGTCCATCGGATTTCTTCTCCTGGACAACTTCACCCTGATATCTCTGGCGTCGGCGGTAGAGCCGCTGCGCATGGCCAACCAACTGTCGGGTCGCGAGCTGTATCGCTGGCATACCCTGACCGTCGATGGCGGCCAGGTGTGGGCCAGCGATGGCTTGCAGATCACCCCGGATGCCTCCATGCACGCCGCGCCGCAGATCGATACGGTGATTGTCTGCGGCGGTGTCGGCATTCAGCGCACGGTTACCCGCGAGCACGTCACCTGGCTGCAGGCACAAGCGCGTCAGTCGCGTCGCCTCGGTGCGGTGTGCACCGGCAGCTGGGCCCTGGCTTGTGCCGGCCTGCTCGACGGCTTTGATTGCAGCGTGCACTGGGAGTGCCTGGCGTCGATGCAGGAGGCGTTCCCGCGGGCCAACATGAGCACCCGCCTGTTCACCCTCGACCGCAACCGCTTCACCAGCTCCGGTGGCACCGCGCCGCTGGACATGATGCTGCACCTGATCAGCCGTGATCACGGCCGTGAACTGTCGGCAGCCATCTCCGAGATGTTTGTCTACGAGCGCATCCGCAACGAACAGGATCACCAGCGCGTGCCGCTCAAGCACATGCTCGGCACCAACCAGCCGAAGCTGCAAGAGATCGTCGCGCTGATGGAAGCCAACCTCGAAGAGCCGATCGATCTCGACGAGCTGGCAGTCTATGTCGCCGTCTCGCGTCGTCAGCTCGAGCGCCTGTTCCAGAAGTACCTGCATTGCTCGCCGTCGCGTTACTACCTCAAGCTGCGCCTGATCCGCGCCCGCCAGTTGCTCAAGCAGACGCCGATGTCGATCATCGAAGTGGCTTCGGTGTGCGGTTTCGTTTCCACGCCGCATTTCTCCAAGTGCTACCGCGAGTACTTCGGCATTCCGCCGCGCGATGAGCGCGTCGGCTCCAACACCACCCAGCAGGTGGCAATGATGCCAATTCCGCAGGCCATGACCCTGTCGCCGCACAGTGGGCCGTTGGCTGCACTGAGCCAGGCGCGCAACGAGTCGACGTTTGCCAGCGTAAGGCTGTAACTGCCTGCAGGCCTTCGCGGATTTGCCGCGAAGGCGGGGCTAGGTAGCGTGAATCGGTTGATAATGATTCTCGACTACAGGTAACATCGCCGCCCCGAGCATTGCTGGCATACCACCCCGTGGCGGACGACAAACTGCAGCTGTACCTGAGCCACCGGGCGGCGTTGCTTGATTACGCCGCGCCGATCGTAGGTTGCCGCGCCCGCGCCGAGGATGTTGTGCAGGAAGCCTGGTTGCGTTTCAGCCGCCAGGACGACAGCGCCGACATCCGCCATCCAGCCAGTTACCTGTACCGCATCGTGCGCAACCTGGCGCTCGATCAAACCCGCCGCAATGCCACCGAAAAGGCCCAGCCCGGCGGCGATGAGCTGCTTGCCGATATACCCTCGAGTAGCGCCTCCCCGGAGCAATCCGTCAGCCAGCAGAATGAGCTGGCAGCCATCAGCCGCGCGCTGGAAGAGCTGCCCGAGCGCACGCGTCTGGCGTTCGAGATGCATCGCCTCGGCGGCTTCACCTTGCAGCAGGTGGCCAATCACCTGAACGTCTCGGTCAGCCTCGTCCATCAGCTGGTACACGATGCCCTGCGCCATTGTCTGGAGCGGCTGGAGGGCGATCTTTGAAAGCATCTGTGAAAAAACCACGTGCTGCCGCGTCTTTTGCTCAACGGGCCGACTCTATGCGACCCTTCGCGCCCGCTAATCCACAGGAGACTGGCCGCTCATGACGTCAGCAGACCCCGCTTCCAGCCGTCGTGACCAGGCGCTGGACTGGCTCCTGCGTGTGCAGCAGGCGCCCGACGACATTCAGCTGCGGGCTGAGCTTGCGCAGTGGTGCGCCAGCGATGTGGCCAATGCCGAGGCCTATGGCAAGGCCGAGCGGGTCTGGCGCCTGACCGCTCAACTGACGCCGACCAGCGCCGCCCAGTGGCCGCTGCCGGTAACCAGCAATCCCGTTTCGCTGCCGCCAGCGGCTCGGCCAACGCGGCGCCGGCGGCGCTGGCTCGGCGCGGCTGTAGCTGCCTGCTTGCTGGTGGCGCTGGCGCCTTCGCTCAGCTTGCGCATGCAGGCCGACTACCGCACCGGCCAGGGCGAAACCCGCGACATTACTCTGGCCGATGGCAGTGTGGTGCAGATGGACAGCGACAGCGCCATCGCCGTCCAGTACGCCGGCACTCAACGCGATGTGCGTCTGCTCGCCGGGCAGGCCTTCTTCAAAGTCACCCCGGACGCTACCAGGCCGTTTCATGTCCGCGCCGACGCTGTGCAGGTGACGGTTACCGGCACTGCTTTCAATGTTGAGCTGCGCCCGCAGCAGGTGGACGTCGAGGTCGAGCACGGCTCGGTGCGCGTCGCTGATGCCAGCCAGGCGCGGGTGTTGTCCAGCGCGCTGACGGCAGGGGAGCGCCTGCGCTATATGGACGGGTTGGTTCAGGTCCGCACCTTCCAGCCGTCGCAGGCGGCTGCCTGGCGCAAGGGCCAGTTGATTGCCGATGACGTCTCGATAGCCGAGCTGATCGGCGAGCTTGAGCGTTACCTGCCAGGCAAGGTGCTGTTACGCGACCAGAGCCTGGGCAGCAAACGCGTGACCGGTGTGTATGACTTGCGCAAACCCCAGGCGGCGCTGAACGCCGTGTTGCGGCCACATGGTGGCAAGGTCGAAAATTTTGGCCCCTGGTTGCTTGTTGTCAGCCGGCCTTGAGACCTGTTCGGGGCTGAGCGACAGCCCTGAAGCCACTCCCAGAAAAAATATTTCAAAATTTTCTGAAAAATCCGCGAACCACCCCGTCTTCTACCCCGCGCGCAATAACTGAGATCGATTCGTATTCTATTTGCTACCCGGACTGTGTTCGGGGCGGGGACGTGGGATGACTGTAGTAACAAGCCGTAGGTCGCGCCCAGCGCGGGGTTGGTCGTTGCGCCTTAAGAACGTCGCAGGCAGCGGCATGCTTGGGTTGTGCTGCTTGTTTGGCGCGCTGCCAGCGCATGCCGAAGAGGCCGCCGAGCGCACGCTGTTGAGCCAGGTGCACATGTTCGACATCCCCGCGCAGAACCTCGCTATCGCGCTGATCAACTTCGGCCAGCAGAGCAACCTGCAGGTGACGGTCGACCCAGACCTGCTCGACGGCCTGCAATCGAGCGCCATCAGCGGCCAGTTCAGCAGCGAAATCGCCCTGTCGCGCTTGCTCCAGGGCAGCGGCCTGGCCTGGGACTACGAGTACGGCGCGCTGGTCTTTCGTCGCCTGCAAAGCGCCGCCGACGGCGCGCTGGAGCTGCATAACACGGTGGTTTTGGGCGATACCGAAGAAAACAGCTACATGGGCGCCACTGTCATCGACCGCAAGGCGATCAAAGCATTCCCCGGGGCCAACGGCGACATCACTACGCTGCTGCAGATGCACCCCAACGTGCAGTTCAGCACCGACCAGAAAAGCTCGAACACGCCCGGCGAAATCGACCCGGCCGACATCAGCATCAACGGCGCCAGGTTCTATCAGAACAACTTCATGATCGATGGCATCTCGATCAACAATGACCTTGACCCCGGTGCCCACGGTTACACCGAAACCCGCCAGTTCGACTCGGCGCCGAGCCGCTCCCACGGCATCGCGCTGGACGCCGACCTGCTTGAAGAAGTGAAGGTCTACGACAGCAACGTGCCGGTCGAGTTTGGCGGCTTCAATGGCGGTGTGGTCGATGCCATCACCCGCCGCCCGAGCCAGGATCTGCACGGCAAGATTTCCTACGCCATGACCCGTTCGGAGTGGACCAGCTACCACATCACCCGGGAAAACAAAGAGAACTTCGAGACCTCGTCGAACGAGAAAAATCAGCCGGAGTTCACCAAGACGACATTGCGCGGCACCCTCGAGGGCCACCTCACCGACAACTTCGGCGCGTTGCTGAACTTCTCGCAGAAGCGCTCGTACCTGCCCCTGCGCGGCTACGCCAACGGCTACAGCAGCCCCACCAGCGACAACGACCAGGAGCAGACCCGCCAGCTCGACAACTTCCTGCTCAAAACCTACTGGACGGTCAACGACCGCCTGACCCTGGACACCTCGATCGTCTACGCGCCACAGGAAAACACCTACTACCGGGAAGACTACCGGGACTCCGGCTACACCAATATCAACGGCGGCTGGCAGGGCTCGTTCAAGGCCATCTATGAGGGCGACAACGCGCGCTGGACTCAGCAACTGGCCATGAGCGATCTGTATGCGTCGCGCGAGTCTGATCGCGATCAGGAGATCAAGTGGTACTGGTCCGATAGCAAGGACTGGGGTAACCCGGGCCTGAACAATGCGCGCAGCTCGGAGGGTGGTTTTGGTGATATCTACCAGACCCAGCGCAGCCTCGACTACAAGCTCAAGGCCGACTGGCAGACCTTCAACCTGGGCAGCAGTACCCACAGCCTGACCACAGGCCTTGAACTTGGCTACCAGCAAGCCACTTGGGAGCGGGAAGACTCGGCGTTGTCTATCACCACCCTCAAACGCGACAACGGTGCCTGCGGCGGCAGCGACCCATGGTGCTCCAACGGGTTGCTGCTTACTGGTCAGAATCGCCAATGGGGCTCGGCGATGATGAACTACGGTGCCGGCAAAATCGACATGGCGCAGAAGAAGTACGCTTTGTTCATTCAGGATGAAATCGGCTACGGCAACCTCACCCTGCGCCCGGGCCTGCGCTATGAGGGTGATGACTACATGGAGAAGAAAAGCCTGGCGCCGCGCTTTGCCGGCGACTACGACTTCTTCGGTGATCGCAGCACAGTGCTGGTGTTCGGCGCCAACCGTTACTACGGTCGCAACCTGTTCAAGTACCGACTTGCCGATGGGCGCCAGGGTTTTACCAATCGTTATACCCGCACTGCCCAGTCTGACGACTGGACCCTGGCCAGCCGCAACCCGGACCTGAGCAAGTTCTCGACGATGGACATCCCCTACGACGATGAGTGGATGCTGGGTCTAAATCAACGCTGGTTCAACACCGAGTTCCAGCTCAAGTACGTCAACCGCACCGGCAAGGGGCAGATCTACCGGACTCGTCCGTATTACTACCTCGACGCCAAGGACATCCCCGAGGGCTACAGCAAGGATTACTACACCTACCTCAATGCGGGCAGCAGCAAGAGTGAAAACCTCAGCCTGACGGTCACGCCGATGCAGCCGCTGCGTTTCCATGGCACCAGCACCAGTGTGCAATTGGCACTGGACTGGTCGCGTTCCAAAAATGCTTATGGCGCCACCTACGAAGCAGGCCTGGACGGCGACCAGCTGGACAACGAAGACGTGGTGCTCGACGGCAAGCGCATCGCTTACCACGAACTACCGGCCAGCGACTTCAATCGGCCGTGGACCGGGCGCCTGACCACCATCACCGACATCCCTCAGTGGAACCTGTCGGTAAGCAACTTCTTCCGCTACCGCGGCCCGTACGACCAGGTAGTCGGGGTCAGCCCGGATGCCGAGGTCAACGGTGAGGTGCTCAAGCGTTACGAAACCGTAGCTACCCCCGGCGCGCCAACCTGGGACATGCGTGTGGCCTGGGAGATCCCGACCGGCAAGGACCAGGCGATGTTCGTCAATGTCGACGTGACCAACGTCACTGACCGGGTCAACAAGATCGCCAGCCGCGAGTCGGTCAGCCTGGTCAGCTACGAAGTCGGCCGCCAGTACTGGCTGGAAGTCGGCTACCGCTTCTGATCCTCCTATAAAAAACCGTGGACACCTTGATGAAAAAGCTCATTGCCGGCCTGCTTGGCCCGCTGCTGCTCGGCGCCTGCGCAGCGCTGCCTGACGCCGATACACCGCTGCCGTGGGACACGGCAGTCAGCCAGGGTACCCTGGCCAACGGCCTGCAATACCGGCTGGTGCGCGAGACCAGCCAGCCCGGCCGGCTCGATTTGCGCCTGGCGGTGAACGCCGGCTCCATCGACGAAGCTGAAGACCAGGTTGGCGTCGCGCACATGGTCGAGCACTTGCTGTTCCACAGCCGCGCCGGGCAGAACAGCAACGTGCGCGAGCGCATGACCGAGCTGGGCTGGGTGCAGGGCAGGCACTTCAATGCCATGACCAACTATGAACGCACCCAGTACATGCTCAGCCCGCCGGCTGGCGTGAAGCAGACGCCGCAGGCCTTGCAGGTACTTGCAGACATGGTTTTTGCGGCTGACTACACGGCGGCGGACCTTGAGCGCGAGCGGCCGATCGTCATCGAAGAATGGCGCGGCGGCCTTGGCGTGGCCCAGCGCATGAACCAGCAACGCACGGCGTCGCAGCGGGTCGGCTCGCGCTACCCCGAACACCGCACCATCGGCAATGAAGCGGCGATCCGCAGTGCCAGCCTGGGCAGCCTGCAGGCGTACCAGGCGAAGTGGTACCAGCCTGGCAACATGGTCATCTCGGCGGTCGGTGACTTTGAACCGGCGGCGATGTTGGCGCAGATCGAGCAGGCCTTCGGCAAGGCCGCTGGCACTGGCAGCCCGGCGCGGGCCTATCGCGACCTGCCGCTGGACAACAGCCTCAAGGTCTTCCACCTGCACGACCCGCAGTCGGGCAGCAATCAAGTCTCGCTGCTGCTGCGCCTGCATGAGCCGGACAGCCGCGGCAGCAGCCGCAATGCCTTGCGTGAGCGGCTGATCGACCGCATGACCCTGGCCGTCCTGCTCGACAGCCTGCGCCGCCAACCGCTGCAACCGGGCGTGCGTAGTCTGATTGCGCAGAAGACCCTGATTGGCAGCCAGTCGACCGTGCTGGGGATCGCCGCCGGTGTCGAGGGCCAGGCTCACGATCAGGCGCTACGCCAGTTGCTCAGCGAGATCGAGCGGCTGCGCCAGCATGGGTTCAGCGAGGCCGATTTCCAACGCGAGCAGGCGCATATTCGCGGCCTCGGTGAGAAGACGGTGGCCAATACCAAACCGCGCAGCTTCGAACAGTGGGTCGAGCAATTGAGCAACGCTACTGCCCCTGAGGGGCGGGTGACTGATCGTCAGGCCACCGCCGGGCGTTATCTTGAAGTGCTTGAGCAGATCGATCGCAGCGACCTTGAGCAGCGCCTGCAGCGCTGGCTCGCCAGCCGTGACCGGGTGCTGCAGATCAGCGCGCCAGAGGCCAGCCTGGTGCGCCTGCCAACTGCCGCGCAAGTCGAAGCGCTGCAGGCAAGCATTGCCCAGACACGCCTGTCGGCACCCGTCAGCGAAGCGCCCAAGGTCGCTGCAACGCCTCGCTTCGAGCTGCCTGCACCCGGCCCGGCCGGCACCATCGTTGCGCGCAAGGCTTTTGCTCAAGAGCAGGTCGAGCACTGGCAGTTGAGCAACGGTGATCGGCTGGTCTGGCTGCGCCGCAATGGCCCGGACGGCAAGTGGTTGCTGCAAGCGGAATCATCGGCGGGCTACAACATCGACGGTGCGCCGGCCTGGCGCTTGCAGATGGCGGCGCAACTGGCGCTGGCCAGTGCCCCGCAGGCAGGCGCAAGCCAGGCGTTGACCGAGTGGCGCAAACAGCAGCGCGCCACCATCAGCCTGGAGCACTCACCGCAGCGCCTGCAGATGAACCTCAGCGCAGCGCCCGAGCAGCTGCCAAGCCTGTTTCAGAGCTATCGCCTGAGCCAGCAGGCGAACATCGACCCGGCGCTGTTCAGCGAGGCACGCGCTGATCTGCTGGCACGCAGCAACAGCCGGCCGGATGATGTGCGCAGCCAGCAGGACAGCCAGCAGCGCCGGCTCAAGTTCGGCGCCGATGCCTGGCAGTCGCCAACGCCTGCCACGCTGCAAGCGTTGACCAGCGAGCAACTGCGTGCTGATTGGCAGCGCTTGGCGGGTGCGCCAGTCACCTATTACCTGATGGCCGACATTGACCGTGCCCAACTGGAGCCGCTGGTGCGCGAGCAGCTCGCCAGCGTGCCGCGCACGTCCGCCTTGCCGAGCAAGCCGGTTATGCAGCAACCCGGCCAGCGTCGGCATGACCTGGCCATCGCGCTGGAGCCCAGGGCGGTGCTCGAGGCCAGCAGTTATCAGCCGCAGGCCTGGAGCCCTGAAGCGGCCATGCGCGTGTCCACCCTGCGCGATCTGGCCAACCAGCGCCTCAAGCAGCGCCTGCGCGGGGAAGCCTCGGGGATCTACCGCTTGCAGTTCGACAGCGAACTCAACCCACAGACCCAGCGCATCGAGAGCCGCTTGAACTTCACCTGCGACCCGGCCCGGGTCGATGAGCTGTGGGCGCTGGCGCAGCAGACCCTGGCCGAACTGGATGTGGATGCACAGTGGGTCGCCGTGCAACGAAGCGAACTGTCCCGCCAGGAAGCCGAGCGCCGCGACGACCCGCAGACTCAGTTCAAGCGCTTGATCCTCAGCGAACGTCACTGGCAAGACCCACGCTACCTGCGCACCCAGGCGCAGTTGCCGGCAGCGCTAAGCTTGCCGGCCCTGCAGCAGCAGGCGCGGCTGTTGTTCCCGCAGGATAATCAGGTGCAATTGCGCTTGCTGCCGTCGGTGACTGCGCTGGAGCAGGCGCTGTGAATACGCTGCGCAGATTCGTCCGTCTGAGCCGGCCCTTTTGGCATGATCGCGGCCAGTGGCAAGGCTGGTTGATGCTGGCGGCAGTGATCGGCCTGGGCTTGCTGGTGGTGCAGATCAATGTGCTGATCAACAGCTGGAGCAAGACTTTCTACGACACCCTGGCGGCGTTCGATACCGCTGCCTTGTATGGGCTGGTGGGCCAGTACGCGCTGTACCTGGGCGCTTACGTACTGATCATCGTCGGCCTCGATTACATCCGCAAACGTCTTGAACTGCGCTGGCGCCAGGCCATGACCGCACGCCTGACCGATGCCTGGCTGGCCGATCACGCCTTCTATCGGCTGGGCCTGAGCGGCGAGCCGGACAACCCTGACCAACGTATCGCCCAGGACGTCGACCTGATGGTGGGGCTGAGCATCGAATTGGTGGCGTCACTGGTGATCAACCTGGCCCAGGTTGGCGCCTTTGCGCTGATCCTGTGGAACCTGTCCGGGGTGCAGACCTTCAGCCTGTTCGGCGCGACCGTTACCGTGCACGGCTATCTGCTGTGGATCGTGGTCATCTATACCCTGACCGGCAGTGTCCTTACGCACCTGATCGGTAAGCCGCTGCACGCACTGAACTACGAACGCGAGCACCGTGAGGCGGACTTTCGCGCGAGCCTGCTGCGCAAGCGCGACCATGCCGAGCAGATCGCCCTGTACCGCGGCGAAGGGGTCGAGCGCGAGCAACTGGCCCGGCGTTTTCAGGCGATTGCGAGCAACTGGCGGCAGTTGATCGGCCGTGAGCGCGACTTGAGCTTGTTTACCGTCGCCTACCAGCGCTTGAGTCTGATCATTCCGGTGTTTGCGGCCATGCCGGCGTTCATGAGCAAAGCCATCACCCTGGGTGGCTTGATGCAGATCCGCAGCGCGTTCAGCGCCGTGCACGATTCGTTGAGCTGGTTCATCAAGCTGTACAACAAGCTGGTGCGCTGGAGCGCGGCACTGGAGCGGCTGGATCAGTTCGAGCGGGCCATCGAAGCCAGCCGGCAGCAGGTAGTCAGCGCGCCGCAGGGCAGTTGCCTGTGCGCGCAAGGGCTGACCCTGTGCCGGCCAGATGGCAGTGCGCTGCTGAGTAATCTCGATCTGCGGGTGGGTCAGGGCCAGTGGCTGCGCCTGGCCGGCCGCAGCGGACTGGGCAAGTCGACCCTGCTGCGCACCCTGCAAGGCTTGTGGCCGTACTGCCGGGGTAATTGGCAGTTGCCGCCTGGGCGCAGCCTGCTGCTGCCGCAAAAGCCGTATCTGCCGCAGATGCGCCTGGATGAACTGCTGGCGTATCCGCAGTTGCAGCGCTTCGACGATGTGCTGTTGATCGACGCACTGGTCAAGGTCGGTTTGAGCGAACTGGTCAGCCGCCTGGGTGACGAAGCAGAGTGGGAGCGGGTGCTCAGTGGCGGTGAACAACAGCGCCTGAGCCTGGCGCGGGCGTTGCTGTACCAACCCGACACGCTGTACCTGGACGAAGCCACCAGCCAGCTCGACTTCAACGCCGCCTATGGCCTGTTGCGCATGCTCCGTCGCGAGTTGCCGCAGTGTACCGTGGTAGGGGTGACCCACCAGGTCGGCCTCGGCGAATTGTTCGAGCGCACGCTGGAGCTGGAGCCCCAGCCCCAGCCCGCATGAGCCGAATCAGGCGCGCTTGTTGAACTGCGCCAACGCCGGCAGCAGCTGTTTTTCGATGGCCTGGCGCACTGCCGGGAGGATTGTCGCGCTGCCGGTGTACATCTGCTCGACCATGCCCTTGAGTGCACGTGCGTTGGGTTCGGTCAGCCCGCGCACGACCACTTCGCAGGCTTGCTCGGCGCTGGCGCCGGCGGGAATATCAAAGCCGCGAGCGCGCATTTGCCCCAGCAGGTCGTCCTGATCAATCAAATCCGCATGCATCATGGTTGTTGTCCCTTCTTATCGCCAAGAGAGTGCTGCTGTGATTTACGACCGATTCTGTGACGACCGCGACATGCCCGCAACAACAGAATGCCGACGTGGCTGCTTTGGCTATGAACAGGTCGCTCATGGCTAACTCGATCAACCAATGGGCCCGCACACTGGGGTCATTCACCGCAACGTGGGGTTTGGTCACCCTGACTCGTCACAGTGAATATCGCTCACTCTCCCGCCCCGGCAGCTCACGGCTTGTCGGGGTTTTTTTTGCCCGGTAGCTGCAAGGTACGACCGATCCATGTGTCTGCTGGCAATGGCGCTTGAGCCGCAACCATGGCCTGCAGTTGCGACCGGCTGTAGTCGCTGAACGGCGCCGCACTGGGCCCGGCCAGGTCCACGTGCAAGAGCATCTGCTCGCTGGCCGCCAGTGCCTGTTCGAGGTCTGCCCGGTGCAGGCTGTGGTAAAGGTGCAGGCGTTTGCTGTCAAAGCCGAGGATGTGGGTTTGCACCCACACCTCGCTGCCCAGTTTGACCTCGTGCAGGTAATTGATATGCGCCTCGAGGGTAAACAGCGAATGGCCGCTGTGCCCACGCGCGTCGGCGTCCAGGCCGATCTGCTCCATCAGCGCATCGGTGGCGTAGCTGAAGATCAACAGGTAATAGGCATCGCGCAGGTGGCCGTTGTAGTCGACCCAGTCCGCTTGGACTGGGGTGCGGTAGGTAATCAGTGCAGGCATCATCTGCTCCTCAGTCGGCAAAGCTCATGCCGTGCTGGGCTTTGCTGGTTTTCACCGCTTCCAGCACGGCCAGCAGGGCGTCGTCACGGTAGCGTTCAAGGGCCGCGATACTGCGCTCGCCGAGTTGCTCCGAGGTGCCGGCAACCACGTCTTCGATCAACTGTTCGCTGAGCTCCGGCGCGGGTAGGTAGGTCCAGGGCAGCTTCAGCGCCGGGCCGAACTGGGCCATGAAGTGGCGCATGCCAGCGTCGCCACCCGCCAGGGTGTAGGTGAGGAAGGTGCCCATGAACGACCAGCGCAGGCCGGCGCCAAAGCGGATCGCATCGTCGATCTCGCCTGTGGTGGCGACGCCGTCGTTGACCAGGTGCAAGGCCTCGCGCCAGAGCGCTTCAAGCAAGCGGTCGGCTATAAAACCGGGGACTTCCTTG
Source organism: Pseudomonas sp. BIGb0278 (assembly GCF_024809895.1). Lineage (NCBI taxonomy): Bacteria > Pseudomonadati > Pseudomonadota > Gammaproteobacteria > Pseudomonadales > Pseudomonadaceae > Pseudomonas > Pseudomonas sp. BIGb0278. The sequence continues at coordinate 211,794 of NZ_JANUEL010000005.1, forward strand.
CGCACGTGCAGCGGGCGCATGCCGAGCGCGGTGTAGATGACCTTGGCGGCTTCGATGGCCTCGGCAGCGGTATTGCGACCGCCAACGATTTCGACCAGCGGCAGCAGATAGACCGGGTTGAACGGGTGGCCGACCACGCAGCGTTCGGGGTGGCTGGCCGACTCGTAGAATTCACTCGGCAGCAGCCCTGAGGTGCTCGAGGCGATGATTGCAGCGGGCTTGGCGGCAGCGCTGATGCGCGCATGCAGATCGAGCTTGAGCTCCAGTCGCTCGGGTGCGCTTTCCTGGATGAAGTCGGCGTTGCGCACGCAGTCTTCGATGCTGTCGACAAAGCGCAGCCGCTGTTGCGCGGCACCTGCGGCAAGGCCTTGCTTCTCAAGCGCGGGCCAGGCATTGGCGACCCGTTGGCGCAGGGCTTGTTCGGCACCGGGGGCTGGGTCCCAGGCGATTACATCAAGGCCGTGGGCGAGGGCGCGGGCGACCCAGCCGCTGCCGATGACGCCACTGCCAAGCGCGGCAAAAATCTTGATATCGGTAATGAAAGGCATGTTCGACTCCTGAGGGAATTACCGGCGCTTGAGGTTCATTTTTGCCCGACCTTCAGCCGGCGTGAGCACGCGTGCACCAAGCCGGCTGAGGATCTCCACGGCACGCTCGACCAGTTGGCCGTTGCTGGCCAGCACGCCTTTGTCCAGGTACAGGTTGTCTTCCAGGCCGACCCGCACGTTGCCGCCGAGCAGCACCGCTTGCGCGGCCATCGGCATCTGCATACGGCCAATGCCGAAGCCAGCCCAGGTCGCGCCCTGCGGCAGGTTGTCGACCATCGCCTTCATGGTGCCGGTGTCGGCTGGCGCGCCCCAGGGGATGCCCAGGCACAGCTGGAACAGCGGGTCATCGAGCAGGCCTTCCTTGATCATCTGCTTGGCGAACCACAGGTGGCCGGTGTCGAAGATTTCCAGCTCGGCCTTGACCCCCAGCTCGGTGATCCGTTTGGCGCCCGCGCGCAGTTGCGCTGGAGTCGACACATAGATGGCGTTGCCGTCGCCAAAGTTGAGCGTGCCACAGTCCAGCGTGCAGATTTCCGGCAGCAGCGCCTCGATGTGCGCCAGCCGCTCCAGCGGGCCGATCAGGTCGGTGCCGGGGCCGAAGTCCATCGGCGACTCGCCCGGGCCGATTTCCAGGTCGCCACCCATGCCGGCGGTGAGGTTGACGATGATGTCGACGTCGGCCTCGCGGATGCGCTGCATGACTTCGCGGTACAGCTCGACATCGCGGCTGAAACGGCCGGTCTGCGGGTCGCGGACATGGCAGTGGACGACCGTGGCGCCGGCCTTGGCGGCCTCGACCGCGGCGGCGGCGATCTGCGCCGGGGTGATCGGCACCAGGTGGCTCTTGGCGACCGTGTCGCCAGCGCCGGTGAGGGCGCAGGTAATGATGACGTCGTGGTTCATGCTGGGGGTTCCTGGTCAAAATACGGGTGCAGGGCTCCCGCACCGACCGGTTGAACCGGTCAGTGGGCGGAAAAGCCGAATCAGTTGGCGCTGAGCTTGAGGTTGTCGGCAGCCGGCTTGCCGTCGAAGGTGGTCACCCCTTCAAGCCAGCGGGCTTTGTCTTCGGGGTGCTCCTGCAGCCACTTGCGGGCTGATTCCAGCGCGTCCTTGTGATCGAGCAGCGGCTGCATCATGCGGCTCTCGGTCTCGGCACTGAAGGTCAGGTTGGCCAGCAGCCGGCTGGCGTTGGGGCAGCGCTCGGCATAGTCAGGCGCGGTCACCGTCCACACTGTGGCGCGGCCTTCGTCGGGGCCGAGGGCGTCTTCACTGGCGCCCAGGTAGACCATGTCGATGTTGACGTTCATCGGGTGTGGGGTCCAACCGAAGAACACCACCGCTTCCTTACGCCGTACCGCGCGGTCAACCGCCGCGAGCATGCCGGCCTCGCTGGACTCGACCAGCTGGAACTTGCCCAGGCCGAACTGGTTCTTGGCGATCATTGCCTTGATCTGGGTATTGGCACCTGAGCCGGGCTCTATGCCGTAGATCTTGCCGCCCAGCTGCTTCTCGAACTTGTGGATGTCGGCAAAGCTTTGCAGGCCCTGATCGGCCAGGTACTTGGGCACCGCCAGGGTAGCGCGGGCATCGTTCAGGCTCGGCTCAGCGAGCACCTTGACCTGCTTGGCCTCGACGAACGGGGTGATGGTCTGGTTCATGATCGGGTTCCAGTAACCGAGGAACATGTCCAGGCGCTTGTCGCGGATGCCGGCAAAGATGATCTGTTGCGAGGCACTGGTCTGTTTGGTCTGGTAACCCAGGCCATCGAGCAATACCTGAGCCATGGCGCTGGTGGCGATGACGTCGGTCCAGTTGACCACGCCGAGGCGGACCTTCTGGCACACCGCAGGTTCGCCAGCAAATGCTGGCAGGGCAAAGCTGGTACTCAACACAAGGGGTAACAGGCTGCGGCGGATCAAGCTGTGCATGGTGGCTCTCCATCGGCAGTGCATGTTGTTATGGTGGGCGACCTCTGCGGGCCGTGTGACTAAGCTACCCGGCAAGCCCAGGCAAAAGTCGCACGCTGGCGACCAACATTTGCACCCTGGCGACTACCTTGTGCGGGAGCCCTCGATGGCCGTTACCATTCACTTTCTGCTGTTGCCGGGTTTTTCCGCGATGGGCTTTATCAGTGCCCTGGAGCCGTTGCGGGTGGCCAACCGCTTTCGCGGGACGTTATATCGCTGGCGCGTGCTCAGCCTGGACGGCGGCGCGGTGCAGGCGAGCAATGGCATGTCGGTCAATGCCGATGCTGCATTGGCGGGGGAGGCGGCGCCGCAGATGCTTTTGGTGGTGGCCGGCTTTGACCCGCTGGCGCACTACAGCCTGGGGTTGCAGCAGGCACTGCGCCGGCTCGAGCATGAAGGAGTGATCCTCGGCGGGATCGATACCGGCGCGATGCTGCTGGCTGAAGCCGGCTTGCTCGAAGGCTACCGGGCGACTTTGCACTGGGAAGCGCTGGAGGCGTTCAAGGAGCGCTACCCACGCTTGCAGGCCACGCAGGAGTTGTTCGAGATCGACCGACGGCGGATCACCTGTGCCGGTGGTACGGCCTCGATCGACCTGATGCTCGATCTGATCGCCCAGGCCCATGGCAGCGAGTTGGCGGTACAGGTCTCGGAGCAATTCGTGCTCGGCCGCATCCGCCCACGCCAGGATCACCAGCGCATGCAGATTGCCGCGCGCTACGGGCTGAGCAACAAGAAGTTGGTCAAGGTGATCGGCGAGATGGAGCGCAATACCGAGGAGCCGTTGCATACCCAGGTGCTGGCCGACCTGATCCAGGTCACCCGGCGCCAGTTGGAGCGGTTGTTCCGGCTGCACCTGAACGACACGCCGAGCGGCTTCTATCTGCGCCTGCGGCTGGACAAGGCGCGCCAGTTGCTACGCCAGACCGACATGAGCGTGCTGCAGGTCAGCATCGCCTGCGGCTTTGACTCGGCGTCATACTTTACCCGCTGTTACCGGGCGCGCTTCGAGCGCTGCCCGCGGGCCGACCGCCACACCAGTGCGGCGTCATGAAGGCGGCGGATTATTGCTGGCCGATCGACTGCAGGTATTCGGAGCGATCATCGCTGCGCTGCGCCACGCAGGTGTTCCAGGCGGCTTCGAAGGCCTTGCTGCCGGGTTTTTCAGCGGCGGTCTCGACCTTGCAGTCGGCATCGCGCAGTTGCGTCCACAGGGTCTGCGCAGCGCGGAAACGCTCGGACAGGCTCTGCACCTTGTCGCCCTCATCCGGATACTGGTCGCGAATCCGCTGGATCAGGTCATCGAACGCCGCTTGCAGCTCACGCTCGGCGGTCTGCTTGTTGTAGGCGGCGCAGGCGTAGCCCTGGGCATCGCTGTCGACGTTGTCGCATGGGGTGGACTCATCGTCGGCGGCGAACGCGAACGGCGCGCTCAACAATAAAGTCAGGCCTATCAATGAATTGATCCGCAGCATGTTCACTTCCCATGAAAAAGTCGGGCAATTCTCGCTCAGCGCTGCCCCCTTGAACAGGCTTGAGCGACATTTGTCATGAAGCCAACTGTCGCGATGAGGGCTTTGACGCTTTCGGTATGGCCCTTGTCGTTTTTGCATCCGGCTCGTCGTTCGCGCAGGCATATGCTGGCCCTAAACGCCGACACCTGATTCGGCGCAACCTATATCAAAAAGGGGACAGCCTGATGAGCCCAGCCGAATTACACGCCGACAGCATCGTCATCGATGGCCTGATCATCGCCAAGTGGAACCGCGAGCTGTTCGAGGACATGCGTAAAGGCGGCCTGACCGCAGCCAACTGCACAGTGTCGGTGTGGGAAGGGTTCAAGGCCACCGTCGACCAGATCGCCGCCAGCCAGAAGCTGATCCGCGACAACAGCGACCTGGTGATGCCGGTACGCACCACCGCCGACATCCGCAAGGCCAAGGAGCTGGGCAAGACCGGCATCCTCTTCGGCTTCCAGAACGCCCACGCCTTCGAGGACCAGATCGCCTACGTCGATGTGTTCAAGCAGCTCGGCGTCGGCATCGTGCAGATGTGCTACAACACCCAGAACCTGGTCGGCACCGGTTGCTACGAGCGTGATGGCGGCCTGTCTGGTTTCGGTCGCGAAATCGTCGCCGAGATGAACCGCGTCGGGATCATGTGCGACCTGTCCCATGTCGGCTCGAAAACCTCCGAAGAAGTCATCCTCGAATCGAAAAAACCGGTGTGCTACTCGCACTGCCTGCCGTCGGGCCTGAAAGAACACCCGCGCAACAAGTCCGATGCCGAACTCAAGTTCATCGCCGACCACGGCGGCTTCGTTGGCGTGACCATGTTTGCGCCGTTCCTGGCCAAGGGCATCGATTCGACCATCGACGATTACGCCGAGGCGATCGAATACACCATGAACATCGTCGGTGAAGATTCCATCGGCATCGGCACCGACTTTACCCAGGGTCACGGCCAGGAGTTCTTCGAATACCTGACCCACGACAAGGGCTACGCCCGCCGTCTGACCAGCTTCGGCAAGATCATCAACCCGCTTGGCATCCGCACTGTAGGCGAGTTCCCCAACCTCACCGAAACCCTGCTCAAGCGCGGCCACAGCGAACGCGTGGTGCGCAAGATCATGGGCGAGAACTGGGTCAACGTGCTCAAGGATGTGTGGGGCGAGTAAGCCGCACTCCAAACCGCTCTGCCCAGGCCAAAACAGTCTGGGCCATCTCTCAAAAATTTCTGGAGTTAAGTTTCCATGGCCAAGATCGCCCCGCAATTGCCAATCGAAGTCGACAGCGAGACCGGTGTCTGGACTTCCGACGCGCTGCCGATGCTGTATGTGCCACGCCATTTCTTCGTCAACAATCACATGGGTATCGAAGAAGTACTGGGCGCCGACGCCTATGCCGAGATCCTCTACAAGGCCGGCTACAAGTCGGCCTGGCACTGGTGTGAAAAAGAAGCCGAATGCCATGGCCTGGAAGGCGTGGCGGTGTTCGAACACTACATGAAGCGCCTGTCCCAGCGCGGCTGGGGCCTGTTTGAAATCGAAGCCATCGACCTCGACAAGGGCACCTGCAGCGTCAGGCTCAAGCACTCGGCGTTCGTCTATGTGTACGGCAAGGTTGGCCGCAAGGTCGACTACATGTTCACCGGCTGGTTTGCCGGCGCCATGGACCAGATTCTCGCCGCCCGTGGCAGCTCGCTGCGCACCGTGGCAGAGCAGGTCTACGGCGGGTCGGAAGAGGGCCACGAAGATGGCCTGTTCGTTACAAAGCCGTTGTAAGCCTGAGCCGGAGATAGCGTCATGGCCTTCGAAGCAATGTTCCAGCCGATCCAGATCGGCAAACTGACCATCCGTAACCGCGTGCTGAGTACTGCTCACGCCGAGGTGTATGCCACCGACGGCGGCATGACCACCGACCGTTACGTCAAATACTACGAAGAGAAGGCCAAGGGCGGTATCGGCCTGGCCATCTGTGGTGGCTCGTCGGTGGTTGCCATCGACAGCCCGCAGGAATGGTGGGCTTCGGTCAACCTGTCGACCGACCGGATCATCCCGCACTTCCAGAACCTTGCCGACGCCATGCACAAGCACGGCGCCAAGATCATGATTCAGATTACCCACATGGGCCGTCGCTCACGCTGGGACGGTTTCAACTGGCCAACCCTGATGTCGCCGTCGGGTGTGCGTGAGCCAGTGCACCGTGCGACCTGCAAGACCATCGAGCCGGAAGAGATCTGGCGGGTGATCGGCAACTATGCACAAGCCGCGCGCCGGGCCAAGGAAGGTGGCCTGGATGGCGTCGAACTGTCGGCGGTGCACCAGCACATGATCGACCAGTTCTGGAGCCCGCGGGTCAACAAGCGTACCGACGAATGGGGCGGCAGCTTCGAAGGCCGGATGAAGTTCGGCATGGAAGTGCTCAAAGCCGTGCGCGCCGAGGTTGGTGACGATTTCTGCGTGGGCATGCGCATCTGTGGTGACGAGTTCCACCCCGATGGCCTCAGCCACGAAGACATGAAGCAGATCGCCGCGTATTACGATGCGACCGGCATGCTGGATTTCTTCGGTGTGATCGGTTCGGGCTGCGATACCCACAACACCCTGGCCAACGTTATCCCCAACATGAGCTTCCCGCCCGAGCCGTTCCTGCACCTGGCAGCCGGTATCAAGGAAGTGGTCAAGGTCCCGGTACTGCACGCGCAGAACATCAAGGACCCGAACCAGGCGCAGCGCATCCTCGAGGGCGGCTATGTCGACATGGTCGGCATGACTCGGGCGCACATGGCTGACCCGCACCTGATCGCCAAGATCAAGATGGGCCAGATCGATCAGATCAAACAATGCGTCGGTGCCAACTACTGCATCGACCGCCAGTATCAAGGGTTGGATGTGCTGTGCATCCAGAACGCCGCGACCTCCCGTGAATACATGGGCGTGCCGCACATCATCGAGAAGACTACCGGCGTCAAACGCAAGGTGGTGGTGGTCGGTGCCGGCCCTGCCGGCATGGAAGCGGCGCGGGTTGCCGCCGAGCGTGGCCACGACGTCACCGTGTTCGAGAAGAAAGAGCAGATGGGCGGGCAGATCACCATTGCTGCCAAGGCTCCGCAACGCGACCAGATTGCCGGTATCACCCGCTGGTATCAGCTCGAATTCGCCCGCTTGAAGATCGACCTGCGCCTGGGCACTGCGGCCGACATCGCGACCATCCAGGACCTGCGCCCGGACGTGATCGTGCTGGCGGTCGGCGGCCATCCGTTCGTCGAGCAGAACGAGCATTGGGGCGCTGCCGAAGGCCTGGTGGTCAGCAGTTGGGACGTGCTCGATGGCAAGGTTGCGCCGGGCAAGAACGTGCTGGTGTACGACACCATCTGCGAATTCACCGGTATGTCGACCGCGGACTTCATTGCCGACAAAGGCAGCCAGGTCGAGATCGTCACCGATGACATCAAGCCAGGCGTGGCCATGGGCGGCACCACCTTCCCGACCTACTACCGCAGCATGTACCCGAAAGAAGTGATCATGACCGGCGACCTGATGCTGGAAAAGGTCTACCGCGAAGGCGACAAGCTGATCGCGGTGCTGGAAAACGAATACACCGGCGCCAAGGAAGAGCGGGTGGTTGACCAGGTGGTGATCGAGAACGGTGTGCGTCCTGACGAAGAGCTGTACTACGGGCTCAAAGAGGGGTCGCGCAACAAGGGCCAGATCGATGTGGAGGCGCTGTTTGCCATCAAGCCACAGCCGATCCTCAGCCAGCCGGGCGAAGGCTACTTGCTCTATCGCATTGGTGACTGCGTGGCCCAGCGCAACGTGCACGCGGCGATCTACGACGCCTTGCGCCTGTGCAAGGACTTCTGATCGATCGCACATGAACTGGCCCTCCTGTAGGAGCGGCCTTGTGTCGCGAAAGGGTCGCGAAGCGGCCCCGGCGATCTTGTGACGCTACATAGATCCTGGGGCTGCGTTGCAGCCCTTTCGCGACGCAAGGCCGCTCCTACAGGGGTCCGCGCCGCGCTTGCTTGAGCGCGGCGCACGATTTCAGCTGTTGTGGGAGCCTCCCATGTTGAACACCCTTTTACCCATTCTGCTGTTCGCGGCCCTTGGCCTGGCAGTGCTCGGCGCGTTGCGCCGGGTGCGCATGTGGCGCCGTGGCCGGCCGTCCAAGGTCAACCTGCTCGGCGGCCTGCTGGCCATGCCGCGGCGCTACCTGGTGGATCTGCACCATGTGGTCGAGCGCGACAAGTACATGTCCAACACCCACGTCGCCACTGCAGGCGGCTTTGTGTTGTCGGCAGCGCTGGCGATTCTGGTGCATGGCTTTGGCCTGCAGAACAAGATCCTTGGCTACGCCCTGCTGGTCGCCACCGTGATCATGTTCACCGGCGCACTGTTCGTCTTCAAGCGGCGCCTCAATCCGCCTGCGCGGCTGTCCAAAGGGCCGTGGATGCGCCTGCCGAAAAGCCTGTTGGTATTCGCGGCGAGCTTCTTCATTGCGACGCTGCCGGTGGCCGGCATCCTGCCCGCCAATACTGGCGGCTGGGTGATGGTCGCGGTGCTGGGCCTTGGTGTGTTGTGGGGCGTGTCCGAGCTGTTCTTCGGCATGACCTGGGGCGGGCCGATGAAGCACGCCTTCGCCGGTGCCCTGCACCTGGCCTGGCACCGCCGCGCCGAACGCTTTGGCGGTGGCCGCTCGACCGGGCTCAAGCCAATCGATCTGGAAGACCCGAACGCGCTGCTCGGTGTAGAAAAGCCTGCCGATTTCACCTGGAACCAACTGCTCGGTTTTGACGCCTGCGTGCAGTGCGGCAAGTGTGAGGCGATGTGCCCGGCGTTCGCCGCTGGTCAGCCACTGAACCCGAAGAAGCTGATCCAGGACATGGTCATCGGCCTGGCCGGTGGCACCGACGCCAAGTTCGCCGGCAGCCCGTATCCGGGCAAGCCGCTGGGCGAGCATGGCGGCCATCCGCATCAGCCGATCGTCAATGGCCTGGTCGATGCCGACACGCTGTGGTCCTGCACCACCTGCCGTGCCTGCGTCGAGGAATGCCCGATGATGATCGAGCACGTCGATGCCATCGTCGACATGCGCCGTCACCTGACTTTGGAACGCGGCGCCACGCCGAACAAGGGCGCCGAGGTGCTCGACAACCTGATCGCCACCGACAACCCGGGCGGCTTCAACCCGGGTGGGCGAATGAACTGGGCCGCCGACCTCAACCTGCAGCTGCTCAGCGAGGTGAAAACCACCGAGGTGCTGTTCTGGGTCGGTGATGGCGCCTTCGACATGCGCAACCAGCGCACCCTGCGTGCCTTCGTCAAAGTGCTGAAGGCGGCAGGCGTGGACTTTGCCGTGCTCGGCCTGGAAGAACGCGACAGCGGCGACGTCGCCCGTCGCCTGGGCGATGAAGCTACCTTCCAGCAACTGGCCAAACGCAATATCCAGACCCTGGCGCAGTACCGCTTCAAGCGCATCGTCACCTGCGACCCGCACAGCTTCCATGTGCTGAAGAATGAATACGGCGCGCTCGGTGGTGACTATCAGGTGCTGCACCACAGCACTTATATCGCCGAGCTGATCGCCGCCAACAAGCTCAACCTCGGCCAGCACAAAGGTTCCAGCGTGACCTATCACGACCCGTGCTACCTGGGCCGCTACAACGGCGAGTACGAGGCGCCGCGCGAAGTGCTCAAGGCGCTGGGCATCGAAGTACGCGAGATGCAGCGCTCGGGCTTCCGTTCACGCTGCTGCGGCGGCGGTGGCGGTGCGCCGATCACCGACATCCCGGGCAAGCAACGGATCCCCGATATGCGCATGGACGACATCCGCGAAACCGAGGCCGAAGTGGTCGCCGTGGGTTGCCCACAGTGCACCGCGATGCTTGAAGGCGTGGTCGAACCACGGCCACTGATCAAGGACCTCGCCGAGTTGGTCGCCGATGTGCTGATCGAAGCCGATGCTCCAGCTACTGCGAAAGCTGCAGCAGCCAAACGTGAACCTGCGGAGGTGCATTGATGAGCGACATCATCCGCCGCGACCCACGCGCCGAGTGGATCGCCCGTAACCGTCTGCATCCGCTGCACGCAGCGATGCAGACCCAGCAAACCAGCTGGATGGGGCCCAATGGCATCATCCGCAAGAACCCCCACGCAATTGCCGCAGGCTTCATTGCGGCCAGCGGCCTCAAACGCCTGGACCGCAGCGGTGCCCAGCAAGGCACCGCTACCGGAGGCCGGCGTACGGCTGCAGCTGAAGTGCAGTTGCCGCTACATCAGGTGGCAGATCCTGCGTTCTACATCGCCGTGGTCCCGGACATGGTCGGCGGCCGCCTTGGCCCTCACGACCGCGACTTGCTCGGCCTGGCCCACAGCCTGGCCGGCAAGGATGGCGCGGTGCTGGCGATTGTTTTTGGCGAGCACAAGGAAGGCAATTTCGGCGCCGCCGGTGTCGATCGCCTGCTGGTGATCGAAGGCGAGGCATTCCATGGTTATGCACCGGAGCAACTGGTGCAGGGCCTGCGCGCTGTGGATAACCAGTTTGCCCCGCAGCACTGGCTGCTGCCCGACAGCCGCACCGGTGGCGGTGAGCTTGGCCGGCGCTTTGCTGCATCACTGGGTGAACGCCCGGCGACGCGGGTCTGGCAGATCAAGGATGGCCAGTGCATCGGCCGTGCTGGCGCGGGCCAACAAGACCTGCAACGGGGCATGGCACGGCTGATTCTGGCCGCTGCCGAGTGCGCCGAGCCGGTCAGTGAAACCCGCCATGAGGCGCTGCCGGTCGAGTTGTCCACAAGCGTTGCGCGTAGCTTGTCGCGCATCGAGGACCTTGGCTCGGTGGCGGTCGACCCGGCCGCCATTGCCATGGCCGAGTCGGAATTCATCGTCTCTGGCGGTAACGGCGTCAAGGACTGGGAGCTATTCCACCGTGCCACCGCTGCATTGGGCGCCACCGAAGGTGCCTCGCGGGTGGCGGTCGACGACGGCTTCATGCCGCGTACGCGCCAGGTGGGTGCCACCGGTACCTGGGTTACCGCACGGGTGTACGTCGCGGTCGGCATCTCAGGCGCGATCCAGCACCTGCAGGGCATTGGTGCCTGTGACAAGGTGGTGGCGGTGAACATGGACCCTGGCTGCGACATGATCAAACGGGCCGACCTGTCAGTGATTGGCGACAGCGCGGCGATTCTTCAGGCTCTGATCGAAGCTGTGGATAACTACCGCAGCGGCGGCCAGCGCGACGCGGCATAAGGGTTCCAACATGAGTACAAAGGTCATTAGCCTGGTTTCCATTGGTGCTCATCCCGGCTCTGGCCGTAGTCGCCGGGCCGAGCAGGATGCCCGTGCGGTCGAGCTGGGATTGCAGCTGGCTGGGGATAACTTGCAGGTGGTGCATGCTGGCGATCACCGCCAGGAGGCGCTGCGTGCTTATCTGGGCATGGGCCTGGATCATCTGGATGTACTTGAGCAACCGGAAGGGGCTGATGTGCTCGAGGTGCTTGGCGACTATCTACGTGATGCTGGCGCCCAGCTGGTGTTGACCGGCAGCCAGGCCGAGACCGGCGAGGGTTCGGGCATGTTGCCGTTCTTGCTCGCCGAGAAGCTGGGTTGGCCATTGATTGTCGGGCTGGCCGAGGTCGAGTCGATCGAGAATGGCACCGCCCAGGTATTGCAGGCGCTGCCGCGTGGTCAGCGGCGCCGGTTGAAAGTGCGCTTGCCGTTGCTGGCCACTGTGGATAACGCAGCGCCCAAGCCACGCCAAAGCGCGTTCGGACCTGCGCGGCGTGGCGTGCTGGCAGCGCGTGATGTGGCGATTGTCGAAGATGAGCTGCTGGCGGATGCCGAGCTGCAACCGGCCCGACCAAGGCCCAAGCGGCTCAAGGTGATCAAGGCCAAGAGCGGCGCGGATCGGATGAAGGCTGCAACAGCCAAGGCCAGCGGTGGTGGCGGCAAGGTGCTGAAGGATGTTTGCCCCCAGGAAGGCGCCGAGGCCATCCTCAAGCTGCTGGTAGAGGAAGGAGTGCTGCGCTAGTAGCGGCCTCCCGACTCATGCGGCTACGGCGGTGGCGCGCGGTCCCTGTAGGAGCGGCCTTGTGTCGCGAAAGGGCTGCGAAGCGGACCTACATTTTCAACTTCACCGCTGACATCATTGGGCCCGCTCTGCGGGCCTTTCGCGACACAAGGCCGCTCCTACAGGGGGCAGTGGTGTTACGCACATTTGCTGTTAGCCAGGCTGTGGATAAAGTGTTCGCTAATGCCTGCAGCCCTTTGAATTCGCGGCGTACAGCCAGCTGTACAATAATTGATCAGGCTAAGCCATGGATTTTCATGGCTTTTTTGCGTGTTCAAGCTTTGAAGTTGCCCACAATCGCTGTTAGCCGGCCTGTGGATAAACTGTTCGGCTAACTCGCTAGGCCACGTAGTCCGTGGCTTACATGGGATTGATCAAAATTCGATCAATCTTCTTCACAAGATGCTCAGATGCCTGAGATTCAGGGCTCTCGATAGCTTATCCACATGCGTAGCGAGCGTTGTTCACAAAGTCTGTTGGCGCTTCTGTGGACAACATGTTCGGCATCCGCTGCAAGCCACGTATCTAAAGGCCTGCATGGAATTGATCAATAATTGATCAGGAGGGGAGTGGAGCGAGGTCTGAAGATGCTGCCGGGTACCTGTGGACAACTTGCCGGGCACACCATAGGCATGCTCGGCAGGTCTATTACTGCGTAACGACTTCTTTCAGATAAGGCGCAGGTTCCGCCCCGAGGTTTTCCAGCACGCGCTGGCTGTACCAGTCGATGAAGTTGACCACACCAAACTCGTAAGTCTTGGAGTACGGCCCAGGCTGATAAGCAGTGGAGTTGATCCCGCGCTGGTTCTCTTCAGCCAGACGGCGGTCCTGGTCGTTGGTGGCGTCCCACACCTTGCGCATCTGCTCTGGGTCGTAATCAACGCCTTCAACAGCATCTTTGTGTACCAGCCACTTGGTGCTTACCAGGGTCTCCTGAGCGCTGATCGGCCACACCGTGAAGACAATCATGTGATCGCCCATGCAGTGGTTCCAAGAGTGCGGCAGGTGCAGGATGCGCATCGAGCCCAGGTCTGGGTTCTGGATGCGGCCCATGAGCTTCTTGCTCGCCTGCTTGCCGTCCATGGTCATCGACACGGTGCCCTTGAGCAGCGGCATGCGCACGATGCGGTTACGCAGGCCGTGGCTCTTGTGCAGGTAAGGGATCTTCTCCGCTTCCCAGGCCGTAGCGCAGGCGGCGACGTGGTCCTTGAACGACTGATCGGCACGCGGGTCGTTGGTGTCGTCCCACTCGAGCAGGGTCTTGAGCAGCTCTGGGTGCGAACCGGAGCAGTGGTAGCACTCGCGGTTGTTCTCCAGCACCAGCTTCCAGTTGGCTTTCTCCATCAAGGTGGTTTGCACCGCCACCTTGGTGTTCTCCATGTCGTACGGTTCCATGTAGTGGTCGAGCGTAGCCAGGAACTCGTCGATAGCCGGCGGGTTCTGCGCCAGGCTGATGAAGATGTAGCCACCAGCGACCTTGACGTTGACCGGCTTGAGGCCGTACTCCTTCATGTCGAAGTCATCGCCCATTTCGGTGCCGGCAAACAGCAGGCGACCGTCCAGCTCGTAGGTCCACTGGTGGTAATGGCAGACCAGCTTGGCGACCTTGCCCTTCTCGCTGGTGCACAGCCGCGAACCGCGGTGGCGGCAGACGTTGTGGAACGCATGCACCTTGCCTTCGGCGCCGCGGATGACAATGATCGGGTTTTTGCCGACTTGCAGGGTGAGGAAGTTGCCCTTGGTCGGGATCTCGCAGGTCATGCCCGCGATCAGCCATTCCTTCTGGAAAATTTCCTGCATGTCGATCTGAAACAGACGCTCGTCAGTGTAGAACGGCTGGGGCAGCGAGTAGGTGCGCTCGCGGGTCTGCAGCATCTCGGCGGTGGCCTTGCGTGCAGCTTCCAGTGGATCGCCCAGGCTCAGGGTTGCGGTGACGTCCATCGTTGTAATCCTCAAGGCCGATAAAGGCCGGCGAAAGGTGGCTAATCGTTGTTTTAGTGCCGCAAGGCAGGTGCAGAAAACATCAGGTCTATTTGCCGTGGAGTGTGCGATCAAGGGCGCCTTGAGCCGTATCCATGGGCGACATGGCCGAATCGAATTCCGACGCGCCAGCCCTTGTCGTGCGGGGCTGGTCGCGATAAGCACGCCGATGTCGCTGATGGGAATGTGCCGGGCCACGGCCTTGAGCATTATCGGAGCCATAAAAGGCCGGTAGTCGGCCGTTGGAGAACAACATGTCCGAAACATTCCTCAACCCGGTCAGCACCCAGACCTGGGCCAACGGCCGCCACATCGTGCGCTGCGTCAAGGTCATCCAGGAAACCTGGGATGTGCGCACCTTCTGCTTCATGGCCGACCAGCCGATCATGTTCTTCTTCAAGCCCGGCCAGTTCGTCACCCTGGAGCTTGAAATCGAAGGCAAGCAGGTGATGCGCTCGTACACCATCTCCAGTTCGCCGTCGGTGCCGTACAGCTTCTCGATCACGGTCAAGCGGGTACCGGGTGGGCATGTTTCCAACTACCTGCACGACACCATGCACGAAGGCGCCGAACTGCCGGTGCACGGCCCGGTCGGCTTGTTCAACGCAATCGATTTCCCGGCACCGAAGGTGCTCTACCTTAGCGGTGGCGTCGGTATCACCCCGGTGATGTCGATGGCGCGCTGGTTCTATGACACCAACGCCAATGTCGACATGGTGTTCGTCCACAGCGCGCGTTCACCGAAGGACATCATCTACCACCGCGAGCTGGAACAGATGGCCTCGCGCATTCCCAACTTCAGCCTGCACATCATTTGTGAGAAGCACGGGCTGGGCGAGCCGTGGGCAGGTTATCGGGGGTATCTGAACCAGCGCCTGATGGAGCTGATCGCCCCGGATTACATGGAGCGCGTGGTGTTCTGCTGCGGGCCTACGCCGTACATGAGCGCGGTCAAGCGTATGCTCGAGGCGGTCGGCTTCGACATGAAGAACTACCACGAGGAGTCGTTTGGCGCGACCCCGGCGGAGGCCAAGGCCGACGCTGTCGAGCACGCCGAACAGGCAGCCGATGCTCCGGAAGTGGATCTGTCCGATCTGAACCTGGTGGAGTTCGTCGGCAGCGAGAAGAGCATCCGCGTGGCCCCGGGCGAGACCGTGCATGCGGCGGCGGCCAAGGTCGGCCTGATGATCCCGAAAGCCTGCGGCATGGGCATCTGCGGCACCTGCAAGGTGCTCAAGCTGGGCGGCGAAGTGGACATGGAGCACAACGGCGGCATCACCGAAGAGGATGAAGCCGAGGGCTACATCCTCTCCTGCTGCAGCGTGCCGCGCGGCGACGTTCGTATCGAGTACTAAGCCGAGGCCGCTTGAGCGCTCTTGAGCGCTGCAGCCTGGGTCAGACGCGGAAGCGTGCAACCAGGCTGCTGAGGTCGACGGCCAGGCGCGACAGCTCGGCACTCGCCGCGCTGGTCTGGTGTGCCCCGGTGGCGCTTTGCACCGACAGGTCGTTGATGTTGACCAGATTACGGTCAACTTCGCGGGCGACCTGAGCCTGCTCTTCGGCCGCACTGGCGATGACCAGGTTACGCTCGTTGATGTGTGCTACGGCCGTGGCGATGGTGTCCAGCGCCAGGCCTGCGCCGCGGGCGATGTTCAGGGTCGATTCGGCGCGTTCGGTGCTGGTGCGCATCGACTCGACCGCCTGGCCGGTGCCGCCCTGGATGGTGCCGATCATGCGCTCGATCTCGCTGGTCGACTGCTGGGTGCGATGCGCCAGTGCACGCACTTCGTCAGCCACCACGGCAAAACCACGCCCGGCCTCACCGGCCCGCGCTGCCTCGATGGCGGCGTTGAGGGCGAGCAGGTTGGTCTGGTCGGCCAGGCCGCGAATCACGTCGAGTACCTTGCCGATATCACGCGACTGTTCGGCCAGGTGAGTGATCAGCTTGGCAGTACCCTGCACGTCACCGCTCATGCGCTCGATGGCGCTGACGGTTTCCAGTACCAGGTCACGGCCATCGCTGGTCGAACGGCTGGCTTCAGCCGAAGCCTCCGAGGTGCTGACGGCATTGCGCGCCACTTCTTCGACCGCGCTGGTCATCTCGGTAACGGCAGTGGCGGCCTGTTCGATTTCGGCGTTCTGCTGCTGCAGGCCGCGCGCGCTCTCGTCGGTCACGCTGTTGAGCTCTTCGGCCGCCGAGGCCAGCTGGGTAGAGGAGCCGGCGATCAGGTGCAGGGTGTCGCGCAGCTTTTCCTGCATGCGGGCCATGGCTCGCTGCAGGCGCGCTGCTTCGTCGCTGCCTTCGGCGCGAATGGTGTGGGTGAGGTCGCCGTCGGCGACCTGTTCAGCTGCCTGCAAGGCTTCTTCGATCGGCTTGACGATGCTGCGGGTCAACAGCAATGCACAGATCAGGGTCAGCACGGTGGCGGCGATGAGCAGACCGATCACCAGGGTGAACGCCGTGCTGTACTGATTGGCGGCGGTGGCGTTGGCGTTGCGCGCCTGCTCGGTGTTCATTTCCAGCAGGGTGTTCATGACCTTGTTGATCTGCTCGGAGTTGGTCAGCAGGTCGCGGTTGAGCAGGTCGGCCAGTTCCTCGATGCGGTTGGCCTGACTCAGGTTGCGCATGCGGGTTTCCAGCTGGCGGTACTGGGTCAGCAACTGGCCGTACTGATCGAACGCGGCTTGTTCTTCGACGTCGACGATAAACGTCTGGTAACGGCTCTGGGCCTTGTCGATTTGCGCGTTGCGCTCGTCCAGCAGGCGCAGGGTGTCTTGCTGAGCGGCCGGGTCACGATTGACCAGCAGACGATAGGACAGCGTACGCAAGCGCAGGCTCAACGCGGTCAGTTCATCGAGGGTTTTGATGCTCGGCACGTTGATGCTTTCGATGGCGACACCCGCCTGGCGAATCTTGCCCATCTGGACCAGCGAAAATACGCCAAGGCCAAGCATCAATGCGCCGATCAAGGCAAACCCGAGCAAGGCGCGCGGGGCGATATTCATATTGCGTAGGGACATGATTTGGACAATCCGGGCAAGGTAAGGTGGCGCGCAATCCTTGCGTCGAGATAAGACCTGTATGGCTATCGGTCATGACCGGCCAGTCTTGAGTTCGATGAGCAAAAGCCCGAGTTGGCCGCGACAAATCCTGACCGGCGGTTGACCCAGGCCGGAACAAGGTGGCCGATCCCCTGTCAATCTGGCCTGGCTGAAGCCTTTTGACCCGATATTTAATGGCGGGGGCGCGTGCTTTTCTTTATCGTGTGCGCCCTCTGCAACAACCCGAGATAGACATACCCCATGTTGGAAACTTCCCTGAATCAACTCGAGCAGCTGGTCAACGACCTGATGCAGAAAAACACCCAGCTGAGCGAGCAGAACGCTGCCATCGCCCAGGAACTGGCCCAGGCCAAGGAAGACAACGACAGCCTGCAGCTGTCGCTGATGGAACAGGAAGAGAAACACGGCGCCACTGCTGCGCGTATCCAGGCGCTGGTTGAGCGCGCCAGCGCAGGTGTCGTCAACGCATGAAACTGCAAGCGCAGCCGATCAATGTCGTGTCGATTCTGGGTATCGACTATTCGATCAAGGCCCCTGAAGGCCAGGAAGAGACCCTCTCGCAGGCTGTGCGGATGCTCAACACCGCCCTCAACGAAACCAAGCGCCAGTACCCGACCCTGATCGGTGACAAGCTGCTGGTGCTGGCGGCGCTGAATCTGTGCTCGCGGCAGATCGAACTGCAAAAAGAGCATCAAGTGACGCTCGCCCGCACCCAGGCGCAGATCGATGCCACGGTAGATGCCATCGCACGCACCATCGGCGAGCAGTAAAGCACCAGCCAACAGGCAAAATTCGAGCGGGGGGCAGCCATGCGGTGACGCGTGGCTGTTCCCCGTTTTGCGTTCAGCATTTGTCGATGATTGCTGGATTGAATGGATACGTAAGTGTATACAATCTCCCAAAACAAGAATCCTGGGGGAGGAAAACGTATGCGTATCTGGCGGCGAAGTATCCAGTTGCAGTTGATCGCAGGCATGGGCACGGCCCTGTTGGTGAGCATCCTGGTGGTGGTTGCGATCTATACCGTGGCGGTCAATCGCCTGACCGAGCGCTATTTGCTCGACACCGCTCTGCCGGCCAGCGTCGAGGCCATTCGCAACGATATCGAGCGCATGCTTAGCCAGCCGCTGGTGGCGGCCGCCGATATTGCTGGCAATACCCTGCTGCGTGACTGGCTCGCTGCCGGTGAGAATCCCGCCGAGGCGGCGCGCTTCATCGAATACCTGGACGCTGCCAAGCAGCGCAACCATGCGTTTACCGCCTTGTTCGCCGCCACTGCGAGCGGCCACTACTACAACGAGAAAGGCCTGGATCGCACCCTTAGCCGGCAGAACCCCAAGGACCAGTGGTTCTATGGCTACATCGACAGTGGTGCCGAGCGGCTGATCAATATCGACGTGGATGGCGCCACCGGCGAGGTGGCGCTGTTCATCGACTATCGCATCGAAAAGGCCGGGCAGCTGGTCGGCATCGCCGGCATGGGCTTGCGCCTGACCGAGTTGTCCAAGCTGATCCACGACTTCAGCTTTGGCGAGCAGGGCAGGGTCATGCTGGTGCGCAACGACGGCCTCATCCAGGTCCACCCGGACAACCAATACAGCGCCAAACGCACGCTCGCCGAACAGGTCGGTGGCGACGCCGCCAAGCGTTTACTGGGGCAGGGCGCAGGCTTGCAGCGTAGCCAGTTCGAACGTGACGGCGAGCAGTATCTGGCCCTGAGCCTGCCGCTGCGTGATCTCAACTGGACGCTGGTGGCCGAAGTGCCACAGGCGCAGATCTACGCGCAGATGCGCCAGGCGGTATGGTTGACCAGCTTGATTGGTGGGGCAGTAGCCTTGCTCTCATTGCTGCTGGTGGTGCTGCTGGCGCGCGGGTTGGTGCGCCCGATCCGTCAGGTGACCACGGCGCTGGTGCAGATTGGTGGCGGCGCCGGCGACCTGAGCCATCGCCTGGATGATTCCCGCGAGGATGAACTGGGTGACCTGGCTCGCGGCTTCAACCGCTTTCTCGACAGCCAGAGGGCGCTGATCGCCGAGGTGCTGAGCACTACCGAGCGCCTGCACCGTTCGGTCGAACAGGTGACGCAGGTAGTCGGCAACACCGCCGACCGCTCGGAACGTCAGCAACAGATGACCGAGATGGTCGCCACCGCCGTGCACCAGATGGGCCTGACTGTGCAGGACGTTGCGCAAAACGCAGGACATGCGGCGTACGCCTCGCAGTCGGCGCGTGACGAAGCGGTGCAGGCGCGCCAGCAGGTGCAGCAGTCGGTACAGGGTATCCATGGCATGTCCGGTGAAATCAGCCGGGCCGCCGAGGCGGTGGGCCAGTTGGCGCAGGAAGTGGCCTCGATCGATGAGGTGCTGGCGGTGATTCGCAGCGTTTCCGAGCAGACCAACCTGCTCGCCCTCAATGCGGCCATCGAGGCGGCCCGCGCCGGTGAAATGGGCCGCGGCTTTGCCGTGGTCGCCGATGAAGTGCGCACCCTGGCCCGGCGCACGCAGCTGTCTACCGATCAGGTGCAGCAGATGATTCAGCGCCTCAAGCAGGGCGCCGGCGTGGCTGTGACGTCAATGCAGGCAGGCCAGCTGGCCACCGGTAGCGGGGTTGAAGCAAGCCAGCGCACCGGCGCCTCGCTGGGGGCGATCACCGATCAGGTCGAGCGCATCAGTGACATGAACCAGCAGGTGGCCACCGCGACCGAGCAGCAGTCAGCGGTGACTGAAGAGATCAATCGCAACGTGCAGGGGATTTCCGACCTGGCCCGGCAGACCGCCGCCGAGGTGCTTGGTTGTCGCGAGGAATGCCAGGCACTGCGCCGCTTGGCCGATGACCTGGCGCGGCAGATGGGTGGTTTCAGGCTGTAAAGGGCAGTCGCCGGCGGTTGCCGCGAGCCTGTAGGAGCGGCATTGTGTCGCGAAAGGCCAGCGAAGCTGGCCCGGCGATAGTGGCGGCGAAGCTGAGAATCTGGGGCCGCTGCGCGACCCTTTCGCGACATAAGGCCGCTCCTACAGGGATGGCTCTACAGAGGGGTGGCCGCCACAACTGCGCGGATATCCGCCGCCAGCTCACGCACGCGCGTGAGTTCCGTGTCCCACGAGCACATGAAGCGTGCGCCGCCGCTGCCAATGAAGGTGTAGAAGCGCCAGCCCTTGTTGCGCAGCGCCTCGAGCGCCGGCTCCGGCATTTGCAGAAACACCCCGTTGGCTTCCACCGGGAACATCAGCTTCACCTGAGGCAGGTCGCTGACCAGCGAGGCCAGCAACTGCGCGCAGTGGTTGGCGTGGTTGCCGTGGCGTAGCCAGGCGCCGTCTTCCAGCAGCCCCACCCAAGGCGCGGAGAGGAAGCGCATCTTCGATGCCAGCTGGCCGGCCTGCTTGCAGCGGTAGTCGAAGTCTTCGGCCAGCTCGCGGTTGAAGAACAGGATCGCCTCGCCCACGGCCATGCCGTTCTTGGTGCCGCCAAAGCACAGCACATCGACGCCGGCCTTCCAGGTCAGCTCGGCCGGCGAGCAGCCGAGGAACGAGCAGGCATTGGTGAAGCGCGCGCCATCCATATGCAGGTTGAGGCCCAGCTCCTTGCAGGTGGCGCTGATCGCCTTGAGCTCGTCGGGGCGGTACACGGTGCCGACTTCGGTGGCCTGGGTGAGGGTCACCACGCGTGGTTTCGGATAGTGGATGTCCTGGCGTTTGAGCGCCACTTCGCGGATCGACTCCGGCGTCAGCTTGCCGTTGACGCTGGCCGCGGTGAGCAGCTTGGAGCCGTTCGAGAAAAACTCCGGAGCGCCGCATTCGTCGGTCTCGACGTGGGCGGTCTCCGAGCAGATCACGCTGTGGTAGCTCTGGCACAAGGAGGCCAGGGCCAACGAGTTGGCTGCGGTGCCGTTGAAGGCGAAGAACACTTCGCAGTCGGTTTCGAAGATCTTGCGAAAGTACGCCGCCGCACGCTCGGTCCACTGATCATCGCCGTAGGCGCGCTCGTGGCCCTGATTGGCCTTGGCCATCGCCGCCCAGGCTTCGGGGCAGATGCCGGAATAGTTGTCGCTGGCGAATTGCTGGCTGTTATCTGTCATGACACGGTCCTGTGAACGACGCAGAGATGCACTCTAAACGATCATTTACCCGGTTGCCTATACAACCGTGCACGGCGCAATTGCCCGGCCCGCCGGCGGCTCAGGCACGCGGGCGCAGGCCGATGGCTGATTTTGGCAAGCATGCCCGCGCGCGACAGCCCACCGGCGAATGTCGTAAACGCGCCATTGCAAGGCGTGCGCAGGCATCTGACCCACCCGCCGCAGTCATACCATCGGCACAAAGGGGCACTGAACCCTACTGACAAAAAATGATCGCTGCCGGGAGACACATGATGTTCAGCAAGCAAGACCAGATCCAGGGTTACGACGACGCGCTGCTGGCGGCGATGAATGCCGAAGAACAACGTCAGGAAGATCATATCGAGCTGATCGCTTCGGAAAACTACACCAGCAAGCGCGTGATGCAGGCCCAGGGCAGCGGCCTCACCAACAAATACGCCGAAGGCTATCCGGGCAAGCGCTACTACGGTGGCTGCGAACACGTCGACAAGGTCGAGGCGCTGGCTATCGAGCGCGCCAAGCAGCTGTTCGGTGCCGATTACGCCAACGTCCAGCCGCACTCCGGTTCGTCGGCCAACAGCGCTGTATACCTGGCCTTGCTGCAAGCCGGTGACACCATTCTGGGCATGAGCCTGGCCCATGGTGGCCACCTGACCCACGGCGCCAAGGTCTCGTCCTCGGGCAAGCTGTACAACGCGGTGCAATACGGCATCGACACCGACACCGGCCTGATCGACTACGACGAAGTCGAGCGCCTGGCGGTCGAGCATCAGCCGAAGATGATCGTTGCTGGTTTCTCCGCGTACTCCAAGACCCTCGACTTCCCGCGCTTCCGCGCTATTGCCGACAAGGTGGGTGCGCTGCTGTTCGTCGACATGGCCCACGTTGCTGGCCTGGTTGCCGCTGGCCTGTACCCGAACCCGCTGCCGTATGCCGACGTGGTCACCACCACTACTCACAAGACCCTGCGCGGTCCACGTGGCGGCCTGATCCTGGCCAAGGCCAACCCGGACATCGAGAAAAAGCTCAACGCGGCGGTATTCCCCGGCGCCCAGGGCGGCCCGCTGATGCACGTCATCGCCGGCAAGGCAGTGTGCTTCAAGGAAGCGCAGGAGCCTGGCTTCAAGCAGTACCAGCAGCAGGTCATCGACAACGCCCAGGCCATGGCCGAAGTGTTCATCAAGCGCGGTTATGACGTGGTGTCCGGCGGTACCGACAACCACCTGTTCCTGGTCAGCCTGATCCGTCAGGGCCTGACCGGCAAGGACGCTGACGCAGCCCTGGGCCGCGCGCACATCACTGTCAACAAGAACGCCGTACCCAACGACCCGCAGTCGCCGTTCGTTACCTCGGGCCTGCGCATCGGCACCCCGGCGGTCACAACCCGCGGTTTCAAGGTGGCTCAGTGCGTGGCACTGGCCGGCTGGATCTGCGATGTCCTCGACAACCTGGGCGACGCCGACGTCGAAGCCGACGTTGCCAAGCAGGTCGCCGCACTGTGCGCCGACTTCCCGGTTTACCGCTGAGTGGAGTAACAGACAATGGAACGCTATTCGGGCTTCGGCCTTTTCAAACACTCCCTCAGCCACCACGAAAACTGGCAGCGCATGTGGCGCACGCCGACCCCGAAAAAGGTCTATGACGTGGTGATTGTAGGCGGCGGCGGGCATGGCCTGGCGACGGCTTACTACCTGGCCAAGGTGCACGGCATCACCAACGTTGCCGTGGTCGAAAAAGGCTGGCTGGGCGGCGGCAACACCGCGCGCAACACCACCATCGTGCGCTCCAACTACCTGTGGGACGAGTCGGCCAAGCTCTACGAGCACGCCATGAAACTGTGGGAAGGCCTGTCGCAGGACATCAACTACAACGTGATGTTCTCCCAGCGCGGCGTCTACAACCTCTGCCACACCCTGCAGGACATCCGTGATTCGGAGCGTCGAGTCAGCGCCAACCGCCTCAACGGCGTCGACGGCGAGCTGCTCAATACCGACCAGGTCGCGGCCGAGATCCCGTACCTGGACTGCTCGAAGAACACCCGCTACCCGATCCTCGGTGCAACCGTTCAGCGCCGTGGTGGTGTGGCCCGTCACGATGCCGTGGCGTGGGGCTTTGCCCGCGCTGCCGACGCCCTCGGCGTCGACCTGATTCAACAGACCGAAGTGACCGGTTTCCGCAAGGAAAACGGCGCGGTGATCGGTGTCGAGACCAACAAGGGCTTCATCGGCGCCAAGCGCGTCGGCGTGGTCACTGCCGGTAACTCCGGGCACATGGCGCGCCTGGCTGGCTTCCGTCTGCCGCTCGAGTCGCACCCGCTGCAGGCGCTGGTTTCCGAGCCGATCAAGCCAATCATCGACAGCGTGATCATGTCCAACGCGGTACACGGCTACATCAGCCAGTCGGACAAAGGCGACCTGGTCATCGGCGCCGGTATCGACAGCTGGGTTGGCTACGGCCAGCGCGGTTCGTACCCGGTGATCGAGCACACCCTGCAGGCGATCGTCGAGATGTTCCCGATCCTCTCGCGGGTACGCATGAACCGCCAATGGGGCGGCATCGTCGACACCTGCCCGGACGCCTGCCCGATCATCTCCAAGACCCCGGTGAAGAACCTGTTCTTCAACTGCGGTTGGGGCACCGGCGGCTTCAAGGCCACCCCAGGCTCAGGCAACGTGTTTGCCGCAAGCCTGGCCAAAGGCGAAATGCACCCACTGGCTGCGCCATTCTCCATCGACCGCTTCTACAACGGTGCGCTGATCGATGAACACGGCGCTGCGGCCGTCGCCCACTAATCGGAGACAATCGTCATGTTGCATATTTTCTGTCCCCACTGCGGCGAGCTGCGCTCCGAAGAAGAGTTTCACGCCTCAGGCCAGGCCCATATTGCCCGCCCGCTCGATCCGGCGGCCTGCTCCGACGAGGAGTGGGGTACCTACATGTTCTTCCGCGACAACCCGCGTGGCATTCACCACGAACTGTGGGATCACGTCGCCGGTTGCCGCCAGTATTTCAACGTCACCCGCGACACCGTGACCTACGAAATTCTGGAAACCTACAAGATCGGCGAAAAGCCGCAGATCACTGCCGCCAGCAAGGCTAGCGCCGCGCCGTCGACCGTCAAAGGCCTGGGGGAAAAAGTATGAGCCAGAGTTATCGCCTTGCCAGCGGCGGCCGTGTCAACCGCGGCAAAGTCCTCAATTTCAGCTTCAACGGCAAGACCTATCAGGGTTACGAAGGTGACAGCCTGGCTGCCGCGTTGCTCGCCAACGGCGTCGATGTGGTCGGCCGCAGCTTCAAGTATTCGCGGCCTCGCGGGATCATTGCAGCCGGCACCGAAGAGCCGAATGCGATCCTGCAGATCGGTTCCAGCGAAGCCACCCAGATCCCCAACGTGCGCGCCACTCAGCAGCCGCTGTATGCCGGCCTGGTCGCGACCAGCACCAACGGCTGGCCGAACGTCAACAACGACGTGATGGGCATCCTTGGCAAGGTCGGTGGCAGCATGATGCCGCCGGGCTTCTACTACAAAACCTTCATGTACCCGAAATCGTTCTGGATGACTTACGAGAAGTACATCCGCAAAGCCGCCGGCCTCGGTCGTGCGCCGCTGCAGAACGATCCGGACAGCTACGACTACATGAACCACCACTGCGACGTGCTGATCGTCGGTGCTGGCCCTGCCGGCCTGGCCGCAGCGCTGGCCGCTGGCCGCAGCGGTGCGCGGGTGATCATCGCCGATGAGCAGGAAGAGTTCGGCGGCAGCCTGCTCGACAGTCGTGAGACTCTCGATGGCAAGCCTGCCACCGACTGGGTCGCGGCTACCGTGGCCGAGCTGCAAGGCATGGCCGAAGTGCTGGTACTGCCACGCGCTACCGTCAACGGCTACCACGACCATAACTTCCTGACCATCCACGAGCGCCTGACCGACCACCTAGGTGACCGCGCGCCGATTGGCCAGGTGCGTCATCGCGTCCACCGCGTGCGTGCCAAGCAAGTTGTGCTGGCGGCTGGCGCCCACGAGCGTCCGCTGGTGTACGGCAACAACGATGTGCCGGGCAACATGCTCGCCGGCGCTGTATCGACCTACGTGCGTCGCTACGGCGTGGCGCCTGGGCGCAAGCTGGTGCTGTCGACCAACAACGACCACGCCTATCGCGTTGCGCTGGACTGGCACGATGCCGGCCTGCAAGTGGTCGCGATCGCCGATGCACGCCACAACCCACGCGGTTCGCTGGTGGAAGAAGCACGCGCCAAGGGCATTCGCATCCTCACCTCCAGCGCTGTGGTTGAAGCGACTGGCAGCAAGCATGTGACCGGTGCGCGGGTTGCCGCCATTGACGCCCAGGCGTTCACCGTGACCAGCCCTGGCGAAACCCTGGCCTGCGACCTGATTGCGACCTCCGGCGGCTACAGCCCGATCGTCCACCTGGCCTCGCACCTTGGCGGGCGTCCGGTATGGCGTGAAGACATCCTCGGTTTCGTCCCGGGTGATGCGCCGCAAAAGCGCGTCTGTGTTGGCGGCATGAATGGCGTCTACCCGCTTGGTGATGTCCTGGCCGATGGTTTTGAAGGTGGCGTGCGCGCCGCTACCGAAGCCGGCTTCAAGGCCGTGGTCGGTACCCTGCCCAAAGCCGTCCAGCGCACCGAGGAGCCTACCCTGGCCTTGTTCCAGGTGCCGCATGACAAAGGCACTCGTGGGCCGAAGCAGTTCGTTGACCAGCAGAACGACGTCACCGCTGCCGGCATCGAGCTGGCGACCCGTGAAGGCTTTGAGTCGGTCGAACACGTCAAGCGCTACACCGCGCTGGGCTTTGGTACCGACCAGGGCAAGCTGGGCAACATCAACGGCCTGGCCATCGCCGCCCGTTCGCTGGGTATCAGCATTGCGCAGATGGGCACCACCATGTTCCGCCCCAACTACACGCCGGTTACCTTCGGTGCGGTAGCGGGTCGTCACTGTGGTCACCTGTTCGAGCCGGTACGCTTCACCGCACTGCATTCCTGGCACGTTAAAAACGGCGCCGAGTTCGAGGATGTCGGCCAGTGGAAACGTCCGTGGTATTTCCCAAAACCCGGTGAAGACATCCATGCCGCCGTTGAGCGTGAGTGCAAGGCCGTGCGCGACAGCGTCGGCCTGCTGGACGCCTCGACCCTGGGCAAGATCGACATTCAAGGCCCGGATGCGCGTGAGTTCCTCAACCGTATCTACACCAACGCCTGGACCAAGCTCGATGTGGGCAAGGCCCGTTATGGCCTGATGTGCAAGGAAGACGGCATGGTCTTCGACGACGGCGTGACCGCCTGCGTCGGCGACAACCACTTCATCATGACCACCACGACCGGCGGCGCAGCGCGCGTGCTGGGCTGGATGGAGCTGTACCTGCAGACCGAATGGCCGGAACTGAAGGTGTACTTCACCTCGGTCACCGACCACTGGGCAACCATGACCTTGTCTGGCCCCAACAGCCGCAAGCTGCTGGCCGAGATCAGCGACATCGACCTGGACAAGGACGCCTTCCCGTTCATGACCTGGAAGGAAGGCACCGTTGGCGGCGTGCCGGCGCGGGTGTTCCGCATCTCGTTCACCGGTGAGCTGTCGTACGAAGTCAACGTCCAGGCCAACTACGCCATGGGTGTGCTGGAGAAGATCGTTGCGGCTGGCAAACAGTACAACCTGACCCCGTATGGCACCGAGACCATGCACGTGCTGCGTGCCGAGAAGGGCTTCATCATCGTTGGCCAGGATACCGATGGCTCGATGAACGCCGACGACCTCAACATGAGCTGGTGTGTCGGACGCAACAAGCCGTACTCGTGGATCGGCCTGCGTGGCATGAACCGCGAGGACTGCCTGCGCGAAGACCGCAAGCAACTGGTCGGGCTCAAGCCGATCAACCCTAAACAGTGGCTGCCGGAAGGCGCTCAGCTGGTGTTCGATCCGAAGCAGCCGATCCCGATGGACATGGTCGGTCACGTCACCTCCAGCTATGCCTCCAACTCCCTCGGCTATTCGTTCGCCATGGGTGTGGTCAAGGGTGGTCTCAAGCGCATGGGTGAGCGGGTGTATTCGCCGCAGGCCGATGGCAGCGTGATCGAAGCAGAGATTGTGTCTTCGGTGTTCTTCGATCCGAAGGGTGAGCGGCAGAACGTCTGACGCCAGACCGATGCTCAACTCTCGTGGCCGCGGCCGAGCGCCGCTGCCACGCCTGAACACAAGAATTCAAGGCAGGTAACAATGAGCGCTATCAACGTCTTCCAGCAAAACCCCGGCGCCGAGGCCAAGGCCCAGACGCCGCTGCATCATGCAGACCTCGCCAGCCTGGTGGGCAAGGGCCGCAACAACGCAGGCGTGACCCTGCGCGAGAAAAAACTGCTTGGTCATCTGACCTTGCGTGGCGACGGCCATGATCCGGCCTTTGCCAGCGGTGTACACAAGGCCCTCGGCCTGGAGCTGCCGGTAGCCCTGACCGTGGTCGCGAAGGGCGAGACCTCGCTGCAGTGGGTTGGCCCGGATGAGTGGCTGCTGATCGTCCCGGGCGGGCAGGAGTTTGTGGTCGAGCAGCAACTGCGCGACGCCCTCGCGGGCTTGCACATTCAGGTGGTCAATGTCAGCGGCGGGCAGACCCTGCTCGAGTTGCAGGGCGCCAACGTGCGCGACGTGCTGATGAAATCCACCAGCTATGATGTACATCCAAACAACTTCCCGGTGGGCAAAGCGGTCGGCACGGTGTTCGCCAAGTCGCAGCTGGTGATCCGCCGCACCGGTGAAGATACCTGGGAACTGGTGATTCGCCGCAGCTTCGCCGATTACTGGTGGATGTGGCTGCAGGACGCCTCGGCTGAATACGGCCTGAGCATCGAAGCCTAAGGAGAGACACATGAGTCGGGCACCGGATACCTGGATTCTCACCGCCGACTGCCCGAGCATGCTCGGCACGGTCGATGTGGTGACGCGGTTTCTCTACGAGCAGCGTTGCTATGTCACCGAGCACCACTCCTTCGATGATCGGCTGTCGGGGCGCTTCTTCATTCGCGTCGAGTTCCGCCAGCCAGATGATTTCGATGAGGCGGGTTTTCGTGATGGCCTGGCCGAGCGCAGCGATGCGTTTGGCATGACCTTCGAGCTGACCGCGCCCAATCACCGCCCCAAGGTGGTGATCATGGTGTCCAAGGCCGATCACTGCCTGAACGACCTGTTGTACCGTCAGCGCATTGGTCAGCTAGCGATGGACGTGGTCGCGGTGATCTCTAATCACCCCGATCTCGAGCCATTGGCTCATTGGCACAAGATCCCGTATTACCACTTCGCCCTCGACCCCAAGGACAAGCCTGCGCAAGAGCGCAAGGTGCTGCAGGTGATCGAGGAGAGTGGTGCCGAGCTGGTGATTCTTGCGCGCTACATGCAGGTGCTGTCGCCTGAACTGTGCCGTCGCCTGGATGGCTGGGCGATCAACATTCATCACTCGTTGCTGCCTGGGTTCAAGGGTGCCAAGCCGTATCACCAGGCTTACAACAAGGGTGTGAAGATGGTCGGTGCCACGGCGCACTACATCAACAACGACCTGGATGAAGGGCCGATCATTGCCCAGGGGGTCGAAGTGGTCGATCACAGTCACTATCCCGAAGACCTGATTGCCAAGGGGCGTGATATCGAAGGCCTGACCTTGGCGCGGGCGGTGGGGTATCACATTGAACGGCGGGTGTTTCTCAACGCCAATCGGACGGTGGTGCTCTGAGATCGTCGGGGCCGCCTTGCGGCCCTCTCGCGACACTAGGCCGCTCCTACAAAGACCGCGTAGTTTGGGCCGACGCGGTCCTTGTAGGAGCGGCCTTGTGTCGCGAAAGGGGCGCAAAG
Organism: Pseudomonas sp. BIGb0278; assembly: GCF_024809895.1. Taxonomy (NCBI): domain Bacteria; kingdom Pseudomonadati; phylum Pseudomonadota; class Gammaproteobacteria; order Pseudomonadales; family Pseudomonadaceae; genus Pseudomonas; species Pseudomonas sp. BIGb0278. Next base: position 240,872 of record NZ_JANUEL010000005.1, read on the forward strand.
CGCCCCCGGCTATCTCCAGACCCACCTGACGCCTGCGGGCAAGCCACTGTCGTTTCCAGTCACGGCATTTCCCCGCCACAAGCCCACAATTCCCCCATTCCAGTAACACATGCCGCCCATGGATGGCGGCGCTTCAACCAACGCTGCATAAGTACAAATCAAGCGAGGTAAGAGCATGTCTGGTAACCGTGGAGTGGTGTATCTCGGCGGCGGTAAAGTCGAGGTGCGGAACATCGACTACCCCAAAATGCAGGACCCACGCGGCAAGAAGATCGAGCACGGTGTGATCCTCAAGGTGGTCTCCACCAATATCTGCGGCTCCGACCAGCACATGGTTCGTGGCCGTACCACCGCCCAGGTCGGGCTGGTGCTGGGCCACGAGATCACCGGTGAAATCATCGAGATGGGCCGTGACGTCGAGCGGATGAAAATCGGCGACCTGGTCTCGGTACCGTTCAACGTTGCCTGCGGCCGCTGCCGCTCGTGCAAAGAGATGCACACCGGCGTCTGCCTCACCGTCAACCCGGCCCGCGCCGGTGGCGCCTACGGCTATGTCGACATGGGTGACTGGACCGGCGGCCAGGCCGAATACGTGCTGGTGCCCTACGCCGACTTCAACCTGCTGAAACTGCCGGATCGCGACAAGGCCATGGAGAAGATCCGTGACCTGACGTGCCTGTCCGATATTCTGCCTACCGGCTACCACGGCGCCGTGACCGCCGGCGTTGGCCCTGGCAGTACCGTGTATGTCGCCGGTGCCGGCCCGGTCGGGCTGGCTGCCGCCGCGTCGGCCCGGTTGCTGGGCGCCGCCTGCGTGATCGTCGGCGACCTCAACCCGGCCCGCCTGGCGCACGCCAAGTCGCAAGGCTTCGAGGTGGTCGACCTGTCCAAGGACACCCCGCTGCACGAGCAGATCGTCGACATCCTCGGCGAGCCGGAAGTGGATTGCGCCGTTGACGCGGTCGGCTTCGAGGCGCGCGGCCATGGCCACGAGGGCGCCAAGCATGAAGCGCCGGCCACCGTGCTGAACTCGCTGATGCAGGTCACCCGCGTTGCCGGCAACATCGGTATCCCCGGGCTGTACGTGACCGAAGACCCGGGCGCGGTGGATGCCGCGGCCAAGATCGGCGCGCTGAGCATCCGCTTTGGCCTGGGCTGGGCGAAATCGCACAGCTTCCACACCGGCCAGACCCCGACCATGAAGTACAACCGCCAGCTGATGCAGGCGATCATGTGGGACCGGATCAATATTGCTGAAGTGGTGGGCGTGCAGGTGATCAGCCTGGATCAGGCGCCGGAAGGCTATGGCGAGTTTGATGCTGGGGTGCCGAAGAAGTTTGTGATTGATCCGCATAAGACGTTTAGTGCGGCGTGATGTGACATCGAGAAAAAAGCCCCTTTTCAGGGGCTTTTTTTAGGGGAGGTCGGGATGATTGGCAGGGTGAATGTCAGGATTTGTTCTGATGCTCGATCCCTAGACCGCAGGTGACCTGTCGGCTAGCGCGTTGGCTGCTAAAAGCTCCGTACCTTGTGTGGCCTCTGAATGCCGCTCGGCAAGCGGCATATCAGCGCCGCGCAGGATTGTGCGGGTTTGGGTGCCTTGTTTGACGGAGGCGAGGGTGCCGCCTTGATAATAGTATAAGTTGCTGTTTTTGATCTTCATCGTTTGTCCTCGCAAACCCCAGTATTCATCCGCTGATAGATGCTGTGCAGCCGTAATGATAATAGGATTAAGTCTGTCTTAGCTCTGCAATGGCCGCAATTATCTTATCCCTATCGGCAGTAAAGTCTCTTGATTTCACGTTGTAATAGGCTTCCTTGTCGTAGGCCAAATTTGCCTTGCTTGTATAGAAGCGCCACATGTCAGAGCCGTTGACGTATTGGTTGGCACTGGCTTGGTAAATTGTGTATTCACTGTTGGCTTTATCAGCTTTTACGTGCTGGCGTTCAATGTAGCTGTCGTACTTCTTGACGCGAGCTTCTAATTTACTTAAAAGGGGTGCGGTCGCTGTGATTCTTATCTCTCTCTGTTTGGGGTAATCTCTGAGAGTCTCATCGTAACTGGGTAGCGTCTCGCCGGGCACGGCATATTTCTTTTTTTTCGCCTTTGAGTAGCTGGGTAATCCTCCCGTAGCCGCGTTTTTTACATGTTTGGGTAGTTTGGGTGCGAACAAGCGACCGAACAGTCGGAAGTGTCCAGACGGGTCGGTGAAGTTTACAGGGTCTGCACCGCAGTAAGCGTAGCTGTTGAGGCCCCCCTTGCCAAACGGACTGAGGCTGTCTGGCGATAAGAAGCGCATGAGGCGAGGATTATGTGAACGATAACCATTGCCTAGGATATAAAGCTCTGCCGGATCAATGCGCTCACCATTGAATCCCAGGAGTGACAGGGTTGAGGGCTGTGATGCGGAGTGCCCATAGGCGGTGTAAGGGAGGCTCTCCAGTTGCTGGTCAGTTTTTACCTGGAGCACTGATCCATTGCCATCGGTAGTCAGGAACCTCACGGGTTCGCTGTCACAGTTTAATTGCTCTGCCAAGGCTGTATCGAGGCTACGGAATACGCTGTGATTTTGCGTGCCTTGTTTTACGGTGGCGAGTTTGTCGTCCTGATGAAAGTACAGGCGGTCGCCCGCATTGGTTTTGGTCATTAGTGCATGCTCATGTGAGTTGCCTGCGATCTTGGTGCAGGGGGAGTTTGCTCCAGTGTCGGGCGAGTGAATGAGCGGGCACAACTGGCAAAAGTACTAGTTCTGTTTGGCGTGCTTTCTGAATTCCCGCTTTAGAATGCAAAGCTTCCTGCGCACGGTTGGTAGTCATACATGGCCTGAGGAAATGCCCTGTGGGAACTCGGTTAATTAGATGGCTGTTTATGGCAGTGGTACGCAGGAGTCAGTGCGGCCTGCCAGGGTTGCCTTGTGACTTGGTTTTCCGCCCAGCGTGCAGCTGCCACCCCGATGTGGACGGGTCGGCTGCCCTGAGCAAGTGGGGTTCAGCGAATCGGATTGTGTCCCTCAGATTGCTGGGGCCGCCGCGCGGCCCTTTCGCGACACAAGGCCGCTCCTACAAGTACGGCGCTGCCTTGAGCCTTGCGCTGTATCTGTAGGAGCGGCCTTGTGTCGCGAAAGGGCTGCGCAGCAGCCCCGGCAATCTGCCGTCAAGCTGGAAGCCCGAAAACCACCCCCGCTGGATGAAAACGGCCCGATACCCGGCCCGGAACAAACCTCCAAACCCCCAGTCGAATGCCTCGTTTCCCAGGCCATTCCGGCCGACGAGGTCCCCCCGATGAAAGCGTTCACCCTGGCAACCCTGATGACCCTGGCCGCAACGCCAGCGTTCGCCTTCAACTTCAGCGACGCCGCCAATGCCGTGTCCGCCGCGCAAAGCCAGCAGTCACAAGGCAAAGTGCAGGCACCCGCCGAATCGGCCAATCTGCTCAACACCCTGGGCAGCGAATTGAACATCACCCCCGAACAGGCCGTGGGCGGCGCCGGGGCAATGCTCGGCCTGGCGCGCAACAACCTCAGCAGCGACGACTACGGCCAGTTGACCAAGGCCGTGCCCGGCCTGGACCTGCTCTCCGGCGCCAACGCCCTCGGTGGCCTCAGTGGCCTGGGCGAATTGCTCGGCAAGAACAGCGACAAACAATCGGCCCTGAGCAACGCGCTGGGCAACAACGTCGAAGACCGCAGCGATCTGGACAGCGCCTTCAAGGCCCTGGGCATGGATACCGGCATGATCGGCCAGTTCGCCCCGCTGATTCTCCAGTACCTCGGTCAACAAGGCATCGCCGGTTCGCTACTGCAGAACCTGGGTAGCCTGTGGACCACTCCGGCGCCTGCAACAACCCCTTCGGTTTGATCAGGTTCTAAGGCGTTCGGCGGCGTCGCGAAGCTCGAATAGCCGTTGGCGCCTGTTGCCGATTTGCTCGCCGATGCTTCTCAGTTTTGCTGATATCAGTTTGCCTGGCGGGCGTCTGGCTTGGGGCGAACTCCCGGAGTAATTCAAAGCCCCTACATAGTGGTGCTCCAGTTTTTCAAGCTCAGCGTAGATATTCCCTGACGCTCTCGAGAGCGCCATCCTTTGTTTGAAGATGGACTGGGCCGTTGGTGCTGCCACCAAGGCGGTCGGGGTATCCGTTTTCACATCACTGCGACCCGGCGTGTCAGCGATGCGTACTGACTTTTTCGGTCGGTCAGCGCGCTTCTCTTTTATCAATATGGAGCGCAGGGGTTCTATCGATGCGTCTTTGCCGGGCAGTTTCTTGACCGGTTGCGGGGTGGAACGTTTTGCGGAAGCCAAGCCCATTTCTTTTATCCGGGCTTGCAGAAGCTCTGCTAACGACCCTTGCTGATGCCCTGTCGGGTCTGAATAGTTGACGGGGTCGCCCGCACAGTAGCCATAAGCATTGATGCCACCTTCCTCGAACGGACTCAGACTGTCAGGTGCGAGGAAGCGCATCAGTACCGGGCTATAAGCGCGATACCCCTGGCCCAGCAGGTAGTTGCCGGTCAGTGGCTCGGGAGGTTCACCCGCGAACCCAAGTCGCGGCGCCGCAGGCTGTGACCGAGCGTCATGGCCATAGGCGGTATAGATGCAAGTGGCTGCGCCAAGGCCGCCGTGCGTCTTCAACACGGACTTCTGGCTGTCCGTTATCAACAGCTGAATGTCCATGCCCGAGTGGCTGTCGCGCCGCTCAGCCAGCGGCTGACCGGCCCCCTGCAGTAGCTTCCAGTTCTGGTTGCCGGTGATCTCGAGATTGATCTGTCCGCTTTGGTAGAAGTTAAGGCGTTTGTTCACGGGGCTGGCCTCGCAGGCGCTGAGTCTTTGATCAGCTCAGTTTCCCGGCCTGCGAGATGTTGCATAACTGGCAGAAGTGTTAGGGCGCTTCCTACGTTCCTGTCCGTCTACGGCTGATGGACATTGATCCCCTCCCACAAGCGCACATCCTGTGGGAGCGGGCTTGCCCCGCGAAGAGGCCGGCTCAGCCGCTGCAAGCCTCAGCGCATCTCGGCGCGCAACTGCTCGATGCGCTGGTCCTTCTCGACCCACAGCTGGTTCACCCAGGCCTGCACGGTCTCGCGAAACACCGGGTCGTTCTCGTAATCGCCCGCCCACAACGCCGGGTCCAGCTCATGCACGCGAATGTCGATAATCACCCGGCTGATGCTGCCATTGAGCAGGGCCCAGAAGCCCGGCGCCTGGTCGCCCGGGTAGACGATGGTCACATCCAGCAGAGCGTCGAGCTGTTCGCCCAGCGCCGCCAGCACGAACGCCACGCCACCGGCCTTGGGCTTGAGCAAGTGCTTGTACGGCGACTGCTGTTCAAGGCGCTTGGCCTCGCTGAAGCGCGTGCCCTCAAGGTAGTTGACCACGGTCACCGGCTGGCGCTTGAACAGCTCGCAGGCGGCCTTGGTGATTTCCAGGTCCTTGCCCTTGAGCTCCGGGTGCTTGGCCAGAAACGCCTTGCTGTAGCGCTTCATGAACGGGTAGTCCAGGCCCCACCAGGCCAGGCCCAGCAGCGGCACCCAGATCAGTTCCTTCTTGAGGAAGAACTTGAAGAACGGCACCCGGCGGTTGAGGCTTTCGATCAGCGCCGGGATATCGACCCAGCTCTGGTGGTTGCTCACGCACAGGTAGGAGGTGTCCTGGCGCAGCTTGTCGACGCCGCGGATATCCCACTGGGTAGGGATGCACAGGGCGAAAATGACCTTGTCGATCTCCGACCAGGTCTCGGCCATCCACATCACGCCTGCAGACGCATAGTCACGGCCTCGGCCCGGCAGCACCAGCTTGAGCAGGGCGAAGACCATCAACGGGCAGATCATCACCACGGTGTTGAGCAATAGCAGAATGGTTGTGAGGATGCCGGTCAGCAGGCGACGCATAAGGAGACTCTTGTTGTGTGAAATAAGCGGTCGACAATGATAAGTGTGGTTATCGCCTACGCCAAACCTCCAATGGCCTACGACCGGGACAAATGTTTCACATTATGTTGGATAAGCTCTTGCGACGAACCTATCGCGCTTGTGCAGTCTAAGCACTGTCCCGTCTCAAGGAAGTTAGCCCGTGAAACCACTGCTTGCCCTGTTATCGCTGCTCGCCCTGCCGGTCATGGCCGCCGAGCCGACCCTGTATGGTCGCTACGAGTACATCAGCCTGCCGGAGATCGGCGGTGAAACGCTCAAGGCCAAGATGGACACCGGTGCGCTGACAGCCTCGTTGTCGGCCAAGGATATCGAGCGCTTTACCCGTGATGGCGAGGACTGGGTGCGCTTCAAGCTGGCAACCAAGGATGCCGATGGCAAGGTCTACGAGCACAAGGTTGCGCGCATCAGCAAGATCAAGAGCCGCGCCGACGAGGATGATGAGGAAGGCGACAGCGCAGAGGCGGCACGCCGGCCGGTGGTCGACCTGGAACTGTGCCTGGGCGGCGAGAAGCGCACCGTCGAGGTCAACCTGACCGACCGCAGCAGCTTCAACTACCCCTTGCTGATTGGCGCCAAGGCGTTGCGCGAGTTCAAGGCGGCGGTAAACCCCGCGCGCAGGTTTACCGCTGGCAAGCCTGAGTGCTGACGGAGCAGCTTCAAGCTGCGAGCCACAAGCTGCAAGAAACAGCGGATCGGTGTAAGTTCACGCGATCCGCTTCTAGTTGAAGCTTGCAGCTTGAGGCTTGTCGCCAAGAATGCCCCATATCCTCATCGTCGAAGATGAATCCTCCATCGCCGACACCCTGATCTACGCCCTGCAAGCCGACGGCCACAGCACCGAGTGGGTGACCCTGGGTAGCGCCGCCGTCGAGCGCCAGCGCCTGCAGCCGGCCGACCTGGTCATTCTCGACATCGGCCTGCCCGACATCAGTGGCTTTGAAACCTGCCGCCAGCTGCGCCGCTTCAGCGAAGTGCCGGTGATGTTTCTCAGCGCCCGCGACGCCGAGATCGATCGGGTGCTGGGCCTGGAGATCGGTGCCGACGATTACGTGGTCAAACCGTTCAGCCCCCGCGAAGTGGCCGCGCGGGTGCGGGCGATACTCAAGCGCATGGCGCCGCGCAGCGAAACGCCCGCTGTGGCGACGCTGTTTCAGGTCGACACGCTGCGCATGCAGATCGTTTACCGCAGTGTCAGCCTGGCCCTGACCCGTCACGAGTTTCGCCTGCTGCAGTGCTTGCTTGAGCAGCCGCAGCGGGTGTTCAGCCGCGAGCAGTTGCTCGACGCGCTGGGGGTAGCGGCGGACGCTGGCTACGAGCGCACCATCGACAGCCATATCAAGAGCCTGCGCGCCAAGCTGCGCCAGGTCGCCGCTGACGCCGAGCCGATCCAGACCCATCGCGGCCTGGGCTACAGCTACAGCCCGGAACACGCCTGATGCGCCTGGGTATTCGGATCTTTCTGGTGTACTTCCTGTTTGTCGGGCTGGCTGGCTATTTTTTGCTCAATACCGTGCGTGAGCAGATTCGCCCGGTGGTGCGCCAGGCTTCCGAAGAAACCCTGGTCGACACCGCCAACCTGCTGGCGGAGATCCTCCACGACGACGTCAAGGCCGGGACCCTTGGCCAGAGCCGCTTGCCGCAGTTGCTTGAATCGTACGGTCAGCGCCGCCCCGGCGCGCAGATCTGGGGGCTGGCGAAGAATCAGGTCAGCCACCGCATCTACGTGACCGACGCCAATGGCATCGTCCTGCTCGACTCGGCCGGGGTCGATCTGGGCAAGGATTACTCACGCTGGAACGACGTCTACCTGACCCTGCACGGGCAATACGGTGCGCGCTCTTCACGCAGCGATCCGGATGACGAAAGCACCTCGGTGATGCACGTCGCGGCGCCGATCATGGATGCCGGCAAGATCATCGGCGTGGTCACCGTGGCCAAGCCCAACAGCTCGCTGCAGCCGTACATCGACCGCGCCGAGCGGCGCCTGCTCAATCTTGGGCTGGGCTTGATCATCCTCGGCCTGCTGGTCGGTGCGCTGTTGTCGTGGTGGCTGGCGCGCTCGCTGCGCAGGCTCACCCACTACGCCCAGGCGGTCAGCGAGGGTCAGCGCGCGGCGTTGCCGCATTACAAGGGCGGCGAGCTCGAGCAACTCGCCACCGCAGTCGAGCGGATGCGTACCGAGCTTGCCGGCAAGGCCTATGTCGAGCGCTATGTGCATACCCTGACCCACGAGCTGAAAAGCCCGCTGGCGGCGATTCGTGGCGCCTCCGAGCTGCTGCAGGGCGACATGCCCGCCGAGCAGCGGCTGCGTTTTGCCAGCAATATCGAACGTGAGAGCGGGCGCTTGCAGCAGATGATCGAACGCTTGCTGAATCTCGCCCAGGTCGAGCAGATGCAGGCTCTGGAGGATGAGCAGGAGGTGGCGCTGGCGGTGCTGGTCGACGAGTTGCTGCTGGCCCACGCAGCGCGTATCGACAGCGCTGGCTTGCAAGTGCGCCAGCGCGTGCCAGCGGCGGTGCGGTTGCGTTGTGATCCGTACCTGATGCGCCAGGCGTTGGCCAACCTGCTCGAGAATGCACTGGACTTCACCCCGGCGGGTGGGACTTTGCTGTTCGAGCTGGAGCAGGGCGGCGAGCGGGTCGCGTTGAGCCTGTTCAACCAGGGTGAGGCAATTCCGCAATACGCGATAGGGCGCGTCAGCGAGCGCTTCTATTCGCTGCCGCGACCAGGCAGTGGGCGCAAGAGCAGCGGTCTGGGGCTGAATTTTGTCGCCGAGGTGATGCAGCTGCATGGTGGCGAGTTGGCGGTGGATAACGTCGAAGGCGGCGTGCGGGTGAGGTTGTGGCTGCCGCTGCGGCGCGTCTGTTGAATTGCTGGGGCCGCTTCGCGACCCTCTCGCGACACAAGGCCGCTCCTACAGGATCCGCGTGAACCTGACATGACGCGGCCCCTGTAGGAGCGGCCTTGTGTCGCGAAAGGCCAGCGTAGCTGGCCCGGCGGTGTCGGCGGTGAAGCTGGTAACTGCAACTCACCACAGTATCTCCACGCAATCTCCACATTGGCTCCCTGCTGGCTCCACAGGTGCGGCACAGACTGTGCCCATCGCCAACGGAGCCTCCACCCATGAACAAGACCCTGAGTTTCAAGCTCGGCATGATCGCCTTGCTGATGTTGCTGCTGTTGATACCGCTGCTGATGATCGGTGGCCTGATCGAGGACCGGCAGAACCTGCGCGACAATGTGCTGGCCGACATCGCCCAGAGCTCAAGCTTCGATCAGCTGATCTCCGGCCCACTGCTGGTGGTGCCGTACCGCAAGTACGAGCGGCGCTGGATCGACAAGGACGGCCAGAGCGTACAGGAGACGGTCACCGTTAACGGCCAGTTGTACTTCCTGCCGGAGACGTTCGACGCTGACATCAACATCGATACCGAACTGCGCGCCCGCGGCATCTATCAGGCGCGGCTGTTCCACGCCAAGAGTCAGATAGCCGGGCGGTTCAAGCTGCCCGAGCGTTGGGGCATCGACAAGGACTATGAGGATTACCGTTTCGACAAGCCGTTCCTGGTGGTTGGCATCAGCGACATCCGCGGCATCGAGAGCAACCTGGAACTGCAGCTGGACGATCAACGCCTGCCTTTCGCTGCAGGTACTGGCCTGGACTGGATGCGTGGCGGTGTGCACGTGCCGTTGCCGCAGTTCGATGGCCACCAGGCGCGCGAGTTCACCTATGGCTTCGAGCTTGCCCTGCAAGGCACCGGGCAGCTGTACGTGCTGCCGATCGGGCGCAGCAGCAGTGTCGACATGCAGGCCAACTGGCCGCACCCAAGCTTTGTCGGCAGTTACTTGCCAAGCCGGCGCGAGATCAGCGGTGAGGGCTTCAAGGCCCATTGGCAGACCTCGTTCTTTGCCACCAACCTGGAAGATGCCCTGCGCCAGTGTGCGACGGTCGCCGACTGTAGTGAGTACAAGCAGCGCACCTTTGGCGTGAGCTTTGTCGACCCGGTCGACCAGTACCTCAAGAGCGAGCGGGCGATCAAATATGCGCTGCTGTTCATTGCTCTGACCTTTGCCGGATTCTTCCTCTTCGAGGTGCTGAAAAACCTCAGCGTGCACCCGGTGCAGTACGTGCTGGTTGGCGTGGCGTTGGCGTTCTTCTACCTGCTTTTGCTGTCACTGTCCGAGCACCTGGGCTTTGGCGCTGCCTATGGTTTGTCGGCGTCGGCTTGTGTGCTGCTGATCGGCTTCTACCTCAGCCACGTGCTGCGCAGTGTCTGGCGCGGGTTGGGCTTCGCTGGCGGGTTGGCGGTGCTCTACGCGATGTTGTTCGGGTTGCTCAGCGCCGAGGACTACGCGCTGTTGATGGGCTCGCTGCTGTGCTTTGGCTTGCTCGGCGTATTCATGGTCCTGACCCGGCGCCTGGACTGGTCGCGGGTGGGGAGGTCGGCATGAGGGAGGAACGTGAGCTGGGGCGCCGGCTGGCGCTGCAGATCGGCCTGCTGTTTGCGCCAGGCCAGCGCTGAAAGAGGGGCCGCATTGCGGCCCCTTTTGCCGTCGTCAGGCAGCTGGCGCAGTGGCGCGCAGCGAAGGCCGCTGCGACACTTCGGCGTACCAGGCCGCCAGGCCGGGCTGGCGCTCACGCCAGCCGAACTCAGGCTGGCGCAGGTCCAGATAACCCAGCGCGCAGGCGACGCCGATGGCGACCATGTCGAACCCGGAGATCAGCTCGGCCAGGTGCTCCTGCTCCAGGTTGGCCAGGCTGCGGCGGATCTTCTCGCTCTGCGCTTCGAGCCAGCCATCCCAGCGCCTGTCCTGCGGGCGCAGGAAGCTCTCGTAGCGGCTCGATACCGCCGCATCCATGATCGCATCGGCCTGCGCCGCCAGGGTCAGCCGGCGCCAGCGGGCCGAGCCCTCACGCGGGATCAGCGGGGTGCCGACGTGCTGGCTGTCGAGGTACTCGCAGATCACCCGGCTGTCATGCAGCACAGTGCCGTCTTCCAGGCGCAAGGCCGGGATCTTGCCGATCGGGTTGTCCTGATTGAGTTGCGCGTCGCCAGCCACCGGGCTGATATTCACTGCCTGCAACTGTACCCGCGGCAGTTGCCCGGTTTCGTGCAGCACCACCATGACCTTGCGCACGAACGGCGACAGCGGCGAGTGGAACAGGGTCATCGTGCTCATGGCCGGGCCTCAGTTGCCTTGCAGGCTGGGCGGCAGGCACACGCCGGTGCCAGCGATGCCGCAGTAGCCGTTGGGGTTCTTGGCCAGATATTGCTGGTGGTAGGCCTCGGCGAAGTACACCGTTGGCGCCTGCTCGATCTCGGTGGTGATCGGGCCAAAGCCGGCCTTGTCCAGCTCAGCCTGGTAGGCCGCTTTGCTCGCGTTGGCTTGCTCGAGCTGCTCGGGGCTGGTGCAGAAGATCGCCGAACGGTACTGGGTGCCGACGTCGTTGCCCTGGCGCATGCCCTGGGTCGGGTTGTGCAGCTCCCAGAACATCGCCAGCAGCTCCTGATAGCTGACCTTGTCCTTGTCGAACACGACCAGCACCACTTCGGTGTGGCCGGTCAGGCCCGAGCAGACTTCTTCGTAGGTTGGGTTCAGAGTGAAGCCGCCGGCATAGCCGACCACCGTGCTGACCACGCCTTCGCGCTGCCAGAAGCGGCGCTCGGCGCCCCAGAAGCAACCGAGGCCAAAGATGGCGAAATCGACGTTCTGGAAGAACGGCCCAAGCAGCGGCGTCTCGTTGAAGACGTAATGCATCTCGGGCAGGCTCATCGGCGTCTCGCGGCCAGGCAGGGCCTGTTCCGCAGTAGGCAGGACGTTTTTGTTCACCAGGATTTCCGAACGCAGGACCATGGCCGCTCCTCTGTATATTCAGTAGATGTAGGCAGGGGCCGTCAGCGCGCTGCTGCGGCCCGAATGACTTGTATAGTGCCCGAGACTGAGCGCGCTGTCAGGCCACTGGTCCGCGCGGGTAGCGCTTGAGGCGCTCAACCAGTTCGCGGCCGGGGATTGGCCGATCGAACAGGTAGCCCTGGCCGACGTCACAGCGATGGCGGCGCAGGAAGGCCAGCTGCGCAGGGGTCTCGATGCCCTCGGCGACTACCTTGAGCTTGAGGTTGTGGGCCATGGCCACCACCGCCGAGGTGATTTCCATGTCGTCCTGGTTGTCCGGGATTTCGTTGATGAAGCTGCGGTCGATCTTGATGATATCGATCGGGAATTTCTTCAGGTAGCTCAGCGACGAGTAGCCGGTACCAAAGTCGTCCATCGCCAGTGTCAGCCCCAATGTCTTCAGTTCGATCAGCTGGCGGTGGGTGTCTTCGGTTGCCTCAAGCAGCAAGCCTTCGGTCAGCTCCAGTTCCAGCAAGTGCGAAGGCAGGCCTTCTTCCTTGATGATCGAGCCGATCGAGCTGACCAGCTCCGGATCGGAAAACTGCTTGGGTGAAAGGTTGATGGCGACGTGCAGGTCACCCAGGCCAGCGGCGCTCAGTTCAAGGCTCATGCGGCACGACTGGCGCACCACCCACTTGCCGATGGGGATGATCAGGCCGGTTTCTTCGGCCACGCTGATGAACTGATCCGGGCGGATCATGCCGCGCTCCGGGTGGTTCCAGCGCAGCAACGCTTCCAGCCCGAGGAGGCGCCCGCTGCGCAGGCACAGCTTGGGCTGGTAGAACACCTCCAGCTCGTTCTGGGTCAGGGCGCGGCGCAGGTTGTTCTCGACGAACAGCTTGTAGCTGGCTTCGGCGTTGAGCACTTCGGTGAACACCTGCACCTGATGCTTGCCGTTGGCCTTGGCCTTGTGCAGGGCGAGGCCGGCGTTTTTCATCAGGGTCTGCGGGTCGCTGCCGTGCAGCGGCGCGCAGGCCAGGCCGACCGAGGCGGTGACGTTGATCAGCTGATTGTCGACGAACATCGGCTTGTCGAGGGTGCGCAGCAGTTGCAGGGCAATGCTCTGGCCGCCCTCCAGGCTGGTGTGGTCGAGCAGCACGGCAAATTCGTTACTGGCAAAGCGCGCAAGGATGCCGCCGACGGTCAGACTGTTGCGCAGGCGTCGGGCCAGGCTCACGAGCAGCTTGTCGCCGGTCTGGTGACCAAGGCTGTCGTTGATCCGCTTGAAGTTGTCGATGTCGACCAGCAGCAGGCACAGCGAACTGGCGCTGTCGCGGCTGAAGCGCTCATCGAGGTTGCGAATGAACGCCGGGCGGTTGCCCAGGTTGGTCAGGTTGTCGGTGTAGGCCAGGCGCTCGATGCGCTGCTGAGCCAGCTTGCTCTGGGTAACGTCTTCGTAGATGCCGATGTAGTGGGTCAACTCGCGGTTGTCGCCGTACACCTTGGAAATCGACAGCTGACCCCAGTAAGGTTCGAGGTTCTTGCGCCGGCTCTTGAATTCGCCCTGCCAGCTGTTGCCCATATCCAGGCTCGACGGCGAATCGAACAGCAGTTCGCTGAGGTTTTCCAGGGCCGGCAGCTCGGACAGGCGATGGCCCTGGACCTCATCGGTGCTGTACTGGGTGATCGCGGTGAAACTTGGGTTGACGTACTCGACCACGCCGTCGCGGTTGACCAGCAAAAAGGCGCTGGCGCTCTGCTCGACCGCGCGCTGGAACAGGTGCAACGCGCTGGCAGCGGTACGCCGGTTGTGGTTGGTGATGACCTGGGCGAACTGGTCGGCGAGCTCGCCTGCAAAAGCGATTTCATCCGACTGCCAGGCCCGCGGCATGCCGGTTTGCTCCAGGCACAGCACGCCGACTACCTGGCCGTCGACGCGGATACTGGCGTCGAGCATGGCGTTGTCGGAGGCCGGGAACAGGCTCTGCGCCATGTCGCGGGTGCGCGGGTCGTGGCTGGCGTTGTGCGCGTCGATGGCGCGGCTGGCATGCAGCGCTTCGATGTAGTCGGGGAACTGGCTGGCGTCGATCGGGGCCGGTAGGCGGTGCTCCTGGTCAAGCCGGTACCAAGCGGTAATCGGCTCCAGCTGCTGGTCATGCAGGTACCAGATGCTCGAGCAGTCGACGTTGTAGATTTCACAGGCGCTGCGGGTGATCAGCTCGGCGGCTTCGAGCAGCGAGTTGTCGGCGCTGTAGCGCTGCCGCGCCAGGCGCAGAATCAAGTCTTGCTGGGCTCGTACCCGCTCCAGATGCTCTAGCTGTTCCTGCTGCGCGCGCTGGTTCAGCTGCAGAGCGATCTGCAGGCGGTTGTTGCGGGTTTCCAGGTCGCTGGCGGTCATGTTGATGCTGTCTTCGGCGTGATCATCGAGCACTGTCAGGTACCCGCGCAGCAGCTGCCGGCCATGCTGCTTGTAGACTTCGCCGCACTCCAGCAAACGCAATGGCGCCGGGCCAACGTGCAGGGTGTAGCGCACCCGGTAATGACCACGGCGCGACAGCTGCAGCTGGATCTCGTCATGCAGGCGATAGCGTGCTTCGGGCTCCATCAGGCTGGCATACGGCGAGCTGACCAACGCGCACAGCTCAGCGGCAGGCAAGCCGAATTGGCGGTCGCAGTTGGGGTCCAGGTAGAGCATCGCCCAGTTGGCTTCGTTGAGCCTTTCGAAACGCAGCATGCCCAGCCGCGAGGGCACGGGTAGCTGGGTCACGACCTCGGCCGCCACTCGGGTCGCGGCATCGGGTTGGCTTTTCATCGAAGACTCGCTTGAAGAGGGTGACAGGGCCTGGCAGGCAGCGCATCTGGCAAGGTTGCATCATGTCCCGAAGGCTGGCAAGCGGCCATGTCGGGCTATTGGCAGTTTATCGGCAGGGGTGTGAGTTTCTGCAGCCGGTTGCAGTTTTGCGGGCAAAAAAAAGCCCCGCCAGAGGCGGGGTTGAGGTACGAGCGTGGCAGCTCGAAAGTAGTGACTGCTGCCCCGGCATGTGCCGGGGCAGCAGTTGCAGCATTACAGCAGGATGGTGCGGATATCACCCAGCAAGTCGCTCAGGCGCTTGGTGAAGCGCGCAGCAGCGGCGCCGTTGATCACACGGTGATCGTACGACAGCGACAGCGGCAGCATCAGCTTGGGCTGGAAGGCCTTGCCATCCCAGACTGGCTGGATGGTTGCCTTGGATACACCCAAGATCGCCACTTCCGGCGCGTTGACGATCGGCGTGAAGCCAGTGCCGCCAATGTGACCGAGGCTGGAGATGGTGAAGCAGGCGCCCTGCATCTCGTCGGCCGAAAGCTTTTTGGTACGGGCTTTTTCAGCCAGTGCCGCAGCTTCGCCAGCCAGTTGCAGCAGGCTCTTCTGGTCGACGTTCTTGATGACCGGGACCAGCAGACCATCCGGGGTGTCGACGGCGAAACCGACGTTGACGTACTTCTTGCGGATGATTGCCTTGCCGCTTGGTGCCAGCGAACTGTTGAAGTCCGGCAGCTCCTTGAGCAGGTGGGCGCAGGCCTTGAGCAGCAGCGGCAGTACGGTCAGCTTGACGCCGGCCTTTTCCGCTACGGCTTTTTGCGCGACACGGAAGGCTTCCAGCTCGGTGATGTCAGCCGAATCGAACTGAGTCACGTGCGGCACGTTGAGCCAGCTGCGGTGCAGGTTGGCAGCGCCGACTTGCATCAGGCGGGTCATGGCCACTTCTTCGACTTCACCGAACTTGCTGAAGTCGACCACCGGGATCGGCGGGATACCAGCACCACCGGTTGCACCGGCGGCGGCCGGCGCTTCCTTGGCCTTCTGCATCATCGCCTTGACGTAGACCTGCACGTCTTCCTTGAGGATGCGACCGTGCGGGCCAGTAGCCGAAACAGCGCCCAGCTCGACACCGAATTCACGGGCCAGCTGACGTACCGCAGGGCCGGCATGGACCTTGGCGTTGCTGGCAGCAGCCGGGGCAGCAGCCTGGGCCGGTGCAGCAGCTGGAGCCGGTGCGGCGGCAGGTGCGGCAGCCGGAGCAGCCTCAGCCTTGGCCGGTGCGGCAGCCGCCTGGGCAGGGGCCGCAGCAGGTGCGGCGCCAGCGATCTTCAACTTGAGGATCAGGTCACCGGTGCCGACTTCGTCGTCCAGCTTGGCGATCACTTCTTCAACCACGCCAGCGGCAGGCGAAGGGATCTCCATGGAGGCCTTGTCGGACTCCAGGGTGATCAGCGACTGGTCAGCTTCGACGGTGTCGCCGGCCTTGACCAGTACTTCGATGATCTTGGCCTTGCCCGACGAGCCGATGTCCGGCACGTGGATGTCCTGCACGGTGGCAGCAGCAGGAGCTGCGGCCGGCGCAGGAGCAGCCTCGGCGGCTGGCGCAGGCGCGGCAGCCGGTTGTTCGGCGGCAGGCGCAGCAGCGGCCGGAGCCTCGGACGCCGCAGCGCCCTCGGCTTCCAGAACCAGCAGTTCGTCGCCTTCTTTCAGGCGATCGCCCAGCTTGACCTTGAGCTCTTTGACGATGCCGGCTTTAGGCGCCGGAATCTCCATGGAGGCCTTGTCGGACTCCAGGGTCAGCAGGCTCTGGTCAGCCTCGATGCGGTCGCCAACCTTGACGAACAGCTCGATGATTTCACCTTCACCGCTGCCGATGTCAGGTACGCGAATGAGTTCGCTCACTTAAAAATACTCCTCAGCAGTCCAGTGGGTTGCGCTTGTCCGGGTCGATGCCGAACTTGACGATGGCATCAGCTACCACCTTCGGTTCGATCTCGCCACGGTCAGCCAAGGCTTCCAGGGCAGCCAGCACCACGAAGTGACGGTCAACTTCGAAGAAGTGACGCAGCTTCTTGCGGCTGTCGCTGCGACCGAAACCATCGGTACCCAGGACTTTGAACTCTTTGCTCGGCACCCACTGACGGATCTGCTCGGCAAAGATCTTCATGTAGTCGGTCGATGCGATAACCGGGCCTTTGCGACCGGTCAGGCACTGCTCGACGTAAGTCTGCTGTGGCTTCTGGCCAGGCTTGAGGCGGTTGGCGCGTTCTACGGCGAGGCCGTCGCGACGCAGTTCGTTGAAGCTGGTAACGCTCCACACGTCGGCACCGACGTTGAACTCTTCGCGCAGGATCTTCGCTGCTTCACGGACTTCACGCAGGATGGTGCCGGAACCCATCAGCTGAACGTGGTGTGCCGCGTCGCGGGTGTCTTCTTCGAGCAGGTACATGCCCTTGACGATACCTTCCTCGACACCGGCCGGAATTGCCGGCTGCTGGTAGGATTCGTTCATCACGGTGATGTAGTAGAAGATGTCCTGTTGCTCTTCGGTCATCTTCTTCATGCCGTCCTGAATGATCACCGCCAGCTCATAGCCGTAGGTTGGATCGTAGGTGCGGCAGTTCGGGATGGTCCCGGCCAGCAGGTGGCTATGACCGTCTTCGTGCTGCAGGCCTTCACCGTTGAGGGTGGTACGGCCGGCGGTACCGCCGATCAGGAAGCCACGGGTGCGGCTGTCGCCAGCGGCCCAGGCCAGGTCACCGATACGCTGGAAGCCGAACATCGAGTAGAAGATGTAGAACGGCAGCATCGGCTGGTTGTGGTTCGAGTACGAAGTACCGGCAGCGATGAACGACGACATGGCGCCGGCTTCGTTGATGCCTTCTTCGAGAATCTGACCTTTCTTGTCTTCGCGGTAGAACATCACCTGGTCTTTGTCGACTGGCTCGTAGAGCTGGCCGACCGACGAGTAGATGCCCAGCTGGCGGAACATGCCTTCCATACCGAAGGTACGGGCTTCGTCCGGGATGATCGGAACGATGCGCTGGCCAATCTCTTTGTCCTTGACCAGCTGCGCGAGGATCCGCACGAAGGCCATGGTGGTGGAGATTTCACGGTCGCCCGAGCCGTCCAGGATAGCCTTGAGGGTTTCCAGGGGCGGGGTCGGGATGCTCATGCTCTTGGCGCGGCGCTGTGGTACGAAGCCACCCAGGGCGGAGCGACGCTCAGCCAGGTAACGGGCCTCGGCGCTGCCTTCTTCTGGTTTGAAGAACGGCAGGTTCTCCAGCTCGTCGTCCTTGACCGGGATGTCGAAACGATCACGGAAGTGACGCAGGCTGTCGACGTCGACCTTCTTGGTGTTGTGCGCGGTGTTCTTGGCTTCGCCAGCACCGGTACCGTAACCCTTGATGGTCTTGGCCAGGATGACGGTCGGCTGTTCCTTGTGGTTCACAGCCTGGTGGTACGCCGCGTAGACCTTGTACGGGTCGTGGCCGCCACGGTTGAGCTTCCAGATCTCGTCATCGGACAGGTCTTCGACCATGGCCTTGAGCTCTGGGGTGTTGAAGAAGTGCTGACGGACGTACGCGCCGTCCTTGGCCTTGTAGTTCTGGTACTCGCCGTCGATGACTTCGTCCATGCGACGTTGCAGGATACCGTCGACGTCCTTGGCCAGCAGTGGGTCCCAGAAACGGCCCCAGACCACTTTGTTGACGTTCCAGCCACCGCCACGGAACACGCCTTCGAGTTCCTGGATGATCTTGCCGTTACCGCGCACTGGGCCGTCGAGGCGCTGCAGGTTGCAGTTGATGACGAAGATCAGGTTGTCCAGCTTCTCGCGGCCAGCCAGGGAGATCGCGCCCAGGGATTCCGGCTCGTCGCACTCGCCGTCGCCCATGAAGCACCAGACCTTTTGCTTGCCGGCCGGGATGTAGCCGCGGGCTTCGAGGTACTTCATGAAGCGCGCCTGGTAGATCGCCTGGATCGGGCCCAGACCCATCGAAACGGTCGGGAACTGCCAGAAGTCAGGCATCAGCCATGGGTGCGGGTAGGACGACAGGCCTTTGCCATCGACTTCCTGACGGAAGTTGTTCATCTGCTCTTCGCTGATCCGGCCTTCCATGAAGGCACGGGCGTAGACGCCAGGCGAGGCGTGGCCCTGGAAGAAGATCAGGTCGCCGCCGTGTTCGTCGGTCGGGGCCTGGAAGAAGTAGTTGAAGCCGATGTCATACAGGGTGGCACTGGAGGCAAAGCTCGAGATGTGTCCGCCCAGGTCCGAATCCTTCAGGTTGGTGCGCATGACCATGGCCAGTGCGTTCCAACGCACCAACGAGCGAATGCGGCGTTCCATGAACAGGTCGCCAGGCATGCGTGCTTCGTGGGTGACAGGGATGGTGTTGCGGTATGGCGTGGTGATGGCATACGGCAGCTGGGAACCACTGCGGGTGGCCAGCTCGCCCATACGGGTCATCAGGTAATGAGCGCGGTCTTCGCCTTCTTTGTCGAGGACCGACTCCAGGGCATCCAGCCATTCCTGGGTTTCGATTGGATCGAGGTCTTGCATGGCTTGCTCCAGGGCGGAAAGGCAACCAGAATCGGCTGCCTGAGTTTGCGACTGGCCTTATGGGCAGACGTCGTGAATTCTTGGATTACCGGAGTGTGACCCGGCGCCGTGTAGTTTTACTACAAAAGCTTTCGCATTTCATGCTTTTACACGGTTGGGGTAGTAGTAATACTACAGAAATGCGACGTTTGGTCGCACCCTGGCTTGTGGGGAAAAACGTTCATGTTGGTTGGCGATGTAGCTGAGGCGGGTGGATCTTGATATTTAATGCCAATGATTCGTTGATTTCAGCTATTTACAACTTTTGTATGACACTTCAACCGCGGTCCCGCTTCCCCGTAGCCAATTACACCCCTCTCTTTGTTGCCGATCAAGGATAGCCCATGCGTCTGCCTTTGCCTCTCGATCTGCCCGCTGGCTTGCAACCACTGGTCGTCCGTAACCAACAGCTGCTGAACGAGGCGCTGAGCAGTCAGGACGACCCTGGCCTGTCTACGTTGAGCGCCGAGCATCGGCAGCAGTTCGAGCAGGTGGCTGCCGCCAGCGAGTTCATCTTCGATCAGGCTCAGCGCGAGCCGGGTATGTTGCTCGAGCTGCTGGCCAGCGGTGATCTGGAGCAGGCCTATGCGCCGGGCGAGATGACCGCGCGGATTGCCGCAGTGGCCCAGGCGGCGCAGAGCGAAGAAGAGCTGGCGCGCAACCTGCGCCGGGCCCGCAACCGTCAGCAGATGCGCATCATCTGGCGCGACATTACCCGCCAGGCGGCGCTGGGGGAAACCTGCCGCGACCTGTCAGATATGGCCGACGCCTGCATCGATCAGGCTTACCAATGGCTGTACCCGCGGCATTGCCAGCAGTTCGGCACGCCTATCGGCAACCGCAGTGGCGAGGCGCAGCACATGGTCGTACTGGGCATGGGCAAGCTGGGTGCGGTGGAGCTGAACCTGTCTTCGGACATCGACCTGATCTTCGCCTTTGCCGAGGGCGGCGAGACCGAGGGGGTCAAGCGCTCGCTGGACAACCAGGAGTTTTTCACCCGCCTCGGCCAGCGCCTGATCAAGGCACTCGATCCGGTCACCGTCGATGGCTTTGTGTTTCGCGTCGATATGCGCCTGCGTCCCTACGGCTCGGCCGGCGCGCTGGTGCTGTCGTTCAATGCACTGGAGCAGTACTACCAGGACCAGGGCCGCGACTGGGAACGCTACGCCATGATCAAGGCGCGTGTTGTGGCCGGTGATCAGGCTGCCGGCGCCCAGTTGCAGGAGATGCTGCGGCCGTTCGTGTACCGGCGCTACCTGGACTTCTCGGCAATCGAAGCGCTGCGCACCATGAAGCAGCTGATTCAGCAGGAAGTGCGGCGCAAGGGCATGGCCGACAACATCAAGCTGGGCGCGGGTGGCATTCGCGAGGTCGAGTTCATCGCCCAGGCTTTCCAGCTGATCCATGGTGGGCGCGACCTGAGCCTGCAGCAGCGGCCACTGCTGAAGGTGCTGGCCACCCTTGAAGGGCAGGGCTATTTGCCGCCTGCAGTGATTACCGAGCTGCGCGAAGGCTATGAATTCCTGCGTTATACCGAACACGCCATCCAGGCCATTGCCGACCGGCAGACGCAGATGTTGCCCGACAGCGACATCGATCGGGCGCGGGTTGCGTTCATCCTCGGCTTTGCCGACTGGGACAGCTTCCATGCCCAGTTGATGTACTGGCGCGGACGCATCGACTGGCACTTCCGCCAGGTCATCGCTGACCCGGATGAAGACGAGGCCGAGGGCGAACTGGTGGTGGGTGGCGAATGGTCGCCGCTGTGGGAGCAGGCCCAGGATGAAGAGGCCGCCTGCCGCCAGCTTGAAGAAGCCGGCTTCGGCCAGCCAGCCGATGCCTTGCGCCGCTTGACCGGGCTGCGCGCCAGCCCGCAGCTGCGTTCGATGCAGCGCCTGGGCCGCGAACGCCTGGATGCATTTATCCCGCGCCTGCTGGCTCAGGCCGTTGAACACGACAATCCCGACTTGGTATTGGAGCGGGTACTGCCGCTGGTCGAGGCGGTGGCGCGGCGCTCGGCGTACCTGGTGTTGCTGACCGAGAACCCAAGTGCCCTGCGCCGTCTGCTGACGCTGTGCGCAGCCAGCCCGTGGATCGCCGAACAGATTGCCCGCTATCCGCTGCTGCTCGATGAGCTGCTCAACGAGGGCCGTCTGTTCAGCCCACCGCTGGCGCCGGAATTGGCCAGCGAGCTACGCGAGCGGCTGACCCGCATCCCCGAAGACGACCTCGAGCAGCAGATGGAAGCCCTGCGCCACTTCAAGCTGGCGCACAGCCTGCGCGTGGCTGCCTCGGAAATCAGCGGCAACCTGCCATTGATGAAGGTCAGTGACTACCTGACCTGGCTGGCCGAGGCGATTCTTGACCAGGTGCTGGCCCTGGCCTGGCGCCAGACCGTGGCCCGTCACGGTCAGCCCAAACGCAGCGATGGCAGCCTGTGTGATCCAGGTTTCATCATCGTCGGTTACGGCAAGGTCGGCGGCATCGAGCTGGGCCACGGCTCTGATCTCGACCTGGTGTTTATCCATGACGGCGATCCGCAGGCTGAAACCGACGGCGCCAAGCCGATCGACAGCGCGCAGTTCTACACCCGTCTGGGCCAGCGCATCATTCACCTGCTGACCACCCAGACCAACTCCGGCCAGCTGTATGACGTCGACATGCGCCTGCGTCCCTCGGGCGCTGCCGGCTTGCTGGTCAGCTCGCTCGGTGCGTTCGAGCGTTACCAGCAAGGGGAAGCCTGGACCTGGGAGCATCAGGCGCTGGTACGGGCGCGGGTGCTGGTTGGCTGCAAGGACGTGGCGAGCGCGTTTGAAGCGGTGCGGGCGAGGGTGCTCGGCCAGCCACGTGATCTGGACAAACTGCGCGCCGAGGTCAGCGAGATGCGCGCCAAGATGCGCGGCAGCCTGGGCACCAAGCAGACTGCGGCAGGCACTGCGAGCAATGCCTTCGAGGCTGGCGTGCCGTTCGATATCAAACAAGATGCCGGCGGCATCGTCGATATCGAGTTCATGGTCCAGTACGCGGCGCTGGCCTGGTCGCACGCGCACCCGGCGCTGCTGCGCTGGACCGACAACATCCGCATCCTCGAAGAACTCGAACAGGCCGGGCTGGTGCCGGCCAGCGATGCAATATTGCTGCGAGAAGTGTACAAGGCGTTTCGCTCGGCCTCGCACCGCCAGGCCCTGCAAAAGCAGGCCGGGGTGATCGACGCCGCGCAGTTCGCCACTGAACGCGCCGAAGTGCGCCGGATCTGGGGTGAGTTGGGTTTGAGCTGAAATCGCTGGGGCCGCAGGGCGGCCCTTCGCGGCAGTCCGGCGTCCCGGTAAACCCACAGGGTTAGGCTGCGCCGCAAAAACTTGTGGGAGCGGGTTTACCCGCGAACGAAGGCAAAGCCTTCGCCGTACAAATAGGGGGTGCGACCGGCCTCTTCGCGGGTAAACCCGCTCCCACAGGGTTATGAGCGGCGTGCTGAGCTCGTGTTCTTTTGCGTTACAGGCGCTAAAAGCCTTGCTCCACCACCAGTGGTACACTGCACGCCACCTAGCCTGAATATAAAGAGGGGAGACCGTGCTGCACTTTCCCCCAGCGTTCCTGGACAAAGCATGAGAATACTGATCATTGGCCCCAGCTGGGTCGGCGACATGGTAATGGCGCAGACCTTGTTCCAGTGCCTGAAGCAGCAGCACCCTGAGTGTGAGATCGACGTGCTGGCGCCCGAATGGAGCCGGCCGCTGCTCGAACGCATGCCCGAAGTGCGCCAGGCCTTGAGCTTCCCGCTCGGCCACGGCGCGCTGGAGCTGGCCACGCGCCGGCGGATCGGCAAGTCGCTGGCGGGCCAGTACGACCAGGCGATCCTGTTGCCCAATTCGTTGAAGTCGGCGCTGGTGCCGTACTTTGCCAGCATCCCCAAACGCACCGGTTGGCGCGGCGAGATGCGCTACCTGTTGCTCAACGACGTGCGCAAGCTGGACAAGGCGCGTTACCCGCTGATGATCGAGCGCTTCATGGCCCTGGCCTATGCGCCCGGCGCCGAGCTGCCGCAGCCGTATCCGCGGCCAAGCCTGCAGATCGAGGCGCCGAGCCGCGACGCCGCGCTGGCCAAGTTCGGCCTGGCGCTGGACCGGCCGGTCCTGGCCTTGTGCCCGGGCGCCGAGTTTGGCGAGTCCAAGCGCTGGCCGGCCGAGCACTACGCCGAAGTCGCCGACGCCATGATCCGCCAGGGCTGGCAGGTCTGGCTGTTTGGCTCGAAGAAAGACCACCCGGTTGGCGAAGCCATCCGCGAGCGGTTGATCCCCGGCCTGCGCGAAGAGTCTTACAACCTTTCCGGCGAAACCTCGCTGGCCGAGGCCATCGACCTGATGTCCTGCGCCGATGCGGTGGTTTCCAACGACTCAGGGCTGATGCACGTCGCCGCGGCGCTTAACCGCCCGCTGGTGGCGGTGTACGGCTCGACCTCGCCGGGCTTCACCCCGCCCTTGGCCGAACAAGTCGAAGTGGTCCGCCTGGGCCTGGAATGCAGCCCGTGCTTCGACCGCACCTGCCGCTTTGGTCATTACAACTGCCTGCGTCTGCTTGAGCCGGGCAAGGTCATTGCCGCGCTGCATAATCTGGCTGGGCCGAACCGTATCGATGTTCTGGCTGAGGTCGACTGAGTGCGGGTTCTGATCATCAAGACGTCTTCGTTGGGAGACGTGATTCATACCTTGCCGGCGCTGACCGATGCCGCCCACGCCATCCCCGGCATCCGTTTCGACTGGGTGGTGGAAGAGGGTTTTGCCGAGATCCCGAGCTGGCACCCAGCGGTAGACCGGGTGATTCCGGTAGCGATACGGCGCTGGCGCAAGAACATCTGGCAGACCCTCAAGAGCGGTGAATGGAAAGCCTTCAAGCAGCGCCTGCGCGAGCGCCAGTATGACCTGGTGATCGACGCCCAGGGCCTGGTCAAATCGGCCTGGCTGACCCGTTATGTCAAGGCGCCGGTGGCTGGGCTAGATCGCTTCTCGGCGCGTGAAGGCCTGTCCAGCCGCTTCTATGACCGGCCGTTGTCGGTTGCGGTCGGCCAGCATGCGGTGGAGCGCCTGCGCCAGCTGTTTGCCCTGGCGCTGGCTTACGACCTGCCCGAAGGCATCGGCAACTACGGCCTGGACCTCGACCGTCTGCAATTGCCACCCACGGCGCCGTTCGTGGTGTTCCTGCATGGCACGACCTGGGCAACCAAGCATTGGCCAGAGGCCTACTGGCGCGAGTTGGCCGAACGCATGGGCCGGCGCAACCTGCAGGTCTGCCTGCCGTGGGGCAATCAGGCCGAAAAAGACCGTGCCGAGCGCATCGCCCAGGGCTTGAGTAATTGCCAGGTACTGCCCAAATTGAATCTGGTAGGGGTGGCTCGCGTGTTGGCCGCAGCCAAGGCCTGCGTGGCGGTGGATACCGGCCTGGGTCATCTGGCTGCAGCACTGGATGTACCGACCATTTCCCTGTTTGGACCCACCAACCCTGGTTTGACCGGCGCCTACGGACGTGTCCAGGTCCACCAGGCCAGCGACTTCCCTTGCGCGCCCTGCCTGCAAAAGAAGTGCACCTATAAACCGAGCGCCGAGGATCTGCGCCGGTTCGATATCAAACGCGAGTGGCCGCTGTGCTTCACTCGCCTGAATCCCGAGCATGTGGCGAGCCGCTTGAGCGCGTTGCTGCTGGCTGAGGATGTTCGTTAATGCAACTGGCTTTCGTACTGTACAAATACTTCCCGTTTGGCGGGCTGCAGCGTGACTTCATGCGCATTGCCCTGGAGTGCCAGCAGCGTGGTCATCAGATCCGCGTCTATACGCTGATCTGGGAGGGTGAGGTTCCGCCTGGCTTCGAAGTGCTGGTGGCGCCGGTCAAGGCGATCTTCAACCATCGCCGCAACGAGAAGCTCAGCGCCTGGATGGCCGCTGACCTGGCCAAGCGCCCGGTCGACCGCCTGATCGGCTTCAACAAGATGCCCGGACTGGACGTCTACTACGCTGCCGACGGCTGCTTCGAAGACAAGGCGCAGACCCTGCGCGGCAGCCTGTACCGGCGCTGGGGCCGTTACCGCCACTTCGCCGAATACGAGCGTGCGGTGTTCGCCAAGGATGCCCGCACCGAGATCCTGATGATCTCCGAAGTGCAGCAGCCGCTGTTCATCAAACACTACGGTACACCGGTGGAGCGTTTTCATCTGCTGCCACCAGGGATTTCCCAGGACCGTCGGGCACCAGCCAACGCCGCTGAAATCCGTGCGCAGTTCCGTCAGGAGTTCAAACTCACTGACGACGACCTGCTGCTGGTGCAGATCGGCTCCGGCTTCAAGACCAAGGGCGTCGACCGCAGCCTCAAGGCGCTGGCTGCGCTGCCGGCGGCGTTGCGCAAGCGCACCCGGCTGATGGTCATCGGCCAGGACGACCCCAAAGTGTTCCAGCTGCAAAGTGCCGGGCTGGGCCTGGGCGAGCAGGTGCAATTTCTCAAGGGGCGCAGCGATATCCCGCGCTTCCTGTTGGGTGCTGACCTGCTGATCCACCCGGCCTACAACGAAAACACCGGCACCGTGCTGCTCGAAGCGCTGGTCGCCGGCTTGCCGGTGCTGGTCTCGAAAGTCTGCGGTTATGCCCATTACATCGCCGAGGCCGACAGCGGCCTGGTGCTTGATGAGCCGTTCGCGCAGGAGCAGCTCGACCGCTACCTGCAACGCATGCTCGAAGACGGCGAGGCCCGTGCGGCCTGGTCGCGCAATGGCCTGGCGTTTGCCGACAGCGCCGACCTCTACAGCATGCCGCAGCATGCCGCCGATGTGATCCTCAACCAGGAGCGCGCATGAAGCTGATATTGGCGCAGCCGTTCCAACGGCTGTGGGCCGGGCGCGATGCCTTCGAGGCCGCCGAGCAACTGCAGGGCGAAGTGTTCCGCGAACTGGAAGGCCGGCGCACGCTGCGCACCGAGGTCGAGGGCGCAGGTTACTTCGTCAAGATTCACCGTGGCATCGGCTGGGGCGAGATCTTCAAGAACCTGTTCAGCGCCAAGCTGCCGGTACTCGGTGCCGGCCAGGAATGGCGCGCCATCCAGCGCCTGCATGAAGTCGGCGTGCCGACCATGACCGCAGTCGCCTACGGCGAGCGCGGCAGCAATCCGGCGCAGCAGCACTCGTTCATCATCACCGAAGAGCTGGCGCCGACCATCAGCCTGGAAGACTTCAGCATCGACTGGGTCAAGCAGCCGCCGCTGCCGCGCCTCAAACACGCGCTGATCGCCGAAGTGGCGAAGATGACCGGCGGCATGCACCGCGCCGGGGTCAACCACCGCGACTGCTACATCTGCCATTTCCTTCTGCATACTGATCGCCCGGTGAGTGCCGACGACTTCAAACTGTCGGTAATCGACCTGCACCGCGCCCAGACCCGCAGCAGCATCAGCCGCCGCTGGCGCGACAAGGACCTGGCCGCGCTGTACTTCTCGGCGCTGGATATCGGCCTGACCCGGCGCGACAAGCTGCGCTTCCTGCGCGGTTACTTCCAGCAGCCGCTGCGTCAGATCCTCACCGAGGAGGCGCGCCTGCTGGCCTGGCTCGAAGGCAAGGCGCAGAAACTGTACGCGCGCAAACAACGCTACGGGGATGCACTCTGATGGCGGGCTGGACGCTGCTGCCGGAGTATCAACACCTGGCAGCAGATTTCGGCAGCCTCGAGGCAGTGTTCGCCATCGACGGCGAGCGCCTGACCCGCGACCCGCTCAGCGAAGTGGTGCGGATCCAGCGCGACGGCGTGTACTACTACGTCAAACGCTATACCGGCGCCGGCAAGCACTTGCGCCGCTACCTGGGCCGGCCGCGGATCAAGGCCGAGTGGCAGAACCTCAAGCAGTTCGCCAAGTGGGGCATTCCCACCGCCGAAGTGATCGGCTGGGGCCTGGAGCGCAATGGCCTGGCCTTTGGCCGTGGGGCGATGGTCACCCGCGAGCTGCCGCGTACCGAAGACCTGTCCGAACTGGCCAAGCGCAATGATCCGCGCCTGGCCGACCGCGCTTGGGTCGACCACGTCAGCCGTCAGTTGGCCCGGCATACGCGGGTCATGCACGACAACCACTTCACCCATAACGATCTGAAGTGGCGCAACCTGCTGGTGGACGATCA
Source organism: Pseudomonas sp. BIGb0278 (assembly GCF_024809895.1). Lineage (NCBI taxonomy): Bacteria > Pseudomonadati > Pseudomonadota > Gammaproteobacteria > Pseudomonadales > Pseudomonadaceae > Pseudomonas > Pseudomonas sp. BIGb0278. The sequence goes on from NZ_JANUEL010000005.1 coordinate 268,183, forward strand.
GGGCACGCTATTCTTCATCGATTGCCCGACCGGCGATTTCTGGCGCGGCTTCATGCTCCGCCATCGAGTGATCAAGGACCTGGCCTGCCTGGACAAGGTCGCCAAGTATCACCTGTCGGCGACTCAGCGCCTGCGCTTCTACCTGCAGTACCGTGGGCACCAGCGGTTGAACGCGAGCGATAAACGGCGGGTACGCGAAGTGGTGCGCTTTTTCGAGGGAAGGGAATGACCGACTATCTGGCCAGCAGCGAGCTTGCCCTGCTGCAACGCCACGGCTTGAACGATTTCGAAGCGCTGTGGGCGCTGCAACTCGATGCGGTGGACGAACCCAATACCGGCCGTGGCGGCTGGAGCAGCGTGTTTCGCCTGGAGTTGGAGGGCAAGGGCTACTACCTCAAACGCCAGCTCAACTACTTCACTCGCACCCTGCATCGGCCCTTCGGTGAGCCGACATTTGCCCGCGAGTTTCGCAATATCACGCGCTACCAGAAGCTGAAGATCCCGGCCTTGCAGGCGGTGTTCTACGGTGAGCGCAAGGGTAACGGCGAGCACCGCGCGATGCTCATGACTCGCGCCCTGGATGAGTGGAACGACCTCGACAGCCTGCTGGCGCAGTGGCCGCAACTGGCCGCCGAAAAACGCCTGGGCATCCTCCAGGCCTGCGGCCAACTGGGGCGTACCTTGCACGCCGCCGGCCAGGTGCACGGTTGCTTCTATCCCAAGCACATCTTCCTGCGCGAGCGCCGCGAAGGCTGGCAGGCGCAACTGATCGACCTGGAAAAGACCCGGCCGCTGCTGCTTGGCATGCGCGACCGGCTGAAAGATCTGGAACCTTTGCTGCGCCGTGCCCGCGCCTGGAGCGAAGGCGATGTGCGCAGTCTGCTGGCGGCCTATCTGCAGCAACCGGCCGACAGCCCGCTGGTGACTACCTGGCTGCAGCGGCTGGTGCGCCGCCAGCATGAAAAAGAGGCCCGTTGATGCGTTTGTCTGAACTCAAGGCGGCTGGGCGCACGCCGAGCCTGCCGCTGAACATTACCTTGGCCGATGCTGCTGGCAGCGCTGAGCTGCAGTTGCTCAGCCTGCTGCGGGTGCTGCCTGGGCAACGCTACGTCGGTGCTGGTATTTGGCGCGGCAAGCCGGTGCTGGCCAAGCTGCTGGTCGGCAGCAATGCTGCACGGCATTTTCAGCGCGAGCTGGATGGCGTCAAGCTGATTGCCGCGCAAGGCTTGACCACTCCGCAACTGCTGGCTGACGGTCTGCAAGAGGGCGAGGGCGGCTGGCTGTTGTTCGAGTACCTGGAAAACGCCCAGAGCCTGGGCGCTGCCTGGGCTGAGGTCGAGGCGCTGGCGCCGCTGGCCGATGAGCAGCAACAGGTACTGGGAGAGGCGCTTGGGGCGGTTGCGCAGATGCACGCCAAGGGCTTGTGGCAGGCTGATCTGCATCTGGATAACCTGCTCCGCCACGGTGGCCAGCTGTACCTGATCGATGGTGCCGGGATCAAGGCCGAGACGCCGGGGCAAAACCTGTCGCGCCCGCGCGTGCTGGAAAACCTCGGCGTATTCTTCGCCCAGTTGCCCAAGCGCCTCGAGCCGTTCACCGAAGAGCTGCTGGTGCATTACCTGCTGGCCAACGGTGAGCACGCGCTGCCGCTGGAAGCCCTGCAAAAGCAGGTCGACAAGGTTCGCGCCTGGCGCCTCAAGGACTTCCTGGACAAGGCCGGTCGCGAGTGCACCCTGTTCAGCGTCGAACGCAGCCTGTCTGGCCTGCGTGCTATCGATCGTAGCGAAGTGGCAGCCATGCAGCCGGTGCTGGAGCAGGCCGATGCGCTGATCGACCAAGGCCACCTGTACAAGACCGGTGGCGCCGCAAGCGTTGCCCGGGTCGACGTTGGCGGCCGGCCGCTGGTGCTCAAGCGCTACAACATCAAGAACACCGTGCACTGGTTGAAGCGTTTCTGGCGCCCGAGCCGGGCCTGGCATTCGTGGATCGAAGGGCAGCGTCTGCGCTTTCTCGACATCGCCACGCCAAAGCCGCTGGCGGTGCTTGAACAACGGGTCATGGGCCTGCGCAGCCGTGCCTATCTGGTCACCGAATACGCCGATGGACCGGATCTGCTCGAGTGTTTTGCGCCCTTCGTCGCCAGTGGCGATGCGCCCGACGAGCAGTTGCAGGCCTTGCTGAGGTTGATGCAGCAGTTGATCCGCGAGCGCATCAGCCATGGCGATATGAAAGGCCATAATTTGTTCTGGCAGCACGGCCAATGGTCGTTGATCGACCTCGACGCCATGTGCCAGCACGCCACTCAACTCAGCTTCGCGGCTGCCTATGCCCGTGACCGGGCGCGCATGCTGCGAAACTGGCCGAGTGACAGCGCCTTGCACAAGCGGATTGATCAGCTGTTGCCGCGGCTCGCCGAATAGGCTTCGGGCAGCGCCAGCCAGTCGCTGCTGCGGCCCGACTGGCGCACCCGGATGCGCCATTCGTCCGCCTGCCAGCGCAGCACCGCCCAAGGCTTGACGCCTGTCTGCTCAGCCAGGGGAATCAGCAGGTGGTACTGGTCTGCCAGCAAATGCCTGCGCAAGCCCAGTTGCCCGCTGCGGGTCTGCAGGTACAGCTGCTGGCCATCAGCGTGCAAGCCCGCTGCGCTGCTCAAAGGGGTGCCGGCGCGGGCTGGCGTGAGCAGGCAGTCATGACACAACGCTGCCAGATCTGGCAGGCCGTCATACCAGAGCACAGGTGAATCGATCACCCACTCGCCGCTGCGCAGGCGTTTGATCGGCTGCTGTAGATAGGCATCCGGTTGCTCAGGGTCGATAACCCGCCAGCGTTCGCCATCGAAGCTGACTTTGTAATGACTGCCGTGGTTGTCCCTGACGAAGTACAACGACAAGCCCCCAAACGCTGAAACCTGCTCGTAGACACCGATGTCATGCACACCATCGATGCGATAGCGCAACGAGCTGGTGTCGACATTGACTTGGTAGCGGGCCGGCAATGGCAGTGGCGGTTGCTTGGGCAAGCCGCGCAGCGCTCGGCGCAGGACGCTGGTAGCGAAGAAGCTGCCGCCCGCATCCGTGGCATGGCTGATGGTGTTGTAGAGATGGCGCAACACGCCTTCCATATCGCCTCGCTGGTGTGCCTGGATGCCATCGCAGATGTCCAGGATCATTCGCCCGATCGATAACGCCATGAGGGGCTTGGCAGGCAGTACCAGGCTTATCAGGTCCAGCAACCGCCAGGACAGGTCGATGACTGACTGAACATTGACCTCGCGGGTCGTCCGGCTGCTGGTGTCGACTGCTGCAAGTTGGGCGCGGACCTCTGCCATATACAATGCGAAGAACAGATCGTCGTGAATGGCTGGCAGGCGTAGAGAACTGCCCAGGCCCCCTTTGAGCAACAGCCGTTGCAGCTCGCTCTCCTCGACCTGTGGTAGCCGAGCGGCCAGGTACTGGCGCAGCGCCGGTTTGTCGCGCAGGGTGCGCAGCAATTGCCGGGTGCTGGAAAACTCGCGCCAGTTGCGTCGGTCTGGCGCGTCTGGGGTGTACATGAGAAACGACGGCACACTGCCTTGTGCAGTGTTTATCAGTAGCACCCCCTGCACCGTATGGCCCTGGATCAGTAGCTGCCGCACCACGACCGTATGGCCATCTACCGGCGGGCGGAGCGCGTTGTGGGGTTGGTCCAGTACCGCCGTTGCCCAGCGGTAACCACGCTCGGCGCGATGTTCGGCGAAGTGCCCGGCATACCGGGCCTTGACCGCTTCGGCACGCATTCGGGCGCGGTTGATTCGAGTATGGGCCAGCAGGCGCCAGCGGCCCGTGCGCGAGTCGACCAGTTGGGTGTAGAGAAAATCTGCATAGCGCCCGCCGGCATTGAGGCTGCGCACCAGTGTCTTCACGTAGGCCGGCGTCAGCTCCGGGGGCAGCGTGCGTGCCTCGGTATGGCTGACACGGGCGGTCAACCAGTAGTCGTAATTGAACCAGGCGAGGTTGACCAAGGCCAGATCGTCCAGTGGCAAGCGCTCGGTGACCATCTCAATGGTTTCATTGCCGACCTGTTTGAGGCCTTGCCAGGTAATGAACAGGGATGGGTTGAACGGGTAGGGCTGCGGCCCGACCTGGCGGGCGCGCGTGATGCTCACCGTTATGTCCTGTGGTAGCAATTGCAGGCCGAAATCATCGAGCAGGCGCTCTTGCAGGCGGGCTCGCGTCCATGTCCTGAGATCGTTCTGCTGAATAAACTGCGCTTGGGTGGGGATGCCTGGAGCCGCTGCTCTTTCACTGGCCACCACCAGTTCCTGCATGGTCTGCATGATGTGGCTGAGGCTTTGCGTGTCAGCATCGCGCAGCCATGCCGGCATGTGTTTTTCCAGTAACCGTGAATAGCGCGTGTTCAGCGTCGCCTTGCTACCAAGATCATCCTCGAGCCTGAGTGCCGCCATGACCTGCGCGTGTCGCGTGGTGGTCGATGACGGATGGTCGTCGCCCCATAGCGACGGCAGGTTCAGGCGCTGGCGCTGGGTGTCGATCAGTTGCTGTACCTGCGCTTCGATCGGATCATCGGCATACCACTCATAACGCAGACGCTCAGCCAGACGCGCCCGCTCGGCGGATTGCGGGTCGGCGTACAGGTGCAGCAACGTGCTGCTGAGTAGAGGGTCGTCCAGCCGTTCGCACAGTTCGTCATGCAAGGCCTTGAGCGAGGGAAATACCTCGATGCCTTGTGACAGGCAGCACAGCAGTGCCTCGGCGGTTTCGCTGTCGGCGTCGAGCAGCGTGCCCTCAGGGGTGCCCGCGACGATCACCATCACCCCCGGCAGGTAGCTGCGCCAGTTGGGCTGCAGGTTCACCAGCAGGGGCCGGTAGACCTGAGGTCGGTGTGCTGCCGCTATCTGCTGGCGTTGCCAGGCGCGCGGTTGCTCGATGCAAGTGCGCAGCGGTGCGGCCTGATCGGCGCTCAGCGTGTCGTCAGTGATGCGCAGGTCGATTTCGGCCAGCAGGTAAATCTGGCGCAGGGCGATCAGCGACTGCTTGCGGTTCAAGCCTTGAGTATTGAGTTCTGACCAGTAGCTGGCCAGGTCGCTGTGGAGCTTGCGTCGCGTCTGCAGATCATTGTGCAGCGGCTGCTCGATGACCGGCAGGGGTTCGAGCAGCGCCTTGATCTGGCCGGTGAGTGTTTGGATAAGTTCGAGAGGTTGCATGGCCCGCTCCTTGTCATGGGGGACCCTGCATCCTAGGTACGGCAAACCTGCTGTGGTTGTAGCCAGATAACTCAACTGCGCCTGATCAGTGCCCGCACGCCGAGCACGCCAGGAATGCCCAGGCCGACCCAGGCCAGAACATCCCAGCCATCGTCACCCAGCAGCGCGGCGAACAGCCCCCCTGCACCCAGCAGCGCGATCAGCACAGGCCAGGTAAAGATCCGCCAGGTGGGTTGCGAGCGATGGCTCATGGCTTGGCCTTCGCGCCGGTACGGCGCTTGCCCCACCAGAGATAAACGCCACTGGCGAGCACGACGATGGTCAGCACGTCGAGCAGTGCCCAGAGGATCTGCATCGGCCGTCCGCCGTAGTCGCCAAAGTGCAGCGGTTGCGACAGGCCCATCGCGTCCATGTACCAGGGCCGCTCGCCGACTGCTGTGACGGCGAGGGTGGTGGCGTCGATCAGGACTGGGGTGAACAGGTGCGAGGTCAGATGCGTGGCGCCGTTCATGAACACGGCATAGTGGTGCTCACTGGAGAAGCGTGTGCCGGGGAATGCGATGAAGTCGGCACGCATCCCCGGTGCAGCGGCAGTTGCGATCGGCAGCAGCTGGCTGGCCGACGCACGCTCGGCCAGCGGCGGCGCGTCGCGGTAGGGTGCAACCATTGCTGCCAGGCTGTCGTTGCGCCAGGCGGCGATGACCAGGTCAGCACAGGCACTGATCACCCCGGTGACGCCAACCACCAGCGCCCAGGTCAGGGTCACGATGCCGATCAGGTTGTGCAGGTCGAGCCAGCGCAGGCGCGGCGATCTGTCCTGGCGCACGCTGGCGAACGGCAAGCGGCGCATGAACGGCGCATACAGCACTGTGCCGGAGATGATCGCGACGACGAACAACAGGCCCATGAACGCCAGCCATAGTTTGCCGGCAAGCCCTGCGAACATGTCCACGTGCAGGCGCAGGATAGTCATCATCAAGCCGCCGTTGGCAGCCGGCATGGGCACGGCTTCGCCGGTGCGCGCATCGAGCATGAAGGTGTGCGAGTCGTTGGGATCGCTGCCTGCCGTGGCGGCAGTGATGGCGACTACGCCGTTGGGCTCGTCCTCGTCATAGCCGAAGTACTGCATGACTTCGCCAGGACGATACTGTTCTGCCTTGAGCACCAGTTGCTGCAGGTCCAGGTGCGGGGTATCGGCAGGCATCTGGCGCAGTACGGGGGCGTCGCCGAGCAGGTGTTCCAGTTCGTGATGGAAGATCAGCGGCAGGCCGGTGATCGCCAGCAGGAGCAGGAACAGTGTGCAGATCAGGCTGCTCCAGGTATGGACCGTGGACCAGCGGCGCAGGGTTAGGCTTTTCATCGCGTTTCCGGGTTGCCAGGGGGGCGTCGGGAGCGGCGCCAAAGGTGGGGTGTGCGCAATACCTGTAGGAGCGGGCTTGCCCGCGAACGGGCCGCAAAGCGGCCCCGGGCGCGACTCAGAACTTGTAATTGACGCTGGCTACGACGTTGCGTTCGTCGCCGTAATAGCACCAGAAACCGTCGCAGTTCGCCAAGTAGTCCTTGTTGAACAGATTCTTCGCTTCGACCGCTACGCTCAGGCCTTTCATGCTGTTGTCCAGCCGGCCGAGGTCATAGTGCGCCGAGGCGTCATAGACCGTATAGGAACTGACATGCGCCACGCTGGTGTTGGCGGTGTTGCCGTAGGTATCGCCTACATAGCGCACGCCACCACCGACACCGAAACCGTCAAGCAGGCCGTTGTGCCAGGTGTAGTCAGCCCAAAGTGTTGCCTGGTTGCGCGGAATCAATGCCATGCGGTTGCCGACGTCGGTGGCAAGACCCTTGGTGATCTCGGTATCGGTGTAGGTGTAGGAGGCAATAGCCTTGAAGTTGTCGGTCAACTGCGTGGACGCTTCCAGCTCCAGGCCACGAACCTGCAATTCGCCGACCTGGCGGGTGATGCTGCCTTCGGTTACACGCACGTTTTGCTGAGTCAGGTCATACACGGCGGCGGTCAGCAAGGTCTGGCTGCCAACCGGCTGGTATTTCACGCCGACCTCATACTGACGGCCCTCGGTCGGTGCGAACGACTGCGCTGCTCGGGCATCGGCACCCATGGTGGGCTGGAACGACTCGGTATAGGAGATATACGGCGTGACGCCATTATCGAACACATAGCTCAAGCCTACGTTGCCGCTGAAGGCCTTGTCACGCTGGGTGCTGGTGGCATTGTTGACGTTGAATCGAGTCCCGGTGTGCACCCAGTCCTCGCGCCCGCCGAGGGTCAGGCGCCAGTTATCCAGTGACATTTGATCTTGCACGTACACACCCGTCTGCTGAGTCTTCTGGTTGAAATCTTGCAGGGTAATGTAGCTAACCCCGGACATGTCAGCGCCATACACCGGCCGATTGACGTTGATCGGCGGCACACCCAGGCCATACAACCATTGGTAGTTGGTATTGGCGCGTTGGTGGTCGAGGCCCAGCAGAAGCGTGTGGCTGACGGCGCCGGTGTCGAAGTCAGCCTGGAAGTTGTTGTCCACTGCAAACTGGCTGATGTCTTCGTTGATGATGCCTGACTCGCGGTTGACGTTGCCGTCGGCGTCGACGGTGTTAAAGGTACCGACGTTGACGGCCTGGAACGACAGATCGTTTTTGGTGTAGCGCAGATTCTGGTGGAACTGCCAGGTATCGTTCAGTCGATGTTCGAAGGCGTAGCCAAGGGCGTAGTAGGTGCGGTCGTAGAAGTCCCAGTCGGGCTCGCCAAGATTCTTGTGGTGAGAAATCTTGCCTGCCGCAGATGGCAACTTGGTGCCTTGCAGCGGCAGGAACTGCCCGGTAATGCCGGTATCGTCGCGGGTGTACTGGCTGATGAAGGTCAGCTTGGTGTCTTCGTCAACGTTCCAGGTCAAGCTCGGAGCGATGTTGTAGCGTTTGTCCGGGATGTGATCGATGGGTGAATTGCTGTCACGCACCACGCCGCTGATGCGGTACAGAAGGCGGCCTTCGTCGTCGATCTTGCCGGTGCTGTCGAAGTTGATCTGCTTGTGTTCGTTGCTGCCGGCCTGGACTTCGATCTGATGAGCGCTCTCTGCCTGCGGGCGGCGGCTGACCATGTCGAGCATACCGCCCGGCGGGGTCTGGCCATAAACCGATGAGGCAGGGCCACGCAGTACGGTAATGCGCTCAAGGTTCCATGGCTCGACCTTGGGGTTGGCGAACGAGCCTTTGGGCAGCGCCAGGCCATCAAGGAACTGGGTCGGGTCGAAGCCGCGCACACGCAGCCAATCGGCGCGCGAGTCGGAGCCATAGCCGCTGCTCTGCACACCAGCGGTGTAGCGCAGGGCGTCGTTCAGGTTGAGAACCTGGCGGTCGTCCAACTGCTGGCGGGTAATCACCGACAGAGAGCGTGCAGTCTCGACAATCGGCGTGTCGGTCTTGGTGCCCGCAGCGGTGCGCGTAGCGACGTAGCCGGTGCTGGCACCCCATGCGCTCTCATACGCGCCGGCCGCATTGATACTTGTCTCCGGCAACGCCAGGCTGCCTTCCGGCGTGGCCACCAGGCTGTAACTGCCGACACTACTCTGCTGCAGTTGCAGGCCGCTGCCGCGCAGGGCCGCCTGCAGTGCGCCGAGGGCATCGTACTGGCCTTTGACCGGCGCCGCGGTGCGCCCGCTGACCAGGGCTGGGTCGATCGCCAGGGCGATACCCGCCTGGCTAGCGATCTGATTCAGGGTCGTCGCCAGTGGCGCGCTGGGCAAGTCATAGGCGAGTTGCGATTGCTCGGCAGCATGCAGAGCAGGGCTGGCCATCGGGATAGACAGGGCAATCGCCAGAGCCATCAGGCTGGGGCGCAGGATACGATCAACGGCACGGGACATGCAGCGGCTCCTCGACGGATAAGTGCTTTGTGCTTCCTTGCCGAGCGAGAATTGAAAAGTGACAGGGGCCTGTCGAAATAAATTTATCGGCGCTGCCGCTAGCGGCTCATTGCGCGACGACCTTGACCCACCATGGCGTGCGCTGCTCGACCTTGACCGGCAATGCAGGGGTCAGTGAGGCCAGTGCCAGGTCGATATCGGTCAGCGGGAAGCTGCCGGTGACGCGCAGGTCGGCTACCTCGGGCGCGACGCCCAGATGGCCGCTGCGGTAGCGGCCCAGCTCAGCGATAAGATCGGCCAGGCGCACGTTGTCCACCACCAGCATGCCGCGGGTCCAGGCATCGGCGCCGGCCGCAACCGGGCTGATCTGGCTGAGGCCATTGGCCGTCATCATGACCTGCTGGCCTGCTGCCAGAACCTGCTCATCTGCACGGTTGGACGGCATTGCCGCGACCTGCGACTGGAGCACTTCAAGGCGCGTGCCTTGCGCTTCGCGCTTGACCAGGAAGCGTGTGCCTAGTGGGCGCAGGCGACCATCATCGGTACGCACCAGCAGTGGCCGCAGGTCGTCATGGCCGGTTTCAACCGAGATTTCGCCCTGATGCAGAACGATCACGCGCTGGCTGCCTTCGAAGTCGATATCCACGGCGCTATGGGTATTGAGGCTGAGCAACGTGCCGTCTTCCAGGCGCAGGGTGCGCAATTCGCCGGTGGCGGTGCGCTGATCGGCCAGCCAGTAACCCGGCGACAGCGACGGTGCATCGAGTTGCAGGACCAGCGCGGCGACCATTAGCACGCTGGCGAGCCCGCCGCCAAGGGTACCAACCCGCCGGCGCAGGCTGACCCGCGACTGCAGCAGTGCCTTGCGCGCTGGGCCGACTGCGGCGCTGAAACGCTGGTCGAGCATGCCCAGTTGGCGCCAGGCGCGAGCGTGCTCTTCGCTGGCAGCGTGCCAACGTAGAAACTCACTACGCTGCTCTGGCACGCCGGGGCTATCGTCCAGGCACAGCTTCCAGGCGATTGCAGCGTCCAGCACCTTGTTCGAGACCGGGCTGGTGCTCACGTCGGCTCGCCATACAGAGCGATGTAGCACTGGCGCATTCCCTGGGCCAGATACTGACGCACACGGGAGACGGAAACGCCCAGACGCTCGGCGATTTCGGCATGGCCCATGCCATCCAGGCGGTTGTGCAGGAACGCAGCGCGGGCTTTGCTCGACAGTTTGCCAAGCAAGCGGTCGATGGCCTTGAGGTCTTCGAGAATCAGTAGTTGCAGTTCCGGCGAGGGCTGTTCGGCTTCGGGCATCTGCGCCAGTTCCGCCAGGTAAGCCTGCTCCAGCGCAGCCCGGCGGAAATGATCGAACAGCAAACCCTTGGCCACTGCAGCAAGAAACGCCCTTGGCTCACGCGGCACCGGCAACTGGTCACGCCCGAGCAAGCGCACGAAGGTGTCCTGACTCAGGTCTTCGGCGCGTTGCTGGCAGCGCGTGCTGCGTTGCAGCCAGGCCAGCAGCCAGCTGCGGTGGTCGCGATAAAGCGCACCGATCAGATCAGCATGTGGACTGTGCGCAGACGGCAAGAGCGTTCCCCGGAAAGAATGCGTTAACTAACGATAATTATTCGCGATTGTTACAGAGGCGGGTGGCCGCACGCAATCCACGTCTATCGGATAGCTATTACCAACTGTGACTCTGAGCCTTGCGCCGCCGCCATTGCTGCAGGCGCGTGCTCAGTTGCAGGGGGCTGTCGAGCTGCTGCCGGCGGGCCTGGCTGAACAGGATCAGGGCCAACTCGGCGGTGACCTGGGCGTCGGCACTGGCGTGATGGCGCTCATCCACCTGCAGGCCGAAGTGGCCGATCCAGTCGTCCAGGCCGGCCTCGCGCATTACCGTGTCGGGGTTGAGCATCGGCGCGATTTCGGCCACGTCGTAGAAGCTGTGCTGCAAGCGATGGCCAAGACTGTCTTTCAAGGCGCGGCCGAGCATGTGCTGATCGAACGGCGCGTGGAACGCCAGCAGTGGGCTGTCGCCGATGAACTCGAGCAACTCCAGCAGCGCCGTTGCCGGTGCTGAGCCGGCGGCCAGGGCATCCGGGCCGAGGCCGTGGATCAACACGCTGGGGGTGGTCTTCTGCGCCGGGCGGTGCAAGGTGCGTTCGAACTGCTGGCTGAAATCGATGGCGCCGTCTTCAATAGCCACTGCACCGATCGACAGCACCTGATCACGGTTTAGGTTGAGCCCGCTGGTTTCCAGGTCGATGACCACCCAGCGCTGCTCGCGCAGCGAATGCACGCCTGGCGGCGCTGGCTTGGGCAATTGCGCCAGGCGCTGGCGCATGGCCGGGTCGACGGCGGCAGGCAGGGAAGGGCGCAGCCAGGTAAACAGACTCATAGCTGATACCGCAGGGCCAGGCTGCTTTGCAGGCGTTGAGCCTGGCGCAGCGACTCACGCAGGATGCGTCGATCGAGCTGGTTGAGGCTGTCCGGGTCGAGCCGGTTGGAGTAGGCCTGGTTGGCGCGGCTCTGGCGTTGATGCTGCTGCATGCGGGTTTGCTGGATGAAGTGGTATGCCTCTTCGAAGGCGGCGCCGTCCAGGGCATCGATGACTTCTCTGGCGACCAGCTGACGCAGGCGTTCGAGGGTGTTGCAGGCGCCAATGCCGTTGGCCAGGGCGAGCAGACGGGCGCCGTCGACAAACGGCGTCAGGCCCTGCACCTTGAGGTCGAGGGTGGCGGCCTTGTCGTTGCCTTGACGGGTCAGTACGAAGTCGCGCAGGCGCCCCACCGGTGGCCGCTGGCGCAAGGCATTGTCGGCCATCATGCGCTGGAAAATGCGATTGTCGCGGACCTGGGCAAGCATGCCCTGGCGCAATTGTTCGACCGCCTGCTCATCGCCCCAGACCGCGCGCAGGTCAAAGTAGATGGAAGACCCGAGCAGGTTTTCCGGGCTGGCCTCGCGGACGAACCCGGCAAAGCGCCGCGCCCACTCGCTGCGCGACAGGCACAGGTCGGCGTTGCCGGCCATGATATTGCCTTGGCACAAGCTGAAACCACACTGCGCCAGGCACTGGTTGATGTACTGCGCCAGCGGCAGCAGAGCGCGCCGATGGGCGTCGGCCTGGGCAGTATCGTCGGCCTCGAACAGGATGCCGTTGTCCTGATCGGTGAACAGGGTTTGTTCACCGCGGCCTTCACTGCCAAAACACAACCAGCTGAATGCTACGCCGGGATCGCCACGCTCGGCCAGGGCCAGCTCGATCACCCGGCACACGGTGTGGTCGTTGAGCAGGGTGATGATCTGGGTGATCTGCGTCGACGAAGCACCGTGGGCGAGCATGCGCTCGACCAGCTGGCTGATCTCGCCGCGCAGCGACACCAATGTGTCCAGCCGTGGCGCATGGCGGATGGTGCGCGCCAGATGGACCAGGTCGACCCGCTGCAAGGAGAACAGATCGCGCTCGGACACCACCCCGCACAGGCGCCGCTCATGTACCAGGCAGACGTGGGCAATATGTCGTTCGGTCATCGCCATGGCCGCATCGAACGCAGTTGCATCCGGCGCCAGGTAAAACGGCGCGGCGGTCATGTGCAGGGCAATCGGCGCGCTCAGTTCGGCGCTGGCATCGGCCACTACCTGACGCAGGTCGCGCAGGGTGAAGATGCCGATCGGAAAGCGCTGCGGATCGATGATCACGATGCTGCCGACCTGCTGTTCGTGCATCAGGCGCACCGCTTCGCGCAAGGGCATGTCCGGAGTGCACACCACCGGGTGACGCATGGCCAGCTCGCCCAGCGGTGTATTCAGGGAATATTGGCTGCCGAGGTTTTCTACCGCACGGTGGCGCACCTGCTGATTAACCTGATCGAGCAGGCTGCTGACGCCGCGCAGAGCAAAATCACGAAACACATCCGACATCGAGAACAGGCGAATGAACGCAGCTTTGTTCAGCTGCAGGCAGAAGGTGTCCTCGCCGGCAACGTGCTCGGTGCGGGTCGCACGCTCGCCAAGCAAGGCCGCCAGCGGGAAGCATTCGCCGCTGGTGATCTCGAAGGTAGTTTCTACCCCGGCCTGGCTGACGTGCTGGCGCTCACCGACGACGCGCCCTTGCTTGACGACATAGAAGTGCTCGACCGGGCCATCGGCGGGCTTGATGATGCTTTCGCCGCTGGCGTGGAAGCGCAGTTGGCACTGCTCCACCATAAAGGCCAGATGGCTGTGTTCCATCTGCTTGAACGGCGGAAAGCGCTGCAGGAACTGCAATGTGCCCTGGATGTTCTGCAACACCGCGGTTCTGCCGGCTTGGCTGTAGGCGTCCTTTTTACTCATGAGCTGACCGTATCGCTGTGCCGATCTATATATATCTAACTATATATAGTGAAGTCGGCCTTGTTGTTCTCGGTCCCCATGGTCGGCTGGCGGCCGGTTCGTGCCCATTGGACGTAAGTCTATGAGGGCATAACGCCCGTTCGGCGACGTTGGCTGCACGGGCGGATAGCACATTCGGCGAATTTGTGGTCATACGCTGTGCAGACGATATTTCAACGGGAAGACCATGGGTGAGCATGACGACATTCTGAGTGACGCCGAGCGCGAGGCGTTGGCCTTGGTCAGCGCGCCACCGCCGCAACTGCCGCTGGTGCTGGTGGTCGACGACGACATCCTCAGCCGTAGGGCCCTGGCCTGGTATCTGAATCGCAAAGGTATTCGCTGCATCAGTGCGTCGAGCGCATTGGCTGCGTTGCGGGCACTCAGGCGTGAACCGCGTATTGGCATGATGATCACCGATCTGCGCATGGGGCCAGTGGATGGGCTTGAACTGATCAAGCAGATTCGCAGTTCGGTGCGGGCAGATTTGCCCATTGTGGTGGTGTCGGGGGAGTCGCAGGTGCCAGAGGCCGTCAAGGCGATGCACCTTGGGGTGCTGGACTTCATGGTCAAGCCGCCGGATCTGGACAAGCTGTTGCGGCTGGTGAGGAAGGAATTGCGGATTGAATGAAGCTAGGGCCGCAAAGCGGCCCTAGCATTCTCCACTTACAGCCCGTTGCGCGCCTTGAACTCGCGGCGGCGACGGTGCAGCACCGGCTCGGTGTAGCCGTTCGGCTGCTTGGCACCTTCGAGCACCAACTCCAGCGCTGCCTGGAAGGCAACGTTGTCGTCGAAGTTCGGCGCCATTGGCCGGTACGAGCTGTCGGCAGCGTTCTGCTGATCGACCACTGCCGCCATGCGCTTGAGGCTTTCCAGCACCTGCTCTTCGCGCACGATGCCGTGGCGCAGCCAGTTGGCGAGCAATTGTGCGGAGATACGCAGGGTCGCGCGGTCTTCCATCAGGCCGACGTTGTTGATGTCCGGCACCTTCGAACAGCCCACACCGTGGTCAATCCAGCGCACGACATAGCCGAGGATGCCCTGGGCGTTATTGTCCAGCTCGTTGCGAATTTCTTCGTCGGACCAGTTGGTGTCGGCTGCCAGCGGGATGGTCAGAATGTCATCGACCGAGGCCGGCGCGCGCTTGGCCAGTTCCGCCTGACGCGCCTGCACATCAACCTGGTGGTAGTGCAGGGCGTGCAGTACCGCGGCGGTCGGTGACGGCACCCAGGCGGTGTTGGCACCGGCCAATGGGTGAGCGATCTTCTGTTCGAGCATGGCCGCCATCAGGTCAGGCATGGCCCACATGCCCTTGCCGATCTGGGCACGGCCTTGCAGGCCAGTGGCGAGGCCGACATCGACGTTGTTGTTCTCGTAGGCGCCGATCCACTTCTCGTTCTTCATGGCGCCCTTGCGCACAACGGCGCCGGCTTCCATCGAGGTATGGATTTCGTCACCGGTACGGTCAAGGAAGCCGGTGTTGATGAACACCACGCGCTCGGCCGCAGCCTTGATGCACGACTTGAGGTTGACCGTGGTACGGCGCTCCTCGTCCATGATGCCAACCTTCATGGTGTTGCGCGGCATCTGCAGCACGTCTTCGACGCGGCTGAAGATTTCTGCGGCAAACGCCACTTCTTCCGGGCCGTGCATTTTCGGTTTGACGATATAGACGCTGCCGGTGCGGCTGTTCTTGCGGGTGGTGGTGCCCTTGAGGTTGTGCAAGGCGATCAGGCCGGTGAACAGGCCATCCTGGATGCCTTCCGGGATCTCATTGCCCTGCGCGTCGAGGATTGCGGGGTTGGTCATCAGGTGACCAACGTTGCGCACGAACAGCAGCGAGCGACCGTGCAGGCTTACGCTGCCGCCGTTCGGTGCGGTGTACTCGCGGTCCGGGTTCATGGTCCGGGTGAAGGTCTTGCCGCCCTTGCTGACGCTTTCGGACAGGTCGCCTTTCATCAGGCCCAGCCAGTTGCGGTAAACCACCACCTTGTCGTCGGCATCGACTGCAGCAACCGAGTCTTCGCAGTCCATGATGGTGGTCAGGGCCGATTCCATCAGGATGTCTTTGACGGCGGCGGCGTCAGTGCTGCCGACCGGGGTGCTGGCGTCGACCTGGATTTCGAAGTGCAGGCCGTTGTGTTTGAGCAGGACTGCGGTTGGCGCCGCGGCCTCGCCACGGTAGCCGATCAACTGTGCATCGTCGCGCAGGCCGCTGTTGCTGCCGCCCTTGAGCGCAACCACGAGCTTGCCGGCATCGATGCGGTAGCCGGTGGAGTCGACGTGCGAGCCAGCAGCCAGTGGCGCAGCCTGGTCGAGGAAGGCGCGGCCAAAGGCGATGACCTTGTCACCACGGACCTTGTTGTAGCCCTGGCCTTTTTCGGCGCCACCTTCTTCGCTGATGGCGTCGGTGCCATACAGCGCGTCATACAGCGAACCCCAGCGCGCGTTGGCGGCGTTGAGGGCGAAACGCGCGTTCATCACCGGTACTACCAGCTGTGGGCCGGCCATGCTGGCGATTTCTTCGTCGACGTTTTGCGTGGTTGCCTGGAAGTCTTCTGCTGCTGGCAGCAGGTAACCGATTTCCTGGAGGAATGCCTTGTAGGCTGCGGCGTCGTGAGCCTGGCCTTGATGCGCCTGGTGCCAGGCGTCGATCTGGGCTTGCAGCTGGTCGCGTTTGGCGAGCAGGTTTTTATTCTTCGGAGCGAGGTCGTTGATGATCTTTTCCGCACCGAGCCAGAAATCCTTGGCGACGATGCCGGTGCCTGGAATGGCTTCGTTGTTGACGAAGTCGTACAGCACCTTGGCGACCTGAAGGCCACCGACTTGAACGTGTTCAGTCATTGCTTGCCTCACTCTGCTCAGCTATTTCGCTCATCGTATTAAGCCTGTAGCGCTTCTTCAAACACGCACCAGTACATGCCCGCAGGCGGCTGGGTGCGGCCTGCCAGACGCGCTGGCGGGCGGTTTGCGTATTTTCACAGGCGCCATCGGCAGACATCCAGCGACGTTTTGTAGTCCGCGTCGGGGCATACTACATGAAGCAGCAGGCGGGTGAACATCAGACTAAAAGCGTCGCTGTGCGACCATTTGGTCGCATAGGGTCACGCTGGGAAGCCGCATGTTCGCAAAAAACAGGTAGATTGTTCCAGATAAATCTTGAAACAGTACACGATTAGTCATTCGGACTGCCCTGCGGCAGGTTGCCACAGCTTGCCTATACTCACTCGATTGCCAGCCTTTGCGCCATGTTCGGCCTGGCTGAAACCTTGGCAGGGCAGAGGAGTACGCAGTGGACCACCTAGTATTGACCGTGATCGCCCCCGACCAGGCCGGGCAGGTAGAACGCATTGCCCAGTGCATCGCCAGCCACAACGGCAACTGGCTGGAAAGCCGCATGTCGCGCATGGCCGGGCAGTTTGCCGGGATCCTGCGGGTGGCGGTGCCGACTGAGTCCCACGCTGAATTGGTCAAAGCGCTGGAGCAACTGATCAGCCACAACATCCGCGTGCTGATCGCCGAGAGCGGCGCCGAGCCTGCGGCTAACTGGAAGCCAATCAGTATGGAACTGGTGGGCAATGACCGCCCAGGTATCGTTCGCGACATTACCCGATTGCTGGCAGACAAGGGGGTAAATCTGGAGCGCTTCACCACTGAAGTACGGCCGGCGCCGATGAGCAGCGAGCCACTGTTCCACGCCAACGCGCTGCTGGCGTTGCCGATGGCGCTTTCGTTGGAGGATCTGCAGCAGAGCCTGGAAGCGCTGGCCGATGATTTGATGGTCGAACTTGAGCTGCGCGCCGAAGAATAGTCCACAGCCAGGGCGGTGCGGTTATCCCTGATTTACGGGGACGTCCCTGTGGATAACCTGGGGGCGTACCGCTTCAGCCCAATGCCCATGCCGCTTGCCGAGGATTGAGCAAAAAACGCTCAGTAATCAGGCGCTTGTGCACAAAGCGCGGGGATCAGCATGTGGATAACCTCTGGAGAGGTTGCTGCAGGCCACGCCAGCTGTGGCCTGCAGGCTTTTGGTCATTTATTGATCAGGTGCGCTTGCTCACTCTAAGCCAGGCATCCACGCTGTACAGCGCCAAACCGGCCCAGATGAACATGAATGCGACCAGCGTGCTCGACGACAAGTGCTCGTCGAACAGCAGCACCGCCTGCAACAGCACCAGGCTCGGTGCCAGGTACTGCAGGAAACCCAAGGTGGTGTAGGGCAGGTGTCGCGCGGCTGCGTTAAAGCACACCAACGGGACCAGCGTGACCGGCCCGGCGGCAATCAGCCAGAGCGCTTCAGTGCTGCTGAAGAAATCCCCCTGCGTGCTGCTGGCAGCCGGGTGCAGCAACAGCCAGCCCGCAGCCAGCGGCACCAGCATCCAGGTCTCCACTACCAGCCCGGGCAGTGCCGCGACGGGTGCCTGCTTGCGGATCAGCCCATAGAAGCCAAAGGTCAGCGCCAGCACCAGCGACACCCACGGCAGGCTGCCGACCTGCCACACCTGCTGTGCGACCCCGACCGCTGCCAGGCCGACCGCCAGCCACTGCAGTCGCCGCAAACGCTCGCCGAGCAGGAGCATGCCCAGCAGCACATTGATCAATGGGTTGATGTAATAGCCGAGGCTGGCTTCGAGCATGCGCCCGTTGTTTACCGCCCAGACATAGGTCAGCCAGTTGCCGGCGATCAATGTGCCGCTCAAGGCGAGGATTGCCAGGCGCTTGGGGTTGTCGCGCAACTCGCGCCACCAGCCGGGGTGCTTCCACACCAACAGTAACAGCGAACCGAACAACGCCGACCAGAGCACCCGGTGGACGATGATCTCGACCGCCGGCACGCTCTGAATGGCTTTGAAGTACAGCGGGAACAGGCCCCAGATGATGTAGGCCGTCAGGCCGAGAATATACCCGCGACGCGGGTTTGCAGCGTGCATGCCGAATCCTTGCTTAGGTAGCTAAATAACAGCACCTATTGTAGACAGACCTGCACCTGCCCCTAGAACAATTTCAGCGGCGCTTCGTCCAGCGCCGAGATCTGCTCGCGCAGGGCAAGGATCTGATCGCCCCAGTAACGCGGCTGACCAAACCAGGGGAAGCTGCGCGGGAACGCCGGGTCGTCCCAGCGCCGCGCCAGCCAGGCGCTGTAATGCAACTGGCGCAAGGCCCGCAGCGGCTCGATCAGCGGCAGCTCGCGCGGGTCGAAGTCGTGGAACTCGTTGTAGCCGTCGATCAGCTCGGCCAACTGGCCCAGGCGTTCTTCGCGGCTGCCGGCGAGCATCATCCACAGGTCCTGCACTGCCGGGCCCGTCCGGCAGTCGTCCAGATCGACCAGGTGGTAGGCGTCTTCGCGGTGCATGATATTGCCTGGGTGGCAGTCGCCGTGCAGGCGGATGGTCTGGTGCGGGGTGCGCGCATAGATCGCTTCAACCCGTTTGAGCAGATCGCGAGCGACCGATTCATAAGCTGGCAGCAGTTCCTTGGGCACGTAGTTGCCGTCGAGCAAGGTCTGCAGCGAGGCATGCCCGAAGTTATCCACAGCGAGCGACTCACGGTGCACGAACGGCCGCGTGGCGCTGACTTTGTGCAGGCGCCCGAGCAACTGGCCTAGGGTATACAGCTGGTCGAGATTGCCCGGCTCTGGCGCCCGGCCGCCGCGGCGTGGGAACAAGGCAAAGCGAAAGCCCTGATGTTCGAACAGGCTCTGGCCTTCACGGCTGATTGGCGCCACGACCGGCACTTCGCAGTCGGCAAGCTCGGCGGTAAAGGCGTGTTCTTCGTGGATCTGTGCGTCGGTCCAACGCCCCGGCCGGTAGAACTTGGCGATCAGCGGCTGCTGGTCTTCGATGCCCACCTGATAGACCCGATTCTCGTAACTGTTGAGCGCCAGCACGCGGGCATCGCTGAGAAAGCCCAGGCTTTCTACCGCATCAAGGACCAGGTCGGGGGTGAGGGTATCGAAAGGGTGGGACATTGGAGCTCCGCAGGGCGACATCGTGAGCACCATGGTACTCCATTACCCTGCGCACCGGAGGTCGCTAGGCCGGCACGCCCAGCAGTACATAAGCCGGATGGAACTGCGCACGCAGTTCGCTGCCGGTGGTCACCCCATGAGCTGTCAGCCACTGGCTCTCGGCAAAAGCGCAGAGGGTCTGGCCATTACTCAGTTGCAGGCGCACTTCGCAGCTGGCCTCTTCTTCAGCGAGCACTTCGGCGACCGTGGCGCCGAGCGTGTTGCTGCCTGGTTCTGCGGTGTCCTCCGGGCCGAGCAGGTGCACCCAGCCGGCCTTGAGCAAGGCCACTACCTGGCTGCCTGGCGCCAGTTCCAGCCGCTCGGTGCTGTCGCGGGTGATCAGCGCTTGAATCTGCAGCCCGCCACTCAGCGCCAGGGTAACCCGGTCATGCCGACCTTCGCTGCTCACTGCGCTGACCTTACCCTGCAACTGATTACGCGCGCTGGTGCGCAGCATCAGCCGGCCGAGCAGGTCGAGGTCGCTACTGTGTTCGGCGGCCTCGAGCACTTGCGCCTGCAGCGCTTGCAGGCGCAAGTAAAGGCGCAGCACGCGCTGGCCCTCTGACGATAACTGCGCGCCGCCACCACCACGGCCGCCGGTGCTGCGTTCGACCAAAGGCTGCGCGGCAAGGTTGTTGAGCTCGTCGATGGCGTCCCAGGCGGACTTGTAACTGATCCCGGCAGCCTTCGCTGCGCGGGTGATCGAGCCCTGTTCGGCGATGTGCTGCAGCAGGGCGATGCGCTGCGGGCGGCGGGCGATGTGTTGGGTGAGCTGGGTGGGCAGAGACATGCGCTTGAGCCAGGCGGTGTGAGACTGGCGAAGTTGCCTCCCGTAGCGTCATCAGTCAACCCCGGCGCCCGCTCAGGCCTGGCCAGGTTTGGCCGTGCGCGCCAGGCAATAGACATCGACCCGCTGGGCGCCGGCCTTGCGCAGCAGCTTGGCAATGGCCTGGGCAGTGGCGCCGGTGGTCAGCACGTCGTCGACCACTGCCAGGTGCCGCCCTTCGACATCAACGCCTGGCGCCAGGGTAAACGCCTCACGCAGATTGCGCCGGCGCGCCTTGGCGCCGAGTTTTTGCTGGGCCGGGGTGTCGCGAGTGCGCAGCAGCCAGCGCTCGTTGCAGGCGATGCCCAGTTGGCCTGACAGCCAGCGCGCAAGCATATCGGCCTGATTGAAGCCGCGCTGGCGCAGCCGACGCGCTGCCAAAGGCACTGGCAACAAGTAGTCCGGCCTGGGCAAGCCCTCGGTGTAGCGATGCGCCAACGCATCCCCGAGCAAGCCCGCCAGCAAACGACCGAGGGGCCACTGCCCGCGATGCTTGAAGCGACTGATCAGGCTGTCCAGCGGGAAGCCGAAATGCCACGGCACAATCACCTGGCTGAAGGCCGGTGGCCTGCGGTGGCAGGGGCCGCAATGCAGGCCGGCGATGGCCAGCGGTAACGCGCAGCGCAGGCATTGTTCCTCCAGCCAGGGCAATTCCTGCTCGCAGGCGCTGCACAGCGGGTAGGGCTGATAAGCGTGTTCATCACAGAGTAAACACATTTGATTAATATTTGTACACTTGTAAACCAGCCATTTGAGTATTGGTTGACAGTCCATGGCCCTTCCGTAAATATTGCGCCTATCCGTGATGCGCTGGCGGCTTTCTTGGCCTGCGCGCCAGTCAGAGCCTAGATAAGGAAACGCCGATGAGCGCCAGCACAATTGCTACAACACGTCACGACTGGGGCCTGGCCGAGGTCAAGGCGCTGTTCCAGCAGCCCTTTAATGATTTGTTGTTCCAGGCGCAAAGCGTGCACCGCGCGCATTTCGATCCCAACCGTGTGCAGGTCTCGACCCTGCTGTCGATCAAGACCGGCGCCTGCCCGGAAGACTGCAAATACTGTCCGCAGTCCGGCCACTACAACACCGGGCTGGAAAAGCAAAAACTGATGGAAGTGCAAAAGGTGCTGGAAGAGGCCGCCCGCGCCAAAGCCATCGGCTCGACGCGCTTCTGCATGGGCGCGGCCTGGAAGCATCCGTCGGCCAAAGACATGCCTTACGTGCTGGAGATGGTCAAAGGGGTCAAGGCATTGGGCCTGGAAACCTGCATGACCCTCGGCAAGCTGGACCAGGACCAGACTGTCGCGCTGGCTCAGGCTGGCCTGGACTACTACAACCACAACCTCGACACCTCGCCTGAGTTCTATACCAGCATCATCACCACCCGCACCTACAGCGAGCGCCTGCAGACCCTGGCCTATGTGCGCGACGCCGGCATGAAGATCTGCTCCGGCGGCATCCTCGGCATGGGTGAGTCGCTGGACGACCGCGCCGGGCTGCTGATTCAGCTGGCCAACCTGCCCGAGCATCCTGAGTCGGTACCGATCAACATGCTGGTCAAGGTTGCCGGCACGCCGCTGGCTGAAGAAGCCGACGTCGACCCATTCGATTTCATCCGTATGCTTGCGGTCGCGCGGATTCTCATGCCCAAGTCGCACGTACGGCTGTCGGCCGGGCGTGAGCAGATGAATGAGCAGATGCAGGCGCTGGCCTTCATGGCCGGGGCCAACTCGATCTTCTACGGCGAAAAACTGCTGACCACGGCCAACCCACAAGCCGACAAGGACATGCAGCTGTTCGCCCGCCTCGGTATCAAGCCGGAAGCGCGCGAAGAGCACGCTGACGAAGTGCATCAGGCAGCCATCGAGCAGGCCCTGGTCGAGCAGCGCAGCAGCGAGATGTTCTACGACGCAGCGTCGGCCTGAAATGGCCTTTGACCTCACCGCGCGCCTGGCCGAACGGCGTGCGGCCGATCTGTATCGGCAACGGCCGCTGCTGCAGACCGCGCAGGGGCCGCAGGTGGTGGTCGATGGCCAGCCGCTGCTGGCCTTCTGCAACAATGATTACCTCGGCCTGGCCAATCACCCTGAGGTGATCGCTGCCTGGCGCGCCGGCGCCGAGCGCTGGGGGGTCGGTGGCGGTGCTTCGCATCTGGTCATCGGCCACAGCACCCCGCATCACCAGCTTGAAGAAGCCCTGGCCGAGCTGACCGGGCGGCCGCGTGCGCTGCTGTTTTCCACCGGCTACATGGCCAACCTCGGTGCCATCACCGCGTTGGTCGGGCAGGGCGATACGGTGCTGCACGACCGCCTCAACCACGCTTCTCTGCTCGATGGCGGCCTGCTCAGCGGTGCGCGCTTCAATCGTTATCTGCACAACGATGCGCAGAGCCTGGCTAGCCGCCTGCAGCGGGCGACCGGCAATACCCTGGTGGTTACCGATGGCGTGTTCAGCATGGATGGCGATCTCGCCGACTTGCCCGCACTGGCCGCGACCGCCCGCGCAGCGAATGCCTGGCTGATGGTCGATGATGCCCACGGCCTCGGCACCCTGGGCGCCAACGGCGGCGGAATCGTCGAGCACTTCGGCCTTGGTCTGGATCAGGTGCCAGTGTTGATCGGCACTCTCGGCAAAGCCTGCGGTACCGCAGGTGCGTTTGTTGCCGGCAGTGATGATTTGATCGAGGCACTGGTGCAGTTCGCTCGGCCCTACATCTACACCACCAGCCAACCGCCGGCGCTGGCCTGCGCCACGCTCAAGAGCCTGCAGCTGCTGCGTGACGAAAGCTGGCGGCGCGAGCAGTTGGCGGCGTTGATCCGCCAGTTCCGCGAGGGGGCAGAGCAGATCGGCCTGCAACTGATGGACAGCCAGACGCCGATTCAGCCAATCCTGATCGGCGACAGCGGCCGTGCTGTGCGCCTGTCGCAGATGCTGCGCGAACGCGGCTTGCTGGTGACCGCCATTCGCCCGCCGACAGTGCCGGCCGGTAGTGCGCGGCTGCGGGTGACCTTGAGCGCGGCGCACACCGAGGCGCAGGTGCAGCTATTGTTGAATGCATTGGCAGACTGTTATCCACAACTGGAGCGCGCCGATGCGTAATCGCCTGATTCTCTTGCCCGGCTGGGGGCTGGGTACTGCTGCACTGCATCCATTGGCGGCAAGCCTGCGCGCGCAGGATCCGCGCTTGCAGGTCGACCTGCTGGCGCTGCCGGAATTGCCCGACGGCGATGTCCAGGCCTGGATCGACCATCTTGATCGCACCCTGCCCCAGGACACCTGGCTGGGTGGCTGGTCACTGGGCGGGATGCTCGCCAGCGAGCTGGCACGCAAACGCGGTGATCGCTGCTGCGGCCTGCTGACCCTGGCCAGTAATCCTAGTTTCGTCAGTCGCGCCGACTGGCCGCACGGCATGCCGGCAGACACCTTCGGCACCTTTGCCGACGGCTGTCGCAGCCATCTGCAGGTCACCCTGAAGCGCTTTCGCTCGCTGTGCACCCAGGGTGCGCCGGATCAGTTGGCCGTGCTCAAGCAACTCAATGTCGGCTTGCCGAGCACTGATCCGCTGTACCTGATGAGCGGCCTGGAGGTGTTGGGCAAGCTGGATACCCGCGATGCCTTGGTGGAGTACACCGGGCCGCAGTTGCACCTGTTTGCCGGCAGCGATGTGCTGGTCCCGGCA
Source organism: Pseudomonas sp. BIGb0278 (assembly GCF_024809895.1). Classification (NCBI taxonomy): domain Bacteria; kingdom Pseudomonadati; phylum Pseudomonadota; class Gammaproteobacteria; order Pseudomonadales; family Pseudomonadaceae; genus Pseudomonas; species Pseudomonas sp. BIGb0278. The sequence continues at coordinate 292,138 of NZ_JANUEL010000005.1, forward strand.
GAGGCAGCCAAGGCGCTGTGCGAGCTGGTCCCGGACGTCGAGGTCGGTCTTGTTGAAAACACCTCGCATGCCTTCCTGCTGGAATATCCGCAGGACCTGGCGGCGGGCATCAAGATTTTTTTGCACGAGAGCGGCGATGACTGATCTGTCCCATCCGACCCTGCCGGGCGGCTTGCCTGACAAACGCCAGGTGGCGGCGTCGTTTTCGCGGGCTGCTGCCAGTTATGACAGCGTTGCCGCGTTGCAGCGCGCCGTCGGTGTGGCTTTGCTCGAGCAGTTGCCGGCTGATCTGACCCCAAGCCGCTGGCTCGACCTGGGCAGCGGTACCGGTCACTTCAGCCGCGTGCTGGCCGAGCGCTTTGCCGGCGCTGTCGGCGTGGCCGTCGACATTGCCGAAGGCATGCTAGGTCACGCTCGGCAGCAAGGTGGCGCGCAGTTCCACGTGGTCGGCGATGCCGAACGCCTGCCGCTGCAGGGCGCCAGTGTCGATTTGATTTTCAGTAGCCTGGCCGTGCAGTGGTGCAGCCAGTTCGCCAGCGTGCTCAGCGAAGCACAGCGGGTGTTGCGCCCTGGTGGAGTGCTGGCGTTCAGCAGCCTGTGCGTAGGCACTCTGGAAGAGTTGCGCGCCAGTTGGCAGGCAGTAGACGGCATGGTCCACGTCAACCGCTTCCGCCGGTTCGAAGATTACCAGCGGCTGTGTGCCGGCAGCGGCCTGCAATTGCTCGCTCTGCAACAGCGGGCGCAGGTGCTGCACTACCCCGATGTACGCAGCCTGACCCATGAACTGAAGGCGCTGGGTGCGCATAACCTCAACCCTGGCCGGCCGGCTGGCCTAACGGGGCGGGCGCGCATGCAGGGTTTGCTGCAGGCCTACGAACACTGGCGCCAGCCGTCCGGCCTGCCGGCCACCTATCAGGTGGTGTATGCCGTGCTGCGCAAGCCTCAGCAGGCTGGGGAATGACATGAGCCAAGCGTATTTCATTGCCGGTACCGACACAGACGTGGGCAAGACCACCATCGCTGCCGGCTTGCTCCATGCGGCCCGCCTGCAAGGCTTAAGTACCCTCGCGGCCAAGCCAGTCGCGTCGGGATGCGCGGTGACCAGCAAGGGCCTGCGCAATGCCGATGCGTTAGCGCTGATTGATCAAAGTACCGTCCAGTTGCCTTATGAACGGGTCAATCCGTTCGCCTTCGAGCCGGCAATCGCCCCGCACCTGGCTGCGCGCGAAGCAGGCGTGGCGCTGGCGGTGCCTGCTTTGCTCAAGGCGATGCAGGGGATTCTGGCAGAGGGCGCCGACTTCACCTTGATCGAAGGTGCCGGCGGTTGGCGGGTGCCGTTGTCGGACCATGCCAACCTGTCCGATCTGGCGATCGCGCTGAAGCTACCGGTGATCCTGGTGGTCGGCGTGCGCCTGGGCTGCATCAATCACGCGCTGTTAAGTGCCGAAGCGATTGCCCGCGATGGCCTGCAGCTGGCCGGCTGGGTGGCCAATGTGATTGAGCCGCGCACCTCGCGGCTGGAAGAAAATCTGGCCAGCCTCGCTGAACGCCTGCCCGCGCCGTGCCTGGGGCGGGTGCCCAAACTCAAGCAAGCCAGCGCCGATGCCGTGGCCGAACATCTGCAGCTTGACCTGCTTGATTAAGCTCCGCGCGCATACCCTCGGTCTATCGAATGGCACTAGGCTATTAGCGATTTAAACGGGCCTTTTCGGCGTTGGCCTGCTTTAATGAAGTTTGTCCGTTATCCAGCGTCATCGGAGTTTTGACATGGAAATCACCGGTAGCTCTGCCTACTACGCAGGTCTTGGCGCCATTCAGGCGGGCCAGAACCGCGTTGATCAGGCCGCCAGCCAGATCGCCAACGGCACCGTCGAACGTGCCGCCACCAGCCAGTCCAGCGACTATCAGGCCGAGCGCTTGCGCGCCGTCGACCGCAGCCAGCAAATGGACATGGCCACCAGCACGGTGCAGTTGGCGCTGGGCAAGACTGAAGTCGAGCTTGGTGTGAAAGTCGCCAAGGCTTCCGACGAAATGCTCGGCCGCTTCATCGACACCTACGCCTGATTGCTCATCTCGCTGAAATCTCTGCGGGCCTGACTGCGATGGCGCTGACCAGACAACACCGTTGTCTGCTCGGTTGTCCTCTGCAGTCAGGCCCGCAGTTGCATTTACGGGCACATGGCAGATACGCCATGTTTCGCGACGTAAATGGCACCATAGTCCCTTCTTGACTTTGTTTGCACCTAAACGTAAGTTTCAAACAACTGTTTGACCGAGTGCCGGTTGCTGTCGGCGCTCACTCCACCGGACTCCTCAAGAGGTTCATCGCAATGCCTGAATACAAAGCCCCTCTGCGTGATATTCGCTTCGTTCGCGACGAACTGCTCGGCTATGAAGCGCACTACCAGAGCTTGCCGGGTTGCGAGGAAGCCACGCCCGACATGGTCGATGCGATCCTTGAGGAAGGTGCCAAGTTCTGCGAGAACGTGCTGGCGCCGCTGAACCGCGTTGGCGACCTCGAAGGCTGCAAGTGGAGCGAGTCGGGTGTGCAGACCCCGACTGGTTTCAAGGAAGCCTACAAACAGTTCGTCGAAGGCGGCTGGCCGAGCCTGGCCCATGATGTTGCTCACGGCGGCCAGGGCCTGCCTGAGTCGCTGGGCCTGGCGGTCAGCGAGATGGTCGGTGAAGCCAACTGGTCCTGGGGCATGTACCCAGGCCTGTCCCATGGCGCGATGAACACCATTTCCGAGCACGGCACCGCCGAGCAGCAGGACACCTACCTGAGCAAACTGGTCACCGGTGAATGGACCGGCACCATGTGCCTGACCGAGCCGCACTGCGGCACTGACCTGGGCATGCTGCGGACCAAGGCCGAGCCGCAGGCGGATGGCTCTTACAAGGTTTCCGGAACCAAGATCTTCATCTCGGCCGGTGAGCACGACATGGCCGACAACATCGTCCACATCGTGTTGGCGCGGCTGCCGGATGCCCCTGCTGGCACCAAAGGTATTTCGCTGTTCATCGTGCCCAAGTTCCTGCCGAGCGCCGATGGCGCCATCGGCGAGCGCAACGGTGTCAGCTGCGGCTCGCTCGAGCACAAGATGGGCATCCACGGTAACGCCACCTGCGTGATGAACTTCGACGGCGCTACCGGTTACCTGATTGGCCCGGCCAACAAAGGCCTGAACTGCATGTTCACCTTCATGAACACCGCTCGCCTGGGTACCGCGCTGCAAGGCCTGGCCCACGCTGAAGTGGCATTCCAGGGTGGCCTCAAATACGCCCGCGATCGTCTGCAGATGCGCTCGCTGACCGGCCCCAAGGCACCTGAAAAGGCCGCTGACCCGATCATCGTCCACCCTGATGTACGGCGCATGCTGCTGACCATGAAGGCCTTTGCCGAAGGCAACCGGGCGATGGTCTACTTCACCGCGCAGCAGGTCGATATCGTCAAGTACAGCAAGGACGAAGAAGCCCGCAAGAAGGCCGATGCATTGCTGGCCTTCATGACCCCGATCGCCAAGGCGTTCATGACCGAGGTCGGTTTCGAAGCCGCCAACCATGGCGTGCAGATCTACGGCGGCCATGGCTTCATCGCCGAGTGGGGCATGGAGCAGAACGTGCGCGACAGCCGCATCTCGATGCTCTACGAGGGTACCACCGGCATCCAGGCCCTCGACCTGCTCGGGCGTAAAGTGCTGATGACCCAGGGCGAAGCGCTCAAGGGCTTCACCAAAATCGTGCACAAGTTCTGCCAGGCCCAGGAAGGCAACGAAGCGGTCAAGGAATTCGTCGAGCCGTTGGCGGCGATCAACAAGGAGTGGGGCGAACTGACGATGAAAGTCGGCATGGCCGCCATGAAAGACCGTGAAGAGGTCGGTGCCGCGTCGGTCGATTACCTGATGTACTCGGGCTACGCCTGCCTGGCCTACTTCTGGGCTGATATCGCCCGTCTGGCAGCTGAAAAACTCGCCGCCGGCACCAGCGAAGAAGCGTTCTACACCGCCAAGCTGCAGACCGCACGCTTCTACTTCCAGCGTATCCTGCCGCGTACCCGCACCCATGCAGCGACCATGCTGTCCGGTGCCGGTAACCTGATGGCGATGAAAGAAGAAGACTTCGGCCTGGCCATCTAAGCCGCGCTGGCAACATCAAAAACCGCCTGCCCTCACCGGCAGGCGGTTTTTTTGTGAGCGCTCGTCCGGGCCGCGTAGCGCCATGCACAGAAAAAGCTAAGCCTGGCTCCACGCCTGCCGTTAAACATCTGGTGTATTCATCTATTCATGTGCGCTGCCGATGAAGTAAAGGCACAATGCCATTATTGATCTGCCGGGTTGGAGATACCCTTGTTTCAGTTATCCGCTGTACGCGTAAGCCATTTCCTGCCGTCACTGGTGTTACTGGTGTCGGGGCTGGCGGCGGCCTATGTGAGAGACCTCAGCGTCTTCTTCACGTCTTTGTTCAATGTGCTGCCAACCATGGTGCTGCTGCTCGGCGGCGCCTATTGCGCGGTGTACCGTAGGCAGCGTGAGCTGTTTGTGATGGTCACGGTGTATATCGCTTACTACCTGCTCGACACCCAGACCGACTTCTATCGCGACAACGGCCGCGTGCGTGAAGACGCTGCAGTGATCTTTCACCTGGTCTGCCTGCTGCTACCTGCGTTGTTCGGCCTGTTCGCCGCCTGGCAGGAACGCACTCATCTGGCCCAGGACATGCTCGCCCGCTTTGCCGTACTGTTTGCCGTCGGCAGCGTGGCGGTGGCCTTGCAGCAGAGCTTTCCGGATGCGCTGCTGGGCTGGCTGGCGGAGATCCGCTGGCCGTCGCTGCACGGTCAGTGGATGAGCCTGATCCAGCTGGCGTACCCGGTCTTCGTCATCGTTTTCATCCTGCTGGCGGTGCAGTACCTGCGTCAGCCGCGACCGCTGCATGCGGCGCAGATCATCGGCTTGCTGGGCCTGCTGTGGATGTTGCCGAAAACCTTCATCCTGCCGTTCACCCTGAACATCATGTGCAGCCAGGTCATGCTGATGATTGCCGCAGCGGTCGCCCATGAGGCCTATCAGATGGCCTTCCGCGACGAGCTCACCGGCTTGCCCGGCAGGCGTGCGCTGAACGAGCGTATGCAGCGCCTGGGGCGCAACTACGTGATTGCCATGACCGACGTTGACCACTTCAAGAAATTCAACGATACCCACGGCCACGACGTCGGTGATCAGGTGCTGCGGCTGGTTGCCAGCCGGCTGTCGAAAGTGACGGGGGGCGGTCGGGCTTACCGCTATGGCGGCGAAGAGTTCGCCCTGGTGTTTGCCGGCAAGACTGCCGAAGATTGTCTGCCGCATCTGGAAGCGGTACGCGAGATGATCGCCAACTACGCCATCCAGCTGCGCGACCAGAACAGCCGTCCGCAGGACGATAGCGCCGGCCGGCAACGGCGCAGCGGCTCGGCCAGCGCTACCGTATCGGTCACCATCAGCATCGGCGTGGCCGAACGCTTGATCGACCACCGCAACCCCGAGGCGGTGCTCAAATCTGCCGATGAGGCGCTGTACAGCGCCAAGGCTGCCGGGCGTAACTGTGTAGTGATGTTCGGCCACCAATCACGCCGCGGCGCTGTGCGAATGGCATGACTTAGGTTGACCGGGGTTGACTGTAGGGTCACGTGATGACCCTATGTCTCGCAAAAGTTGTTCGGTTACACTGATTTCACTCCAGTGCCGCGGTCCTTGCCAGGACCGCCCCGACCCGACTAGTGAGAGGTTGTCCATGGCTGACTATAAAGCGCCCCTGCGTGATATGCGCTTCGTTCTCAATGAAGTCTTCGACGTGGCCACGCTGTGGGCACAGCTGCCCGAGCTGGCCGAGGCGGTCGACCAGGACACCGCTCTGGCGGTGCTGGAAGAAGCCGGCAAGGTCACCGCCCGCAGCATCGCGCCGCTCAACCGCGCCAGCGATGAAGAGGGCTGCCACTGGGACAACGGCAGCGTACGCACCCCAGCCGGTTTCATCGAGGCCTACCAGACCTACGCCGAAGGCGGTTGGGTCGGTGTTGGCGGTGATCCGCAGTTTGGCGGCATGGGTATGCCCAAGGCGATCTCGGCTCAGGTCGAGGAAATGATCAACGCCTCGAGCCTGTCGTTCGGGCTGTATCCGATGCTCACCGCAGGCGCCTGCCTGTCGATCAACGCTCATGCCAGCGAAGCGCTCAAGCACAAATACCTGCCGAACATGTACAGCGGCGTCTGGGCGGGCTCGATGTGCCTGACCGAGGCCCATGCCGGCACCGACCTGGGCATCATCCGTACCAAGGCCGAGCCGCAGGCGGATGGCAGCTACAAGGTCAGTGGGACCAAGATATTCATCACCGGTGGCGAGCACGACCTGACCGAAAACATCATTCACCTGGTGCTGGCCAAGCTGCCGGACGCACCCGCGGGGCCCAAGGGCATTTCCCTGCTGCTGGTGCCCAAGTTCCTGGTCAACGACGACGGCAGCCTGGGTGAGCGCAACTCGGCCCACTGCGGCTCGATCGAGCACAAGATGGGCATTCAGGGCTCGGCGACCTGCGTGATGAACTTCGACGGCGCGGTCGGCTACCTGGTCGGCGAGCCGAACAAGGGCCTGGCGGCCATGTTCACCATGATGAACTACGAGCGCCTGGGCGTCGGTATTCAAGGCCTGGCCTCGGCCGAGCGCTCTTATCAGAACGCCGTCGAGTACGCCCGCGATCGCCTGCAAAGCCGCTCGCCAGTCGGCGCACAGGCAAAAGACAAAGTCGCCGACCCGATCATCGTCCACCCGGATGTGCGGCGCATGCTGCTGACCATGAAAGCCTTGATCGAAGGCGGTCGGGCGTTCTCCACTTACGTCGCCCTGCAACTGGACAACGCCAAGTACAGCGAAGACCCGACCACGCGCAAGCGCAGCGAGGACCTGGTGGCGTTGCTGACACCGGTGGCCAAGGCGTTCATGACCGACACCGGGCTTGAGTGCACCGTGCATGGCCAGCAGGTGTTTGGCGGCCACGGTTACATCCGTGAGTGGGGCCAGGAGCAACTGGTGCGCGACGCGCGCATCACCCAGATCTACGAAGGCACCAACGGCATTCAGGCGCTGGACCTGATGGGCCGTAAGGTGGTCGCCAGCGGTGGCGCGTTCTACCAGGTGTTTGCCGACGAAATTCGCCAGTTCGTGGCTGCTGCCGATAGCGAGCTGGGCGAGTTTACCCAGCCATTGGCCACTGCCCTGGATCAATTGGATGGGCTGACCGAGTGGGTTATCGAGCAGGCCAAGCTCAACCCGAACGAGATCGGTGCAGCTTCGGTTGAGTACCTGCACGCGTTCGGCTATGTCGCTTATGCCTATATGTGGGCGCGCATGGCCCAGGCAGCCAAGGCAGGCGAGGGCGATGCGGCCTTCTATCAGGGCAAGCTGGGCACGGCGCGCTTCTACTTTGCGCGGTTGCTGCCGCGGGTGGATTCGTTGGTGGCGTCGGTCAAGGCGGGTAGCGAGTCGCTGTATCTGTTGGACGCTGCGCAGTTCTGACGCCTCGATCACATGCCGTAACAAAGCTGGGGTGATTTGTAAGCCTTTTCCTACACGACGTGGTGACTTTTCGCCTCTATCTTCAGATTGGATCCACAGCTAATATTTCTCACATGGACGGAACGCAGGAAGCGTAAAGGACAGAACAGGGACACGAAGGAATCTCGCCAGGATGGTGAGGCGATAGGGATGTCAGGGAAACAGTCTGGAAAACCCCGCTTAGGCGGGGTTTTCTTTGTTGCGTGGTTTTTACCGTCAGCCCAGTACGTCCAGCGGCGACACGCCCAGCGGGCGCCCGTCGGTTTCTTCTTCGAGCAATGTGCGCAACAGCTCCAGCGACGCCTGTTGGCGCTGCGCATCGCGAAACACGAGACCAACCTTGAGTGGTACGCGCGGCTCGCTGAGGGGCTTCCACAGCAGCCCTTGATCATCCTCGGCCGCTGCCTTGGCGCGCCCTGGCAGGATGGTTGCCAGCGAGGTGTGCGCCAGGCTGTCGAGGATTCCCGCCATGTTGTTCATCTCGGCCTGTACCTGCGGCCTGCGGCCCTGGCTGGCCAGCTGCTCCTTCCAGATCTGGCGGATCTGAAACTCTTCACCCAGCATAAGCAGCGGCAATTCAGCCGCCTGCCTGATCGAGACCTTCTTGAAGTCCTTCAACGGGTGGGTGTTGGGGATGACCAGTTGCAGCTCATCTTCATACAGCATCAGCCCGTGCAGGCCTGCCTGGCGCGGCGGAAGATAGCTGATGCCGATATCCAGATTGCCATTGAGCAGACGCCGCTCGATCTCCAGCCCCGACAGTTCGTAGATCTGCACCACCAGGTGCGGCTGCGCCCGGCGCACGCGCTCCAGCAACTGCGGTACCAGCCCGGGGCGGACGGTCTGCAGGACACCGATGGCGAGGGTACGCAGTGCCTGGCCTTTGAAGCTGCGCATAGCCTCATGGGCGCGCTGCAAGCCGTCGAGCAAGGGCTGGGCATGGTTGTACAAGGTGTGCGCGGCCAGTGTCGGCAGCAGGCGCTTGTTGCTGCGCTCGAACAGGCTCAGGTCGAGGCTGTGTTCCAGTTGCCGAATCTGCTGGGACAAGGCCGGCTGCGACAGTGACAGGCGTTCGGCAGCACGGCCGACGTGGCCTTCTTCATAGACCGCGACGAAATAACGCAGTTGGCGAAAATCCATAAGCAATACTTATCGAAAAAGCTGGGAAATCGAAATGGCCAGGGTGCCCGGTTGTGCCTAGTCTAGCGGCGTTTTCAAGCATTTACCTGCTGTTGCAGCGACCGATTGTTGCAGTCGCTGAAAAACACTTTTGATAGGCCACGCTGAAAGATCGGTCTGGAGTTCTGATGAATCTGTTCAAGCTGCGCCGGCCAGCTGTCGCGGTGGTCGAACCTGTACCAGCAGCACCGGCAGCTACCGCCCCGCTATCGAGCGAATGGCTGATGGCGTCCGCCGCGCTGCCTGCGCCGATTTTTGTGCGTGGGCAGGGCTCGTGGTTATGGGACAACGACGGTCGGGTTTATCTGGACTTCACCCAAGGCAGTGCAGGCAACAGTCTCGGCCATTGCCCGCAAGTGGTGAGCGAAGCGCTGAGTGCTCAGGCCCAGACATTGCTTAACTGCGGCGGGCAGCTAACCAACCACAACCAGTTGCTGCTGGCGCAGAAGCTTTGCCAGAGCACCGGCAGTGACCAGGCGTACCTGCTCAACAGCGGTGCCGAAGCGTGCGCAGCGGCGATCCGCCTGGCGCGTAAATGGGGCCAACTGCATCGCAGCGGCGCCGATCATGTCATTACGGCCAGCCAGGCCTGCCACGGGCGCGGTCTGGATACGTCGGGCTTCAGCCAGGTGGCGTTCAACGACCTGAGCGCACTACACGCCGCCGTCGACTCGCGCACGGTCGCGATCATGCTCGAACCGATCCAGGGCGAGGCCGGCGTTATCCCGGCCAGCCGCGAGTATCTCCAGGGTGTCGAACGGCTGTGCCGCGAGCTGGGCATTCTGCTGATCTTCGACGAAGCACTGACCGGCATCGGCCGCTGCGGTGCGTTGTTGGCCGAACAGCGATATGACGTGCGTGCCGACATCATCGCCCTTGGCACAGGCCTGGGGGGTGGCGTGCCGGTCGCCGCGCTGGTGGCCCGCGGCAGCGCCTGCTGCGCCGAGCCTGGCGAGCTGCAAGGCAGCCAGCACGGCAATGCACTGATGTGCGCGGCCGGCCTGGCGGTATTGCAGAGCGTGCTCGCGCCTGGCTTCTTCGAGCAGATCAAGGACCGCGGCCGCCACCTGCGCGAAGGCCTGAGCAGGTTGTCCGGCCGTTATGGTCATGGCGAGGTGCGTGGGCAGGGTCTGCTGTGGGCGCTGCAGTTACACGATGAGATGGCGCCAGCGTTGGTGCAGGCGGCATTGCAGGAGGGCTTGTTGCTGCAGGCGCCCCAGCCCGATGTAGTCCGCTTTGCCCCGGCGCTGACGATCAGCCGCGGGCTTGTCGACGAGATGCTGCTGAAGCTGGCCAGAGCCTTTGCCCGGCTGCACGGGCAACAGCACAACCGTCGCGAGATGCGCGCCTGATCGGCAATAGCGCTCACTTATTTCAACGAACCGTCTGGCGTTTCTGCGCATCGCCCCGGGCCTGTCTTATTCGGCCCGGGGCGTTTTTTTGCCTTTAGCGCAAGATGTTGTGCCTGCGGAACCTCTGCGCAAGCGCGCGAGTCTGTGTAGTAACCACTGACGGAGAGACATGCATGGACTTCATTCGCATCATTATCGCGATCCTTCTGCCGCCGCTTGGCGTGTTCCTGCAGGTCGGCTTTGCCGGTGCGTTCTGGCTGAACATCCTGTTGACGTTGCTGGGTTATATCCCCGGCATCATCCACGCGGTGTATATCATCGCCAAGCGCTGACGTGACGAGGGCCGCGCTGCGGCCCTCTGTTGCAATTGCGGCGTACTCGGCTCAACGGTCGAGAACCCGGCAGTAGAACTTCCATTCTTCCTCGAGTGCATGCGCAAGGTTCTCGGCCTTGCGGAAACCGTGCCGCTCACCGGCATAAAAATGCCCTTCAGCCTCAATCCCGTTAGCTTTCAGCGCCGCCAGCATGGCGTGAGTCTGCTCGGGCACCACCACGGCATCCAGCTCGCCCTGGAAGAAGATCATCGGCACCTTGATTTGCTCGGCATGCAGCAGCGGTGTGCGTTGGCGGTAGCGCTCGGCGTCTCGTTGAGGATCGCCAATCAGCCAGTCCAGATAATCCCCTTCGAACTTATGCGTCGCCCGTGCCAGCGCCAGCGGGTCGCTGACGCCATAGAGGCTGGCGCCGGCGCGAAATACATCGGCGAATGCCAGCGCGCACAGGGTGGTGTAGCCGCCAGCACTGCCGCCGCGAATGAACGCCTGCTGCGGGTCGATCAGGCCCAGCCCCGCCAGGTAACTGACTGCAGCGCAGGCGTCTTCGACGTCGACTTCGCCCCAGCGCAAGTGCAGCGCTTGCCGATAGGCGCGGCCATAACCGCTGCTGCCGCGGTAGTTGAGGTCGGCCACGGCAAAGCCGCGTTGGGTCCAGTACTGGATGCGCGGGTCGAGTACCGGGTAGCAGGCCGAGGTCGGCCCGCCGTGGATGAACAGCACCAGCGGCGCGGCGCCTTGCGGCTGGTTGGCCGCCGGGTAGAAGAAGCCATGGGCATGGGCGTCGCCGCTGGGATAGCGGATCGGCTGCGGGCGACTGATCCGCTCGGCGGGCAGCGGCAGGCCACCGCCGCTAAGCACGCTGGTCTGGCCGCTGACACGCTCGATGGCGATGACTGCGGCTGGGCTGATCGGCGAGGCGGCGATGGCGTAGATATGGCGGTCGTCCAGAGCCAGACTGCGAAAGCGGGTGTACTCGCTGGCGAAGCGCTGAACCTGATCACCGCTGTGCAGGCCAAGCTGGGCAAAACCGTTTTCGAACCAGCTGGCCAGATAGCTATCAGGTGCGATTGCCAGCCAACTGCTGGCACCCAGTTGCCAGGGCGCGGCGGCGTGGTCGGCGGCGACTGCTGATAGTGCTTTCCAATCGCCCTCGATCTCCCCCCATGGCTGCCAGAAACCGTTGCGATCAGACAGGCAATACAGCCTGCCTTGCCCGTCGAAGCGGGGTTGCTGCAAGGACTGCTCTGGGTCGATATCGCCGGCCAGGCATAGCGCGGCAGTCCACTCGCCGTGTCTGTCGCGCTGGCGACACATCAATCGAGTGCGGGTCCAGGGCTGTGCCGGGCGGTCCCATTCGATCCAGGCCAGGCGCTGGCCGTCTTCGCTCAGGGTCGGTGCCGAATAGAAGTCGGCGCCTTCGGCCAGCACTTGACGGCCCTCATCGGCGAAGCAGACCAAGCGGTGCACAACGCTGTCAGCGTGCTGCTCTTCGACAGCGAGCACTGCGCCGGCATGCCACAGCACATCGCCATAGCGGCAGTCGGCGGCAGCGGTCAGGGCGCGTGGCGCAGAGCCATCGAGGCCTTGCAGGTAGATCTGCTGATCGGACTCGTTGACGAATACCAGCACCTCCTCGCCCAGGCAGAAGCTGCCGCCGCCGTATTCGTAGACACGGCTGCGTGCGCTGAAACCGTCCGGCGTCAGGCAATGGGCTTGCTGCTCGCGCCAGTGCCACAGGCGGCAAGCGCCGTCGGCAGGGCGGAATTCGTTCCAGAACAGCCCGGCCGCGCCGACCTTGAGGTCGGCGAAGTCGGTGCCGGCGGCGACGGCCTGGGCGGCGCTGAACTCAGCCGCGGGCGATGACTCGGGAGTTTCGTTCATTGCGGAATGTCAGCTCTTCGATGGCCTGATGGGCGTGCTCGGCTTCCTCACGTGCCTGGAGGATGATGCCATGCTCGGCCGACTTGGCGCACACTGGATCGGCGTTGCTGGCATCGCCGGTAAGCATGAACGCCTGGCAGCGGCAGCCGCCGAAGTCCTTTTCCTTCTCGTCGCACGAGCGGCAGGGTTCGGGCATCCAGTCGAAGCCGCGGTAGCGGTTGAAGCCGAACGAGTCATACCAGATGTGCCGAAGGTCGTGCTCGCGCACATTGGGGAACTGCACCGGCAACTGCCGCGCGCCATGGCAGGGCAGTGCGGTGCCGTCGGGGGTGACGGTAAGAAAGATACTGCCCCAGCCATTCATGCAGCCCTTGGGTCGCTCTTCATAGTAGTCAGGGGTGACGAAAATCAGCTTGCATGGGTTGCCAGCTGCCTTGAGCCGCTCGCGGTACTCGTTGGTGATGCGTTCGGCCCGCTCGAGCTGCGCACGGGTTGGCAACAGCCCGGCGCGGTTGTGCTGCGCCCAGCCATAGAACTGGCAGGTGGCAAGCTCGACGAAGTCGGCCTCAAGCGCCACGCACAGCTCGATGATACGGTCGATCTTGTCGATATTGTGCCGGTGGGTGACGAAGTTGAGCACCATCGGGTAACCGTGGGCTTTGACGGCGCGGGCCATTTCGAGCTTTTGCGCGAAGGCTTTTTTCGAGCCGGCGAGCAGGTTGTTGACCTGCTCGTCACTGGCCTGGAAGCTGATCTGGATGTGATCCAGCCCGGCGGTCTTGAACTCGGCGATGCGCTTTTCGGTAAGGCCGATGCCGGAGGTGATCAGGTTGGTGTAGAAGCCCAGCCGGCGGGCCTCGCCGATCAGCTCGGCAAGGTCCTGGCGCACCAGCGGCTCGCCGCCAGAAAAGCCCAACTGTGCCGCGCCCATCTCGCGCGCTTCGGCCATGACCTTGAACCACTGTGCCGTGGTCAGCTCCTGGCCTTGCTCGGCAAAATCGAGCGGATTGGAGCAGTACGGGCATTGCAGCGGGCAGCGGTAGGTCAGCTCGGCGAGCAGCCACAGCGGTAGGCCGACGCCGGCTTTGCCGGCTGTTTCAGGCGAGGACGATCCAGTGTTCGGCACGGGCCACCTCCATGAATTGCTCGATGTCGTCAGCGACCTCGGGCACATCGGGGAACTGCTGGGAAAGCTCGGCGATGATCACCGCGACCGAGCGCTGGCCATCGATCAGGCCGCCAATCAGCGCGGCACTCTCGTTGAGTTTGATCATGCCCTCCGGGTACAGCAAGACGTGGCCTTGCTGCGCCGGCTCATACTGGTAGCGGTAGCCTGGGCGCCAGCTGGGCACCTGTTGACGGTCAAGACTCATAGTGTGATCCCCTTGTGCCAGACCCGCTCGCGGGTGACGGAGTGGTAGGGAGGGCGGTCCAGCTCATAGGCCATGCTCATGGCGTCGAGCATGCTCCAGAGAATATCCAGCTTGAACTGAAGGATTTCCAGCATGCGCTCCTGGCTGGCGCGGGTGGTGTAGTGCTGCAAGGTAATCGCCAGGCCGTGCTCAACGTCGCGCCGGGCTTGGCCAAGACGGGTGCGGAAGTACTCGTAGCCAGCCGGATCGATCCACGGGTAATGCTGTGGCCAGCTGTCCAGCCGCGACTGGTGAATCTGCGGCGCGAACAGCTCGGTCAACGAGCTGCTGGCGGCTTCCTGCCAGCTGGCGCGGCGGGCGAAGTTGACGTAGGCGTCGACCGCGAAGCGCACGCCGGGCAGCACCAGCTCTTGCGAGCGCAGTTGCTCCGGGTCCAGGCCAACCGCCTGACCCAAGCGCAGCCAGGCTTCGATACCACCGTCTTCACCGGGCGCACCGTCGTGGTCGAGCAGGCGCTGGATCCACTCGCGGCGAATCTCTCGATCCGGGCAGTTGGCGAGGATCGCGGCGTCCTTCAGTGGGATATTCACCTGATAGTAAAAACGATTGGCGACCCAGCCCTGGATCTGCTCGCGGCTGGCGCGGCCGTCATACATCGCCACGTGATAGGGGTGATGGATGTGGTAGTAGGCGCCCTTGGCGCGCAGAGCCTGCTCGAATTCGGCAGGCGACATCGGCGTTGCGTCGCTCATGTGCGGCTCCTACAGCTCGATGCTCATGCCGTCGTAGGCGACTTCGACGCCGCGGCGTTCGACTTCGGCGCGCTCGGGTGAGTCTTCATCGAGGATCGGGTTGGTGTTGTTGATGTGGATAAGGACCTTGCGCTGGCTGGCGAAACCGTCCAGCACTTCAAGCATGCCGCCTGGGCCGCTCTGCGCCAGATGGCCCATCTCGCGACCGGTGCGGGTACCGACGCCACGCTGCTGCATTTCATCATCACGCCACAGCGTGCCATCGACCAGCAGGCAGTCGGCACCCTGCATCATTTCTAGCAGGGAGTTGTCGACCTGACCGAGACCTGGGGCGTAGAACAGCTTGCCGCCTGTGCGCAGGTCTTCGACCAGCAGGCCGAGGTTGTCGCCTGGATGCGGGTCGAAGCGGTGCGGCGAATACGGCGGCGCGGCGCTGCGCAGCGGGAACGGGGTGAACTTGAGGTTGGGGCAGGCCGGGATGACGAAGCTGCCTTCGAGTTCGATACGGTTCCAGGCTAGGCCGCCGTTCCAGTGGCTGAGCATGTTGAACAACGGAAAACCGCTGGTCAGGTCCTGATGGACCATGTCAGTGCACCAGACTTGATGCGGGCAGCCTTCACGCAGGCTGAGCAGGCCGGTGGTGTGGTCGATCTGACTGTCGAGCAGGACGATCGCGTCGATGCCGCTGTCGCGCAGTGCACGGGCCGGCTGCATCGGTGCAAACGCCTGCAGTTGCGCGCGGATATCTGGCGAAGCGTTGCACAGGACCCAGTGCTCGCCGTCGTCGGACAGCGCGATCGATGACTGGGTACGCGCCTGCGCGCGCAGCGAGCCATCCCTGAAACCCTTGCAGTTGACGCAGCTGCAGTTCCACTGCGGAAATCCGCCACCGGCAGCTGAACCAAGAATCTGGACGTACATGGCCACCCTCTATGCAAAATGCTGTAGGCAAAAACAACAACGCCCCGGCGGGACCGAGGCGTCTAACCGCAAGCCAGGCTTAGCGGTTGGCGAAGTACATGGTCACTTCAAAGCCGATACGCAGATCAGTGTAAGCAGGTTTGGTCCACATGGGATTACTCCTTCGGGATGGGGCTTGAGGGTTGTCAGCTACTTATTTGGTACCCCCTGAGGCAGGAGGTTCCATTTGCTGAGGTTGCGCTATCTTACAAGATAATTATGTACCAGAAGGTTCATTTTGCGAGAAGGGTTGTTGCGTGGCGAGTAACAATCTCGGTCAGTGCGAGTCAGGCGCTGGGCTGTTGGCCAGGCATAGCCAGCCGTGCTGGGCCGTGATCAGGGCTGTCAGCAAGGCGTCCAGACTGGCTTGATCGGTGTCCAGAATAGCTGCTTGCAGCCCCCCGAGATCGGCCGCTGCACCGGCCAGGTGGCTTTGCCAAGCCCACTGCGCGACCTCGGCGTCGGGCATCGCTGCCTCGTCAAAGCTATCAGCCAAAGCTTGCCGAGCGGCGTTTTCGAGAGTCACGCCTGCGCTGAACACCTCAAGCAGATGTGCGAGGATCTGCTCCGGCCGGACGTGGGGCGATTGCACGCCAAACAGCAGGCCGCCGATGCCGTCGGTCTGGCGGAAGGCGCTGAACACTGCGTAGCCCAATTGCAGTTCGACCCGCAGGCGCTGGTACACCGGGCCCTGCAGCAGTTGTGCAAGCAGCCGTCCGGCGCCTTGTAGCTGCGCCGGCAGCGGACAGAAAAGTAACAGCGCGTGTTCGCTGCCTGTTACGTCGGTATATAGCCAGCGTTTGCCCGGCACAGTGCTGGCATCGAGCGACTGCTCTTGGTCGGCAGCCTCGTCCCACATCGTGCGGCTGAGTGCCGAGCCCAATGCTGTCAGTTCCGGGTCGCCGAAGCCGACCGCCAGGCCTCGGCAGCTGGTGCTCCGCCAGACTTGGTCGAGGATCGCCTGATCCAGCACTCGGGCAGTATCTGGCTGAGCGGTAGGCGCAATCGCTACCTCGTCGGGCCAACGCTTGAGCAGCGCCCTGATCGGAATCAACGCAGGTTCATCCGCTACGGGTGCTTGCCAGCAGTCAGCAGCAGGTTGGTTCAACACTGCCAGCGCCTCTTCAACCAGCCGCACCACGGCCGCGGGGAGCCCGGCGCAGCGTAACTGCCAGTACTCGCCGCTGCTGCTGAAGTCCATCTGTAGCGAGGCCTGCTCGGCGCGCTCGGTCAGCGGCCGCAGTGCGTTGACCAGCACTGCGTGCAGGCGCTGGCGCAGAGGTGTTGCGATCCTCCAGCGCAGATACAGCGCGGCGTATTGACGCGAGCTGGGCAGGCAGGCGCTGATGCTCAGGGCGGCTGGTAGCGCTGCCGTCGTGTTGGGCAGGCTCGCGAGCAGCAGAGGATTGGCGGGCGGCAGTTGCCAGCTTCCGTATGCCTGCAGCGGCAGGCTATCCAATACTGCAGGCAGGGCCTGGAGCGATTGCGCATCGAGTGCTTGCAGCGGGTGTTCACGGCTGTCTCGCTGCGCCAGCTCCAATGCGCTGGCGGACATCGCCCGGCGCTGTTGCAGCTGAGCATAGGCTGCGTTCAACGCGTCGAAGTCTGCTTGCCTGATGAACTGCAACCAGCCGTGCAGCAGCGCTCGTACCTCATCGACCTGCGCGGTGTCGGTCAAGCGCAGACGTATCGTCCAGAGCAACTGGCCGGCGAAGGCATACAACAGTTTTGGCTGGCATTCACGCACCCAGCCGCGTTGGCGCAGTGCGTCCAGCCAAGTGCCTTCGCGGCTGTCGCTGATGCACCCCAGCAGCAATTCCATGGCCTGCTGTGCACCCGCCGGCAATCCATCGTGGGCGAACAGCAGCTCGAGTTGGCCGTGCTTGGGCGCTGGCGGCACCAGCAGTTGCTCTTTCAAAGCCGGTGGCAGTGCCTGAATCACCCGCTGGCCGCTGGCGAAAACGCTGGCGTAGCGCTCGCCCATGGCTTGCAGCTGGTCCAACGACTGCGGCCCGCACAGGCTCAGGACCATTTGCCCGCCCTGATAGAAGCGTTGGTGAAAGCCCCTGAGCTCGCGCTGAAACTGCGGATTGTGCAGGTTCAGGCTGTATCGGTTGCCCGCATGAAAGGCGCGCAGCGGATGATCCGCCGCTAGCCGCTGGAGCAGCGTGAACTGGTCCTGCGCTTCACGATTGCGCGACCAGGCGATGAACTCGGCGTGGATCACCTCGCGCTCACTGACTTGCCGCACTAGGCTCAGGTCCGGCTCGGCGAGCATCTGGCACAGGCGCTCGAGACCACCGGCCAGTGCAGCGGGCGGCACTTCGAAGAAAAAGTCAGTGGTGCGTTCGCGGGTGCCCGCGTTGACCTGGCCGCCAACGCCCTGAACGTAGCGCATCAGGCCATCCTCCAGCGGGAAACGCTCGGTGCCGAGGAAAAACAGGTGCTCGAGAAAGTGCGCCAAGCCAGGCCAGCGCGTCGCTGCATCATGGCTGCCCGCATGCACGCGCAAAGCCGCCGCCGCACGCTTGAGGCGCGGCGCGTGACGCAAGGTAAGGTGCAGGCCGTTGGCCAGGGTCAGATGGCGAGTGGCGTCAGGCATGAATTCTCCCGGGGCGAGTGCGCATGCTAGCGCATTCACGCTCAGCGCTGGTGCAGGTCGCGCCGCAGGTCCTGCAAGTACGGGAATGCCTGGCGCCCGGCCACGACCTGGTGCCTGTCCAGCTCCGCGTGCAGCTGGCATTCATCTTCTCCAGCCAGCGCCAGCACAGCGCCGTCCGGGCCGATGATGCTGCTCTGCCCGCAATAATGGATATCGCCTTCCGCGCCACAGTAATTGGCGTAGACCAGGTAGCACTGGTTTTCCTGGGCGCGTGCACGCACCGTCACCTGGCAGACGAAGTCGTATGGCTTCATGTTCGCCGTCGGCACCAGGATCAGCTCGGCGCCATCCAGCGCCAGACGCCGGGCGTTCTCGGCAAACTCGATGTCGTAGCAGATCAGCATGCCGACCTTCCACCCATTCAGCTCGACCACCGGGAAGTGATTGCTGCCGGCATCGAACATGGCCCGGTCCAGCTCACCGAACAAGTGCGTCTTGCGGTAGTTGGCCAGGCTGCGGCCATGGCTGTCGATCAACTGCACGCTGTTGTAGATGGCGCCGTCTTCGCCGCGCTCGGGATAGCCATAGACAATGGCAATCCCGAGCCCCTGGGCGATCTCGACCACGGCCATGGCCGAGGGCCCGTCCGATTCCTCAGCCAGCTGCTCGACCTGTTCACTGCCGATGTTGTAGCCGGTCAGGAACATCTCCGGGCACACCAGCAACTGCGCGCCGCTGGCGGCTGCCTGGTGCGCCTGCTGCTGCAGGCGTTCGAGGTTGCCAGCCAGGTCGAGGGGGCCGGGCTGGCCTTGGAACAGAGCGATGTGCATGCCGCCTCCTGGTCAGTCGGGCAGGGCGATCGGCCCAAGCTCGTCGAATACGTCACCTGGGCCGGGGTTTTCCGGGTGGGTCTTGCCGCCGAAGTGGTTGATGATACCCCACACCGCGTTCAGCGAAGTCTGCACCGCGCCTTCGACCCAGGCCGGGGTCCACGACACATCGTCACCGGCGATGAAGATGCCGCGTTGCGCGCTCGGCAGGTGGTCCTGCATGAAGTGCGCGTACATCCGCTGGTTGTAGCGGTAGTGGCCCGGCAGCGCACCTTTGAAGGCGCCGAGGAAGTACGGGTCGGCCTCCCATGAGATGGTGATCGGGTCGCCGATGATATGTCCGGCAATGTCGGTGTTCGGGTAGATCCGGTGCAGGGCGTCCAGTGCCAGCTGCACGCGTTTTTCCACCGGGTGCGGGAGCATCTTCAGGGCGTCGCTCATCCACGCGTAGGACAGGCAGATCACCCCCGGCTTGTCGTCGCCGTTGTCGAACAGGTAGGTGCCACGGGTCAGGCGGTCGGTGAGGGTCATGCTCATCAGATCGCGGCCGGTTTCCGGGTCCTTGTCCTTCCAGAACGGCCGATCGACCATGACGAAGGTCTTCGACGATTGCATGTAGCGGGTGCGGTCCAGAGCCATCCACATCTTCTGCGAGAACAGCGACTCTTCACAGTCGATCTGGGTGGTCAACAGCCAGCTCTGGCAGGTGGTCAGCACAGCGGCGTAGTGGCGGCAGCCGCCCCAGGTATCGGTGACCGCCAGTTGGCCATCGCTGGCACGGGCAATCCGTTTGACCCCGGTGCGCGGCGCGCCGCCATGCAGCGAGCTCAGGCTGGTGCCTGCCGGCCAGTGCGCGCAACGCTCCGGCACATGGCGCCAGATGCCTTGAGGCACCTGCTCGACACCGCCGACGATCAAGTGCTGGTGATCGTCGCAGCTGGTCATTACCACGCGGAAGATTTCCAGCATCGAGTTGGGGAAGTCCGAGTCCCAGCCGCCGGTACCGAAGCCAACCTGACCAAACACCTCGCGGTGCTGGAAGCTGAGCTTGGCGAAGGCCTTGGAAGTGGCGACAAAGTCATAGAACGTGCGGTCGTCCCACAGCGGTACCAGGGTGTTCCACAGCTCCTTGAGGCGCGGCACATCGCGGTCGCGAATGGCCTGCTGGATATCACCAAAGCGCGCGCCGCTTTCCAGCGCGTCGGCCCAGGCGTCGGCTACTTCCTGAAACAGCGCTGGCAAATCCGCCGCGCTTTCGGCGTAGTAGGTCTGGCCTTCGAGGTCGATGACGGTACTTGGCGAAGCTGGCGTCAACGGGTTTGGAAACGGTTTGGTTTCCAGGCCCAGCTTGTCGACGTAATGGTAGAACGCCGTCGACGACACCGGAAAGCGCATGCCGCCCAGCTCGGCGATGATCCCGTCGGTGCCGTTGAAGGCTTGCGAGCGCAGACGGCCGCCCATTTTCGACGCTTCATACACCACTGGTTTAAGGCCAAGCTTCATCAGCTCGTAGGCCGCTACCAACCCCGCAATGCCGGCGCCGATAATCGCCACCTCTTCGCCCTGGCGGTCGAGCGGGATACTGCCCAGACCGGCCGGATGCTCCAGCCAGTCGTCGAAAGCGAAGGGGAAGTCCGGGCCAAAAATCGTGATTGGTTTCTTGCCGTCGGCGGGGTGGCGATTGTTGTTCATGTTATGACCTTGCCAGGAGCTGCGCGGAGGGCGAAGCGTGAGTATAGAAAATGCCTGGGATCATTCTAGGGTGTGCGCAGTTCGTTATTAAGACTCATGCTGGCGTCGTTTTAATCTTTTTTTCGTCACTTTGAGGCTAATGACGTCGTTATGACGAAGGCATTAAGTGGCTTTCAGATCGGCTGGCCGCGGTCTATCTTGCTGCTGAGGATGATCGACGTGGTGGTTTTTTCCACACCGTCCAGGCTGCCGATCTGGTCGAGCAACTGGTCCAGCTGTTCCGGCGATTCGCTGTGCAGCCACGCCACGTAGTCGAACTCGCCACTCACGGCACACAGCTGTTGCACCTGGCCCATGGCCGTCATCCGCCGCACCACCTCCTTGCCCGCGCGTGGTTGGACCTTGATCCCGACATAAGCTTGCAGCCCACCGCCGATCAGGCGCTGGCCCAGGCGTACGCCGTAGCCGGCGATGACTTTGCTGTTTTCCAGGCGCTCCAGGCGTGAATTGACCGTGGTGCGGGCAATGCCCAGCTGCCGGGCGAGGTTGGCGACGCTTTCGCGGGCGTTGATCTGAAGCAGGGCGATCAGCTGGCGATCGATTTCGTCGAGGATGATTTGACGCGGTTGCGACATGTCGGCTCTCTGCAGCTGGAACTTGAGTGACGACACTTATAACGCAGATAAACCCACTGCGGCACAGTCGCGGGCAGACTGGCGCAGTTGATCTATACTTTTGAAATCAATCGCAGTTCACACGCCAGTGGGTGTCAGGCCAACCGGGACGTTATGCCTGGCGATAACCCTTGAAGTCTTTACGCAGTTCCAGAGATGGGAAGGATGACCAGATCCAAGGACCTTACACAGCTGCAGGTCGATAGCGTTTTTTGCATCAGCTTGCGCGAACGCGCCGATCGCCGCCAGCTGCTGCAACACGAGTTCGCAGACAGCGGGCTAAAGATCGAATATGTCCTGGTCGAGCGCGATCAGCACAGCCCTGAACGGGGCTGTTTCGATTCCCATGTTCACTGCGCGCGCATTGCCTTGGAGCGCGGCTGTCGGCGCGTGTTGATTCTCGAGGACGATGCCACGCTGGTAGCGTTCGAGCCGTTTCAGGTCGAGCAGGTCAACCGCTTTCTGCAGAGCGCCGATCCAGAGCTGTTCTACCTGGGCGCAAACCTGGGCAAGGTCTGGTTGACTTGGCGCCGTGGCATCGCCCGGGTGCGTGCCCGCGGCAGCCATGCTTATCTGCTGTCGAACCGCGGCTGTCAGCGCCTGCTGGAGCAAGGCGGTTACGCGGGCACTGCTCTGGACAAGGTCTTGGCGCAGCACTATCGCGGTTACATGGCCTTCCCCATGTTGAGCCAGCAACAACCCGAAGAAGTCGCCGCCAGCGATATCGTCCGCGCCCGCTCCACCGACGGCACCGCCGCCGATGCGGCGTTCTGGCGCGATAACTGGCGCCGGCAATACAGCCAGGTGCTGCGTAATGTGGGCAAGACGCTGTTGTTGCGGGATTTGTAGATTTCACCTGACGCGTGCTGTTTTCAAGAATGAGCCGATTAAAAACGCTATTCGGCTCAAAGTAGCCATTGGCGCGGGCTGGTCCGACGGTTAGCAATGAGGACTGCTCTTTCTTGGTGCTGGCTGAAGCGGCTGCGTGGCCGTAAGTGATATTTCAGAAACGAAAAAAGCCGCGCAATGCGCGGCTTTCAATTTGGTGGGCCCACACGGACTTGAACCGTGGACCAAAGGATTATGAGTCCTCTGCTCTAACCAACTGAGCTATAGGCCCCAGAGGTGGCGGGGATTATAGCTAGGGTTTTGAATGGGTGCCATCCGAAAGATCCGATAGTGCTAAACGCAGGAAGCCTGCAGCGAATTCTTCCGGCGGCAGCGGCAAGCTGACGATATAGCCCTGGATCTGCTCACAGCCTTCAGCGGTGAGGAAATGCTGCTGCGCCTGGTTCTCTACCCCTTCGGCAATGATGGTCAGCTGCATGCTCCGGCCGAGGGCGATGATCGCGCGAGTGATCGCAGCGTCGTGCGGGTCGTCGGGCAGCCCGCGGATGAACGATTGGTCGATCTTGAGGATGTCCAGCGGCAGGCGCTTGAGGTAGCTCAGGGATGAATAGCCGGTGCCGAAGTCGTCGATCGCCAGTTGCACGCCGAGCTGCTTGAGCTGATGGAGCACGCTGAGGGCTTCTTCGGCCTGGCTCATGATGAAGTTTTCGGTGATCTCCAGCTGCAGGTCGCCGGCCTTGAGCTGGTAGGTCTTAAGCAGTTGCTCGATGCGTTTGGCCAGGTGGGGCTGGCGCATCTGCGCGCCGGCGAGGTTGATCGACAGCGGGCCGAACGGCTGATAGCGCTTTTGCCACTGGTGCATCTGCCGGCAGGCTTGTTCCAGTACCCAGTCGCCAAGCTGGAGGATGGTGCCGTTCTCTTCAGCGAGATGGATGAAATGCTCTGGGGAAACGTCGCCGAAGGTTGGGTGGTTCCAGCGGATCAGGGCTTCGGCACCGACCAGGTTTTGTGTCTTGAGGCTCAGCTTGGGCTGGTAGCACAGGCTCAGCTCGTTGCGATCGATGGCGCGGCGCAGTTCGTTTTCCAGGGCCACGCGCACGCTGGCCTGGGCCGTGAGGTCACGGGTGTAGGCTTCGACCCGGTTGCGGCCTTTGGCCTTGGAGCGGTACATCGCAGCGTCGGCGTTGCGGATCAGGCTGGCGACGTCGCTGCCGTCTTGTGGGTAGAGGCTGATGCCGATACTGGCGCTGGTGAAGAACTCGTGTTCGCCGGCCTGGAACGGCGCGCTGAAGCAGGCCAGCAGTTTGTTGGCGATGGCACTTGCGTCACTTGGCTTGTGCAGACCAGGCAGCAGAATGATGAATTCGTCACCGCCCAGGCGGGCCACGGTGTCGACGTCGCGCACCTGTTCCTTGAGGCGCTGGGCAATGCCTTTGAGCAGCAGGTCACCAACCGGGTGGCCGAGGCTGTCGTTGATGTGCTTGAAGCGATCGAGGTCGAGGAACAGCACCGCGCCCTGGCGGTTGGACACCAGCGAGCACTGCAGCGCGGCATGCAGGCGGTTTTCGAACAGGGCGCGGTTGGGCAGGCCGGTCAGTGGGTCGTGATGCGCCTGGTAATCCAGTTTGGCCTGGGCGTGCTTGAGGCTGGAGATGTCGGCAAACACCGCCACGAAGTGAGTGATCTCGCGCTCGCTGTTACGCACCGCGCTGATGGTCAGCCAACTCGGGTACAGGTCGCTGTTCTTGCGCTTGTTGAAGATCTCGCCTTGCCAGTGGCCTTCGGCAGTCAGCTGGTGCCACATGGCAACGTAGAAGGCGCTGTCATGCTGGCCAGAGGCGAGCAGGCGCGGGGTCTGACCGAGGGCTTCGATCTCGCTGTAACCGGTGATCTCGCTGAATGCCCGGTTGACCGCAGTGATGCGCTGATCGGTGTCGGTGATCAACACACCTTCGGCAGTGTTTTCAAACACAGTGGCGGCCAGTTGCAGTTTTTCCTGCATGAGATGGCGTTCGGTGATGTCGCGGGCGATAGTCAGCATGCAGTCGGCGCCGGCAATCGGCAGCGGTCTGGCGGACAGCTCACAGAGGCGAATCTGACCATCGCTGCGGCGAATGTGGCAGCTGAAATCACGCACGAAGCCGTCTTTCTTGAGTTTGCTCAGCAGCAGCTTGCGTTCGTTGAGGTCGACCCAGATGCCCAGGTCCAGCGAGGTTTGGTCAAGGCGCGGGTCAAGGTTGTAGCCGGTCAGGCGGCAGAAGCCTTCGTTGACCTCGAGCAGGAGGCCGTCGCTCTGCCTGGACAGCAGCAAGCCGTCGGGCGAGGCGTGGAAGGCCTTGGCGAATTTCTCTTCGGAGATCTGCAGGCGCTGCTGGGTTTCCTTCAGCTGGCTGATGTCGCGTACGGCCACGACCAGCGCCGGGGTGCCGTCGAGGTCGAAGGTCTCCGCCGAGGTGAGGCCGGTGAACAACTCGCCGTTGCTGCGCCGGAAGCTCATCTCGAGGTTGCGAATACCACCCAGGTGCAAGCGTTCCAGTACGCTCGGGCCGCTGCCGCTGACGCCCCACAGGCCAAGCTCGGTAGCGGTGCGGCCGATTACCTGATTGGGGCCGAGGCCGATCTGCTCCTCGAATGCTTCGTTGACCTCAAGCAGGCAGCCATCGCTGTGCCGAGCAATCAGGAGGATATCCGGGCATTGCTGGAACACCGAAGCAAACTTCTGCTCGGACAGACGCAAGGCATGCTCGGTACGCTTGGTCTCGCTGATATCGATCATCAGGCCGCGCATCACCGAGCGCTGGCCCTGCTCGATCATGCTGACGATATCGCGCACCCACAACGTATGGCCATCGGCGCGGATCACGCGGTAGTCGAGGCTGTGATCGCGGCCGGCGGCAGTTTCGCTGTCGCAGTAAGCCTTGGCCCAGAGCGCGTCCTCGGGATGCACGATGCTGCTCCAGAAACCGGGTCTGAGCCAGTCTCCCAGGCTGTAACCGAGCAGGTCTTCGGCGTGGGGCGAGACGTAGCTGTAGGTGAAATCGTTGGCGTCGGCTTCCCATGCGACCGCCGACAGGCTTTCGACCAGGCTGCGGTAATGGTATTCGCTGCTGCGCAGTTCCTGTTCAAGCGCTATGCGCCGGGATATTTCCGAGCTGAGCCGGCGATTGATGCGGATGACGGCAGCGAGAACCAGCATCAGCAGCACAACTGTCGGCAGGCCATAGAGCAGCATGTCGTGCCAGAAGCTGCGCTGATCGACGACGTTGCCGACCCAGCGCTGCTGGATGTCATTGACTTCATCGCTGCTCATATCGGCGATGACTTTGTCGAGGATGGCCACCAGTTGCTTGTTGTCCCGGGGTACGCCCATTGCCAACTGGTAGCGGTAGGGTGTTTCGCCGCTGACGTAGAGGCCATCGAGCTTGAGCTCGCGCAGGCTCCAGATGCTTGAAGCAAGGTCACCGACCACGGCGTCCACTTCGTCGGTCGCCAAGGCTTGCAGGGCCGAGCTGACATTGGGCAGGGCAACCAGATTGAGGTCGGGGTGGTGGGTGCGCAGCAGTTCATGGGGCGCGTAGTTTTCCACCACCGCGATCTTCAGCCCGTACAGATCCTTGAGGGTGCGCGGTTGGCGACCGCCCTCATGGGCCAGAATAACGATCGGGAAGTCCAGGTATGGGCGGGTGAAGGACAGGTAGTTCTGCCGTTCCGGGGTCGACATCACGCCCGGCAGCAGATCGAGTTGATTGTTGCGGGCAAGCTCAAGCACCTCGCTCCAGGTTTTTGGCTCGGTCGGCTTGAGGGTGACGCCAAGACGTTCCTGGATCACATTGATGTAATCGGCGGCCAGTCCCTGGTAGAGGCCCTCCTGATCGCGAAACTCGAACGGGGGCCAGGATGCGTCCACGCCCAGGCGCAGCTGTGGATGGGCGCTGAGCCAGGCTTGCTCGTCTTCGGTCAGGGTCAGGGCGCCGGCCGTTGCGCTCCAGTAAAACAGGATCAGCAACAGTAGGGCCGGCATTTTCGGCATAGCAGCCTCTAGGCAGATAGTCTGAATTCGAGTGTAGCCGTGCATTGCTGCGGGGTGTGAGGGTAAGACGATTAACTTCGGCAGGAATTCAACAGCTGGCGGGATTGCCCCGACAACTGCGCGGTCAGTGCTGGCACTTTTTCGATGGCCAAGAAAAACCCCGGCCTGGGCCGGGGTTTGTCATCACTCGTCGAGGAAGGAGCGTAGATGCTCGCTTCTGGTCGGGTGGCGCAACTTGCGCAGCGCCTTGGCTTCAATCTGACGAATCCGCTCACGGGTTACGTCGAATTGTTTGCCGACCTCTTCAAGGGTGTGGTCGGTGTTCATGTCGATACCGAAACGCATGCGCAGCACTTTGGCTTCGCGTGCGGTCAGGCCGCCCAGAACATCACGAGTCGCTTCCTTGAGGCTCTCGACGGTAGCTACATCGATTGGCGACTGCATGGTCGAGTCTTCGATGAAGTCACCCAGGTGCGAATCTTCGTCATCACCAATCGGCGTCTCCATGGAGATTGGCTCTTTGGCGATTTTCAGCACCTTGCGGATCTTGTCCTCAGGCATCTCCATACGCTCGCCAAGCTCTTCCGGGGTCGGTTCGCGACCCATTTCCTGCAGCATCTGCCGGGAAATACGGTTGAGCTTGTTGATCGTCTCGATCATATGCACCGGAATACGGATGGTGCGTGCCTGGTCGGCGATCGAGCGGGTAATGGCCTGACGAATCCACCAAGTGGCGTACGTCGAGAACTTGTAACCACGACGGTATTCGAACTTGTCGACCGCCTTCATCAAGCCGATGTTGCCTTCCTGGATCAGATCGAGGAATTGCAGGCCACGGTTGGTGTACTTCTTGGCGATCGAAATCACCAGACGCAGGTTGGCCTCGACCATCTCTTTCTTGGCGCGACGGGCCTTGGCCTCGCCGATCGACATGCGACGGTTGATGTCCTTGATTTCGGCAACGGTCAGACCGGTTTCGTTTTCAAGGTCTACCAGCTTCTGCTGGCAGGCGACGATGGCATCGTTCTTTTCGCCCAGCGCTGCAGCCCACTTGGTGCTGCGCTTGGAGAGGTCACCGCTCCAGGTCTGGTCGACTTCGTTGCCCGGGAACAGGCGCAGGAAGTCGGCACGCGGCATGCGCGCATCACGTACGCACAGCTGCATGATTGCGCGTTCTTGCTGACGCAGACGGTCCAAGGCACCACGAACGCGCTCGACGAGCACCTCGAACTGCTTGGGCACCAGCTTGATCGGCATGAACAGCTCGGCCAGAACCTGCATCGCGCCAATGCTTTCGGCATGGCTGCGACCGTGCTTCTTGAGCACTTTGAGGGTAATCGCGAGCTGATCGGACACGGCGCCGAAGCGCTGCTGGGCGAGGACTGGGTCGGGACCGCTCTCGGTCTCTTCCTCTTCCTCGCTGTCGTCTTTCTCTTCGTCCTCTTCCTCGTCGTCCTTGGCTGCAGCGGCGTTTTTGGCGCCTAGCTGCGGGGCTTCTTCGGACGGCGTGGCGATATTGTCGTCAGGGTCGATGTAACCGCTGAATACGTCGGACAGGCGACCACCTTCGGTGGTGACGCGGGTGTATTCGCCGAGGATGTAGTCGACAGTACCCGGGAAATGGGAGATAGCCCCCATGACCTCACGAATGCCTTCCTCGATCCGCTTGGCGATTTCGATCTCGCCTTCGCGGGTCAGCAGCTCGACAGTACCCATTTCGCGCATGTACATGCGCACCGGGTCGGTCGTGCGGCCGATATCGGTCTCGACAGCAGCCAGTGCTGCGGCGGCTTCTTCGGCTGCGGCCTCATCAGTGTCGGCTTCCGCCAACAACAGGGCATCCGCATCCGGAGCAGTCTCGAATACGTTGATCCCCATGTCGTTGATCATGCGGATGATGTCTTCCACCTGCTCTGGATCTGAAATATCCTCAGGCAGATGGTCGTTGACCTCCGCGTAAGTCAGGTAGCCCTGCTCACGACCGCGGGTGATCAACTCTTTGATACGAGATTGCTGTTGCGCTTTTCCGGACATAACACCCTATCCACTGAAGGTCTTGGCGGGCAAAAAAACAAGCCGAGGATTATACCCGAATAAGGGCCTCACGCGCCAGATGAGGTCGGGTTTTGTGCAGGAACTTTGCGGCTCAGCAGGGCCAAAAGCTGAGATTTTTCCTCTGGACTCAAGTCACTTTGACGCGCTTTGCGCATCAGATGTTCCAGGCTGCGCTCGCGTTGGCGGGCGGATAAGCTAGTAATGGTGTCGAAAAACTGTTGTTCAAGGTTATCGGCATCGATCAGCCATTCCTTTTCTGCTAAGGCGCGCAATAAACGCCCCTGGTCAGTGCCGTGCCAGCGTGCAATCAGTTGCATTGAGCTTAGCTTAGGATTCTTCTGTGCAGCTTCGATCAGCGAAATCAGCAGCTGGTTGTACACATGCTCTTCATCGGCGAAATGGCTGGCGTCTTCGACCTTGCCAGCCAGCAGCGGGTAATGCAGCAGGGTGCGCAAGGCCGACAGCGTTGGCGGTTCGACCGGCGCCGGCACCCGTGGCGGCGCCTCGCGCTGGCCATCCCGTTGCCAGGGTTTGCCGCCTTTCTTGTCCCAAGGTTTTTTCTCCCACTGCTTTTTGCCGGCACCTTTGTTCGGCGTCCATGGCCGCTGCTCTTGCTGCGCGCCGTAGTCGGGCTGGTGCGCGTCGGCATAGTCGGGGGTGTAGCTGGCCATGGCGTCGTAGTCGAAGCCTGGGTCGTAATCGGGCACGCTGGCCGCTGGCGCGTTCTGCGTCAGTTGCTCGACCTGCTGAGTATCCAGCCCGGTGATTTCCTTGAGGCGGTTGCGCATCAATTGGCGCAGGTTGGCGCCGGGGACTTTTTCGATCAGCGGTGCAGCCAGGGTCGCCATGTGCGCCTTGCCTTCCAGTGAGCGAGGATCGGCTTCGTTGCTCAATTGCTCGAAAAAGTAATCCGCCAGCGGTTGTGCGTGCTGAATGATGCGTGCGCGGAACGCGTCGGTGCCTTCGGCACGGACCAGGCTGTCCGGGTCTTCGCCTTCGGGCAGGAACAGAAAGCGTGCGCGGCGACCGTCCTGCAGGCTCGACAGCGTCGACTCCAGTGCACGCCAGGCTGCCTTGCGACCGGCCTGATCGCCGTCAAAGCAGAACAGCACGCTGGGCACTACCCGGAACAGGCGCTTGAGGTGCTCTTCGCTGGTGGCAGTGCCGAGGGTCGCTACGGCATTGCGCAGGCCTTGCTGAGCCAGGGCGATGACATCCATGTAGCCTTCGACGACGATGATTTCGTCGAGGCTGCGGTTGTGCTTGCGCGCTTCATACAGGCCGTACAGCTCCTGGCCTTTGTGAAATACCGGGGTCTCCGGCGAGTTCAGGTACTTGGGCTTGTCGTCACCCAGCACGCGGCCGCCAAAGGCGATGATCCGGCCACGGCTGTCGCGGATCGGGAACATCACCCGGTCGCGGAAGCGGTCGTAGCGCTTGCCACTCTCGGCATTCTCGATCAGCAGGCCGGCATCGATCATGACCTTTTGCTGCAGGCTGTCGGCACCCAGGTGCTTCATCAGGTTGTCCCAGCCGGGCGGGGCGAAGCCCAGGCTGAAATCACGGGCGATTTCGCCGGACAGGCCACGACCCTTTAGGTAATCAACGGCCGCCTTGCGCGTCTGATGGCTGCGCAGCGCCTGGCGGTAGTATTCGGCGGCAGCTTCCAGCAAAGGGTACAGCGGCGAGTCGGTCGGTTGACGTGGCTTGTTGCCACGCCGGCCTTCTTCGCGGGGGACTTCCATGCCGGCACTGCGGGCGAGGTCTTCGACGGCCTGGGGGAAGTCCAGGTTGTCGTGGTCCATGACGAAGCCGAGCGCGTTACCGCCGGCGCCGCAGCCGAAGCAGTAATAGAACTGCTTGTCGGGGCTGACCGTGAACGACGGCGATTTTTCTTTGTGGAACGGGCAGCAGGCGGAGTAGTTCTTGCCGGTTTTTTTCAGCTGGACGCGCGAACTCACCACGTCGACTATGTCGGTGCGGTTAAGCAGGTCGTCAATAAAGCTCTGGGGAATCAGCCCGGCCATGGCAGTCTCGTCATCGTGCAGTCGGCAAGTCTAATCGCTAACGCAAGGGTGCGGGAATGATGGGTGCGGTGCGATGCAGTGAGGGTCAAGCGAGGGGAGTGTGCGCGTCGCCAGCCACAAGGGCTCGTCAGACAGGGACGGCACGCCTGGTCGCGAGGACCAGTTCTGACGTGTGTTACGGTTGCCGGCTGCTCTAGGTAGCTGGCGCCTCGGGCTCGCGCCTGAGGTTTGAAGCTGCTGCTGCCAACTGCCCGGGGTTAGCCGGGCAGGGCAGAAGCTTTGCGACGAACGTCTGTATTAGTACAGGCGAACGGCGCGGCGCTGTTCGCGCTGCACTTTCTTCGCGTGACGCTTGACTGCAGCAGCAGCCTTGCGCTTACGCTCGGAAGTTGGCTTTTCGTAAAACTCGCGGCTACGCACTTCAGCCAGTACACCGGCTTTTTCGCAGGAGCGCTTAAAACGACGCAGAGCTACGTCGAAGGGTTCGTTCTCTTTTACTTTGACGGCTGGCATCCAGGGCTACCTTCGTTCGTTACCGGGGTAGACGTGCTCCTGACAAAAATAAAGATGCGCTGGAGAACGTCGGTTTTCAAGGGTTGCGGATGTTAACGCTAAGCTGACCGGAATGCAAAGCCTCTGATCGAAAACCGCTGGTCGGCACTGGGCACGGGGACTATCATGCGCGCCTTCGAATTCAGCCTAAACAAGGCACAGACCCATGCTAGTACTGGGATTGGAAACATCCTGCGATGAAACCGGCGTCGCATTATACGACAGTGAACGCGGTTTGCTCGCTGATGCACTGTTCAGTCAAATCGACCTGCACCGCGCCTACGGCGGCGTTGTGCCCGAGCTCGCCTCGCGCGATCACGTCAAGCGCATGCTGCCGTTGATCCGCGAAGTACTGGCGGATGCCGGCGCAGTGGCCAGCGATATCGACGCAATCGCCTACACCGCAGGCCCGGGCCTGGTCGGCGCGCTGCTGGTGGGCGCCTCCTGCGCGCAGTCGATGGCATTTGCCTGGGATATCCCGGCAATCGGCGTGCATCACATGGAGGGTCACCTGCTCGCGCCGATGCTCGAAGAGCAGCCGCCGCAGTTCCCGTTCGTCGCTTTATTGGTGTCCGGCGGCCATACGCAGCTGGTTCGGGTCGATGGCATCGGCCAGTACCAGTTGCTCGGCGAGAGCCTGGACGATGCCGCCGGCGAGGCCTTCGACAAGACTGCCAAGCTGATCGGCCTGAATTACCCCGGCGGTCCGGAAATTGCCCGCCTGGCCGAGCAGGGTGTGCCGGGGCGCTTCACGTTCCCGCGGCCGATGACCGACCGCCCTGGGCTGGAATTCAGCTTCAGTGGCCTCAAGACCTCAGCGCTGAACACCTGGAACAAGTGCCGTGATGCCGGTGACGACACCGAGCAAACCCGTTGCGACGTGTCGCTGGCGTTCCAGCAGGCGGTAGTCGACACTCTGACCATCAAGTGCAAGCGCGCCCTGCAGCAGACCGGCCTCAAGCGCCTGGTGATTGCCGGCGGGGTCAGTGCCAATAGCGCGTTGCGCGCATCGCTGGAAGGCATGCTGGCAACGATCAAGGGCAATGTTTACTACGCGCGTCCGCGCTTTTGCACTGACAACGGCGCGATGATCGCCTATGCCGGTTGTCAGCGTTTGCTGGCCGGGCAGCAGCAGGATCTAGCGATCAGCGTGCAGGCGCGCTGGCCGATGGAGCAGTTGCCGCCGATCTGATCGGTTTTTTTAAGGGTTGGGGCGGCGTCAGAAATGCCGTTCGCGGCCAGCGAACAGGTCGCGCAGGTTGCGCCGATGGCGCCAGACGATGAGTAGCGTCAGCACACTCATCGGCAGCAGCGCCGCCGGCTCGCGCCAGGCCAGCAATGGCAGGGTCAGCGGAGTGGCGATCAATGCGGCGAGCGAGCTGGTGCGGGTCAGGTAGAAGGTCATCAGCCAGGCCGTGATAGCCAGCAAGGCAGCTGGAATGTAAAGGGCCAGGAGCACGCCGGCGGCAGTGGCTACGCCCTTGCCGCCACGGAAGCGAAAGTACACCGGGAACAGGTGGCCGATGACCGCGCACAGGCCGATCCAGGCTTGCTGTTGCAGGCCCAGCCCGGCTTGCTCGGCCAGCAGCACGGGCACGATGCCCTTGCACAGGTCGCCCAGCAGGGTCAGGATCGCCATCTTGCGCCCAGCCAGGCGCAGCATGTTGGTCGCCCCGGCATTGCCCGAACCGCTTGAGCGAGGGTCGGGGTTACCGCTGAGGCGGCTCAGAACAATGGCAAAGGACAGCGAGCCAAGCAGGTAGGCGAGCATCGCCAATAACCAAAACATGCTAACTATTCCGGGCGAGGACGCCTTGATTCTAACGGCGCCAGTCGCCCTTGTCGTGCTGTGGAGAGAAGTGCTTGGACAGAGTGTTCATCGAAGGCCTGGAAGTCGATACGGTAATCGGCGCCTACGACTGGGAGCGGGAGATTCGCCAGTGCCTGCGCCTGGACCTGAGTCTGGCGTGGGACAACCGCCCCGCGGCCGCCACTGACGACCTCAACCTGG
The DNA here is from genome assembly GCF_024809895.1 of Pseudomonas sp. BIGb0278. Taxonomy (NCBI): domain Bacteria; kingdom Pseudomonadati; phylum Pseudomonadota; class Gammaproteobacteria; order Pseudomonadales; family Pseudomonadaceae; genus Pseudomonas; species Pseudomonas sp. BIGb0278. The sequence goes on from NZ_JANUEL010000005.1 coordinate 324,876, forward strand.
CCCTGTGCTACGCCACCATCACGGCGCGCATTCAGGCCTTTGCCGAACAGGCGCGGTTCGAACTGGTAGAAACCTTCGCCGAGCGCCTGGTCGCGCTGTTGATGGCCGAATTCAATATCCCCTGGATACGCCTGAAACTGACCAAGCCGGGCGCGGTGCCGGCGGCCCGTGGTGGTGTTGGCGTGGAGATCGAGCGCGGATGTCTCTGAGCACGGTATATCTGGGGCTGGGCAGCAATGTTGAGCGCGAGCGGCACTTGTGTGCGGGGCTCGACGCGCTGGCCAGCTTTCTCGGCGACATGCGTTGCTCGGCAGTATTCGAAAGCCAGGCGGTGGGGATCAAGAGTGGTCCGTTCTACAACCTGGTGGTGACCGGGCAAACCGACCTGCCGCTGCTCGAGCTGGACCGTCGGCTGAAGTTGATCGAGGCGGAAAACGGCCGCTACGCGCCTGAGCGCAAGGGCTTGCCGCTGGATATCGATGTGCTGATGTATGACGATCTGCACGGTAGCTTCGATGGCCTGGAATTGCCGCGGGCGGAGATTCTGAAAAACGCCTTTGTGCTGCTGCCGTTGTCGCAGATCGCGCCGCAGCTGGTCCATCCCGGTGAGGGCAAGCGTATGGCCCAGCTGTGGCAGGATGCCAACATCGATCAGATATTGGCACCCGTGCCGTTTGAATGGCGCGGCTTGCAGTTGACCCGGACCTGAGCCGCAGTCACAGCGGCATTCAGCGCTGGGTATAGGCTTCCAGTGCCGACAATCGCTGGGCTTTGACCGCCTCGCCCAGCGCTTGCCCGGTCAGGCCTTGCTGGACCAGATCTTTCACTTCTACGGCTTTCGCGGCTGCAGCTGCCCCGCGCAGGTAGGCACTCTGCGAGCAGTCATGCAGCGAGTGTCCATGGGCAATCATCTCGCAGACTGCAATGAAGTCTTCCAGGCGCTGCGGACGGCGATAGACGTCGAACTTCTGCAAAATATTCAGCAACGTGCTGGCATCCAGCGCTGCTGCCTGCTGGTAGTGATGCTGCCATTCGCCTACCAGGCAGGCGAGTTCCTGGCATTCACGAGGTGCCTTGAAACGCTGGCCGACGGCTTTGATGGCTGCACCCAGATCATGGGTCAGGCAGGCCCAGCGTACGTGCAGTGGCTGTTCATGGGCTGCGGCGTGGGCCAACACGGCCAAGGTGGCCTGGCCGCGTTCACCTGGCGTGGCAAACAGCGAATCCAGCTCGGGTAGCAGCTCTTTGAGCGCGCCGCAGGCCCGCAGCACTTCAATGAATACCTGTGGCTGATCTTCCATCAGGGCCCGTTCGATCTCCTTCCAGCTGCGTTCGGCAGTCAGCGCCTGCAGTTCACCGGACTCGGTGATCTGGCGCATCAGCTCAAGCGTCTGGGCGGCCACCGTGAAGCCCAAAGCGGCATAGCGCGCAGCGAACCGCGCAACCCGCAGCACGCGCAGGGGATCTTCGGCGAACGCCGGAGATACATGGCGCAGGATGCGCTGTTCGAGGTCACTCTGGCCGTTGTAGGGATCGTATAGGTTGCCCTGCAGGTCTTCGGCCATGGCATTGATGGTCAGATCGCGACGGATCAGGTCTTCTTCGAGCGTAACTTCGGGGCTGGCGTGAAAGGTAAAGCCGCCATAGCCGCGTCCGCTCTTGCGTTCGGTGCGCGCAAGTGCGTACTCCTCGCCGGTTTTCGGGTGGATAAAGACCGGGAAATCAGCACCGACCGGGCGATAGCCCAGCGCTTGCATCTGCTCGACCGTTGCACCCACCACCAGCCAGTCGACATCGCTTACCGGCAAGCCGAGCAGGCGGTCGCGCACGGCGCCGCCGACTTTGTAAATCTGCATGTAGAACCTCCATTGCTGGCGACAGGATACCCTGTCGACAGCAATGGCGGTGGCTGGGCTAGAGGTGGTGGATCACCGCCAGGTCCATCCGGCCGTAGTCGCCGGGGTCGCCGTGTTCGCCCCGTGGCGGCATGTGATGGGTCTTCATGATCTGGTCACCTTGCACGGTTTCCAGATGGATATCGAAGCCCCACAAACGGTGCAGGTGCTTGAGGACTTCTTCGGTGGAGTCGCCCAATGGTTTGCGGTTGTGCTGCTGGTGGCGCAGGGTCAGCGAGCGGTCGCCGCGGCGGTCGATGCTCCAGATCTGCACGTTCGGTTCGCGGTTGCCAAGGTTGTACTGCGATGCCAGTTGTTCGCGGATGGTGCGGTAGCCGTCTTCGTCGTGGATTGCAGGCACCAGCAGGTCATCACGCTGGTCGTCGTCAAGGATGCTGAACAGCTTCAGGTCGCGGATTACCTTGGGTGACAGGTACTGCAGAATGAAGCTCTCATCCTTGAAACTGCTCATGGCGAACTTGATGGTAGACAACCAATCGCTGCCGGCAATTTCAGGGAACCAGCGGCGATCTTCGTCGGTTGGGTGTTCACACATACGCCGAATATCGACGTACATGGCAAAGCCCAGGGCGTAGGGGTTGATGCCATTGTAGTACGGGCTGTCGAAGCCGGGCTGGAACACCACGCTGGTGTGCGACTGCAAAAACTCCATCATGAAGCCTTCAGTAACCAGGCCTTCGTCGTAGAGGTCATTCATCAAGGTGTAGTGCCAGAAGGTTGCCCAGCCTTCGTTCATCACCTGGGTCTGGCGCTGTGGATAGAAGTACTGGGCAATCTTGCGCACGATGCGCACCACTTCACGCTGCCAAGGCTCAAGCAATGGGGCGTGTTTCTCGATGAAATAGAGGATGTTCTCCTGCGGTTCGGCCGGGAAGCGCGCGTCGTCGCGGTCGTTGCCCTTGTCGGCGCCTTTGGGGATGGTCCGCCACAAGTCGTTGATCTGGCGTTGCAGGTGTTCTTCACGGTCCTTTTGCCGGCGGCGCTCTTCCTCGGCGGAAATCGGGTAGGGGCGTTTGTAGCGGTCCACGCCGTAATTCATCAAGGCGTGGCAGGAGTCGATCAGGTCCTCCACTGCGTCGATGCCATGGCGCTCTTCACACTGGGCGATGTACTGCTTGGCGAACACCAGGTAATCGATGATCGAGCTGGCATCGGTCCAGGTGCGGAACAGGTAGTTGCCCTTGAAGAAGCTGTTGTGGCCGTAGCAGGCGTGAGCAATCACCAGTGCCTGCATGCACATGGTGTTTTCTTCCATCAGGTAGGCGATGCACGGGTCGGAGTTGATCACGATCTCGTAAGCGAGGCCCATCTGCCCCCGGCTGTAGGACTTCTCGGTGCTGAGGAACTGCTTGCCGTAGGACCAGTGGTGGTAACCGAGCGGCATGCCGATCGAGGCATAGGCATCCATCATCTGCTCGGCAGTGATGACCTCGATCTGGTTGGGGTAAGTGTCCAGCGCGTAACGCTCGGCCAGCCGACCGATTTCGCGGTCGTAGGTCTGGATCAGGTCGAACGTCCACTCGGACCCGGTGGAAATCGGTTGGCGTCTCTGTGCTCTGGCGGTCATGTGGCTAACCTACGCTGGAAGAGTTCACGGAAGACCGGATAGATATCACCGGCCGAGACCAACTGCTGCTGGGCAAAGGTATCCGGGAACGAATCGCCGATGCGCTCGTACTCGTACCACAGCGCCTGGTGCTCACGTGGGGTAATTTCAACGTAAGTGTAGTACTGCACATGCGGCATGATCTGCTTGGAGAGGATCTCGCGGCAGATCGGCGAATCGTCGTTCCAGTTGTCCCCGTCCGAAGCTTGCGCGGCGTAGATGTTCCAGTCGTTGGTCGGATAACGTTCGGCCATGATCTCCTGCATCAGTTTGAGCGCACTGGAGACGATGGTGCCGCCGGTTTCGCGCGAATAGAAGAACTCTTCTTCGTCGACTTCGCGGGCACTGGTGTGGTGACGTATGAACACTACGTCGATGCGGTCGTAGTTACGCTTGAGAAACAGATACAACAGGATGAAGAAGCGCTTGGCGATGTCCTTGGTGGCCTGGGTCATCGAGCCGGACACGTCCATCAGGCAGAACATCACCGCCTTGGAGCTGGGACTGGGTTGCTTCACCAGCAGGTTGTACTTGAGGTCAAAGGTGTCGAGGAAGGGCAGGCGGTTGATCCGCGCGCTCAACCGCTGGATTTCGGCTTCGACTGCCTGGATATCGGTGAAATTGTCTGGTTCTTCGACTTTCAGTCGTGCCAGCTCCGCCTTGGCCTCACGCAACAGGGCGCGGCTGCTGCCGGTCAGGGCGATGCGCCGGGCATGGGCCGAGCGCAGGGTGCGGATGATGTTGATGCGTGCGGGGTTGCCTTCGTTGCTGATCCCGGCGCGGACGGTCTTGTAAGTCTCGGTGCCGGTCAGCTGGCGTTTGACCAGGTTGGGCAGCTCGAGGTCCTCGAACATGAACTCGAGAAACTCTTCCTGAGTGATCTGGAATACGAAGTCGTCCATGCCGTCGCCGGAATTACCCGCTTTGCCACGTCCGCCGCCACCGCCGGCGCCACCTTGCGGCCGCGCGATGTGTTCACCGGCGGTGAATTCCTTGTTGCCTGGATGGACCACGGTCTGCTTGCCGCCGCGGCCATGATGAAGCACCGGTTCGTCGATATCACGCCCGGGGATGCTGATCTGCTCGCCGTGCTCCATGTCCATGATGGAACGACGACTCACCGCCTCTTCGACGGCCTTCTTGATGTGGTCACGGTACCGGCGCAGAAAACGCTGGCGGTTGACCGTGCTCTTGTTCTTGCCGTTCAGGCGTCGGTCGATTACGTAGCTCATGGTCTCTCCGCTGACAACAGCTGCAGGCTTGACGCTGCACGAAACAGCCACCACCAGTACCGCAGGCTGTGGCGCAGCGTCGAAACGGTGCGCTGCACAGCGTGCGGTCTGGGCCGTCTAGCTAGCCGCTTACTGCGATTTCCTGACCCGCAGGTACCATTCCGAAAGCAGGCGCACCTGCTTGTCGGTGTAGCCACGCTCCACCATCCGGGTGACGAAGTCGTTGTGCTTCTGCTGGTCCTCTTTGCTGGCCTTGGCGTTGAAGCTGATGACCGGCAGCAGGTCCTCGGTGTTGGAGAACATTTTCTTCTCGATCACCACCCGCAGTTTTTCGTAGCTGAGCCAGGTTGGGTTCTTGCCGTTGTTGTTGGCGCGGGCACGCAACACGAAGTTGACGATCTCGTTGCGGAAGTCCTTCGGATTGCTGATGCCGGCCGGTTTCTCGATCTTCTCCAGCTCCTCGTTGAGGGCAATCCGGTTGAGGATTTCGCCGGTTTCCGGGTCGCGGTACTCCTGGTCCTGAATCCAGAAGTCTGCGTACAGCACATAACGGTCGAAGATGTTCTGGCCGTACTCGCTGTAGGACTCGAGGTAGGCGGTCTGGATTTCCTTGCCGATGAACTCGATATAGCGCGGTGCCAGGTACTCTTTGAGGAAGCGCAGATAGCGTTCACGCACCTCGGCCGGGAATTGCTCCTGCTCGATCTGCTGCTCCAGTACATACAGCAGGTGCACCGGGTTGGCCGCTACCTCGTGGGCGTCGAAGTTGAACACCTTGGACAGGATCTTGAACGCGAAGCGGGTCGACAGACCGTTCATGCCCTCGTCGACACCGGCCGAATCGCGGTACTCCTGGATCGACTTGGCTTTTGGATCGGTGTCCTTTAGGTTCTCGCCGTCGTAGACGCGCATCTTCGAGTAGATGTTGGAGTTTTCCGGCTCCTTGAGGCGCGACAGCACAGTGAACTGGGCCAGCATCTTCAAGGTATCGGGCGCGCAATGCGCCTTGGCCAGCGAGCTGTTGAACAGCAGCTTGTCGTAAATTTTGATCTCGTCACTGACGCGCAGGCAGTACGGCACCTTGACGATGTAGATCCGGTCGATGAACGCTTCGTTGTTCTTGTTGTTACGGAAGGTGTGCCACTCCGATTCGTTGGAGTGAGCCAGCAGAATCCCGGAGTAGGGGATCGCCCCCAGGCCTTCAGTACTGTTGTAGTTACCTTCCTGAGTAGCTGTCAGCAGTGGGTGCAGGACCTTGATCGGCGCCTTGAACATCTCGACGAATTCCATCAGGCCCTGGTTGGCCCGGCACAATGCGCCCGAGTAGCTGTAGGCGTCGGCGTCGTTCTGCGGGAATTCCTCGAGCTTGCGGATATCCACCTTGCCGACCAGTGCCGAGATGTCCTGGTTGTTTTCGTCACCGGGTTCGGTCTTGGCCACGGCGATCTGATTGAGGATCGACGGGTACAGCTTGACCACCTTGAACTGGCTGATGTCGCCCCCGAACTCAGCCAGCCGCTTGGTCGCCCAGGGCGACATGATGGTGTTCAGATAACGCCGTGGGATGCCGAAGTCTTCTTCGAGAATGGCGCCGTCTTCTGTCGCATTGAACAGACCCAGCGGCGACTCGAAGACCGGCGATCCCTTGATCGCATAGAACGGTACTTTTTCGATCAGTTGCTTGAGCTTCTCGGCCAGCGACGACTTACCGCCACCTACCGGACCGAGCAAATAAAGGATCTGTTTCTTCTCTTCCAGACCCTGCGCAGCATGGCGGAAGTAGGAGACTATCTGATCGATGCACTCTTCCATGCCATGGAAGTCGGCAAAGGCCGGATAGCGCCGGATCACCTTGTTGGAGAAGATGCGCGACAGCCGTGAGTTGGTGGAGGTATCGATCACCTCCGGTTCACCGATGGCCAGCAACAGCCGTTCGGCCGCCGAGGCATACGCGCTGCGGTCCTGCTTGCACAGCTCCAGGTATTCCTGCAGCGTCAATTCTTCCTGACGGGTTGACTCGAAACGTTGTTGGAAGTGGCTAAAAATACTCATGACGTCACCTCGCTCGATACGTGGAGCCGACGCCGGATCAATCAGTTGATGCTGGCAGCTGCCGGATTTCGCCGGCCGCTGTGTACCCCCCAGAACACCCTTGAAGCGCTACCGATGACCCGCACGCCGGTGTACCGGCTCTCCCCTTTTTGGATGGCCTGAGCTTAAGAGTAGTTGGTTCTGCGCAAGGGCAAGGGCGCTAGGCCGAGAAGTTTGCCGCGACCGTTCGTCAGGTCTGGCGCAGCCCGCACGGGGCGCGGGCTGCAGGCTAAGTGAAAATTTATTCGGCAGAGCTGGTAGCGGTCTCGGCGGGGTAGGTATTGCGCCACAGTTCAAAGCCGCCATCGAGGCTGTAGACGTCGGAGAAACCCTGGCCAATCAGGTACGCGGCAGCGCTCTGGCTGGAGTTGCCGTGGTAGCAGACAACGACGGTGGGTTTGTCCAGATCGGCGGCGCGGATGAAGTCGCTGATCGAGTGGTTATCCAGGTGCTGAGCGCCATCGATGTGGCCAGCGGCGTAGGCCTGCGGATCACGGATGTCGACCACGACTGCACCTTGCTCGCGCAGGGCCTGGGCCTGCTCGGGAGGGATGCGCTTGAATTCGCTCATGGCGAGGTTCCTTCTGGGCTGATCGTTGAGTTTAGCTGACTGACCGGCGGGCGCGGGGTCCCGTCGTCGGCGCAGTCGCAGCGGTGCATTTCGCCACTGTCGACGTTATACAGGGTCATCGCGCCGCCCCACACGCAGCCGGTGTCCAGCGCCACTACGCCAGGGGCGTCGGCTTGCCCTTCGAGGGCGGCCCAGTGGCCGAAGATGATCTGCACATGCCGGGAGCGGCGGTCTTTGTGCGCGAACCAGGGCTTGTAGCCCTTGGGTGCAGTGTCCAGGCCTTCTTTGCTTTTCAGGTCTAGTTTGCCTGCGGCGGTGCAGAAGCGCATGCGGGTGAAGTAGTTGGTGATCACACGCAGGCGATCGACCCCGCTGAGGTCCTTGCTCCACTTGTTCGGCTCGTTGCCGTACATGCCGTCCAGATAGAGTTTGAGTCGGGTGTCGTCGCGCAGTACCTGCTCTACCTCGGCAGCCAGTTCAAGGGCTTTGCCTAGGGTCCATTGAGGTGGGATACCGGCATGCACCAGGGCAACGCCGCGCTGCTCGTCGTAATGCAGCAGTTTTTGCCGGCGTAGCCAGTCGAGCAACCGATCGGCATCTGGCGCCTCGAGAATCTCGCGCAGGGTGTCGCTTTTTTTCAGGCGCTCGACATTGTGCCAGGCCGCCAGCAGGTGCAGGTCGTGGTTGCCCAGCACGCACACCAGCGAATCGCGCATGGCGTACAGGTAACGCAGTGTTTCCAGCGATTCGGGGCCGCGGTTGACCAGGTCACCGACCAGCCACAAGCGGTCGACAGCTGGATTGAAGCGCACGCGCTCGAGCAGGCACTTGAGCGGCTGCAGGCAGCCTTGCAGATCACCGACGGCGTACACAGCCATCAGTGCAGCGACCCAGGTACAGCCAGGCGGAAGGGGGCAATGGTGGCATCGAAGCGCTTACCGTCTTCGGCGAACATCTGATAGCTGCCCTGCATGGCACCGACGTGGGTGCTGATCACCGCTCCGCTGCTGTAGGTGTGGCTCTGCCCAGGCGCGATCAGCGGTTGCTGGCCCACCACACCAGCCCCGCGCACTTCTTCGACTTCGCCATTGCCATTGGTGATCAGCCAGTGCCGTGACATCAGCTTGGCTGCGACCGTGCCACTGTTCTGCACGGTAATGGTGTAGGCGAACGCAAAGCGCTCGTTGTCGGGGTCGGACTGTTCTTTGAGGTAGCGGGTGACGACGCTAACGTCGATCAGGTATCGAGGGTCGGACATGCAATGGCCTTGAGCAAACACGCGATTACGGCAGTGCATGCAGTCTAGGCTATCGGCGGGGCGGGAGGCCAGTCGTGTCGCAGCGGAGGTGCTTCAGGGGGGGGTAGCGGCCTGGGCGCAAATGGCTGCACCCAGGCCAGGCCGGTATCGTTGTTACGCGGCGCTCTGTTCGGCCAGCTTGTCAGCCAGACGCACGAACGCAGCCAGGTCGAGCTGCTCGGGGCGCAGGCTGCCATCGACGCCGGCGGCTTCGATCTGTTCATTGCTGAGCAAAGCCTTGAGCGTGTTGCGCAGGGTCTTGCGGCGCTGGTTGAAGGCTTCGCGCACGACGCGCTCGAGCAGCAGGTGATCCTTGGCCGGGTGCGGCAGGACTTCATGCGGGACCAGGCGCACGATCGCCGAGTCGACCTTCGGCGGCGGGTTGAACGCGCCAGGGCCGACGTTGAACAGGTGTTCGACCCGGCAGTGGTACTGCACCATGATCGACAGCCGGCCCCAATCGCCGCCGCCAGGCCCTGCGGCCATGCGCTCGACCACTTCCTTTTGCAGCATGAAGTGCATGTCGCGGATCAGCCCGGCGTGGCTGAGCAGGTGGAAGATCAGCGGCGTAGAAATGTTGTACGGCAGGTTGCCGACTACTTTCAGGCTGCCGGCAGGAACACCCAGCTGGTTGAAGTCGAACTTCAGCGCATCGCCTTGATGCAGGCGGAAATTGTCGTTGCCGGCGAACTTGTGTTGCAGGATCGGCACCAGGTCCTTGTCCAGCTCGACGACGTCCAGTTGCGCGCCGCTGCTCAGCAGGCCTTCGGTGAGGGCGCCCTGGCCTGGGCCGATTTCCAGCAGGTGCTCGCCGGGCTTGGCGTGGATGGCGCGCAGGATGCGGTGGATAACACCGGCGTCATGCAGGAAGTTCTGGCCGAAGCGCTTACGCGCGCGGTGTTGGTATTGCTCGTTCATGTGCGGTTCTCGGCCATCTGATAGGCGGTGTGTAGCGCGACGCGCAGGCTGCCGGTGTCGACCTGGCCGCTGCCGGCGAGGTCCAGGGCGGTGCCGTGATCGACCGAGGTGCGGATGATCGGCAAGCCCAGGGTGACGTTGACCGCTGCGCCAAAGCCCTTGTACTTGAGTACAGGCAGGCCTTGGTCGTGGTACATCGCCAGCACCGCGTCGCAGTGCTGCAGATATTTTGGGGTAAACAGGGTATCGGCCGGCAGCGGGCCGCGCAGGTCCATGCCTTCGTTGCGCAGGCGCTGCAGTGCAGGCTCGATGATGTCGATTTCTTCGCGGCCCAGGTGGCCGCCTTCGCCGGCATGCGGGTTGAGCCCGCAGACCAGGATGCGCGGGTTGGCGATGCCGAACTTGTCGCGCAGGTCGGCATGCAGGATGCGCGTAACCCGCTCGAGGCGTTCAGCGGTGATTGCGTCGGCAATCTCGCGCAGCGGCAGATGGGTGGTTACCAGGGCAACGCGCAGGTCGCCGGTGGCGAGCATCATCACCACTTGTGCGGTGTGAGTCAGTTCGGCGAGAAACTCGGTATGTCCGGAAAATGGGATACCGCTCTCGTTGATCACGCCCTTGTGCACCGGCGCGGTGATCATCCCGGCAAAGCTGCCATCGAGGCAGCCGTTGCCCGCGCGGGTCAGGGTCTGCAGCACGAATGCGGCGTTGGCCTGATCGAGCTGGCCGGCCACAGCCGCTGTCGCCAGCGGTGTATCCCAGACATACAGGCTGCCGGCCGGTGCTGGTTGCTCGGGCCAGTTACCCGGCGCGACTGCCAGCAGGTCGACAGCCAACCCCAGCTGGGTGGCCCGCTCGGCGAGCAGGTCACGGCTGGTGATGGCAATCAGGGGGTGGGGCTGGGCTTCGCTGGCGAGCAGCAGGCACAGGTCGGGACCTATGCCGGCCGGCTCGCCGGGAGTAACGGCGAAGCGCAGGGGCTTCACTGGGCGGCCTGGTCGGCGCCAGGCAGCTTGATCTCAACGTAGGCTTCGTCGCGGATCTGGCGCAGCCAGGTTTGCAGCTCTTCGTCGTATTTACGGTTGCGCAGCACGCTCAGGGCTTGCTGTTCACGGGCCTGGTCGGTGCTGTCAGTGGCGCGGCGGCCCATGACTTCAAGCACATGCCAGCCGTACTGGGTACGGAACGGACGGGTCACTTCACCCTGTTGGGCGCGGGCCATTTCTTCGCGGAACTCAGGTACCAGGCTGTTCGGGTCGACCCAATTGAGGTCGCCGCCGTTGAGCGCCGAGCCCGGGTCTTCCGAGAAACTCTTGGCCAGGGTGGCGAAGTCTTCACCGTTCTTGATCCGCTCGTAGAGCTTCTCGGCCAGTTGCTCGGTGGCCGCGTCGCTGCGGATCTCGCTTGGCTTGATCAGGATATGGCGCACGTGCACTTCATCGCGCAGGACGTTTTCGCTGCCACCGCGCTTCTCTTCCATTTTCAGGATGAGGAAGCCGTTGGGGATGCGAATCGGCTGGGCGATCTCGCCGTTGCTGAGGCCGCTGAGCATCTTGGCGAACTCAGGTGGCAGTTGACCGGCTTTACGCCAGCCCATGTCGCCGCCTTCGAGGGCGTTTTCGCTGGCCGAACGGGCGATGGCCATCTGCGCGAAATCGGCGCCTTGCTTGAGCTGCTGGTAGACCTGGCCGGCTTGCTGAGCGGCCGCCTGGATCGCTGCCGAGTTGGCGCCTTCCGGGGTCGGGATGAGGATGTTGGAGAGGTGGAACTCTTCCGACAGCTGCATCTTGCCCTGGTCGGAGGCGAGGAAGTTTTTCACTTCCTGCTCGGACACCTGAATCCGCTCGGCAACCCGGCGCTGGCGCACGCGGCTGATGATCATCTCGCGCTTGACCTGCTCGCGAGCATCGTCGAACGACAGGCCGTCACGACGCAGCGCTGCCTGGAACTGCTCCAGCGACATGCCATTGCGCTGGGCAATGGTGCCGATGGCCTGGTTCAGCTCTTCGTCGGTAATGCGGATGCCCGAGCGTTCGCCAATCTGCAATTGCAGGTTTTCGACGATCAGGCGCTCCAGTACTTGCTGGTCCAGCGCGCCTTTTGGCGGCATGCCGCCGCCACGCTTGGCGATGGTCTGCTCGACCTCGCGTACACGTTGGTCCAGTTGGCTCTTCATGACCACGTCGTTGTCGACGATGGCCACCACGCTGTCCAGCGGTTGTGGCGCAGCGTGCGCCACGCCGGTCAGCAGTGCGGCGCCCAGCATCAGCGGGCGCAGACGATCAATAAGCTTGGTCTTCACGAGTACGATAACCTTGAATGCCTTGGTCGAGGAAAGATTCGACCTTGTTGCCCACGACGCCACCGAGCCCTTTCAGGACGATTTGCAGGAAGATGCCGTGGTCGCCTTTTTCGTTCTGCGGAATTGCCTGGCTGAAGTCGTCGTAGTCGATCCAGTAACGGTTGATCAGACGCAGCTTCCAGCAGCAGTTGTCGTACTCGAACCCGCCCATGGCTTCCAGGGTGCGGTTCTGGTTGTAGTCATGCTGCCAGCGCGCAATCGCGTTCCATTGCGGCACGATCGGCCAGATCACCGAGAAGTCGTGCTGCTTGATCTTGTAGTAGTCCTTGACGTAGTTCGGCTGGCCTGGGGTGCCGTAGTCGCCGCCGCCCACTTGCCACAAGCCGGTCAGCGAGTCGTAGCGGACCAGGTCGTTGCGGTAGCGGTAGCCAGCGTTGATGATCTTGTTCGGATTATCTTCCGGCTGGTAGTGGAACATCGCGCTACCCGAACGAGGGCTGCGGGTGTCCGGATCCCAGTTGTAGTCGGCATTCAGGCGCCAGTCGCGGTTGAAGGCGAACATGTATTCGAATGCGTACGGCGAGACGTTCGACTGCGAGTCCTGACGGGTGCGCCAGTCGATGCCTGGCATCTGCACCTTGCGATCGGCGAAGTACAGGGCCTGGCCGACGCTGACGCGTTGACGCTCGAAGCCGTTTTCTTCGATCCAGCGGTTGGTCAAACCGAGCGACAGCTTGTTCTCGTCGCCGATGCGGTCCGAGCCGCCGAAGCGGTTGTCGCGGAACAGCGAGGCGTAGTTGAAGTAGCTCTCACCGGTGTCGAAGATCGGGATGTCTTTCTGGTCTTCATACGGAACGTAGAGATAGAACAGACGCGGCTCGAGGGTCTGGCGATAGTCTTTGCCGAACCATTGGGTGTTGCGGTCGAAGTACAGGCCGCTGTCGACACTGAAGACCGGCACGTTGCGGTCCTGGCTGCTGGAGAACTCGCCACGCAGGTTGCGCGTTGCATCAGAGGCGTTAGCCAGGTCAGTCTTGCCCTTGCCATCCAAGTCCAGGTCATAACGGGTGTAGACGTATTTGAGCTTCGGCTTCACGTAGCCATAGCTGGCCTCCAACGGCAGGCTGATCGCCGGCGCGAAGTTGAGGCGAGTGCCGTTGGCGCGGGCCAGACCGAAGACGTTTTCATCAAGGCGTCGACCCGGGGTGCCACCGGCTGAAGTGTCAAGATTACCGTCCTTGTCGCGCACAGTGTCGTTCTTCAAATCACGATCGAAGCGTACAGCTTCGCTCTGATAGGTGAAGTCGAGACCGCCCGGGTGGTAAGGCAGCATGCCGTTAAGGGTCAGCTGCGGCAGCTTGTCGTACGGAGTGATGCGCGAAATTGTCGCCATCTCGTACGCCTGCGCATTCAGGCGGGCAACGTAGCTGTCACCACGGTAGGTGAGCGCACCTTGCTGGTTGACCACATCACCGGACTCGACGCCGATCTGCTCCGACTCCAAGTCTTGGTAGTAAAACGGATCGCTGATCTTGGTGTAGTCGACTTCCGCCATCAGGCGATCATCGAGGCCACCGCGGTGCTGCCAGTTGATCATGTAGCGATCTTTCTGGTAGTCGGTCTGCTTCTCGCGATCGTTGCTTTCGTCGTTCAGGTAGGCGCCGCCGAACTGACCTTCGCTGGACTTGGTCAGGTAGCGGAATTCGCCTTCGACCATCATGCCGCGTTTGGCCATGTAGCGCGGGTACAACGTGGCATCGTAGTTCGGCGCCAGGTTGAAGTAGTACGGCGTGACCAGCATGAAGCCGGTGTCGCTGCTGGAGCTGAACGACGGCGGCAGGAAGCCGGACTGGCGACGGTCATCGATCGGGAAATAGATGTACGGTGTGTAGAACACCGGGAAATCCTTGACCCGCAGGGTGACGTTGGTCGCAGTACCGAAGCCCGTGGCCGGGTTCAAGGTAATGTTGTTGCCCTTCAGCTGCCAGGCGTTGCTGTTCGGCTCACAGGTGGTATAGGTACCGTCCTTGAGGCGAATGATGGCGTTCTCGGCGCGTTTGGCGTACAGGGCGTTACCGCGAATGCGCGATTTGTGCATCACGTATTCGGCGTTGTCGACCTGGGCTTCACCGGTGTCGAGCTGGATCTGCCCGGCATCACCGACTACCAGCGCCCCGTTGTCACGGATCTTGACGTTGCCCTTGAGCTCGCCACGGTTTTCGGCCTGGTAAAGGTTGGCTTCATCAGCCTCGACCTGCATGCTGCCCTGGCGCATGACCACGTCACCGGCGAGGGTAGCGATCTGCTGCTCCTGCTGGTACTTGGAGACCTTGGCGTTGATGTAGGTCGGCGACTCGTCCTTGGGCGTGGTGTCATCCATGCCAGGGCGGGTCGGCTCGATGTAGGCACCGGCGCAGTACGGACCGGTCTCGGCCAGTTGGGCAGCCGTGAGCTTGTCGCGCGGGACCCAGTCGAGGTGACTGTAGTCTTCGCTGCGCGTTTTCAGGCCGCGGCCCTTGCTCTCGGTAACCAGCATTGGCGCGGGCTCGCCGTCGACGGTGGCTTGTTCAGCCTTACCTTCGCCGGTCGAACTGAGCGCCGCGCCATCATGCACAGGGCGTGGTGGCAGGCTGTTGGCTGGCGTCTTGGGCTTGCAGTCCCAACCACCGGAGGCGGACACTTGGCAGTCAAACTGCTCGGCTGCCACCACGTACGAGGTGGCCAGTGGTTGCAGTACCAGCAAACTGCCTGTTACCAGCAACGGAAACTTTCTACGAAACGTGGGGGATTTCAATGCCATCTTATTAGTCCGGGCTTCCTGCGTGCCATCTGCCCGCGTGTGGGGCCGCACGCCTCTCGATGGTCTGAAAAAGATGCTGGATAATAAAGCATGACCCGCTTGACGGCTAGGGCCGTCGGAGACCCTTGTAATGCCCGAACACGATCTTCGTCTAGAACTGCTCCAGGCCTGGCTCCAGGAACAACTGCTCAACCTGTTTCAACGCAACGCCTGGGGCGACGTGCCAGCAGGCACGCTGACCGCCGCCAGCAGTGACGCGAGCTTCCGCCGCTACTTCCGCTGGCAGGCCGGCGAGCGCAGTTTCGTGGTCATGGATGCGCCGCCGCCGCAGGAAAATTGCGCGCCGTTCGTTGCCATCGATCATTTGTTGGCCAGTGCCGGCGTGCACGTGCCGACCATTCATGCGCAAGACCTGGCGCGGGGCTTCCTGCTGCTGGGCGATCTGGGCCACCAGACATACCTCGACATCATTAACCCGGACAACGCCGACGGCCTGTTCGCCGACGCCATCGACGCTCTGCTGGCCTTGCAGCGGCTGCCGTTGGACGCAGCGCTGCCGAGCTACGACGACGCCTTGCTGCGCCGCGAGCTTGAGCTGTTCCCTGAGTGGTATGTGGGCCGCGAGCTGGGCGTCAGCCTGAGTGCCGAGCAGCAGGCCAGCTGGCAGCGTGTCAGCCAGCTGTTGATCGACAGCGCGCTGGCCCAGCCAAAAGTGCTGGTGCACCGCGACTACATGCCGCGCAACCTGATGCACAGTGCGCCCAACCCGGGCGTGCTGGATTTTCAGGATGCGGTCTATGGCCCGGTTACCTATGACATCACCTGCCTGTTCAAGGACGCCTTCCTCAGTTGGCCGCAAGCGCGGGTTGAAGGCTGGTTGGGTGATTACTGGGAGAAGGCGCGGGTTGCCGGCATCCCGGTGCAGGCTGAGTTCGAGGCGTTCCACCGCGCCAGTGACCTGATGGGCGTGCAGCGCCACCTCAAGGTCATCGGTATTTTCGCGCGCATCTGCCACCGCGACGGCAAGCCGCGCTACCTCAGCGACGTACCACGCTTCTTTGCTTATATAGACGAAGTGATCGTGCGCCGACCGGAGCTGGCAGAACTGGGTAGCTTGATTGCGCAACTGCAGGCGGGCCGATGAAGGCGATGATTCTGGCCGCAGGCAAGGGCGAGCGCATGCGCCCGCTGACCCTGCACACCCCGAAACCGCTGGTGCCGGTCGCCGGTC
The DNA here is from genome assembly GCF_024809895.1 of Pseudomonas sp. BIGb0278. NCBI lineage: Bacteria > Pseudomonadati > Pseudomonadota > Gammaproteobacteria > Pseudomonadales > Pseudomonadaceae > Pseudomonas > Pseudomonas sp. BIGb0278. Next base: position 340,840 of record NZ_JANUEL010000005.1, read on the forward strand.
AGCCGTTGATCGAGTATCACCTGCGTGCGCTGGCGGCTGCCGGTGTGACCGAGGTGGTGATCAATCATGCGTGGCTCGGCCAGCAGATCGAAGACCACCTCGGCGATGGCAGCCAGTTCGGCCTGAGCATTCGCTACTCGGCCGAGGGCGAGCCATTGGAAACCGGTGGCGGTATCTTCAAGGCGCTGCCGCTGCTCGGTGATGCACCGTTCATTCTGGTCAACGGCGATGTCTGGACCGATTTCGACTTCAGCCGTTTGCGCGCGCCGAGCAAGGCATTGGCGCATCTGGTGCTGGTGGATAACCCCGGGCACCACGGCCGTGGCGATTTCCGCCTGCAAGGTGAGCGGGTGATCGATGGCGACGATACTCCAGGCACGCTGACTTTCAGTGGGGTGTCGGTACTGGACCCAGCGTTGTTCACCGGTTGCCAGGCGGGCGCGTTCAAGCTTGCGCCGCTGCTGCGTGCAGCGATGGCGCAGGGCCAGGTCAGCGGCGAGCACCATCAGGGCCATTGGGTCGATGTCGGTACGCTCGAGCGGCTCGCCGAAGTCGAGCGCCTGATCGGCGAGCGCGCCTGACATGTGGTGGCCGAGCACAGTGATTGGTGCCGGAGCAGGCTTTGCAGTGGCCAGTATTCCTGGTGCACTGCTGGGAGCCTTGCTGGGTCAGGCCATGGACCGGCGTTTGCGTCTGCAGGGTTGGGCGGACTGTCGCGAGCGCCTTAGCGGGCGCCCGCCGTTGCGCGATGATGAGCTGTTGTTTGTCTTGCTTGGGCGTTTGGCCAAAAGCGACGGCCGGGTGGCGCCTGGGCATATTCAGCAGGCGCGTCAGGAGATGGCCCGCTTGGCGCTGGCTGAGCCGGCGCGGTTGCGGGCGATTGCCGCGTTCAATCGCGGCAAGGCTGGCAAGGACCGCTTCAGCCATCACCTGCAACGCATCAAGCAACAGCCGCACGCTGCCGAAGGCACCTTGCGCGCGTGTTGGCGGATGGTCTGGGCCGATGGCCGGGCCGGCGCCAATGAGCGTGATCTGGTGCTGGCCTGGGGGCAACAGCTGGGCCTGAGCCGGCGCGAGGCGCAGGCGCTTTCGCTTGAGTACGAGCCGCGTAAAACCGGGGTCGAGGGCAGCACCCTGACCTACGCAGGCGCGCTGCGTTTGCTCGGCGTAGCCGCCGATACCGAGGCCGATCAGGTCAAGCAGGCCTACCGGCGCCTGCTCAGCCGCCATCACCCGGACAAACTGGTTGGCAACGGCGCCAGCGAGGCGCAGGTGCGCCAGGCAACCGAGACCACCCGCGAGCTGCACCAGGCCTACGCACTGGTGCGCAAGCGCCGCGGTTTGTAGCCACGGCCAGGATTTATTCCTGCGGGCTGAGCCAGCCGCGCACGCGGCGGAACAGTTGCTCCTGCTCTGCTGCCTTGTTGCCGGGCATGGCGATCAGCGACAGCTGCCGATACTGGCTGCCTGGCTGACGCTTGCTGGCCTGCAGGCGCAACTGCGCGGCGCGCTGGTCTGCGCTGCGGGTGGCGAAATACAGGTCGGCAACCGGCACCTTCAGCGTGGGCGTCAGGCTGAGCAGATCATGCTCGACCCGCGCCGGCGTCTGCGCCGCCACCATCACCAGTTTCTGCACCTGCGGCGGCTGCTTTTCGCTGAGGTAACGCGCTGCCCAGTAGGCGCCACTGCCGTTGCCGAGCAGGACGATGCTGCGCGCTTTCTGGCTTTGGGCGTAGGCCACGGCAGCGTCCAGGCGGGCGAAGATACGCTCGGCGTCGGCCTGATCGTTCTGTTCGCTGGCGTCGACCGCATCGGTGCTCTGCGCGGTGTCGGGGTCGGCTGCGGTGGCCTGGGCGACATTGGCGTTGGCATCGACCGGGGTGTCCTGCACGGCGGCAACCTCGCCGTTGGCTTTCTCGGCGGGCGCCGCTGGTGTTGCCTCGACCCGCGCCTGGGGACTGTCGGCAAGCAGGTCAGGCAGGCTGATGCTCAGGCTGTGCCAGCCGGCGTCGGGGAATTTACTGCGTAGCGGGCCGACCGTATTGGGCCAGTCGGCGTTCTCGCCGGCGCCGGGGAGGATGATCAGCGCGCCTTGCGGGTTACTGTCGTTGGCCGGCTTCCACAGGGCCAGAAAGCTGTCGCTGCCGGCCTGCAGCATCTGCTGCTCGGCCTTGGGCACGCGTCGTTCGAGTGCTTGCGCGTCTTCCTGGCTGCGTTCGAGCAACCCCGGGCGCACAATCGGCGCGGCGGCTGCATCGGCCGGAGCGGCAGGTTCGGCAGCGGCCGCCTGAGCTGCCAGCGGCAGGAGTGAGCTGAGGCAGATCATTGCCAGCTGCGTGCGATAAAGTGTCAACATGAATCAACCCAAAGCCAGAATGATACCTGCAGCCTAATAGTATTTGTCCGCGACGGCCACGGCTGGTGGTCGCGCTTGCCAAGTCGAGCGTATAGATGAAGCGAATGCGTCGCCTGTTGGTTATCGGCTGCCTGTGCCTGCCCTTGATCGCCCTGGCACGGCCCGCTGCGGTGCCGACGGTGGCGCTGGAGCCGGTTCAGCAACAATGGCTGGAGGAGCACCGCAGCCTGCGTGTGGGCCTGGTGCTGCAGGCGCCTTATGCGCAGTTCGACCGGCGCCTGCAGCAGCTGTATGGGGCCAACGTCGAACTGGTCAGCTGGCTGGCGCAGGCGCTCGGACTGGACCTGACCTGGCGCAATTTCGCTGACCAGGCAGCGCTTGAGCACGCCCTCAAGGCTGGTGAGATCGACTTCGCCCCAGGCCTGCCCCAGACCCCGGCCAGCCTGCGCCTGTGGCTGTTCAGCGACCCGTATATGCGCGTGCCGCAGCTGGTGGTCGGGCCGCGCAGCGGCGCGGTGGCGGTCGAACTGGAGAAGCTTGAGTCGAGTGAGCGTGTAGTGGTGCGCATGCCCAGCCCGCTGGCCGATTACTTGCGCAGCAACTACACCCACCTCAACCTGCAAGGCGTGCCCAACGAGCGGCAGGCGCTGCAAGCCCTGCTCGGTGCGCAGGCGAGCTTTGCGGTGGTCGACGAAGCGCAGCTCAGCCGCCTGTCGCGCGAAAGCGAGTTCAGCGATCTCGTCGTGGTCGGTGACATCGGCTTGCCGCAACTGCTGCGGATCGGTTCGCGGCGTGACTGGCCGCTGTTGGCCGATGTGCTCGAGCGCGGGCTGCAGGCGATGCCGGCCAAGCAGCTGGAGCAATTGCACCAGCGCTGGCTGCAGCCCAAGTACCCGCGCCTGAGCGAGAGCGCGGGTTTCTGGCAGAACCTCGCGCTGTTGTTCGGGCTGCTGTTGCTGTGTGCCATCGCCACCTTGCTGTGGCAGCGCCGTGAGCAGCGCCAGCTGGAACGCAGCTTGTTGCAGGCGCGCGAAGCGTTGGCCGAGCGCCACGGCCGCGAACAGGCACTGCGCCTGAGCCAGTTTTCCATCGACCACAGCACCGTCGGTATCCTCTGGATCAACTGGGACAGCCATGTGCGCTACGCCAACCACGCGGCCGAGGGCATGCTTGGCTACGCCGAAGGGCAACTGCTGGACCGGCCGCTGCGTGACTTCGAGCCCAACCTGGACATGGACCGTTGGCTGGAGCTGTGGCGCCGGGTGCGGGCTGGCAACGGTGGCGCCGAGCAATTCGAGAGTCAGTGCCGGTGTGCCGATGGCAGCGTGTTGCCGGTCGATCTGTCGCTGAGTTTTCTGCGCTTTCGCGATGCCGAATACCTGGTGATGTTCCTCACCGATGTCACCGAGCGCCGGCGCACCGTGGCGGCCCTGCGCGAAAGCGAAGCGCAGCTCAAGGGTATTGCCGGCAACGTACCGGGGCTGGTGTTTCGGCTCGAACGCAACCCTGCTGCCGGCGAGCTTGAATTCCCCTATATCAGCGAGGGTAGCGAAGCCCTGGTTGGCTACACTCCGGCAGCCATCCAGCATCCGCAGATGGGCTTGCGCAACCTGGTGCATCCGGATGACCGCAGTGATTATCACCGGGTCCAGGACCTGGCCCTGGCCAACAATCAGGACTGGTCGTGGCAGGGGCGCATCGTCACCCGCCAGGGCGAGCAGCGCTGGGCTGATATCAAGGCCAGTACCCGGCGCCTGGCCGACGGGCGCGTGGTCTGGGATGGCGTGGTCTGGGACATCAGCCAGAGCAAACGCGCCGAGCTGGCCCTGGCCCGTTCCGAGGGGCAGTTGCGCGAGTTGTCTGCCCACCTTGAGAGCGTGCGCGAAGAAGAAAAGGCCCGCATCGCCCGCGAAGTGCATGATGAACTCGGGCAGATGCTGACCGTGCTCAAGCTCGAAGTGTCGATGTGCGAGCTGGCCTATGCCGAGCTCGACCCCGGCCTGCACGAGCGCCTGGCGAGCATGAAGCGCTTGATCGCGCAGTTGTTCCAGCTGGTGCGTGATGTCGCCACCGCCCTGCGCCCGCCGATCCTTGATGCCGGCATCGCCTCGGCGATTGAATGGCAGGCGCGCCGCTTCGAAGCGCGCACGCAGATACCGTGTCTGGTGCAGGTGCCGGATAATCTGCCAGCATTGAGTGATGCCAAGGCCACCGGGCTGTTTCGGATTCTGCAGGAGGCGCTGACCAACGTGATGCGCCATGCCCAGGCGCACACCGTGCAGATCGAGCTGCTGCGCACCGGCGGTACCCTGCGCCTGAGCGTGATCGATGACGGTGTCGGTTTTTGCCCCGATCAACCCAGGCCGACTTCGTTTGGCCTGGTCGGTATGCGTGAGCGGGTATTGATGCTGGGCGGCAGCATGACCCTGGACAGTGAACCCGGCGAGGGCAGCAGCCTGAGCGTCAGTATCCCTCTGGATTAGGAGACAAGCATGATTCGAGTGCTGGTGGCAGAAGACCACACCATTGTCCGCGAGGGCATCAAGCAACTGATCGGCCTGGCCAAGGACATGCAGGTAGTGGCCGAGGCGGGCAATGGCGAGCAGTTGCTGGATGCGTTGCGCCACACCCCGTGCGAAGTGGTTTTGCTGGATATCTCCATGCCAGGGGTCAATGGCCTAGAGGCGATCCCGCGCATCCGCGCACTGAACAACCCGCCGGCAATTCTCATGCTGTCGATGCATGACGAGGCGCAAATGGCTGCGCGGGCTTTGAAGGCCGGCGCTGCCGGCTACGCGACCAAGGACAGCGACCCGGCGCTGTTGTTGACGGCCATCCGCCGAGTGGCGGGAGGAGGGCGCTACATCGACCCGGCGCTGGCTGACCGCATGGTGTTCGAGGTCGGCCTGACCGACACCCGGCCGCTGCATACGCTGCTGTCGGAACGCGAGTTTTCGGTATTCGAGCGCCTGGCCCAGGGCGCCAACGTCAATGACATCGCGCTGCAGTTGGCCTTGTCGAGCAAGACCATCAGCACCCATAAAGCGCGGCTGATGCAGAAGCTCAAGGTCAACTCCCTGGCCGAGCTGGTGAAGTACGCCATGGAGCACAAGCTGGTGTGACTGTTCTGCCGACGACGTCGGCAGTTACCCGCGCACCTGACACTGCGAGCAGCGCATGCGGCACGTGGCGGGCTCAAGGACGCGGCTGTCTGCTACTCGCGACCTCCCTGGCGCAGTCGCACAGCTACCGAAACGCCGATCTGATAACGCCATCCGTGTAGGGCGATCCCTACAGGCAATCTTCCAAGGGGATGATGGCATTCTCTCAGCGGCCCCGATTTGCCGGCACTTGCGCCTTGTCTAAGCTTCTCTCACGCAGTCATCCAACAAAAAGGTGCAGGCATGAGCGAGGCGAATTCGAACACTGCCAGCGGCGACACGCTGGTCAGTTTCCGTGGTGTGCAGAAGAGCTACGACGGCGAGTCGTTGATCGTCAAAGACCTCAATCTGGACATCCGCAAGGGCGAGTTCCTGACCTTGCTCGGCCCGTCCGGCTCGGGCAAGACCACCAGCCTGATGATGCTGGCCGGTTTTGAAACCCCCACCGCCGGCGAAATCCTCCTCGGTGGGCGCTCGATCAACAACGTGCCACCGCATAAGCGCGATATCGGCATGGTGTTCCAGAACTACGCATTGTTCCCGCACATGACCGTCGCCGAGAACCTTGCCTTCCCCCTGAGCGTGCGCAACCTGAGCAAGACCGACATCAGCGAGCGGGTCAAGCGCGTGCTCGGCATGGTCCAGCTCGACGCCTTCGCCCAGCGCTACCCCGGTCAGCTCTCCGGCGGCCAGCAGCAGCGGGTGGCATTGGCTCGTGCTCTGGTTTTCGAGCCGCAGCTGGTGCTGATGGACGAACCGCTCGGGGCGCTGGACAAACAACTGCGTGAGCACATGCAGATGGAGATCAAGCACATTCACCAGCGCCTGGGCGTGACCGTGGTCTACGTCACCCACGACCAGAGCGAAGCACTGACCATGTCTGATCGGGTGGCAGTGTTCCATCAGGGCGAAATTCAGCAGATCGCCGACCCGCGCACCCTCTATGAAGAGCCGCGCAATACCTTCGTCGCCAACTTCATCGGTGAAAACAACCGCCTCAGCGGCACCTTGCTGGCGCGCAATGGCGAGCGCTGCCAGGTGCAGCTGGCGCGGGGCGAGAAGGTCGAGGCATTGGCGGTGAATGTCGGCCAGGCGGGCGATCCGGTGACCTTGTCGATCCGCCCCGAGCGGGTCCGCCTCAATGGCCACAGCGAGCACTGCGCCAACCGATTCTCCGGCCGCGTGGCCGAGTTCATCTATCTGGGCGACCACGTACGGGTGCGTCTGGAAGTCTGCGGCAAGGGCGACTTCTTCGTGAAGCAGCCGATTGCCGAACTCGACCCGGCCCTGGCCGTGGGCGATGTGGTACCGCTGGGCTGGGAAGTCGAACACGCCCGCGCGCTCGATCCGATTGCCGAAGCCCATTGAAGGTTCGCTTAACCAACCCTGTACTGTGGAGAGAATAATAATGCGCAAGCAGTTGAAACTGACCGCCGTGGCCCTCGGCCTGTTCGCCGCCAGCCAGGCCATGGCCGCCGCAGACCTGACCGTGGTGTCGTTCGGTGGAGCCAACAAGGCCGCCCAGGTCAAAGCCTTCTACGAGCCGTGGGAAAAGGCCGGCAAGGGCAAGATCGTCGCCGGTGAGTACAACGGTGAAATGGCCAAGGTCAAAGCCATGGTCGATACCAAGAGCGTGTCGTGGAACCTGGTTGAAGTCGAATCGCCGGAGCTAGCCCGTGGTTGCGACGAGGGCCTGTTCGAGGAAATCGATCCCGCTCAGTTCGGTGACGAGGCGGACTACGTCAAGGGCGCTATTCAGCCGTGCGGTGTCGGCTTCTTCGTCTGGTCCACGGTGCTGGCCTACAACGCCGACAAGCTCAAGACCGCACCAACCAGCTGGGCTGATTTCTGGGACACCAAGCAGTTCCCGGGCAAGCGCGGCCTGCGCAAAGGTGCCAAGTACACCCTCGAGTTCGCGTTGATGGCCGACGGTGTTGCGCCCAAGGACGTCTACAAGGAACTGGCGACCAAAGCCGGTCAGGATCGCGCCTTCAAAAAGCTCGATCAGCTCAAACCGAGCATTCAGTGGTGGGAAGCCGGCGCCCAGCCGCCGCAGTACCTTGCCTCTGGCGACGTAGTGATGAGCTCGGCCTACAACGGTCGCATCGCTGCCGTGCAGAAAGAAAGCAACCTCAAGGTGGTATGGAACGGCGGCATCTATGACTTTGACGCCTGGGCCATTCCTAAAGGCGCGAAGAACAGCAAAGAGGCGAAGGAATTCATCGCCTTCAGCGTTGCGCCCGAGCAGCAAAAGACCTACTCGCAAAACATCGCCTACGGTCCGGCCAATTCCAAGGCGGTCGCGCTGCTGGCGGATGACGTGAAGAAAGACATGCCGACCACGCCTGAAAACATCGCCAACCAGGTGCAGATCGACGTGGCCTTCTGGGCTGACAACAGCGAGCAGCTGGAGCAACGCTTCAACGCCTGGGCGGCGAAGAAGTAACTGCGCCCTCGGAGCGCCGGGTTATCTCCGGCGCTCCCCGTTTTCCAGATTTTCGGAGTTCGCCATGGCCATTGCAGTGCCCCTGAACGAAGGCGCAGGTAAAAGCCTCAAACAGCGCCTCAAGCATGCCGAGCGGGTCAACCGCTGGAAGGCCCAGGCGTTGATCGCGCCGCTGGCGCTGTTTCTTCTGCTGGTGTTCCTGGTGCCGATTGCGGCGCTGTTGTTCAAGAGCGTGGCCAACCCCGAAGTGGTCGCCGGCCTGCCGCGCACCGTCGAGGCGGTACAGCAGTGGGATGGCAAGAGCCTGCCTGGCGAACCGGTATATCAGGCGCTGAGCCAGGACCTGGCCGAGGCGCGCAAGAACCAGACCCTCGGTGACCTGTCCAAACGCTTGAACATGGAGCTGGCCGGTTACCGCAGCCTGTTGTCGAAGACTGCCCGGGCGCTGCCGTTCGCGAGCGAACCGGCTTCCTATAAAGAAGCACTGCAAAACCTGGATGAGCGTTGGGGCGATCCTGCCTACTGGCAGGCGATCCGCCGCAATACCAGTACCGTCACCCCGTATTACCTGCTGGCCTCGGTCGATCACCGCATCGATGATCTCGGTGAGATAGCCAAGGCCACGCCGGACCAGGCGATCTACCTGGATATCTTCACCCGCACCCTGTGGATGGGTGTGGTCATCACCGTGATCTGCCTGTTGCTGGCTTACCCGTTGGCCTATCTGCTGGCCAACCTGCCAACCCGGCAGAGCAACCTGTTGATGATTCTCGTGCTGTTGCCGTTCTGGACCTCGATTCTGGTGCGGGTGGCTGCCTGGATCGTGCTGTTGCAGTCGGGCGGGTTGATCAACAGTGCGCTGATGGCGATGGGTATCATCGACGAGCCGTTGGAATTGGTGTTCAACCGCACCGGGGTGTACATCTCTATGGTGCATATCCTCCTGCCATTCATGATCCTGCCGTTGTACAGCGTCATGAAGGGCATCTCGCCGAGCTATATGCGCGCAGCGATTTCGCTGGGCTGCCATCCGTTCGCCAGTTTCTGGCGGGTGTACTTCCCGCAGACCTACGCAGGTATTGGCGCAGGTTGCCTGCTGGTGTTCATTCTGGCGATCGGCTACTACATCACGCCGGCGCTGCTCGGCAGCCCGAACGATCAAATGGTCAGCTACTTCGTGGCCTTCTACACCAACACCAGCATCAACTGGGGCATGGCCACCGCACTGGGCGGGCTGTTGCTGCTGGCAACCGTGCTGCTGTACCTGATCTATAGCTGGCTGGTCGGCGCCAGCCGCCTGCGTCTGAGCTGAGGAGCCTTGTCATGCTGAGCCCCTACATGTCACCCATCGAGCGGGTGTGGTACTACGGCCTGCGGATCCTCTGCGGCCTGATCCTGTTGTTCCTGGTACTGCCGATACTGGTGATCATCCCGCTGTCGTTCAACAGCGGCAGCTTTCTGGTGTACCCGCTGCAGGGCTTTTCGCTGCACTGGTATCAGGACTTCTTCGCTTCGGCGGAGTGGATGCGCGCCCTGCGCAACAGCATCATCGTCGCCCCTGCGGCGACTGTGCTGGCAATGGTGTTCGGCACCCTGGCCGCGATTGGCCTGACCCGCGGCGACTTCCCCGGCAAGTCGTTGGTGATGGCCCTGGTGATCTCGCCGATGGTGGTGCCAGTGGTGATCATCGGTGTCGCGAGCTATTTGTTCTTTGCCCCGCTGGGCTTGGGCAACAGCTTCATCTCGTTGATCCTGGTGCACGCGGTGCTGGGCGTACCGTTTGTGATCATCACCGTGTCGGCCACCCTGCAGGGCTTCAACTACAACCTGGTGCGGGCCGCGGCCAGCCTCGGTGCCTCGCCGCTGACCACGTTCCGTCGGGTGACCTTGCCGCTGATTGCCCCTGGGGTGATCTCGGGGGCATTGTTTGCCTTCGCTACCTCGTTCGATGAAGTGGTAGTCACGCTATTTCTCGCCGGGCCTGAACAGGCAACCCTGCCGCGGCAGATGTTCAGCGGTATTCGCGAGAACCTGAGCCCGACCATCGCTGCGGCAGCGACCTTGCTCATCGCTTTCTCGGTGGTGCTGTTGTTGACCCTGGAATGGCTGCGTGGGCGCAGCGAAAAACTGCGTACGCAACAGCCAGAATAGCCTGCTGGCGCCAGCCCCCACCCTCGGGCTGGCGCGCTGCAGCAGGATTGACACCAATCAGCCCCCATCCGGCAGGGCTGAGGTACAATGCGCGCCACCGTGATTTCTGCCTACAGGTGCGCCATGCAGCCCTACGCTATTGCCCCGTCCATTCTCTCTGCCGATTTCGCCCGCTTGGGTGAAGACGTCGACAAAGTACTGGCCGCCGGCGCCGACATCGTCCACTTCGATGTCATGGACAACCACTATGTCCCAAACCTGACCATCGGCCCGATGGTGTGCAGCGCACTGCGCAAATACGGCGTCACCGCGCCGATCGATGTGCACCTGATGGTCAGCCCGGTCGACCGCATAATCGGCGACTTCATCGAAGCCGGCGCTACCTACATCACCTTCCATCCGGACGCGACCACGCACGTCGACCGCTCGCTGCAGTTGATCCGTGACGGCGGCTGCAAGGCGGGCCTGGTGTTCAACCCGGCTGCCGGTCTGGAGACCTTGAAGTACGTGATGGACAAGGTCGACATGATCTTGCTGATGAGCGTCAACCCAGGCTTCGGCGGGCAGAAGTTCATCCCTGGCACCCTCGACAAGCTGCGTGAAGCACGCGCGCTGATCGATGCCAGCGGGCGTGACATTCGCCTGGAGATCGACGGCGGCGTCAACGTCAACAATATCCGCGAGATCACCGCTGCTGGCGCCGACACCTTTGTCGCCGGCTCGGCAATCTTCAATGCGCCGGATTACCAGGAAGTGATCGCCAAGATGCGCGCCGAAATGGCCCTGGCCCGCCCATGAGCGGCTTCGAGCAGCTGTTCCCGGGGACGCTGCCCAAGTTGGTGATGTTCGATCTGGATGGCACGCTGATCGATTCTGTCCCCGACCTGGCCGCAGCGGTAGACCGCATGCTGCTCGAACTCGGTCGCCCGCCGGCCGGCCTTGAGGCGGTTCGCCACTGGGTCGGCAATGGCGCACCGGTACTGGTGCGCCGGGCACTGGCGGGAGGCCTTGACCACGGCACGGTCGACGACGCGCTGGCCGAGCAGGGCCTGTCCCTGTTCATGGAAGCCTATGCCGAGAGCCATGAGCTCACCGTGGTCTACCCTGGCGTGCGCGACACCTTGCGCTGGCTGCACAAGCAAGGCGTGGAGATGGCGCTGATCACCAACAAGCCGGAGCGCTTTGTCGCGCCGCTGCTGGATCAGATGAAGATCGGTCGCTATTTCCGCTGGATCATTGGCGGCGACACCCTGCCACAGAAAAAACCTGACCCGGCGGCGCTGCTGTTCGTGATGAAAATGGCCGGGGTCAGCCCGGCGCAGGCGGTGTTCGTCGGCGATTCGCGCAGCGATGTGCTCGCTGCCAAAGCCGCCGGGGTGCAGTCGGTGGGCCTCAGCTATGGCTACAACCACGGTCGGCCAATCGAGGAAGAATCGCCCAGCCTGGTGATCAGTGATCTACGCATCCTGTTGCCTGGTTGCGTAGTCACCGACACTGGGATAACGTTGGCCGACCTTCCAGCCTCCAAAGACAGAGAGTCCATCGTGGCGGTTATCGGCAAATACTGGATGAAAGTCATCAAGGCCCTGGCCCGTTGGCGTTGGCGCGCCTGACTTCTGCTCGCCGGCAGCTGCCGGCCCGTCCGTTTGCCTGACCCCATTGCTCTTGCTCCGAGGCTACTCATGACCCGCGAAGAATTCCTGCGTCTGGCCGCTGCTGGCTACAACCGCATTCCTTTGGCCTGCGAAACCCTGGCCGACTTCGACACGCCGCTGTCGATCTACCTGAAGCTGGCTGATCAGGCCAACTCGTATCTGCTCGAATCCGTTCAGGGCGGCGAGAAGTGGGGCCGTTACTCGATGATCGGCCTGCCATCGCGCACGGTGCTGCGCGTACACGGCTATCAGGTGAGCATCCTTGAAGACGGTGTCGAGGTAGAAAGCCACGAGGTGGAAGACCCGCTGGCTTTCGTCGAAGCGTTCAAAGAGCGTTACAAGGTTGCCGATATCGCCGGCCTGCCGCGCTTCAATGGCGGCCTGGTCGGCTACTTCGGTTACGACTGCGTGCGTTATGTGGAAAAACGCCTGGGCGCCTGCCCGAACCCGGACCCACTGGGTGTGCCGGACATTCTGCTGATGGTCTCGGACGCAGTAGTGGTGTTCGACAACCTGGCCGGCAAGATGCACGCGATCGTGCTGGTCGACCCGTCTGCCGAAGACGCCCTCGAACAGGGCCAGGCGCGCCTGCAGGCGCTGCTGGCCAAGCTGCGCGAGCCGATCACGCCACGTCGCGGCCTTGACCTGAGCGGGCCGATGGCTGCCGAACCGGCATTCCGTTCAAGCTTCACCCAGGACGATTACGAGCGGGCGGTCGATACGGTCAAGGAGTACATCCTCGCCGGCGACTGCATGCAGGTGGTGCCGTCGCAGCGCATGTCGATCGACTTCAAGGCAGCGCCCATCGACCTTTATCGCGCGCTGCGCTGCTTCAACCCGACGCCTTATATGTACTTCTTCAACTTCGGTGACTTCCATGTCGTCGGCAGTTCGCCGGAAGTGCTGGTGCGGGTCGAAGACAACCTGGTCACCGTGCGCCCAATCGCCGGCACCCGCCCACGCGGTGCCAACGAAGAAGCCGACCGCGCGCTGGAAGACGACCTGCTGTCCGACGCCAAGGAAATTGCCGAGCACCTGATGCTGATCGACCTGGGCCGCAACGATGTCGGCCGTGTTTCGGCAACCGGCAGCGTGCGCCTGACCGAGAAGATGGTGATCGAGCGCTATTCCAACGTCATGCACATCGTCTCCAACGTCACCGGCCAACTGGCCGAGGGCTTGACTGCAATGGATGCACTGCGGGCGATCCTGCCGGCCGGGACCTTGTCCGGCGCGCCGAAGATCCGTGCCATGGAAATCATCGACGAGCTCGAGCCGGTCAAGCGTGGCGTGTATGGCGGCGCAGTCGGTTACTTTGCCTGGAACGGCAACATGGACACCGCGATCGCCATTCGTACCGCGGTGATCAAGGATGGCGAACTGCATGTTCAGGCCGGTGGCGGTATCGTTGCTGATTCGGTGCCTGCACTGGAGTGGGAAGAAACCATCAACAAGCGCCGCGCGATGTTCCGCGCCGTAGCCCTGGCGGAACAGACCCCGTCGCGTTGATGTGTTGAGTTGGCTGGCCGCCACGCGGCCTCGCTCCATCTGCCTGCCTTGTGCTTGACCCAGCGCCCCGTGCGGGATGACCCGCGCCTGGAGGCGCAAGCGCAAGGTCCGAATCAGAAGTCAGTCTTCTAGAGGTTTGCCGCACATGTTACTGATGATCGACAACTATGACTCCTTCACCTACAACGTCGTCCAGTACTTTGGCGAGTTGGGGGCTGAGGTCAAGGTCATCCGCAATGACGAGATGACCATCGCCCAGATCGAAGCACTCAACCCCGAGCGCATCGTGGTTTCACCTGGCCCGTGCACCCCGAGCGAAGCCGGCGTGTCGATCGAGGCCATTCTGCATTTTGCCGGCAAGCTGCCGATTCTTGGCGTTTGCCTTGGCCACCAGTCGATCGGGCAGGCCTTTGGCGGCGATGTAGTCCGCGCTCGCCAGGTGATGCACGGCAAGACCAGCCCGGTCCATCATCGCGACCTGGGCGTATTTGCCGAACTGAACAATCCACTCACGGTGACCCGCTACCATTCTTTGGTGGTCAAGCGCGAGACCCTGCCCGAGTGCCTCGAGGTGACCGCCTGGACTGCCCACGACGATGGCTCTGTGGATGAAATCATGGGCCTGCGCCACAAGACCTTGAACATCGAAGGGGTGCAGTTCCACCCCGAGTCGATTCTTACTGAGCAGGGCCACGAGCTGTTCGCCAACTTCCTCAAGCAGACCGGCGGCCGCCGTTAAGGATTCGAGCATGGATATCAAAAGCGCATTGAGCCGTATCGTTGGCCACCTGGACCTGTCGACTGCAGAAATGAGCGACGTCATGCGCCAGATCATGACCGGTCAGTGCAGCGAGGCGCAGATCGGTGCATTCCTCATGGGCATGCGCATGAAGAGCGAGAGCATCGACGAAATCGTCGGCGCGGTCTCGGTGATGCGTGAGCTGGCAGACAAGGTCGAGCTGGAAAGCCTCGACGGCGTGGTCGACGTGGTCGGTACTGGCGGTGATGGTGCGAACATCTTCAACGTGTCCACGGCAGCGTCGTTTGTGCTCGCCGCGGCTGGCTGCAAGGTGGCCAAACACGGCAACCGCGCAGTCTCGGGCAAAAGTGGCAGTGCCGACCTGCTCGAGGCAGCCGGGATCTACCTGAACCTGACGCCAGTGCAGGTTGCCCGCTGCATCGACAGCCTGGGCATCGGCTTCATGTTCGCGCAGAGCCATCACAAAGCCATGAAGTACGCCGCTGGCCCGCGTCGCGAGCTGGGCCTGCGTACCCTGTTCAACATGCTTGGCCCGCTTACGAATCCGGCCGGGGTGAAACACCAGGTGGTCGGCGTGTTTTCTCAGGCGTTGTGCCGGCCGCTGGCCGAGGTGCTGCAGCGTCTGGGCAGCAAGCACGTGCTGGTGGTGCACTCCAAGGATGGCCTGGATGAGTTCAGCCTGGCAGCGCCGACCTTTGTTGCCGAGCTGAAAAAAGGTGAGATCAGCGAGTATTGGGTCGAGCCCGAAGACCTCGGCATGAAGAGCCAGAGCCTGCATGGCCTGGCGGTGGAAAACCCGCAGGCCTCGTATGAACTGATCCGCGATGCCTTGGGCCGGCGCAAGACCGAAAACGGCCAGAAGGCTGCCGAGATGATCGTGCTCAATGCGGGCGCCGCACTGTACGCAGCAGACCATGCAATGACCCTGGCGCAGGGCGTAGAGCTTGCCAGCGATGTATTGCACACCGGCCTGGCCTGGGAAAAACTCCAGGAACTGGGCGCCTTTACCGCCGTATTCAAGCAGGAGAACGAAGCATGAGCGTGCCGACCGTGCTGGAAAACATCCTCGCCCGCAAGGTCGAGGAAGTCGCCGAGCGCCGTGCCCGGGTCAGCCTGGCCGAGCTCGAGCAACTGGCCAAGGCTGCTGATGCGCCGCGTGGCTTTGCCAATGCGTTGATCGAGCAGGCCAGACGCAAGCAGCCCGCGGTGATTGCCGAAATCAAGAAGGCCTCACCGAGCAAGGGCGTGATCCGCGAAAACTTCATCCCGGCCGACATCGCCGTCAGTTACGAGAAGGGCGGCGCGACCTGCCTGTCGGTGCTGACCGATATCGACTATTTCCAGGGCGCCGATGCCTACCTGCAGCAGGCCCGCGCGGCCTGCACGCTGCCGGTGATCCGCAAGGACTTCATGATCGATCCGTACCAGATCGTCGAAGCCCGTGCGTTGGGTGCCGATTGCGTGCTGCTGATCGTCTCTGCGCTGGATGATGTGCGCATGGCCGAACTGGCCGCTGTGGCCAAGTCGGTCGGCCTGGATGTGCTAGTCGAAGTGCATGACGGCGACGAGCTGGAGCGGGCCTTGAACACCCTCGACACACCACTGGTCGGGGTCAACAACCGTAACCTGCACACCTTTGACGTCAGCCTGGAAACCACCCTCGACCTGCTGCCGCGGATTCCTCGCGAGCGCTTGGCGATCACCGAGAGCGGAATCTTCAACCGGGCCGATGTCGAGCTGATGGAAATCAACGGGGTGTACTCGTTCCTGGTTGGCGAAGCGTTCATGCGCGCAGAGCAACCGGGGCAGGAATTGCAGCGGCTGTTCTTCCCGCAGCGGCCGGTACAGAACGTGGTTCAGGAACTGGACTGATTGACCTTGAAGCCGGCCATTGCCGGCTTCGTTGTTTCTACGTGGTGGCTAAAAGGTGGCATCCTGATGAGCGAACAACCTCTGGCCCTGACCGTCGCGCAGGGCCTGCAAGCCGAGCAGGACCTGCTCGCCGCCGTGTGCCGCGGCGATGCCGAGGCCGGCGTGCTGTTCTGGCGCCCGACCGATCAGGCGCTGGTGATGCCGCGGCGGCTGAGCCGACAAGAGAACTTTGAAGTTGCCTGCGCCGAACTGGCCATTGCCGGGTGGCCGGTGCTGCTACGCGAGACTGGCGGCGAACCGGTGCCGCAATCGCATGCAACGGTCAACGTCGCGCTGGTGTATGTTGCCCCGCGTAGCGAAGGCGACCATGGCCGTATCGAGAACGCCTACGAGCGCTTGTGTCAGCCGCTGTGTGAGGTTCTGCGCGAATGGGGCGGGGTGGCTTCGCTGGGCGAGATCGATGGCGCGTTTTGCGATGGCCGTTACAACGTCAACCTCAACGGGCGCAAGCTGGTCGGCACTGCTCAGCGCTGGCGCCAGGGCCTGGGCGGCAAGCGCCCGGTAGTGCTGGTGCATGGCGCCCTGCTGCTGGATGACCAGCGCGAGTCGATGGTGGCGGCGGTCAACCGCTTCAACCAGTGCTGCGGCATCGATCAGCACTGCCGCGCCGACAGTCATATCGCCCTGCATGAAGTGGCGCCGGCAGTGCCCTGGTTCGAGCGCCTGTCCGCCGCCTATGCTGAGGTGATCGCAGGTTTGCCCAAGGATTAACGGGTACCGTAGACCACCATGGTTTTGCCCTTGACCTGAACCAGGCTGCGCTCCTCCAGGTCCTTGAGGACGCGGCCGACCATCTCCCGTGAACAACCCACAATCCGCCCGATCTCCTGGCGGGTGATCTTGATCTGCATGCCGTCCGGATGAGTCATGGCATCGGGCTGCTTGCACAAGTCGAGCAGGCAGCGGGCGACGCGCCCGGTGACATCGAAGAACGCCAGGTCGCCGACCTTGCGCGTGGTGTTGCGCAGGCGCTGGGCCATCTGGCTGCCCAAGGCGTAGAGAATCTCAGGGTCGAGGCGGGCGACCTCGCGGAATTTCTCGTAGCTGATCTCGGCCACTTCGCATTCGGTCTTGGCCCGCACCCAGGCGCTGCGATACTGCTCCTTGCCGACTGGCTCGAACAAGCCCAGTTCACCGAAGAAGTCGCCATCGTTGAGGTAGGCGATGATCATCTCGCGGTCCTCGTCATCTTCGATGATCACAGTGACCGAACCTTTGATGATGAACGACAAGGTCTCAGCCCGGTCGCCGGCACAAAGGATATCGCTCTTGGCGGCAAACCGGCGGCGCTGGCAGTGCACCAGCAACTTGTCGATGTTCTTGATCTTGGCGGAGAGGGCGGACACAACCATCAGGACATCCTGTTCGATGCGATACAGAGGCTTTTCGGATCGGCTGGCAGGCCGCGCCAGTCATTTGGCGCCAGCTTATCAGGCGCTGCCCAGTGTATCGGCAGCGATGCGTGTTGAGTTGAGCTTTTCCGACGGGCTCACAAGGCTTAAGCTGGCACCCTTTCTACGTATCTGGAGTCGACAAGCATGAAGGCACGCATCCAATGGGCCGGTGAAGCCATGTTCCTCGGTGAATCGGGTAGCGGCCATGTCGTGGTCATGGACGGTCCGCCCGAAGCCGGTGGGCGCAACCTTGGCGTGCGGCCGATGGAGATGCTCCTGCTCGGCCTCGGTGGCTGCAGCAACTTCGACGTGGTCAGCATTCTGAAGAAATCGCGCCAGGCAGTGGAGAGCTGCGAAGCATTCCTCGAAGCCGAGCGCGCTGACGAAGATCCTAAGGTGTTCACCAAGATCCACCTCAACTTCGTGGTCAAGGGTCGCAGCCTCAAGGAAGCGCAGGTCAAGCGCGCTGTCGAGCTGTCAGCAGAGAAGTACTGCTCGGCGTCGATCATGCTCGGCCGCGCAGGTGTGGAAATCACCCACAGCTATGAGATCGTCGAACTCGGCTGAGTTGTTCCGTGTTGTAGAGCAAGGCCAGCCCGGGCACCAGCGCCAGCAGCAGTGCTGGTGCATTGCTGGCCAGCAGGATGAAAGTCTCGGCGGTGCTCCACGTAGCGCCGAAGCATTGGGCAAACACCAGGCACTGCAACAGTGCCGTGATGCTGGCCGCCAGCAAGAAGACGCCAATCAGCAGTCGGCGTCTGTGAGTAAAGCAGCCCGCCAGCACAAACAGTAACTGTCCCGGCAGGCTCAACAGCAGCAGTTCAAGTGCACTGTTGCTGTCGGGTTCGCCCAGGCTGGGTAGCGTGAGACTGAAGCTCGCTTGCCGGATTTGCGCGGTCATCAGGCATATGAACAGGTAGGCCATCAACGGCAAGCCCAGACTTTGCAGCAGGCGCCGGGCAACTCTCGACATTATCGGCGCAGCCCGGGTAACAGCGTGAGCAGGCGTTCGGGCAAGTTGCCGCGCAAGCTGGCACTGAGCTTTTCACGATGCTTTTGGTAGACAAGGCCCAGACCGATCACGCCGAGGCCGATCAAGGTCAGCAGCAGCGGGAACAACAGCGAGTCGGCAAACACCTGATAGGACAGGTAGCCCAGGTAGGCCGCCACGCCCATGGCGCCGAACACCATGAAGATCGGCCGTCGCAGCAGCACCGCCAGGCCCATCAGGCCCAGGTTGATCAAGCCATACATGGCTTTGCCCCATTCGCTGCCGCTGTCGAGCAGGGTCAACCCACCCCAGAACGCTGCCAGGCCAGCCAGGTAACCCCAGAAGGCGTAGTCCTTGCGCGTGCGTCCATCGACCACGATGCTCAGCAGCAGCACGCCCAGGCCGAACCAGACCGAGACCAGGCGCCGCTGCTCCCAGCTGAACGGCGCGCCGTATATCCACTCGGTCAGGTCCATCGACATGAACCACAGCGCCACGGCGATCGGCATGACGATGAACGGGAAGGCGATCAGGCGCAGCATCAGCAGGCCGGCGAGCACCGTCGCCGCCTCCATCAGCAGCCAGCCGGCTTGCACGTTGGTGTAGTACTGATGGAAGTCGACCTGAGTGTCGTCCAGCGGCCACCAGCCCAGCAAGCGCTGGAGAGCAAACACACTCAGCGGCACAATGCTCACCGCCACTGCGCCGAGCACGCCGGCAGGCACAAGCTGCTGGCGCCGTTGCAGGGCCAGGGCTGATGTGGTCAATAAGGCGATATACAGCAGGGCGATAGCCAGTAGCGCAGAATCACCGATGCTCATCCAGGCCTCGGTCAGCAGCCAGCCCATGGCGGCCATGATCAGCAGGCCGCCAAGGTAGAACGCTACATGCGCCAGTTGGAAGCTTGCCTGGACTACTGGCTGGCGCCGCAGAAAACTCAGCAGCGCCTGATCCTGGCCGGGTTGCAGAATACCGGCGTCGACCGCACGCGCCAGATCCTTGGCATCGAAACGTTCGGTCATCTGTGTATTCCTAGATACGGTAGGTGCTTTTGGTCATGACCTTGGCCATCAGGCTCATGCCAAAGCGCACGGGCGCCGGGAAGCGATAGCCGCCGGCTTCCAGTGCCGCGTCGGCATGGTGCTCTTCATCGACCCGCATCTGCTCGAGAATGGCTCGGGATTTTTCATCTTCGCTGGGCAACTGCTCGAGGTGTTCATCCAGATGCTTGCAGACCTGATGCTCGGTTGCCGCAACGAAGCCAAGGCTGACCTTGTCGCTGACCAGCCCGGCGATTGCGCCGATGCCGAACGACATGCCGTAGAACAATGGGTTGAGCACACTGGGATGGCTGCCGAGTTGGCGAATACGCTGCTCGCACCAGGCCAGATGGTCGATCTCTTCTTCGGCTGCATGTTCCATCGCTTTGCGCACCTGAGGCAGGCGGGCGGTCAGCGATTGCCCCTGGTACAACGCCTGGGCGCAGACTTCACCCGTGTGGTTGATGCGCATCAAACCGGCGACATGGCGCGTTTGCGCGTCGTCCAGGTCAGCGTCGGGCTGGATGATTGCAGGAGAAGGGCGGGCAGGTTGGCCGCTGAAAGGGAGCAAGGTGCGCATGGCGGTATCGGCCTGCAGCAACAAGCGGTCGAGCGGCGAATAGTGACGTTCGGTAGCCATCGGGCACCTCCGCAAGAGTGATGCCCGACAGTTTACCGCAAACCCCTGGCCGGGGCTTGCCTTGGATCAGCCCGGTGGCCAGTGCATCTGGCGCTGGCCGAGCACGTGCATGTGAATATGGTAGACCGTCTGGCCGCCCAGTTCGTTGCAGTTCATGACTACGCGGAAGCCGTCCTCGCAACCCAGCTCCTTGGCCAGACGCTGCGCGGTGAAGAGGATATGGCCGGCGACGGCCTTGTCATCTTCGGTCAGGTCGTTGAGGGTGCGGATCGGCTTTTTCGGGATAACCAGAAAATGTACCGGCGCCTGCGGGGCGATATCGTGGAAGGCCAGAACCTGGTCATCCTCGTAGATGATCTTGGCCGGGATTTCCCGGTTGATGATCTTGGTGAAGAGAGTCTCCACAGCACTTGCTCCATGGTCAGGGTCCGAGCTGAGTGTACCCAGCACGGCGCTGCGCGCACAGTGCTATTGCGCTTCCAGCGGGCAGTAACGGCGATTGATCAAGCCGGCCAGCTTGCGCGTCAACCAACGCGGCAGGAGGCGTGGCAGCCTCGCCAGCCAGCGATTACGCCGACCGGGCATGATCAGCGGGCGGTTCTTGTCCAGTGCGCGGACGGTATACAACGCCACTTCTTCGGCGCTCAGGCAGCGCTGGCCGTTGTCCAGCCTGGGGATCTTGCGCAGTGCCGAGCGTACTGGGCCTGGACACAGCACCGAGACCTTGATGCCGGTACGGCCAAGCTCTTCGCGCAGGGCTTCGGAAAAGCTCAGCACATACGCCTTGCTCGCGGCATAGCAGGCCATCCACGGGCCGGGGGCCACAGCTGCCAGCGAGGCAACGTTGAGAATCTGCCCGCCTCCCTGGATCGCCATCAGGTTGCCAATGGCGTGGCACAGGCGGGTCAGGGCGAGGATGTTGACCTCGAGCAGGTCTTGTTCGTCAGCCCACTCGTGGGCCAGAAACGGGCCATACGTGCGTTGTCCGGCGCAGTTGACCAGCAGGTCAATGCGCCGCTCGCCTTCTTCCAGCTCAAGCACAAAGCCCGACAGGCGCAGCGGCTGGCTGAGGTCGCAGGCACGCAGCAGCACCTCGACGCCAAAGCGCTGAGCCAGCTCGATTGCCAGCGGTTCGAGGGTTTCGCGATGGCGCGCCACCAGGATCAGGCTACGGCCACGCCGCGCCAGGGCTTCCGCCAGGGCCAGGCCCAAGCCGCTGGAAGCACCGGTGATCATGGCGTAACGGGTCATGCGCGGCTCCTGGGGCGACGGAAAGGGGCGCTAGTGTACAGCGTGGCCAACAGAGGTGTTGCCTTTTGCTACAGCGCCCCAGCGGGTCAGAACGGTTTGACCACCACCAGAATGACAATCGCCAACAGCAGCAGTACCGGTACCTCGTTGAACCAGCGGTAGAACACATGGCTGCGCTTGTTGGTGCCGGCCGCGAAGCGTTTGCGCTGAGCGCCGCACATGTGATGGTAGCCGGTCAGCAGGATTACCAGCGTCAGCTTGGCATGCATCCAGCCCTGGCTGAGCCAGCCTGGGGTCAGGTAGAGCATCCAGATGCCGAACACGAAGGTGGCGATCATCGCCGGGTTCATGATGCCGCGATACAGCTTGCGTTCCATCACGGTGAAACGCTCCTGGCTGGTGCTGTCCTCGCTTTGCGCGTGATAGACGAACAGCCGTGGCAGGTAAAACAGGCCGGCGAACCAGCAGACCACGCTGACGATGTGCAGCGCTTTGATCCATAGATAAAGCATGGAGGGTGTTCCTTCAGGTTTTCACGGTGGTCGGATAGTAGTGGTGAAGCACCTGCCGGCGCATCCCAAGAGTTGTTACAGACGGCTGGCAGCCCTATCATCGTGCGCTTTCCAGTCGCATCGTTGATAAGGGGCAAGCGTTATGATCAAGGTCGGTATCGTCGGCGGCACGGGTTACACCGGGGTCGAACTGTTGCGTCTGCTGGCGCAGCATCCTCAGGCCGAAGTCGCGGTCATCACCTCGCGCTCGGAAGCCGGTGTGGCAGTGGCCGATATGTACCCGAACCTGCGTGGTCATTACGACGGCCTGGCCTTCAGCGTGCCGGACAGCAAGGCCCTTGCGGCCTGTGACGTGGTGTTTTTTGCCACTCCGCACGGCGTTGCCCACGCCCTGGCTGGCGAGCTGCTGGCGGCCGGTACCCGAGTTATCGACCTGTCGGCTGACTTCCGCCTGCAGGACGCGGTCGAGTGGGGCAAGTGGTACGGCCAGCCGCACGGTGCGCCGGAGCTGCTCAAGGATGCGGTCTATGGTTTGCCTGAGGTGAACCGCGAGAAGATCCGTCAGGCACGTCTGATCGCTGTGCCGGGCTGCTATCCAACCGCTACCCAGCTTGGTCTGTTGCCGTTGCTCGAAGCTGGCCTGGCCGATCCATCGCGCTTGATCGCCGACTGCAAGTCCGGGGTCAGTGGTGCGGGGCGTGGCGCTGCGGTCGGTTCGCTGTTCTGCGAATCGGGCGAAAGCATGAAGGCCTATGCGGTCAAAGGGCATCGTCACCTGCCGGAAATCAGCCAGGGCCTGCGTCTGGCTGCTGGCCAGGACATCGGCTTGACCTTCGTCCCGCACCTGACACCGATGATCCGCGGTATTCACGCCACGCTGTACGCAAATGTCGTCGACAAGTCGGTCGACCTGCAGGCCTTGTTCGAAAAACGCTACGCCGATGAACCGTTCGTCGATGTAATGCCGGCTGGCAGCCACCCGGAAACCCGCAGTGTGCGCGGCGCCAACGTCTGCCGTATCGCCGTACACCGGCCGCAGGGTGGTGACTTGGTGGTGGTGCTGTCGGTAATCGACAACCTGGTCAAGGGCGCATCAGGGCAGGCGGTACAGAACCTCAACATCCTGTTCGGCCTGGACGAGCGCATGGGCTTGTCCCACGCCGGCTTGCTACCTTGATCGCGGTGACCCGCCTTGTGCTGCGGCGTAAGACGGGTCACCTGCTGCTTACGTATTGTTGACCATTTTTCTCGGAGAAGCGGATAATAGCCGCCATCGAGTTTTATGGCGGCACTGCGCCGGGAGAGTCAACATGAGCGTCGAATCCTTCACCCCTACGGCTTTGCAGTTCACCCAAGGTGCTGCAAGCAAGGTGAAGAACCTGGTCAGCGAAGAGGGCAATGCTCGCCTGAAGTTGCGCGTGTTCGTGACGGGCGGCGGCTGTTCGGGCTTCCAGTACGGCTTCACCTTCGATGAAGAAGTGGCTGACGACGACACCATCGTCGAGCGCGAAGGCGTTGCGCTGGTGGTCGATCCAATGAGCTACCAATACCTGGCTGGCGCCGAAGTCGATTACCAGGAAGGTCTGGAAGGCTCGCGTTTCGTGATCAAGAACCCTAACGCCACCACCACTTGTGGCTGCGGTTCTTCGTTCTCGATCTGAAGCAGGGCTGTGATTGGCAAAACGCCGCGCAATTGCGCGGCGTTTTGCATTCTGCGGGGGCGTTAAGCGGGGTAGACAGCGCCGAGCACGCGCAAGCCCTTGGCGGCGGTAACGCTGGGGCGATTGGCGGGGATGCCCTGCAGGCAGCAATGCGCCAGCCAGGCGAAGGCCATTGCCTCGACCCAGTCCGGATCGACGCCATAGGCTGCGGTACTGGCGACCTCAGCGTCTGGCAACAGCTGCGCCAAGCGCTGCATCAAGGCGCCATTGCGCGCACCACCGCCACACACCAGCAGGGCCTCGGTGGCGGTTTGGGCATTGCTCAGCGAGTCGATGATGCTGCGGGCAGTCAGCTCGAGCAGCGTGGCCTGCACGTCTTCGTCGCGGCAGGCGGGCAATGCTGCCAGATGGGCTTGCAGCCAGGGCAAGTTGAATACCTCGCGACCGGTGCTTTTCGGGCCGCTGCCGGCGAAGAACGGGTCACTCAACAGGCGTTTCAGCAGTGGCTCAATGATCACGCCGCTTGCCGCCCAATTGCCATCAGCGTCATATGCCTGGCCGCGCTTGTGCTCGATCCAGGCATCCATCAGCACGTTGCCGGGGCCGCAGTCGAAGCCGTGCACTGGCGTGGTCTGCTCGATCAGGCTGAGGTTGCTGAAACCGCCGACATTGAGTACTGCCAGGCGCTGACCAAGGTGGCCGAACAACGATTCATGGAAGGCCGGCACCAGTGGCGCGCCCTGACCGCCGGCGGCAACATCGCGCCGACGAAAGTCTGCTACTACGCAAATCTCGGTCAGCTCGGCCAGTAACGCCGGGTTGCCAATCTGCACGGTGAAGCCGCGTGCAGGCTCGTGACGGATGGTCTGGCCGTGGCTGCCGATAGCGCGAATGTCATCAGCTTGCAGGCCTTGTGTGGCCAGCAGTTGCGCGATGCCCTCGGCGGCGAGGGTGGCCCAGCTGTTCTCGGCCAGGCAGGCGCGGGCTATTTCATCAGGGCCGCTGGCGCACAGGCTCAGCAACTGCTGGCGCAGATCGGTGGGCATCGGGGTGTAGTGGGTGGCAAGCAGCCGCAGCTGCTCACCCTGTTCGATCAAGGCGATGTCCAGGCCGTCGAGGCTGGTCCCGGACATCACTCCCAGATAGAGCGCCATGACTCAGCGCTTGTTCGCGGCGAGCAGGGTGGCCTTTTCCTGGTCCATGCGGGCAACCAATGGCTGACTTTGCTGGAGGAAGCGCTGGCGCTCGGACTTGGCGATCGGATCAGCCATCGGCACCTTCTGGCTCAGCGGATCGACGTGGACACCACCTACCTGGAACTCGTAGTGCAAGTGTGGGCCGGTCGACAGGCCGGTAGTACCGATATAGCCGATGATCTGCCCTTGCTTGACCGTGCTGCCGGTCTTGACGCCTTTGGCGAAGCCTTGCATGTGGCCGTAGAGGGTCTTGTAACGGTTGCCGTGGGCAATGATCACAGTGTTGCCGTAACCACCACGACGGCCTGCCAGTTCGACACGACCATCGCCTGCAGCCTTGATCGGCGTACCGCGAGGGGCCGCGTAGTCGACACCCTTGTGTGCGCGAATCTTGTTCAGGATCGGATGCTTGCGGCCATTGGAGAAGCGCGAGCTGATGCGGGCGAAATCCACCGGAGTACGGATGAACGCCTTGCGCAGGCTGTTGCCGTCAGCAGTGTAGTAGTTCGTGTTGCCTTGTTTGTTGGTGTAGCGCACTGCGGTGTAGGTCTTGCCGCGGTTGGTGAAGCGGGCCGAGAGGATATTGCCGGTGCCGACCACCTTGCCGTCCATGACCTTCTGCTCGTAGACCACGTCGAATTCGTCACCAGGGCGGATGTCCTGTGCGAAGTCGATGTCGTAGCCCAGTACACGGGCCATGTCCATGGTCATGCTGTGCGACAGCCCGGCACGCTGGGCCGAGGCCGACAGCGAGCTCTTGATCACGCCGTGGGCATAGGCAGTGCGCACCACCGGTTTGCTGACTTCGCGCTCGAAGCTGTAACCCTTGTCGGTCTTGCTCAGGCGAATGGTTTCGAGGGTGCTGACCTTACTGTGCAGGGTGGTCAACTGGCCGTCTTTGTCCAGCTCGAACTGCAGTACCTGGCCATGCTTGAGCTGGCTGAACTGCTTGGCTTGCTTGCCGCTGGCGAGCACGTCGTGGACCACGTTGGACGGCAGGCCGACCTTGGCGAACAGGGTCGACAGGGTGTCGCCGCGGGCGACGATCACTTCACGATGGCCTGGCGCCTTCGGTGCTTCAACCGGTGCTTCGGTCTTGGCGGTGTTCTCGGCGGGGGTAGCGGCGTTGTCGATCTGGGCAAATGGCGAGGCTTGCTCGGCAGGTGCCTGCAGCATGGGTGCTGCGTTGGCTTCGTCTTTGAGCTGCTCGGCGGGTGTTTCCAGCTCGAGATTGAGGGTGGTTTTCTTGGCTTCGACTTCGCTTGAAGGGAATACCAGCAAGGCCAGGCTGAGGAGGGCGGCAATGCCGCTCGCGGCCACCAGATGGCTTTTCGGATAAAGCGGCGGCGCTTTAGGCGTTTCTTTAGGCATAGGAAGGTGACTTTGAAAAGGTGAATGAAAAAAGTGAAATAGAAAAGATGAATGACATGATGAAGATGAAATAACTGTATAAAATATAACCAAAAGCAGTTTCGCGCAAGGGCGCATAGACGTCAACAGCGCCCGTTCGGGTCACATCTCGTTGCCAAACTTGTATTTGATGGCCGATCTTGTATGGTTGGCTGCCTTTGAATCTGAGCCTTGCGGGTTTTCTATGAAGTCGGTTGAAGAGCAGCTGGCGCTTATCAAGCGCGGTGCGGAAGAGGTATTGGTCGAGTCGGAGCTGGTCGAAAAGCTCAAGCGCGGTCAGCCGCTGCGTATCAAGGCGGGCTTTGACCCGACCGCACCGGATCTGCACCTGGGGCACACGGTCCTGATCAACAAGCTGCGCCAGTTCCAGGAGCTGGGGCATCAGGTGATCTTCCTGATCGGCGATTTCACCGGCATGATCGGTGATCCAAGCGGCAAGAGCACCACCCGCCCGCCGCTGACCCGCGAGCAGGTCCTCGACAATGCCGAGACCTATAAACAGCAGGTGTTCAAGATTCTCGACCCGGCCAAGACCGAAGTCGCGTTCAACTCCACCTGGATGGACCAGCTGAGCCCCGCCGATTTCATTCGCCTGTCGTCGCAGTACACCGTGGCGCGGATGCTCGAGCGTGACGACTTCGACAAGCGTTACACCAGCAACCAGCCGATCGCGATCCACGAATTCCTCTACCCGCTGGTGCAGGGCTACGACTCGGTAGCGCTGAAGTCCGACGTCGAGCTGGGCGGTACCGATCAGAAGTTCAACCTGCTGATGGGGCGTGAGCTGCAGCGTGCCTACGGCCAGGAAGCACAGAGCATCGTTACCATGCCGCTGCTCGAGGGCCTGGACGGCGTCAAGAAGATGTCCAAGTCGCTGGGTAACTATGTCGGTATCCAGGAAGCGCCGGGGGTGATGTACAGCAAGCTGGTGTCGATCCCGGATTCGCTGATGTGGCGTTACTTCGAGTTGCTGAGCTTCCGCTCCATGGAAGAGATCGAGCAGTTCCGCGCCGATGTCGAGCAGGGCGCCAACCCGCGCGACATCAAGATCAAGCTGGCGGAAGAGATCGTCGCCCGCTTCCATGGCGAAGAGGCTGCGGCCAATGCGCACCGCGCTGCCGGTAACCGGATGAAGGATGGTGAGCTGCCAGAGGACATCCCTGAGGTGACGGTCGCCGCTGTCGAGTCGATGCCGATTGCTGCAATCCTGAACAAGGCTGGCCTGGTGAAGAACTCGGCTGCAGCGCGGGACTTGCTGGCTGCGGGTAGCGTGAAGGTTGATGGCGAAGTGGTTGATCGCAGCTTTGTGTTTGCCTTGGGTGCGACCCATGTGTGTCAGGCAGGCAAGAAAGCCTTTGCGCGGGTTTCGCTGAAAGCAGAGTGATGTCTGCTTCTATATAGAGTGCTTGGCTGTATAGAGAGAGCGGGGAGGCCGAAAGGCCTCTCCGCTTTTGTTTGTGAGGGCCAAATGCACAAAGCTGAAATTAACGGTTGACGGGTTTCTGTAAGCGCTTATAATGCGCCCCACTTCCAGCGTAGTTGGAACGGAAAACTCCTTGAGTTTCAAAGAGTTAGAAGTT